>NZ_PNRF01000010.1 GCF_002879615.1 Billgrantia endophytica
GAGGGCGTGCTGACCATCACCGCCATTCCCACCCCAGAACCCGAACCGACGCCGGACCCCGGGGCGGCCGTCATGCCCCCCGGCTACCTGGCGGCGCTGGGCTCTGCTCATACTCAGGCCCGCACCCAGGCCGAGGAGCAGGACCGAGCGGGTGGCGACATCGACACCCGCCTGCCGGCGGGTGACGAAGAGGGTGAGGCTGGCGGCCTCTACCGGGTCGTCGACGGCGGGCTGCGCCTACCGCCCGACCTACCCACGCTTTGACACGATATCGGTCCCCCGCCCCATGCCTCGCTTCGGCAGCGGGGCGGGGGATTGACCTCGTCTTCCCATCAACCACCTGTCTTTTCATCAACCCCGTCTTCCCAGGAGTATCACGATGCGCTTTCACCTTTCCCGGATGGCCACGGCCATGGCGCTATCCGGCCTGCTGCTGCCGTTGGCCCAGGCCCAGGTCACCCCCGACGCGGGCCAGTCGATTCGCGAGATCGAACAGGCACCCCTGTCGCTGCCGACGCGCCAGACCCTAGACCTCGAACTGCCCGACGACCCCGCCGGCGAAGCCGAGCCCGGCGGGCCGAGCCTGTGGGTCGAAGGCTTCCGGCTCTCCGGCAACCGGGCCATCGCCGACGACACGCTGCTCGCCCTGCTCGACGACCTGCGCCAGCGCACCCTCGGCCTCGGCGAGGTACGCGGCGCCGCCGAACGGATTTCGCATCACTACCGCGAGCGCGGCTATCCCCTGGCGCGGGCCTACCTGCCCCCCCAGGAGATCGAGGACGGCGTGGTCGAGATCGCCGTGCTCGAAGGCCACTACGGCGAGGTACGCCTCGACAACCGCTCACGCCTGCGCGACGGCGCGCTCGCCACGCCGCTGGCGGCCCTGGCCGCTGGCGACGCGGTACGCGCGAAGACCCTGGAGCGCAGCCTGCTGCTGTTGCAGGACATCCCCGGCGTGGCGGCCCGCGCCACTCTCGCCCCCGGCAGCGAGCCCGGCACCAGCGACCTGCTGATCGAAGCCGACCCCGGCCCGCTGCTCAGCGGCTCGCTGGAGGCGGACAACCATGGCAACCGCTACACTGGCGAATACCGCCTGGGCGGCACCCTGCACCTCAACAGCCCGCTGGGCCTGGGCGACCGCCTGAGCCTGCGCGCCCTGGGCTCGGACGAAGACCAGCAATACTACCGCGCCGCCTACCAACTGCCCGTCGGCCCCTGGTCGACCCAGCTCGGCGTCGCCTACTCGGACATGGACTACGAGCTGGCCCGCGACTTCAGCGATCTCGACGCCCACGGCAACGCCCGCATCGCCAGTGGCTACGCCATCCAGCCGCTGCTGCGCAGCCGCGACCTCAGCCTCTACGCCCAGTTGCAGTACGACGACAAGCGCCTGCGCGACCGCATCGACCTGTTCGACCAGCGCAGCGACAAACGCTCGCGGGTCGTCACCGCAGCGCTCCACGGCAACAGCCGCGACGACCTGTTCGGCGGTGGTGTCAACGCCTTCGGCCTGGCCTGGAGCCACGGCCGGCTGAGTCTCGACGATGCACTGGACGAACTGATCGACCGCCTGACCGCCGACACCCAGGGCCACTTCAACACCCTCTCGCCGAGCCTGGTGCGGCTGCAACGCCTCGATGAGCGCTTCTCCCTGTATGCCCGGCTCCAGGGCCAATGGGCCGACAGCAACCTCGACTCCTCGGAAAAGTTTGGCCTCGGCGGTGCTCATGGCGTGCGCGCCTACCCGCAGGGCGAAGCGCTGGGCGACCAAGGCTACCTGGCCAATCTCGAACTGCGTTACGCGCTGACCCCCGCCTGGCAGCTTTCGAGCTTCCTCGACCATGGCCGGGTACGCCTCGACAAGGACCCCTGGAGCGATGGCGACAACCACCGCAGCCTCTCCGGCGCGGGGGTCGGCGCCACCTGGGCCGCCCACGGCTGGTACGTCAACGCCGTGGCGGCGTGGAAGCTGGGCAGCGACGAGCCGCGCAGCGACTCGGACCGCAGCCCGAGGATATGGGCGCAGGTCGCCAAGACCTTCTGATATCCTGACAAGATAGAGACCCAAGAGAGAGACCAAGGAGAGCCAGACATGAGCCACAAGATGCATGCCGATTGGCAACGGATGGCCGCCAGTCTGACCTTCGAGACCCGTGCCTTCATCGACGACACCTTCGCCGAGGCGGCAAGCGGCGAAACCTTCGAGGCCATCAACCCCGCAACCGGCGAGCTCCTGGCCCGTGTGGCCAGTTGCGACGCGCCGGATGCCGAGCGCGCGGTACAGTGTGCCCGCGCCGCCTTCACCCGTGGCGAATGGTCGCGCCTGGCCCCTGGCAAGCGCAAGAAGATCCTGCTCGGGCTCGCCGACCTGATGGAGGCGAACAAGCATGAGCTGGCGCTGCTCGACACTCTGGACATGGGCAAGCCCGTCTCGAGTTCGCTGGGCGACATGGCCGGTGCCATCGCCTGCATCCGTTATCAGGCGGAGTGTATCGACAAGCTCTACGGCGAGGTGGCGCCTACCGGTGAAGAGGCCCTGGCGCTGGTGCTGCGTGAGCCTCTCGGTGTGGTGGCCGCCATCGTGCCCTGGAACTTTCCGCTGATGATGACCGCCTGGAAGATCGCCCCGGCGCTGGCAGCCGGCAACAGCGTGATCCTCAAGCCCTCGGAGAAGTCTCCACTGTCGGCACTGCGCCTGGCGGCGCTTGCCCGGGAAGCGGGTGTTCCGCGTGGCGTGTTCCAGGTGTTGCCCGGTTTCGGGCACACCGTGGGCAAGGCGCTGGCACTGTCCATGGAGGTCGACTGCCTGGCCTTTACCGGCTCCACCCAGGTGGGCAAGCAGTTGATGCAGTACGCCGGGCAGTCGAACCTCAAGCGGGTCTACCTGGAGTGCGGTGGCAAGAGCCCCAATATCGTCTTTGCCGATTGCCGGAACCTGGACAAGGTGGCCCGGCATGCCGCCACCGCGATCTTCCACAACCAGGGCGAGGTCTGCATCGCCGGCTCCCGCCTGCTGGTGGAGAATTCGATTCGCGAGGCGTTCATCGAGAAGGTGCTGAAGGCCGCCGAGGGCATGCAGCCCGGCGATCCACTGGACCCGGAGAGTTTCATGGGCGCCATCGTCGATGAAACGCAATATCGGCGTGTGCTCGACTTTATTCGCCAAGGGGTGGAGGAGGGGGCGCAGCTGCGAGCCGGCGGCCAGTCCCTCGAGGGGCCCGGGTTTTTCATCCCGCCCACGGTATTCGATGGCGTGACCTCGTCGATGGCCATCGGGCGAGAGGAGATCTTCGGCCCGGTGCTGGCGGTGTTCGGCTTCGACAGTGAAGAGGAGGCGGTCGCCATGGCCAATGACACACCCTACGGGCTTGCCGCGGGGCTGTGGAGCCAGGACATCGATCGTATCATGCGCGTCACGCGCAGGCTGCAGTCCGGGCAGGTGTTCGTCAACAACTGGGCCGGTGGCGACCAGACGATGCCCTTCGGCGGAGTCAAGCAGTCGGGTAACGGCCGCGACAAGTCCCATCACAGTCTCGAGGAGTATTCCGACCTCAAGAGCGTGTGGATTGCCCTGGGCGGCTGACCACGAAAAGTGGTGCCAACTGCAAAGCCGGGGGGGCAGGGGTCGGTATGGCCGGTATACTGGCCCGGTCTCCCTGCGATGAGCGGTTTCTAATGGATTCGATGGACGCACTCCTGCATTCGCCCTGGTTTGCCGCCGTGCTGTCGGCGCTGGCGGCCTTTCTCGTTGCCTTTGGCCTGGCTGGCTGGCTGGCGTCGCGACGTCGAAACGGCGAGCGGCAGCGCCACGAGACGGCCATTGCCGAGCTCAACGAGCAGCTCGTCATGCGCGACCGACGGCTCGATGCGTTGAACCAGGCGCTGAGCGCAGCGCAACTGGCCGAAGCGCGTCTCTCCACCATCCTGGAGCAGAAACAGCAGCACTTCGCCGAGCAGGTCACGCTGCTGCGGGAGAACCGTGATCAGCTCAAGCAGGAGTTCGAGAACCTGGCCAACGAGATACTGGAACGCAAGGGGCGGGCTTTCTCGGAGCTGTCACAGAAGCACATCAGTGGCCTTCTGCAGCCGATGCAGGCCGAGATGAAGGGCTTTCGCGACAAGGTGGAGTCGATCCATCGCTTCGATACCGAGCAGCGCGCCAGCCTGCGCACCGAACTCAAGCACTTGCAGGGCCTCAACCGCGAGATCACCGACCAGGCCGATCGGTTGACCCGGGCACTGCAGGGGCAGAAGAAGGTGCAGGGCAACTGGGGTGAACTGATGCTGGAGAACGTACTGGAAGGCTCCGGCCTGCGTGCCGGAAAGGACTACCGGCGCGAGGTCAGCTTTACCACCGAGAGTGGCCGCCGTCGGCCCGATGCCATCGTCTATCTGCCCCAGGGCAAGCATCTGGTCATCGATGCGAAGACATCGCTTTCCGCCTATGTGCGTTACGTCAATGCCGAAGAGGAGCCTGGGCGTGGGCAGGCATTGGCCGAGCATGCCCGAGCCGTGGGCGACCGGATTACCGAGCTTGCCGACAAGCACTACTACGATCTGCCCGGGCTCAATTCCCCGGAAGTGGTGGTGATGTTCATACCGGTGGAGTCCGCCTATGTCGAGGCATTGACGTTCGACGAGGCGCTCTTTCAGCGGGCCATCGAGAACAACGTGCTGGTGGCCACGCCCACGACCCTGTTGACCAGCCTGAACATCGTGCGTCAACTATGGCGCTTCGAGGACCAGAGCCGCCATAGTGCCGAACTGGCCAGTCGGGCCGAGACGTTCTACAATAAGCTGCGGCTGTTTCTGGAGAGCATGCAGGAAGTGGGTGGCAAGCTCGACGGGGCCCGCGACAGTTATGACCGCGCCATGGCGCAGCTGGTCAACGGCCGCGGCAACCTGATCAAGCAGACCGCCGAATTCCAGGCCTTGGGCGTGGCGGTGAAGAAGGAACTGCCCGCCGAACTCGTCGAGCGGGCGCGCCTTGAGCTGGATACGACGCGCACGATGTCAGGCGATGCCGGGCGTGAAGGCTGAGGGGTAGGCATGTATGGCTTGAATCCAGGAGTCAGGTGTAGGCCCCAACAGCGATTTTTCCCACCCTGTGGGAACGCCCGGTTCGATGCCTCGACTTTGCGTCGCGACTTTCAATTCGTCGATTTATTCAGCGTTTCCCTACTTGAACCAGGCTCTCTACAGTAAAAGCATCAAAACGTCCTGGCCGGTGTACAGCAACTGACCAGCCGGCAGGCCTCCCCGCCGGGGTTGCGGAAACGGTGGGGGACGTTGGTGTCGAAATAATAGGCTTCACCCGGGCTCAGCATGCGCGTTTCGGCACCGATGGTGATCTCGATTTCCCCTTCCAGCACCACGCCGGCTTCCTCGCCCTGATGGGCGATCATTTCCCGGCCGGTATCGGCGCCAGGCGGATAGGTTTCGACCATGAAGGCCAGGGCCCGGCTGGCCCGGTTGGCGCCCACCAGCTTGTAGATGACATCACCACTGCCCATGTCCGCCAGTTCGTCCGCGCCATAGAACACCTGGTCGCGGCTCTCCAGGTCCATGGTGAAGAAATCGCCGACGCTGATGGGTATGGCGTCGAGGATCTTCTTCAATGAGCTGACCGAGGGGCTGACCTTGCTCTGTTCGATCAGGGAGAGACTGGAGTGGGTGACGCCGCAGCGCTTGGCCAGCTCGCGCTGGGAAATGCCGCGCAGCGTACGCAGGGCGCGTAGACGTGCGCCTACGTCATCCGTCATCCTGATCTCCTCGTGATCCCGCGACAGGGGCATGACGCGCCATCGGCGGCCTGCCCCCGTCGAACTCAGCAGAGCGCGTCGAGCTTCTCTTTCAGCAGTTGGTTGACCTGCTGTGGGTTGGCCGTACCCCGCGAGGCCTTCATCACCTGGCCGACGAAGTAGCCGATCATCTTGCCGCGCTTGTCCGGTTCCGCGTCGCGGTACTGGGCCACCTGGCCGGGGCTGTCGGCAATGACCTGGTCGATCATCGCTTCGATGGCGCCGCTGTCGGTGACCTGCTTGAGCCCCTGGGCCTCGATGATGTCATCGGCCTTGGTGCCTTGTCCGTTCCACAGGGCCTGGAAGACCTGCTTGGCGGCCTTGCCGTTGATGGTGTCGTCCATCACCCGGGCGACCAGTTCGCCGAGCTGACGGGCAGAGACGGGGCTGTCGGCGATGGGCAGGCCTTCGCGGTTGAGTGCGCCAGAGAGTTCGCCTTGCACCCAGTTGGCGGCCTGCTTGGCATCGCCGCAGACGTTCTTGGCCTCCTCGAAGAAGTCGGCCATCTCCCGGGTGGCGGAGAGAACGCTGGCATCGTAGGCCGAGAGGCCCAGTTCGGTTTCGAAGCGAACCCGCTTTTCAGCCGGCAGCTCCGGCAGGTTGCCGCGCAAATGGTCGAGGTAGGCCTGATCGAGCACCACCGGCAGCAGGTCGGGGCAGGGGAAGTAGCGGTAGTCGTTGGCTTCCTCCTTGGTGCGCATGCTGCGGGTTTCGTCACGATCGGGGTCGAACAGGCGGGTTTCCTGCACCACCTTGCCGCCTTCCTCGATCAGTTCGATCTGGCGTTCCATTTCGAAGGCAATCGCGCGTTCGACGAAGCGGAAGGAGTTGACGTTCTTGATCTCGGCGCGGGTGCCATAGGCTTCCTGGCCCTGGGGGCGCACGGAGACGTTGACGTCGCAGCGCATCGAACCCTCGGCCATGTTGCCGTCGCTGATGCCAAGATACGTCACGATGGAGTGAATCGCCTTGAGGTAGGCGGCGGCTTCCTTCGCCGAGCGCAGGTCAGGTTCGGAGACGATCTCCAGCAACGGAGTGCCGGCACGGTTGAGATCGACCCCGGTCATGCCGTGGAAATCCTCATGTAGCGACTTGCCGGCATCTTCCTCCAGGTGGGCGTGGTGGACCCTGATGCGCTTGGTACTGCCGTCATCCAGGGTGATCTCCACCTCGCCGGCACCGACGATGGGGTGATACATCTGGCTGGTCTGGTAGCCTTTGGGCAGGTCGGGATAGAAGTAGTTCTTGCGATCGAACACCGAGACTTCGGGGATCTCGGCGTGGATCGCCAGGCCGAACTGTACGGCCATGGCCACGGCGGCTTCGTTGAGTACCGGCAGAACGCCCGGTAGCCCCAGGTCAACGGCGCAGGCCTGTGTGTTGGGCTCGGCGCCAAACGCCGTGGACGCGCCGGAAAAGATCTTCGAGCGGGTGGCGAGCTGGACGTGGACCTCCAGCCCGATCACGGTTTCCCATTGCATCAGGCGTTCTCCTCGGCAAAGGCGGGACGACGACGGTGCCAGTCGGTGGCCTGCTGGAACTGGTGGGCGACGTTGAGCAGACGGGCTTCGGTGAAGTGGTTGCCGAGGATCTGCAGGCCTACGGGGCGGCTGCCCACGAAACCGGCCGGCACGCTGATGCCGGGAATGCCCGCCAGGTTGACGGCGATGGTGTAGATGTCCTGCAGGTACATCGAGACCGGGTCCTTGTTGGCCCCCAGGTCGAAGGCCGGGGTCGGCGAGGCCGGCCCCATCAGCACGTCGACCTCTTCGAAGGCATCGAGGAAGTCCTGGCGGATCAGTCGGCGAACCTGCTGGGCCTTCTTGTAGTAGGCGTCGAAGAAACCCTCGGAGAGGGTATGGGTGCCGATCAGGATGCGACGTTTGACCTCGTCGCCGAAGCCCTCGGCGCGAGAGCGCTTGTAGAGGTCGATGAGGTCGGCCGGGTTCTCGCAGCGGTGGCCGAAACGCACGCCGTCATAGCGCGACAGGTTCGAGGAGGCCTCGGCCGGGGCGATGACGTAGTAGGCCGGGATGGCGTAATGGGTGTGTGGCAGGCTCACCTCGCGCACGGTTGCGCCCATCGACTCGAAGACCTTGATCGCCTCGCGGGTGGCGGTTTCCACTTCGGGGTCGAGGCCGTCACCGAAGTATTCGCTGGGCAGGCCGATCTTGAGGCCATTGAGCGGTGCGGCGAGCTCTTCGGCGTAGTCGGGCACGCCACGAGCCACGCAGGTCGAATCCCGCGGGTCATGGCCGGCGATGGCGTTGAGCAGCAGGGCGCAGTCTTCGGCGCTCCGGGCCATGGGGCCGGCCTGGTCGAGGCTCGAGGCGTAGGCGATGATGCCGTAGCGCGAGACGCGCCCATAAGTGGGCTTCAGGCCGGTGATTCCGCAGAAGGCGGCCGGTTGGCGGATCGAGCCACCGGTATCGGTGCCCATGGCGGCCGGTACCAGGCCGGCGGCGACGGCTGCCGCGCTGCCGCCGGAGGAGCCGCCGGGCACGGCGCCGAGATCCCAGGGGTTTTTCACTGGGCCGTAAAAGCTGTTCTCGTTGGAGGAGCCCATGGCGAACTCGTCCATGTTGGTCTTGCCCAGGCTGACGGTGCCGGCGGTGGCGAGCTTCTCGACCACGCTGGCATCGTAGGGCGAGACGAAGGTGTCCAGCATCTTCGAGCCGCAACTGGTCTTCACGCCGCGGGTGCAGAAGATATCCTTCAGGGCCAGCGGCAGGCCGGTGAGGGGGCCGGCATTGGCGGCCGATCGTGCGGCATCGGCCGCATCCGCCGCGGCGAGTGCCTGGTCGTAGGTCACGGTGATGAAGCTGTTCAGCTGGCCGTCGAGGCGATCGATGCGACCGAGCAGGTGCTGGGTGAGCTCGCGGCTCGAGCATTCACCGGTCTCGAGGGCTCGGGCGAGTTCGGCAAGGGTCTTGTCATGCATGCGGCATGGCTCCATGAAGTCGTGCCGTTAACGAAAGAGGGCGCGTGCGGTCATTCGACGACTCGTGGCACCAGATAGAGTCCGTTCTCCACCGCGGGTGCGCAACGCTGAAACGCTTCACGCTGGTCGGGTTCGGTCACTTCGTCGGCGCGCAGGCGCTGGGTGGCATCCAGCGGATGGGCCAGGGGTGCGACACCCTCCGTATCGAGGGCCTGGAGCATGTCGACCATCTCGAGAATGCGACCTAGATCGTCGACATAGCGGGCGGCTTCGTCGCCGTTCAGGCCAAGACGGGCCAAGTGGGCGGCCCGCTGCACATCTGCGTGTTCAAGCGCCATGGGCTGGGTGTCCTCACAGGGATTGAGGGGATAAACAGCAGGAAAATGTACCACATTCAGGACGTGACGGGCACTCTTCTCGAGGCAAGCGTTGTGCCATGTCGCTTGCTGCGACGGGGCCGCGATGATACCGTTTGCGTCCGCACAGGGTCCCCGGTCTGCACTAGGTAACGACGTCCATGTTCAAACGCTTGAGGGGGCTGTTCTCCAGCGATTTATCGATCGATCTGGGTACGGCCAATACACTGATTTATGTCCGTGGTCGCGGCATCGTGCTTGACGAGCCGTCGGTGGTGGCGATACGCCAGTCCGGAAACATGCGCAGCGTGGCCGCGGTTGGCGCCGATGCCAAACGGATGCTGGGTCGCACGCCGGGCAACATTACCGCCATCCGTCCCATGAAGGATGGGGTCATCGCCGACTTCACCGTCACCGAGCAGATGCTCCAGCATTTCATCCGCAAGGTCCATCAGAGCACCTTCCTGACACCCAGCCCCCGGGTGCTGGTGTGCGTGCCCTGCATGTCGACCCAGGTCGAGCGCCGTGCCATCAAGGAGTCGGCCGAGGGTGCGGGCGCCCGCGAAGTCTTCCTCATCGAGGAACCCATGGCGGCTGCCATCGGCGCCGGCTTGCCGGTGGACGACGCTCAGGGTTCCATGGTGGTGGATATCGGTGGGGGCACGACCGAAATCGCCATTATTTCGCTCAACGGCGTGGTCTACTCCGAGTCCATCCGTGTCGGCGGTGATCGCTTCGACGAGGCGATCACCGCCTATGTGCGCCGCCATTACGGCAGCCTGATCGGTGAGGCCACCGCCGAGCGTATCAAGGAAGAGATCGGTTGTGCCTATCCCGGCGGCGAGCTGCGTGAGATCGACGTGCGCGGTCGTAACCTGGCCGAAGGCATACCGAGGAGTTTCACCCTCAACTCCCACGAGATCCTCGACGCGCTGCAGGAGACTCTGGCCTCGATCGTTACCGCGGTGAAGAGTGCCCTGGAACAGTCCCCGCCTGAGTTGGCATCGGATATCGCCGAGCGTGGCTTGGTGCTGACCGGCGGTGGTGCGCTGCTGCGCGACCTGGACAAGTTGATCGCCGAAGAGACCGGCCTGCCGGTGATCGTGGCCGAGGATCCGCTGACCTGCGTTGCTCGCGGGGGTGGCAAGGCTTTGGAAATGATCGACCGCCACACCTTCGAGCTGCTGTCCAGCGACTGACGTTCGAATAGTGCGGGGGGCCGACCATTAAACCGCTGTTCTCTCACGGATCGGTGCCGGGCTATCGCATGCTGCTGTGTGTGATGGCCGCTTCCGCCCTGATGTTCGTCGACCATCGGTTCACTCGGATGGAAGACGTCCGCGCCCAGCTTTCCACGGTGGTGGCGCCTATCCAGTGGATGGTGGCCGTGCCCAGCGACGTGTTGGCGTGGGGGTCGCTGGCGCTTTCGGACCAGCGGGCCCTGGTGGAGGAGAATCGACGGCTGCGTGAGCAGATCCTGCACCTGTCCCACCGTGTGCAGCACATGGCCAGCCTCACCGCGGAGAATGTCCGCCTGCGCGAGCTGCTGGGCGCGGCGGCGGGAAATGAGACCCCCTACATCACGGCCGAGTTGCTTTCCCTGGATGCCGATCCTTTCACCCATCAGATGGTGATCGATCGTGGGCGCCGCAATGGTGTCTACGTGGGGCAGCCAGTCATGGATGCGTCGGGCCTGGTGGGTCAGGTGACGGCGGTTTCCGCCTATTCCAGCCGTGTGTTGATGGTGGCGGATGCCAGCCATGCGCTGCCGGTGCAGGTCAACCGCAACGGCCTGCGCTTCATCCTTCAGGGCAGTGGTCGGTACGATGAACTGCACGTCCTGCACGTACCCGAAACCGCCGATATCCGCGAGGGAGATCTGCTGATCACTTCCGGCCTCGCCGGGCGCTTTCCCGCCGGTTATCCGGTGGCGCGCGTGGCCGAGGTGGTATATGACCCGGGGCAACCCTTCGCCAAGGTCACGGCAACGCCCGTGGCCCGGCTGCAGCGTTCACGCCACTTCCTGCTGTTGTTCCCGCCCGATCCTGCCCCCGTGCCCGACGACGAGGAGTGGGACCGAGAGTTGCCCGGAGGCATCGATAACGATGCCATGTTCCCCGAGCCGGCCACTGAGGAGGGCTTGGATGGCTAGCGCGCCTCGTACCGCTCTACCCTGGGTCTGGCTGACATTGCTGCTGGCGCTGTGCCTGCAGGTGATGCCACTGGCCGAGGACTGGCAGATCTGGCGTCCCGACTGGTTGGGGCTGATGCTGATCTACTGGTGCATGTCCGCTCCCGATAGGGTCGGTGTCTTCCATGGCTTCGTCCTGGGTATCCTGCTGGACCTGATCGAGGGGGCGCCGCTGGGGCAGAATGCCCTGACGCTGTCGTTACTGGCCTTCCTGGCGGCGTTGATCTACCCCCGCTTTCGTACCTACTCGCTTCTGCAGCAAGCCTTGCTGATACTGGTGCTGCTGGGATTGGTGCAACTGGTCGAGCAGTGGCTGCGCACGTTGTTTGGACCTTTCTCGATGCATCTGGCCTTTCTGGTGCCTTCGCTGATCGGTGCCGTCTTGTGGCCCTGGCTGACGACCATGTTCCAAGCCATGGAGCGGCGACTGGCAGGGGTGGAATGACCAGGAGTTGGACGGCATGACCGATGTGACCACCCTGCCGGCGCTATGTCTGGCATCGGCCTCTCCGCGGCGTCGCGAATTGCTTGCCTCCATCGGTGTCGATGTGGAGGTGTGCCCAGTGGATATCGATGAGGCGCCACGCGCGGGGGAGCCGGCCGATGCCTATGTCTCACGCCTGGCCCGGGAGAAGGCGCATGCCGGCTCCCGTCTTTCTGCGCTGCCTGTGCTAGGGTCGGATACCGCAGTGGTATGCGATGGCGAGATACTGGGCAAGCCGCACGACCAGCATCATGCGGCCGAGATGCTCCGTTCGCTGTCGGGTCGTGTACATCGGGTGCTGACGGCCGTGGCGGTGACGGGGCCGGCAGGGATGCTCGATGCCTGTGTCGCGACGCGTGTCGTCATGCGCGAGATAGCCGACCAGGAGATAGCCGCCTACTGGGCGACCGGCGAGCCAGCCGACAAGGCGGGGGGGTATGCCATTCAGGGGCTGGCTGCGATCTTCATCGAGCGTATCGAGGGTAGTCATTCCGCCGTGGTGGGACTGCCGCTTTACGAGACCGCAATGTTACTGTCACGTCAGGGCGTGCCATTATGGAACGGTGCTGTCGGCTAATGGGGCATGCCATAATGCTCCGAAGACTGGATTGGACAAGGATTTCCGCATGAGCGGCGAAGTACTGATCAACCTGACGCCGATGGAAACCCGGGTGGCCGTGGTGGAGAACGGTGTGCTTCAGGAAGCGCTCATCGAGCGCACCCGACGACGCGGTATCGTTGGCAATATCTACAAGGGGCGCGTGGTGCGGGTGCTGCCAGGCATGCAGGCAGCCTTTGTCGATATCGGGCTCGACCGCGCCGCTTTCATCCATGCCCATGAGGTCATGCCGCCGGGTACGCCAGCCGACGAGCAGGTTTCCATCGGCCAACTGCTGCATGAAGGCCAGGCTCTGGTGGTTCAGGTCACCAAGGACCCGATCGGCACCAAGGGCGCTCGCCTGACCACCCATCTCTCGGTGCCATCCCGCTATCTGGTCTACATGCCCGACTCTCCTCACCATGGCGTCTCCCAGCGCATCGAGGACGAGCGCGAACGGGATCGTCTCAGGGAGTTGCTCGAGCTTTGCCAGGAGCAGCAGGAGCTCGAGGTGACCGGTGGCTTCATCGTGCGTACGGCGGCCGAGGGGGTCGGCAGGGACGAGCTCCATGCCGACATGCACTTTCTGCTACGGCTGTGGCGAAAGGTCAGTGAACGCAAGATCACCGCGCCAGCGCCGAGTGTCATCTACGACGATCTGCCGCTCTTCATCCGCACCCTGCGCGACCTGATGCGAGACGAGATCGAGAAGGTGCGCATCGATTCCCGGGAAAACTACGTCAAGCTGATCGAATTCGCCGAAGAGTTCATGCCTGACTCGTCGGCACGTATCGAATACTACCCTGGCGAGAGGCCGATCTTCGATCTCTACAGCGTCGAGGACGAGATCCACAAGGCACTGGGGCGCAAGGTCCAGCTGAAGTCCGGTGGTTACCTGGTGATCGATCCCACCGAGGCGATGACGACCATCGACGTCAATACCGGTGGGTATGTGGGGCATCGCAACCTCGAGGAAACCATCTTCAAGACCAATCTCGAGGCGGCCAACTCCATCGCCCGGCAGCTCCGCTTGCGTAACCTTGGCGGCATCATCATCATCGACTTCATCGACATGGAAGACACGGAACACCAGCGCCAGGTACTCCGGGTACTGGAAAAGGCGCTGGAGCGGGATCACGCCAAGACCAAGTGCACCGGCGTGACCGAGCTTGGGCTGGTTCAGTTGACACGCAAGCGCACGCGGGAAAGCCTGGAGCAGACCTTGTGTGAAGCCTGCCCCACCTGTGGTGGACGCGGCACGCTGAAGACCGCGGAGACCGTCTGCTACGAGATATTTCGTGAAATACTGCGGGAAGAGCGAGCCTATAACGCAGAGACTTACATGGTGCTGGCGTCCCAGTCGGTGGTGGACCGGCTGCTGGATGAGGAGTCGGCTGCCGTGGCCGACCTGGAAAGCTTCATCGGCAAGACCATTCGCTTCCAGGTCGAGAATCACTACTCCCAGGAGCAGTACGACATAGTGCTGATGTGAGTCTTCGATGCATCCGATACGTCTGGTAAGCCGCTGGGTCCTGACGCTGGCGGCCATCTTTCTGGCATCGGTGGCCCTTCTGGTGCTGACGCTGCGCCTGGCATTGACCCAGGTCGATCAGTTGGTGCCACGTGCCGAACGCCTGCTGGAGGCCCGCTCCGGGGCGTCGGTCACGCTTGAGTACATGCAGGCCAGGCTGGCCGGGCTCGATCCTGTACTGGAAAGCGGGGGGCTCACCATCCATGCCCACGAGGGTGACGGGGCGCTACCGCTGCTGGAAATCGAACGCGCGCGCCTGCGCCTGGCGACGGCCGCCAGCTTTCGCGATGGTTTCCTGGTGGTGGAGGATGCGCGCCTGACAGGGCTGACACTGCACCTCTACCAGGACGACCAGGGCGGCTGGCACTGGCCCGATCCCGCTGATATTCCCCCCGAACTCATTCCCGATGGCGACTTCGACCTGGATACCCTGGACTTCTGGATCGGGGTGTTGCTGCGTCAGCGTGCCTGGGTGGAGGATGTCCGCCTGGTGCTGCATGGTCAACAGCAGCGTGTGGACATGTATTCCCCGCGCCTGTTGTTGACCGGCGACGAGCGGCACGCCCATCTCGAAGGCGAAGTTCATCTCGAGGGCCAGGAAGAGCCCTCCTTGCAAGCCGCTCTGAACGTTTTTCCCGGCCCTGGAGGACTGAGCGATTTCAGCGCTGCCTTGCAGGCCGACATGAAGCTCGACACCTTGATCGATCTGGTGGAGCTGTTTGCCTACGACGATCCCCTGCGTCTCGAGGAGGCCCAGGGAAATGCGCGCCTTTGGGGGCGCTGGCACCGCGGCTCGCTGGCCGATGCCCGGCTGGATATCGATATGCCGCGGCTTGCTCTGAGTCGTGATCAAGGCATCATCCTTCTGGAGCCGTTCAGGGCTCGTGGCCAGTGGTTGCGCAGTGAGGACGGCTGGGAGGCCTGGCTGCAGGGTGATGCCTCGGCCGCCGACCGGGCGGAGCCCGAGGAGCTCGAGCATCAGGAGAAGCCGGCGCTGCCGCATTTCTGGCATTTGCGCCATGGCGAGGATGGCTGGTGGCTCAATACCAGCGAATTCGAACTGGCGTCTCTGGCCGCATGGCGGGATCACGTCCTGTTGCCTGAAGGGCTGAGCCGGGCGATCGATACCCTGGAGCCTCGTGGCTTGGTATCGGGCCTGGGGTTCGGTCACAAGGATGGACACTGGGTGGCGCAGGCAGCCTTTCATCAGGTGGAAGTTTCGCCCTGGGATCAGGTGCCGGGTGGAGGCCCGCTGGATGCGTGGGTGGAGGCGCGGGACTTTTCCGGGCGAGTGCACTTCACCGGCGTTGGCGAGCCGACCCTCAAGCTGCCCGAGTTGTACCGTGAGCCCATGAGCTTGACACATGCCAGTGGCGAGGTGGCCTGGTCCTACGATGGGCCCCGCAGCTTCGTCAGTGGTCGGCGCATGCGTGCTGGCTGGCAGGGCGCCGAGGTGGAGGGGGGCTTTGGCCTGGCTGTCGGTGGTGGGACACGCGGTGGTCTGGGGTTGAGCCTGCAGTTCCGTGATATCGATGTTCTGGATCGCCCGCTCACCGATTGGTTGCCATACGGTTTGCTCGGTGACGAACTCGATGCCTGGCTGGCTGGCGGTATTGCCGGCCGGGTGCCCCAGGGAGCACTGAGACTTCATTTGCCGCTGTTTCGTGGTAGTGAAAAGGTCCCCCCCGTCATGCAACTGGCCCTGGATATCGAGCAGGGTCGCCTGCCCTTTGCGCCCGACTGGCCAGCGTTGGACTCCGTGGAAGGGACCTTGCGGGCGGGCATCGACACCCTGGAGGCCGAAGTCCACTACGCCGAAAGCCTCGGGGTCGAGGCACGCAACGGCCATGTCACGCTTGCCGACGAGCTCCTGCGTGTGAGCGGTGACCTGGCGGCCGATGCCGATGCGTTGCGTCGCTATCTGCGTGCCATTCCGGTGGATGGCATGGAACGGGTCGATGACTGGCATGGCGCCGGAAATGCGGAAGGCGAGCTGACGCTGAGCCTGCCTCTCGGTGCGCCAGAGGACCTCGTGCTGGATCTCGAGACGGCGGTAGCTCTGGAGCGGGTGGAACATCAGGGGCTTGGTATTGTCTTTCGTGAGGTATCAGGCCCTCTCGCCTGGCGACAGCGTGGTGAAGACGAGGCCGGGCTGGAGGGCCAGTTGGAGGCGCGCCTGCTGGGTGGGCCCATCATGGCCGATATCGACACCCCGGCGGGTCGGGTCGACCTCGAGGGGGCCATCGAGATGGCCCGGTTGAGCGAGATGGACGCCATGCCTGATCTCGGCGAGCTGCTGACGGGGCGACTGCCCTGGCAGGGCAGGCTGCGCATGAATGAGCGCAGCACGTTCCGGCTGGACAGCAGCCTGCAGGGGGTGGGCATCGACCTGCCTGAGCCCCTCGGCAAGGAGCCTGAGGAGTCACGCCCTCTGTGGCTGGATTATGATATCGATGGGGGCTATCTGGAAGCCGAGCTGGGTGGCGAGCTGCGCATGCGCTGGCGGGATGTGCCGGGGTCCGGCCTCGGGCAGGGGCAGGTCTGGCTGGGCCTGCCCGACGCGCCGGCCTGGCCCAGTGAGGAAGGCTGGGAAGTGGATATCTACCAGTCACGGCTCGACCTCGAGGAGTGGGGAAACGCCCTGGCACCGCTGGCTGATGGAGAGGGGGCCGCCTTGGGAGGGGCGGCGCTGCAGAGCGTGAACGTCGAAACTGCCTGCCTGGTGGGGCCAGACGACTGCCTGGGCGTGATGACGGCGCAGGCCCGCCCCCTTGGTGGCAACGGCTGGCATGTGGATCTCGAGGGTGGTCTGCTGGCTGGGCATCTCGACTATCGTCCCACGCTCGATAACCCACTGGATATTGCCCTGCTGCGCCTGACCCTGGATGGGCTGCTTCCTGCCCAGACGGAAGGCGCCGGTGCGTTGCTCGACGAGCTCGACGTGCCTCCCGAGCCGACTCCCTTGCCGGACTGGGTGGGGCAGATACCGGATGGGCGGCTGCGAATCGCCGATATCGAGTACCAGGGCCGTCAGGTTGGGCCGTTTACGGCCCATTGGTACAGCCGCCCCGACCGGTTGACGGTGTCGCCATTGGGCCTGACCCTGGGCCAGGTGTCCGCCCGCGGCGAGATAATCTGGGAATCCGCGGGGCCGGGTGACACGCTGACCCGTTCACGTCTCGACCTGGATGGCAGGGATCTCGGTACTGCCTTGGAGAAGCTGGGTCAGCCGGTGAGCATTCGTAGCCGCGATACCCGGGTGAGAAGCCAATTGGCTTGGCCCGGCGCTCCCTGGCAGTTCGCCCTGACGCGCTCCCGAGGCAGCATTGAGGCAGAGTTGCGTGATGGTCGCTTCGTCCAGTTGGAGTCGCCCACGGCAAGGCTGGTCGGCCTGCTCAACGTGGACAACCTGGTTCGCCGCTTGCGCATGGACTTTTCCGACGTGACCGGGCAGGGTACAGCGTTCGATCACGTGGTCGGTGCGGCCACCCTTTATGAAGGCGTGCTCGAAACACAAGGGCCCGTGAAGATTGACGGACCGGCCACGACCTTCACTCTCGAAGGCACCGTTGACCTTGCCCGACGGGAACTCGACCAGCGCCTGGGCGTCACAGTGCCAGTAAGCAGCAGTCTTCCGCTGGCAGCGATTCTCGCCGGCGCTCCGGTGGTAGGCGGAGCACTGTTCATTGCCGATCGCCTGTTCGGCAGCGCTCTCGACCGGGTCACCCGAATTCACTATCGCGTCCGCGGTCCTTGGACCGCGCCGGATATCACACTGGAAACTGCCGAATGACGACACGACCACATGCCATGCTTGATGCCGCCGCCGAGATCCTGTTGCGGCCAGGGGGGCTGGACCTGGAGTCGCTCGACGCCGGCCTCGGTCATGTCCTGACCCCCGGAGTCGATTACGCGGATCTCTATTTCCAGCGCAGCTGGCACGAAAGCTGGGTGTTGGAGGATGGCGAGGTCAAGGAGGCCGGGTACAACATCGACGGCGGGGTTGGCGTGCGTGCCATGTCGGGTGAAAAGACCGGCTTCGCCTATTCCAACCAGATCACGGCCGATGCCCTGGCTGAAACCGGCCGCACGGCTTCCGGCATCGTTCGCAGCGGCACCTCGCTGACCGGTGCGCCGCCAGTGATCACCCGGGCCACGGTGCGCTATGACGCGATCGATCCTCTTTCCGGGCTGTCGGCCGAGGAGAAGGTTGCCCTGCTCAAGGTGGCCGATGGGGTAGCCCGCGCCGCGGATCCCTCGATCACTCAAGTCAGCGCGTCACTGACCGGCGTGCATGAGGTCGTGCTGGTCCGTGCCAGTGATGGCACCCTGGCGGCTGATGTCCGGCCGCTGGTTCGCTTCAACGTCAGTGTCATCGCCGTGAAGAATGGGCGTCGTGAGCGCGGCAGTGCCGGCGGTGGTGGACGCTACCCCATGGCGCGCCTGCGCGACGACAACGTGGCCGAGCGCTTTGCCAGGGAGGCGGTGCGACAGGCTCTGGTCAACCTGGAAGCCGTGGCTGCGCCAGCCGGACAGTTTCCCGTGGTGCTGGGGCCGGGTTGGCCCGGAATTCTGCTCCACGAGGCGGTAGGGCATGGCCTGGAGGGAGACTTCAATCGCAAGGGGAGTTCTGCCTTTGCTGGCCGGATGGGGCAGCGGGTGGCTTCACCGGGCGTCACGGTAGTGGATGACGCCACGCTGGCCGACCGCCGGGGCTCGATGAGCGTGGATGACGAGGGAACGCCGGGTCAGTACACCCCGCTGATCGAGGATGGCATCCTGACCGGTTACATGCAGGACAAGCTCAATGCCCGGCTCATGGGGATGGCTCCCACCGGTAACGCGAGGCGTGAATCCTTCGCTCACATGCCGATGCCGCGTATGACCAACACCTATATGCTGGCCGGGCAGGACGTACCCGCCGATATCATAAAGAGCGTCAAGCGTGGTCTCTATGCGGTGAGCTTCGGTGGTGGGCAGGTGGATATCACGTCGGGCAAGTTCGTGTTTTCGGCAAGCGAAGCCTATCTGATCGAGGATGGCCGCATCACCGCGCCGGTCAAGGGCGCCACCCTGATCGGCAATGGCCCGGAAGCCATGGGCCGTGTCTCGATGGTTGGCCATGACCTGGAGCTCGACACGGGGATCGGGGTCTGTGGCAAGGAAGGGCAGGGTGTGCCGGTCGGTGTCGGTCAGCCGACACTCAAGCTGGATGAATTGACCGTTGGCGGCACCCAGTCCTGAAGGGATGTCAGAGCTTGGCGGTATCCCTGATCAGCCGGAACAGGCGGCGGGAACTGGTGGGCGGCTTGCCCTGGTCACGCTCGCGGCGGGCGTTGCGGATCAACTGGCGCAGGGCCTGTCGGTCCACGTCCGGGTAATCGACGATGAAGGTCTCGACGGCTTCGTCGCCTTCGTCGATGAGGCGGTCGCGCCATTGCTCCAGGCGCTGAAAGGCCAGGTCGCGCCGGTGGGATTCCTGTTCGATCCTGTCGAAGACCGCCTGGATGGCTTCAAGGTCTTCGCGCCGCATCACCTTGCCGACGTACTGCATGTGACGGCGGCGCCCTTCGTGGGAGCGGATGCGTGATGTTTCCTCGACGGCCGCCAGCATATCGTCCGAGAGCGGAAGTCGGGCGCGTTCGGCAGGCGTCATGGCGATGATTTTCTCGCCGAGCGCCTGCAGTGCATGCATTTCGCGTTTGAGCTGGGATTTACTCGGCCGCTCATCGGCCGGAGAGGGAGAATCGAAGGTCATGCCGCATCCAGGTAGCAAGGTGTGTACGTCGAAGAATCATCGTCTGGCGCCAGTATAACAGCCCGCCGAGTCACGGCGGGATACCGACACGATTGAAGGCCGGCTCGAGGGTCGGCGGATGAGGGAGAATCGCATGACACAGGCTTTCGATGCCATCGCCCAGCAGCAGTTGCTGGAGTCCCGTGCGCAGCAGGCGCTGTCATTGGCCCGTCGACTCGGAGCCGATGCTTGCGAGGTCGGGGCAAGCGTCGACCAGGGGGTTGGCGTCAGCGTGCGCGAGGGAGATGTGGAGACCGTCGAACTCTCCCGTGACCAGGGTATCGCGGTGACCGTCTATGTGGGGGCGCGCAAGGGAAGTGCTTCCTCTACCGATGCCGGTGAGGACTCGATTCGCGCCGTCGTGGAGAAGGCGCTGGCCATCGCTCGTCACACCGGCGAGGATGCCGCCTCGGGGCTGGCCGATGCCGAGCTCATGGCAACACACCTGCCCGACCTGGATGTGCACCATCCCTGGGACCTTTCCACGGAGCAGGCCATCGAGATTGCCTTGGCCTGCGAGTCGGCGGGCCGTGGAGTCGCAGGAATCCGCAGCTCCGACGGTGCGTCGCTCTCCAGTGGCGAAGGGGTGCGGGTCTATGCCAACAGCCATGGTTTCCTGGGCAGCCAGCGTGGCAGTCGTCACTCCCTTTCGTGCATGCTGATTGCCGAAGACGAAGGGGGCATGCAGCGTGACTATGACTATACCAGCGCCCGTCATCCAAGGGATTTGCTGGCGCCGGAGTCCATCGGCAGGAGCGCGGCCGAGCGTACCTTGCGTCGCCTGGGTGCGCGTCGTCCAGTGACGGGACGCTTGCCGGTATTGTTCGACCCCAGTCTGGCCAGCGGCTTGATCGGTCACCTGATGAGTGCCATTGCGGGGGGCTCACTCTATCGCCAGTCTTCCTTCCTCTGCGACCGGTTGGGCGAATCGCTCTTTCCGGAGTGGTTCTCGCTGGGCGAGCGCCCCATGGAAATGGGTGCCATGGCCAGCTCGCCCTTCGACAATGACGGTGTACAGACCCGCAACAATACGTATATCGACAAGGGATACCTGGCCAGCTACATGCTATCGGCCTATAGCGCTCGTCGACTGGGCATGGCGACGACCGGCAACGCCGGAGGGGCACGCAACCTGCGTCTTGACGCTCCGCTGGTAGCGAGAGATGAGCTGCTGGAGAAAATGGGGCGTGGGGTCTTGGTCACCGAGCTGATGGGGCAGGGCGTCAATGGTGTCACTGGCGATTATTCACGCGGCGCGGCTGGCTTCTGGGTCGAGAATGGAGAGCTCCAGTATCCGATCGAGGAGTTCACCATTGCCTCCAACCTGCAAGCCATGTTCAAGGGGCTGGTCGGGGTCGGGCGTGATATCGATACCCGGGGAAGCATCCATACCGGTAGCTGGTTGATCGATGAAATGACCGTCGCGGGAGGTTAGGGGTCAGGCATCTTCCTCGAAACGAGCATCGAAGAGCGCGCTCAAGGCGTCCAGCACCTGCTCGGCGTCTTCCCCCTCGGCATCAATGATCAGTTCGGTTCCGCATGGAGCACCGAGCATCAACAAGGCCATGATGTTGCTCGCATCGGCCTTCTGCCCGCTGTGGCTGACGGACACACGAGCCTGAAAGGGCTGACAGCACTGCACCAGCTTGGTGGCTGCCCGTGCATGCAGGCCGCGCTTGTTGGTCAGAGTAAACTTGCGGCTGGCCACACTCAGGATTCCTTGCATTCGGGTGGCTCCGGGGCCGGTTCTGGGGTCGGGGTAACCGGCGTATGAATGCCGAGTTCGCGGTGGCGCAGCCGAACATCAGGCTGATCCTGGGCTAGGTGGTGGGCAAGTCGTTCAGCCAGGTAGACGGAGCGGTGCTGCCCACCTGTACAGCCGATGGCGACGGTGAGATAGCTGCGGTGACTGTCTCGATAGGCCGGTAGCCATCGCTCGATCCAGGCGATGATGTCATTCAGCATGTCCCCGACCAGAGGATACTGTTCAAGAAAAGCAACGATGCTGGGTTCACGGCCGGTGGCCGAGCGTAGGCGTGGATCCCAGTAAGGGTTCGGGAGGCAGCGGGCATCGAAGACGATATCGGCATCGAGGGGCACCCCTCCCTTGAAACCGAAGGATTCCACGGTGAGGGTGAGCTGATCGGCCCGATGGCTGGCCACCTGGTCGGTAATCCGGCCCCTCAGGTCGTGTACTGACAGACGCGAGGTGTCGATGATAAGGTCCGCCAGGTTGCGAATGTCACTAAGCGTCGTGTCTTCCGTCTCGATGGCCTCGCCCAGCGTCATGTCGCTGCCTCGTGTCAGGGGATGGCGTCGGCGTGTGGCGGAGTATCGCTCCAGCAGGATACGGGCATCGGTCGTCAGGTAGATCACCTGGCAGTCCACCTGGCGTTCGCGGAGTTCCTCTAGCAGACGAGGGAAGCGTTCCAGCGCATAGGGCAGGTTGCGAGCATCGATACTGACGGCAATGGACGACTGGGCGGAAGAGCCGCTGCGAAGCTCGTCAACGAGGGATCCCAGCAGCATGGCCGGAAGGTTGTCGATGGCATAATAACCGAGATCCTCTAGCGCTTGCAGTGCGATCGACTTGCCGGAGCCGGAGCGGCCACTAATGATCACCAGCTGCATGGCGGGTCTCCTGGTCGGTTGGCTGGCCGGGCGGCCCGTATGGCGTCAGGCCGAGGTGTATCGTCGGATTGCCTCAGTAAGCCGTTCATGCAGATCACGCTGGCTTTCACTCTTGCGCAGGCGTGAGCGGGTCTCCGCATCGTTCATCACGCTGGCGACCTGGCTCAGTAGCGCCAGATGAGTTTCGTCGGCCTCTTCCGGTACCAGAAGGACGAACACCAGGTCGACGGGCTCTCCGTCGATGGCGTCGAAGTCAATGGGTTCGGCCAGTTTGAGGAAGGCGGCAACGGGGCCGTGGCAGTGCGGGCTGCGGGCATGGGGAATCGCCACGCCATGACCGATCCCGGTGCTACCCAGGCGTTCTCGGCCGATCAACCTGTCGAAGACCTCCTGGCTCTCGAGGCTCGGGGTGTTCTGGGCGATAAAGGTGCTGAAGAACTCCAGCACCCTTTTTTTGCTGTTCCCAGGGACGCCATACAAGGTGCGCTCCGGGGGCAGAATGGTTTCCAGTGTCATGGCTACTCAGCGAATACCGGCGCCTTGGGCGCGGGCTTGGGCCTTTTCTTTATGCTTGACCAACTGGCGGTCGAGCTTGTCGGTGAGGGCATCAATAGCGGCGTACATGTCCGGGTCCATGGCTTCGGCATGGAGGTCGGCGCCAGCGGCATGCAGGGTGCAGGCGGCCAGTTGACGCTCCTTCTCCACAGAGAGCGTGACATGGACATTGGTGATGTTGTCGTAGTGGCGCTGCACGCGGGTCAGCTTTTCGTTGACATAGTCACGCAGGGCATCGGTCAGTTCAACATGATTGCCGGTAATATTGACTTGCATGACAGGCTCCTCCGTCCTTCGAGTGGTCGTTCGATTGTAACCCTTTTTACTGCTGAGCAAACCCCTGCGGAGGGCTTTTCGCACCCGGGAACTCGAAGTGGGAAGCGATGCTCACCGGAAGCGCTTGCGCTCGCTGGAGGAAGGAATGCCCAGGGCCTCGCGATACTTGGCGACGGTGCGTCGGGCAACCCGTATGCCATCGTCGGCCAGCAGATCGACAAGCCGGCTGTCCGAGAGGGGCTTGCGCGGGGGCTCGTCCTGGATCAGCTTGCGAATCCGGGCGCGGATCGCCGTGCTGGAATGGGCATCGCCTTCCCCCTCACCACCTCCGACATGGCTGGAAAAGAAGAATTTCAGTTCGAAGACGCCCCGGGGGGTATGAATGAATTTCTGAGTGGTGACTCGGGAGATCGTCGATTCATGCATGTCGACGGTCTTGGCGATGTCGGCCAGGATCAGCGGGCGCATGGCCTCTTCACCTTGTTCGAGAAAATCGAGCTGACGGGCCATTATCTCTCGCCCGACCTTGAGCAGGGTGTCATTGCGGCTGGCCAGGCTTTTCATCAGCCAGCGCGCTTCCTGTAGGTGGTCCTTGAGGAACTGGTTGTCCGGGCTTTTGTCGGCACGACGCACCAGAGCGACATAGTCGGGTTGAATGCGCAGCCGTGGCAGGGCTTCTGCGTTGAGTTCGATGCGCCAGCCGCGATCGTCGTGGCGGGCCACCAGGTCTGGCGTTATGTAGTTGCCCCCCACCTCGGCATACGCACTGCCGGGGCGCGGGTCGAGGGAGCGGATCAACCCGACGACCGCTTCCAGTGACTCGTCGTCCAGCCCCAGGCGGCGCTTGAGCAGGCGGCGATCGTCGGCGGCCAGGGCTTCGAGGAACTGGCGTACGAGGCGCCTGGCCTGGGGCAGCAGGGGCGTATCATCCGGCATGACCGCCAATTGCAGCATCAGGCATTCGCGCAGGTCGCGGGCGAAGATCCCGGTCGGCTCGAACTGTTGCAGGCGCAACAGGACCTGCTCGACTTCGCGGGTAGGCAAGCCTTCCAGTCCCTGCTGGCGAAGCCCGTCGCGAATCTCGTCCAGCGACTGGGCGAGATAGCCGGCGCTGTCCACGGCGTCGATCAGGCTCTCGGCTATTTGTCGCTGGCGCTCGCTCAGGTTGGTCATCGCCAGTTGCCATATCAGGTGACTGGCAAGGCTCACGCTGTCGGCCTGGCGCTCGAAGTCCGGCCCTTCACCGCTGCCGCTGCCGCTCATGCCGTGATCGGGGTAGGTATCCGTCCAGTCGCTGTCCGTGGAAAGTTCGGAGGGGATTTCACTCGCCCAGTCGTCCTCGCTGGTCTCGGCCGCCGCTTGCTCGCCGAAGCCGTCGTCGAGCTCCAGCATGGGGTTGGCCTCAAGCGCTTGCTGGATTTCCTGGCGCAGATCGAGCGTCGAGAGCTGCAGCAGGGCGATTGCCTGCTGCAGCTGGGGTGTCATTGTCAGCTGAGTGCCGACACGAAGTTGCAGTGATGCTTTCATGGCCATGAGGAATAAGGGGCTCATTTGCCGGAAAACCCCACCCTAGACCGCTGAAGAGCGACTTGCAAGCCATTTCTGTGCAATAAACATGCCATTGGCAAGTTGCGCGCCATTGACACGTATTTTCATGGTTATCAGTTGCTTGTAGCGGCAACTTGTGGCAAGTCCACCTGTGGCAGGTCAGAGGCGGAAGTCTTCACCCAAGTAAACCTCCCTTACCCGGCGGTTTGCAAGGATGGCGTCTGCATCGCCTTCGGCAATGATCTGGCCGTCGCCGACGATATAGGCGCTGTTACAGATGTCCAGCGTTTCACGAACGTTGTGATCGGTGATCAGTACGCCGATATCGCGAGCCTTGAGCTGACGAATGATCCCCTTGATCTCACCCACCGATATCGGATCGACCCCGGCAAAGGGCTCGTCGAGCAGGATGAAGGCCGGCTCTGTCGCAAGGGCCCGGGCGATTTCCACTCGGCGCCGCTCACCACCCGACAGGCTCATGCCGAGATTGTCGCGGATGTGGGTGACATGGAAATCCTCCAGCAGCTCTTCCAGGCGGGCATGACGTCCCGCCCGGTCGAGATCCTTGCGGGTCTCGAGGATGGCCATGATGTTGTCGGCCACCGAGAGCTTACGGAAGATCGAAGCCTCCTGGGGCAGGTAGCCGATGCCGGCACGAGCCCGTTCGTGCATGGCGGCTCTCGACAGGTCGAGGTCATCGATATGGACCTCTCCCGCATCGGCCCGAACCAGACCCACGATCATGTAGAAGGAGGTGGTCTTGCCGGCCCCGTTGGGCCCGAGCAGGCCGACGATGCTGCCCTGTTCGATGGACAGGCTGATGTCGTGGACGACTCGGCGCCGCTTGTAACTCTTTGCCAGGTGAGTGGCGCGAAGGGTCTTCATGGGCACTTCAGCGCTCCGGTTGCAGGGTCATGCGCACGCGCTGGCGTCCTTCGACACCTTCACCGTCGGAACGGGCCTGGACGACGCGACTATCGAGGAAGTACTCCAGATAGCCGCCATCGAAAGTGTCGCCGCCCTGATGCAGCTCGGCGCGGTCGATCAATTCCACGCGGCGTTCGGAGACATGATAGATGATGGTGCGTCCCCAGCCGCGCACGATGGGTTCGTCGGGGTCTGGCTGCTGTTCGATGTAGGCGCGCTCTCCGGTGGCGGTAGCGCGGGATAGCTCACCGGCGGCGTTGCGTCGAATCTCGACCCGATCGCCTGTTACCTGCATTGAACCCTGCCGAATGTCCACGTCACCTGTGTAGATTGCCGTCCCCGCGCGATCATCCAGGTCCAGGCGATCGGCTTCCACCTCGATGGGTGCATTGGCATCGTCTTCCGCTGTCTGGGCCTGTGCCAGTGTCGTGAGCCCCATGCCGGCCAACAGAAGGCCGCCAAGTATCAGGGCAGGCAGTGACTGTGGAGTTCGCATCATGGCTCGGAGTCCTCGTGAGTGGCGGTGCGGCCTTCCGGTGGATGATGGCCGCGAACATTGTCGGTCAATCGCGCACGGTTGTCATGGATCCAGGCATCGAAGCGGTCACCGCTCATGTGCTGGGGGGGCTGTTGCAACAGCGCGGGGGTGTCGCTCCAGGCGTGCCCGATATCGGCGTCGAAGTGCAGGATTTCGGTGTCGAGCTGCCAGCGTTCCTCCGGGGCGAAGAGGCGGGCGTCGCCCGTCAGCGTCAAGGGGTTGCCGCCCGGCCCGAGTCGACCCTGGTCGCCGCTGGCGATCCACAGCCTCCCTTCCTGATCGAACAGGTGAGCCACCGGCGTGACCGCACGGATGACGTCATCATGGGGCGTATGCACCAGACGCGGACTGTCGAGTCGTTGATGCGCGCGCCCCTCCATGTCGAAACGCGTCAGCCTGGCGTCTTCGAGATAATAGCCGGGTTCGCCTGCGTCATCGGTGGGTACCGGCCCGGGGAGGGGGGTATCCCAGGGGTCGAGCCACACCAGCAGGCCGCCCAGGCCGAGCAATATCAGCAGCAGCCATATCCGGAACGAAGGGCGCAATCGGCGCAGCCACAGGGAAGGCATGGTGTCAGCGCTGGATGTGGAGGTAGGTGTCGACCAGGGCGTCCCGGTGCCCCTGTGCCTCCAGCAGGGTGTCGCAGATTTCGCGTACGGCGCCATGGCCGCCGCTGCGCTCGGTGACCCAGTCGGCCAGGGCCTGTATGTATGCTGGTGCCCCCGGCACGGTGATGCCGATACCGGCCCGCTTGATCGCTGCGAGATCAGGCAGATCGTCACCGCAATAGGCGACCTGGTCGAGGGCGAGATTCTTGCGGGCGCACAGTTCCCGCAGGGTTGCCAGCTTGTCCTCGCAGCTCTGGAAGACATGATCGATGCCCAGGGAGGTCGCGCGGTGGCTGACCATGGAGGATTCGCGCCCGGTGAGCAGGGCGACCTGCAGACCGGCACGGCGCAGCAGCTTGATGCCCAGTCCATCCTGGGTGTGGAATGCCTTGATCTCTACGCCGTCCGCTTGAAAATAGAGGCGACCATCGGTCAGTACGCCGTCTACATCCAATGCCAGTAGCCGGATCTGGCGCAGACGGTCGAGGAGCCGGGGGTCGATGGTCGGGGATGCCAGAGCCATGGGCTCTCCTTCGTTCATGGGTCGTCAGATCACGCCGCTGCGCAGCAGATCATGCATGTGCAGGGCGCCCACCGGGTGCCCTTCGTCGTCCACGACAGCCAGTGCCGTGATGCGATTGTCTTCCATGACGCGAACTGCCTCGGCAGCCAGTACGTCTGGAGAGATGCGCTTGCCGGGGCGGGTCATGACGTCGTCGACCGTGAGTCGGCGGAAATCATGGTGCTGGTCGAGGGTGCGCCGAAGGTCGCCATCGGTGTAGACACCAATCAAGCGATTCTGCTCATCGACCACGCATGTAAAGCCGAGGCCCTGGCGGGTGACCTCCAGCAGGGCATCGCGCAATGGGCTGCCCAGCGGTACGCTCGGTAGCCGCTCGCCCTGGTGCATGAGGTCGCAGACGCGCAGCAATAGCCGCTTGCCGAGGCTGCCGCCGGGGTGCGAGCGGGCGAAATCCTCGGCCGTGAAGCCCCGGGCCTCCAGCAAGGCCACGGCCACGGCATCGCCGAGTGCCAGGGCGGCGGTGGTCGACGCGGTAGGGGCCAGGTCCAGGGGGCAGGCTTCGCGAGCCACGCCTGCGTCCAGATGGGCATCCGCATGTCGTGCCAGCGTCGAGTCGGGGTGCCCGGTCATGCTGATCAACGGTGTCCCCATGCGCTTGAGCAATGGCAGTATGGCGGTGACTTCTGCCGTCTCACCCGAGTTGGACAGCGCCAGAACCACGTCCCCGGGCGTGATCATGCCCAGGTCGCCGTGGCTGGCTTCGCCGGGGTGCACGAAAAAAGCCGGCGTGCCCGTGCTTGCCAGGGTGGCGGCAATCTTGCCGGCAATATGGCCGGACTTGCCCATGCCGGTAACCACTACCCGGCCCTGGCAGGCGAGCATCAGCTCGCAGGCGCGGTCGAAGTGGCTATCGAGGCGGGAGCCAAGTGCGGCTACGGCCTGCTGTTCGATCTCAAGCGTGCGTCGTGCGCTGTCCCGTAGCGGAGACGCGTCGGCGGCAGGGTTGGGGGAGGGCGTGGTCGGGTCGGTAGTCATGCGATAATTGTTGCCCTTCGTGGGGTTTCGCTCAAGTGGCGCCGTTTCCCGCACCAGTAAGAGGGAGGTGGCATGGACGCGGTGGACCACGGCAACGACATGGGCGCTTATTAGACGTGCTGAGCTGGCAAGGTGCAAGCATGAGACAGCGTTGGG
This sequence comes from Billgrantia endophytica, assembly GCF_002879615.1. Classification (GTDB taxonomy): domain Bacteria; phylum Pseudomonadota; class Gammaproteobacteria; order Pseudomonadales; family Halomonadaceae; genus Halomonas; species Halomonas endophytica. The sequence goes on from NZ_PNRF01000010.1 coordinate 28,497, forward strand.
CTGGCGCCGCGAGACCGGGTTAGGATACGATGTTCGATAATTTTTTCGACGGGCGGTGGATGATGACCGATTCCCCCTTCGTGGTGGTGGAGGGTCTGCATTTCTCACGAGGCGACAAGGATATCTTCCGCGGTGTGGACATGCGCATCCCCCGTGGCAAGATTACCGCCATCATGGGGCCTAGCGGGACTGGCAAGACCACGCTTCTCAAACTGATCGGTGGACAGCTTGCGCCTGATGCGGGCCATGTCAGGATCGACGGTGCCGACGTGCATGCCCTGTCGCGCAAGGCGCTGTTTGCGCTGCGCCGGCGCATGGGCATGCTGTTCCAGAGCGGCGCGCTGTTTTCCGACCTCAGCGTCTACGAGAACGTTGCCTTTCCACTGCAGGTGCATACCGATCTTCCCGAGGCGATGATCCGTGACGTGACCCTGATGAAGCTGCAGGCCGTCGGCCTTCGCGGTGCTCGCGACCTGTCGCCGGCAGAGCTCTCCGGCGGTATGTCCCGGCGAGTCGCTCTGGCCCGGGCCATTGCCCTGGACCCCGAGTTGATCCTCTATGACGAGCCATTCGTCGGCCAGGACCCGATCTCCAAGGGCGTGCTGGTGCAGTTGATCAGGAAGCTGAACGAGGCCCTGGGCCTTACCTCCATCGTGGTGTCGCACGACATCGAGGAGACACTGTCCATCGCGGACTATGTCTATGTCATCGCCGATGGACAAGTGATGGCCCATGGCACGCCGCAGACGCTGGACGTGGACGACGACCCGCGGGTCAGCCAGTTCGTGCATGGCGAACCCGACGGGCCGGTGCCCTTTCACTACCCGGCGACCGACTTTTTCCGCGACATCCTCGATACGGAGAGGCGCTGATGATCGGGCAGATTCTCAACATGGGGCGTCGTGGTTGCGAGGTGCTCGAGGCCCTGGGCCGGGCGGGCCTGTTCCTGGTGCAGTCGGCTGTGGGTTGGCCGTCGCGAGAGGGCTGGTACTTGTGGCTGCGCCAGATGCATTTCGTTGGTGTCTTGTCCCTGGCCATCGTGCTGGTTTCGGGGCTGTTCATCGGTATGGTGTTGGCTCTGCAGGGCTACACGATTCTGGTCGACTTCGGTGCCGAACAGGCATTGGGTCAGATGGTGGCGCTGTCGTTGCTGCGTGAGCTGTCACCGGTGGTGGCCGCCTTGCTGTTTGCGGGTCGTGCCGGTTCGGCGTTGACGGCCGAGATAGGGCTCATGAAGGCGACGGAGCAGCTCACCAGCATGGAAATGATCGGTGTCGACCCGCTGCGGCGGGTGGTGGCGCCCCGCCTGTGGGCTGGTTTCGTCGCTCTGCCGCTGCTCACCATCGGCTTCAGCGTGGTGGGTGTCTATGGCGGCTATCTCGTCGGCGTCGAGTGGCTGGGGGTGTTCGAGGGGTCCTACTGGGGCAATATGCAGTCCAGCGTCGATTTCATTGGCGATATCGGCAATGGCATGGTCAAGAGTATCGTTTTCGCTCTGGTGGTGACCTGGATCGCGGTCTTCCAAGGCTACGACCTGGTGCCTACCTCGGAAGGTATCTCTCGTGCGACGACGCGTACGGTGGTCTATTCCTCCCTGGCGGTACTCGGCCTGGACTTCGTGCTGACAGCCCTGATGTTTGGAGGACTTTCGTAATGTCGGAAAGATTTATTGTGAAGCTCGGAGAAGCGGGATGAAGCGCAGCAAGACGATGGAACTGGGGGTCGGTCTCTTCATGCTGGCTGGCATCCTGGGGATGCTGTTCCTGGGGTTGCGTGTCAGCGGCCTGACCTTTACGACCCCGGGGGATACGTTCCAGCTGGAGGCCAACTTTGCCAACATCGGCAGCCTCAAGCCACGTGCACGCGTCACCATGTCCGGCGTTACCGTGGGCAGGGTCAGGGCTATCGAACTGGACACCGACTGGTACGACGCGCGTGTCGTGCTGGAGCTGGACAGCGGGCTGGAGGGGCAGCTTTCCCGCGATACCACTGCTGCTATCCTGACTGCAGGTCTGCTCGGCGAGCAGTACGTCGGGCTTTCCGTGGGCGGTGATCCGGAGACGCTCGGTGACGGGGACACCATCCGCGACACCCAGTCGGCGATCGTGCTCGAAGAACTCATCCAGCAATTCGTGTCCAATATGGTCAGCGACTGAGGCTTGGCCTCCTATCATCCCACTTCGCTTCTTTCGAGGTCATTCATGAAACTGACGACCCCTGCTCCCGCTTCCCTTCGCCTGCTGATGCTTGGGCTCGGCCTGGCACTTTTTTCGCTGTCGTTTTCCCTGTTGGCGCAGGCTGCCCCCGAGCGCAGTCCCGAACAGGTGATTCGTGACAGTATCAATGAAATGATGGGTCAGATCGAAGGGCGTGAAGAGTATTACGCCGACAACATCAATGAGCTCAAGGCGCTGGTGGACGAGAGTCTCGATGATATCGCCGACTTTCGCTATATCGGCGCCAGTGTCATGGGTCGTTACTTCCAGAATGCCACTCCCCAGCAGCGCTCCCGCTTCGTGAACACCTTTCGCCAGACTCTGATCGATACTTATACCAAGGGTCTGGTGACATTCGATTATCGGGAGTTGAGGGTGCTGGACAGCCAGCGTCCTCCGCGGCACGAGGACCAGGCCAGTGTTGCCATGGAAGTCGTCGCTGTCGACGGCACCGTCTATCCGGTCAACTATACGCTGCGTCTCGCCGACGGCCAGTGGAAGGTGGCCAACGTCATCGTCAATGGCATCAACCTGGGGCTGACGTTCCGCAACCAGTTCGATCAGGCCATGCGCGACCACAATCGCGACTACGATGCCGTGATCGATCACTGGGCTCCCGAACTGGCAGTCGAGGAGCTCGAAGAGGGTGGCGATGCATGAGTCGCCTTCTCGACAGCCGAGGCATCTCGCTCGAGGCCGGCCCCGAGGGGCTGGTCGTAACCGGGGAGGTCGACTTTGGCGTGGCGACAGAGCTGGCCGAGGCCGGCTCTGCCTGGTTGAAGGAGCAGCCCGCCGGGGCCCGTGTGACGCTGGACCTGTGTGGCGTCGAACAGGTCAGTAGCGCAGCCTTGACCGTACTGTTGGAGTGGACTCGGTGTGCCCGGGCCGCCGGTGTCAAGATTCGCTCGGTGCGCCTCTCTGCCCCCCTGGCCCGGCTGACCCGGGTGGCCGGCCTTGACACCATGCTGCCGATTGACGACGCTTCCTGCCGCTGAACCTCTGCATGTCCGGCATCGCCAAGCGCGGTGCTTTTCATTACCATGTAGGCAATCCGTTATTCTGGCGCCGCTCCTGTCTCCGAGCCGTGTGCCATCCATTTCGATCTACAGGAGTTCCGGTTTCCATGCAACCCAGTGACGTCAAGGCACTGCTCGAGGCTCGTATCGAGAGCTGCGATTTCCATATCCAGGGGGAGGGCTGCAACTTCCAGGTCATCGCCGTGGGCGAGGTGTTCGATGGCCTGTCACCGGTCAAGCGACAGCAATTGGTTTATGGCGCCCTGTCCGAAGAGATTGCCTCCGGTGCCGTTCATGCCGTGAGTATCAAGACCTATACGCCGGCGCAGTGGTCAGTCGCGCCGGAAAATGCGGCTTCACAGAATCAGGGTGCCTGACGGCCGGACTCTACATGGACAAGTTGATCATTACCGGCAACGGCCCCGTCGATGGCGAGGTCTGGGCCAGTGGCGCCAAGAATGCCGCCCTGCCCATTCTGTGTGCCACACTGCTGGCTGACGAGCCCGTGGTCATTGGCAATCTGCCGCATCTGCAGGACATCACGACCACGCTGGAGCTGCTTGGGCGCATGGGTGTCGAGCCGGTGATGGGCGAGAAGATGACCATCCAACTGGATGGCTCCCAGGTGAAGGATTGTCACGCGCCTTATGAGCTGGTCAAGAAGATGCGTGCCTCCATCCTGGTGCTCGGCCCTTTGCTGGCCCATTTCGGACACGCGGACGTTTCCCTTCCCGGTGGATGCGCGATCGGCTCGCGGCCGGTGGACCTCCATATCCGCGGCCTGGAAGCCATGGGTGCGGAGGTGCGGGTCGAGAATGGCTATATTCGTGCCCAGGTGGATGGTCGTCTCAACGGGGCCACCATCTTTTTCGACACCGTCACGGTGACGGGCACCGAGAATCTGCTGATGGCGGCAACGTTGGCGTCCGGCACCACCGTTCTCGAGAATGCCGCCCGCGAGCCGGAAGTGGTCGACCTGGCGGAATGCCTGATCAAGATGGGGGCGAGGATCAGCGGTCACGGCAGCGATACCATCCTCATCGAGGGGGTGGAGCGCCTTCACGGGGCCTATCACGATGTGATGCCCGATCGTATCGAGACCGGTACCTTCCTGGTGGCGGCCGCCCTCAGTCGTGGCAAGGTGCGTGTCCGCAGCACCCGCGCCGACATCCTCGAGGCGGTGCTGGCGAAGCTGGAAGAGGCCGGAGCCAGGATCACGATCGGCGACGGCTGGATCGAGCTGGACATGGAGGGGCGTCGGCCCAGACCGGTCAATATTCGTACCGCGCCCTATCCGGCCTTCCCCACCGACATGCAGGCCCAGTTCGTGGCACTCAATGCCGTGGCGGATGGCACGTCCCGAGTAGTGGAAACCATTTTCGAGAACCGCTTCATGCACGTTCAGGAGTTGAACCGCATGGGGGCGAAGATCGCGCTGGAGGGAAACACGGCGATGATCACCGGTGTCGAGCGGCTCTCCGGTGCTCCGGTCATGGCAACCGATCTGCGTGCCTCGGCTTCGCTGGTTATCGCCGCCATGATGGCCGATGGCGAAACCCTGGTGGATCGCATCTATCATATCGATCGCGGTTACGAATGCATCGAAGAAAAACTGCAGCTGCTAGGAGCTCGGATTCGGCGCATCCCCGGCTGAGCGGGGCGCGGGTCCAGTAGCTTCCGACCACAGGCGAGACCATGAGCAAGCAACTGATTCTGGCCCTCTCCAAGGGCCGTATTCTGGACGAGACCCTGCCGCTGCTGGCCGATGCCGGCATCGTTCCGGCAGAAGACCTTGGCAAGAGCCGCAAGCTGCTGTTCGATACCAACCTGGACGACGTCAAGCTGGTCATCATTCGTGCTACGGACGTGCCTACCTATGTGCAGCTGGGGGCTGCGGATATGGGGGTTGCCGGCAAGGACGTGCTGCTGGAGCACGGTGCCGAAGGGCTCTATGAGCCACTGGATCTCGAGATCGCCGGTTGCAAGTTGATGACCGCCGGCATCGATGGCGCGGAGCCGGCCCGCACGCGTCGCCGCGTTGCCACCAAGTTCGTCAACGTGGCGCGTCGCTATTACGCCGAGCAGGGTATCCAGGCCGAAGTGATCAAGCTTTACGGTGCCATGGAGCTGGCCCCGCTGATGAACCTGGCCGACGAAATCGTCGATATCGTCGATACTGGCAACACCCTGCGCGCGAACGGGATGTCGCCGCGTGAATTGATCGCGCCGATCAGCACTCGCCTGGTGGTGAACAAGGCGTCCATGACCATGAAGCACGCCCGCCTGAAGCCGTTGATAGCACGTCTTGCCGAGGCAGTGACCCGGCGCCGAGACGCGGACAGTGCCACTGTGACCTGATGCCATTTGGCAGGGCCTCTGCCCCGGCAGTGAGCGCATAGATCCCTTTTTGGAGGTGAACGCAATCATGAGCGAAACCCTTGCCGAGACCGCCGACATCGCACGTCTCTCCACCATCGATGGCGACTTCGAGACCCGCCTCGATGCCCTGCTGGCCTGGGAAGGTGTATCCGATGCCGAGATACATCGCCGCGTCGACGAGATCATCGCCGGCGTGAGGGCTCATGGTGACAAGGCGCTGGTCGAGTATTCCAACCGTTTCGATCGGCTGAGTGTCTCGAGCATGACCGAACTGACTCTGAGTGCCGAGCGATTGGAGCAGGCGTTCATCGGCCTGCCCGAGGTGCAGCGTGCTGCGCTGTCGAAGGCGGCCGAGCGCATTCGTGCCTACCACGCGAGGCAGAAGCCGGAATCCTGGACCTACACCGAGGCCGATGGCACGGTGCTTGGTCAGCAGGTCATGCCGCTGGATCGTGCTGGCATCTACGTGCCAGGCGGCAAGGCTGCCTATCCCTCTTCGGTATTGATGAATGCCATACCCGCCCACGTGGCGGGGGTTCGCGAGATCGTGATGGTAGTGCCAACGCCCGACGGCGTCCTCAACGAGCTGGTGCTGGCGGCGGCTCACCTGGCCGGAGTGGATCATGTCTTTACCATCGGTGGCGCCCAGGCGGTGGCTGCACTGGCCTATGGCACCGAGACCGTGCCCCGGGTCGACAAGATCGTCGGGCCCGGCAACACCTATGTGGCGACTGCCAAGCGAGCGGTGTTCGGCCAGGTGGGCATCGACATGATCGCCGGACCCTCCGAGATATTGGTGGTTTCCGATGGCGGTACCGATCCGGAGTGGCTGGCGATGGACCTCTTTTCCCAGGCGGAGCACGATGAAGACGCCCAGGCCATCCTGGTGAGCTGGGACGCGACCCACCTGGATGCCGTCGAGGCGGCCATCGTGCGGTTGTTGCCGACCCTGGAGCGCGAGGCTATCGTACGACAGTCGCTGTCTCGTCGCGGTGCGCTGATCCATTGTCATGATCGCGCGGAGGCCATTGACCTGATCAACCGCATCGCGCCGGAGCACCTGGAGCTTTCCATGGCAGACCCGGAAGCCTTGTTGCCTGAAGTACGTCATGCCGGCGCTATCTTCATGGGCCGCTATACCGCGGAGGCGCTGGGTGATTATTGCGCCGGCCCCAACCATGTGTTGCCCACCTCCGGCACGGCGCGCTTCTCGTCACCACTGGGCGTCTATGACTTCCAGAAGCGCTCCTCGATCATCCATTGCTCGCAGGAAGGCGCCTCGGAGCTTGGCAAGGTGGCCTCCATCCTGGCCCGTGGCGAGTCGCTCACGGCCCATGCCCGCTCCGCGGAGTACCGCATCAGACCGTGATGGCGGGATACCTCCGAGGCATGGCCATGCAACGACGGGCCCCACCAGTTGGTGGGGCTCGTCGTCATGAGTCGGGATCGATGCTGGCCGGAGAGATGGTATCTAGCGCTCTGGGCGACGCAACTGCGGCGGTGGACGTTCGCCTACTTCCAGATTGATGGCCAGCCTCTCTCCGCTTCGCACGACCGTCAATGGCAGCGTGGCACCGGGCTGGATCGCCGCAATGTCGCTCATGGCCACTCGGGCGTCGAGGATGGGGCGCCCATCGACTTCCAGCAGCACATCACCCGGGCGCAGGCCGGCCAGGGCGGCGGGACCATCCGGCACGACGCCGGCGATGACGACACCACGCGGGGCCTGCAGGCCGAAGGAGGCCGCCAGTTCCGGCGTCATTTCCTGTGCCTCGATACCCAGCCAACCGCGAATGACCCGACCCTGCGTCACCAGGGCGTCGAGGATGCTATGGGCCAGGCGGGTGGGGATGGCGAACCCGACGCCCTGGGAGCCACCGGAGCGGGAAAAGATGGCGGTGTTGATACCCACCAGGGCGCCTTCGGCATTGATCAGTGCCCCACCCGAATTGCCGGGATTGATGGCGGCATCGGTCTGGATGAAGTCCTCGTAGGCGCTCAAGCCCAGTTGGCTGCGCCCCGTGGCGCTGATGATGCCCATGGTCACGGTCTGGCCCACGCCGAAGGGGTTGCCGATGGCCATGGCAATGTCGCCCACTGCCACGTCCTCGCTGTCGGAGAGCTGGATCACCGGCAGGTTGTCCAGGTTGATGCGCAGCACGGCCAGGTCGCTTTCCGGGTCGGTGCCGATCACCCTGGCCAGTGTTTCCCGGCCGTCCCTCAGGGCAACCTGGATTTCATCGGCGCCATCGATCACATGATGGTTGGTCAGCACGTAGCCATCCTCGCTGACGATGACGCCGGAACCAAGGCTCGACAGCAGCCGCTGCTGGCTGGGCAGGTCGTCACCGAAGAACTGACGAAAGAAGGGGTCCGACATCATCGGATGCTCTTCCCGCGCCACAACCCGGGAAGAGTAGATGTTGACCACCGCCGGGGCGGCTTTCTCGACGGCATCGGAATAGCTGACCGGCCCCTGCTGGCGCGTCAGGGGTTCGGCTTGACGCACGTCCGGCACAGGCTGCTGCGCCTCGGAGACGGGCTCCACCAGCGGGGCATGCTGCTGAACCTCGGCGGGCGTAGGGGCTCCTGGTCGGCCCAGTAGCTGCGGGAAGGTGTTGAGCAACACGATGGCTAGCAGTATGCCGGTGATGATGGGTAAGGCATAGGCTATGAGCGAACGACGCATGCGGCGCTTTCCTGTCGGCGAGGCGCGGTCGATGACGCCCCGCGCAGTCGTTACAATAGGGTGTATTGTAACATTGCCATCGAACCGCTGTCCGGAGGGCTGGATGATTTCCCGTGATGAACTGGTAAACGCCTGCGATGCTCTGCTCGACACATCGCTGTTCAAGGACTATACGGTCAATGGGCTGCAGGTTGCGGGGCGGGACCGTATCGCCCGGGTCATGACCGGCGTCACCGCCTGTCAGGCGTTGCTCGATGAGGCGGTCGACTGGAAGGCCGACCTGGTGCTGGTGCACCACGGGTACTTCTGGAAGAACGAACCGGTGCCTATTACGGGGATGAAGCAGCGTCGCATTCGGACGCTGTTGCTCAATGATATCAACCTGCTGGCTTATCATCTGCCGCTGGATGCGCACGCCGAGCTTGGTAACAATGCCGAGCTGGCAAGACAGCTGGGCTTCAGGGTGGAGGGTTGTGCCGATGGTGAGCTCGGTGCGGGGTTGATCTGGTTGGGGCGCCTGCCGGAGGCCCGGGAGGCAGCGGATCTGGCGAGCCACGTGGCCAGTTGCCTGGGGCGCGAGCCGCTGCTGATCGAGGCGCCAGGCATTGGCGCGGTACGGCGTGTGGCCTGGTGTACCGGCGGGGCCCAGGACATGATCACCCAGGCCTGGGAGGCTGGGGCCGACGCGTTCATTTCCGGTGAGATTTCCGAGCGCACTACCCACCTGGCCCGTGAGCTTGGCATCCATTACCTGGCCGCGGGCCATCACGCGACCGAGCGCTACGGCATCCAGGCCCTGGGAGAGTGGTTGGCGCGTGAATTCGATGTCGAGCACCGCTTCGTCGATATCGACAACCCGGCATGATCGCCAGCGGACCGGATCGCGCCGGTCCGCGTTGCAGTCACCCTTGATGGAACCGCGTCAGTAGCGCGGTGCCCGGGGGGCGTCGGCGTTTTCGCTGGCTGGCTTGAGTCCGAAGTCCTCGGACAGGGTGCCGCCGGTGCCGTCGGCATAGTCGCGAGGCGCGGGGACTTCACCCCCTTGGTCGGCAAGGGCTGTCGTCGCGGCGATGTCCCGGCTGCGAGCGCTCTGTGGCAACTGATCGAGGGTGCTGGCGTCTTCGGTCAGCCGGTGTTGCAGGGTACGCACCTCGCGCTGGATATTGCTGACCATCATGCCAACCTGTTCGAAGTGCTCCCCCATGCCTTCCTTCAACACGCTCAACTCCCGTTCGCGCTCGACCACCTGTCGACGCAGTTGTTGCAGTCGACTGGCGCCGGTGCCGAACAGGTGGTATCCCATCGCGCCGATGCCCAGGCCGGCCAGCAGGCTGACGATGGCCATGATCCAGTTGATATTGCCGTATTCCACGAAATTCTCCTGATGCTGGTGCAATGTGATCGGGCGATCGATCGACAATGCGTCGGTGCCGCATTCGGCCATCTGGCAGCCCATTATAGGGTCGCTGGCGCCTGGCCGGTCAACGCGTCGATGCCTTTCCTCAACGGGTCCATTTTCCTGCGCGCGCTCGGTGGGATGCGTATAATGCCGAATTTGCGAGTTTTTCGAGTCAAGTCAGCAAGGATTTGCCATGTGTGCGACTGCGACCCCCGCCAATGCCTCGTCAGCCAACGGCACGACACCGCTGGAACGCTACCGTGCCGATCTGGAGCGCGATGATTTCCAGTACGATCCGGCCCAGGAGAAGGCGGTCGAGGCGTTGCAGCAGCTCTATGATCGACTGGTCGCCGCGCCGCGGACCGAGCCGCGTGCCGTCACCACCGGCAAGGGGCTGAAGTCCAGGATGACGGGCCTGTTTGCCAGGCGCGACAAGTCCCCCGACGAGCCGCGGCTACCGAGTGTTCCGGGGCTCTATTTCTGGGGTGGGGTAGGGCGTGGCAAGACGTATCTGGTCGACACCTTCCATGAGTCGCTGCCGTTTCCCGACAAGATGCGGACCCACTTTCATCGCTTCATGCAGCGGGTTCATAATGAGCTGGAGCACTACAAGGGGGAGAAGAATCCCCTCACCCTGATCGCCGGCAAGTTTGCCGCCGAAGCGCGGGTGATCTGCTTCGATGAGTTTTTCGTCAAGGACATTACCGATGCGATGATTCTCGCCAACCTGCTCGAGGCATTGTTCGAGCGCGGCGTCGTGCTGGTGGCAACGTCGAATATCGTCCCCGACGAGCTCTACAAGGATGGATTGCAGCGGGCACGTTTCCTGCCGGCCATCGATCTGCTCAAGCGGCACTGCCAGGTGGTCAATGTCGATTCCGGTATCGATTACCGGTTGCGGGCACTGGAGCGGGCCGAGATTTTCCATGCCCCGCTCGACGAGGCGGCCGAACGGGAGTTGCACCGCAGCTTTCGAGAGATCGCCGGGCATGCCGGCGAGGTCGATGTGCCGATCGAGATCAACCACCGCGTGCTGAAGGCGAGGCGTCTGCATGACGACGTGGTGTGGTTCGAGTTTCGCGAGCTTTGTGACGGGCCGCGAAGCCAGAACGACTATATCGAGCTGGCCCGGGAGTACCACACGGTGCTGGTCTCCAACGTGACACGGATGGGGGCGGCTACCGACGACCAGGCACGACGCTTCATCAACATGGTCGATGAATTCTACGATCGAGGGGTCAAGTTGCTGCTCTCCGCCGAGGTTCCCGCCGAGGCGCTCTACACCGATGGTCGCCTCGGGTTCGAGTTCCAGCGCACCTTGTCGCGCCTGCAGGAGATGCAGTCCCATGAGTATCTGGCGCTGCCTCATAAACCCTGAAAAGCCCCTTATCATGGGCAGGTGAGTCGTGTAGAATGCTGCCTCGCTCGAACGTTGTCGCCATCTCGATGGCGACAACCAAGAAGAATAGGGATGATCCCATGTCGGCAGCCCCGGCGGCAGGATCCAACACATCTATTTTGTGGTGATTTCATCCATGAAGACGTTCACTGCTAAACCGCAGTCCGTCCAGCGCGACTGGTATGTCGTCGATGCCACGGACAAGACGCTCGGCCGTATGGCCACCGAAATCGCTCGTCGCCTGCGCGGCAAGCACAAGCCCGAGTTCACCCCTCACGTTGATACCGGCGACTATATCGTCGTGATCAATGCCGAGAAAGTGCAAGTTACCGGCAACAAGGCCAAGGCCAAGACCTACTATCGCCATACCGGCTATCCGGGCGGCCTGCGCTCCATGAGCTTCGAAAAAATGATTGCCCATGCACCCGAGCGTGTCATCGAGTCCGCCGTCAAGGGAATGCTGCCGAAGGGCCCCCTGGGTCGTGCGATGTATTCCAAGCTCAAGGTCTACGCCGGCGCCGAGCATCCGCACGCCGCCCAGCAGCCGCAAGAATTGACTATCTGAGGGGGTCATTGCCATGACACAGCACTATTACGGTACCGGGCGCCGCAAGACTTCCACGGCCCGTGTCTTTCTCAAGCCGGGAACCGGCAAGATCACCGTCAACAGCCGTGACCTGGATCAATACTTCGGTCGTGTGACGGGTCGCATGGTGGTGCGTCAGCCGCTGGAGCTGACCGAGACCGCCGGTCAATTCGACATTCTCGTCACCGTGAAGGGCGGCGGTGGTTCTGCCCAGGCGGGGGCCATTCGTCACGGCATCACGCGTGCCCTGCTCGAGTACAACGAGGACTTCCGCAAGCAGCTTCGTGCCGCCGGTTACGTCACTCGTGATGCGCGTCAGGTCGAGCGGAAGAAGGTCGGTCTGCGCAAGGCGCGTCGTCGCCCACAGTTCTCCAAGCGTTGATCGCGATCGTTACAGATCGGAAAACCCAGGCAATTGCCTGGGTTTTTTCTTTTAAAAAACAGAATTTTGCATAGAAAATTACACCTTGGTCACGCTGTCTTTGTCTTGTGCGAAGCGGCATGATTCCTTAAGATGTGGCGGATTTGGTATCCGTGGTCGCGGGACTCCACCCCGTGCTTGACCAACGGGTAAGCTGATGGGAGAAACCAGAAAATGGCAGATAACGGCGTAAACAAAGGGCGGCGCCGTCTCCTCCTGGGTGCCACCACCGTCGTGGGTGCGGTGGGTGCAGTGGGAGTGGCGGTACCCTTTGTGGCTTCCTGGCAGCCAAGTGCCAGGGCTAGAGCGGCGGGTGCGCCGGTTCAGGCGGACGTTTCCAAGCTCGAGGAAGGTCAGCGCATGACCGTCGAGTGGCGTGGACGTCCGGTATGGATCGTCAAGCGCACACCGGACATGATCGAGCGTACCGAACAATTCGACCCCGCACGCCTGGCCGACCCGGATTCCGAAGTGCCCCAGCAGCCGGACTATGTCACCGGTCCGCTGCGCTCGATCAGGCCCGACATCTCGGTGCTGGTCGGTATCTGCACGCATCTGGGCTGCTCGCCTCTGTACCGTCCCGGGCCGGATGACGTCGACATGACAGCCTGGCCCGGTGGCTATTTCTGCCCCTGTCATGGCTCCTACTTTGATCTGGCGGGTCGCGTATTCCGCAATGTGCCGGCACCGTCCAATCTCGAGGTTCCGCCATACCGCTTTGAAAGCGACGATGTGATCATCGTTGGCGAAGACGAGGAGACTGCCTGATGGGTAACCCGAATCGTGTCAAGGCGGAAAGCGGCTTCATGCGCTGGGTCGATGATCGCTTTCCCGCCACGCAGATGTGGCAGGAACATCTTTCTCAATATTACGCACCAAGAAACTTCAATTTCTGGTACTTCTTCGGTTCCCTGGCCTTGCTGGTACTGGTCAACCAGATTCTGACAGGCGTGTGGCTCACCATGAGCTACAACCCGTCGGCCGAGGGCGCCTTTGCCTCCGTCGAATACATCATGCGTGACGTGGAGTATGGCTGGCTGATTCGCTACCTGCATTCCACCGGTGCCTCTGCCTTCTTCGTCGTCATCTACCTGCACATGTTCCGTGCGCTGCTCTATGGGTCCTACAAGGCGCCCCGGGAGCTGGTATGGATCTTCGGCATGGCCATCTACCTGCTGCTGATGGCCGAGGCGTTCATGGGCTACCTGCTGCCCTGGGGCCAGATGTCATACTGGGGCGCCCAGGTGATCATCTCGCTGTTCGCCGCGATCCCGGTGATCGGCCCGGACCTGGCTCAATGGATCCGTGGTGACTTCCTGATTTCCGGTATTACGCTGAACCGGTTCTTTGCCTTGCATGTGGTGGCGCTGCCCATCGTCATCCTGGCGCTGGTGGTGCTGCACTTGATTGCCCTGCACGAAGTCGGTTCCAACAACCCCGATGGCATCGAGATCAAGGCCAAGAAGGACGAGACCGGCAAGCCGCTGGACGGCATCCCGTTCCACCCTTACTACACGGTCAAGGATGTGTTCGGCGTAGCGGTCTTCCTGTTTGTCTTTGCAGCCGTCGTGTTCTATTTCCCCGAAGGCGGGGGTTATTTCCTCGAGCGGCCCAACTTCGAGCCGGCCAACCCGATGGTAACGCCCGATCATATCGCGCCGGTTTGGTACTTCACGCCGTTCTACGCCATCCTGCGTGCCATTACCTTCGACTTCCTCGGCCTGCAGGCCCAGTTCCTGGGTGTGGTGTTCATGGGTGCCGCGATTGCCATCCTGTTCGTACTTCCCTGGCTGGATCGCAGCCCGGTGAACTCCATGCGCTACAAGGGGTGGATATCCAAGGTGGCGCTGGCGATCTTTGCGATCAGCTTCGTGATTCTGGGCATCCTGGGCGCACTGCCAGCTACGCCGCTGCGGACAGCGGTGGCCCAGCTGTGCACGTTGCTGTACTTCGCCTTCTTCTTGCTGATGCCGTTCTATACCCGGCTGGAGAAGACCAAACCCGTACCGGAAAGGGTGACTGGCTAATGAAAAAGCAACTGTTCGCACTGCTCTTCGCGCTGGTGCCCGTTGCGGCCATGGCGGCACCGGCTGCCGATGTGCCTTATTCGATGACGCCGGATCTGAATGACGAGGCGTCCCTGCAGCGGGGCATGCAGCTCTATGTCAACTACTGCATGGGCTGTCACTCGCTGGAGCATCAGCGCTTCGCCCGGGCTGCCGAGGACTTCGGCATGCCTCAAGACCTGGTCGAAGAGCATCTGATCTTCTCCTCGGAGCAGGCCTACAATGACCAGATGCACATCGCCATGGATCGTGAAGATGCCGCCAACTGGTTCGGTGCCGCTGCGCCGGATCTGACTCTGCACGGCCGGCTGCGCGGTGCCGACTGGATCTATTCCTACCTGCTGACCTTCTACAAGGACCCGAGTCGTCCCAATGGGGTCAATAATGATGTGTTCGACATGGTGGCCATGCCCAACGTGCTGGAGCCGCTGCAGGGGGTTCAGGAAAAGGTCTGCGCCGAGACGGATCGTCCCGTTGAAGGGGCTGAACTGGATCCGCTGACCGGCAAGTATCAGTCCTGCGACGTTCTGCAGGTCACCAGGCCTGGCTCCATGGAGCCCGATGAGTTCGAGGAGGCGGTCTATGACCTGACCAACTTCCTCGCCTACGTGGGTGAGCCGTCCAAGCTGCATGCGCAGACACTGGGCCCGAAGGTATTGATCTTCATTTTCATCTTCGGTGTGCTGGCATATCTGCTCAAGCGCGAGTACTGGCGCGACATTCACTGATCCATTCAGGATAGGCGTGTTGTGCAGCAGGGGGCGTGTGGCCGTTGTGCCATACGCCCCCTGCGTCTTGTTTCTGCGCCTTCTGGCGCATACGCACGCCCCCACTGGTGCGGGTGCGTGTTATCATCCTGGTTCGAATTGATGCGAGGATTGTTTCATGGGTGTAGTGGCCAAACGGTCGTCGATGATCTTCTATTCCGGGAGCGATGATCACTTCAGTCATCGCGTGCGCATCGTACTTGCCGAGAAGGGCGTCGCGGTGGATATCGTCGAAGTCAGCGGCGACCAGCGCCCTGAGGAACTCGCCGATCTCAACCCCTACAACAGTGTGCCGACGCTGCTCGATCGTGACCTGGTGCTCTACGAATCCAAGGTAATGATGGAATATCTTGACGAGCGTTTTCCCCATCCGCCGTTGCTTCCGGTCTATCCGGTGGCTCGGGCGCAGAGCCGGCTCTGGATGCATCGCATCGAACGGGAGTGGTGTCCGCTTGTCGAACAGATCGAGCAGGGCGCCAAGAAGGAAGCCGAGAAGGCGCGCAAGGAACTGCGGGAAAGCCTGGTCGGAATTTCGCCGATCTTCGAGGACGTACCGTTTTTCATGAGCGAGGAGTTCTCGCTGGTGGATTGCTGTATTGCCCCGATTCTCTGGCGTCTACCGGTGCTGGGCATCGAGTTGCCAGAGAAACAGGTCAAGCCGCTGATGACCTATATGGAGCGCCTGTTCGAACGTGATGCTTTCGTGTCTGCGCTGAGCGAGAACGAGCGCGAAATGCGCACCTGAATACAGCGTCGGCCATATCCGGCGCCTTGAAACGGAGGAGGGCGAAGATGCTGTCGAGCCGTCCCTATCTTGCCAGGGGCCTCTACGAGTGGCTGCTGGACAATGAGCACACCCCGTACGTGGTCGTCGATGCCGAGCAGCCGGGTGTGGTGGTACCACGCCAGTTCGTCCAGAATGGCCAGATCGTGTTGAATGTCGGCCCTACTGCGGTACGTGACCTGCTTATCGAGAACCACGCCATCACCTTCGGTGCCCGCTTCGGTGGCAATCCCATGCAGGTGGTGATTCCCATGCCGGCGCTGGTTGCCATTTACGCGCGGGAGAATGGTGTCGGAATGGTCTTCGGTCATGAGCCAGTGATTCCGTTGCCCGAAAGCAGCGGTGTCGACGCAGGGAGCGCTGAGCGCCCGGAACTGACCAGTGTCGAAAGCAGTGGTGAGGGAGAAGGTGATCGTGGTGACGAGGCTGGAGAGGAACAGGAGGGCACGCCACCCAAGGGGCGTCCTTCGCTTCGCGTCATCAAGTAGCCCTGATATGCCGATACCCGCCTGGTGCCACGGCGCCAGGCGGGTATCCGTAGAAGGAAGCGTCAGCAAGAATGCATAAAAAAGCGGCGGGCCTTATTGGCCCGCCGCTTTTTTCATCCCTGTTCCAGGCTATCAATCCAGGTAGTCGAACACCTTGACGATTCGCTGAACGCCGCCGATGCGGGAAATGGCATCGACGATGCGATCCGACTCGGCGCGGGTAACGATTCCCATGACATAGACGCTGGCATTTTCCGTGACGAATCGCAGCCGGCCGGTATCGATGGTTTCGTCCGCGGCCAGGCTGGTGCGGATGCGTGTATTGATCCAGGTGTCCGACAGGCGCTGGCTTGCCGGGAGATTGGCGGCAATGGCCAGCTCGTTGTGTACGTCGCGGACGTTACGTACGTCCCGGGCGATCTCGGTGGCCTTCTCCTTGAGCTCTTCGCTGGGTACCTGCCCGGTCAGCAGTACGATGGCGTTGTAGCTGTCCACATTGACCCGGGCGTCACCCAGCCTGGCATCTGCCCGGCGCATGTTGTGGGCAATCTTGGTCTCGATGCTCTCATCCTCGACCTGGGCGCCAAGAGTGCGCTTGCCGTAGTTTTCATCAATGGTACCGGGGTTGGTCACGCCGGTCACGGTGGTGCAGCCGCCCAGTGCGAGGGCAAGAACCATCAGGAGGATCAGTCTCGTAGAAGCCATATGGATTACTCACTGCTGCCGAAGAGTTGTTCATCGATGAGGTCGCACAGGCAATGGATCACCAGCAGGTGAACTTCCTGGATGCGCGCCGTGGAAGTGGCCGGGACGCGTATCTCGCAATCGTCCTGGCCAAGAAGTGATGCCATATCGCCGCCGTCGCGGCCAGTCAGGGCGACCACCGTCATGTCGCGATCATGAGCCGCTTGTATGGCCTGGATCACATTGCCCGAATTGCCGCTTGTCGAGATGGCCAGCAGGATGTCGCCGGGCTGCCCGAGTGCACGTATCTGCTTGGAAAAGACCTCATTGTAACTGTAATCGTTGGCGATCGATGTCAGTGTCGATGTGTCGGTCGTCAGCGCAAGGGCAGGCAGGCTGGGGCGTTCACGCTCGAAACGATTGAGCAGTTCCGAGGAAAAATGCTGACTATCGCCGGCACTGCCGCCGTTGCCGCAGGCCAGAATCTTGCCTTCGCTGACGAGGCATTGAACCATCATCTGGCTGGCGACCTCGATGAAGGGTGGCAGGACCTCGCTGGCATAGGTCTTGGTGTCGATGCTGGCGTTGAAATGGCCAAGTATTCGCTGCTGAAAATCCATTCTTTCGTGTCCTGGTCCTGGATGACTTCGCAGAGCCCGTCAAAACGCGTCGAAGGCGCCCTGTACCCACTCGAAGTCGAGAACGGGCGGAGCGCCGGTCACGGCCAGCGCATCGAAGCGGCAGGGACATGATAGCCGGTTGCGGGCAAGATAAAAACGCGCGGCGCGGATCAGGCGGCGCTGCTTGGTGGCGGTGATGGTTTCCAGTGGATGACCATGCCGAGAGTCGGCTCGATGGCGGACTTCAATGAAAACCAGGGTATCGCCGTCGCGCATGACCAGGTCGATCTCTCCGCCCTTGGCATGCTGGTTGCTGGCCACCAGCATCAGCCCCCGGGCGGTCAGCCATTCGGCCGCGAGGCGCTCGATGTGCGCGCCTCGTGCCCGGGCGTCAGTCCTGCTGGCCATTGTCGGGTTGCTCGCTGTCAGGACGCCCGTTTTCCAGCAGGTCGGTGCCGATCAGGTCGATGGCCAGGATCGGACGGGGTACACCGCTCTGGAAGCGTGCCCATGGCAGTTGGCGCTGGATGCGTCCGTCAGAGGCGGGAGTCAGGAGCCCCGTGGCACCGAACAGCTCACTTTCCGGCATCAGTTGGAACTGCGGCAGGCGACGTGCCAGTTCGTAGGCGTCCACGCCCATGGCCATCAGGCGGAAGACCGAAGGGTCCGCATCCTCGTGCAGTTGTTGGTAACTGCTGAGATAGGGCAGGGCTTCCACCCCTCCAACCGCGGCATCGGGAATCTGCCAGGGGATGTCGATGAAGCTCACATCATCCAGGTCATGATCGAGCAGCGGCTGTGGACGACCCTCGAAGAGGTGCGAGGTGGCATAGATTGGCAGGCTGGATGCGTCATAGTAGTCCAGGGTCGGAGGAATCTGGCGGGCATAGCTGGGCAATGCGAGCAGGAACAGCATGTCCGGCCGGCCGCCGGAGAGTGCTCGACGCGTACTCTCGGTCGCGGAGCCCCGGGGGTCATACGCCACCGTATTGGTGATGGTGCCATCCTGGCGGCGCCACTCTTCCTCGAAGGCGCGGCCAACCCGCCTGCCCCATTCGTTATCGGGAATCAGCATTGCGCTGCGGCGATGGCCGTCCTCGCGACCCCGCCTTGCCACCTGGCGTGCTTCGTCCTCGGCCGACAGGCCATACTGGTAGAACCCTTCGGCACGATTGGCGTCGCCATGCCCATAATTGAGGCCCAGGGTCGGCAACGGTACCCGATCGCGGTTTTCGAGTTCCGTTACCTGGTCCTTGTCCAGCGGGCCGATGACCACCTGGGCACCACGGTTGCGTGCTTCCTCGTAAAGGGCATCAATATCACCGTGGCTCGTGTCCAGGAAAGACAGGCTAACGCCGCCGTTGCGCTCGGCGCTATTCATGTGGTGGGCGCGGATGCCGTCGCGGATCGCTTCGGCCACGCCTGCCAGTGGGCCGGATTGCGGAAGAAAGACGGCAATATGGCGAACTTCCCGCCCGCGCAGTTCACGCAGAGCCAGCAGGTCTCGGGGAACGCTGCGGGCGGCGGGGTGCTGGGCATTGCGCTCGCGCCACTCGTCGAAGCGCATGAAAAGCCCTTCGATGTCGCCTCCGCTTTCGCGCACCAGGTTGGCAAGCGTCAGCCAGCCGAGACCCAGAGCATCGGTCTCGTCGCGCATGGCAGCCAGCTCACGGCCATCGAGACGGGAAAGCGACGCCCAGATGGCATCATTGAGCGCTTCGCTGTCGGTTTCGTCCTGTACACCGATGAGGATCGTGGCGGCTGCGCGATGCTCGTCGGTCTGAGCCAGGGCCTTGCCGTGACGTTCCCGGAGAATCAACGAAGCATCGCGGGGAACGTCGATCTCATCGAGCACCTGGGCCGCCTGGATGACCGCCCGGGGGGCGCCTTCGGCCTCGCCGAGCTCGGAGAGCAGCATGGCCCAGTGCAGGCGATGCTCGGCGGGTAGCTGCTGGTCATCGATATTCGTGGCGACGTCGAGCGCCTGGGTGCGCTGCCCCTGGCGTGCTAGGATGTCGGCCGCCTGGAGCCGGGTGATGGCCGCCTGTTCAGGTTCCTGCTGACGTGCCTGCTCGAGTAGGTGGCCGGGGTCGTCATCGGGTACGCGGTCGACGATGCCGGGAGGCGCACAGCCTGCTAGCAGTATGGCCAGGAGCACGGTGGCCAGCAGGCCGCGTGGCGATTTCAGCATGAATCCTTCCTTGTCCGGGGAGCTTGCCAGGGAGCCGACATGTCAGACTCGAACTCGGGTACATTGTACGTGGTCGCTACACCAATTGGGAATCTTGAGGATCTCTCGCCTCGGGCGGCCAGGGTGTTGGGCGACGTGGCGTTGGTGGCGGCGGAGGATACCCGTCACACCGCCCGGTTGCTGCGTCACCTGGGGCTCACGGTCCCAATGCTGTCACTGCACGAGCACAATGAGGCCGCGCGCATCGACCAGTTGGACGAACGTCTGGCGGGCGGTGACAGCATTGCCCTGGTCAGTGACGCGGGCACGCCATTGATCAGCGACCCGGGTTTCGTGCTGGTGCGCGAGCTGCGTGCCCGAGGTCGCCATATCGTGCCGGTGCCTGGCCCCTGTGCCCTGGTGGCAGCCCTGTCGGGAGCCGGACTGCCGACGGACCGCTTCCTCTTCCACGGCTTTCTACCGGCCAGGACAACGGCGCGAAGCCGTCGTCTGGAGGCGTTGGCCCGGCGCGAGGAAACCCTGGTCTTCTATGAGTCGCCGCATCGCATTCGCGAGACGCTTGCCGACATTGGCGGGGTATTGGGAGCGCGGCGACTTGTACTGGCAAGGGAGTTGACCAAGGCCTTCGAAACCTTTCTGGATGGCTCTGCCGAGGCGCTACTGGCGCGGATGGAGGCGGACCCGGATCAAGCGCGGGGGGAGTTCGTGATCATGGTCGCCGGTGCCGAGCCTCAGCAGGTGCCGGAGCCAGACGATGTGGAGGCAGAAGCCCTGCTCGGCGCCTTGCTTGCCGAAGGCATCGGTGTCAGGCAGGCGGCTGCAGTGGCGGCTCGGCTGCTGGGTGGTGCCAAGAAGGTGTGGTACAGCCGAGCCCAGGCAGTGAAGGAAACGCGTTGACGGGACCGGGGGCGCTCTCGACCAGCGGGAAAAGACATTGAGGGGGCTTCGGCGCACTGGTATTCTTGCGCTCGGAGTCGGCCAGACAGTCGCCGCCAGCCCGGTCGTGAAGATCGGTGCCGGGGGAGGAAAGTCCGGGCTCCATAGGGCAGGGTGCCAGGTAACGCCTGGGCGGCGCGAGCCGACGGAAAGTGCAGCAGAGAGCAGACCGCCTACGTCTCCTTCGGGAGACCGGCAAGGGTGAAAGGGTGCGGTAAGAGCGCACCGCGCGCCTGGTAACAGTGCGTGGCATGGTAAACCCCACCCGGAGCAAGACCAAATAGGAACCCCATGACGTGGCCCGCGTCGGGTTCGGGTAGGTTGCTGGAGGGCCGTGGCGACGCGGCCCCTAGATGAATGGCTGTCCTCGACAGAACCCGGCTTATCGGCCGACTCCCCCTGAATGATACCTCCCGATACCGGTCGCAAGACCGGTACGACTACTTCGACACTCCAGAGAAGCGCATGTCGTCAACCGCCCCTGAAACGCCCCCCCGCGGCTTTCGCCATGCCAGCGTACTGCTCGATGGCGCTGTCGAGACGCTCGTTCACGATCCTCGAGGCGTCTATCTCGATGGCACCTTCGGACGTGGCGGGCACTCCAGGGCCATACTCGCCCGGCTGGCACCGGAAGGCCGCCTGTTGGCCATCGATCGTGATCCCCAGGCTATCGCCGAGGCGGCTTCCATCGAGGATCCGCGCTTCATCATCGAACGGACGGAGTTTGCTCGTCTGGATGAACTGGCCCGACGTCATGAACTGCATGGCCGGCTGGCCGGGGTGCTCCTCGACGTGGGCGTGTCGTCGCCTCAACTTGACGACCCCGAGCGTGGCTTCAGCTTTCTTCGCGATGGCCCCCTCGACATGCGTATGGACCCCACCCATGGCGTGAGCGCCGCTGACTGGCTGGCTGGCGCGGCCGAGTCCGACATTGCCAGGGTCTTCAAGACCTATGGCGAAGAGCGGTTTGCCAAGCGGTTGGCCAGGGCCGTCGTGACCCGCCGTGCCGAGCGTCCTTTCACTCGCACCGCGGATCTGGCCGAGGTGCTGAAAGCGGCTCATCCGGCCTGGGAGAAGGGCAAGCATCCCGCAACCCGGGCCTTTCAGGCACTGCGTATTCATGTCAATGGTGAACTGGAGCAGCTCGACGAGGCACTCGAGGCGGCGCTGGAGGCGCTGGCGCCCGGCGGGCACCTGGTGGTGATCAGTTTTCACTCGCTCGAGGATCGTCGGGTCAAGCGCTTCATCCGTGAACATGTGCGAGGTGATACCGATTTGCCTCGTGGCGTTCCGATTCGCGATGATCAGCTCGCCAGGCGGTTGATGTCACTGGGCAAGGCCCGGCGCCCAACCCCCGAGGAGATCGAAGCCAATCCCCGTGCTCGCAGTGCGGTAATGCGTGCAGCGCGCAAGCTGGTCTGAGGCATGGTATGAATCAAGGACGACACACCTCATCTTCATCCTCTTTGGGCTGGCCATTCGGCCGGATGCCCAGCACCCGGTTGATCATCGTCTGTGCGCTCGTGCTGGCCTGCCTGGCCAGTGCCACGGCAGTGATCAACGCCACGCATCTTACCCGGGAACAGTATGCCCGCCTCCAGCAGCTCGAGCGTGAGCGGGATCAGCTGCAGACCGAGTGGGGGCAGCTACTGCTGGAGGAGAGCGCGTGGTCGTCGCCGGCACGCATCGAGCGGCTAGCCGTCGATCGTCTGGAAATGCGCTTGCCTGACGTCAATGAAGTCGAGGTCATCCGGCCATGAAAGCGGAATCCGCCGGCGGCGTGTCGCCGCGCCGCCGCCCGCCCAGCCCGGCCATGGGGCGGGCACGCTATGTGGTGGTGCTGAGTCTGGTGGTGATCGGCATGGTGCTGCTGGCAGGGCGCATCGTGACGCTTCATGTCATCGACCGTACCTTCCTCCAGGGGCAGGGGGATGCCCGGACCCTGCGCACCGAGTCGCTCACCGCGCATCGTGGCATGATCAGCGACCGGCACGGCGAGCCGCTCGCCATCTCGACGCCGGTGGTCACCCTGTGGGCCAATCCCCAGGAAGTGCCCGAAGACCGTATCCAACGGCTGATGCTGGCCCAGGCCCTGAACATGAGCCTGGACGACCTCGATACGCGCCTCGCGCGCTTCAGTGAACGCGAATTCATGTACCTGCGACGGCAACTGACGCCCGTGGCCGCCCAGCGAGTGCTCGATCTGCGCATGGCAGGGGTCTACGCCCAGCATGAATACAAGCGCTACTATCCGGCCGGGGAAGTGGCCGCCCAACTGCTGGGCGTGACCAACGTGGACGACATGGGGCAGGAGGGGATAGAGCTCGCCTACCAGCCCTACCTGGCCGGTACCCCGGGGCAGCGCCGGGTCATCAAGGATCGCCGCGGTCGGCTGGTGCGCGACCTGGCCACGTTGCGAGAGGCGCAGCCCGGCGGCGAGCTGGTACTGTCCATCGATCAGCGTCTGCAGTACATGGCCTATCGCGAACTCAAGGCCGCCGTAGCGGAGCATGAGGCCGATGGCGGGGTGGTGGTGATGATGGACGCCCGCACCGGCGAGGTGCTGGCCATGGCCAATCAGCCTTCCTACAACCCCAACAACCGCGCTGGTCTCGATCCACGGGGGCTGCGCAACCAGGCTATCGTCGATGTCTTCGAGCCGGGTTCCGTCATGAAGCCGCTGGCCATGGCTGCCATCATGGAGAGTGGCCAGTTCGAGTCCGATGTCGTCGTCGATACATCGCCTGGCTGGATGATGCTCGATCGTTTCACCATTCGTGACATTCGCAACTACGGCAGGCTCGACCTGGCCGGCATTCTCGAGAAATCCTCCAACATCGGCATGTCCAGGTTGGTTCTCGAGCTCGAGGAGCCCCTGGTCCCGGAGCTGTATCGTCGGCTGGGTTTCGGCCAGAGCACCGAGACGGGATTCCCCGGCGAGGCCGTGGGACACATGCCGGCCCCGGTGCGCTGGTCGCGAAGCCAGTGGGCCGCACTTTCCTATGGCTATGGCCTGTCGGTTTCCGCCCTGCAGCTGGCGAGTGCCTATACCACGCTTGCCAACGATGGCGTGCGAATGCCCCCTTCGCTGCTCAGGTTGCCGGAAGCGCCGGCCGGGACCCCTACCGTCGATCCCGAGATCGCCCATGATCTGCTGCGCATCATGGAGGAGTCGGTCCAGCCGGGGACCGGTGGTCGCCGAGCTGGTGTGCCCGGGTATCGCGTAGCCGGCAAGACCGGTACGGTACGCAAGACCTCGGTGAGTGGTTACGAGCAGGATGCGTACCGCAGTCTCTTCGCCGGCATCGCACCGGTCTCCGACCCGCGTATCGTGACGATCGTGATGATCGACCACCCCCGCGCCGGCGATTATTTCGGCGGCGCGGTGGCGGCACCTGTATTCTCGCGTGTCACCGGCAGTGCCCTGCGTCTGCTCGATGTGCCTCCCGACCAGCGCGTAAGATGAGTGTTTTCCGCCCCCAGACAGAGGAATACCGATGCTGGTGAATGTTGCCCGTTTCCAGGCTGCGCTGCGTCACTGCTGGCCCGCATTGTCGATGCCCGATATCGGGACGGACGGTCAGGTCCGCCTGGTGCTGGACAGTCGTCGCCTGGTACCGGGTGACGTCTTCCTGGCCGTGCCAGGCGTCACCACCGATGGTCGTGACTTCCTGTCGGAAGCCCTGGAAGCCGGGGCCGCGTGGGTGCTCTATCACCTCGAGTCCAGTGAAACGCTGCCCGCCTCGATACGGGATACGCGGGTCATCGGACTGCCCTTTCTGCGTCAACGGCTTGGCGAACTGGGAAGGGGGCTCTTCGCCGTGCCGGACGACCTCGAACTGATCGGCGTCACCGGAACCAACGGCAAGAGCTCGGTCACCCATTACATTGCCGAATTGAGCACGCTGCTGGGACATGAAGCCGGCCTCGTCGGCACCCTGGGACATGGGCGCCCCGGGATGCTGGCCGAGGCAGGGCTGACGACGCCTGGCCCGCTGGCACTGCAGGCGGCGCTGGGGGAGATGGGCCGGAAGGGGGTCGAGCGCGTGGCCATGGAAGTTTCCTCCCACGCTCTGGAACAGGGGAGGCTCGATGGCTGCCGGGTGAGGGCAGCCGTTTTCACCAACCTGAGTCGTGACCATCTCGACTATCACGGCAGCATGGCGGCTTATGCGGCGGCCAAGGCACGCCTGTTTCGGCGGCCGGAACTGTCGCTTGCGGTGGTCAATGCCAACGACTCGCTGGCGCGCCTGATGCTGGCCGGCCTGGCGCCGAATGTGCGCGTGCTGGCGGTGGGAGAGGATTCTGCCGCGACGCTGCGGGTCGTCGACTGGCGTCCCTCCGAGACCGGGCAATTGGCGCTGGTGGCCACTCCGGATGGTGAGATGCCTCTCGAGTTGCCGCTCATGGGACGTTTCAACCTGGAGAACGTGCTGCTGGCCATTGCCACCCTGTATGGCCTGGGCGAGTCTCGGGCGGCCCTTTTCGAGGCGGCGCAGCGGCTCTCTCCGGTGCCTGGACGAATGCAGGCGGTTCGGCGTGGGAACTGCCCCACGGTCATTATCGACTATGCCCATACCCCGGGTGCGCTCGAGAACGCTCTCATCGCCTTGCGTGCCCATCTGCCAGGCGATGGGCGACTGTGGTGCCTGTTCGGCTGTGGCGGTGATCGCGACGACGGCAAGCGCCCGCTGATGGCGGCGGTCGCGGAGCGCCATGCGGATAGGCTGGTCATCACCGACGATAACCCGCGCAGTGAAGACCCCGCGGCCATCCGCGAGCAGATTCTGTGCGGTCTTTCCCCGCAGGCGAGGGAGGGTGCCTGGACGATTGCCGGCCGGGGCGATGCCATCGCTCGGGTCCTGGCGGAAGCCAGTGCCAACGATGTCGTTCTGCTCGCGGGCAAGGGGCATGAAACCTACCAGGAAATCGATGGTGCGCGTCATCCGTTCTGTGACACACGCCAGGCCGAGGCCGCCCTGGCCCGGCGAGAGAGTGCGGGACATGGGTGATCGGGGGCTGGACTCACTGGCTGGGGTGGCCGACCTGTTGGGTGTCCCGGCCCCCGAGGTCGATTGCGTGTTGCAGGGGGTCGTGACGGACACGCGGCAACTGACGTCCGGCTCCCTCTTCGTGGCTCTGCGCGGCGAACGTTTCGACGCTCATGAGTTCATCGGCCAGGCCCGGGAGGCTGGTGCTGTCGCAGCGGTGGTCGAACGGGAGGTGAAGGATCCGTTGCCTCAACTGGTCGTGCCGGACTCCCGGTTGGCACTGGGCCTGCTGGGTCGTGCCAACCGCCGGGCGTGGGGAGGGCCGCTCATCGCGGTGACCGGCAACAGTGGCAAGACCAGTGTCAAGGAGATACTGGCTCAACTGCTGAGCCTTCGCGGCGATACACTGGCGACCCGTGGCAATCTCAATAACGATATCGGAGCCCCGCTGACGCTGCTCGGGCTGAAGCCCGGTCATCGGCAGGCAGTCGTGGAGCTGGGTGCCAATCATCTGGGTGAAATCGCCTGGACGGCTGCCTTGGCAGAGCCCCAGGCGGCGGTGATCACCAATGTCACCGGGGCACATGTCGGCGAGTTTGGTGGCATGGGACAGATCGCCCAGGCGAAGGCGGAAATCCTGACCGGCCTGCCTGCCGATGGGGTGGCGGTCCTCAACCGCGACGATGCCTACTTCCCGTTCTGGGCGCAGTGTGCCGCGCCGAAGCGTGTGCTGGACTTCGGGCTCGTCGAGGGCAGTTGCGTTCATGCCACCGAGCTGGCCTGCGACGTTCTGGGGCGCTATGCTTTCACGCTTGTCGTGGAGGGCCAGCGGCTTGGCCGCGTGCAGCTCGCCCTGCTGGGGCGACACAGCGTGTCCAACGCCCTGGCTGCCGCTGCCGGCGCGATTGCGCTGGGTCTGCCATCGGATCAGGTGGTCGCTGGGCTCGACGCGGTGACTCCCCTGCCGGGGAGACTCAGTTCGGTTGCCGGTATCAAGGGATCGCGGCTGTTGGACGATACCTACAATGCCAACCCCGGAGCGGTCAAGGCAGCCCTGTCGCTGCTGGCCGAACTGCCGGAACCGCGGTGGTGCCTGTTGGGTGCCATGGGAGAGCTGGGAGCGGAGTCGGATCGATTGCACGCCGAAATCGGCCGGTACGCACGGGAGCTGGGGATAGACGTGCTCGGCACCTGCGGGGAGCTGGCGAAGCCGGCCAGCGACGCCTTTGGAGAAGGCGGGTGCCATTTCAATGACCGCGAGGCGCTGACGCGCCATGTCCTTGACCATCTGCTTTCCGGCGCCAGCGTGCTGATCAAGGGCTCGCGCAGCGCCGGGATGGAAAAGATCGTGGACGCGCTACGCGCAGACGCATCAAGGTGAACGCAACACATGCTGCTTTATCTGGCAAATTTTCTAGCGCAATACCAGAGCGCCTTCAATGTCTTCAACTACCTGACCCTGCGAATGATCCTGGGTACTGTCACCGCACTGCTGCTGTGCCTGTGGCTGGGCCCCTGGATGATCCGCCGGCTGGTCGAGCGCCAGATCGGCCAGGCAGTGCGGGACGATGGCCCTCAGTCGCACCTGTCCAAGGCCGGCACGCCCACCATGGGCGGGGCCATGATCCTGATGGCGATCGCCATCAGCACCCTGTTGTGGGCGGACCTTTCCATTCGCTATGTGTGGATCGTACTGGCCGTGACGCTGGGGTTTGGGGCGATCGGCTGGGTCGACGACTATCGTAAGGTGGTGGAGAAGAACCCAAGGGGACTACCGGCCCGCTGGAAGTATCTGTGGCAGTCTGTCATCGGCCTGGCGGCGGCCCTGTTGCTCTACGTCACCGCGACGAGCGCGGTGGAAACCAGCCTGATCGTTCCACTGTTCAAGGACATCGTCATGCCGCTGGGCGTGTTCTACATCGTCCTTACCTACCTGGTGATCGTCGGCAGCTCCAATGCGGTCAACCTGACCGACGGCCTCGACGGGCTGGCGATCATGCCCACCGTCATGGTCGCCATGGGCCTGGCAGTGTTCGCCTATGCCAGCGGCAACGCCGTCTTCGCCAATTATCTTCAGATTCCCAATATCGTCGGTGCCGGTGAACTGGCGGTATTCTGCGCCACCATCTCCGGTGCGGGGCTGGGTTTCCTGTGGTTCAACACCTACCCGGCCCAGGTCTTCATGGGCGATGTCGGAGCGCTGGCTCTGGGAGCCGCGCTCGGTGTCGTGGCGGTTATCGTGCGCCAGGAGATCGTGCTGTTCATCATGGGGGGGATCTTCGTCATGGAGACCATCTCGGTGATCCTCCAGGTGGGGTCGTACAAGTTGACCGGCCGCCGTATCTTTCGTATGGCCCCGTTGCACCATCATTTCGAACTCAAGGGCTGGCCCGAACCGCGAGTCATCGTGCGTTTCTGGATCATTACGGTCGTGCTGGTCCTGGTTGGCCTGGCCACGTTGAAGATCCGCTGAGCCGCATTGGACGAGCAATGCCCACTGGATGAGGAGGCGAGCATGCACAAGGTGCCGAGAGGGATGACGCTGGTGGTCGGGCTCGGCATATCGGGGCGGGCCATCTGCCGCCACCTGGCTCGTCGGGATGTGCCCTACATGGTGGCCGATACCCGTGCGGTACCTCCGGGAATCGATGATTTCCATGCGGCTCATCCCGGTGTGCCGATCCATTGCGGCCCACTGGCCGCGCTGGACCTGAGCGAGGTGGGCGAAGTGGTGTCGAGCCCTGGCGTGGATCCACGCACGCCGGGCCTGGCAGAGCTCGCCGGTCGGATGAACGAATTCAGCGGTGAGCCAGTGCTGGTTGGCGAGATCGCCCTTTTCAGCAGGGCCTGCCGCGCTCCGATTGCTGCCATTACCGGCTCCAACGCCAAGTCCACCGTCACCACCCTGCTGGGCGAAATGGCTCGCGAGTCGGGCCGTCGCGTTGCGGTGGGCGGCAACCTGGGAACGCCTGCCCTGGACCTGCTCGATGACGAGCCGGATGCCGACTGTTACGTACTCGAACTCTCCAGCTTCCAGCTCGAGACCACACCGCGGCTTGGTGCCGAAACGGCAGCCTTCCTCAACCTTTCCGAGGATCACCTGGATCGCCATGGCGACATGGCCGGTTACCGTGCCGCCAAGCAGGGCATCTTCCGGGGGGCGCGTCACGCCGTCGTCAATGCCGAGGACCCCATGACCTGGCCATCGGACCGGCTTTCCGCCCTGGATCGTTTCACCACCCAGCCTCCGCGGGATGGCGAGTGGGGAATCGCTCCCCACGAGGGGCGCGACTGGTTGATGCATGGCGATACGCCGTTGCTGCCCACGCACGAGATGAAGCTGGCGGGGCGGCATAATCAGGCCAATGCCCTGGCTGCCATCGCCATGGGGCGCCGCCTGGACTTCCCAATGGAGGCCATGTGCCGGGTACTGCGCCGCTTCACCGGGTTGCCGCACCGCGGCGAAGTGGTAGCCGAGATCAATGGGGTGCGGTGGATCAACGACTCGAAGGGCACCAACGTCGGCGCCACCCTGGCCGCCATCGCGGGCCTGGGTCCGACGCTCCAGGGGCGGCTGATCCTGCTTGCCGGTGGGGTGGGCAAAGGGGCCGACTTCGGGCCATTGGCGGGACAGCTGGCACGATATGGCCGTGCGGCCATCCTGTTCGGCCTGGATGCAGAGCGATTGGCACACGCCATCGGCGAACGGGTGAGAGTCATCATGGTGAACGATATCGAGGCGGCCATGTCACAAGCGCTGTCGGTTGCCGAGCCCGGTGACTGTGTATTGCTGTCGCCGGCGTGCGCCAGCCTGGATCAATTCGCCAACTATCAGGAGCGTGGTGAGGTGTTTCGGCGCTGGGTGCACCAACGCGCCGCGGAGATAGCCTCATGATGCGCGTTGCCAGGCTGCGACAGCGTCTTTCGACCCAGGAGCATCCCTTCGACGGCTGGCTGGTCTTTGCGTCGCTTTCACTGATGTTGATCGGATGGGTCATGGTGACCTCGGCATCCACCGGAGTGGCTGCCGCACTGACCGGGAATCCCTGGTATTTCAGCCAGCGTCACGCGCTGTTCGTGACCCTGGCCCTGGTGGCGGCAGGGCTTACGCTACGGGCTCCATTGGCTTGGTGGCGGGCCAACGGCCCCTTTCTCCTGCTGGTCAGTATCGCACTCCTGGTGCTGGTGCTGTTCATCGGCCGTGAGGTCAACGGCAGCCGTCGCTGGCTTTCGATTCCCGGGATTCCCTTCAACCTGCAGGTTTCGGAAGTCGCCAAGCTTTGCCTGATCGCCTACATGGCGGGCTATCTGGAGCGTTTCCTGCCCGAAGTGCGGCGCCAGTGGGGCGCCTTCCTGCGTCCGCTGCTGGTCATGGGGGTCATTGCCGTGCTCTTGATCCTCGAACCCGATTATGGGGCCGTGGTGGTCATGACGGGTTGTGTGATGGGCATGCTGTTGATGGCGGGCGCGCCCTGGGGGCGCTTCGTGTTGATTCTCGGAGGGGTGGGTCTGCTGGGCTTCTATGTCGCCATTGCCGAGCCCTATCGCCTGGCGCGTCTCACCAGTTTTTCCGATCCATGGGCCGACCAGTTTGCCAGCGGTTACCAACTGACCCAGGCCTTGATCGCCTATGGCCGCGGCCATTGGCTCGGCATGGGGCTGGGCAATAGCGTCCAGAAGCTCTTCTACCTGCCGGAGGCCCATACCGATTTCGTCTTCGCCGTGCTGGCCGAGGAGCTCGGGCTGTTCGGTGCGATCGGCGTGGTGGGGCTTTTTGCACTGCTGATCTACCGGGCCATGGCGGTGGGGCGGCGTGCCGAACTGGCGGGTCTCGCCTTCGCCGCGTATGTCAGCTATGGCATCGCCCTGGTCATCGGCACGCAGGCGTTCATCAACATTGCGGTGAGCACCGGCATGCTGCCTACCAAGGGGCTGACGTTGCCGCTGCTCAGTTACGGTGGGTCGAGCCTGCTGGTCAGCGCCATGATGGTGGCATTGCTGTTGCGTGCCGATATCGAGACCCGTCAGGCGTTGCGCCGAGGAAGTCCGACGGCTTCCCAGGTGACGGCAGGGCGGCGGGCGCCACGCTTGCATGGAGTCGTCAAGTGAACAAGGATGAACCACGCCGGGTATTGATCATGGCGGGTGGTACGGGGGGGCACGTCATTCCTGCCCTGTCCCTGGCCCGTGGGCTCCAGGCCGAAGGCGTGGAAGTCCACTGGCTGGGCAGCCCCCACGGTATCGAGAACCGCCTGGTGCCTGACGCGAACATCCCGCTTCACCATATCTCGGTAGTGGGTCTGCGCGGCAAGGGAGCCGCCGGTTGGCTGTTGGCGCCCTTCAACTTGTCCCGTTCCGTGTGGCAGGCCTCGCGTATCATTCGTGAGCTCGATCCGCGTCTGGTGGTCGGATTGGGCGGCTTCGCCAGCGGTCCCGGCGGGCTTGCCGCCTGGTTAGGGCGGCGGCCGCTGGTGATCCATGAGCAGAATGCCGTGGCCGGACTGACCAACAAGGTACTTTCTCGCCTGGCGAAGCGGGTCTATGCCGCCTTTGAACACGCCTTCAATGGCCGCTGCGAGGTGATCGGCAACCCGGTGCGTAGCGGGATCGCGGCCCTGGGCGCGGCACCTCGCAGCGCCGAGGCGATGGCCGGGCGGCGCTTGCGGCTATTGGTGGTGGGTGGCTCGCTGGGGGCGCTGGCCCTCAATCAGCGCGTGCCCGAGGCCTTGGCATGGTTGCCGGAGGAGAGACGACCCCAGGTGCGCCACCAGGCCGGCCGGAACAAGGAGGGTATGACCCGAGAGGCGTATGCCGCGCACAAGGTCGAGGCCGACGTGGTCGACTTTATCGACGACATGGCGTCAGCCTATGATTGGGCGGATCTGGTGGTCTGTCGCGCCGGGGCACTGACCGTTGCGGAACTCGCCGCCGCCGCCAAGCCGGCGCTTTTCGTGCCGTTTCCCCATGCGGTGGACGATCACCAGACCGCCAACGCTCAGGCTTTGGTAGAAGCCGGGGCGGCCGACTTGCTGCCACAGCAGCACATGACCGCAGCGTCGCTGGCCGAGAGCCTGACGATGCTCTTACAACCCGACATTCTTGCCACCATGGCGCGGCGCGCTCGGGCGTGCGCCCATCTGGATGCGGTAGAGCGCCTGGTGGCCGGCTGCATGGAGACAGCTCTTGAGCAATAGCAACCTTGGACCGGTTCCCGGTCAGGCCGCGTTGTCCCGCCATGGGCAGGGCCTGGGCATGCGCCGCACCCGGAATATCCATTTCGTCGGCATCGGTGGTGCCGGGATGTGCGGTATTGCCGAAGTGCTTGCCAATCAGGGCTACCAGGTGAGCGGCAGCGATCTGAAAAGCTCTCCTGTCGTGGAGCGGCTACGCGAAAAGGGCATTCGCGTGGTGATCGGTCACACCGATGCGAACGTGGCGGATGCCGATGTGGTCGTGGTTTCCACCGCCGTGGATGAGACCAACCCCGAGATTCGTTGGGCCCATGAACACCGGCTGCCGGTGGTGCGGCGCGCCGAAATGCTGGCCGAGCTGATGCGTTTCCGGCATGGCATCGCCGTGGCGGGGACCCACGGCAAGACCACCACCACCAGCCTCACGGCAACGCTGCTCGGTGAAGGCGGCCTGGATCCCACCTTCGTGATTGGTGGCAGGCTGACCAGCGCCGGCGCCAATGCCCGCCTGGGGGAAGGCGACTACCTGGTCGCCGAAGCCGATGAGTCCGATGCATCCTTCCTGCACCTGCAGCCCATGGTCTCCATCGTCACCAATATCGATGCCGATCACATGAGCACCTACGGCGGAGACTTCGATCGACTGAAGGGCACCTTCATCGAGTTCTTGCATAACCTGCCGTTCTACGGCCTGGCCATACTGTGCATCGATGATGAGCACGTACGCGGACTGCTGGATCGCGTCCATCGCCAGTTCGTGACCTATGGGTTCAGCGAGGATGCCGACTACCGGGTCGCCGACTTCGTGCAGGAAGCGGGAGAGGTCAGCTTTACCGCGCTGCGCCCGGAGGGGCTGGCGCCGCTTGCAGTGCGCCTGGCAATGCCGGGGCGACACAATGCACTCAATGCCCTGGCTGCCATTGTCGTGGCGACCGATGCGGGCGTCGATGATGCGGCCATCTTGCGCGGCCTGGCAGGGTTCGCCGGCGTGGGGCGTCGCTTCCAGGTCCATGGTCACTTCCCGCCGCCGAATGGCGAGGGAGAGGTCATGCTGGTGGACGACTATGGCCATCACCCTCGTGAAGTGGAAATGGTCATCAGGGCGGTGCGCGCCGGTTGGCCCAAGCGTCGCCTGGTCATGGTCTACCAGCCACACCGCTACACGCGTACCCGGGATCTCTACGAGGATTTCGTGCGAGTCCTCGGTGGAGTCGATACACTACTGCTGCTCGACGTCTACAGCGCCGGCGAGGCGCCCATACCCGGTGCCGATGGCCGAACACTCGCGGGCTCCATCCGCCAGCGTGGCGAGCTGGACCCCATCTTCGTACAGGACAAGTCGGAATTGCCCGGATTGTTGACGAGGGTACTTCGGCCCGACGACATCCTGATCACCCAGGGGGCGGGAGACGTGGGGGGGATTGCGCTCGGCCTCGCCGAGAGTCGACTGAAACTGGATGAGGTGGCGCTATGACGCAGGCGAGGGAGTTCGGTCGTGTCGTGGTGCTCTTCGGCGGGGATTCCGCCGAGCGTGAGGTATCGCTCAAGAGTGGCGCCGCCGTGCTGGCCGCCCTGGAGCGTGCCGGCCTCGATGTGATGGGTTACGACCCTGCCGGCGGTGGACTTGCCGGACTCGAGGCGTTGAATCCTGATCGGGCCTTTATTGCCCTGCACGGTCGCGGGGGCGAGGACGGCGCCCTGCAGGGGGCGCTCGAGCTGCTGCGCATTCCCTATACCGGCAGTGGCGTGCTGGCATCTGCCCTGGGCATGGACAAGCAGCGTACCAAGCAAGTCTGGCAGGCGGTGGGCCTGCCGACGCCGGAGGCGGTGATGCTTGCCGCGGACTCCAACTGGGACGAGGTGATTGCGAGCCTGGGCCTGCCTCTCATCGTCAAGCCGGTTCATGAAGGGTCGACCCTGGGCATCAGCATCGTCGAGTGCCGGGCGTCGCTCGAGGCCGCCTACCGGGACGCGGCCCGTTACGATGCGCGTGTCATGGCTGAGCGCTTTATCGTGGGAGAGGAATATACGGTGTCCCTGCTTGGCGACAGGGTGTTGCCGGCCATACGAGTCGAGGTGCCCGGAGGCTTCTACGACTACGACGCCAAATATATCTCCAATGACACGCTCTATCATTTGCCCTGTGGCCTCGATGCCAGGGCCGAGGCCGAATTGGGAGAACTGTGTCGGGAGGCTTTCGAGGCGATCGGGGGCGAGGGCTGGGGGCGGGTCGATGTGATGCGTGACGCCGGTGGGCGCTTCTGGCTCATCGAAGTCAATACCTCACCGGGCATGACCGACCATAGCCTGGTACCCCAGGCCGCGGCCCATGTCGGTATCGATTTCGATACCCTGGTGCTGTGTATCCTGGGCACGACACTGGAGTCACACCAGGCATGAGCACCCGTGGTTCGTTGACGGGAGTGCTGTTGCTGCTGATCCTGCTGGGAGCCGGTGGGCGCGCACTCTGGATGTGGCTCGATCGACCCATCGAGCGTGTCTCGATTCGTGGAGAGCTCAACCACGTCAACGCCGATTATCTGCGGTCACAGCTGGCGCCCCTGGTTCAGGGGGAAACCTGGCTATCGTCCGATTTACCGGCTCTGCGCCGTCGTGCCCGCTCCATAGACTGGCTCGCGGAGGTCAGAGTGGCGCGCGAGTGGCCCTATGCCCTGGCTTTCGAGTTGGTCGAGCAGGTTCCTGTCGCGCGCTGGAACGATGACTATCTGCTCAACCCCGCAGGCGAGCCGTTTGCCTTCGCACCGGTGGCGCCTCCCGATGGCCTGCCGGATCTCGCGGGTCCCGTGGGAAGTGGTGCCGAAGTGCTGGCCTACCATGAACGGCTGTCGCCACGATTCGACACCTTGGGCTTGACCATCAGTCAGCTTAGACTGGAACCTCGGGGGGCCTGGCGACTCCAGCTCGATGACGGTGTCTGGGTCATGTTGGGCCGCAGTGACCGGGAAGCGCGTCTGGCACGCCTTGCGGCGGCCTGGCAGCGCCAGTTGGGTCCGCAGGCGTCGCATATTCGCTACATAGACCTGCGTTATCCGAATGGTGTCGCGGTAGCTTGGCACGGCGAAACCGATATTGAAGAGGGTGATACCGATGACGCGGGCTAATCGCTTTTTCAAGACGCTATTCAAGCGATAAGTCGACAAATGGTGTTCCTTTTGCCACAAATAACCCGTATCGTAAGCGCTGTTTCTCGTATTGGACTGGTGGTTTAACGCTAGTTGTTCCTATAATAGGCGAAATGACCATTTATCGGATTAATGGAATTCCCTGCGGGTCAAGTTTCAGGAGATACCCCGGCGCATGGCAGTCACTTCCAACTCATCTAATATGGTAGTCGGACTGGATATCGGTACATCCAAGGTGGTGGCTATCGTCGGGCAGCGAACCGATGACGGCGGCATCGAAATCGCTGGTATCGGCTCACACCCTTCCCGCGGCATGAAGAAGGGTGTTGTCATCAATATCGAATCCACCGTGCAATCTATTCAGCGTGCCGTCGAAGAGGCCGAACTGATGGCCGGTTGCGATATCCACTCGGTTTATGTGGGTGTTGCCGGCAGTCATATCAGCTCCATGAACTCGGATGGCGTGGTTGCGATAAAAGAGCGCGAAGTGATGTCATCCGATATTGATCGAGTTATTGATTCAGCGCGGGCACGGGCTATTTCGGAAGGCCAGCGTGTGCTCCACGTACTGCCCCAGGAGTTCTCCATCGATACCCAGGGTGGCATACGGGAGCCGTTGGGCATGTCCGGGGTGCGACTGGAAGCCCGGGTACACCTGGTCACGGCGGCGCTCAATGCGGTGCAGAATATCGACAAATGCGTACGCCGCTGTGGCCTGGAAGTCGACGCCATCATTCTCGAGCAGCTCGCTTCCAGCATGGCGGTGTTGACAGAGGACGAACGGGAACTGGGCGTGTGCATGGTGGACATCGGTGGCGGTACCACCGACATTGCCGTATTCACCGAAGGCGCGATCCGGCACACGGCGGTGATTCCCATCGCCGGTGACCAGGTGACCAACGACATCGCCATGGCGCTGCGTACGCCTACCCAGTATGCCGAGGAGATCAAGGTCAAGTACGCCTGTGCGCTGACGCAGCTGGCCGCCAGCGATGAGATGATCAAGGTACCGAGCGTCGGGGATCGTCCATCACGGGATCTGTCACGCCAGGCGCTGGCCGAGGTGGTCGAGCCGCGCTACGAGGAGTTGTTCACCCTCATCCGTGATGAATTACGTCGCAGCGGCTTCGAGGATCTCGTGGCGGCTGGCGTGGTCTTGACCGGCGGAACCTCGCGCATGGAGGGCGTGGTCGAGCTGGCGGAGGAGATATTTCATATGCCGGTTCGCATTGCCTGCCCGCACAATGTGCGTGGTCTGGCCGATGTGGTCCGAAATCCGATTTATTCTACGGGAGTCGGTTTGCTACATTATGCTCTTCAGGAAGCCCAGCATGGGCGGGGGCGTGAGGGCAGGATAGTAACGGCGCAACCCAGGCGTGATGACGTCTCCCAGCGTGGAGTATGGGAAGGGATTCCGGCGCTGGCAAAAATCAAGGGCTGGTTGAAAGGAAATTTCTGACAGGGCCGCGGTGCGGTCCAGGAGACGGGGCTTATGTTCGAACTGGTAGATAGCGCACCCTCGAGCAGTGCGGTCATCAAGGTCGTCGGCGTGGGTGGAGGCGGCGGCAACGCCGTCAACCACATGGTCGAGAGCAACATCGAGGGCGTGGAGTTCATCTGCGCCAATACGGATGCTCAGGCACTCAAGCGAGTGTCGGCGAAGACCGTACTCCAATTAGGCAACGAGATCACCAAGGGGCTGGGCGCTGGCGCCAATCCCGACGTGGGTCGCCAGGCGGCCATGGAGGATCGTGAGCGCATCGCCGAGCTGATCCGCGGTGCCGATATGGTCTTCATCACTGCCGGGATGGGTGGCGGCACCGGTACCGGGGGCGCCCCTGTGGTGGCTCAGGTGGCCAAGGAGCTGGGCATCCTCACCGTGGCGGTGGTGACACGGCCGTTCCCGTTCGAAGGCCCCAAGCGCATGCGTGTCGCCGAGGAGGGCATGAAGGAGCTCTCCGAACACGTCGACTCCCTGATTACCATTCCCAACGAGAAGCTGCTTTCCGTTCTGGGCAAGAATGCCAGCCTGCTCACGGCTTTCAGCGCTGCCAATGACGTGCTGCTGGGTGCCGTCCAGGGCATCGCCGAGCTGATCACCAGCCCCGGTATCATCAACGTCGACTTCGCCGACGTCCGCACCGTGATGTCCGAAATGGGCATGGCGATGATGGGAACCGGTGGCGCAACCGGGGAAAATCGTGCCCGCGAGGCGGCCGAGAAGGCCATTCGCAGCCCGCTGCTCGAGGATATCGACCTGCACGGTGCTCGCGGTATCCTGGTCAACATCACCGCTGGCCCGGACCTTTCCATTGGTGAATTCAACGACGTGGGCGCCACGGTTCAGGAGTTTGCTTCCCAGGATGCTACCATTGTGGTAGGCACGTCGATCGACATGGACATGACCGATGAGCTGCGTGTCACCGTGGTGGCGGCCGGATTGGAAGGACGGCAGCAGAAGATTGCCGGACGCGAGAGTGCCAAGCGCCCCGAGGGGAGCGAGTATCGTCAGCGGCAGCAGCCTGCCATGCGTCAGCAGAGCGCCGTGGCCACCAAGGCCGAGCCACAGGAGGCCGTGAAGCCACGGCCCGAGAAGCGCCGCTCTCCTCAGGAGCTGGACGATTATCTCGACATCCCGGCCTTCCTGCGGCGTCAGGCTGATTGATAACCGCTATCGACTGATTAGGCAGGGTCAGGAGATGTTTTTTTGTTGAAACACATGTTCGGTGTTATAGTGAACGGTGTTTGATAACTAACAACCGCCTGGCTACTGCCCATGATCAGACAACGCACCCTGCAAAACATCATTCGCGCCACTGGCGTCGGCCTCCACTCCGGCAAGAAGGTCTATCTGACGCTGCGTCCGGCACCGGTCAATACCGGTATCGTGTTTGTGCGCACGGATCTCGATCCCGAAGTGCAGGTTCCGGCCCGTGCTACCCTGGTCAACGACACGACGCTATGCACGGCGTTGTCGCGGGATGGGATCAAGGTCGCGACAGTGGAACACCTGATGTCCGCCTTCGCGGGCCTGGGCATCGACAACGCCTACGTGGATGTCAGCGCTCCCGAAGTGCCGATCATGGATGGCAGCGCTGGTCCGTTCGTATTCCTGATTCAATCGGCGGGGATTGCCGAACAGGATGCGCCGAAACAGTTCATCCGCATCAAGCGCGAAGTCCTGGTCCGTGAGGATGGGAAGGAGGCTCGTTTCCTGCCTCATCAGGGGTTCAAGGTCTCCTTCGCCATTGAATTCGACCATCCTGTTTTCGAAGATCAGAAGCAGACGGCCGTCGTCGACTTCTCCACGACCTCCTTCGTCAAGGAAGTGTCCCGGGCACGAACCTTCGGTTTCATGCGTGACCTCGAATACCTTCGGGCCAACAACCTGGCGCTGGGAGGCAGTCTCGACAATGCCATCGTGGTCGATGACTACCGCATCGTGAACGAGGGTGGGTTGCGTTACGAGGATGAATTCGTCAAGCACAAGGTGCTCGATGCCATCGGTGACCTCTACCTGCTGGGTTACAGCCTGATCGGCGAGTTCCGTGGTGTGAAGTCCGGCCATGCGCTGAACAACCAGCTGTGCCGCGCCCTGCTCGACCAGCCGGATGCCTACGAGATCGTCACCTTCGAGAATGAGCGGGAGCTGGCGCCGATCTCATACGCCCAGCCTGCCATGGCCTGATAGAAATCGGCTAGCCTCATTTGCCGGGTCGCTCCACTGTCATGTGGGAGCCCGGCCCAGAACGCCGTCCCCGGTCCGGGGACGGCGTTCTGGGTTACTGGAACCAACCTTTCATGACGCCGGTTATGTGGCGCATGTCCTCTTCCGGTGTGATATAGGCCGGCATGGTGTAGAGCCATCGACCAAAAGGGCGTAGCCAGACTCCCCGGGCCCGGGCAAGGTTCGCGACGCCCTCGAGATCGGCGGCATTCTTCACCTCGATAACGGCAGTGGCGCCCAGCACTCGCACGTCCCGTACCTGCGGGTGCCGCCGCAGCGCCTCGTCTTCCAGCAGTTCCTCGCGCAGGAGCCGGTTGAGTCCGGCGATCTTCTCCAGGTATCGCTCGTCCTCGAACACGGCCAGGCTCTCCAGCGCCACCCGGCAGGCCAGCGGATTACCCATGAAGGTGGGGCCATGCATGAAGGCATGCGCCGGGCTGTCGCCAATGAAGGCATCATGTACCTTGTCGTTGGCCAGCGTGGCCGCGTGTCCCAGATACCCCCCGGTCAACCCCTTGGAGAGAACCATGATGTCAGGCGCCATGTCGGCATGGTCGGCGGCGAACAGTTTGCCGGTACGGCCGAAGCCGGTGGCCACCTCATCGAAGACCAGCAGGACATCGAATTCCTCGCACAGAGCCTGCGCGCCCTTGAGGTAGAGGGGCGAGGTCATGTTGAGCCCGCCGGCGGCCTGCAGCAGTGGTTCCATCAGTAGCGCGGCGATCTCATGGTGATGCTGCTCCAGCACCGCACGCAGGGCCGCGAGGTCGGCGGACACCGCCTCTGGCTCGGCGTCGAAAGGCGCTGCGGGGGCGGGGGCGAAGTGGTGACGGGGCAGGTAACCGGAGAACAGCGAATGCATGCCCTCCTCGGGATCGCACACCGCCATGCAGCCAGCGGTATCGCCGTGGTAGGCCTTCATCAATGAGAGCATGCGGTGCTTGCCGGGGTTGCCGCGCAGACGGTGGTACTGCACCGCCATCTTCATGGCCACTTCCATGCCCACCGAGCCGCTGTCGGAAAAGAAGACATGATCGAGGCCTTCGGGTGTCACGCGGACCAGCTCCCTGGCCAGGCGGTCGGCAGGCTCATGGGTCAGCCCGCCCAGCATGACGTGACAGAGTTCACCGGCCTGCTCACGAATCGCCGCCACCAGGCGTGGATGCGCGTAGCCATGAATCATGCACCACCATGAGCAGGTGGCATCGAGCAACTGCTCGCCGCCCTCCAGAATGAAGCGAGGCCCCTCGCCACCGATGACCTTCGGCGCCGGTGACTGGGACTTGAGATGAGCGTAGGGATGCCAGACAGGGGACGTCATCGAACCTCCGTGGGCTGGTGGGAAGTCTGGATCTGGGAGTCATGCAACGGGAGTCGGTCGGGATCGGGTGCGTGGCGCATGCGCACGAGTCGCGGAAAGCGAAAGGCTATCGCTGTCGCACTCGGGGGAGACGTAAGGTGATTCGGCGAACGATTGCCGAAGAAATGGTGCGGATGGGGAGACTTGAACTCCCACGCCCGAAGG
Organism: Billgrantia endophytica; assembly: GCF_002879615.1. GTDB lineage: Bacteria > Pseudomonadota > Gammaproteobacteria > Pseudomonadales > Halomonadaceae > Halomonas > Halomonas endophytica. The sequence goes on from NZ_PNRF01000010.1 coordinate 68,715, forward strand.
CACCAGAACCTAAATCTGGCGTGTCTACCAATTCCACCACATCCGCAGGGTTGGGCAGGCGTCCACATTGTACGGACGCACATTCGCAAGTCAATCGCCATGAGGCAGTTTCAGGTAGTGGGCTGCCGCCTCGGGGCGCCTTTCATGATCCATGTCCCGCAGGCGCGGAACGATTCCCAGGCACGGGCCCGGCAGGGCGTGTTCGAGGGTGGCCAGGTTATCGGCATAGAGAGCCGTATCCGCGGCAAAACGCTCATCGAGAAGGTTGCCCACCCATCCGGCAAGAGGCAGGCCGTCGGCGCGTATGGCCTCCGCGGTCAGGCAGGCGTGGCTGATGCAGCCGAGCTTGAGGCCCACGACCAGTATCACCGGCAGTTCCAGGCGCACGGCGAGACGCGAAAGATCCTCATGATCATTGAGTGGAACCCGCCAGCCACCGGCGCCCTCTACCAGGGACAGCGCCCGCCGCCCGGCCAGCAGCGGGGCTATATGCCCGACAAGGGCATCCACGGTAACCGTGGTGCCGGCACGGCGGGCCGCCAGATGCGGGGCAATGGCGGGTTCGAAGGCAAATGGGTTGATCGCCGCGTAGGTCAATGGTGGTGTGCCTTGGGCCTGCAGTGCCAAGGCGTCTTCGTTCTGCAGTCCCGCATGGGTTCGTTCGCAGCCCGAGGCAATGGGCTTCAATCCCAGGGTGCTCATTCCCTGGCGGCGGGCCAGGGACAGCAGCCCGGTGGCGACCAGTGTCTTGCCGACGTCGGTATCGGTGCCCGTGACGAAGAAGGCGGCCATGGGATTACTCCTTGTCGAGTACGAGGGTCAGGCGTGTGTAGCTGACCGGTAGGCCATCCGGCTCGCGCAACGCCTCGAAGCGGCGCGAGGCACGAGCCAGGTCGGACCGGGAGAGACGGGCCCCGGGCCGGGAAGCCTGCGCGCCGACACCCTTGATCGAAGCCATGACCGCGCTGAGATTCGGGTAGAAGAACCGTTCGGTACGGGCCTCTACATGGACACCGGAAAAGCCCGCCAGGCGGGCGCTGGCCACATGGCGATCCCTGGAGTGGAAGGTCAGTAGTGCAGAAGGATTCGACCAGGCATGCCCCACCTCGAAGAGAGTGCCCGGTCCCAGGGTGTTGACCAGGGCGCGCCCGCGAGGGCGGAGTACACGATGGATCTCCGACAGCACGACATCGAGATCCAGGCACCATTGAATGGCCAGGTTGGAGAAGACCACGTCCTGCTGTCCATCGTGCAGCGGCAACGCACCGGCATCGGCGCATAGCCACGTGACAGGGCTGCCATGGATCGCTCTGGCCCTTTCGAGCATCCCGTACGACAGGTCGAGACCGATCACCCGGCTGGTCGGGCCGTACTGTGACGCCAGGCGAGTACTCCAGTGTCCCGGGCCACAGCCCAGGTCCAGGATGTTCCAGGGGGTCCGGTGGCGGCGGTCCGGCAGATACGCCCATAGGGCTTCGCCCATTTCGTGCTGTGCTCTGGCCAACTGGGTATAGCGGGGCGCGGCACGGGAAAAGGCATGAGCCACACGGCGTCGCCAGAGCCCATCTTCCGGGCTGTCCATTGGCTGCGGGGTCAGAGCCAGCGGGGAGGTCATGGGGGCAACGTCATGGCAAGGGGTGTGGCATGGTCCACCCGCGAGAGGACAGCGACCAGGTGTCGAGCCAGTCGATCGGGGCGCGTCAGCATGGGGCAATGGCCAGTATCACCAAGGATATGGTCGGCTGCCTGGCGGATCGATCCGGACAGCAGCGGGTCATTCCGTCCCACCACCTGGTGTATGGGACATGGCGGTGTGGCGAGAATGTGCCTGGCATCGAGTCGTGCCAGCAGGTCCAGTCCCGCGGCCAGGGTCGCGCAAGAAGCGCTCGGCTTGTGGCCGACCAGGTCGAGCAGACGTCGGTAGGCGGTGCGGGAGTCGGGCTCCCCCTGTAACTGCCAGCGCAGGAAATGCCGCCAGGTAGCGTCCGGGTTGCGCTCGAAGGTACGGCGAAAGGTGGCCAGCTCGGTGTCGGTCACGCCATCGGTGGCGCAGAATCGTGGCCCCATGCCGAGCATTACCAGGGCTCGGGGCGGGGGCAGGTAGGCGAGCAGGGAGCTGGCCAGAAGGCCGCCCAGGGACCAGCCGACCCAAACGGCATCGGTCGGCAGTTTGCTGGCCATTTGCCTGGCCAGCCCGGCCATGTCGTCCGGAGTGGCCGGCACGGGTTGCAGGGTATCGGCCGGTGCGCCGTAGCCGGGCCAATCGGGGGTCTGAACATTCAGGCCTTGCGGCCAGTAGGGGGCCAGGGGTTGCCAGATTCGTGCGTCGACACCCCAGCCGGACAGCAGAACCAGTGATGTCATGGGCTGTCCTCGGCTTTCGTCAGGCGGGCCAGTGTGTCCAGCAATGCGTCCAGTGCGTCTATCGAGTGGGCGGCGTTAAGCGTGATGCGCAGCCTTGCCTGGCCTTTCGGTACGGTGGGCTCGCGAATGGCACCGACCAGGATTCCCGCCGCGAGGAGCTCTCCCGCCCAATGCATGACTCGGCGGCTATCGCCCAGCAGCAGTGGCTGGATCGGCGTGGTCGAGGTGGCCAGCGGTAGCCCCAGGCGCTGGGCCTCATGACGGAAATAGGCCACCAGGGCCTGCAGATGGCCACGCCGTTCCGGCTCCGTGGCGAGGATATCCAGCGCTTTCAGGGTGGCGGCGGCCACGCCGGGGGGCTGGGCGGTGGTATAGACATAGGGGCGGGCGAACTGGATGAGATGGTCGATCAACGCCTGGCTGCCGGCAACGAATGCGCCGCCGGTGCCCAATGCCTTGCCCAGTGTGCCGACCAGGATCGGTACGCGAGAGAGGTCATGGGCGCGCCCCACGCATCCATCACCGTGTCTGCCCAGTACGCCGAGTCCGTGGGCATCGTCGATCATCAGCCAGGCATGGTGGCGCGCACTGATCGTGGCCAGGGCGGCGATATCCGCCACGTCGCCATCCATGCTGAAGACACCATCACTGATGACCAGCTTGGGTGCGTTGACCGGGCTTCGAGCGAGCATGCGCGCAAGATCGACGCTATCACCGTGATGGAAGCGTCGGGACCGGGCTCCGGCAAGCTGGGCACCATCGATCAGTGACGCATGATTCAAGCGGTCCTGAAAGAGATGGGTGTCTCCATCGCAGAGCGCCTGGAGGGTGCCCAGGTTGGCCATGTAGCCGGTAGAAAAGAGCAGCGCCCGTGGTCGACCCGTGAGGTCGGCCAGGCGCTGCTCGAGCGTTTCGTGGACCTCGAGATGTCCGCTGACCAGATGTGACGCGCCAGAGCCCGCTCCGAAGCGTCTTGCGCCATTGGCCTGGGCTTCGGCCAGGCGTGGGTCCCTGGCCAGGCCAAGATAGTCGTTGCCGGCGAAATCATGAACGCCGCTGGCGGGTACATGGGTACGGCGATGGCGCCAGAGCCCCTGTTCCCGGCGCTCTGCCGCCCGGCTGGCGAGACGTGTCGACCAGCTGTCCGGCTGGGAAGGCATGCGCTCCTCAGGCCTCGGTCGCGTCATGGGCCAGGGAGGCGGCATGAGTCTGGGCGGTCTGGAAGGCCATGGCGGTTTCCAGGCTTTCCTGCTGGCGGATCTCGTCGGTACAGGTCTCGCGACGCTCGGGGTGCAGGCCCAGCTTGGCAAACAGGGCGCGGTCGAGATCGGCCTGGGGGTTCGCGGTGGTCAGCAGCCGTTCGCCGTAGAAGATGGAATTGGCACCCGCCAGGAAGGCCAGGGCCTGGGTGGATTCGCTCATCTGCTCACGACCGGCGGAGAGGCGGACATGGCTCCCGGGCATCAGGATGCGGGCGACGGCGATGGCGCGGATGAACGTGATGGGATCCAGGTCCTCGACGTCTTCCAGCGGTGTGCCTGGCACCTTGACCAGCATGTTGATGGGCACCGACTCGGGGTGTGGCTCGAGACGTACAAGCTGTTGCAACAGGGCCGCACGGTCACGAGGTGCCTCGCCCATGCCGAGGATGCCCCCCGAGCAGACTTTCATGCCTGCCTCGCGAACGCTTGCCAGGGTTTCCAGGCGATCACCATAGGTGCGAGTCGTGATGATCTCCCCGTAGAACTCCGGTGAGGTATCCAGGTTGTGGTTGTAGTAGTCGAGGCCCGCAGCCGCCAGTTGCCTGGCCTGGTCGGTATCGACCATGCCCAGGGTCATGCAGGTCTCGAGCCCGAGGGCCTTGACCCGGCGCACCATTTCCATCACCACCTCGAGATCCTTAGCGCGAGGGCTGCGCCAGGCCGCTCCCATGCAGAATCGGCTTGCTCCCGCGTCTTGCGCGGCTTTCGCCTGTTCCACCACCTTCTCGATCTCCAGCAGCTTCTCCTTGTCGAGGTCAGTGGCGTAATGGCCGGACTGGGGGCAGTATTTGCAGTCTTCCGGGCAGGCGCCGGTCTTGATCGACAAGAGGGTGGAGACTTGTACCGCATTGGCATCGAAATTGGCACGATGCACCTGCTGTGCGCGAAACAGCAGGTCATTGAAAGGCAGGTCGAATAGTGCTTCGATCTCGACCAGCGACCAGTCGTGGCGGACCTCGGCGTCACCGGCCAGGGCCGGGGCGGGTGTGCTGGGAGCTTGGTATGCTGAGGGCATGGCGAGGCTCGCTTCTTGTCAACTAGTAAAAGAAGTTTGGTTGACAGAGAGCTTACGTGAATGCCATTTGCTGTCAACCCTGACTCGTTACGTTGTTGACGGTTCGAATTGACAGGGGCTGCTTGGCACGGAGTGTCTCGCGTGGGTAACGGGCCGTTGGAGGGCGACCGAGTGTGACGAGGAAAGATAGGACCAGGACCGATCCGGGTCACAGGGGCGTTTCCCGCTCTAGCGGATCGCTCTGGCCTCGATTGGCCCAGGCGGTCATCCAGATGGTGGACGGTGGGCTGCGGCGTGCGCTGCCTGGACGCTGTGCCTTTTGCCTGGCGCCAGGGCAGGGCGGGCACCCCTGGTGTGAGTCCTGCTTCGAAAGCCTTCCCTGGAACGTGCCGGCCTGCCCGGGCTGCGCCGAACCACGGCCGTCCGGCACGTTGGCGGGACGGCTCTGTGGGCGTTGCGTGGTCACTCCCCCGCGCTTCGACAAGGCTCGTGTACCGCTCTGTTATCAGGGCGAAATCACAGCGATGGTGCGGCGCTTCAAGTTTCATGCCTCGCCCCGTGCCGGCAATGTGCTGCTCGAGCTGCTGGAGCTCGGCCTGCCACCGAAGGCCCTGGCCTGGCCCCAGGCCCTGATTCCGGTGCCGCTGCATCCCCGGCGCGCCCGCGAGCGTGGCTTCGATCAGGCCGATTGGCTGGCTCGGCGGCTATCACGGCGACTCGATATTCCTCTCGTGGCGGCCCGTCGTTGTCGCGACACCCGTTCCCAGCGTGGCCTCGATCGCATGGAACGACGTCACAACCTGCGGGATGGTTTCGAGGTGACGGGCCGCCTGCCGGGACGCGTGGCGCTGCTTGACGACGTCATGACAACGGGAGCCACCTTGGATGCACTGGCGCAAGCCTGTCGACGGGCTGGCGCGGAGGGGGTCGAGGCCTGGGCGGTTGCCCGTACGCCACTGCTGTAACTCTGCTAGCATGCAGCTCCCATTCAGGCAGACCGGAGGCACCATGGACGCGAAACACCCCTTTGCCCGGCTTGAGCCGGCGCGAATCGTGGCGGCGGTGGAGTCTCTGGGCCTGTGGCTGCCCGGCGAGCCTTTCGCGTTGAACAGCTACGAAAACCGCGTCTACCTGATCCATGACGAGGAGCGCCGGCGCTGGGTGGTGAAGTTCTATCGTCCCGAACGATGGAGCGATGAGCAGATACAGGAGGAGCACACTTTTCTCGCTGAGCTGAAAGACGCCGGGGTGGCGGTGGCGGCTCCCTGGCAGGATGAGGCCGGCCGGACCCTGCACCATGCCGAGGGATTCCGCTTTGCCCTCTTTCCGCAGCTGCCTGGTCAGGCGCCCGAGCTGGAAAATCCGGCGCACCTCTTCGCACTCGGTGAATTGATCGGAGCGACCCATGCGGTAGGCGAGCGGTCCGCCTTCGTGCACCGTGGCAGAATGGATCTGGACGGGATGGTGTTGGAAGCCCGGGAACGGGTGCTGTCCGGCTCCTGGCTCGATCGACAGCAGCGGCGTGCCTATGAGCGCGTGGCTGGCCTGCTGCATGATGCCTTGCAGCCACATGCCTGGAGCATGGAGCAGACGATACGGGTCCATGGCGATTGCCATATCGGCAACATTCTCGGGCGCGACGATGCATTTGCCCTGGTGGACTTCGATGATTGCCTGACGGCCCCCGCCATACAGGATCTCTGGATGTTGCTGACCGCCCAGCACGATGCCGAATGGCAGATGCAGCTCTCCGAGGTCATGGAGGGGTACGAGCAGCACCGTGACTTCGATCGCAAGGAGCTGGCGCTGATCGAGCCTCTTCGCACCCTGCGGTTGATGCGACACAGTGCCTGGCTGGTGGCCCGCTGGCAGGATCCGGCCTTTCCGCCGGCCTTCCCATGGCTGGCGGACGCCGGCTATTGGGATGGCCATATCCGCATGCTGGAGCAACAGCGACAGGTACTGGACAAGGCGCCACGCTGGCTGGCCTGACTGCGACGCTTCGCTTGAGAATCACAACGCATGACGCACCCTGGGCGGGGTGCGTCATGGGGTCATGAGGGAAAGCGATGAGTCTATCCGCGCTTACTCGTCGGGATCGGGGCGCTCGGCAGGAATCGGATTGGCGATGCCGGTCCCGTCTGCCTGACGCCGCTGTTCGTTGATGCGAGCCGCTGGATTGTCCTGCTCCTCGATTTCCAGGGCGCTGGCGAACTGGAGGTGAAACACGTGGTCGGATGTCAGCTCGCAGCGGCCACCGTCACAGGCGGCCACACCATAGCTGCCATCGGCATCGTATGCAGCAGCAGAAACCTCGCCACTGAAGATCTCACTATCGTCACCATCGGTTTCGACGCAGGTCAACGCCTTGGTCGTGATGCGAACCCGCTCGCCGTCGAGGCGTGCATCGCCCACCAGAACGCAGTACTCGGGCAACTCATGCGAGGCATCGGTTGCGTGACTGACCGGGCGAAGCAGAATGTCGTCATGGCGGGACCTGTCTGCGTCCAGGGTCAGGTCGTCGATGACCTGGACAGCGACGCTGGCATCGGCGGGCAAGGATAGCGTCGCTGCGAAAGCGGCCGACGGAAGGGCCAACAGCGCCAGTCCAGCTGCTGTCAGCAAGGCATCAGGGATCTTGATCATAGGGTCTCTCGATGGACACGGCCATATACGAATGTGCAGACCCATATTATCACAGCGCCCTGCAACCAGCAGTGGGAGGAATGTCGCAGAGTGCGCTCACGGCGTATTCGGGGTGTGCTTTGCCCTGCGAATGATCGAGGCTTGCGTTAGAATCACGGTTTCACGCAATCAAGACGTTGTACAAATATTTTTTATTGTATAGTTCTTGTGCATCGATGTGATGACCAGACCATCACGACAGCTTCCAGTACAGACTGGCACGGGGCCTGACCATGAACGAAGAACTCGCCGACTACTATCGCCAGATCATCCTTGAATTGGGGGAAAACCCCGAGAGAGAAGGGTTGCGCGACACTCCCAAGCGGGCCGCGAAAGCCATGCAGTTCCTCAACCGTGGCTATACCCAGACGCTGGAAGACATCATCAACGGGGCGGTGTTCGAATCCGAGACGGATGAGATGGTGGTGGTGAAGGACATAGAGCTCTATTCACTGTGTGAACACCATCTGCTGCCGTTCATCGGCAAGTGCCACATCGCCTACATGCCCAACGGCAAGGTGTTGGGGCTGTCCAAGTTCGCGCGCATCGTCGACATGTTTGCCCGGCGCATGCAGATCCAGGAGAACCTGACTCGACAGATTGCCCAGGCGGTGCAGCAGGTGACCGACGCCAGGGGGGTCGCCGTCGTCATCGAAGCCCGGCACCTCTGCATGATGATGCGTGGTGTGGAAAAACAGAACTCCAGCATGACATCTTCCGTGATGTTGGGTGCGTTCCGTGACAACCAGCCGACACGGCAAGAGTTTCTGACTCTCGTCAATGGCCGCTGATTGCGGCGTTTCCGACTTGACCTGGAGAATTCGTCATGACGCTGCACGCCCTGGATGACCAGCATCTCGATCATGATTTCGCCACCATTCGCATCAAGAATCTTCGCTTGCGTACCTACATCGGGATCAAGGATGACGAGATCAATAATCGCCAGGATGTCGTGATCAACGCAGTGATCCGCTACCGGGCGGACAAGGCCGTGGCGTTCAACCGTATCGAGCAGGCCCTGAACTATCGCACCATCACCAAGTCCGTGATCTCCCTGGTAGAGGAGAATCGCTTCCTGCTGTTGGAACGGATGACCCGCGAAGTACTGGATCTGATCATGTCTCATGAAGCGGTGCTCACCGCCCAGGTGGAGATCGACAAGCCCCATGCGCTGCGCTTCGCCGACTCCGTTTCCATCACGCTATCGGCTAGCCGCGAACCCCGGAGGTCACGTTGAATGTCGCTCGTTCCACGGTTCGGGACCCGGCGTTTCCCGCTGTGCCGTTTGGTGCAACGGAAGGTTTGCGCGTAGCATGGAGTAAGGTAAGGTTTAGCCCCCCACAGGGAGAGATGAGTAGTTGGAAAGCGACAACACCCCCCGCCGGCAATATTCCCCCTGGGCCATGGCGTCCATCGTCACGGCGCTGATTTCGCTGCTGCTTGCTGGCAGCATGCCTCCGGTCAACATCGCGGCTGCCATCTTCGCTGTCATGGGGCTGCGGCAGATTCGCCGAGACCCCGATCGCTACACAGGCCGGGCCTTTTGCTGGATCGCCATCGCACTGGCGCTGATACTTGCCATACTGACGGCCATGGTCCAACCCCAGACGCAGGTAGGAACGGATGGTTTCATGGTGCCGGATGAAGGTGCCGGTGCCGTGGAGTGACAAAGCCAACTTACACGCTACAACGAGGCCGCGCGACGGCCGGGAGATGATCATGGAAGCCCTGAAGGAAACGCAGCTCTACTGCCCTTTCGCCTACATCGACGGGAGCTGGGTCGCCGCAGACAGCGGTGAGCAGATCGAGGTCATCAACCCCGCCACTGGAGAGTCCTTCGGTAACGTCCCGCGTCTTGGTCGCGCCGAGACCGAGAGGGCCATCGCCGCTGCCGAGTTGGCGCTGGTGGGGTGGCGTGCGCTGACGGCCCAGGAGCGCGCCGACATCCTCATGAAATGGCACGACTTGATGCTCGAGCATCAGGACGATCTGGCCATGATCATGACCTATGAGCAGGGCAAGCCACTGAAGGAGGCCGCAGGCGAAATCGCCTATGCGGCCAGTTTCCTGCGCTGGTTTGCCGAAGAGGCCAGGCGTGTCTATGGCGAAACCATCCCGGCTGCCAAGCCCAATCAGCGCATCGTCGTGACCAAGCAGCCAGTGGGTGTGGTGGGTGCCATCACACCCTGGAACTTCCCGGCGGCAATGATTACCCGCAAGGCCGGCGCGGCCCTGGCCGCCGGTTGTACCATCGTGGTGAAACCCGCCAGCCAGACCCCTTTTTCCGCGACTGCCCTGGCGCTACTGGCCGAACGGGCCGGCGTGCCGCGCGGGGTGTTCAACGTGGTACCGGGTCACGCCAGCGAGATTGCCGCGGCCATGACCGAATCGCCGTTGGTGCGCAAGATCACCTTTACCGGTTCAACCGAGGTGGGGCGTGAGTTGATGGCCCGGGCGGCACAGAACATTCAGAAGATTTCACTGGAACTGGGCGGCAACGCTCCCTTCATCGTGTTTGAAGACGCCGATCTGGATGCCGCCGTGGAAGGGGCCATGGCGGCCAAGTTCCGCAATGCGGGACAGACCTGTATCTGCACCAATCGCTTCCTGGTTCAGTCCAGCGTGGTGAATGCCTTCTGCGAGAAGCTGGCCGTGGCCATGAACAGCGAGCTGAAAGTGGGCGATGGAACCAAAGCCGGCATCAACATCGGGCCCCTGATCGATGACAAGGCGGTGGCCAAGGTCAGCGAGCACGTTCACGATGCGGTAGACCGGGGTGCCGAGCTGCTGCTGGGTGGCAATCCGCATCCGCTGGGTGGCAATTTCTTTACGCCGACCCTGATCAGCTTCGCGACCGGTGACATGAAGGTGGCCCATGAGGAAACCTTCGGGCCCCTGGCAGCGGTCTTCCCCTTCGAGGATGAAGAGGATGCGGTGAAGATGGCCAATGACACCCAGTATGGCCTCGCCTCCTACTTCTATTCTCGTGACCTGGGCCGCGTCTGGCGGGTGGCCGATGCGCTGGAATACGGCATGGTGGGTATCAATACCGGGCTGATCTCCAATCCCACGGCGCCGTTCGGCGGCGTCAAGGCTTCGGGCCTCGGACGCGAGGGCGGCCACCAGGGGCTGGAGGAGTTTCTGGAGACCAAGTACCTTTGCATCGACCTGGGCTAACGGTAAAAACCAAGGCCACCGGCTCCAGGCTACGGCTTTCCGGCGACAGGCGCTACGCGGAGGCGCTGTGAACCCTTCCTTGGGCGCTACCTTTTCCATCCCTGGAAAAGGACCTCCGCTGCGGCCTGTCCCCGGCGCCGCTCGCTCGCATCGACAATAAATAGACACCCCATCGATTAACATCGATGGGGTGTCTATTCCAGCGTTTTTAATGCTTGAAGTGGCGCATGCCGGTGAACACCATGGCGATCCCCGCCTCGTTGGCGGCGTCGATCACCTCCTTGTCGCGCATCGAGCCGCCGGGCTGGATCACGGCGGTAATGCCGGCGGCGGCGGCGGCATCGATACCGTCGCGAAACGGAAAGAAGGCGTCACTTGCCATCACCGAGCCCGGTACCATCAATGCTTCATCCGCGGCCTTGATGCCGGCGATCTTCGCCGAATAGACGCGGCTCATCTGTCCGGCGCCCACGCCGATGGTCTGCCCGGCCCTGGCATAGACAATGGCATTCGACTTGACGTACTTGGCCACTTTCCAGGCAAACGCCAGATCACGCATCTCCTGTTCGCTGGGCACCCGCTCGCTGACCACGGTCAACTCGTCGCGACCGACCATCCCCAGGTCCCGATCCTGCACCAGCAGACCGCCGGTAACGCGCTTGAAATCATGAGCATGCTCGCGCTTGCCGGGCCAGTGTGCTCCAACGTCCAGCAAGCGCACGTTCTGCTTCTCGGCAACGATGGGCAGGGCGTCATCGGCCACCCCGGGGGCGATGATCACCTCGACGAACTGCCGGTCGATGATGGATCGGGCCGTTTCGGCATCCAGGGGCACATTGAAGGCGATGATGCCACCGAAGGCGCTGGTCGGGTCGGTGGCGAATGCCTTGTCATAGGCCTCGCGGGCGTTCACACCTACCGCCACGCCACATGGATTGGCATGCTTGACGATGACGCAGGCGGCGTCGGTAAAGGCCTTGACGCACTCGAAGGCGGCATCGGTATCGGCGACATTGTTGAAGGAGAGTTCCTTGCCCTGGAGCTGGCTAGCCGTGGCCACGCTGGCTTCCCGGGCATCGGCTTCCACGTAGAAGGCCGCGTTCTGATGCGGGTTCTCTCCGTAGCGCATGGACTGCTTCTTGTGGAACTGCAGGTTGTAGGTGCGGGGGAAACCGTCCTCGCCACCTGCCACGCGGCTTCCCAGGTAATCGGCAATGGCGGCATCATAGCCGGCCGTATGCTCGAAGGCCTTGACCGCCAGGTCGAAGCGGGTCGGCTCGCTCACACCACCGGCGTGTTCCGCCATGTCGGCCAGCACTCGCTCATAGTCCCCGGCATCCACCACGATCGTGGTATAGGCATGGTTCTTGGCGCAGGCGCGTACCATGGCGGGACCACCGATATCGATGTTCTCGATGGCGTCCTCCAGGGTGCAGTCCGGCCTGGCCACGGTCTGGGCAAAGGGGTAGAGGTTGACCACCACCATGTCGATCGGATCGATGCCATGTTCGGCCATGACGGTGTCGTCCTGTCCGCGACGACCGAGAATGCCTCCATGGACCCTTGGATGCAGGGTCTTGACCCGTCCATCCATGATCTCGGGAAAACCGGTATGTTCGGAGACTTCCGTTACGGCAACGCCGCTCTCCTGCAACAGGCGGAAGGTGCCGCCAGTGGAGAGCAGCTCGATGCCTTGTGCGCTCAGGCCCTGGGCAAAATCGATGATGCCGGTCTTGTCGGAAACGCTGATCAGCGCGCGGCGAACCGGTTGGGAGGCAGAAGTATCGACCATGGAACGACTCTGTGTTGGAGGTGAGGGAAGGGGATCGGTGGCCCGTGTCGATCGGGTCGGCCCGAAAGCCAGCCGGATCAGATCAGATCATGCTGCTTCAGCTTCTTGCGCAGCGTGCCCCGGTTGAGGCCGAGGATTTCAGCAGCGCGCGTCTGGTTGCCCTGGGTGTAGTCCATCACGGCTGCCATCAGCGGTGCTTCTACCTCGGTCATGACCATGGCGTAGAGGTCGGTTGCCGTACCCCCATCGAGGTGGTCGAAGTAACGTCGCATGGCGCAATCCACAGCTTTTCGCAGCGGCTGCTCAGCCACTTTAGGGGACGATGCGCTCATCAGGGAGGGTGTGCAGTCGAGACCGCTCAGTTCGGTGCAGGAACCGATATCAAGGTTCGACAGGTTGGGGTTCCGGTTAAAGGCTTCACGATTCATGCGGCACTGATTCCATTCGATGCCTTGGAAGCGGGATGGCCACCGCCAAGGCAAAAGAGTTCGTCGATGAAGTCATATTGTTCGTCTGGGCGCTCCAGGCTATTGAAGGCGGCCCGCCATTCGCGCTGCTGGCACGAGTCGAGTCGTCTGTCTGAAGCGAGGTACCAGCCGAGGTGTTTGCGTGCAATGCGCACCCCCATCGTGTCACCGTAGAAGTCGTGCAGCGCCGCCAGGTGCCCTTGCAAGACGCCGGCGCGCTCGTGTTCATCGGGCGGGGGCAGTGCCTGTCCATGGCGAAGGTAATGGTCGATCTCCCTGAATATCCAGGGGTTGCCCTGGGCACCTCGACCGACCATCACGGCATCCGCACCAGTATAGTCGAGAACGAAGGCGGCCTTCTGCGGAGAACCGATATCGCCGTTGGCAAATATTGGGATATTCACCACGGCCTTGATGGCGGCAATGGTGTCGTACTCGGCTTCGCCGGTGTAGCGTTGTTGGCGATGGCGGCCATGAACGGCCAGTGCCTGGATGCCGGCGGACTCGGCGAGTCGGGCCACGCGTACCGCATTGTTGCTTTCGGCACACCAGCCGGTCCGGATCTTGAGTGTTACCGGCACATCCACGGCGGCGACGACTGTCTCGAGTATCTCGGCTACCAGCTTTTCATCACGCAGCAATGCCGAGCCGGCAGCCTTGTTGCACACTTTCTTGGCCGGGCAGCCCATGTTGATGTCGATGATTTCCGCACCTTGGTCAGCATTCAGGCGTGCGGCTTCGGCCAGCATGGCTGCATCGCCACCAGCAATCTGCACGGCGCGGGGACCCGGCTCTCCCCGGTGGTCCATTCGCTGCCGTGACTTGCGGGTGTGCCACAAGGTGGCGTCCGACGTTACCATTTCACCCACGACGAGACCCGCTCCAAGCTGGCGGCAGAGCTGTCGAAACGGGCGGTCGGTCACGCCGGCCATGGGGGCAAGGATCACCCGGTTTGACAGGCGATGGCGGCCGATCTGTGGCAGTGGACGACTATCGGACATGGGGCTGTCTAGTGGCTCGGGGGCTGCATATCATACGCTCCCGATCGTTGATGGTGAAGGTGCCGTGAAGTGGTGTCGTGGTTCAGGCCGGTCTCTGGCCCGTCAATCGCACCCAGCCCTCGCGATACTCGGGTTCGTCCATGATCAATCCCTGGTCATGATAGGCATCGACGACCTCGTGGGCCTGTGTCTCGAGAATGCCGGAGAGCGCCAGGCGGCCACCCGGTGCCACATGCCCCGCGATGGTCGGCGCCAATTCGACCAGAGGGCCGGCCAGGATGTTGGCCAGTACCACCGGGAAGGTATCCTGTGGTGCGTCACCGGTGCCTAGCTGCTCAGGATAACAGAGTCGCAGCTCAGACTCGGCGATGTCGTTGCGCGTCGCGTTGTCGCGGCTGGCCAGGAGCGCCTGGGGGTCGATGTCGGTGCCGGTGGCGTGCCGGGCCCCCAGCTTGAGCGCGGCGATTGCGAGTATTCCCGAACCGCAGCCGATATCCAGGACCTCGCGGTCATCGAGCTCACCGTGTACCGCCAGGTCATCCAGCCATTCGAGGCACAGTGCCGTGGTGGGGTGTGTCCCGGTGCCGAAGGCGAGACCCGGGTCCAGGTGAAGGTTGACGGCATCCGGGTCGGGTGGCTCGTGCCAACTGGGGACGATCCAGAGTCGCTGGCCCATGCGCAGCGGTTGGAAATCATCCATCCATTCGCGTTCCCAATCGCGGTCGGCAAGCAGCTCATGCTCGATCTCCGGGCAGGGCTCGTCAGGCACGGATTGGGCCCAGGCAGTCGCCAGACGCTCCAGCATGGGCGCCAGGCCCTCCAGGTCATCGTAGAGGCCGGTCAGTACGGTTTCATTCCATAGAGGCGTGGTGCCGCGTTCGGGTTCGAATACCGGGTCGTCGTGGGCATCCTGGAGAGTGATGGCGGTGGCCCCTTCGGCCAGCAGCAGTTCTTCGAGTAGCTCTGCCTGCTGAGGGGCGACACGAGCCTTCAATTGCAGCCACGGCATGAAAATCTCCATCGGAACGCGGGCGGGGTGGCCTAGGCCACCCCGCTGAGTTTTGCAGCCAGGCTCAGAGAGTGTTTACAAACTACTGCGCTAGGCCATACTACGTTGAAATCAGCCTAAAAATACTCATTTACAGCGCGTAAACTCCGCTTTTTTTGACTGATCTCGCCTTGTCTGTCCTTCGCTCGCCACTTTTGTAAACACCCTCTCAGGAGCCGAGCTTTTTCTCCAGATAGTGGATGTTGACGCCACCCTGCTGGAAGTACCCGTCCCGAACCAGATCCTTGTGCAGGTCGATATTGGTCTTGATGCCTTCCACCAGCAGCTCGTCCAGCCCGTTGCGCATGCGGGTCAGGGCGATTTCCCGGCTGTCGCCCCAGGTGATCAACTTGCCGATCAGCGAGTCGTAGTGGGGCGGGACCGTGTAGCCCGTATAGAGATGCGAGTCCACGCGTACGCCCAGGCCGCCCGGTGGGTGGTAGAGTGTCACCTTGCCGGGTGATGGCATGAAGGTACGAGCATCTTCCGCATTGATTCGACACTCGAAGGCGTGGCCATTGAGCTTGACGTCATCCTGGGTGATCGACAGCGGCAGTCCTGACGCGATACGAAGCTGTTCGCGGACGATGTCCACGCCGGTCACCATCTCGGTGACAGGATGCTCCACCTGGACACGGGTATTCATTTCGATGAAGAAGAATTCGCCGTCTTCATAGAGAAACTCGAAGGTGCCGGCGCCGCGATAATTGATCTCGATGCAGGCCTGGCGGCAGGCTTCCAGCACGCGCGCCCTGGCTTCGGGATCGATGCCGGGAGCCGGTGCTTCTTCCAATACCTTCTGGTGCCGTCGCTGCAGCGAGCAGTCGCGATCATAGAGATGGATGGCATTGCCCTGGCCGTCGGCCAGCACCTGCACCTCCACATGGCGTGGCCGCTCGAGGAACTTCTCCATGTAGACGGTGCCGTCGCCGAAGGAGGAGTGGGCCTCGGTGCGGGTTACGTTGACCGCGGAAAGCAGGTGGGCTTCGGTGTGAACGACCCGCATCCCGCGACCACCACCCCCTGCGGCGGCCTTGATGATGACCGGGTAGCCGATGCGTCTCGCAATGGCGATGATATCGCCTTCGTCATCACCGAGAGGGCCGTCCGAACCCGGCACCGTGGGGACGCCGGCGATCTGCATGGCTTCGATGGCACTGACCTTGTCACCCATGAGTCGAATGGTCTCGGCCCGGGGGCCGATGAACACGAAGCCGGACCGTTCGACCTGTTCGGCAAAGTTGGCATTCTCGGAAAGGAAGCCGTAACCGGGGTGAATGGCGCTCGAGTCGGTGACTTCCGCAGCACTGATGAGAGCAGGAATGTTCAAATAGGACTGGGCCGAAGGCGCCGGGCCGATACACACGGCCTCGTCGGCCAGGCGTACGTGCATCAGTTCACGATCGGCCTTTGAGTGCACGGCCACGGTCTTGATGCCCAGTTCCTTGCAGGCACGCAGGATGCGCAGGGCGATCTCGCCGCGATTGGCGATGAGTACCTTGTCCAGCATGATGGAGTCCGCCAGTGTCTGGGTGATGGATCAGGAAAGGATGAGCATCGGCTGGTCGAACTCGACCGGCTCGCCGTCCTCGACCAGAATCGCCTCGACCACGCCGTCTCGGTCGGCTTCGATCTGGTTCATCATTTTCATGGCTTCGACGATGCAGACGGTCTCACCTTTCTTGACGCTCGAGCCCACCTCCACGAACGGTTTCGAGCCGGGAGCGGGGCTGCGATAAAAGGTGCCCACCATCGGTGAGGTCACTGCATGGCCCTGGGGCACGGCCGTAGCGGCTTCGGTCGGTTCAACTGACGGAACTGTTGGGCCAGGGGCGGCGGGCTGGGGTGCGCCATAGAAGGGCATGGGAGGCTGTGGCCAGCTCACGCCGTTGGGATGACGGCTGATGCGTACGGACTCTTCGCCCTCCTGAATCTCGATTTCGCTGATATTGGATTCTTCGAGCAGCTCGATCAGCTTCTTGACCTTGCGGATATCCATGACTCTGTCTCGATCAGTGGGTAGGTGACGGCGGACCAGGGCGCTGTTAACCCAAGCCAACTTCCAATAGATCCCGGCAAGATAGGGAACATTGCCGACGCTATCGGCCTTGATAAGCGTTGTCGGCGGAGTGTGCCTAAAATCGACGTGTATGTCCAGCGGGCAAAAGAACAGTGTTTGACAAGTCGCCAAACACCGTTCGACATCGTTCTTCATGAGATGTCACCCCGGGATTCAGCCCTGGCGACTGCCCAGCCACTCCAATACCCCATCCAGATGGCTTGCCAGGGCAGGGGCCCCCACTTCTCCCTGGATGCGGGCCTCGCGAATCTCCTCGGTATTGTCGAAGAACAGCAGGCTGGGCGGCCCGAACAGGCCGAAGCGGTCGAGTAGCTCCCGGGCAGCTTCCCCGGTATCGGTGACATCCACGTTGATGCGCGCGAAGGAGGAGAGTATTTCGGCCACCCGGGGGTCGGGATAGACTTGACGCTCCATCTGCTTGCACGAAATGCACCAGTCGGCGGTGAAGTGGACGAAGGCCGGGCGACCCTCGTCTGCGGCGTTGGCCAGGGCTTGTTCCAGGCCATCGAGGCCGCTGACAGTGGTGATCCCGGCCTCCTCGATGCCGCTCTGGGCCACTCCGTTCACGCCGGCCAGAGGGCGCAGGGGATCATGGGCACCGCTGGCGGCACCGAACACCAGGGCGATGCCCCAAGCCAGTAACAGTAGTCCAGCGGTCTGGCGAACCCTTGGCCATCCCTGCTTCTGGTTGAAGGTCAGCGCGCCCAGTGCCAGGGCGCTGCCAATGGCCAGTGCTGCCCACAGCAGCAAGGCTGCGGTCGAGGGCAGCAGGCGTTCCACCAGCCAGATGGCGACACCCAGCATCAGAATGCCGAAGGCGATCTTCACCCCGTTCATCCAGGCGCCGGTGCGAGGCAGCAAGGTGGTGCCGAAGGTGCCGACAAGCAGTAGTGGAACACCCATGCCAAGGCCCAGGGCGAGAAGCGCGGCGCCTCCCATCATGGCGTCGCCCGTGGTGGAGATGAACACCAGGGCGCCGGCCAGGGGGGCGGAAACACAGGGTGATACCACCAGTACGGAGAGTGAACCGGCCACGGCCAGGCCGCCGGGGCCGCTGCGCTGGGCACGGGCCTGCCAGGCATCGATGCGCCCGGCCAGGCGGGGGGAGAGGCGCATGTCGAAGGCGCCGAACATGGCCAGTGCGAAGGCGGCGAAGAGTGCCGCAAAGGTGATCAGCACCGGAGCCGACTGCAGGCGTGCCTGAAGATTGAGTCCGGCGCCGAACAACCCCATGAGTACACCGACCGCGGCATAGGTGATCGCCATGCCGGCCACGTAGCTGGCCGACAGGACGAAAGCGCGTGGCCGGGTGGGATTCTGGCCGACGATGATCGAGGAGAGAATCGGCACCATCGGCAACACGCAGGGAGTGAAGGTGAGCCCCAGCCCGGCCAGAAAGAACAGGCCCAGGGCAAGCGGCAGACTGGCATCGCTCATTATTGCACTAAGACGGCCATCTTCGCTCTGTGGTGCCACGGGGGCGGCTGTGGTCGTGCTGGCGCCGTTACTTCCATCTCTCCAGCCGGAAAAGGCCGCCGGCATGGCGCCTTCCGGTGCCTGCAGGTCGACCTGCTCGGGGGGGTAGCAGAGCCCCGCATCGGCACAACCCTGGAAGCGAACCTTGATGTCCAGGGGGCCTTCGGCGCCTCCCTGGATGGGCGCTTCGAAAACGACCCGTTCGTAGAAGACATAGACGTCACCCAGGAACTCGTCGCTCTTGAACTCGCCGGGAGGGACGGCGGGGTCGCCCAGTTCGAGGCTGTCGTCCAGGCTCTCGACCCCCAGTTGATGACGGTAGAGATAATAGCCCTCGGCGTTCTCGAACCCGATGTAGAGTGTCTCGCCGTCATGCCAGGCGCTGGGCTGAAACGCTTCCAGGACCGGCAGGAAGTCGCCTTGATTGCTCGAGGAGGAGAACCATTGGGCGTGGGCCGCCAACGGGAGCAGCAGGACAAGTAATAGAGCTAACCGTCGAGCGTGGAGGCGGATAGACAACGCGATCGTCCTTTTTTTCTGAGCAAGCCGGGCGCTATTAAGAGACCCCACACGATAGTCGTGGTTCCGGTGTGGCGGCCGACGTTCCGGAGCCGCCTGCACCCGATGGACGTCTCGGTCCGGCCGCTCCAAGAGTAACTCACGAGCAGGTCGGGATAGAACCGCGGAGTCACCGTGTGACTGCGTTTCTTTGCCGCATTTTGATGCAGGGCAAGCCGGCATGCCCGTCTTCGGGGTAAGCGCGCTTGCCGATAAGCGAACGGGCCGCTGGTGAGCGACCCGTTCGGGATATTGGCCAGGGCGCTGATGACGCGATGGCTATCAGGCTTTTTCGTAGGCGGCCACGGATTTTTCGATGGCCCTGCGGGCGGCATCGGCGCCCTCCCACGATTCGACCTTCACCCATTTCCCCTTCTCGAGATCCTTGTAGTTCTCGAAAAAGTGAGCGATCTGCTGGCGCAGCAACTCGGGCAGGTCGGTGACTTCCTGTACATCGTCATACAGGCTCGTCAGCTTGGCATGGGGCACGCAGACCAGTTTGGCATCCTCGCCGGCTTCATCGGTCATGTTGAGGATGCCGACCGGGCGGGCGCGAATGATGCTGCCTGGCTGAACCGGGAAGGGCGTGACCACCAGCGCATCCAGGGGATCGCCGTCATCAGCGAGGGTATGAGGGATGAAGCCGTAGTTCGCTGGATAGAACATGGGCGTGGCCATGAAACGATCCACCAGCAGGGCGCCCATGTCCTTGTCGATCTCATACTTGATCGGCGCATGGTGGGCCGGGATCTCGATCGCCACGTATACGTCGTTGGGTAGGTCCTTGCCGGCAGAGATATTGTCGAAGTTCATCATCGCTTCCTTCGTTTGGCGAAAATACGGTACCCGAAATGCGGCGAATTATACGGAGCTGGCCTGGGGATTACCAATGCGACATAGGTGAGATAAGGTGATGGGGTCGGTTTGGCACGGTGAACTGGGGTCGGGTCGGGCTTCCGTTGACAGGCTGGGGTCGGAACAAGCGTGTATGATGGCCGGCGCGAGGGAGAGTCCGGCGGCCAACTGGTGGTGGCCGGATAATCGGCGAAACCAGAAGGAGCTTGACTTGTCATCCACCCAGTTGTCGCTGAGCGTTGGTCAGGCCTTTGTGGCACCGGACCGGCGCCGTCATCGCAGCTCCATGTCGGTACGCATTCCCGACCAGACAGGGCTGCTGTCGGCCAAGGGTGCTTGTGCGTTGATCAGCGACACCAGCTCGCGCAATGCCATCGCCAAGCAGGCAGGGGACCTCAGCGTACGCGGTTTTCTGGCAGATTACTTCTCCACCCCGGATCACTGGGACGTCAAGACATCGGCGACCCGGGTGCTGCGAGCACTCAATGGCTGGTGTTACAGCCAGAGTACGTTCGTGAAGAATGGCAGCTACGTGGCATCGCTTTCCGCCATGGTGTATCGCGCCCGCGACGCCCATCTCTTTCACATGGGCGACACGCTGGTCTTTCGCCTGCGTGGTGCCGAATTCGAGCAGCTTTCCCGAGACCATACGACCGACCTGGGCGGTTACCGCTATCCATCCCGGGCGCTTGGCCTGGATGGCAGCATCGACATCGACTATCTGCAACTCCCCCTCAAGCAGGGCGATATCTTCCTGTTCACTACCCAGGCGGTGCGAGGGACGCTGATGCCGTCGGACTACGTGCAACTGATCCGCAAGGATGCCAGTGACCTGGACGCCGCCTGCGAGCGGTTGGCCGAGGCCGCCAGTGAGCGCGCCCAGTCCCGTGGTTACGGAGCGGACCAGTTCTGCTTCCAGTTGGTGCGCATCGACCAGCTTCCCGAAGAGGAGCGGGACCACCCGGGGCGAATCTACGGCGACCTGCCGATACCGCCGGAACTCTCGCCAGGTGAGCGTATCGATGGGCTGGAAGTGCAGGAGGCGCTGTCGCGTACCGCCCAGTCGCGGGTCTATAGGGTTCGGGATGTCCATACCGAGCGCGAGATGGTAATGAAAGCGCCGAGCCCCGAATTGTCCAACCGCAATGCCTATCTCGAGCATTTCCTGCTGCAGCAATGGGTGGTGGAAAGGGTGAAGTCACCCTTCGTGGCTCGGGTCATGGAACCTTCACGACCGCGGCGCTATCTCTATTACCTCATGGTCTTTGTCGAAGGGCAGACGCTGACGGAGTGGGCGCGGCGTCATCCTCAGGCAAACCTGACCCAGCGTCTCGATATCGCCGTGCAGCTTGGCAAGGCGGTACAGGCTTTGCATCATCGCGACCTGCTGCACCAGCGCATCCATCCCGACAACGTGCTGATCGACGTGCATGGACAGGTGGTGTTGACCGATTTCAGCGCTTGTCACATGCGTGACATGGATGGACACCGCCGTTCCCGTGAACTGGCCCGACAGGTTGGTCTCAGCGAACACAGCGCGCCCGAGTATGCCCTGGATGACAGTGTGGGGCGGCGTAGTGACCAGTACTCCCTGGCGTCGACCATCTATTGGCTGTTGACCGGGGGGGTGCCCTACGAGTTGACGCCGAATCGACTGCGTAGCCATACCGACCTCGAGCAGTTGAGCTACCGAAGTGCTCGCCTGCACAACCCCGAGGTGACACCAGCCCTTGACGATACGCTGCGTCGTGCACTGGACCCGCAACGCTCACTGCGTTTCCGGCGGATGTCCGAATTTCTCTATACGCTGCGTCATCACGATGGCAGGATCGGCAAGGATCGCAAGGCTCCGCGACGGCTGCTGAGGGAGCCAGCCAATTTCTGGCAAGGCATTGCGGGGATCCTGCTGCTGCTGCTGGTACTGTCCTGGCTGCTGCGCTAGGAACCCATGGCCCCGGCTTTGCCGGGGCCCATTTGAGGTGCCTGAAAAATCGACTCGCGGATGAAGCGTGTTGCGTCAGGCTCAGAGCGTGAAATCCGGAAGCTTGCGCTCGACCTTGTGCAGGGCCAGTCTGGCGACCTTGGGCAGGCCATTCTCGAACGGCGGGAAATCCTCGCCCTGAATCAATGGCGACAGGTACTGGCGGCAGGCTTCCGTGATGCCAAAGCCGTCCTCGCGAATGTACTCGGGCGGCATGAACTTCTCGCGGTTGGCCACCTCGGCCAACGGTGCTGCCTCGATACGCCATTCATAAGGCGAGTCGCTGACACGCTTGATCGCGGGCATCATGGAGTTCTTGCCCTCGACAGCCAGCTCAACGGCCTTTTCGCCCACGGCATAGGCCTGTTCGACATCGGTTCGGGAAGCCAGGTGGCGCGCGGCGCGCTGCAGATAATCGGCAACTGCCCAATGGTACTTGTACCCCAGGTCCTGCTTGACCATGCCTGCCAGGGTGGGTGCCACGCCACCCAGTTGGCGATGACCAAAGGCATCGGTATTGCCCGCGTCGGCCAGGAAGGTGCCATCCTCGTAACGAGCGCCCTCCGAAACCACGATCACGCAGTAGCCGTACTTCTGAACGGCCTCTTCCACTCTGGCCATGACGGCGGCACGGTCGAAGGCCACTTCGGGGAAGATGATCAGGTGAGGCGGCTCGCCTTCGCCCTGTCCAGCCAGGCCTCCCGCGGCAGCGATCCAGCCGGCGTGGCGGCCCATGACCTCCAGGACGAACACCTTGGTGGAGGTGGCGCACATCGAGGCAATGTCCAACGAAGCTTCCAGAGTAGAGGTGGCAATGTACTTGGCCACGCTGCCGAAGCCTGGGGAGTTGTCGGTGACCGGCAGGTCGTTGTCCACGGTCTTGGGCACATGGATGGCGGTCAACGGATAGCCGAGCCGTTCCGAGAGCTGTGAGACCTTGAGGCAGGTGTCGGCACTGTCACCGCCGCCATTGTAGAAGAAATAGCGGATATCATGGGCCTTGAAGACGTCGATCAGGCGTTCGTACTGCGCGCGATGGCTGTCGATGTCCTTGAGTTTGTAACGGCAGGAGCCAAAGGCGCCGCCGGGGGTGTGGCGCAGGGCGGCGATCGCCTCGCTCGACTCGCGGCTGACGTCGATCAAGTCTTCGGTCAGGGCGCCGATGATGCCGTTGTGTCCGGCATAGACCTTGCCGATGCGGTCGGAGTGGCGATGGCAGGCCTCGATCACCCCGCAGGCGCTGGCATTGATCACGGCGGTGACACCGCCAGACTGGGCATAGAAGGCGTTATGCTGGGCCATGGGGCTGACTTGCTCCTGGTCACGTGCAGGGAAGGGGTTGGTCGGTTCATGAAAAGGCGAATTATTCTAGACGAAACTGAGCGAGCCTGCACGTCGCTGGAGGGGCGTCGTCAGGTCGTGCTAGTCTGCGGCTTGCTTTCCGGCGGGCGATGGACGCCTGCTTTCCGGCGATCAGATTGGAAACTTCATGCATCTTCATATCCTCGGCATCTGTGGCACCTTCATGGGTAGTCTGGCGCTGCTGGCGCGAGACATGGGTTTTGACGTCAGCGGCTCGGATGCCGGTGTCTATCCACCCATGAGTACTCAACTCGAAGAAGCCGGTATCGTCCTGCGCGAGGGCTATGCAGCCTCCAATCTCGACCCCCGCCCGGATCGGGTGGTCATCGGTAACGCGTTGTCTCGCGGCAACCCTGAGGTGGAAGCGGTGCTGGACCGGGGGCTGACCTACGTGTCCGGCCCCCAGTGGCTGGCGGAGCAGGTCTTGCCCGGGCGGCGCGTCATTGCCGTGGCCGGTACCCACGGCAAGACGACGACGGCAAGCTTGCTGGCATGGTTGCTCGAATCCTCCGGGCTGGAGCCGGGCTTCCTGATCGGCGGTGTGCCACGCAATTTCGGGGTATCGGCCCGCCTGGGCGGGCAGGGCGCGCCTTTCGTCGTGGAAGCCGATGAATATGACACCGCCTTCTTCGACAAGCGCTCCAAATTCGTCCATTACCGGCCCGATATTGCCATCCTGGGAAACCTGGAATTCGATCATGCGGATATCTTCGATGACCTGACCGCAATCGAGCGGCAGTTCCACCATCTGGTGCGCACCGTGCCCGGGCGCGGCCGGCTGCTGGTGGCCGATGGCGAGCCGGCGCTGGAGCGGGTGCTCGAGATGGGTTGCTGGACCCCCGTCGAGCGTTTCGGCAACCAGTCCGCCAGTGCCTGGCGGTTCGAGCTGGAACGCGAAGATGCCAGCCGCTTCCGGGTCATTCACCAGCAGGGGGACACGGATGAGGACGCCGTGATCGACTGGTCGTTGACCGGCACCTATAACGCTCGCAATGCGCTGGCGGCGCTGGCGGGAGCCCATGCCTGCGGGGTCGATCTGGCTCGGGGCTGCGCGGCTCTGGCACGCTTCGAGACACCCAGGCGCCGCCAAGAGGTGCGGGGAGAAGTGGCTGGCATTCAAGTGATCGATGATTTTGCCCATCACCCTACGGCTATCGCCGCCACCCTCGAAGGGCTGCGCGCTGCCACGTCGCGTGGTCGGCTGCTGGCCGTTATCGAGCCACGTTCCAATACCATGCGCTTGGGCACCTTGCGCAGCCGACTGGCGGAAAGCGTTGCATCCGCTGACCAGAGCTTCTGGTACCAGCCGTCGGGTATCGACTGGTCGCTGGAGTCGATGTTGGCGGAGATTCCTGCATCGTCCCACCTGGTCGAGGATATCGATGCCCTGGTGCAGGCGCTGGTGGCCGAGGCGAAGCCGCTGGACCGTATCGTGGTCATGTCCAACGGTGGTTTTGGCGGTATCCACGAGAGGCTTCTGGCTGCCCTGGAGGCTGCCCATGGTTAAGGCGGGCATGGACGAGGGTTTCAATGAGCCGATTACGGTGGCCATTACCGGTGCCTCGGGCGCCCAATATGGACTGCGTTTGATCGAAGCGCTGGTGTCGGCGAATCATGAAGTCTGGGTGATGATCTCCAAGGCGGCGTACCTGGTTATCGCAACCGAGACCGAGCAGGCGCTGCCGGCCCGCCCCGAGCGGCTGGAAGAAGTGCTGGTCGAGCGCAGCGGTGCGGTTCCCGGGCAGATTCGCTGCTTCGGTCGTGAAGACTGGATGGCGCCGGTGGCCTCGGGTTCCGGTGCGGCCTCGGCCATGGTGATCTGTCCCTGCTCCACTGGCACGCTGTCCGCCGTGGCGACGGGGGCCAGCAACAACCTGATCGAACGGGCCGCCGACGTGGCCCTCAAGGAGCGACGGCGCCTGATCCTGGTTCCGCGTGAAACGCCCCTTTCGGCCATTCACCTGGAGCACATGCTGAACCTGACCCGATTGGGCGCCGTGATCCTGCCCGCGGCACCGGGTTTCTACCACCAGCCTGTGAGCATCGATGATCTCGTCGATTTCATCGTCGCCCGGATCCTCAATCAGCTTGGCATCGCGCATCGGTTGATGCCTCGCTGGGGTGAGCGGAGCGATGGGAGAGAGAACGCTTGATCAAGCTGTCGCTCCTTTCGGTATTTCTCCCGACCTTTCTCTTCGTATCGTTGACGCCCGGCATGTGCATGACGCTGTCGATGGTGCTTGGCATGACCCAGGGGGTGAGGCGGACGCTCTGGATGATGGCCGGCGAGCTGGTTGGCGTGGGGCTGGTGGCCGCTGCCGCGGGTATTGGTGTTGCCGCGCTGATGCTGCGCCAGCCAGAACTCTTTGCCCTCTTCAAGTGGGTGGGTGGTGCCTACCTGGGTTACCTGGGTGTCATGATGTGGCGCTCCCGAGGGCGCATGGCGATCTCTGTGGAGACCGTCGACCTACCACCGGCGTCTCGAAGCCAGCTGGCACTGCAGGGGTTCGTCACCGCAGTGGCCAACCCCAAGGGATGGGCCTTCTTCGTGGCACTGCTGCCGCCCTTTCTCGATGCGTCACGGGCGCTGCCAGGTCAGCTCCTGGTACTGATCATGCTGATACTCGTCATCGAGTTTCTGTGCCTTCTGCTCTACGCCGCGGGTGGTCGTGGCCTGCGCCGCCTGCTTGGCGAAAGCGGGAATGTGCGTCTGCTCAACCGTATTGCCGGCTCACTGATGGTCGGGGTCGGCCTCTGGTTGGCACTGGGATAGCCGGTCGTTTTCCCTCCGGCCTGGCCGGGAGAGCATCGCTATACCGGCGGCAGCCAGACGACCCGGGCGCTGATCAAGGCCAGGGAGGCGGCGGTCAACATCAGCCAGGGGCAGGGAGTCAGTGCGGTGCGAGGCTTGCTCTGCCAGGCCAGGCGCACCAGGGCGCAAACGACCAGCCCCAGCAGGGCGCCACCAACCAGGTCGCTGAGCCAGTGTACTCCGATGATGAGTCTCGATATTGCCATGGGGATCACCAGGGCAATGGCGCCCCAATAGATCCAGAAGCGGTGGCGGTGAGGTAATTCCTGGGCGATGAAGGCAGCGGCCAGACCGTAGAGCACGACGGCGGAAGAGGCATGGGCGCTGGGATAGGCCAGTGAACCGGCCAGGTAATCTGGCGTGTCGGGGCGGGGGCGCCCGATCAGTGCCTTTCCCAGCACATTCAGCAAGGCAATACCGGCAAGGCCCGCGCCGATATGACCCAGTGCCGCCAGATGGCGTTTCGCGAGAAGCCACAGCGCCCAGGGAAGCACGAGAGCCAGGATGCCGTACATGTCACCGATGCGGGCCAGCAATTGGCCCGCTGCCGGCAGTATGGGCACCACCATGCCCTGGAACAGGGTGTGTACCGCCAGGTCCATCTCGAAAGGGCCATCCTGATGGATGACGGCAATGGTCCATCCCGAGAGCCCTCCCAGAGCCAGGATCAGTAGCAGCCAACTGCCCAGGGGTATCTCGCCCTGGCCACGCCAGCTCTGGGTCAGCCACAGTCGTCGCATCACCGGGTGACGCCGAGCGCCACCAGCCAGTAGCCGGTAAAGACGGCCGTTGCGGCTCACCTGATGACGCAGCCAGGAAAAGACCACGGCCAACACGACGATCAGTACCGCCAATGCGATGAGCCAGGGCTCCAGGCCTGGCGGTAGGTCGAGCAGTTGCTGCCAGGTCTGGCCAAGCAGGTAACCTGGCAGGACGTAGGCGGGTGCCCAAAGCAGTGCCGACGCAACGTTGGCCCAGGTGAAAGCCCGTGGTGACATGTGCAGCATGCCGGCGATCAGGGGAATGACAGGGCGTACCGGGCCAACGAAACGGCCGAAGAATACCGATAGCGTGCCGTAACGGTGGAAGAAGCGGGCGCCTCTCGCCAACCACTCGGGATGACGGGAAAGTGGCCATAGATGGGGTATGCGTTCGCGTTGGGTATAGCCCAGCGCAAAGCTCAGGCCGTCGCCGATCACGGCGCCGGCGAAAGCGGCCAGCAGCACGCCCGTGACTGCCAGGTCCTGATGTCCGGCAAGGGATGCCGCGGCGGTGATCAGAACCACGCCGGGCAATAGAAGACCGACCAGGGCCAACGACTCGAGCAGGGCGATGATGCCGATGAAAAGCAACAGCATCCCGGGAGAGGGTGTCAGCTGATAGAGGGCCTCGGTCAGACTCAAGCGTCGACTCCTTGGGATGGTGGGGTAGAGATCACTGCTCGATGAGCTGCTGTGTCAGAGTCTGTAGCCGCTGCTCGTAATGCGGCCAGGTCTCTCCAGCCAGGCGTTGACATAGTGCCATGGGGGCTCGGAGCGGGCCGGTATCCACCAGGACGGTATGCTCGAGGGCCTGTTCTATGCGATGCCGTACCAGTTGTGCGCCGCTCTCGCTGGTGTCGGGCAGGACCAGCCAGAAGCTGGCTGAGCTTTGCCTGCCGAGGAAGTCGTGACGGCGGGAGCAGCGGTTCACCTCCCAGCACAGGGAATCCAGCAAGGCCTGTCTTGCGCGAAGGCCGAACTGCTCACTGACCATTTCCAGTTGAGGCAGGTGAATGACGAGGACGGCGAGCGGCTGCTGAAGGAGCTGGGTGCGCTGGTATTCATTATCCAGGAGTTCATGCAGGGTGTCCTTGGCCAGCGCATTGCACTGGGCGTCCCTGGGGTCGGTGGCGTGAAGCAGGGCCTGCTGGCGGCGCTGCTCCCAGGGAATCAGCATGGCAACCATCATCATGGCGAGAAAACCCAGTGTCGTATCAATGCCTGGCTGGTTCTGGCTATCGCCGAGCAGGAACAGCCAGACAGGCAGGAGGACCACATTGAGCAGAATGGCTGGAGCCAGCGGCAGCAACAGCAGCGTCAGCATCGGGGCGAGGCCGGCCCATAGTGAGGCGGATTCACCAAGGCGTGGTAGTTCCAGTGCCAGCATCAGATAGCCGGCAATCAATATCAGATAGGCCGAAAGGCGAGCCCTGTTTGCCAGCGCCAGCCGTAACAGAGAGGAAACCAGCATCACCAGGGCCAGTATCGCCGGCAGCAGGATGCGGTCATAGTCTCCCATCAGGTAGTGCCAGAGGGCATAGCCTCCCAGCAGCAATGCGCCGGCGGCATAGGCAATGGCAAAGCGCGTAGCCGACCACTGGTTGTCATCGTCCATGAACCGTCTCCGAGTCGATCTCCAGGGAGGTGCGTTGCTTCTCGAAGCGCAGGAGCTGGTCTTCGAGGGAGCCGATGGCATTCAGCGACGTGAAGCGCGCCTTGACCGGAGACCGCAGGCCCTTCAGCAGCGACTCGCGGCGATCGCTGGCCTGTGCCTCGTCACGGCTGAGCAACAGTGCCGCCAGGGTATGGCGGTCGAGGCGGTAGCAGTTTTCGAAGTCATGGGTCTGCTGGCACAGATTCTGTGCCAGGGGCCAGAGGAGGTGGCGTGACGAACTCAGCAACAGCAGCTCTCCGTGCACGCCTTCGCGTCGACAGCGGGCACGCTCCCGACGCAGATCACTGGTCAGTTGATGGGCGGACCAGAGAGGAAGCCCCGGTACCAGGCGGACTCGCTGGCGAGTGGCGAACTGCAGCGGTTGCAACTGACGGTTGCGGGCCAGTCCGGGGAGCACCAGGATCAACATCACAAGTCCGGAAAACAGGGCCTGTTCAAAGCCCAGCAGATCCTGGACCGACCACCAGGTCAGGGCGGCCAAGGCGACGGTCAGGCCCAGCATCCAGCTTGGCTGGGGCAGCATCAACAGCGCCGGCCAGATCCATATCCACAGCGCATGGCGCTCGGGATCCGTCCACAGCAGGCTTGCCAGCAGCAGGCTCGGCACCAATTGCCAGGGCAGTGTGGCGGGGCGGAGATGGCTGAACTCGATCCTGATGGCGGTAACCGTCAACCAGGCGACCCCCAGCCACAGTAGCAGGGCGCTCGTGACCAGTTCCGTCTGGTGAGCCAGCAGGGCCAGCAGAAGTGCCGCGGCCAGCAGGTTCAGGCGCATCAATCCGACTTTGTACTTGCTTTGCATGGTGCCTTACTATGGTGGCCTACCCGATGTGCCTTACTATGGTGGCCTACTCGATGTAGTGCCAGTATAACGTTCGCAGCGCTGTCTGGCGCCCTGGCCCAGGAGACCTTCGCACCCCCATGTCTGATTTCGCCTCCCAGACCGAACCCGCGGCTGCGGCCCATGAGATCGGTGATGTCGACGCCTATATGGTGCGTCTCGGCAAGGCCGCCCGAATGGCTGCAACCCAGATGCGGCGCGCTGTCACCGCCGACAAGAACGGCGCTTTGCTGGCCATGGCCGACCATCTGCAGCGTGATCGTGTCGCGGTACTGGCGGCCAATGCCGAGGACCTTGCTCGTGGTCGCGAGAGCGGGCTCGATGCCGCCTTGCTGGATCGCCTGGCACTCGATGATGCCCGCCTGGATGCCATGATCGAGGGATTGCGTCAGGTCGCTGCCCTGCCGGATCCGGTCGGCGAGATAGACGGCTTGCATGCCCGGCCCAGCGGTATCCAGGTGGGCCAGATGCGCGTGCCGCTTGGCGTGATCGGCATCATCTATGAATCACGCCCCAATGTGACCATGGAGGCCGCCAGCCTCTGCCTGAAGTCCGGCAACGCCTGTATCCTGCGCGGTGGCTCCGAAGCGTGGGCATCCAATGCCGCGATTGCCTCCTGCATCCGGAGTGGCCTGCGCGAGGCGGGGCTGCCGGAAGCGACCGTTCAGGTCGTGTCGACGACCGATCGTGCTGCGGTGGGCTGTCTCATCTCGATGCCGGAATACGTCGATGTGATCATACCCCGAGGCGGAAAGTCCCTGATCGAGCGTGTTTCACGTGAGGCCAGTGTGCCTGTCATCAAGCACCTCGACGGGGTCTGCCACGTCTATATCGATGCCACGGCCGACCCGGAAAAGGCGCTGGCGATCGCTGTCAATGCCAAGACCCAGCGCTATGGCACCTGCAATACCATGGAAACGCTGCTGGTCGACGCTCCGGTATCCGAGTCTCTGCTGCCCCGGCTGGCCGCGGCGTATGCGGAACACGGCGTAGCGCTGCGGGGCTGTGACAGGACCCGGGCCGTGCTCGGTGATATCCCTGTGGCCAGCGAGGAAGACTGGTACGCGGAGTATCTCGCACCGGTGCTGGCCATTCGGGTAGTGGACGGTATCGAGGCTGCGATCGAGCACATCGAACGTTACGGTTCTCATCACACCGACGCCATCATTACCGATCACTATGGGCTTGCGCGGCGCTTCATGGCCGAGGTGGATTCCAGCTCGGTCATCGTCAATGCCTCGACTCGATTCGCCGACGGCTTCGAATATGGCCTGGGGGCGGAGATCGGGATCTCCACCGACAAGCTGCATGCCCGTGGCCCGGTGGGTCTCGAAGGGCTCACCACGCGCAAGTACGTGGTGCTGGGCGATGGCCAGGTGCGCCGATGACCGATGAGGACGAGCGGGCTGCAAGAAAGCCGGTTCGCACGAACGAAGGCACGGCCATGACACAACGGCGTGTCGCCATGCTTGGCGGTACCTTCGACCCCGTCCATCTCGGGCACTTGCGCAGTGCCGTGGAGCTGCGCGAGCTGCTGTCCCTGGATCGCGTGCACATGGTCGCTGCCGGGGTGCCGCCGCTCCGGGGCGAGCCGAGGGTGACGCCCGAGGAGCGACTGGAGCTGCTACGGCTCGGCATCGGTGATACGCCGGGGCTGGTGGCCGACCCGCGGGAGCTGCGGCGCGATGGTCCTTCCTTCAGCGCCGATACGCTGGCGAGCCTGCGCCAGGAGTATGGTGCCGAGGCGCGCCTGGTCATGGCCCTGGGGCATGACGCTTTCCTGCGCCTGGCCGATTGGCATTCTCCAT
This sequence comes from Billgrantia endophytica, assembly GCF_002879615.1. Taxonomy (GTDB): domain Bacteria; phylum Pseudomonadota; class Gammaproteobacteria; order Pseudomonadales; family Halomonadaceae; genus Halomonas; species Halomonas endophytica. Next base: position 99,735 of record NZ_PNRF01000010.1, read on the forward strand.
CGCGGCTGTTCGAGCTGGCCCACCTGGTGGTCATCGATCGCCCCGACTTCAAGGCCCCGTTGCCCGCCGCTTTGGTCGAGCTGATCCGGGGCAGGGAGGTCGATGGCGTCGAGACTCTCTTCGAGGCCCCGTCGGGAGGGCTGCTGCGCGTGGCACTGCCGACACGCATGGCGATATCAGCCACGGACGTGCGCCATCGACTGGCTAGTGGGGCAACGGTCCGTTACCTGTTGCCTGAATCCGTTGAAGAACGAATATACGAAAGAAAACTCTATCTGGTTCAGTGAACGCTGCCAGCCGCCTCGCAAGAGGATACAATGGGTATCGACCAAGACTTCCCGTTGACGAGGGGCTATGCACATCGATTCGCTCAAGACTCTAGTGGTAGGCGCACTGGAAGACCTGAAGGCCAGGGACGTGGCAATACTGGACGTCTCGCGACTCACCAGCGTCACCGACCTGATGATACTGGCGAGCGGTACGTCCACCCGTCATGTGGCGGCGTTGGCCAATCACGTCGTCGAGCAGGCCAAGGCCCAGGGTCTTCGGCCCCTCGGCGTCGAGGGGCAGGCCGACTCCGACTGGGTGCTGGTAGACCTTGGTGACATTGTGGTCCATGTCATGCTGCCCGAGACCCGCCAGCTCTACGACCTCGAGCGACTCTGGGCGGACCTGCCGGATGATATCGAGCTCCGCGAGGAGCACCGAGGGGCATGAAAGTCCGCCTACTGGCGGTGGGTACCCGCATGCCGGCCTGGGTGAACGAAGGGGTGGAGGAATACCGCAGGCGGTTGCCCCGGGATTTTGCCTTGGTGATCGAAGAAGTCCCCCCTGGTCAGCGTGGCAAGAATGCCGACGTGGCACGTGCCGTCTCGCTCGAGGCACAACGAATCCGTGACCGTCTTCGGGGGGAGGAGTTCACGGTGGCCCTGGAAGTTGGCGGCAAGGCATGGAGTACCGAGCGACTGGCTCAGGAGGCCGAAGAGTGGCGGCTGGAGGGGCGTGACGTGGTACTGATGGTCGGTGGTCCCGACGGTTTGTCACCCGAGCTATCCGGCAGTGCCGACAGGCGTTGGTCGCTATCGCCGTTGACCCTGCCCCATCCGCTGGTAAGGGTCATCCTGGCCGAGCAGCTCTATCGTGCCTGGACCCTGATGGTGGGACACCCATATCACCGCTGATCGGCGGTTGCTCAGCCAACTCTTTTCGAGGTCCTTGCCGGCATGCGTTTTCGCCGTGACACCCTGAAAAATCCGCAGCAGGAGCTGCGCATCTTTCGAGTGCGCTCGCTGTTGGCGACCTTGCTGGTCCTGACGCTCACTGGACTGCTGATGGGGCGGATGGTCTACCTGCAGGTGGTTCAGCATGAGATATACAGCACACGCTCGGAGAAAAACCGTGTGCGGGTCGAGCCTCTGCCGCCGACTCGCGGGCTGATTCATGATCGCAACGGCGTACTGTTGGCTGAAAATCGACCCACCTACAATCTGACGCTGACGCGCGAGCGGGTCGAGGATCTCGAGGGCACGCTCGACCTGCTGGAGGCGTTGCTCGAACTGTCGGTCGAAGAGGCCGAGGCCTTCCGGGTACGCTCCCGGCAGCGTCAAAGACCCTTCCAGCCGGCCCTCCTGATGAGTGATCTCAACGAGGAGCAGATAGCCCACCTGGCGGTCAATCGGCATCGCCTGCCCGGTATCGAGATCGAGGCGCAGCTACTGCGTTACTATCCCGATGCCGAGATCATGGCGCATGCCCTGGGCTATGTGGGGCGCATCAATGCCGAAGAGCTGAAGACGCTCGATGCCGGTCGTTACGCCGGCACCCATTTCATTGGCAAGACCGGAGTGGAGCGCTTCTACGAAGACGTGCTGCATGGTCAGGCCGGCTTGCGCAAGGTCGAGACCAACGCCCGTGGCCGGGTATTGCGTGAGCTTGGCCGCACCGACCCGGTGCCGGGACAGAACCTGAGGCTGACGCTGGACAAGGAACTGCAGATCCTTGCCTATGAGCTGCTCGATGGGCGCCGCGGCTCCATTGTCGCCATCGCACCGAAAACCGGCGAGATATTGGCCATGGTGTCGGCGCCTGGATTCGACAGCAACCAGTTCGTCACCGGGATCGACTTCGCCTCCTACCGGGCGCTGCAGGAAGACATCGACCTGCCATTGTTCAATCGGGCGATTCGAGGGCAGTATCCTCCGGGGTCGACCATCAAGCCGTTCCTGGCCATGGCCGGGCTGATCGAGGGAGCCATCACCCCTGACCGGACGATCAACGACCCCGGGTTCTACCAGTTGCCCAACGATTCGCGGCGCTACCGCAACTGGCTTCGCTGGGGGCATGGCCGCGTGGACATGGAGCGTTCGATTGCGGTTTCCAATAACACCTATTACTACTCCCTGGCTCATGAACTGGGTATCGATCGACTGCATGAGCAGATGAGCGCCTTCGGGTTTGGCCAGCGTGTCGGCCATGATGTCTTCGGTGAAAGCGCCGCCCTGATGCCCTCCCGGGAGTGGAAGCGGGGGCGTTTCGGGCAACCCTGGTTTCCCGGTGAAACCCTGTCGGTGGGAATCGGCCAGGGGTACTGGCAAGTGACCCCCCTGCAGCTCGCAACGGCAACCGCCGTTCTGGCCAACCGCGGGGAGTGGGTGAGGCCGCGTCTGGCCAGTCAAATCGACGATGAGCCCGTATCGCTCCAGCTTCCGGGTACGCCGCCTGATCTCGCGGTCAACGACGGGGCCTGGTGGGACCGGGTCTTCTCGGGCATGGAAAAGGTGCTTACCGGACACGAGGGAACCGCCAGGCGTACCGGGGTAGGACTCGAATATCGCATGGGTGGCAAGTCTGGTACTGCCCAGGTTTTCTCACTGGGACAGGACCAGCGCTACAACGCCGATGAGCTTGCCGAGCGGCTGCGTGACCACGCCCTTTTCATGGCTTTCGCACCCTTGGAGGATCCACAGATTGCCGTAGCGGTAATCGTCGAGAATGCCGGTGGCGGCAGCACCCATGCGGCTCACCTGGCCAGGGCCATGACCGATGCCTGGTTGCTGGAAGAGGAAGCACTGGATGTCGAAGAGCTGCGAGAGGCAATGGAAAATGACACCGGCAGCGTGGCGGGAAACTGATTCATGGCATTGATCGATCTGGCTAGAGGACTGCGCGCCCACCCGGTTCGGGCCCCCGAGAGCGGCATCGCCCGGCGCAAGAGCCTCTGGGAGCGTACCCACCTGGACCCCTGGCTCTTGCTGATGCTGCTGGTGTTGATGGCGGCGGGGCTGGCAATGCTCTATAGCGCCAGTGGCCAGCGCATCGAGGTGGTGATTGCCCAGGGGACGCGGTTCCTGGTGGCAGTGGTCATCATGCTGGTGCTGGCGCAGCTGACGCCTACCACCTTGCTGCGCTGGTCACCGCTGATCTATGGCGGTGCCGTATTGATGCTGCTGGCAGTGGAGCTGGTTGGTGATGTCGGCATGGGGGCCAAGCGCTGGCTGGTCATTCCCGGTGTGGTGCGTTTTCAGCCGTCGGAGCTGATGAAGCTGGCCATGCCGCTGATGGTGGCGGCCTGGTTGAGCCGTCGTGAGTTGCCACCGCGCTGGTATGACCTGGCATTGTGCGCCGTGCTGATTGGCGTGCCGGTGGTGATGATCGCACGTCAGCCGGATCTCGGCACGTCGCTGCTGGTGATTAGTGCGGCGGTGTTCGTGGTGCTGCTGGCCGGCCTGTCCTGGCGCTTCATCGGCGCACTGGCGGCATTGGCGGCAGCGGCACTTCCGCTGCTGTGGATGAGCCTGCATAGTTACCAGCGCCAGCGTGTGCTGACGTTTCTTGACCCCAACAGTGATCCGCTTGGCTCCGGTTGGAACATCATCCAGTCGACGACGGCCATCGGTAGTGGCGGCATGTGGGGCAAGGGTTGGCTGCAGGGTACCCAGTCGCAGCTGGAGTTTCTCCCCGAGCGTCATACGGATTTCATCGTGGCGGTGCTCGGCGAGGAATTCGGCCTGATCGGAATGCTCGTGATACTCGTGCTGTACCTGCTGATCGTGACGCGGGGTCTATGGCTGGCGGCAGGTGCGCACGATACGTTCGGGCGCCTGGTCGGAGGCAGTATCATCTTGACTTTCTTCATTTATGTCTTCGTCAATGTGGGCATGGTGAGCGGTATCCTGCCGGTGGTGGGCGTGCCCTTGCCGCTGGTCAGCTATGGGGGGACCTCCAGCGTGACCTTGCTGGCCGGTTTCGGTATTCTCATGTCCATTCATGGTCACCGTCGCCTGTTGCCGCGTTAGCGATGGCATGCGATGGCCGAATCTTATCGACAAGACCCAGTCAGGGAGTGGCAAGCGCATGATGCCAGTGGGGAAGTGGAAAAGGGTCAGTGGCACTGCCGTGGCGGCATTCGCCTTGTGGGTGCTGGCGCCCGGGTTGAGTGCCGCCGACTTCGACCCTGCGGAACACGAGGGAGCCCGGCAACTTGTTGATACGCTGGTCGAGCGCGGTATCGAGCGTGATTGGCTGGAGTCGGCCTTGCGCAGCGCCGAGTTCCAGCAGGGTGTGCTGGATGCCATGGAAGGTGCCGCGGAGCGGCGGCTGCGCTGGGACGAGTACCGGGAAATCTTCCTGCAGCCGGAGCGCATTCACCGGGGTGTGGCCTTTATCGAGGCTCACCGCGATGCGTTTGCGCGCGCCGAAGCCGAATATGGCGTACCAGCGGAGGTGATTGCCGCCATCATCGGCGTCGAGACCAGCTATGGACGATTCACCGGGCACCATCGGGTCATCGATTCACTATCGACCCTGGCCTTCCACCATCCCGTTCGTGGCGGTTTCTTTCATGGCGAACTGACAGCCTTTCTCGAAATCACCCGGGAGCAGGACGTGGAACCGGGCAGCCTGCAGGGCTCCTATGCCGGAGCCATGGGCTATCCGCAATTCATTCCCACCAGCTATCGCGCCTATGCCGTGGATTTCGACGGCGATGGGGTTCGTGATCTATGGACGAATCCAGTCGATGCCATCGGCAGTGTCGGCAACTATTTTGCGGAGCATGGCTGGCAGCCGGATCTGCCGATCTATCATGAGGCCAAGGGACCGGAAGCGCCTCCGAAGGTGATCGACTTCAATCGTACGGCAAGACCCTATGTGAGCGTGGCCGAGCTTGACGAAGCGGGCATCCGGGTCGAGGGTCTCGAGGACGATGCCACCGTCGTTCCGCTGGCCCTGGAGGTTTCGGAAGAGGCCTGGCGCTACCGGGTGGGGCATGAGAACTTCTATGTCATTACACGCTACAACCATAGTCATCTCTATGCCATGGCGGTGACCGAGCTGGCCGAGGCGATCGAGGCATCGCGTGCATTGGATGCGCATCAGCTCGAGCCAACGGGCAATGGCGAAGGGGAGGAAGCATGAGGCCATGGTATCTCGGCCTGGTGTTGGCCACCTTCCTGGCCGGCTGTGCCGGTGGTGGTTCACAGCCGTCAGGCCAGCGGGAGGCGGCGGGCACTGCGTCCCCGGCGGCACCCGCCAGCGATGGGCGATACGCCATGTCCGGGGATGCCTACCCGGAAGATCCACCCGATGTCAGCGAGATCCCGGATGCCGTTCCCCGCGTGGAGGCACCGTCGCGGGGGGGGAATCGTCCGACCTATGAGGTGTGGGGCAAGACCTATCAGGTGTTGCCCGACGCCAGAGGCTATGCCCGCCAGGGAACCGCCTCCTGGTATGGCGAAAAATTCCACGGCTATGCCACTTCCAATGGCGAGATTTACGACATGTACAAGATGAGCGCTGCCCATCGCTCATTACCGCTGCCCACCTATGCGCGCGTCACCAGTCTGGACAACGGCCAGTCGGTCATCGTCCGGGTCAATGATCGCGGCCCCTTTCACAACGATCGGGAAATCGACCTCTCCTATGCCGCCGCCGCGCGCCTGGATATCCTGGACCACGGTACCGGCCGGGTGAAGGTCGAAGCGATCGACCCTGAACAGTGGCTGGCGGAAAATGGCCGCAATGACTCGAACCGGAGTGCCCCATCGATGGTCCAATCGCCTCCTGCCGCTGCGTCGCAGGCTACGATGGCCGAGCCGGCTCGCGAGGCCTCGACCGAGTCTGCCAATGGCCTTGCCCAAGGTGGTCCAGAGCCGAGCCGAGGCACGGCGGAGCCAGCCGAACCGGGCCAGATCTATCTGCAGATCGCGGCGCTGGGTTCGGGCGACAGCGCCCGGGCGCTGAAGGCGCGGCTCCAGAACGAGCTGTCGCATCCCGTGCGAGTGGCCGATTCGCCTGGCATGTACCGGGTGCAGGTTGGACCACTGTCCAGCGCAGCCCAGGTCGAGCCTGCCCGCGACGAACTGAGGCGAGCCGGTTTCGATCAGGCCTTTATCGTCAATGGCGCTGACTGATCGGCGCCTTTCCCTGACCATCTCGACGTTTCTGATGAGACCCATGCCCATGAGAGTGCTGTTTCGTAACCACCGTCCGCGCGTGATGTCGGTGATGTTGTTGAGCCTGGTGCTGGCCATTCCCCAGGCTCTGGCCCAGGCCGTGCCGACTCCCCAGACCATGATTCCCGCACCGCCCCAGATTGCCGCCAAGTCATGGTTCCTGATGGACGCCGACAGCGGCCGGGTACTGGTCGAGCACAATGCCGACGAGCGCCTCCCCCCCGCGAGTCTCACCAAGCTGATGACCGCCTATCTGGTCGAGCGGGAGTTGGATCGTGGCAACATCTCCCTGGATGACACGGTTCGCGTCAGCGAAAACGCCTGGCGCACCGGTGGCTCGAAGATGTTCATCGAGGTCAATAACGACGTGGCGATTCGTGATCTGCTGTATGGAATCATCATCGCGTCGGGTAACGATGCCAGCGTCGCCGTGGCCGAGCACCTGGCCGGTGGGGAGGCTCCCTTCGCCGACCTGATGAACCAGCATGCCACCCGTCTTGGGCTGCAGAATACCAACTTCACCAACGCCACTGGGCTGCCCCACCCGGAGCAATACTCTTCCGCGCGTGACATGGCGCTGCTCTCCCGTTACATCATCAACGACTATCCCGAGCACTACGCGATCTACTCCGAGAAGTATTTCACCTACAGTGATATCCGCCAGCCCAATCGCAACCGTCTGCTTTGGCGTGATCCGACCGTTGATGGCCTGAAGACAGGCTGGACCACCGAAGCCGGCTACGGACTGGTCGCCTCCGCCAAGCGAGACGACATGCGTCTGATCTCGGTGGTGATGGGCACCAGCTCCGAGGAAGCGCGTGCCCAGGAGACCCAGAAACTGCTGAGCTACGGTTTCCGTTACTACGAGACGATGAATCTCTATGAGCAGGGAGCCGTTCTCAATTCGCCACGAATCTGGGGTGGTGACAAGAACGAGCTGCGTTTGGGGGTGGATGAGGACGTGTTCATGACCGTTCCTCGCGCTCGCAATGAAGAACTCAGTGCCCGTCTGGACATACGCCAGGATATGACTGCTCCGATCAGCCAGGGTGAGCGTGTCGGAACCCTGGAGGTGCGCCTCGGTGACGATATCGTGGGAGAGCAGCCCCTGGTGGCGCTCGAGTCCATCGAGGAGGGCGGAATCTTCAAGCGTTTGCTCGATCAGGTTCGACGGTTCTTCAGCAATCTCGTCGGCGGCTGGTTTGGTTGAGGCTCGCGGGCCGTCCCTTTGAAAAGCGGGCGCTCTTGGTTGCCCGCCAAGGGTTGAGTAAAATACTCGGAAATGTGCGTAACGGTATGGCAGACATGACCGACAAGAACCTGCGTGATCTTCGCAAGGCGGCGACAGTCGAGTCGCCGTCCTCACCGCCGACGATCACCTTTCCCTGCGACTACCCCATCAAGGTGGTGGGCGATGCCGCCGAGGATTTCGCTGCCGTCGTCTGTCAGGTGGTGTCGCGCCACGACACGACGTTCGATGCGACCACGCTGGAGGTCGTGGAGAGCCGTAACGCCCGTTTCCAGTCGGTGCGGCTGACGATGCGGGCTACCGGCGAGCTCCAGCTCAAGGCGCTGTTCGATGAACTCAAGGCCACCGGCCGTGTTCACATGGTGGTCTGATGGCCCGCATCGAGGTTCATTGTCTGGGACGGCGTTCCTACGAGCCCGTCTGGCATGCCATGCGTGAGCTGACCGATACTCGCGATGATCGCACCGCTGACCAACTGTGGCTGGTGGAGCACGATCCGGTCTTCACTCAGGGGCAGGCGGGAAAGCCCGAGCATCTTCTGATGCCGGGAGATATCCCGGTGGTACAGACCGACCGTGGCGGCCAGGTGACCTACCACGGCCCCGGCCAACTGGTACTCTATCCGCTGTTGGACGTCCGCCGCGCCAGGATTGGCGTACGCGACCTCGTGTCAGCCCTTGAAAACGCGGTCATTGCACTGCTGTCCGAGCATGGTGTGGCGGCACGGGCGCGTCCCGATGCCCCGGGTGTCTACGTCGGTGAGGCCAAGATCGCCTCGCTGGGGCTTCGTATTCGCCGCGGGGCCAGCTTTCATGGGATTGCCCTCAACGTTGACGGCAACCTGTCTCCGTTCGATCGGATCAACCCCTGTGGCTATGCGGGCATGGCCATGACGCGGCTGGCGGATCTGGTCGACGCGTGCCCCTCCGTGGAAGCAGCCGGGTTGCGGCTGGCCGAGTGCCTGGGACACGAGCTGGGCAGGGAGCTGGTGTTTCCGGAAACGACGACCGCCTTGCGACCCGCCAGCTGACCCCTCCTGTCCCAGCCGTGTTTCCCCTGTCGCAGGTATACCGCTTCACCCTACGTTGATGGTGGGGATCCGGCTGGCGTCGACCGCCTGACCGGGTACCTCGGCAGGCGCCGCCAGCCCCAGGTTGTTCTTCTCGAAGACCTGGTCGGCTCGATAGCTGGAGCGAACCAGGGGGCCGGATGCCACTTCCATGAAGCCTTTTTCCAGCCCCAGCTGGCGGTAACGCTCGAACTCCTGGGGTGTCACCCAACGCTCGACCGGAAGATGATTGCGGGTGGGGCGCAAATATTGGCCTAGGGTAACGATGTCCACTCCGATGGCGCGGAGGTCATCGAGGGTGGCCATGATCTCCTCTTCGGTCTCGCCCAGTCCCAGCATCAGGCTGGTCTTGGTCAAGACCTCCGGCTTGTACCGCTTGGCATGGGCCAGTACGTCGAGGGTCTTGCGATAGCCCGCCCGGGGGTCACGTACATGGTGGGTGAGTCGCTCCACTGTTTCGACATTCTGCGCGAACACTTCCAGGCCGGAGTCGACGACACGCTCGATGGCGGTCTTGTCGCCATCGAAATCCGGCGTCAGCGCTTCCACGACCACGGCGGGAGTGCGGGTCTTGATGGCATGGATGCAGTCGGCATAGTGGGCAGCGCCCCCGTCGGGCAGGTCATCACGATCCACCGAGGTCAGCACGACGTAACGAAGCCCCATCAGCTCCACCGACTTGGCCGTATTGGCTGGCTCCTCGTCATCGAGCCAACCCTTGGGATTGCCGGTATCCACGGCGCAAAACCGGCAGGCGCGAGTGCAGACCGAGCCCATCAGCATGATGGTCGCCGTGCCGTTGCTCCAGCACTCACCCATATTGGGGCAGTGGGACTCGGCGCAGACGGTGCTCAGGCGGTGCGTGCTCACGTTCTTCTTGACCGCCTCGAAGCGTTCGCCGCCGGGGATCTGAGCACGCAACCACTGTGGCTTGCGGCCCGGTTCGGGGCGTTCTTCCACCTGCTTGCGCTGTTTCATGCCATCCTTGATCACGGCCATGCCGTGCTCATTGCGGAATTTTTCACCGCTGGGGATGCGTTTTGAGGTGTTGTCGCTCATTTGGGTCTGAGCCCCTCCAGTCGACGGCTGCCAGTGCCGGTGCGATCATGCCGGCAGGCGGCTCGAGAGGCGAGCGTCGTTGGCGGCACGAGACCAGACTGACGTCAGGATTGTTACGTTAGGCGTAGGCGGTAATCTATCATATGAGCCCCCCGGGGTGACAGGCGTATGCAAAGGCCGCCACATTCTCCAGTCCGGTTGCGACAGGGCAGGATGTCACGGGGTGTGGATCGGCAGGCACACCACGCCATGATCGGGCATCGGCTGGAGCGGTGCCTTGAAGTGAGTCTCGAATTCCCCAAGCCGTTCGCGGACGAAGCGCAGGAAGAGCTCGGTCACCGGGGTGGGAAAACGATCGCGTGGATAGACCGTGCACCAGGAACGACGCAGTGGAAAGCCGGGCAGCGCCAGTTCGGCCAGCAAGCCCATGCCCAGCTCCAGCTTCACGGCAAGACGTGGCAGGATGGCGACCCCCAGGTGGGCCATGACGCCCTGCTTGATGGCTTCGTTGGTCCCCAGTTCCATGGTATGGGAAAGCGCGACATCCTGCTCGGCGGCCAGTTGCTCGAAGGCGGTGCGGACACCTGAACCCGGTTCCCGCATCAGCAAGTAGTGCTGGGCAAGGTCTTCCAGGGTTGGGCCGGTAGCCTCCAGTAGCGGGTGTCCTGGCCAGACCACGGGAATCAATTCGTTGTCCAGGATTGGCATGAACACCAGATCGTCGTCGTCTTCAGGCACCATGGCCATGATCACGAGGTCGTCTCGCCTGGCGGCCAGCCGCTCCAGTGCCTGGCTTCGGTTACACACCCGCAGGCACACCTGCACATTGGGGTAATGCGCGCGAAAGCGGGCGATCAGATGCGGGACCACGTACTGGGCCGTGGAGACCGCCGCCAGGTTGAGCTCACCGGAGATGGTGCCGTCCATGTCCGATAGCGTCATCTGCAGCCGCGATACCTGGCCGAAGATGGCCTGGGTCGAGACCGCCAGGGCGTCCGCAGCCGGTAGTGCATGCAGTGTCTTGCCGGTGTACTTGAACAGCGGCTGTCCCAGCGCCTGCTCCAATTGGCGAACCTGTGCACTGACGGCCGGCTGGGTCAGGCCAAGCTGCTCGGCGGCTCGCGAATACGATTGCTGGCGATGGACGGCCTGAAAGACCTGCAGTTGGCGGAAGGTCAGGCGGTTCAGCAGCCTTGGCATGGTCATCGGCGAATCCGCTGAAGGGCGCAGTGCCCGTTGAGGAACTGACCTTCATGCTATCACCGCCAGCGGGGGCCGGCCATGCCTGCCCCCGCTGTCAACGAGGAATGTCCTGAATGCAGCGCGAAGGGTCATTGAGAGAAAAGCCGCGGGACTGGCGCCGTATCATGGTAGCCGGCACGGGTCTCGCGGCGCTTCGGGCCGGACAGGCTTGTACCGAACTGGGGCTGGCCTGGTGTGACAGTGCCGGCGAAACCGGGAATGCGCTGGTGGCACGCGCGCGCCGGCTTGGCTGTGACGTGCTGCATCCGGGCGAGGCTGGGCCGGCGGAGCAACTGGGACTGGCTCAGGCAAGTCGACAGGCAGGGCTCGTCTTCATCGGCCAGCGGGAGGCACTGATGGCGGCCATGCACGATAACCAGGCCAGCCGCCAGCTGCTACGCGAGGCGGGAGTACCGCTCAGCCAGGCCGGACGGGATGCGGCACGGCTGCTTTTGCCGGTTCTGGTCGACAGGAAGGGCCAGGCACTGGCACTGATCGAGCATGAGATCCTCGATGAGACCACTGCGATGGCGCCAAGTGATCGTCTGACACCTGAACAGCGCGTCTACCTTGGGCGACTGGCCATACAGGGGGCCCGGGCAATGGGGCTGGTGGGGCTTGCGACGATGAGTTTCACCCTGGAGGGCAACCGGCTGGGTTTTGACGCCATGCGCCCTGGCTTGACAGGCCGGGAAGGCCTGGCCGAGGCGCTGACCGGGCTCGATCTCTCCGTCGAGCAGTTGAGACTGGTGGCGGGGGAACGACTGCGTCGCCCACGGGTCGGCCATATGGGCCATGGTCCCGGACGCCCCGGTCAGGCCCGTCTTCGCCTGTTGCACACCCCCCGGGGACGTCTTGGCGGAGGGCCCGGGGTACGCCTCGATCAATCCAGCGATTTCGGCGAGTCGATGGCCAGGTTGCTGGTCTGGGGGCGCGATGGCGCGGAGGCGAGTCGACGTGAAAGGCGTGCCTTGACAGAGTGGAATGACGCTTAGGGTTCGGCGGAACGACGAGGCGGTCGACCGTCGGCGCGGTCGGTATTGTAACAAAAAATCGACAAAAACGGCTGCGCAAGCCCGGTGTAGGGCGTATCATGATTGTTGCAGCGCAGCAATCACTCTCCCTCCTGGTGCCGATGCGCTCGGGGCCAGCGAACAATGGAGCCAAGCATGAACTCACTGATGCCGACACCGCCTGAACAGGCGCTGACCTTTCTGGATCCTTTCGGTTTCGGCCGTGCCGCCTTCGACTACTGGCGTGATGCCGTTGAACGTAGCGTGCTGTACATGGACGTGATGCGTGAGCGCGGCAATCAGTATCTCGAACACATCGAGAAGACCAAGCCCAATGTGCTGGGTTTCGATGCCGACGTGGTCATGGATGGCCGTGAGCTGCCGCGACCGGTGAATTACGAACTGATGCGGATTCAGCCTCCCGAGGGTGTCGAAGTCGATCTGCAGACCCGACCTTTCGTGGTAGTGGATCCGCGGGCGGGCCACGGCCCCGGTATCGGCGGTTTCAAGCCCGACAGCGAGATCGGCGTCGCCCTGCGTGCCGGCCACCCCTGCTACTTCATCGGGTTCCTGCCCTATCCGGAACCGGGCCAGACGGTCGAGGACGTGGTGGAGGCGGAAATCGCCTTCCTGCGCCGAATCATCGAGCGTCACCCGGAAACCTCGGAGAGGCCCATGGTGGTGGGCAATTGCCAGGCCGGATGGCAGATCATGATGGCGGCATCGCTCGAGCCCGACCTGTTCGGGCCGATTCTGATCGCCGGGGCGCCGCTCTCCTACTGGGCCGGTGAGCGGGGCCGCGCGCCGATGCGCTATACCGGCGGCATGTCCGGGGGAAGCTGGATGACCATGCTGGCCAGCGACCTCGGCAGCGGGGTGTTCGACGGTGCCTTGCTGGTGCAGAACTTCGAACGCCTCAACCCGGCCAATACCTGGTGGGGCAAGCAGTATCGCCTGTTTTCCAGTATCGACTCCGAAGCCGAGCGTTACCTGAGCTTCGAGCGTTGGTGGGGCGGTCATGTGGTGCTGGGTGGCGAGGAGATCCAGTATATCGTCGACAACCTCTTCATTGGCAACCGGCTCTCGACCGCTCAACTGGTCACTTCCGACGGCCGGCGCATCGACCTGCGCAACATCCGCTCGCCCATCGTGGTGTTCTGTTCCCAGGGGGACGACATTACCCCTCCGCCCCAGGCGCTGGGCTGGGTAAGAGACCTTTACGAAGACGTGGACGATATCATCGCCAGCGATCAGACCATCGTCTATTGCGTTCATGATACCACCGGACACCTGGGGATCTTCGTCTCGGGCAGCGTCTCGCGCAAGGAACACACTGAGTTTACCGCCAACATCGATTACATCGATGTATTGCCCCCCGGGCTCTATGAAACAACCGTGTCGGCTGCGGCCGATCGAAGCGATTCGGAGTTGATCGAGCGGGATTACCTGCTCGAGTTCAAGGCGCGCTCCATCGAGGGCATGAACCGGGATGTCATCAAGCATATGGAGGAGGACGATACGCGTTTCGCCACCGTGGCCCGGATGTCGGAGATCAATATGGGCCTGTATCGCTTGTTCGTGCAGCCCTGGATCCAGGCGGTGATGACTCCCGAGGCCTCTCGTCTGATGCGTCGCATGCATCCCATTCGTTTGGGCTACAAGCTGCTGTCGGACCGGAATCCGCTTTCCGTGCCGCTGCCCGTGGTGGCCGACTGGGTACGCCAGGATCGTCACTCGGTGAGTGACGACAATCTTTTCCGGTCAGTCGAGGCGATCGTTTCCAAGCAGATCACCAGCGGGTTGGACAGCTGGCGTGAGCTGCGCGACCGGACCACCGAGCGGCTGTTCCTGGACTTCTATGGTCAGCCATTGTTGCAGACTATGGTGGGGCTGGGCGGTAATGCCCATGTACACCGTCGCCGCCCCGGCAGTGAACCGGAACATCGCCGCTTCATCGAACGCCGCAAGGATGAGCTGCGTCACCGTGTCGCCGAAGGCGGCATCCATGAGGCCGTCATGCGTTCGGTGATATACGTGCTGGGCGGTTCGCCCACGACGGATGAACGAAACTTCAAGCGCCTGCGTGCCTCCCGTGCAGAACTCGAGCCCGGTAGCAGCCTGAAGGATTTCAAGCATCTGGTGCGTGAGCAGTTCTTCATTCTCAAGCTCGATCGCGAGGCCGCTCTGGAGGCAATCCCCGACCTGTTGGTTAACGAGAAGGCGGAGATGATACGCACGTCTCTTGAGCATATCGACCACGTTCTGGCTGCGAGTGGCGAGCTGAATGATCAATCCCGGGCTCGCCAGGAGCGCATTCAGGCGCTCTTCGAGCAGGCGCTCGACAGGGTCGATCCCGAGAGCCGGCGCGAAGCCCTGGCCGAGCTGCATGCCGACGTCGAGAGCGAAGCCAAGGCCAGGACAGCGGCCACGGGAGAAGTCGAGAAGTTGCTGGACGATCCAGTGGCCAGCCCGGTCAAGGCGTCGAAAGCCAAGCCGAAGCCATCCGGGAAGGCATTGGCGAAAGCGACCGCCCGGCCCGGGAAAAAGCCGGCTACATCGACAACCGAGGTGCAACCGGCCGAGGACGCTCAGCCGGCCGGCAAGGCGTCCCGCCCGACAACTGACGATGCCGACGGTGTCGACCAGCAGGGCGCTGCTGCGCCCAAGACCAAGGCGGTGCGCAAACCGCGCAAGCGCTAGGCGACTGCGGTACCTTGTGCCCCTTCCGATCCTGTCGGCGGGGGCACAGGCTTTATTGGGCCAGGCTGGCGCCAGGTGTCGCCATCGAACGGCATCGATCCCCGTTGGGTGCTAGCTTCAAAGTGCCGGCCAGCCGGTGCCGTTCCGGTGGCGACTGGCGCAAAGGTGGTGGCTGGGTTAGGGTAAGCGGATTTTTCACCCCGCGAGTATCGTCCGCCGAGGACAGGCGGGCCGGAATCGTCAGGTGGGGGCCACTGGGTCTTCGCCGTGCAGAAAGTGGAGCACTATGGGCAAGTCATTGGTCATCGTCGAGTCGCCGGCCAAGGCCAAGACGATCAACAAGTATCTCGGCAACGAGTTCATCGTGAAGTCGAGCGTGGGTCATATCCGTGACCTGCCGACCAGCGGCTCGGGCAAGACGGCCTCCGATCCCAAGGAGCGCGCGCGCCAGGCTGCGGCTACCCGAAAGATGTCGCCGGAGGAAAAGGCCGAGTACAAGCAGCACAAGGCCAAGGATCAACTGATACGGCGCATGGGTATCGATCCTGAGCATGGTTGGAAAGCGCATTACGAAATCCTCCCCGGAAAAGAGAAGGTGGTGGCGGAGTTGCAGAAGCTGGCGGAAAAGGCCGACGCCGTCTATCTCGCGACCGACCTCGACCGAGAAGGGGAAGCCATTGCCTGGCATCTCAAGGAAACCATCGGTGGAGAGGATGGCCGCTACAAGCGCGTGGTCTTCAACGAGATCACCAAGAATGCCATCCAGGAAGCCTTCACCGAACCTGGCAGCCTCAATATTCCGCGGGTCGAGGCACAGCAGGCGCGTCGCTTCCTGGATCGGGTGGTGGGCTTCATGCTCTCGCCGCTGCTGTGGGCCAAGGTCGCCCGGGGCCTCAGTGCCGGCCGGGTGCAGTCGGTAGCCGTGAGGCTGATCGTCGAGCGTGAGCGAGAGATCCGCGCCTTCGTCCCGGAGGAGTTCTGGGACGTACACGCCAATCTGGTATCGAGTGACGGCGAGCCGGTCCGGTTCGAGTTGGCTCGGCAGGATGGCAAGGCGTTCCGCCCCACCTCGGAAGCCGAGACGCTGGAGCGTATCGCTGCGCTGAGAAAGTCGACTCTCGCGATCACCTCGCGGGAGGACAAGCCGACCCGGTCGAAGCCGAATGCGCCGTTCATTACCTCGACCCTGCAGCAGGCAGCCAGCGGCCGGCTCGGTTTCTCGGTGAAGAAGACCATGACACTGGCCCAGCGTCTCTATGAAGCCGGCTACATCACCTACATGCGTACCGACTCGACCAATCTGTCCAAGGACGCGGTCGAGGGCGTGCGCGGCTATATAGACAGCGAATTCGGCAGTCGTTATCTGCCGGAGGCGCCCAATCGCTACTCCAGCAAGGAGGGTGCCCAGGAAGCCCACGAGGCGATTCGCCCCTCCGAGGTGCAGCGCAAGGCGGGCGACCTGGCAGGCATGGAGCGTGATGCCGAACGGCTGTACGAATTGATCTGGCGTCAATTCGTGGCCTGCCAGATGACCCCGGCCGAGTATCTCTCCAGCACCTTGACCGTGGAGGCCGATGGCTATGAGCTCCGGGCCAAGGGTCGTGTACTCAAGTTCGACGGGTACACCCGGGTCATGAAGCCGGCCGGCAAGCACGAGGACCAGGCATTGCCGGACCTTCCCGAGGGTACGCCCATGGTCCTCGAAGAGCTGGATCCGCAGCAGCACTTCACCAAGCCGCCGGCACGCTATACCGAAGCGAGCCTGGTCAAGGAACTGGAGAAGCGCGGCATCGGCAGGCCCTCGACCTATGCCTCGATCATCTCCACGATCCAGGACCGCGGTTACGTCAAGCTGGAGAACCGGCGTTTCTATGCCGAGAAACTGGGTGACATCGTCACCGAGCGGCTCAAGGAGTCGTTCCCGGACCTGATGGACTTCTCCTTCACCGCGCGCATGGAGGATGGCCTCGACGAGGTGGCCGAGGGGGAGCGTAACTGGCAGGAACTGCTCGATGCCTTCTATGACGAATTCAAGCAGGAGCTGGAGGCCGCCCAGAGCGAGGACGGGATGCGGCCCAATCAGCCCGTGCCCACCGATATCGACTGCCCTACCTGCGGACGCAAGATGCAGATACGCACTGCCTCCACCGGGGTATTCCTGGGCTGCAGCGGCTACAACCTGCCGCCAAAGGAGCGCTGCAAGACCACGATAGACCTGTTGCCTGGGGAAGAAGCGGTAGCCGCCGACGCCGACGAGGCGGCCGAGACGGAGGCGCTTCGTGCCAAGCATCGCTGTCCCAGATGCGGTACCGCCATGGACAGCTATCTCATCGACGAGTCACGCAAGCTGCATATCTGCGGCAACAGCCCCGATTGTGACGGCTACGAGATCGAGACGGGCAAGTTCCGCATCAAAGGCTATGACGGGCCGATCATCGAGTGCGACAAGTGCGGCAGCGAGATGCAGCTCAAGTCCGGCCGCTTCGGCAAGTATTTCGGCTGTACCAACAGCGACTGCAAGAATACCCGCAAGCTGCTCAGGAGCGGTGAGGTGGCCCCGCCCAAGATGGACCCCATTCCCATGCCGGAGCTGGCCTGCCAGAAGGTGGACGACCACTACGTGCTGAGAGACGGCGCCAGTGGCCTGTTCCTGGCAGCGAGCAAGTTCCCCAAGAACCGGGAGACACGCCCGCCGCTGGTCCGTGAGCTGAAGGCCCATGGCGATGCTCTTCCGGAGAAGTATCACTACCTGCTCGATGCCCCTGCCGAGGACCCGGATGGCCGGCCGGCGCAGATCCGCTTCTCGCGCAAGACCAGGGAGCAGTTCGTGATGACGGATGAAGAGGGTAAAGCGACCGGTTGGAAGGCGATCTATGAAAACGGCAGGTGGCAGGTAGAGGACAAGCGAAAGTGACCCCAAGAGCCCGGACCAATCAGCTGTTCTATCAGGCCGAGCTGCTGCTGGACATGGCTCCGGAGGAGGATGAGCATGCCGAGGCCCGGCGCATGGCTGCGGAGGAGGGCGCGCTGGCCCTGACAGAGCTGGCGCTGGAGGCGCTGCTGCGTGAAGTCACCGAGCATGCGTGCCTGCCGGGGCATGATTGGCGTGAACTGCTCGATCCTCGCGGAGAGCCGGTAGCCGAGCTGCACCGGTTGCGTGAGCTGGCCGGTCGTCCCGGCAGTTGGCTGGACTGGCTGCTGACGAGATTGAGGGCGCTGCATGAGAGCGATGGCGTGGCTCGCCGCCGCGGTGCTGTCGCGCCAGGCATGATCGCGGTGGGCAGTGGGGCCGCGCTGGGAGACGAACTCCGTACCTGCCTGCGCGAGGCCAAGGCGGAGTTGGCGGCCTTGCGTGAGACGAGCGAGGAGTGGTAGTGCGGTGGATGGGCCGAGATGCCGGCCTGGATTGAGCCCGTGACAGGGAGGCCCCTGTGGTCACACTGGCAATTTTCAAACAGTCGTTTACACTCTTCCGCATCCGTCCATCGTACCGACTTCGGGCAGACAAACATGAGCATCACCGCATGGAGGCGCCTGTTCATCGCCTTGCTGTTGGCCACGGGGTTCACTCCGCTGATCGCCTTTTCCGCTAGCCTGACGATCGATGCCCGACTCTTGCCCGGTGGCGAAGCCGCAGTTGCCGAATTGCAACAGGAACTCGAGCGAATGCGGGCCGGGCGACCTGTCCCGCAATTGCGTTCCGTCGCAGCGGGTCAAGGCGTCCGGCTAGAGGGCCTCGACGACGCCGATGGGTTGACCCGGCCGCTGGCCGAAAGCCGTGATCCCTTTGCCTTCAGCCTGCTTCATGACGCCGAGCATGTTGCCGTACTGGGTCCTCGGGAACAGGCTGCGCGGGCCAGGACACTGCTTGCCGAGCGGGCAGAACGTCGCGGTGTTCACCTGTCGACGCTTGGTGTATTGCCCGGCGAGTTGCCTTCCCCCTCCGATTTCGAGCATCTCGATGCTGTCCTGCTACTGGCCCTGCCGCTTCATGCCGCCGATTCGCAGCGTGAATTGTTCGCGCGCCTCACAGAGGCCGGTGTGGCCACCCTGGCCCTGACCGATGCCGAGCAGGTGGTGCGTGGCGCCCTGCTCTCGGTGCCCGGGGCGCTGGATGCTCCGGCTTTCCATCGCCGCCTGGCCCTGCGGCTTGATGATCTGGCCGCAGGGCGCACACCCGAGCCGCTTTCCGATCGGCCCGAGCTGGGCCGAACCTGGCTAAATCTGGACACCGCCTCCCGCCTGGGCTGGGCACCCTCCTTTGAGCTGCTCAGCCAGTCCAGATTGATTGCGGAGCCGACCCCACTTGATCCCGATGCAGCGGTGTCGCTGCAGCAGGCCGTGGCGCTGGCGCTCGCCGATAACCTGAGCCTGGCAGTCGCACGTCAGTCGGTGGAGGTGGATGCCTTCGAACGGGACATGGCCGCGTCACGCTGGCGGCCCAACCTGTATCTGGAAGCCACTGGTAGAGTCATCGATGGAAATCGTGCCCGTTCTGCACTGGGTCAGTCGCCGGAACGCCAGGTCACGGGTGGGGCGGTGCTCGAACAGTTGATCTTTTCCGAACCCGCCTTGGCGGCATCGGCCATCGCCGTGAGCCTGGACCGTGCGCGCCGTGCCGAAATGGAAGTGGAGACCCTGGACCTGGCGCTGCGGGTCGCCAGCGATTTTCTGGACCTGCTGCGGCTACGGGACCGTCGGCACGTGCTGGAGAACGATCTTGAGCTGGCCCGCGCACAGCGAGATCAGGCCAGTCGTGGGCTGGATGCAGGAGCGGTGGGACGTGGTGAGCTGTCGCGCTTCGAGGCCGAGCTCGCCCAGGCAAGGGAACGGCTGGAACAGGCCGTTGCCGATCACGAGCAGTTACGGCTTGCGCTCAATCGTCAGCTGGGCCGTGATGCCACCGCGCCTCTCTCGCCCCTGGCTCCGGACACGGAGAGTTCGGAATGGCTGGGAGGCGACCCACGCTTCACGATCGCCATGGAAAGTCGCGATAGCCTGGAGCGATGGCAGGCCTCCCTAGTGGCTTCGGCGTTGTCCGAATCGCGTGAGTTACGGGCATTGGCTGAAATGCGCAGCGCGACAGCTCGCGAGCTGGAATCCCGGCGCCGCGCCTTCTGGTTGCCGGAAGTGGGGCTCGAGGCTCGCTACACCTCGGAAATCACTCGCGATGGCGAGGGGGAGCGCGCTCCCTGGGAAGCGGATAGCCCCCTGGTTCAGGAGGGCGTCGGTTTTCTGGAAGATCAGGGCATTCGTTTTCCCGAGACTGGGCGTGATGAGTGGAGTGTCGGTATTTCGGCGCGGCTGCCGCTATATGCCGGCGGGCGCCGCAGTATCGAGCGTGACACCAGCGCGGCCCGTCTGGAACAGACGACGCTGCAGGATGCCGACACCCGCCAGGGACTGGAAACGCGGCTGCGTGCGGCCAGCGTGGAGCTGCTGGCGGCATGGCGGCGTATCACACTGCGCGGAGAGGCCCGCGATCACGCCGAGGAGGCCCTGTCGCTGGCGGAGGTCGCCTGGCGTGAAGGTAGCCTGGAGCAGGTCGCCCTCCTGGATGCGCGGACCATGGCGCGACAGTCGGCCCTGGCCAAGAGCGAGGCGCGGTGGCAGTACCTCAAGGCACTGGTGCACCTGCAGCGCAGCCTGGGGATGACCCCGGGGCCGCTGGATGAGGCGGATCGCAATCAGCTGTTGGGCCATGTCGAGATGACCGGGCCATCCCGCGGCGCTACCAAGGATCCTTCACCATGAGCAGCCCCAGGAGCCTCGGATGGCCGGCGCCAGGCCAGTGGCGGCGGCGGGCGGGAGTCAGGACGATGCGGTTTCGATGTCTGCCGTTGGTCATGGTCATGTTGTGGCTCGCCGGGTGTGAAACGGAAACGGACGCCAAAGAACCCTTGCGACCTGTCCGTACCCTGCTGCTCGAAGAGGTTGGCCGTGACGCCGAGCGCCGCATTCCCGGCCGGCTGGAGGCAAGTGCCAACCGTCGTCTGAGCTTTCGGGTGGCGGGGCGCCTGGCAGATCTGCATGTCAGCATCGGCGATGCCGTGGAGTCGGGACAGCGGCTGGCGAGCCTCGATGATACCGACCTGGCCCTCCAGCGGGACCGGGCCAGGGCGGGACTGGCGGGTGCCAACGCGGCGGCGGTCAATGCCGAAGCGGAGTGGCAGCGTGCAAGGAGGCTGTACGAGGCCGGGAGTATCCCCGCGCGTGACCTCGATGGTGCACGGGCGCAGGTAGAGGCGGCACGAGCCCAGCGCAACAGCGCCGCCGATGCCTTGGCCCTGGCCGAGCGTCAGGTGGGTTTCGCCCATCTCGAGTCGCCCGGTGAGTGTCGGGTCGCCCAGCGCCTGGTGGAAAGTGGCGAGAACCTGTCAGCGGGGCAGCCAGCGCTGGTGCTGGCCTGTGGCGAGGGCATGGAGGTGCGCGCTTCGCTTTCCGAGGACATGTTGGGGGGGGTGGAGCAGGGCGACCCCATCACCGTGCATCTTCCGCTTCACGATCTGAGGCTCGAAGGCCGAGTGCGTGAGATCGGCTTGCCGGTGGATGCGCGCCAGGCCACCTGGCCACTGCGAGTGTCGCTGGGCGCTTTCGACGAGCCCTGGCAAGCCATGCTGCGCCCGGGTATGGCAGCGGAGCTGGTGCTGCCCCGGGCACAGGCTGTCGAAGGCGGGATCTGGGTGCCCATGGCAGCGGTTCAGCGCGACGGACGCAGTACGTTCGTCTATGTTGCCGAACCCCGGGAAGACGAGGCGGATGCGAATGGCCGCGAGGCAAGAATCCGGCGAATTGATATCGAGTTGGGAGACCGCCGCGGAGAAGAGCTCGAGATTCGTGAAGGGCTCGAACCGGGCATGGCACTGGTGGTCGCGGGCATGAGTCGGCTGCAGGATGGCCAGGCGGTTCGTCTGCTCGAAACCCATGGGGAGGCTTCGCAGTGACGCTGACGGAAGCCGCGTTGCGCTATGACCGGGTTACCATCGCCGGCCTTCTGGTTGTCCTGCTGGGAGCCGTCATCAGTTATATCGGCATCTCCCGTGCCGAGGATCCGGCGGTTACGGTGCGAGTGGCCCAGGTGGTGACGTATTTACCTGGCGCCACCCCTGAGCGAGTCGAACAGCTGGTCACGGACCCGTTGGAAACCGCCATCATGGAAATGCCGGAGCTGGACTATGTGGAAAGCACCTCCCGCTCGGGCGTCTCCATCATTCGCGTCGAGCTGCGCTCTGACGTGCATGACGTGCAGGCCGGTTGGGACAAGCTCCGACGCAAGATCGACGACAACCGCCAGGAGCTGCCTGACGAGGCCAGGGCCCCGATCATCAATGACGAATTCGGCGATGTCTTCGGGATCATGCTTTCCCTGACCGGGGAGGGCTATGATCAGGCCGAACTCAAGGAGGTGGCGGATGACGTGCGAGACCGCCTGCTGATGCTTGGTGACGTGGCCAAGGTGAGTATCCATGGCTATGCCGAGGAGCAGATATTCCTCGACTACAACGAGGCCCGGCTCGCCGAACTGGGTGTCTCGCCCCAGGGTTTGGCGCAACTGCTGGCGGCCCGTAACATCATCCTGCCGGGTGGCGCGATTCGCACCGAGGATGAGCGGCTGGCCGTGGAGCCCAGCGGAAACTTCGAGCATATCGACGACATCCGCAATGCACTGGTGCCACTCCCCGATGGAGCACTGATTCCACTGGGCTCCCTTCTCGAGGTGCGCCACGGCTACGCCGATCCGCCGATGACTCGCTACCACGCCAGTGGTGTTCAGGGGCTGGCATTGGGTATCTCCATGCGGGAGGGGGGGAATATCCTCGACCTGGGCGAGCAGGTCCAGGGAGCCATCCGACATCTGCAGCAGCGACTGCCGGTGGGCCTGGAGTTCGAGGTGCTGGCGGACCAGCCGGCGCGCGTCGACGAGCGTATCAACGAGTTCCTGATCAACCTGCTGCAGGCGG
This sequence comes from Billgrantia endophytica, assembly GCF_002879615.1. Classification (GTDB taxonomy): domain Bacteria; phylum Pseudomonadota; class Gammaproteobacteria; order Pseudomonadales; family Halomonadaceae; genus Halomonas; species Halomonas endophytica. The sequence goes on from NZ_PNRF01000010.1 coordinate 122,480, forward strand.
TGGTCCTGGTTTGCGTGGTCATGCTGCTGTTCCTGGGGCTGCGCACCGGGCTGATCGTGGCCAGTCTGGTACCCATGTCGATCATGACTTGCCTGGCTTTCATGGGGTTGTTCGACATCGGATTGCATCAGGTATCACTGGGTGCCTTGATCATTGCGCTGGGCATGCTGGTGGACAACGCCATCGTCATGGTGGAGTCCATTCAGGTCTCGGCTCGAGAGGGCAAGACCGTGCGCGAGGCGGCCCTGGGTTCGGCAAGACAGCTGCGCTTTCCGCTTTTGACGGCCTCGCTGACCACGGCGGCTGCCTTTCTGCCCCAGTTTCTGGCTGTCTCGGACGTGGGTGAATACACCCGCTCCCTGTTCCAGGTCGTTACCATCACCTTGCTGGCGTCCTGGCTGTTGTCGTTGACGATGATTCCGTTGCTCTGCGTGGCATTCATCAAGAACCGCCGCCCGGCACCGAACGGCGATCATGAGGACGACGGTGAGCGCGTGGTGGATGGCCATGCCATCAACAATGGCGAGGGTGAGGGTGGCGGAGCCGGTCGGCCCGGACCGAGTCGTCGTGAGCGGCTGAATGCCGCCATCCATGCCCGCTATCGAGGCATGCTGCTGGCACTGCTGCATCACCGTGGTCTGACGCTGTTGGCAGGAGGGGCTCTCCTGGGGGTTGCCTATATCGGTTTCGGCCAGTTACCCAAGATTTTCTTTCCCCAGGCCGAGCGCACCATCGTGACGGTGGAGCTGCGATTGCCCTATTCCGCCCCCATCGAGAGAACCCGAGAGACCGTCGAGGCCATCGAGACTTTCCTGCGTGACGAACTGGCCGCCGAGCGTGGGGAAGGCGACGAATGGGACGTTGATGGCGTGACTCACTGGGGCAGTTTCATTGGCTTCGGAGGCGAGCGCTATATCATCAACCATGCCCCTGAGCCGCCTAGCCCCGAGTATGCTTTCCTGCTGTTGCAGACCAATCGTTGGCAGGCAGCCAATGGCGTAATCGAGCGCCTCGATGAGTGGCTATCGGCCCATTTCCCCGACCTCAATGCCAGCGTGGAAGCAACCAGCTTCGGACCACCGGTGACCGTGCCCCTGTCGGTGCGCATATCTGGCGACGATGAGGACCGGTTACGCGACATTGCAGCCGACGTTCGAGAGCGGACGGCTTCGCTTGCCGGTACCCGCAGCGTGCGTGACGACTGGGGCGAGTGGATCAAGCGGCTACGCATTGACGTGGACCCCGCCCGGGCCCTGCGGGCGGGTGTGACCGAGCAGGACGTGGCGCTGAGCCTGCAGACCGCCCTGTCGGGGTTTACGGTTGGAACGTTCCGTGATGGCGATACGCTGGTTGCCATCCAGCTGCGCCAGGAAGGGGGCGAGCGGCGCACCCTGGACGAATTGGAGGGCGTCGTTATCATGCCGGCCGGTGGAGGACAGGGTGTGCCCTTGGCCCAGGTTGCCGATGTCGCATTGGACTGGGGGCCGGCACGTATCCTTCGCCGCGACCGGCATCGGACGATTTCGGTAGAATCCGAGCTCGCCGGAGGGGTCACGGCCGCTGCCATGGCCGAAGAACTGCGACCCTGGCTGGAGGAGCGTCGGCAGGAGTGGCCCGAGGGCTATTTCTTTGAATTCGGCGGTGAGGTGGAGTCCTCATCGATCGCCATACGCTCCATAGTGGATAACATGCCCATCGGGGCAATGGTGATCCTGCTGCTGCTGGTGGTGCAGTTCAATTCCCTGCGTCGCCCTCTGATCGTACTGACGACGATTCCATTGTCGCTGATCGGTGCGATCTTCGGCTTGATCATTACCGGTTCGCACTTCGGCATCATGACCTTTCTCGGCGTGGTGTCGTTGGCCGGCATCGTGATCAACAACACCATCGTACTGATAGACCGTATCGACCTTGAGATACAGACTGGCCTGACTCCTCAACAGGCCATACTCGAGGCGGGCCGGCGTCGGCTGAGGCCAGTCGTGATGTCGACGATCACCACTTGTGGCGGCTTGCTGCCACTGTGGCTGGGGGGTGGCCTGCTCTGGGAGCCGATGGCGATCACCATCATCTTCGGGCTGCTGGCGGCATCGGTCATTACGCTGTGTATCGTTCCGGTGCTCTATTCCCTGCTGATGCGGGTGCCCTTCGACAAGGTGCGGGTTGCCAGGGGGGGCAGCGAGGCGGGAAGTGTGTCACGCTGATCCTTTCTGGTCCGAGGAGCAGACCCATGGAGCGTGTCGCCATTTTCGTCGATGTGCAGAACGTCTATTACACGACTCGCCAGGCCTTTGGCCGACACTTCGACTATCACGCGTTCTGGGCGCGCTTTGCCGCGGGCCGTCAGGTCGTGGTGGCCAATGCCTATGCCGTCGAACGAGGGGACCCCAGGCAGCAGCAATTCCAGAACATCCTGCGGAGCATCGGTTTCAGCGTGAAGCTGAAGCCTTTCATTCAGCGGAGCGACGGGTCTGCCAAGGGCGACTGGGACGTTGGCATCGCCCTGGACGCAATCGAGACGGCCCCGCTGGTGGATCGTGTGGTACTGGTCTCGGGCGATGGGGATTTCGACCTGCTGGTGGAGCGGATTCGCCAGCGGCATGATATTCCGGTGGTTGTCGTGGGGGTGGAGCGCCTTACCGCTGACTCCCTGGTTCGTGCCGCCAGTGCTTTCGTGCCAATCACCGAGTCTCTGCTGCGCCAGGCATGAGCCGATCAAGAGTCATATCAACCCTTGTTGATATGCATCAAGCGGTGTGGTCCCGGTTTGGCTAGGATGAAGTCAGAAGCTGTCCGGCGAGGACTGGCGGTGATAACAACCAGAAGGGGGCTCTCATGCGCTTTCATCAAGTGAAGGATCTGGTGGACTGGGCGGCGGATTATCATGCTCGACTCGCTGGCCAATACACGCAGCTTGCCGCCAGCGGGGTCGATGAGCGAGTGGGCATGGCGCTGACCTATCTGGCGGAACGCGAGCGCAAACTGCAGTCCGACCTTGTCGGCTATCTTGAGGATGGTAGTGACCATCGAAGCGTTCTGAACGTCTGGTTCGACGATCCCAACGACTTTCCCCATCCACCGGTACTGGAGCGTCTGCCCGAGGAGGTCGACTGCGAAAGTGTTCGGAACGTCCTGGCAACGGCGCTGACGGCTCATCGGACCCTGCAGGATCTTTATGCTCATCGCGGCGACCTGGCCAGCGGTAGAGACGAGAAGCAATTCTTCGATGCCCTGTCCGCCGGGCACGAAGCGGAAGTGCGGCGTATCGCCCGTGACATGCAACGACTCGAAGATTATTGAGAAGGAATCCCCATGTCAGAACAGTTATTTTCCCCCAAGATGCTGGGCTACTGGACCCGCGAGCAACTGCATGACGCCCCGGACGAGTCCGGCATCTACTGCGTGTTCCGAGCCGCCAAGGACCCGGAAACCAATGAAATGGACGTGCAGGAACTGCTCTATGTGGGTGAGCATCGTAGCGCCCGCTATGGTTTGGAGCACCACGAGGATCACGACAGGTGGCAGGCTTTCCTGCAGCCGGGTGAAGAGGTCTGGTATGCAGTCGGGCTCGCCGGGCACGCCAATCGGGAGCGCCTGGCAGCCGCCATGATCAACGCCCACAAGCCACGCTTCAATAACCACAGCGAGTACCGGGATCGTTTCCCTTTCGACGAGACGACGGTTCACATCTACGGCAAGAAGCACAAGCTCCAGAGCATCTTCACGGTGGAGCGACAAGACTGACATTTCTGATCATTGTCTGGATATCGCCCCGGCAGGGTCTCCTGTCGGGGCGATGTCGTTTTGCAGGGTGTCGGCTAGACTGGTGTCATTGGTTGCGTGCACGGGCAACCCGGTTGGACGGTCAATCCAGGGAGGAAACGGCCAATGACCATGACGGTGGGGGAGCTATTCATCGCGCTGGTCCTGATTGGGCTGGTACTACTGATGAGCAACACCTTGCGAGTCTGGATGCCATGGATGAGGCGGTTGTTTCTGCCAAGCTCGGTGATAGGCGGTCTATTGCTCCTGTTGTTGGGTCCCGAGGTGCTGGGTGCCCTGGTGGGCTCGCCCTTCGTGGAAGGAGGTGGGCTCTTCCCGGCCTACGTTCAGGAGAGTTGGGCGGCACTGCCTGGTCTCTTGATCAATGTCGTATTCGCGGCGCTCTTCATCGGCAAGCCGATCCCGGGCCTGCGCACCATTTGGCTTCGTGCCGGGCCACAAGTGGTCGTGGGGCAGACCATGGCCTGGGGGCAGTATGTCGTCGGGCTGTCGTTGGCCTTGTTGGTGCTGGTTCCCCTTTTCGGGATGAACCCGATGGTCGGTGCGCTGATAGAGATCGGTTTCGAGGGAGGACACGGTACCGCGGCCGGCATGGCCGATACCTTCACGGAGCTGGGCTTCGAGGAGGGGGCCGACCTGGCATTGGGGCTCGCAACGATCGGCATCGTCTCCGGGGTGCTCATCGGCACGCTGATGATCAATATCGCGGCCCGGCGGGGCGTGGTGATCCCCAGCAGGGAGACGGACGACCCCGATGCTCTCATGGCTACCGATCAGCGCCCGTCGGCCGAGGAGTATTCCGAATTCAAGAAGGATCTCGAACTGGAGGCGGGCGCAACCGACCCGCTCAGCCTGCACATCGGCCTGGTGGGTATCGCCATCGTCATCGGCTGGCTGATACTGAATGGCTTGCAATGGGTGGAGCAGATGACCTGGGCCCGTGATGGTGGCCTCGAGATCATGGCACATGTCCCGCTGTTTCCGATTGCCATGATCGGCGGTGTGATCGTACAGCTGTGGGTCACCCGCTACAGCCTCGAGCGGCATGTCTCGAATCGCACCATGTCACGTATCGCCGGCACCTCGCTGGATTTCACTATCGTGGCAGCGCTGGCGACGCTTTCGCTCACCACGCTTGGCGAGTACCTGATTCCCTTTCTCCTGCTGGCGGTGGCTGGTATCGGCTGGTCGCTGTTCGTGCTGATCGTGATTGCCCCGAGAGTGATACCTGAAAACTGGTTCGAGCGTGGTATCGGCGATTTCGGCCAGTCCACGGGTGTCACGGTGACGGGCCTGTTGTTGATGCGCATGGCCGATCCCCAGAATCGCTCCGGAGCGATGGAAAGCTTCGGCTACAAGCAGCTGATGTTCGAGCCGATAGTGGGGGGCGGTTTGTTCACCGCCGCGGCCCTTCCCCTGATTGTCCAGTTCGGTGCCGTGGCGATATTGGTCTTGACGTCGACGCTGACGCTGGCCTGGCTAGCCTTCGGCCTGCTCTATTTTGGCCGCATGATACCGGGGCGGGGGCGTGGCCGCTGGTCGGGAGAGGAGCCCGGTTCGTGAGTCATCCCATCGGCGGTGAACGGACTGGTCCGGGTCGCTCCCGAGGGTGACGAGGGCCCTTTCCTGACATTCGACATGTGAGATGCGGCCATAACCGGTACAATCGCGGACTTTTGCCCTTCGATTGGATCTCCCTACGTGATCTCCACCGCCAATATCACCATGCAGTTCGGGGCCAAGCCCCTGTTCGAAAACGTTTCCATCAAGTTCGGCAATGGTCATCGCTATGGCCTGATCGGTGCCAACGGCTGTGGCAAATCCACCTTCATGAAAATCCTGGGAGGCGACCTGGAACCTTCCTCGGGGCAGGTGATGATCGAATCGGGCACCCGCCTGGGCAAGCTTCGTCAGGACCAGTTCGCCTACGAATCCGAGCGGGTCATCGATACGGTGATCATGGGCAACCACGAGCTGTGGAAGGTGGCGGCAGAGCGCGAGCGTATCTACTCATTGCCCGAGATGAGCGAAGAAGACGGCATGGCGGTAGCCGACCTGGAGACGCGCTTTGCCGAGCTCGACGGCTATACCGCAGAGTCCCGGGCCGGGGAACTGCTTCTGGGTCTGGGCATTCCCATCGACCAGCATGAGGGTCCGATGAGTGAGGTGGCGCCAGGCTGGAAGCTGCGAGTATTGCTGGCCCAGGCGCTGTTTGCCGACCCTGACGTACTGCTGCTCGACGAGCCCACCAACCATCTGGACATCAACACCATTCGCTGGCTGGAAGGGGTACTGGTCGCGCGCAACAGCACCATGATCATCATTTCCCATGACCGCCACTTCCTCAATAGTGTCTGCACCCATATGGCAGACCTGGATTATGGCGAGATCAAGCTGTTCCCTGGCAACTACGACGAGTACATGACCGCCGCCACGGCTGCCCGTGAGCGTCAACATGCCGACAATGCCAAGAAGAAGGCACAGATTGCCGAACTTCAGACTTTCGTCAGCCGTTTCTCGGCGAATGCTTCCAAGGCCAAGCAGGCCACGTCCCGAGCTCGGCAGATCGAGAAGATCAAGCTCGAGGACATCAAGCCTTCCAGCCGAGTGAGCCCGTTCATTCGTTTTGAACAGGCCAGGAAAATCCATCGCAACGCCGTTAACGTCGAGGCGTTGAGCCAGGGTTATGCCGGTGAGGCGCCCCTCTTCGAAGGGCTTTCCATGACCATCGAGGCAGGCGAGCGCATTGCCATCATTGGTCCCAACGGTATCGGCAAGACCACGTTGCTGCGAACCCTGATCGGTGAACTGCACCCGAAGGCTGGCGCCGTGCGCTGGACCGACAGTGCCGAGCTCGGCATCTTCGCCCAGGACCATACCGATGACTTTGCCAATGATGCCACCCTGTTCGAGTGGATGGCCCGGTGGACCGATGGTGGCGAGCAGGTGATTCGTGGCGCCCTGGGCCGGATGCTCTTCTCCAGCGATGACATCAACAAGTCGGTGAAGGTCATTTCCGGAGGTGAGCAGGGACGCATGCTGTTCGGCAAACTGTCGCTGACACGCCCCAACGTACTGCTGATGGATGAACCCACCAACCACCTGGACATGGAGTCCATCGAGGCGCTCAATCTGGCGCTCGAGCACTTCCCCGGAACGTTGATCTTCGTCAGTCACGACCGTGAGTTCGTTTCCTCTCTGGCGACTCGTATCCTGGATATGAGCGAGGCGGGCATCGTCGATTTCACTGGTAGCTACGACGACTATCTGAGAAGCCTGGGGGTGTAAGCGCCTTCGAGTCAGCCCCGGGAAGCGACGGGTGCCTCTCGACCCTTCAGCGCAGGGCTTCGGGGTCACCCTCTCCGGCCAGGGCCCGGCGCTCGCTTGCATCGAGCAGGGTCTCAAGGTCGAGCCCGGCCACTTCGCTGACGGCTTCCAGCACATGGGCCCAGGTGGCGCGGTTGGCATAGAGCATGCCGAAGGTGTCGAGAGTGCCACCGCGGTTTCGGTAACCGAGGAAGCGGGTTTTCATGCCGGTATCCATCGGTCGCAATACTCCGCTCAGGGCTTCCGGACGGCAATGGCCGAGGAAGACACGGGCTTCGACCGGTGGCACCAGTGTGCTTAGCCGATACTGGCTCAACACCACTGAGGCTTCCTGTTCGTCCCGGGCTTCGCGCAGCTTTCCGGGTTCCTGAATCACGTAGAGGCTTGCGGCCACCCCGACACGCATCAGGCGCTCCAGGGCGCGCTGCAGTTCGATCAGCTGATAGGCACCTACGGCGAACAACTGGACCCGGGGGGCGTTCTCGGTGTGCAGGGCGACGATGCCGTCCTCGCTCAACAGGGACGCCTGTTGTGGCGTGACGACCACCGGTACCGGGTTCTTCGGTACCACCATGACGGCGACACGCCCCCTGCTGCAATGGATGTCCAGCAGGGCTCGGCTGGCGCTGGTCGCGTCCACCGGGAACAGTGTCGGGGCGACGTCGTCCATTTCTCCCATCCACGCCTCGCACAGTGTGGGGTCCTGGTGCGACTGTTCGTTCTTGCCGTTCTCCCAGGTATGGGAGCTGGCCAATATCGGCACGGACAGCCAGCCCGGCTCCCGGCCCTCTTCGCGCTGGTGTCTGGCGAAGATGATCTCCTGACGCATGGCACCGAGCATCTTGATGGCGAAGGCTTCGTAGGAAGCCACCAGGTTGAGCCCTTGCTTGTTGGCGAGAGCCGCACTGACCACGGCTTCCTCGTTGAGTGCGGTAATGACCGCGCCGTCTAGCGCTTCGGCCACACCGGGCTCCGGGTCGGTGACCCGGTGGCAGAGAAGGTCCAGGGTCTGGTTCAGCCGATTGCTGCGCATTTCGTCCGGATTGCCGACGCGCACACGCAGGGCGGGGTTCGCATTCACCAGGCGACAGAATGTGTCATCGATCGCCGCCATCGGGGAAACCGCCACACCCAAGGGATGGATTTCCGTGGCAGGGAGGCTGGGCAGCGGGGTGATGGCGGCTGCGAGTTCGTGGTCTCGCTCTCTGGGCCTGTCGTTCAGGACATGGTTGTTGAGCGTGGCAATTGCCTCTCGCAGCTCGTCCAGGGGGACATGAAGGATGGCGGCGCCTTCATTGAAGCGCTGCCGGGCGGCTGTGTCACTGGCGGGATTATCCACGAGGGGCAGGTTGTGGGCTGCGTTGGTGCCGGCACCGGGAAAGCCATAGCCCTTCACCGTTTCGGCAATGACGTAGGGGAGCCGCAACGGATAGCGGCCGTGGCCGGACTTCCTTGCCGCCACCTGCTCGGCCAGTTCCTGTTCTGCGGTGATGATGGCCCAGGCAAAGGCGGCGGGATCACGACCATCGATGGTCAGCGGGGCGAAACCGTTGAGTATCAAGTGCTCTTCGAACCAGTGGGTGCCGCCAGACTGGCTCATGGTGGTGCGCTGGTCGATACGCCGACCATTGGCAATCATGACCGGTACCACCGGCCCGCTATCCTCGGCACGCCACCAGCGCGGTATCCAGTCGCTGCCTCGTTGCTCCTCGAAGGCACCATCGCTTAGAAAGGCGACAAGATTCTGGTGCGCAAGAGGCATGTGCACATACTGAAGGCCGGCAAAGCCGAGATACCCGCCTTCGCCCAACCCGCCTGCCGTATGGGCGTTCACATGGCTACCCAGCGGCGAAGAGGGCTGTCCGTTTGCCTCGACACCACAGTGGTAGAAGTCGTTGACCAGCCGGGTCAAGCCTTCATCGTCGAGTGAATATCGGGCAGCATGGGCCGGGTTCATGTTATCCACCAGCAGGTTGAGCGAGTCGATCGCCGCGACGCAGTGACCCTGGCCCATCATCCAGCTTCGGGTCAGCTGGGTCAGGCTATTGGCGACCAGGTAGCCCACATAGGCTGGTACCATATTGAGTGCACCGCCGGTATGACCTTCCGGGCTGGGCTTGAAATCGTCGGCGCAGAGGGGAGAGCCGTCCAGGCGGATGCGTCGTGCATAGGTCATGTGTGCCACCAGCCACATGCCCATGTTGGCCAGCCGGTCGGCGGCCCGTAGCAGAGCGAGCCATCGGCGCCGCTCCTCTACGGTGGCGGCGTGGCGATCCAGCAACTGACTGATGCAGGACTGGGTCGCGGGACTGTGCGAAATCACCCCGCGACCCCTTGCCCAGGCGGTAAAGTCGAGGTCGCGCTCGACAGTAACGTGTTGCTCGCAACGGGGCGGAAAGGTTTTTCTGGAAATCGGTGGCATGTAGGGCGCTCCTTGATCGTCACCAGATCCGCAAGCTGAATAGCTACTTTTCTGAAGACTAGAATGCCGTGGCGACAAAGACCATGACGCCCGTCATGTGAGATGATCGTCGAAATACCGTTTCTTATCGAATGTATTTCGACTGACAGGGGCGGGATAGATAGGCTATAACAGCGCCATGTTTTTTGCGTTTTTCCGTTTTTCTATACCGTGTGAGGAGCCGATGACCTCTCTTTCCCGTCGCCGTTTCGGCCTCCTGGCCCTGGGTGCGCCACTGACCCTTCTGATGGGAGGGCCCGCCCAGGCCAACCTGATCGAAACTCTTCTTGCTCGAGCGCACATACCGCGCCATGACGGTGAGCTCTGGGTGCTGGTCGATGACAAGGAAGCAACCCTCACTGTTTATCGAGGCAATGCCATCGTCGAGCGTTTCGCTCCTGTTTCCCTTGGACGTGCCGGTGCCAGGCCTGAAAGGATACGGGGCGGAAATGTGACGCCCATGGGTGAATTTCGCGTCAATCGCTTCAACATGCAGAGCGATTGGCATATCTTCATCGGTCTGGATTACCCTACGCCGTCCCATGCGCGCATGGCATTGGAATCAGGGCTTTACACAGAGCAAGATTACGAAGATTATTTCGTCTACTATCGGCGCCATGGCCACCCGCCTCAGCAGACTGTGCTGGGTGGTGCTATCGGTATTCATGGTCTCGGTCGTGCGGACCCCGATGTTCATGCCAATTATCATTGGACTCAGGGGTGCGTGGCGGTGACCAATGCGCAGATCGAAAGGCTCAATGAGCTCATCGACATTGGCACTCGCGTCGTGATCCGCTAGGCTCAAAATGCGTAAGGGACGTTTCGAGCTATGGACAAGCGTCGTATGGTATTATAAAACAGCGTTTGGCTCCTGTGCTTGGCAGCAGTCGCTGCAAGAATCCTGCATTGAGCAGGTTAGCCTGATCTCAGGCTCCATTAACGCCGCTGTACTAACATGTGCAGTACCAAGGAAGACTCAAGGAGAACACCATGACTCTGAAGACCACCCTGAAGCTGACCGCCGCTGCTGCTTCTATGGCTATCCTGGCCGGTTGTGCTAGCAACGCTGCTCTGGATGAAGTCCGCCAGACTGCTGAATCCGCCCAGGCTGACGCTGCCGAAGCTCGCAGCATCGCGACCCAGGCTCAAAACACGGCCAACCAGGCACAGCGTGACGCCCAGGCGGCCCTGCAGATGTCTGAGCAGAACCGCGAAGAAATGAACCGCATGTTCCAGCGCTCCATGCAGAAGTAATTCTGCCGGAGTGCCGGCATCATCGTTGGATGATGGCGGTTCTGCAAGAAGAGAAAACCCCGCCTCGGCGGGGTTTTCTCGTTGTGTTCCCCTTCATTGGAGGGGGGACGAGGCTCCACGATGTGGCTCCTTACCGCTGGCTGACCGCCAGCTCGGAGGCCAGGCTCGGGCGCTGGGTGACCTTCAGCTCCTGGAACAGGCCTTCTGCCTCTTCCTGTTGCGGCATGGACGGAGTCGGCTCCTCTTCGGCGGCCCGCAATAATGACACCAGCAGGCCGTCAGGGCGCTCCACGATGCGACGCAACCTGGAGTAATCGACGGAGGGCTTCTCTTCGCCAAAGGCCCTGGTGAGCACCTCAATGGCGTTGAGAATGGGCTCGAAGGTACCCTGATTCTCCTCGATTTGCGGGAATGACTGGGCATAGAGAATGTCGTCTTCCGACCAGGCCACCTTGAAGGGCTGGTCGATGATGTTCACCTTGGTGCCGCTCGGAACCCGATCGTAAAGGGATTCGATATCTTCCGGAAACATGCGGATGCAGCCACGGCTGGCTCGCATGCCGACGCCGTCGGGCATGTTGGTGCCGTGAATCAAGTAGCTTGGCAGACCGAGCAGGATGGCGTGCCGTCCCAGGGGGTTATCCGGGCCGGGTGGTACGACCGCGGGGGGTGGCTCGCCCCGGGCGGCGGCTTCTTCCCGCATGGAGCGGGGCGGTGACCAGTGGGGATCCTTTACCTTCACCGTTGTTCGGGTGACGCCAACCGGGGTGGAGAAGCCGTCACGGCCCACGCTGATCGGGTAGGTTTCCACCACGTCGTCGCTGGGATAGTAGTAGAGGCGAAGTTCGGAGAGATTGATCACGATACCCTCTCGTGGTGCATCGGGCAGGATGTGCTGAGCGGGTATCACGACTTCCGTACCTTCGAAAGGGGCCCAGATGCTGACATCGGGGTTGGCCATGCGAATCTCGTTGTAACCCACCTTGTGTTGACGAGCGATGTCGACCAGGGTTTGCCCTTCCTCGACGGTCACCAGGTAGGTTTCGCCTATGACATTGCCTTTTTCGGGCTGGGGATAGTGCCCGAGAGGCCACTCTCTTTCTTCGGCCAGAGCCGATGTCGCCAGCAGGGCGGCAAAGCCAAGAAAGGCGATACAGCGAACTGCGTGCCTGACTAGTAACGGATTTTTCATCAATTCATGATCTCGTCATGTAGTCGCCTGTCGGGCGAACGTTCCGTGCGTTCGCTGCCGTACAATACGACGGTTCGGGCGCCACTGGCGGGAATCGCCAGTGGCGCTGGGTTGGTGTCAGGGCTGCGATTGAGACACTTGGTTCACATTATAGCGCTACCGACCCTTTCGGGGAGACCCGGCCGCAAACATTCCCCCGTCGATCCGGGCACTTCAGGCCGCCTCCATCTTCTCGTTGAGGGCTTCCAGCAGTTGCTCCACGACCTTGAAGCGCTGCTCCTCCTGGCCCATGTCGGCTTCGAAGCGCAGGGTGTCGGCCCCGTCGAGCCTGTAGCATTCCGGCGAGTGCTGGATCAGCTTGACCAGGGTCAGCGGGTCGACACGGGCTTGACCACCAAAGATCAGACGTCCTTTCTCCCCACCGGCCTCCAGGCGCACGATGCCGAGGCGCTCGGCACGCTGACGAAGCGTCGTCTGTCGCAGCAGGGCTTTCACGGGGGTGGGCAGCAGGCCGAAGCGATCGATCATTTCCACCTGGAGTTCCCTGAGTTCCGCTTCCGTGTCGGCACTGGCGATGCGCTTGTACATCACCAATCGCTGCTGGACATCGGGCAGATAGTCATCGGGGATCAATGCCGGCAGGTTGAGGCTGATTTCCACACCCTGGTCCAGAGGCATGTCGATATTGGGTGTCTTGCCGGCCCGGATGGCCTGAACGGCCCGATCGAGCATTTCCATGTAAAGGTTGTAACCGATGGCCTCCATCTGGCCACTCTGCTCCTCGCCGAGCAGCTCCCCCGCGCCCCGGATCTCCATGTCGTGACTGGCCAGGGTAAAACCGGCCCCGAGCTCCTCGGCGGCGCTGATGGCTTCCAGGCGCTTGGTGGCGTCGCGCGTCAGGACTCGCGGCGGTGGGGCCAGCAGGTAAGCGTAGGCCTGATGGTGGCTGCGCCCCACGCGACCGCGCAGTTGGTGAAGCTGGGCGAGGCCGAACTTGTCGGCACGCTCGATGATGATGGTGTTGGCGCTCGGTACGTCGATGCCGGTTTCGATGATGGTGGAGCAGACCAGCACGTTGAAGCGCTTGTGGTAGAAGTCGGACATGACCCGTTCCAGAGCACGCTCCGGCAATTGACCATGGGCGACGGCGACTCGGGCTTCGGGTACCAGCTCGCGTATCGTCTCGGCGGCGACCTCTATGGTCTTCACTTCATTGTGCAGGAAGTAGACCTGACCACCGCGGAGCACCTCCCGCAGTATTGCCTCCTTGATCACGGATTCGTCACGCTGTTGCACGAAGGTCTTCACGGAAAGCCGCCGGGCCGGTGGTGTGGCAATGATCGAGAGGTCGCGAATACCGCTCATGGCCATGTTCAGGGTGCGGGGAATCGGCGTGGCGGTCATCGTCAGGATGTCGACTTCGGCCCGCAGGTTCTTGAGCCGCTCCTTCTGGGCCACGCCGAAGCGATGTTCCTCGTCGATGATCAGCAGCCCCATGTTGGGGAGCTTCATGGATTTCGACAGCAGCTTGTGGGTGCCGATGACGATGTCGGCCTGGCCATTCTCGATTCGCTTGAGCGATTCGGCCTGGCCCTTGCCGGAAGTGAAGCGGGAGATCAGCTCGATCTGGACCGCCGTATCGGCGAAGCGATCACGAAAGTTCTCGTAATGCTGTCTGGCCAGCAAGGTGGTGGGCACCAGTACCACGACCTGGCGGCTGGACTGCACGGCGAGGAAGGCGGCACGCATGGCGACTTCCGTCTTGCCGAAGCCCACGTCACCACAGACCACGCGATCCATGGGGCGGGGGGCCGTCATGTCGCCAATGACCGCGGCGATGGCGGCGCGCTGGTCGGGGGTCTCCTCGAAGGGGAAGCTGGCGGCGAAACGCACATACTCCTCGTCCGGCTCGGCGCAGGCGAAGCCTTCCCGCGCCTCGCGGCGGGCATAGACATCCAGCAGTTCGGCGGCGGTGTCGCGAATCTTCTCGGCGGCACGTCGCCGTGCCTTGTCCCACTGCTCGGAGCCCAGCCGATGCAGCGGGGCGAGTTCGTCGTCAGCCCCGGCATAACGGGAGATCAGATGCAGACTCCCCACCGGTACATAGAGCTTGGCACCGTCGGCATATTCCAGCGAGACGAACTCGGCTGCCTGGCCTCCTGCCTCGAGTGTTTCCAGGCCGCGATAGCGCCCTACGCCATGAGTTTGGTGGACCACCGGCGCGCCGGGGCGCAGTTCAGACAGATGACGAACCGCCAGTTCATTGGCGTCGGTGGCTTTTTCTCGCCGACGGCTCTGACGAACGACATCGCCAAGCAGCTCGGTTTCGCTGATCACGGCAAGGTTGGGACGTTCCAGCCACAGGCCGGCATCGATCTCGCCTTCGGTGATGGCCAGGCGCGAGCCGGACGTCAGGAATTCGGCAAAGTCCGCCATATGCGGCAAGGTGAGTTGCAGGGGTGCCAGGGTTTCTTCCAGCGCTTCGCGGCGTCCGCGAGATTCGGCAACGAACAGCACCCGGAGCTCGGGATTGCCGGTGAGGAAATCATCGAGGGCCGCCAGTGGGTGTTTGCCGCGGGCGTTGATGGGCACCTGCGGAGGGGTGGTCGCTGCCGGCTGCCTGGCATGTCGGTGCTCGCGGTCATCGGTGAGCTCGACCCGTGGGTGGCGTTTGATGGCGCCGAATACCTCCGACACTGGAACGAAGGCGCGGTGGGGGGGCAGCAGCGGGCGGGTGGGGTCGACGCCCAGGTTCTCGTAGCGGCTCTCTATCGCCGACCAGTGGTGCTCCGCGGACGCGAAGACACCGGGCAGAAGTATCACCCGCGTGCCATCGGCCAGGTGTTCGAACAGTGTCGCCGTTTCCTCGAAGAACAGCGGCAGGTACTGCTCCAGGCCGGGAGAGGGGATTCCCTTCAGCGCATCCACATAGAGCGGGCATTGGCGGGGGTCCACATCGAACAGCGTCTCGAAACCCTCGCGGAAACAGGCGATGGCCGAGCGCGCCAGCGAATATTCGTGGGCAGGCAGCAGCTCTATCCTGTCTACCTTGTCCCGGCTGCGCTGGGTGTCCTGATCGAAGTAGCGTAGCGTATCGATCTCGTCGTCGAACAGGTCGATACGCAGCGGGGCTTCGCTGCCCATGGGAAAAAGATCGATCAAGGCGCCGCGCAGGGCATACTCGCCGGGTTCATAGACGGTCTCGACTGCCCGGTACCCTGCCCGGGAGAGGCTTTCGCGAAAGCCTTCACGGTCGAGGTGCGCGCCGGTCTCGAGTGTCATGACCCGGCCTGCGATGTATTCCACCGGGGGCAGGCGCTGCATCAGGGTGTTGATCGGAACCAGTACGATCCCGCGCTCGCCGTCCTGGAGTCGGCGCAGGGTTCGCAGTCTGGCCGATACGATGTCCTGGTGCGGCGAAAAGCTGTCGTAGGGCAGGGTCTCCCAGTCGGGGAAGGGCAGCACCGGGGAGGTGGAAAAGAACAGCAGCTCATTTTCCAGGCGTTGGGCACTGGCGGTATCGGCGGTGATCACCAGCAGCGGGGCATCCATGGCCAGGTACGCCAGCGCCAGCGCAGTGGCGCTGCCGGGCGGTCTGTGCCAGTAAAGCGTGTCACGAACGCCGTCGGGGCGTGGTGGGTCTAGAAGCGAGAAATTGGACATGGTGTCGTCAGGCGCTATCGTCAGGCCGAAAAAGAAGGCGATGTACTGGGTGTCGAGTCTGAACGTCGTCTCGGAGTCGGGATCACAAAGGAGGAATCATACCAGCCCAGGGAATCGCTTGTAGTCAAGCCTCCATTTCTGTAATCCCCCTACAGCGCCTGCGACCATCCTGCGATTGCCCCGCCGGGACGCTGACGGGATAATGCGGGGGAATTCCAGATCATCAAAGAGGCTTCACGTGAGTCAACAACCCCTCGATACCGTTTTTCAGGATTGGCACGACAACCAGGCGCTGGCCGAACAGATGATCCCGCTGATCGGCAGCCTGTACCGTCACAACAACGTGGTCACCACCCTCTATGGGCGTTCGCTGTTCAACCGCTCGGTGATCCGCATCCTGAAGGACCACCGCTTCGTCAGGAAGGTCGAGGGGACCGAACTTTCCGTGCAGGATACCTTCCCCCTGGTCCAGGCCATGGCGGAACTCGATCTGGGGCCGGCCCATGTCGATGTCGGCAAGCTCGGGGTGGCGTTCAAGAAGCATGGCGGTGGCGATGCCAAGGCGTTCCTGCGTGAGGAACTGGCCGAGATCGTCGATGCCCACGACCCGAGTGGCAACAATGGGCAGTCGAAGGATGTCGTGCTCTATGGTTTCGGCCGCATCGGCCGCATCCTGGCCCGTGTGCTGGTCGAGAAGGCCGGGGGCGGCAACTTGCTGCGGCTGCGTGCCATCGTCGTGCGCGGACGCGGCGATATCGCCAAGGACCTCGAGAAGCGGGCAAGCCTGCTGCGTCGTGACTCCGTGCACGGCCCCTTCGACGGCACCATCAGCGTTGATGCCGAGGCTCGTACCATTACCGCCAACGGCAACGTCATCCAGGTGATCTATGCCGACTCTCCGGCCGAGGTCGACTACACCGCTTACGGCATCGACAACGCGGTTGTGGTCGACAACACCGGCATGTGGCGTGATGAAGAGGGCCTGGGACAGCACCTGCGGTGCAAGGGCGCGGCCAAGGCGTTGCTCACCGCGCCGGGCAAGGGCGACATCAAGAACATCGTGTTCGGCATCAATCATGGCGAGATCGGCGAAGACGACCGGATCCTCTCCGCGGCGTCCTGTACCACCAACGCCATCGTGCCGGTGCTGAAGGTGCTCAACGACGAATACGGTATCAGCCACGGTCATGTCGAGACGGTGCACGCCTACACCAATGACCAGAACCTGATCGACAACTACCACAAGGGTGATCGCCGTGGCCGCAGCGCGCCTCTGAATATGGTGCTTACCGAAACCGGAGCCGCCAAGGCCGTGGCCAAGGCGCTGCCGGAACTGGGTGGCAAGCTCACCGGCAATGCCATTCGCGTACCGACGCCCAATGTCTCCATGGCGATCCTCAACCTGACCCTGGACAAGGACACCGATGCCGAGGCGTTGAACGACTACCTGCGTCGCATGTCCATCGATTCCTCCTATCAGAAGCAGATCGATTTCGTCGACTCGCCCGAGGTGGTCTCATCGGACTTTGTCGGCAATCGGCACGCGGGGATCGTCGATGCCAAGGCGACCATTGCCAACGGCAAACACGCGGTCCTGTATGTGTGGTACGACAACGAGTTCGGCTATAGCTGCCAGGTGGTTCGCATCCTGCAGCACATCTCCAACGTGCACTTCCTCAAGCTGCCCCGCGGGCAGGCGTAAGGGGGCGGCAAGCAGGGCCATGGCGTTCCCGAACAGTATGATCGGGAACGCCATGACCTGGATCATTTACTGCTGCACCTTCGCTGGTGCCTACCTGGCACCGGCCATTTCCCCCAAGGCCGCATCCCTGGCCGATATGCGCGTCTTTCAACGGCTTTTGTCCTCTCGGTTCCCCGCTGGCACGGCCGTTCCGTAGACGCTTTGCGACTATAGGTCGTGTGGCCTTTGGTCGCGCTTGTCTTTATAATGCGGTGGATTTTTCGGGGTGGTCCGGGGTCTCCCGGGCCTGACTGGTAACGTACTGACGCTAATGAGAATTCGAATCCATTCGAACCCCTTTCCTTCATTTATCCGATCCATCAACTGGGCGAGACTATGATCGAAGTCAAGAAAGGCCTGGATCTCCCCATCATGGGGGCGCCCGAGCCGCGCATCGAGGATGCGCGGCCGGTGCGTCACGTGGCTATCCTGGGTCCCGACTATGTCGGCATGAAGCCGACCATGGAGGTCCAGGAAGGGGACAAGGTGAAGCTGGGCCAGCTCCTCTTCACCGACAAGAAGATCGAGGGCGTACGCTTCACGGCGCCGGCCGCAGGTGAGGTCGTGGCCATCAATCGCGGTGAGAAGCGTAAGCTGCTCTCCGTGGTCATCAAGATCGATGAGAGCGAAGAGGCGGTGACGTTCACTGCCCATGGCCGTGACAGGCTCGAGAGCCTGGAGCGCCAGGCAGTGGTCGACCAACTGGTCGAGTCGGGGCTATGGACCGCTCTGCGGACGCGCCCCTACTCGCGAACGCCGGTCATCGACAGCGAACCGGCGGACATCTTCGTCACCGCCATCGACACGCACCCGCTGTGTCCGGACCCAGCCGATATCATCAATGAACAGCCGGAAGCGTTCGAGGATGGCCTCAAGGTGCTGGCTCGTCTTACCGAGGGCAAGGTGTTCCTTTGCACCGCGCCCGAGGCACGCATTCCCGGCAGCAACGTGGCTGGCGTGCAGGTCGAAACCTTTGCCGGTCCGCATCCCGCCGGCCTGGTCGGCACCCATATCCACTACCTGTCGCCGGTCGCCCTGCACAAGCGTGTCTGGCATATCGGCTACCAGGATGTGATTGCCTTCGGCAAGCTGTTCGCCGAAGGCAGGCTCGATGTGAGCCGTATCGTTGCCGTGGGCGGTCCCCGAGCCGAGAAGCCTCGGCTGCTGCGTACCCGCATTGGCGCCAGTACCGAGGAACTGTTGGCGGGAGAGGTCATCGAACCCGATGAGACACGTGTGATTTCGGGGTCGGTCTTCTCCGGTTTTGCCTGCGAGGGCTCGCTGCGCTATCTGGGACGCTACCATAACCAGTTCAGCATGATCGAAGAGGGTAGCAAGCGACAGTTCATGGGCTGGCTGTCGCCGGGCACCAACCGCCATTCTGTCATGGGTATCTACCTGTCGAAGTTCAAGGGGTTGCACAACTACGCTCCTAACACGTCGACCAATGGTTCCGAGCGCGCCATGGTGCCGGTGGGCGTCTACGAGGAACTCATGCCGCTCGATGTCCTGCCGACGCAGCTGCTGCGCTCGCTGATCGTCGGTGACATCGAGGTGGCCATGCAACTCGGATGCCTGGAGCTGGATGAAGAGGACCTGGCGCTGTGCACCTACGCGTGCCCCGGCAAATACGAATATGGTCCCATCCTGCGTGAAAACCTCACCTTGATCGAGAAAGAGGCCTGATGATGGGTATCCGACAGACACTCGATAATCTCGAACCGCATTTCCACAAGGGTGGCAAGTACGAGAAGATGTATCCGCTGTATGAAGCGGTCGACACCATCTTCTATTCACCGCCCAGCGTGGCCAAGACCACGGCGCATGTGCGCGACGGCATTGACCTCAAGCGCATCATGATCACGGTCTGGGCCTGCACCTTCCCGGCGATGTTCTTTGGCATGTGGAACGCTGGCTGGCAGTCCAACATGGCGATAGCCGAAGGCTATGCTTCCATGGCTGGCTGGCGCGAAGCGATCATGATGACCTTGGCCGCCGGTCACGACCCGGGCAGCTTCTGGTCCAACTTCGTGCTCGGCGCAACCTACTTCCTGCCGATCTATCTGGTGACCTTCGTCGTCGGTGGGTTCTGGGAGGTGGTGTTCGCGGTCAAGCGTGGCCACGAGGTCAACGAGGGATTCTTCGTTTCCTCCGTGCTCTACGCATTGATCCTGCCGGCCACCATTCCTCTGTGGCAGGTGGCCCTGGGCATCACCTTCGGTATCGTGATCGGGAAGGAAATCTTCGGTGGCACCGGCAAGAACTTCCTCAACCCGGCGCTGACCGGCCGCGCCTTCCTCTACTTCGCCTATCCGGCGCAGATATCCGGTGACGAGGTGTGGGTGGCGGCCGACGGCTACAGTGGCGCCACGCCGCTGTCAATCGCCTTCCAGGAAAACATGACCGAACTCACCTCCCAGTACAGCTGGTGGGACGCCTTCATCGGTTTCTTGCCGGGCTCGGTCGGTGAGGTATCCACACTGGCGATCTTCATCGGTGCCGCCGTGCTACTGTGGACCAAGATCGCGTCGTGGCGAATCATGCTTGGGGTTTTCCTCGGCATGGTGGCCACCAGCGCGCTGTTCAACCTGATCGGTTCCGAGACCAACCCGATGTTTGCCATGCCCTGGTACTGGCATCTGGTGGTCGGCGGATTCGCCTTCGGCATGGTGTTCATG
This sequence comes from Billgrantia endophytica, assembly GCF_002879615.1. Lineage (GTDB taxonomy): Bacteria > Pseudomonadota > Gammaproteobacteria > Pseudomonadales > Halomonadaceae > Halomonas > Halomonas endophytica. The sequence goes on from NZ_PNRF01000010.1 coordinate 142,579, forward strand.
GCCACCGACCCGGTGTCCGCGTCGATGACCAATCAGGGCCGTCTGATCTTCGGCGTCCTGATCGGCGTGATGACGGTGCTGATCCGCGTGGTGAACCCGGCCTTCCCGGAGGGCATCATGCTGGCGATTCTGTTCGCCAACCTGTTCGCACCGCTGATCGACCACTTCTTTGTTCAGGCCAACATCAAGCGCCGCCTGCAGCGCACCGGTGTGCCGGCCGAGGAGACTGCCTGATGGCACAGAGCAATAACTCCATCAAGAAGGTACTGACGGTGGCGTTCGCACTCTGCATCGTGTGTTCGATCATCGTCTCCACCGCCGCGGTGGCACTACGCCCCATGCAACTGCTCAACGAGGAGCTCGACCGCAAGACCAACATCCTGCGAGTGGCCAACCTCTATGAGCCGGGTATCGACGTGGAGTCCGCCTTCCGCGAGGTCGCCCCACGCGTGGTGGACATGCGTACCGGAGAGTATACCGATGAGTTCAACCCGGAGACCTTCGATCACTTCCAGGCGGCTCGTGACCCGGCTACCGGTCGCACCCTCTCGGGGGATCGCGATATCGCTGGCCTGTCTCGCGTCGAGAACTACGCCACCGTCTATCTGGTGGGCGATACCGACAACCCGGAACAGATCATCCTGCCAGTTCGCGGGCAGGGTCTGTGGGGCCTGATGCGCGGTTACATGTCCATCGAGGGGGACGGCAACACCATCGTCGGGATCACTTACTACGAGCACAGCGAGACCCCCGGGCTCGGGGCGGAAGTCAACAACCCACGCTGGCAGGCCCAGTGGGAAGGAAAGAAGATCTTTTCTGATGACGAGAGCCTGGTTCCGGCTATCCGTGTGGCCCGCGGCAGCGGCACTGGAGAGCATCAGGTAGATGGCCTCTCTGGTGCGACGCTGACGGCCAATGGCGTCACCAACATGTTGCAGTTCTGGCTGAGCCCGGAAGGCTTCGGTGAGTATCTGGCGAGATTCCGCGGTGGAGTCGATCCGGAAGACGCTCAGGAAGCCGATGTCGAACTCGAAGCGGAAGGAGCCTGATCATGTCAGCCAAAAGTGTTCTCACGACGCCGCTGACGAAGAACAACCCCATCGCCCTGCAGGTGCTCGGTATCTGCTCGGCGCTGGCGGTGACGACCAGCATGAGTGTTTCGCTGGTCATGTCCCTGGCCGTTATCTTCGTCACGGCATTTTCCAATCTGTTCGTGTCGCTGATACGAAATCATATTCCGTCATCGATTCGTATCATCGTGCAGATGACCATCATCGCCTCACTGGTCATCGTGGTGGATCAGATCCTCAAGGCGTACGCCTACGAGATGTCAAAGCAGCTCTCGGTGTTCGTCGGCCTGATCATCACCAACTGCATCGTAATGGGCCGCGCCGAAGGTTTCGCCATGCAGAACACTCCGGGGCTTTCCTTCCTGGATGGTGTCGGCAACGGCCTTGGCTATGGCCTGGTACTGATGTTGGTCGGCTTCGTGCGCGAACTGTTCGGTTCCGGTAGCGTCTTCGGCTTTACCGTGCTTCAGACGGTGCAGGACGGCGGCTGGTACGTACCCAACGGCCTGCTGCTGCTGCCGCCGTCGGCGTTCTTCATCATCGGTCTCTTTATCTGGGTGCTTCGCGAGATGAATCCCGAGCAGGTCGAAGAGAACGAATTCGTGATGAGGAAGAACACCATGCCGAAGGAGGCTGTGTAACATGGAACACTATATTAGCCTTTTCGTTGCCTCGGTCTTCGTCGAGAACCTGGCCCTGGCGTTCTTCCTCGGCATGTGTACCTTCCTGGCCGTATCCAAGAAGGTGTCGGCGGCCTTCGGGCTGGGCATTGCGGTCATCGTGGTGCTGACCATCTCGGTGCCGGTCAACAACGTGATCTACCACGCGCTGCTGGCCGAGGGTGCCCTGACCTGGACCGGCATCAGCGGTGCCGAAAACGTCGACCTGTCGTTCCTGGGTCTGCTCTCCTATATCGGCGTCATCGCGGCGCTGGTGCAGATCCTCGAGATGTTCCTCGACAAGTACGTGCCGGTACTCTACAACGCGCTGGGCGTGTTCCTGCCGCTGATCACCGTCAACTGTGCCATCCTGGGTGGCGTGCTGTTCATGGTCGAGCGTAACTACGGCTTCGGCGAATCCGTCGTCTATGGTCTGGGCTCGGGCGTGGGCTGGGCGCTGGCGATCACGGCGCTGGCGGGTCTGCGCGAGAGGCTCAAGTACAGCGATGTGCCTGGTGGCCTCCAGGGCCTGGGCATCACGTTCATCACCGTGGGCCTGATGTCGCTGGGCTTCATGTCCTTCTCCGGCATTCAGCTCTGAGCCAGGACTCGTTTCCGGCGTTGCCAGGCGGCGTCGGGAACCCGGTTACTCACAGCAAATAGGAAACCGACATGGTTGGAACATCAGTCATCTTGCTCGGTGTGTTCATGTTCACCCTGATCGTCATCAGTCTGACGGTGGTGATCCTGGCGGCTCGCAGCAAGCTCGTGAGCAGCGGAGACGTGACCATCGAGGTCAACGGCGATCCCGAGCACACCCTGACCACTCAGGCCGGTGGTAAACTGCTGAATACCCTGGCTGCCAATGGGATATTCCTCTCGTCCGCCTGCGGCGGCGGCGGCTCCTGCGCTCAATGCAAGTGCCGGGTGGAAGAGGGCGGCGGTGCGATACTGCCCACCGAGGAGTCCCATTTCACCATGCGCGAGAAGAAGGAGGGTTGGCGCCTTTCCTGTCAGGTGCCGGTGAAGCAGGACATGAAGGTCGAGGTTCCCGAAGAGGTCTTCGGCGTCAAGAAGTGGGAGTGCGAGGTCGTCTCCAATCCCAACGTCGCGACGTTCATCAAGGAGCTCAACCTCAGGCTGCCCGAAGGCGAGAATGTCGATTTTCGCGCGGGTGGCTATGTTCAGCTGGTGGCACCTCCCTACGATATCACGTTCTCCGACTTCGATATCGAGGAGGATTACCGGGGCGATTGGGAGAAATTCGATCTGTTCAAGATCTCCCACAAGAACAACGAGGAAGTCATCCGCGCCTATTCCATGGCGAACTACCCGGAAGAGGTGGGGATCCTCAAGTTCAACATTCGTATCGCCACGCCGCCGCCCAATACCAGCCACCCGCCGGGGCTCATGTCTACCTACGTCTTCAATCTGAAGCCGGGTGACAAGGTAACGGTCATGGGGCCCTTCGGTGAATTCTTCGCCAAGGAAACCGACGCCGAAATGGTCTTCGTCGGCGGTGGTGCGGGCATGGCGCCGATGCGTAGCCACATCTTCGACCAGCTCAAGCGCCTGAAGTCCCAGCGCAAGATCTCGTTCTGGTATGGTGCGCGCTCCTGGCGTGAGACGTTCTATAATGACGAATACGACCAGTTGGCCGAGGAGTTCCCCAACTTTGAGTGGCACCTGGCACTCTCGGATCCGCTGCCCGAGGACAACTGGGAAGGCCCCACCGGCTTCATCCATAACGTTCTCTATGAGAACTACCTCAAGGATCATCCGGCTCCCGAGGATTGTGAGTACTACATGTGCGGGCCGCCCATGATGAACGCCTCGGTGATCAAGCTGCTGCTCGATCTGGGGGTGGAGCCCGAGAACATTCTGCTGGATGACTTTGGCGGATGATCTCGGTCGCCTCTCGGCGATTTGCAGGGCTGGCTCAAGGTGGGCCAGCCCTGTTCATGTTCTGCCTGATGATATTGCCCATGGCCCTGCTAAGCGCTTGTCGCAGCCAGCTGGAAGAGCAGCAGCTGCAGGGCATCTCATTGGGAACGGGTTACCATATCACCCTGTATGCCGATCTCGGCGATAGTGATCGAGCGGTACTCGAGACCGGCATACAAGGTGAATTGGCACAGCTGGAACGACAGCGTTCAGTGCTCTTGCGTCACGTCAACACGGCCTTTTCCGGCCCCGGACTGCCGCTGTCACGCCTATCGGGCGCGGTGCTTGGCGAGCTGGATCGCCTGATTCACGCGCTTGCCGTCGACCGTTTGACAGCCTGGCTGGCCGAGCTTGGCATCGACCACTCACTGGTCGAGGTCGGGGGCGTGATCCGTGCCCAGGGTATGCCTCCCGGTGCCGCCTGGCGCTTGTCGCTGGAACATGCCGGTTTGCCCAAGCACGATGACTCGCGGCGGGTGCACCTGAAAGATGGTGCATTGGTGCATCGACTGGCGAACCACGCCAACGCGCCGTCGGCGGACGGACCGAAGATGCTGGGCGTCACCGTGATGGCCGCTACTGCCAGTGAGGCGTCGCGCCAGGCCCTATGGCTCTCCCGGGTCGAGCCGGATGTCGCCATGGCCGTGGCCACTAGCACGGATAGTGCTGTCAGAATCGTGGTCAGAAGCAGACAAGGCATTGAAATTCAAAATACTGCGGCACTCGAGTCCTGGCTCGAGCCTTAGTCGGAAGGAGCGTTCTATGACTACTTTCTTGGTCGTTCTGGGTTTCATGCTCTTGATCGTGGCCGCCATGGCGGTGGGCGTGATCATGGGCCGCAAGCCCATTGCCGGGTCTTGCGGAGGACTGAACAGCCTTGGCCTCAAGGATGGCTGTGATATCTGCGGAGGCAAGGATGAGGTCTGCGAAGAGGAAAATCGCAAGCGTGGCAGTGCCCGTCGTCGCAGCGACGAAAGCCGTGGTGCCGACCTCGGCTACGATGCAACCCGGCGCTGAGCAGGGCGAACACCTCCCGGTGTTAGCCACATCACTTTCCGGAGGGTGATCCGACCCTCGGGGATGACATCCGCATGAAGGGATAACCTACAGAACGGGAACAAGGAGACGCGAGAGCCCATGGCAGTCCATAACTACGACGTGGTGGTGATCGGCACCGGTCCCGCCGGTGAAAGTGCCGCCATCAATGCCGCCAAGCATGGCAAGCGAGTCGCGGTAGTGGAGAAGCAGCCGGTAGTGGGGGGTAACTGCACGCACTGGGGGACCATCCCCTCCAAGGCGCTGCGGCACCAGGTCAAGCAGATCATGGCCTTCAATACCAACCGCATGTTTCGCGATATCGGCGAACCCCGTTGGTTCTCCTTCCCCAGGATCATGGAGCGCTCTCGCGTCACGATCGATCAGCAGGTCGAGATGCGTACCCGCTTCTATGCCCGAAATCGCATCGACCTGTTTGCCGGGGTGGCACGCTTCAAGGATGAACAGACGCTACTTATCCGTGATCGTCAGGAAGGGCTCGAAGAGCTGGTGGCACAGAAGGTCATCATCGCGACCGGCTCTCGGCCCTATCGGCCTGCGGACATCGACTTCCGTCACCCTCGTATCTACGAGTCAGACACCATCCTGAGCCTGTCCCATACGCCTCGTACGTTGGTCATCTTCGGGGCTGGCGTCATCGGCTGTGAATACGCATCGATATTCTCCGGGCTCGGGGTAAAGGTCGACTTGATCAACAGCCGGAATAGCCTGCTTTCCTTCCTTGATGACGAGATCTCTGACGCGCTCTCCTACCATTTGCGCAAGCATGGTGTGCTGATTCGTCATAACGAGGAATACGATCGCGTCGTGGGTGATGAATCGGGTGTCGAGGTCTACCTGAAGTCGGGGAAGAAACTTCGTGCGGATGCCTTCCTCTGGGCCAACGGCCGCACCGGCAACACGGATGAACTCGGGCTGGAAAACATCGGGCTGGAAGCGAATGGCCGGGGTCAGCTCCAGGTCGATGAACACTACCGTACCGTCATCCCGCATATCTATGCGGCTGGTGATGTCATCGGCTGGCCCAGCCTGGCCAGCGCGGCCTACGACCAAGGGCTCAATGCCTGCGACGAACTGCTGGGCCGCGATTACCGTTATGTCAACGAGGTGCCTACGGGAATCTACACCATCCCTGAAATCAGTTCGTTCGGCCGCACCGAGCGTGAGCTGACGGAAGCCAAGGTGCCTTACGAAGTGGCTCAGGCTTTCTTCAAGGACACCGCTCGTGCCCAGATTACCGGGGATACGGTGGGGATGCTCAAGATCCTTTTCCATCAGGATACGCTGGAAATCTACGGTATCCACTGCTTTGGCGACCAGGCCTCGGAAATCGTTCACATCGGTCAGGCGATCATGCAGCAAAAGGGCGAGGCCAACACGCTGAAATACTTCGTCAATACCACCTTCAACTATCCCACCATGGCCGAAGCCTATCGGGTTGCCGCCCAGAACGGTCTGAATCGGGTCTTCTGATACCTGATGTACGAATAACGTCAGCCGATACCCAAGCCGTTAAATTGGATATCTAAACCTTCACGTCGCCCTCTCGCGAGGGCGATGCACTTGCCTGTGCCCTTTCCGCCGTTCCTGCACCTCGTTGCGAGAGGGCGCCTCCCGACGTCTCCTGATCTCTGGATGATCTTCCTTGACTCTCCTCTCATAGAAGGAGAATTAGCCCAAAACGGGCATGATAATTGGCTCAGCATGAGTACGAGAAAAACCAACTACACAAAGTGTGTAACATTCAGTAATATTAAGATCGTTAACTTAACAATCAAAACAATGCCAAGAGTTGGGATAGGAGATGACCATGAACTCCCGGGCGGTAGCGTGGATGAAACGTATTGATCTATCCCGACGTTTGCTCCGGCGCTGTCTCCCTATATCGGGGTAGTGGCGGGGTAAATTCAGTTTAACTGATGAATCCGAGATAGCGATGACGACAACCATCTATAGGCCAGAAATCGATGGTTTACGAGCGATAGCCGTCCTGCCGGTCATTCTTTTTCACGCTGGATTTGAGAGGTTTAGCGGGGGCTATGTCGGTGTCGATGTTTTCTTCGTGATCAGCGGCTATCTGATAACCGGCATCATCTATGGAGATATTCTCAAGGGAAATTTCTCGATCGTTCACTTCTATGAGAGGCGCGCTCGCAGAATACTTCCTGCCCTGTTTTTTGTCAGTGTGGTTTGCTTGTTATTCGCTTGGTTCTGGATGTTGCCAAGTGAGCTTGCGAGTCTCAGCGAGAGCCTGATTGCGGTCAACCTCTTCGTTTCCAACATCTACTTCTGGCAATCTCTGGACTATTTTGCCGGACCGGCGGAGATGCAGGCCTTCCTCCACACTTGGAGTCTAGCTGTCGAGGAGCAATTCTACTTCTTCTTCCCATTGTTCATGCTGCTGGTGGGAGGGTTAAGGAAGGGATTTCTACTTGCCATCGTCGCCCTGGGTCTGCTGGCCAGTCTTGCCTTGGCCGAATACGCGTCGAGCCATCACCCCACGGCCAATTTCTATCTGCTTCCCACGCGAGCCTGGGAGCTGCTGACAGGGGCGGTCATTGCGATCTATATGCAGGATCGAAAGGGGACCTTTCCGCTGCTGGCGAGACATATCGGTGGTGGTGTGGGGCTCGCAATGATCCTGTTTGCCGTTTTCTTCTTTGATGCGTCTACACCCTTTCCGAGCCTTTGGGCCGTGGTGCCTGTACTGGGAACAGCGCTGGTCATCCTGCTTTCCAATGGCACCGACATCGTGGGTCGGTTGCTCTCCTGGCGGCCGGTGGTCGGCATTGGCCTGATAAGTTATAGCGCCTACCTGTGGCATCAGCCGGTCTTCGTCTTCGCCAAGGAGCGAAGCCTTGAGCCCATCGGTGATTTTGGGTTCCTGCTGTTGAGTGTCCTTTCACTGCTGCTCGCCTGGTTTTCCTGGCTTTTCGTCGAGTTGCCTTTCAGGAATCGCCGTAATTTTACGCGCGGACAGATCTTCAAATCAGCATTGGTGATGTCGTGCCTGATGGTCGGGGTGGGAGTCTTCGGCAAGTATGCGGACGGCATTCCGTGGCGATTCGATGAAGAGGTGAAAAGGATCGTGGATTTCCGATACATCAAACATCATGTGCCGGAGGTGTGCCATGCCACTACGGGAAGGATGCTGTCCATTGAGGAAACCTGCGAGTACAACGAGGAGGGAGAAAAGATCGTGGTGGTCTGGGGGGACAGTCATGCCACCCCGCTGGTCCTTCCGGTTGCCGATCGCGTCGATGCCCTGGGTATGAAAGTGAAGATGCTCGTCTACACCAACTGCCTACCTATTGCAGGTTATACACGAGAAAGCGAGCCGAATTGTGGCACGTTCAATAACAAGGTGATGGACTACCTGACGAATAACGACGATGTCGAGATGGTTATCATGCTTGGCAGATACCCACTTCAGTTCGAGGCGGCGATATTCGATAACGGCAAGGGAGGGATCGAGGATGGTGCTTCCCACAGGGCAATTCCAATGGATTCATCCATTGACGTTGCCGAGGATGATGACACTCGTATCGAGATCGTAGGGCAACTACTACATGAGACTGTCGACCAACTGGTGAAAGACGGAAAGCGTGTCGTGTTGGTCTATCCCGTTCCCGAAGTGGGTTGGGATGTGCCCGTCCTGTTGGCCAAGGAAAGGATATTCGGTATCGAGCGAGAAACGCCGCTCTCTACCAGCTATGAACTCTTTCGAGAGCGTGCTGAAACGTCTTATCGTCAATTGTCCCGAGTGGAAGAAGACGAGAATGTATTGAAGATCTATCCGGCCGAACTGCTCTGTGACACCTATCTCACTGGCCGCTGTTCCGCTCAGTTCGAGGATGAACTGTTTTACTACGATAGCAATCACCTGAGCGTCGTCGGCGCCTCGATGTTAGTTGACCATATGTTCCATAAGATGGTCGGAAAAGGTTGGGTAAACGACAGTGTTATAGAAATCAGCTCGCGGAGAGAGTGAAAGAAAGGCCATACGGGCGACGCGAAACCGAACGCCACCTGAGGGAAGCAATATGATGAAGATACTGATCATTGGCAATATGGGGTATGTCGGTCCCGCTGTCGTCAGGGAGTTGTCATTGACGCATCCCGATGCCGTATTGCATGGATACGATAACGCTTACTTCGCGCACTGCCTCACCGGTGCCGATGTCCTCCCGGAGCGCTATCTGGCGCGGCAGTATCTTGGTGATGTTCGGCAATTGCCAGAGGGCATGCTGGAAGGCTATACGGCGGTGGTGCAGCTTGCCGCGATCTCCAACGACCCTATGGGGAGTTGCTTCGCTGAGGTCACCCGCGAGGTCAACCAGGAAGCTTCCATTCGTATCGCGAGGCAGGCTGCCAGGGAAGGCGTCAGGCAGTTTGTCTACGCCTCGAGTTGTAGCATCTACGGTGTCGCGAGCGGAGAACCGCGGAAGGAGACGGATTCGCTCTCACCGATGACTGCCTATGCCATGTCCAAGATCGGGACCGAGGAGGCGCTGGCCGATCTCCCTGGCGACATGGTCATCACCAACCTCAGGTTTGCCACGGCGTGCGGCATGTCGGCAAGGCTGCGGCTCGACCTGGTACTCAATGATTTCGTGGCCTGTGCCCTGTCCCAGAGGAAGGTCACCGTGCTCAGCGACGGCACGCCATGGCGGCCACTGATCGATGTCACCGACATGGCGCGCGCCATCGATTGGGCCGTACAGCGTGAGGCTGACAATGGGGGCCGGGTCCTCAGTGTCAACACCGGTTCGAACCAACGCAACCACCAGGTGCGTGACCTGGCAGAGGCCGTGGCCAAGGCCATTCCTGGCACCACGGTCAGCATCAACAAGGACGCGGCGGTCGACAGCCGTTCCTATCGGGTCGACTTCAGTCACTTCGAACGGCTCGCCCCGGGGCACCAGCCCCAGATGACGCTGCGCGATTCCATTCATGGACTGATAGTAGGGCTCGCGAAGATGAACTTCGCGGATGCCGACTTCCGGAATTCATCGCTGATGCGTCTTCGGGTACTGCAGGACCATGTCGATCAGGGGCGTGTGTCGGAAAGCCTGGAGTGGACGGAACGATGACATCCAGACCGTCAAGCGGGGCAAGCCGTCAATGATGGGGTACATCGCGGAGGAGTGCACGAGATGAAAGTGGTCATTCTGGCAGGGGGATTCGGTACGCGTCTGAGCGAGGAAACTTCCATTCGTCCCAAGCCGATGGTGGAGGTCGGCGGGCGTCCCATTCTCTGGCATATCATGAAGATCTATTCCCACCATGGGTTCAAGGAATTCGTGATCCTTGGCGGCTACAAGGTTGATTTTATTCGCAACTACTTCCTCAACTTCCGAGGCAAGCAGACCGACTACACTATCGATCTCAAGACGGGGCGTATCGAATGGCTGCAGGGCGTCAGTGAAGACTGGACCGTAACCGTCCTGGACACGGGGCCCGACTCCTTGACCGGCGGTCGAATCAAGCGCGCCCAGCCCCTGATCGGTGACGAATCCTTCTGCCTCACTTATGGCGACGGTGTCAGCGACGTGAACATTCAGGATCTGGTGGCATCCCATCGCTCATCGGATTGCTGGTGCACCCTTACGGCGGTGACGCAGCCGGGGCGTTATGGCGCGCTGCGGCTCGAGGAGCAGGGTAATCATGTCAAGGCGTTCCGCGAGAAGGGGGCGACGGATGGCGGCCTGATCAATGGCGGCTTCTTCGTCTGTGAGCCGGAGGTGTTCGAGCTGATCGATAACGATCGCACAACCTGGGAAAACGAGCCCATGGATCGCCTCGTCGACATGGGGAAACTGGGTTACTACCACCATCAGGGCTACTGGCAGAGCATGGACTCCCTGCGCGACAAGATGGTGCTCGAGGACGCGTGGGCAGCCAATCCCCCCTGGAAGGTCTGGGTGGGTTGAGCCGACTATTTCGTTGCTTGCCACGACACGGCGGTTTGGAGGACGATCATGCTCATTGTAGATACTGCGTTGGCCAGAAGAGCAGTTGAAGGTAACCCCATTCGGGTAGGCATGATAGGGGCCGGGTTCCAAGGTAGGGGAATCGGCCTTCAGATCATGACGGCTACGCCCGGGATGTCGCTATGCGCCATTGCCAACCGGCATATCGGAGCGGCCGTTCGCGTCTTCGAGGAGGCCGGTCGTCAACCGGTACGCTGTGACACCACCACAGAGATCGATGCGGCGATTGCCAAGGGGCGTCCGGTGGTCACGGAGGACGCCAATGCGCTGGCTACTGCGGAAACCCTGGACGCCATCATCGAGGTGACCGGGTCCATCGAGTATGCGACCCTGGCCATCCTGACCGCGATATCCAGCGGGAAGCATGTGATCCAGATGAATGCCGAGCTGGATGGCACCATCGGGCCCATCCTCAAGAGAAAAGCCGACCAGGCCGGGGTCATCTACACCTTTTCCGATGGCGACCAGCCCGGGGTACAGATGAACCTCTACCGCTTCGTCCAGGGATTGGGCATCAAGCCCGTGCTGTGTGGCAATATCAAGGGGCTGCATGACCCCTACCGGAACCCGGAGACCCAGCGTGCCTTTGCCGAGCGCTGGGGGCAGAAACCGGCCATGGTGGCCTCGTTTGCGGATGGCACCAAGATATCCTTCGAGCAGGCAGTCGTCGCCAACGGCACCGGTATGCATGTTGCCCAGCGGGGCATGCTGGGACCGGATTTCTCGAAGGGGGATCCCAATACCCCTCTGGTGCCCGTCGAGGAGAGCATCCCGTTCTACGAACCCTACCTGGAGGCGTCCGGGTCGGGTCTGGTGGATTATGTGGTCGGCGCTCGTCCCGGACCTGGTGTCTTCGTGATCGGCAAGCAGGAGGATCCACGCAAGCGGCACTATTTGGAGCTCTACAAGCTGGGCAAGGGACCCTACTATTGTTTCTACACCCCCTATCACCTCTGTCATTTCGAGGTGCCTACCTCCGTCGCGCGTGCCGTGCTTTTCAACGATGGTGTTCTTACGCCCAGGGACGGGCCCCAGGTGGGCGTTGTGGCCATCGCCAAGAAGGACCTGTGCGAAGGGGAGCCTATCGTCGAGTTCGGTGGGTACGAGGTCTATGGTGTGGCGGAGAATATCGACACGATACGCAGGGAAAACCTGTTACCCATCGGCCTGGCAATCGACAGCGTTGTGCGGCATCCCATCAGGAAGGATACCCCCTTGACGTTTGACGATGTCCGAGTGCCTGAGGGAAGACTGGTGGATCGACTCTATAGCGAGCAGGAACGCATCTACGCCAGCACAGAGATGCTGTCATAAGGAAGGACACTATGAAATTCATCGAAACGAGTCTCAAGGACGCCTACCTCATCGAGCTCGAACCGCGGGGTGACGACAGGGGCTTCTTTGCCAGGACGATGTGTCGGGAGGCGTTCGACCGTATGGGGTTGGACGGTAACTTCATGCAGCAGAACACCTCTTTTTCTGCCTTGCGGGGTACCTTGAGGGGGCTGCACTTCCAGAAGCCACCCCATGGAGAAGACAAGTTGGTGCGCTGTATCTGTGGGGCGATCGTCGATGTCATCGTCGACATCCGAAAGGATTCGCCCACCTATATGCAGCACCAGGCATTCGAGTTGAGTAGCCGAAATCGTCGACAGCTCTACGTGCCAAAGGGGTTCGCACACTCATTCATGACGCTTCAGGACAACGTCGAAGTGAGCTATCTAGTGACATCGGCTTATGCACCTGATTCGGAAGATGGCCTGAGGTATGACGACGAAGCACTCGGCATAGAGTGGCCCTTGCCAGTCATGGTCATCTCGGAAAAGGATGCCAGTTGGTCACTGCTCAGGGACAGGGCCAGTGCACTTTACTGAGTCGACATTCGGGAATCCGATGTTCTGAATGGGAAGCCCAGGTCAAGGGAATGTCTGGTCGGGCGAGGAGCATAACCGCATAGGAGGTTGCGTGATGACTAGAATAACAGCAGTCGTGCTGACCTACAATCGCAAGGAGCTCCTCCAGCGATGTCTCGATGCCATCCAGGCTCAGACGCGTCCATGTGATGATCTCCTCGTTATCAACAATGCCAGTACGGATGGCACTCGTGAAATGCTGGAAAGCGAAAGATTTTCCTCTATCAAGATCTACAGCCTGAAGAAGAATATTGGGGCCGCCGGAGGATTCAATACTGGCTTCCGCATGGCCTACGACAATGGTGCCGACCAGATCTGGATGATGGACGATGATGTCATTCCCGAGCCTGATGCCTTGGAAAAGCTGCTGGACGCCAATGCGCTGCTCGATGAGAAGGGCGTAGGCAGGAGCTATCTCGTTTCGCTGGCGTATTCGAATAGTGGCAGATTGACCAATCTGTCACAGTTGGCCGATAGGCATCCTTCTTCCTGGCCCACCTATCTCGAACACGGCCTGGTGGCCGTAGGCTTCAGTACCTTCGTGTCGATTCTGGTACCACGCGATACGCTGGAAAAGTACGGATTGCCCATTTCGTCGATGTTTATCTGGGGGGAGGATGCCGAGTTTACGCTTCGGGTCACACGGGAAGAGCCTGGTTACCTGGTAGGGAGTAGCAAGGTGGCACATGTCCGAGCCATGGAAGTTGGCATTGATATCTTGGCAGAGACCAATCCAGCACGAATTAACTATTACAGATGCTACGTCAGAAATAACATCTTTCTTGCCCGAAAGTACAAGACCCGCCGGCGACTCCTGTCCGTTCTCGCCGTCAATGTGTCGCTCGTTATGAAGCTATTGGTCAAGGGGGAGTTTCGCAAGGCCAATATCGTGTTGGACGGAATGGTCGAGAGTATACGGTTTCGGCCCGTGGTAGAGTTGGTGAGTTCTGGTTATGACTATTCGAATATTGAAATAACGGCTCCGAAGAGTGGCGTATGGACCGAGGATGCCAATAAGCTTGATATCAATCGCTCTGGCATGGCCTATCAGGGGACTCGTCATTTGTCCTGAGCGCTTCCGCAGCAGGTAAAGGATTTTCCCATGATAACCAGTCTGAAAGATCTTTATTTACTATTGACGAAAGAGCAGAGAAAGAAACTATTAAAGCTACAGTTGCTTATCATTCTCATGTCCTTTGCCGAGTTGGCGGGCGTGGCGTCCATTGGCCCCTTCATGGCGCTGGTTGGGGATATGAGCCTTCTCGAGGGAGAGGGTTTGGGCGGCAGGCTCTATGCAATCAGTGGTATGGACGAACCAGAACATTTCCTGTTCTGGCTGGGAATTGCCGTACTGCTGGTGCTGACTATGGCCTCCGTTATCTCGATGTTCACCATCTGGCGCCTATCTCTGTATGGCTCCCGGGTTGGCGCGGAACTGGGCAATCGCCTCTACCGTTATTACATGTATCAGTCTTGGCTTTATCATACCAGTGTCAGCAGTAGTCACCTGACCAAACAGATCTCTCTGGAAACCCTTAGGTTGACCAACTATGTGATCAATCCGCTGCTGCACTTGAACTCGAAAATTGTCCTTGCATTGGTTCTGGCGGTCGCCATCTTTCTTTACGATCCCGTCATCGCCCTGTTGGGTATCACTATCTTTGTTGTCTGCTACTTTGTCCTCTATGTTCTTGTCAGAAAGCGGTTGGTGATGCATGGAAAGAGCATCTCTGACTCTCAGTCAGTACGTTTCCAGATGATGTCAGAGGGGTTCGGGGGCATCAAGGATGTCCTGTTGCTGGGAAAGCAGAAGACCTTTGTCGATCGTTTCGATAGAGCCAGTTTGAAATTTGCAAAATCGGCAGGTACTAATCTAGCCATTGCCCAAGTGCCGAGATATGCCATGGAGCTTGTGGCATTCTCCGCCATTATCTTTCTGGTGCTCTATCTACTCGCCGCCCACAACGGAAATCTTGGCACGATCCTGCCGATTCTGTCGATCTATGCGCTGGCAGGCTTCAAGATCCTTCCAGCTTTACAGAAGATCTATTCATGCGTATCGCAGATTCGAGGAAATATCGCCGCTTTCGAGGTGATTCGCGATGACCTTCGCGAAAGTACCGAAGGTCGTTTCAAGGAAAGAACCCTTGTTACCGACAGGGAGGAGAGTGATCGGCTCGCGCCCCTCGATGCCATTACCCTCGAAGATATCGTATTCCATTATCCCGGTACCAGGGAGTTTGCGCTGAATGGGATATCGATGCAGATTCCCGTCAATACGACAATCGGCATCGTAGGCGCCTCGGGAGCCGGAAAGTCAACCCTGATCGATATACTTCTGGGACTGGTCGAACCGAAGAGCGGTCGACTGTGTATCGATGACGTTACTGTCACGGATAAAGTACGACGCCGATGGCAGAATGCCATAGGCTTTGTTCCGCAGAGTATTTTCCTGGCAGATGCCACGATACGCGAGAACATTGCGTTCGGCGTACCGTCCAAGGAAATCGAGGAGGAGAGAGTGTGTCGGGCCACCCAACTGGCGCATCTCGATGAATTACTGGCAGAGCTTCCTGAGGGCCTGGATACCAGAGTAGGAGAGCGAGGCATTCAGCTCTCGGGGGGGCAGCGCCAGAGAATCGGTATCGCCCGTGCCCTCTACCATGATGCTCAAGTACTCATTCTTGACGAGGCAACCAGTGCCCTGGATGGGATCACCGAAAAGATGATCATGGAGTCGATCCAGGAGTTCATGGGAAAGAAAACGATCATCATGATTGCTCATCGGCTGGCCACTGTTCGCCAGTGTGACTGCATCCATCTAATGAAGGAGGGCAGGATCATCGACTCGGGTAACTATGCCGAGCTGACGAGTCGCAACGAGATCTTCCAGCGGATGGCGGCGCATAGTTGATATTGCATCGAATAATTACCAAGGGGTACCTGATATGTCGCTCGGCTCGATCGCGGATTTGAACGATGCTCTGCTGGCCTCCACGGCTGCAACCGCACATGCCAGCACCAGGGCGAGGCCGTCTTTGCCTACCCGTGCCAGACCGGCATCCATCACTACCAGTGAGCTGGGTATAGCGCCCTCCAGGGATCCGGTAGCGGACCAGGAGAGACTCCAGCGGTTCATCGATGACATCGCCACGGATGGCATCATCGGCGTCATCGATGCGGGCCGCTGGTTGCTCCACCGCAAATTGCAGCTACATGATGGTCTTCGGCTCTGCGGTAGGGGGATGAACAGGACCATCATCGAGGCCCGATCCGAGGACTGGCATCACGACGACTACACGCTGATGGAGCTTAGAGCAAACAATCATCTGAATGAGAATGGTATTTTTCTTTCGGACTTTCATTTGATCGGTGCCGACAAGGGTGCGACTCGTAATGGCGCGGCACTACGGCTCAATGGCATCAACGACTTCTCCCTGGAGCGGATCAAGGTGGTGGACGGCTCCGATGCGGGTATCCGCATCACTGGCTACGGGGTCGGCAGCTTTACCAATGACATCACCAGCGATTTCTGGAACTCCACCAAACGAGGAAGGATTCGAGGATGTATCGCTGTACGCGGGTCGCTCGGTATAGAGCTGGAGGGCGGAGTTGAGGGCGTGCTAGTCGAAGGAAATCATGTCTATGACTCTGCTCTGCATGGTATCCGGCTCCCTTCTGCCTACGACTGCATTCTGTTGGCCAACCATATCACTGGTGCGAGGAACGGTATCTGGATCGATCGCCACAAGGGGATTCACGTCCTACATAATACCGCTACCCAAGTTGAGCGAGGTTGCGTATATGGGGGATTCAATCGACATCGTGATGGAGAGATCTCGAAGGGCCTGTGGATCATCGGCAATCGATTTCAGACATCGAGATCCACGATCACCGATGCCTATCACGGCAGTTCCAACAAGTTTACTCACATCGTAAAGATCAAGGACAACCTACTTGAGGGCGGGAACATCCGGCTGTTGTGGTCGAGACGAGTCGATATCCAGGGTAATGATGGTGACGGTGGTAACGCCATCATCACTTCCCATCAGGTCAGTGGTCGGGTGGGTAACAACACCATGAGACTGCTGAACCGCGCCCCCCGTGTGACAGACCTGGGAAGTAACCTTAACCTGTCGGACACATAGCGTCGTACTATGCCTGCCAATGCTGGTATATGAGTAATCATCATACCTGATACAGGAAAAAGCTAAGTAAATCTCCCTGCCATTACTTAGGCAGTGCTTTAGGCTTTGTACGAAAAGTCGACGAGCGATGGCCAGACAAGGCAAAAATCGGCGACAAATCGGCAGGAAAGCCGATTTGGGCAGCTCCGCTGCTCGGAGAGCGAGCGACATGAATGTCGCGAGTCCAAAGACGGAGTTTACGCGGTGTAAATGAGTACTTTGAACCGATTTTTAACGCTGTATGGGCGAGTGCAGACAGTTTTCGTACAGAGCCTAGCTGTCAAGTGACAGTGAGCAAGAAAGTACCTTGTAAACAAATGTATGGGTACGGTTTTCTGAAAGGAGATGACTTTCTTCGTGTTTATTCTAAGCCCTCAGGTATGAAAAATTCCACGCCAAAGATGGTTCGAGATGTTTGTAATTATGTGTAATCATAATTGTGGCCATGTAACTCGGTGAGCCGGATCGTCCTCGAGCCGGTGTGAAGGACTCGATGAGCTGGGCGCCAACACGACCGACCGGTGTTTTCATCAAAGCAGCCAGAAGACCAACCTGGCGGCCTGATCACGAGGGATGACGCATGTTCCATTTCGACCCTGACAAGAATACCCAAGAAGTCTCAGGAACAGGGGAGGCGAAGTCCATGAAGAAGCTTGCACGCGGCGCCTGTCTCGCCATTACGCTGGGTCTCATCGGTGGTTGTGCCTGGGCGCCAGGTGGCCACATCGATTACCGGACGACGGACGATATGGAGCTGGATGGCCAGGTCGACATCGTGCCGATCACGCCATCCTTGATCTCGACTTATCGAGCGCAGAGCAGCGAGCCGAAGGCGAGGCCCATGCCTCCGGAACTGGTCCGCGAGATCGAGGACTACCAGTATCGAGTGGGTTCCGGCGATGTGTTGAACATCATTGTCTACGACCATCCCGAGCTGACGATTCCGGCAGGCAGTGAGCGCAGCGCAGCTGAAGCCGGCACCATGGTCCATGCGGGTGGCACCATCTATTACCCCTTCGTGGGTACCGTTCAGGTGGCTGGCAGGACCGTGGGCGAGATCCGGCAGATCCTTACCAACCGACTCTCGACCTATATCACCGACCCCCAGATCGAGGTCAGTGTGGCGGCCTTCCGCTCCAAGAAATTCTATGTCAGTGGTGAGGTCAACAGTCCGGGGGTGCAACCCATCACCAACGTGCCGATGACACTGCTTGATGCCATCAGCCAGGCGGGTGGTCCCACCAATGATGCCAACTGGCACCATGTAGCCCTCAATCGTGACGGCAGGGAGATCGCCTTGTCGCTCTTCGAGATGCTCCACAATGGTGACCTGAGTCGGAATACCCTGATGCAGCCGGGCGACGTTCTCCATGTTTCTTCGTCCGATAATCAGCGGATTTCGGTGTTGGGTCAGGTCCTCAGTCCGGGACACATTTCGACCGGCAGGGAGCGCTTGAGCCTCACCGATGCGCTGTCTCGTGCGGGGGGTGTCGTCGAGGCCCGGGCCGAACCTTCCGGCATCTTCGTCATTCGCGGCAATCCTGCCGGCAGCAACAAGATGGCCACCGTCTACCAACTGGATATCTCCAACGCCGTGGCGCTCAACATGGGGGCATACTTCCCGCTCGAACCACAGGATGTGGTCTACGTCACGTCCGCACCTCTGGCGCGCTGGAACGCTGTCATCAGCCTGCTGCTGCCGTCCGTCTCCCTGCCAGGCCAGGTGGCCGACTCGGCTGGCGACGTGAGGGACTTGTGATGTATCAGTGCTGAGCCGTGACGGCCCATGCCATGCCAGCGTTTCCTTGGCTGAGGCCGTCTCACTCCTTGGTTCCGCTTGCCAGCGTGATGTTTACCTACCCTTCCAGGGATGAGGTCAAGATGACGAGCTTGAATGCGAACAGAAGTATCGTACAGCCGGGAAGGGACGCATCCTCCTCTCCCCGCGTGTCGCTACCCCACGACGAGAATATCGATCTGGGGCGCATGATCGGCCTACTGATGGACAACAAGTGGAAGATCTTCTTCCTGACCCTGCTGTTCGGGTTGGGTGGCGCGGTCTATTCGCTGCTGGCGACTCCCTTATACCAGGGGGATGCGCTGGTCCAGGTCGAGAATACGGGAACGAGAACAGGCGCCGACCAGATTGCCGCCATGCTCCTGCAAGAGGAGCCAAGGACGGCGGCACAGAGGGAGATACTGAGCTCCCGGATGATCATGGGCCGGGCGGCAATGCGACAGAAGCTGGACATCTCCGTATCGCCCGAGACACTGCCGGTGATCGGTGGAGCCATCATTCGTCACCATATCCCGCGACCCGAGTTTGCCCTGGGTCGTCCCGAGATATGGGGAGGGGAGAGCGTGTTCATAGACTCCCTCGCCGTTGAGTCCGAGCTGCTGAACCTGCCCCTAACCCTGGAGGTCACCGAGGGTGGTGGTTATCGACTGCTCGGGTTAGAGGAGGAGGTCCTGCTGACCGGCCGCCCGGGCGAGAGGGTAATGTCCCATGATCCCTGGATCGAGATTCGCGTGAGCGAGCTGCTAGCCCCTCCTGGGGCTCGGTTCACGGTGGTCAAGCGCAGTGAGCAGTCTGCCATCAGGTACCTGAGGAATCGTTTCAACGTCCTGCAGCGTGGGGAAGGCGACTCGGGCATGCTGCAGCTCGTTCTGACCGGCACCGACCGCGCCGAGGTGGAGTCCTCGCTGAACGCCATTGCAGAGGTCTATCTGTCCCAAAACATCGCTCGCCAGGCTGCGGAAGCGGAAAACAGTCTCGAGTTTCTTGACCAGCAACTGCCCAGCGTGCAGGAACAGCTGGTCCAGGCCGAGAATCACTTGAACGCCTACCGTATGGAGCACGAAAGCGTCGACCTTACCCAGGAGACGCAGAATGTGTTGTCCAGCGTGCTGGATATCGAAAGCCGCCTTAATGACCTGGAGATGCAGGAGAAGGAGCTCGCTCGTCGCTTCACGCCGAACCATCCCGTATACGCTGCACTACTGGCCCAGAAGGCGCAGCTCCAGCGCGAGCGTGCCAACCTGGATGAGCGCACCAGCAGCCTGCCTGAGACCCAGCAGCAGGTCCTTCGCATGACCCGCGACGTCGAGGTGACCCAGCAGATCTATGTCCAACTGCTCAACCGAATGCAGGAACTGAACATTGCCAAGGCAGCCACGGTAGGTAACGTGCGCATCATCGATTTCGCGGTGGTAGCGCCTGGCCAGATCAAGCCCAGGTCCGCCTTGATAGTCATCGTCGCCATGATGGTGGGGCTGTTGTTGACGGTCTGTATCATCCTGCTGCGCAACATTCTCAACAAGGGGGTCGAGAATGCCGAGCAGTTGGAAGACCTCGGCCTACCGGTCTATGCCACGGTGCCACGCTCCGATGATCAGATGAAACTCGTCAAGAGAATCAAGCATCGCAAGGACAAGATCAGCAAGCATGCCATCGGTAGCTTTCTGGCCCGGCGCTATCCGACAGACATGGCCATCGAGTCGATCAGGGGACTGCGTACCAGCCTGCACTTTGCCATGATGGACGCTCCCAACAATGCCATCATGATCACTGGGCCGAGTCCGGGTATCGGCAAGAGCTTCCTCTCGGCCAACTTGGCCTATGTCTGTGCCCAGGGTGGACAACGGGTGTTGATCATCGATGCCGACATGCGCAAGGGCAACCTGCATCATATCTTCAGCGACGAGGCCCAGGGCGGACTCTCCGAGGCGATATCCGGGCAGATCTCGCTGGAAGATGCGATCCATATTTCCGATGTGCCCCACCTCGACTACATGACCCGTGGCATGGCGCCCCCCAATCCTACCGAGTTGCTCATGGGGCAAAGCTTCGCCAATCTGATCGAGCGTGCATGCGCGGACTATGATCTGGTCCTTATCGACACGCCGCCGATCCTGGCTGTAACCGATGCGTCCTTGATCGGGAAGCTGGTGGGCACCACGCTGCTCGTTGCGCGCTTTGGGGTCAATCCTCTGCGTGAGATCAAGATCGCGACCCGACGCCTGGAAAACACCGGCATCCCGGTGAAAGGTTACATCCTCAATGCCATCGAGAAGACCGCTGCGATCAGCTACGGATACGGTTACTACAGTTATTCCTACAAGTAACCCAAGATTCCCCGGCTGGCACCGTCAGCCGGGGGATGATGAAGCGTTCGACTCTCATTCGGTTAATCGGCAATCGCTCAGCGAAGGTAGGAAACCGTGAGATACCAGACTCGCACAGAAGACGTCGGCAGTTTTCGAGGCCTCCGTTACATACATGGAGTCACCTTCTTCAATATAAGCATGCTGACGCTTTTTCTGTATCTCTATCTGTTGTCCCCCTATTTTGACCTTCGTGTCATGGTGCTGCATGGGGGCGTTTTGTCCATCCTATTGTTTCTACTGGTCAACTTGCGACTTGTCGTCAAGGCGTTGCAACAGGAATCTCTGATTCTGATCTATATAATCTTCTGCCTGTATTGCCTGTATAACCTGGTCATGATCACGATCTACTCGGAGGCCTTCACCACGAGCTTCCTGACGTACATGATCCAGGTGTGTTTTTATCTACTGACGGGGTTTGTCCTGGCCCAGTACCTGATGCAGAAGGCACTTGATGTGGATCAGGTGATTACCCTTTGTTTCAAGCTGGTCTCTTTTGTCGTACTCGTGAATGCCATGGTTATCATACTGGAATATCAATTTCCTCCGTTCAGGCATCTTGTGGAGTCCATGCTCTACCAGCCGGAAGACGCCAATATTAATTACCTGACTCGTGAGTATCGCCTTCGGGGAATCGCCTCGGGGGGGGCGGCCAATCTGTCCCTGCTTCATGGTACCGTGTTGATCATTCTCCAGGCGCTCTATATCAAGAAGAAAATTGGTCTGCTCTATACCCTGGTGGCTTCCGTGGCTATCTTTACTTCGCTGCTGTTCATAGGCCGCACCGGTATTCTGTTGGCTTTTATCGGCATTGTGATGTTTCATCTGCTAAATCTCATGATGGCGAGAGAAAAGCTGTCCTTCCACCGCATACTTCTCTATTTTATAGTCGCATCTGTTGTTCTTGTCGCTCCTCCGGTCTTTGCCATCTTGTTCCCGGAGAACGTGCTTGCCTACTCAATTAATTTCTTCTACCAAGGCATGGAGGGGATTCAGCAGGAGGGCACCACCAGGACCGTCGCCAGGATGTTCGAGATACCCGACATCTGGACGAAGCTGATATTTGGTGTAGGCGCCCATTGGGGGGACTTCACGCTACAGGGGCGTGTGGATGCGGGTTACATGAAAATGTTGACGGCCTTGGGCATCCCTATTGCTGTTAGTTTCTACCTTTTCTACGCCTATTTGGCCAGGTATCTCTTGATGATTACACACTACAAGAGCATCTGGATCGTGTTGATGGTCGTCATGTTCATCGCCGAGATCAAGGAGCCATTTATCTTCAAGGGGTATTCGGCGCGAATGATCTGGATGATGATTGGTATTGGAGTCTGTTACTCCTTCTGCTCTCCTTATTATACTAATGAGAGGGTGCCAGAAGCACAATGAGGCTTTCGTTTTCCTGGATGTTGAACATTCAAAAAGCGAGTTTTCTCTCAAGGATGTGTGGAGATTGCTATGCGCCCAACAGTTACCGTCGTGATTCCTGTCTATAACAAGGCGAAATATGTTGGCAGAGCCATCCAGTCTGTGCTCGATCAGACCTATTCGGTTCTGGAGTTGTTGATTGTCGATGATGCCTCTACGGATGAGAGCATGAAGAAGGTGGCGGCATTCGATGATCCACGTATCAGGGTGCTCAGTAGAACCAAGTCTGGCCCGGGAGGCTATGCTGCCCGGAACCTCGGCATCAGGCATGCAGCAGGAGACTGGATTGGGTTTCTGGATGCCGACGATTTCTGGTTTCCTGAACATATTGAGCATGCTATGGGGGTTGCGAGAGTATTTCCTGATGTTCCAATCATCTCCGCAGGCCGTATCGATCAGGTCGGTACTGAACAGAAGTTGGACCCATTTTCCGAGCGCTTCATGCCGGAGGGGACACAGGTTCTCTATCTTGCCGATTATCTGCAGTACGCATGTAAAGGAATGCGTTGCATACAAACCAATACGATACTGCTGAAAAGGGCGGCTCTGTTCAGTTACTTGGTCTTTCCGGAAGGGCGCGCCAACCGCTCCGGTGATCTATTTGCTTGGGTTCAGCTCATGGCGAAGCTGAAGTGTATGGTCTGGTCGCCCCATGTCGCTGCGATTTCCTATCGTGATGTCGTCGGTGTTTCCAGAACGGCTATACCTTCGATACACCTTTTTCGTCAGATGGTCGATGAGTTCGGACCTTACGAAAATGACAAGGATGAAAGGTGGTTGAAAAGCTATGCCAACAAGATGATCAAATATGCTTGGCTGGAAGCAAGGAAGAAGAGGGTGGCTTTGCCCATGTTACTGCTTCCAAGATCATTTTACTGGATGAGCGATGTGCCTTATTGCTTGAAGTGGACCCTTATTTCTCTGGTTCCCTTCGGCATTCTGGAGTGGATGAAACAGGGTTTCCAGACGGACTAAAGCGCGCTGGTGGACACCAAAGCCGAGGCTCATAGATGCATATTGTGCATGTCATTACCAGCCTGTTTCCCGGGGGAGCCCAGTCTGCTCTGTGCCGGCTCTGCATGAGCGACTCAAGCAACCGGCATACCGTCATTACCATGATCGGCGGCGGGGACCTCGAGGAGCCACTGCGCCGACACGGGGTGATGGTCGAGTCGCTGGGGTTTTCCCGTCAGGCAGGACTGCTGTCCGGGGGAGTGGCGCTCTGGCGGTGCCTGAGACGCTACGAGCCCGATCTCGTCCAGACCTGGATGTATCACCCTGACCTGATCGGTGGGGTCTGTGCGCGCCTGGCCGGCATCCGCCACGTGTGCTGGGGCATCCGACATACTGCCCTGGAAGCTGGGCGCAGCTCTCGCTCATCGATTCTCGCGGCCAAGCTCTGCGCGAGACTCTCCGGCCTGGTGCCCAAGCGTATCGTCTGCTGTGCCAACGAAGCGGCCAGGCTGCATGCGGCTCTCGGCTATCAAGCCGACAAGATGGTGGTGATCGCCAATGGCTATGACCTCTCCGACTTTCGCCCCTATGAACATCGGGACGTGCTGGCACACAGGAAGGCACTGCTGGGATCTGACGCTGCACGCCCCATCCTGGGCATGGTCGGCCGGTTCAATGCCCAGAAGGATCATGAAAATCTCCTGAGGGCGCTCACTGAGGTCAAGTCCCGCGGCCACGACTTCCTGTGCCTGCTGGTAGGGGCCGATCTCGACGAGGGGAATGCCACCCTGGTTGGCTGGATCCACGAACTGGGACTGACTGCCGATACCCGCCTGCTGGGACTTCGATCGGATATTCCCGAGATAATGAACTGCCTGGACCTGCATGTCCTCTCCAGCGCCTTCGGTGAAGCCTTTCCCAATGTGATCGCCGAAGCCATGGCCTGTGGTACGCCCTGCGTGGGGACCGATGTCGGTGACACTTCTCTCATTATCGGTGAAACGGGTTGGGTCGTGCCTCCGCGCGATGCCATGGCATTGGCGGATGCGATCCAGGCTGCACTGGTGGAACGCGAAACCCTTCTCAGGGGCTGGGTCGAGCGTCGCCTCGGTTGTGCAGAGCGAATACGGAGTCACTTCACCATCGACCGAATGGTGGCGTCATACAACGAAGTTTGGGTCGGTTGTCTGGGTGTCGCGGATACAATGGAAAGGGGACGTCCATGAAATTTCTCATCATCGCCGGTGCGCCGGGATCATTGATCAGATTCCGTGGTCACCTTATCTCGGACTTGATCGAACAGGGGCTGACGGTGCATGCCGCAGGCCCCGATCTTCCGCCGGACAGCGAGATCCGTGCCCTGCTGGAACAGAAGGGGGCACATGTCCATGAGATCTACCTCAAGCGTGCCGGCATGAATCTCGTGGATGACCTTCGCACCCTGGTCGATTTGGCACAGCTCATGCGCCGGGTCAGGCCCGACTACGTGCTTGGCTACACCGTCAAACCAGTGATCTTCGGTACCCTGGCCGGTGCCCTGGCGGGGTGCCCGCAGCGCTTCGCCTTGATCACCGGGCTGGGCTACGCCTTTTCGGAATACAGTGAGAACCATAGGCAGTGCCTGGTAGGCGGCATCGTGACCCGTCTCTATCGCCAGTCGCTGCGGCATGCTCACAAGGTCTTCTTCCAGAACCCTGATGACCAGACGCTGTTTCGGCAACTGGGCGTGTTGAACGGCACCACCCCCTCGGTGGTGGTCAACGGTTCCGGCGTCGATATCGAGCATTACGCTCCGCGTGACTATCCCGGCCGTGTCACCTTCGTGCTGATTTCCCGATTGCTGATCGACAAGGGCGTCAGGGAATACGTCGAGGCCGCCTATCGTCTCAAGGAAGCATTTCCCGAGGCGACTTTCCTGCTGGTAGGAGGCTTGGACAACACTACCAGATCGATCACTCTTCAGGAGCTGGACAGATGGGTGGCGGACGAGGTTATCACCTATCTCGGCAAGCTCGATGACGTGCGAGAGGCGCTGGCGACAGCCAGCGTGTTCGTACTGCCCACCTTCTATCGTGAGGGGATCCCTCGCACCATCCTCGAGGCCTTGGCCATGGGGCGTCCGGTTATCACCACCAATACGCCAGGCTGCCGGGAGACCGTCGTGGATGGGGAAAACGGTTATCTGGTGCCACCACGGGATACGGACCGACTGGCCAGTGCCATGCGCAAGTTTCTCGAGGACCCTGAGCTGACGGTAGGCATGGGCAAGCGTGCGCGAGAAGCAGCCCTGACGAAGTACGATGTTCGGCTGGTCAATGCCGCCATGCTCAAGGAGATGGGGATATCATGATCAAACGATTCTTCGATCTCCTCGTCGCCACGGGCCTGCTGATTGTGCTGGCCCCGCTGCTCCTGGTGGTGGCCCTGCTGGTCCGCAGGAAACTTGGTGCACCGGTGCTCTTTACCCAGCAGCGTCCGGGCTTGCATGGCAAGCCGTTTCAGATGATCAAGTTTCGCACCATGCTGGATATGCGTGACCAACATGGCCAGTTATTACCCTCGGAACAGCGCCTGACACCGTTCGGAAAGTTCTTGCGTTCAACCAGCCTGGACGAGTTGCCCGAACTCTGGAACGTCCTCAGGGGGGACATGAGTCTGGTGGGACCGCGGCCGCTGCTGATGGACTACTTGCCGCTCTATACCCCCGAGCAGTTCCGGCGTCATGAGGTGCGTCCCGGTATCACCGGCTGGGCACAGGTCAACGGTCGCAATGCCCTCACCTGGGAGGATAAGTTTCGTCTCGATGTCTGGTACGTCGATAACGCGACACTCGTCACGGACATGAAGATCCTGCTGCTCACGGTCAGGAAGGTCCTTGGGCGAGACGGCATCGTGGCAGATGGCCACACCATCACGCCGCGCTTTCGCGGCAACCTTTCCTCCAGGGATGCGGCTCAGCACCATGAACACTAA
Source organism: Billgrantia endophytica (assembly GCF_002879615.1). Taxonomy (GTDB): domain Bacteria; phylum Pseudomonadota; class Gammaproteobacteria; order Pseudomonadales; family Halomonadaceae; genus Halomonas; species Halomonas endophytica. Next base: position 168,920 of record NZ_PNRF01000010.1, read on the forward strand.
TATACTGATTCTCTCGGCCGGTCGGCGGGTGGAACTGCTCGAGGCGTTCCGCATGGCGCTTCACGAACGCGCTCCCGGAGCCCGGATCCTGGCCGCCGATATCGGCACCTCCCTCTCGGCGGCTTGCCACGTGGCCGATCAGAGCTTTACGGTCCCGCGCATAGGGGCACCGGATTATATCGATGCGCTGCTCTCGCTGTGTCGGGAGCAGAAAGTGGGCATGATCATTCCCACCATCGACACGGAACTGTTGATACTTTCTCATCACCGTGGCCACTTCATTCGGTTGGGTGTCGCACCGATCGTCGCCGATGAAACGCTGATCGAAGCCTGTCGTGACAAGCGTCTCACCGCCAAGCTTTTTACGTCACTGACGATCGCTACCCCGGCCATCTACCCCCGCGATGCCTTGGTCTTTCCCTGCTTCTGCAAGCCTTATGATGGCAGCAGTGGCCTGGGGGCAACCGTGGTTTCGGGTCCCCATTCCCTTACCGAGGAAATGCTCGACAACGAGAAGAACATCTTCATGGAGTTGATCGATGAGGGTTACCAGGAGTACACCGTCGATGTCTACTATGATCGTTGCGGTCAACTGCGTTGCCTGGTACCTCGCCAGCGGCTCGAAGTGCGCGCCGGCGAGGTGAGCAAGTGCATCACCCGACGTGGATTCGTCCACGATTACCTGGCGGAGCGTTTGCCGCACCTGAAGGGGGCACGTGGCTGCATTACCGTCCAGTTGTTCTACAACCACCATACGCAAGACATCAAGGCGCTGGAGATCAACCCGCGCTTCGGCGGAGGCTTTCCTCTCGCTGACGCCGCCGGTGCCCACTATCCGGCGTGGCTGATCGATGAATATTTCCTGGGGCATGACATCGACTTCTACGACAGCTGGGATGCGAATCTCATGATGCTGCGCTATGACGCCAAGGTGCTGGTTCGGCCAGGTCGGTAGGTCGACGGCACGCCTGACCACAGGAGGGCAATGCAATGCTGAATACTCCTTTCTCTCCCTGGCCGTCCTTCACGCGGGAAGAGGCCCGGGCCGTGGAAGAGGTCCTGTTGTCCAATCGGGTCAACTACTGGACCGGCTCCCAAGGACGTGACTTCGAGCGGGAATTTGCTGCGGCCATGGGCTCCGAGTACGCCATTGCGGTGAGCAATGGCACCGTGGCCCTGGAGCTGGCCCTGCGTGGCCTGGGAATCGGTCCGGGCGATGAGGTGATCGTCACACCACGGACCTTTCTGGCTTCCGCTTCCTGCATCGCCGCGGTGGGGGCGACCCCCGTGTTTGCCGATGTCGACCGTAACTCCCAGAACATCACGGTGGCAAGCGTGGCTGCGGTGATTACCCCGGCCACCCGCGCCATCATTGCCGTGCACCTGGCGGGGTGGCCCTGCGAGATGGCGGGCCTGATGGCACTGTCGCGCAATGGCATCCACATCATCGAGGATTGCGCCCAAGCCCATGGTGCCCGCTACCGGGGGCAGGGTGTAGGCACCATCGGCAAGGTCGGCTGCTGGTCCTTCTGTCAGGACAAGATAATGACCACCGGTGGGGAAGGTGGCATGGTCACCACCAACGATCCCGATCTCTGGCAGCGCATGTGGGCCTACAAGGACCACGGCAAGAGCTGGCAGGCCATCCACGAACAATCGCATCCCTCTGGCTTCCGTTGGCTGCACCACTCCCTGGGGACCAACTGGCGGATGACCGAGATGCAGGCCGCCATCGGCAGGATTCAACTGCGCCGACTGCCGGAGTGGTCAGTGGCACGGCGTGGCAATGCTGGGCGGATCTGGGAGGCAGCCAGGGAGTGCCCCGGGCTGCGCGTGCCGACGATACCTGAGCACATCGATCATGCCGCCTACAAGTGCTATGTCTTTGTGGAACCACAGGCTCTCAAGGAGGGCTGGAGCCGTGATCGCATCATCCAGGAAGTCACAACACGGGGAGTGCCCTGTTATAGCGGCTCCTGCTCGGAGGTCTATCTGGAGAAGGCTTTCGACGATACTGGCCGGCGACCGGAGAGCCGGCTGCCGGTGGCCCGCGAGCTGGGCGAGACCAGTCTGATGTTCCTGTGCCATCCCACCTTGACCGAGGCCGAGATCGATACCACCTGCCGCGTCCTCGAGGAGGTCATGGGTGAGGGGCTCCGTCGTTCCGTCGCTAAGGGAGGCGAGCGTCCGGCTCCACCATGAGCATGCCGTCCCCGGAAGCTGGGTTGACTTCTGATCTTGATGCATTTGGCTGAAGAGGGGGGAATATGGGTAAAAATAAAGGCAGCTTATTGGAAAAACTGAGGAAGCCATGTCGATTGACGTGGCGGTACATCTTGAGTGGGGTGTATAAGGTATCCCCTGTGACTGCCACGAGGCTCCTTTGCTTTCAGAAGACGGGGAAGATTATCGATATAAAGAACCCCCGGGACTTTAACGAGAAGCTGCAGTGGTTGAATCTCTACTGGGATGACCCTCTACGTTCCGTATGTGCCGACAAGCACCGGGTGCGTGAGTATGCCGAGCGTCAGGGCTGTGCCAGGATACTCAAGAAGCTGATAGCGGTGTATGACTCGGTGGATGATATTGCCTGGTCCGATCTTCCGGGCAAGTTTGCATTAAAATGTACGCATGGCTGTGGGTATAATATTGTGCCTGCCGACAAGGAGACGCTCGATCAAGAAGAGGTCAAGGCAAAGCTGAGGAAATGGATGGGGGAAAGGTTTGGCAGAAAGAATCTGGAATTTCATTACGACAAGATAACCCCCAGGATTATCTTGGAAGAATATATCGAGGGTGAAGGTGGAGACCTTCCCCGTGACTACAATGTATATTGTTTCAATGGAGTGGCCAGGATAGTGGAAGTTTGGACGGAAAAGGAGGGCGAGGAGTGGCAAGATATCTTCGATCTTGATTGGCAACGACTCGATATCGGTTGCAAGAAATCTTTCGAACGCCCGGTTGAACGGCCTGGTTGCCTTGATGAAATGATCCGCTATGCTCAACTGCTTGCAAGTCCATTTCCCTTCGTCAGGGTGGATTTCTATGAGAAGAATGGTGAGCCAATATTGGCTGAAATGACCTTTACGCCGGGTGCCAATATGTCGATTGATTATTACACTCCCTATGGGTTGGAATACCTCGGTAACATGCTGGAGTTACCGAACAAGAACGCTACAGCCGAGCTTGGGGGCCAACCTCGCCCAAGGATGTGGTATTGAGGTCACACCAGCCGACCTCATGTCTCGCCCCTGCTTGCGGTTCCGGGGCGTTAACCCAAGCATCAACAAACTGTCATCCTGAGTGGTTAGCATTGTTCTTGGACCCCCCCTCGTAACCTCGCAAGGTAGGGCACCCTCCATGAGCATGCTGGCCATACTGGGAGCGGGTGGACACGGAAAGGTCGTGGCGGATTGCGCCGAACTCCAGGGATGGGAGACGGTACATTTCTATGATGATGCCTGGCCCGATCGGGTGACGACGGAGCACTGGCCGATACAAGGTGATGGGCGCCATCTCATCCGGAATCTGCGCCACTATGGCGGGGTCTTCGTCGCCATCGGTGACAATCGCCGGCGCTGTAGCTGGCTGCAGGCGCTGGCGGCTCAAGGGGCACCCATCGTCAGCCTGATCCATCCTGCTGCCATGGTCAGCCGCTACGCCGAGCTGGGCACGGGAACCCTGGCGGTGGCTGGCTGCATTGTCAATGCCTTCGCGCGGTGCGGGGAAGGGGGCATCATCAATACCGGCGCCACTGTCGGCCATGACTGCCTGCTGGGACAGGGCGTGCACGTGGCACCCGGGGCTAACCTCGCCGGTCAGGTGGTGGTAGGGGCCCATACCTGGATAGGTATCGGCGCCAAGGTGATCCAGTGCGTGACAATCGGCAAGGAGGTATTCATCGGCGCCGGAGCCACGGTCATAGGGTCGGTGAGGGATGGTGAGACGGTGGTGGGGACTCCTGCCAGGCCGTTGCGTGACACTTCCGACGCCAATGGTGGGGAGCTACCCCCAACCCTGGCGGCCTCAGCCACCTGACGACGATCCTGGCGGAACCGATCCACGTATCACCCGATATCGGTCTCGGTTTCACCCCTTGGTGGACGAGATTGGTGGGGGCTACCACCATCCCTGGCGGCATCAATCCCCCCGTAGCCCTTGGCGTCGATCCTGACAGGCTGGCCTTTTGACGAAGGTGTTGGTGGGTGGGCCGGGGCCAGCATCAGCACGGTGCCGTCCCGAGTGGCCTGTGACGGATAATAATGGGAGGCAATGGAGACCTTGTGCCGGGTGGCGGCTGGAGCCTCGAGCCACTCCAGGTCGACGATATCGCCCAGCGGCGCATAGTCTGTGGGGGCCTCCATCAGCAATTGGCGGATTCTCTTGTGCTGACGCATCTGCAGCGCCTGTTGAAGGCGGTGCAAATAGGCCTCCAGGCGTGCCCATGGCCAGTAGGTCTCCTTGGCGGACATGATGCGAGGATGCTTCGTGTCGACTACGTCCTCGCCGATCAGCAACTCCTCGTAGAGCTTCTCCCCCGGACGCAGGCCGGTGAAGCGGATCTCGATGTCCCCTTGGGGATTCTCTTTGTTGCGCACTTCCAGGCCCGAGAGGCGGATCATCTCGGCGGCCAGGTCGGCGATCTTCACCGGCGCGCCCATGTCCAGCACGAAGACATCGCCACCGGTACCCATGGCCCCCGCCTGGATGACGAGCTGCGCGGCCTCGGGAATGATCATGAAGTAGCGGGTGACCTCGGAATGGGTCACCGTCACGGGGCCACCGCGGGCGATCTGGGCGTGGAACAGCGGCACTACCGAGCCGGAGGAGCCCAGCACGTTGCCGAATCGCACCATGGTGAAGCGGGTGGTCGATTGTCGCTCGGCCAAGGCCTGGCAGCAGAGCTCGGCCAGCCGCTTGGTGGCGCCCATCACATTGGTTGGGCGAACCGCCTTGTCGGTCGAGACCAGGACGAAGGTTCCCACCCCACAAGCGATTGCCGCCTGAGCCGTGGCCAGCGTGCCGAAGACGTTGTTGAGGATGCCCGGGATGCTGTTGTATTCCACCAGGGGCACGTGCTTGTAGGCGGCGGCGTGGTAGATGGTGTCCACCCCGAACACTTGCATCACGCTGTCGAGGCGTTCGCGATCCTGCACCGAGCCCAACAGCGCCTTCACCGACACGGCCAGCCGCTGCTCTTCGACCCGCTGCTGTAATTCGTGCTCGATGGCATAGAGCGAATATTCGTTGACCTCGTAGAGCAGCAGTTGAGTTGGTCCCTGTTGCAGCACCTGACGGCACAGCTCAGACCCGATGGAGCCACCGGCGCCGGTTACCATCACTACCTTGCCGCGGATGTTGGCGTCCATCAGCGCCCGGTTGGGTGGGACCGGGTCGCGGCCCAGCAGGTCTTCCACGGTGACGTCGCGGATCTCGTTGAGCTGCGCCCGGCCGTCGATGACGTCCTCGATGCTTGGCAGGGTCTGCACCGGGATCTGCAATGGCTTCAACATCCGCAGGATTACCTGGCGGCGCGCCCGCGTGGCGCTGGGAATGGCCAGCAGGATGCGGTTGACCCCGTAATTCGCTACCAGCCGAGGCAGGGCGTTGGGGCCGTATACCTTCAGCCCCTCCACGCAGGTACCGTCCATGCCGCGCCAGTCATCGATGAAGGCCACCGGGATGTACTCCGAGCCCTGGTCCAGCGAGCGCACCAACTGGGAGCCCGCCGAGCCGGCTCCGTACACGATCACCCGGGTCTTGTAGCGCAGCTGGCTGTGCATGTGCATTGCGCGAAGCATGAAACGCACCCCGCCTAAGCTGAGTATCGCCAGCATGGCGTAGATCAGGCAGGTCGAGCGAGGCAGAAAGACCGAGAATTGAGCCGCGCCCAGCAGCAGCAAGCCTGTAGAGGAGGCAATACCAATCACCAGCGACTGCAGGGCCCGGACGTTCACGTAGCGGATCACGCTGCGGTAGAAGCCCAGGCGCACGAAGATACCCAGGCTGATCGGTAACACGGCCAGCCACAGTGACCAGGTGGCCGTCGACGTCAGGGAGGCCCAGCTCTCCAGGCGCAGCCACTGGGCCAGGAAGAAGCTGGCCGTTAGCAGCACGGCATCCACGGATAGTTGAATCAGGCGTTTCTGCCAGCGGGGCAAGCGGAACAAGCTCTTGAGCAGTGCCAACATGCAGGATGCCTCGCCGTACGATTGTTAAGTAATGATGCAAAGGATACGTTTTGTTTCCATGGCGGCCCAGATGATTTTCCTGAACGAAAGTGACGAAGAAATCTGACCTATTTCACGAAAATGGCTAGCCAAAAAACGTCATGAAAGCAGAAGAATACTCGTGCCGAAAATCGGGAAAATCTCATATATTGACCCGGGCGAAGGGGAGAGGGCATGCCATCGCAGCCACAGGATCGCTACCTCGTGCTGTTGCCACCCGAGCCGGTTCAGGCATCTCGCCGATAGGGCAAGACAAGCGTCGAAGGCTCGGGTATCTTCGAGGGCCGTCATCCGGAATATCAACGAATCATTCATCATGTTCAAACGCATACTGGTGCTGTGCACCGGCAATATCTGTCGCAGTCCGGTGGCCGCTGCCATGCTGGCGGCTCGCCTGCCCGGCAAGCGGATCGAGAGCGCGGGGCTCGGCGCCGTGGAGGGCCAGGGTGTGGAGCCCAAGGCGCACGCCCTGGCAGAGGCCGACGGCCTGGACGTCAGCGGCCATGTGGCTCGGCAGGTCACCGTGGAGATCCTGCAGGACGCTGACCTGGTACTGGTGATGTCCGACGGCCAGCGCCTGGCCGTCGGGCAGATGGCCCCGGCGGTGCGGGGCAAGACGATGCTCTTCGGCCGCTGGCTCGACAGGGGGCAGGGCTGCGAGATTCCCGATCCCTTCCGTAAGAGCGAGGAAGCCTTCCAGCAGGTCCACCGGTTGCTGACCGAGGCTGCCGACAGCTGGGTAGGCAAGCTTGGCTGAATCCTATACCGGAGTCTCAACCGTCTTTCTGCCTCATGTATGACTTGTTGAAGGCACTGGCTGCCCAGTTACTGATGCCCCTGCCGGTTGCCCTGGGACTGCTTGCGCTGGGTCTATTGGCGGCTTGGCGGGGGCGTCGTCGCCTGGGGCTAGGGGCTGTCGTCGCGGCACTGGCGGTGCTCTGGTTGTCCAGTTGGGCACCGTTGGCCGATCGGTTGCTTGCGCCACTGGAGGCACGCTATCCCGCCATGCCTGACCTGCCGGAAGGCGAGGACGTGGCGGGTATCGTGGTGCTGGGTGGAGGCTGGGCGGGTGAGATGCCCTGGACGAGCACCGGCCGGCTGGGAGAAAGCTCGGCCATGCGCCTGATGGAAGGGGTGCGGCTATGGCATCAGCAGCCGTCGCTGCCGCTGGTGGTCACCGGGGCGAGTCGACGCCCTGATGCGCCACCGGTGGCCCAAGGCTATGCCCAGGCCGCGCGTGAGCTGGGCGTGGCGGAGGACCGGTTGCGGGTACTGGATACACCGACCGACACCGGTCTCGAGGCACGGTCCGTTCGCGAGGCGCTGGGGGAGGGGGCACGAGTGGTACTGGTTACCTCGGCCTCGCACATGCCACGGGCGATGCACCACTTCCAGCGCGCCGGGTTGATGCCCGTCGCGGCACCCACCCACTTCCTGGCGATGCGTCAGGAACGCGAGAGCCTCGGTTACTGGGTACCCTCGGCGACTCATCTGCACAAGACCGAGCGGGTGATACATGAGTTACTGGGCCAGCTGGCGGCGACCCTGGAGCACTGAATCCCATTTGGTTGCTTGACTGGTCGGGCAACGCCTACCTGGGTGTCTTGGGCTGTTTGGGCAGGGGCAGGGCGTGATGCATGGGGCCTGCGCCCGTCGGTGAGCCGGCACGACCCACTGCACAGCGACCTCATCGATACGGCCGCGCGCCGTGACGCTGGGGTCACTCACCTTGATGGCGCTGTACGGGGTGCCGGCATGGTTGTTCGCCCGCCACTTGCGCGGAAGCCGGGATGCTCAAACCAGAATTCTAGCCCTCTCGGGGCTAATGATCTGCTTCGCATTCGTCTATTTCGGACTGACACAATCCATGCTCCGTGACACGAGGGGATTGAGCGGTTACCTGGGCCTGACTGTGGCATGCTGGATGTTACTGAAGACACATTTGTTCACGGTTTGGTTGCAAAGTCATGCTGCGGGAAGAGCAGACCATGAATCTCTTGATCACTGTCATGGCCGGCTTCATTGGCCACGCCGTTGCCTGGCCAATTGACGCCCAGGACCGCGGCTCCTGCATCAGGACGAACAGGAGGTAGCAATGAGGATCACGATCTTTGGTACCGGATATGTCGGGCTGGTGACCGGAACCTGCCTGGCGGACGTGGGGCATGACGTGATATGTGTGGATGTGGACACAGACAAGATCGCCCGGCTGCGAGACGGCGAGGTCACGCTCTATGAGCCCGGTCTGGAATCGATGGTGAAGCGCAACCTGGCCTCCGGTCGGCTGCGTTTCACCACCGACCCGGCCGAGGGCGTGGCGTTCGCCACCCTGCAGTTCATCGCCGTGGGCACGCCGCCGGACGAGGATGGCAGCGCCGACCTGCAGTACGTGCTGGCGGTGGCCGAGACCATCGGCCGACACATGCAGGAGTACAAGGTGGTGGTCGACAAGTCCACCGTGCCGGTGGGGACGGCCGACCGGGTGCACAGCACCGTCGCCGATGCGCTGGCGGCCCGGGGCGAGACCATCGACTTCGATGTCTGTGCCAATCCCGAGTTCCTCAAGGAGGGGGCAGCCATCGAGGACTTCACCAGCGGGGCGCGCATCGTGGTGGGTACCGACGCGGAGCGAGTCAAGGAGCTGATGCGAGAATGCTACGCCCCCTATAGCCGCCTTCATGACAAGCTGATGTTCATGGATGTGCGCTCCGCCGAGCTGACCAAGTACGCCGCCAACGCCATGCTGGCCACCAAGATCAGCTTCATGAACGAGATGGCCAACCTGGCCGAGCGCCTGGGAGCCGACGTGGAGCAGGTGCGAGTCGGTATCGGCAGTGATCCGCGCATCGGCTACCAGTTCATCTACCCGGGATGTGGCTACGGCGGCTCCTGCTTTCCCAAGGATGTCCAGGCGCTGGCACGCTCCGCGGCGGAAGTGGACTACCTGGCCGAGTTGCTCAACGCCGTGGAGGCGGTGAACCGGCGCCAGAAGCAGAACCTGTTCCAAAAGCTCTTCCTGGCCTTCGACGGGGATCTGGAGGGCAAGACCATCGCCCTGTGGGGCCTTGCGTTCAAGCCCGACACCGACGACATTCGCGATGCCCCCAGCCGTACCCTGATGGAGGCGGTGTGGAAGGCCGGCGGCCGGGTCCAGGCCTTCGATCCCCAGGCGATGAAGGAGTGCCGCCGGGTCTACGGTGAGCGCGACGATCTGATCCTGGTGGCGGACCGCATCCAGGCGGTGAAGGGCGCCGATGCCCTGGTGATCTGCACCGAGTGGAAAGAGTTCCGGACGGTGGACTTCGAATGGCTGAAGGCGAACCTGTCGATGCCGGTGATTGTCGACGGTCGTAACCTCTTTGATCCTCGGGCGGTGAAGCGCGCCGGGCTGCGTTACTTCGCCGTGGGGCGCGGGGATTCCCTGAAGGCGTCTCAGGGCTAGTCCACCACGCAGGCCCTTCTGTCGTGCCATGGAAGGAGGGAGACAGCACAGTCATGAAATATCGCAGGGAGATCGATGGGCTCAGGGCGATAGCGGTGCTTCCGGTTATCCTCTTCCATGCCGGGTTCTCGTGGTTTGCCGGAGGTTATGTCGGGTCGATGTCTTCTTCGTGATCAGCGGCTACCTGATCACCACTATCCTCATCGACGATCTGTCCTGGTATCGCTCCTCATCATCACATCCCTCAGCCTGTTGCTCAGCCCTCCGCCAACTTCTATCTCTTGCCTTTCCGGGCCTGGGAGCTTGGCTTCGGCGCCTTGTGCGCCCTGTGGCTGAGTGGTCGACCGCAGCCTTCCAGCACGCTCCTGGCCAGCCTGGGGCTTGGGCTAATTCTTTATGTAACCTCCGCTTACGATGAAACCATTCCCTTTCCCATTCCCTTTCCCTCGCTGTACGCGCTGGCCCCGGTGGGCGGCACCGCGAGGTCTTCATGTTTCGGCCCAACCCGGAGCTGAAGAAGGACGTGCCCCGCTATTCGGTCGGTACTCCAGGTCATATACTCCCTCCTGATGGTCGATGTGATGGGTTTCGTCATTCCATCCATACCAGAATTTCCATGGTAGGGATGGATGGACTTTGCCTTACCGAATGGCTCTAATGATCAGGCAGGGACAGGAGGGCCACTCAGAGCCACAGTCGCGAGGCAACGTATGAGTGACTTCTTGTTCAGTTCCCGTTATCTGGCACCGGGTTTTCCATCCCGGGCATTGCAGTCGATCTACCTGGAGGATCCGCCACCGGCTACCGAATTTCATGGTGAATGGGGTACCTTGGCAGTCACTGCCTCCCCTTATAACGGCTTTGCTCCCCTCGATACACAGTCGCACCTCTGTGTCGTCATCGGGGCGCCGGTGCTTTATTTCCAGGACAATCACTTTCTTGTCGGTGACGACGATCAGGCAGGTACCCGGGCCATCCTTGAGCATTGGCAGTCGGGGGAGGCAGACTGGGCAGAGGACCTCAGTGGCCCCTTTGCCATCATCATCATCGACAAGCTCGCCTCACGGATCATCTGTATCACCGACCTGATGATGTTCCTGCCGATCTATTGCTACCGGATCGAAAGCCGAGTCGCTTTGGGGACTCATCCCGACGCCCTGGCACAAATCTGCGATTTGGGAGAAGAACGCGACGATGCTTCTCTGGTCGACTTCATCCTGCACCATGTCGTGACCTACCCTTACACGGTCTACCGCGGCATGCTGCAGTGCCACCCGGCCACCGAGCATGTGTTTCAATTCCGGAACGGCAGTGTCCATGCTTTCCCGCGACAGCCCTACTGGGCGCCCCTTGAGTCTCGGGAGTTCCGTGCCCTGTCCGAGGCCGCCGATACCCTGAGGGAAGGGGTGGAGGGCTATCTGGCCAGGGTCTGCGAGCCGATGCAGCGTGTGGCTCAGTTCCTGAGTGGAGGAGAGGATTCGCGGGTGGTCGCGTCGATGCTGCCCCAGCGCCTGGAACAGGATGCCTTCGTGTTCCTCAATGGTCCCACCCGCGAGGAGAGGATCGCCGGCAAAGTGGCGAAGGCCTCAGGAGCCAGGTTCCGGCCGCAATATCGCGAGCCGCTGCATTACCTGGACGTACTGTTGCAAGCGGCGAGGCTGGTGGGCAGCGGCCATCAGTATATCCATGCTCATACACTAGGGTTCCATCGCCGGTGTGAGCTATCATCCTACGAAGGGGTGTTCGGCGGCTATCTCGCCGACGCGCTGATCAAGGCACCCTACGCTCGGCGGATGCCTGGGTCGAAACTCATCAAGTTCCTCCCCCAGATCGGCTTTCCTGGGGAGACGCGTACCCAGGAGATCAAGAGTGAGCTCTTCCCCAAACACCTGTTGAATGAAGTGACGCAGCGCCGTCGCATGCACTTCGAGGAGGTCCGGGCGATGCGGCCCCGGAGCGCCCATGAGTGGTTCGCGCTGTGGCCGATGACCATGCGCAGCGCGATCTCCAATCTCTACAGCAACCGGCGACTGTTCCGCAGCTATGAGATGTTTACCTGCAAGGAGGCGGTCAAGGTCAGTGCTGCCTCGCCGACCGCCTGGAAGCTGAATCGGCGGCTGTTCCTGAAGGCCTTCCAGTCCTACTTGAAGCCGACCCGGTTCGTTCTGCATTCCGATGGGCGTCTGCCCTATCTTCCCTGGTGGGGAAACCTGCCCCTCAGCTCCCTGTGGTATGTCCGCCAGTTGGCATGGCATACAGGGTTACAGCAATACCAGGGCTCCTGGGCAAACTGGAAGGCCGTCATGGCGAGCGATCGTTGGCGGCAACTCATCGCCAGCCTGACGCCCGAAACGCTGACATCACCGGTGTTGGGCGAGGCGCTGGCCAAGGGGGCACTGGTGGGCAGCGAGCTTTCCCGCAGTCAGAAGATCAATCTGATCCAGGCATGCACGCAGACGATAGTGGCCGAGCCCGCATGTCCCGACCAGATTGCAGTCCTGAGTCCAGCGTTGCAAGAAGGTGAATTGTCCTGTCCCGGTCATTGGCCGGGACAGGACGGTTACGAATGATCGACGCTGGAATCGTCGATACGGTGGGCGAAGCAGGGTGGCGAGGCGGGCTCGAGGTCTTCGCCATCCTCCTGTCGCAGCGCCTCCAGCAGGGTTTGCTGAAGCAGCGGCAGATAGGAGTCCTCGAGGTTGCGAGCCGCGGAAAGCAGCGTCAATTTCCCTTGGCGGGCGTAGCGCATGAGCGGGATGAGGCATTCGGGATGGTCCCGCAGTTCGCCTCGATAGCGTACCGTGAAGACGGCCGGGCTGATCTCGCCCTCATGCAGCTGGCGCCGCAGTATCGTCGATGGCGAAGCATCGCGATACCAATCCGTCAGTTTGAGGCTCTCGCGGCGCTTGCCGCGGGGCCAGAGGCGGTCGACCAGGACCCGGGCGCCGTCGGTGGGTTCGCTCGGGCTGTAGATTCGCTTGAGTACGATCTCGTAGCTCACGCCGTCTCCCTTTGCTGTTGGCTCTTGCCGCAAGTCTCCAGGTTACAACCGTTCCAGGGCCGCCGTTGCGTGAGTCTGCCAATGACCAGGCAGGCTGGCGGCGCGCTCCAATGCCTGGCGAGCCTCGTTGGTCTCACCCTGCGCCTGAAGTGTCAGACCCAGGTTGAGCCATGCGACACCCAGGTCGTCCCGCTGTGCCACTGAAGAACGGAAGGCCTCGACGGCTCCTTCGTGGTCTCCTGTGGCATGGCGGGCGTTGCCCAGGGCGAAGTATCCCATGCCAGAATGAGGGAAGCGTTCGACGAAGGCCACCCAGGCAGGCAGTGCTGCCTCGGCACTCTGGGCCTGCTCGAAGGTGGCGATTGCATCAAGGGCACGCTGCTCGCTGACACCGTTCGGCAATTCCCCAGGTTTCAGAGCCACGAATGCCCAGCGGTCGCTGCGCGCCCAGGTCGCATCGAAGCGGCGGAAAGACTCGCTGCGTTCGGCCTCCTCGCCGCTGTGCAGTATCATTTCCTCGGCGTCCAGGTCGTAGCCGATGGCGACGGCATAGTGCCACATGGGCCAGGCCGGCAGGGAGAGATTCTGCATGACTACGACGGGATGACCTGCCGCAATTTCCGTCAGCAGGGCGTCGAAGCTGTTGTCGAGCACGAATGGGACGTGCCCGTGGCGTCGCACCGCGGCCAGCATTTCCGGCTGAACGCTGCCTTCACGACCCGGTATGAAGACCTGGGGGATGAGGGCATCGACATCAACATCGACGCCCTCATGGTTCAGCACCATCGCCAGCGAGGCGGGGCCGCACTGATAATCACGCTGGGCATGGAAGGGCACCCCTTCGATCACGACCTGTCGGGGCAGTGTCTGCACGGTTGTTTCGGCCAGCCTGGGCGTGGCGGCACAACCACTGAGAGTCAGCAGTGCCAACAGCAGAACGCCCGCAAGGCGGGCGTTCAGTAGCTGCCGGAATCGGCGGCCGGACATGGGTCTTCCCATCAGCGGGTGAAGGGGAAGACGTTGGTCAGGCCGAGGATGTCGGTGACCAACAGTATGACGAAGACCAGCAGCAGGGCGCCAACGGCGCTGGCTCCGGCAGGTAGCTGCTCGAGCTGGTCGGCCATCTGCCGGGCTTCTTCATCGGATAGTGCGGCCACACGCGCATCCACTTCCGCCAGGTCGACGCCTTGAGCGATGAGCTGTTCCTGCACGTCGGCTCGGGAGAGGATTTCCTGTATCCGCTCACGGTCAGCGTCGGTGCGCTCGGCGCTCAGTGCTGCTTGGGTAGTGACCAGGCCACTGCCTGTGGCAACTGGAGCGGCGGAAACCGATACGCTCCCCAGCAGCAAGGCGAGAATCAGCAGCGGGCTGAGATAGCGGTAGAGTTTTTTCATGGCAATCTTCCTTCTTTTTGGATTGGCTTCCGGCTCTTGAATGATCCATGCTTCGCCATCGCGGGAAGCTGGATATGACCTTACTCCAACGATGCCCCCCCAGTATAAGCAGAAATGGTGTGATATTTCATGCTCTTGCGTTGTCCATTCTGTCACATCGAGACGCAGCGGCTCCAGAGGTACAGCCCGCGACGTTGAAAGCGCCTGGCGGCGTGGGTTTCAACGCCGGCGGGTGGAGGCTAGCCGATCCGGTAGGAGCTCGGCATCTCGGCCAGCATGCCGCGGCCACCGGCCAAGGTCAGCGCCAGGTCGTGAAGCCCGTCCCACAGGGGCAATGGAGTGGCCCCCTTGATGGCCAGGTCCAGCCGCTGGGCGAAGAGCAACAGCTTATGGAGCCGCTGCAGGGGCAGCCGGGAGACGGCCTGCTGGTAGGCGGGGCGACGCTTGTCGAAGATGGCGGGTTTCTGCGCCTTGCAGGCATGCTCGAAGCTCTGTCCCTGATCCAGGTGTTGGTGGAGTGAAAGCAGGACACGCAGCTCTCTCGTCAGGGCCCACAGCACAATAGGAGCTTCGACCCCCTCGCCGCGTAGACCTCGCATGATGCGCGACACTCTTTCACGCTCACCCTTCAGGCTGGCATCCATCAACGTGAAGACATCGTAACGCGCACTGTTCTCGACGCCGCCGGCAATCTGGTCGGGGGCGACCCGTGCGCCCGGGGGCAGCAGCAACGCCAGTTTCTGCAGCTCCTGATCGGCGGCGAGCAGGTTGCCTTCGGTGCGTTCACCCAACAGTCGGGCGGCATCCAGGTCGAGAGAAAGGCCGTGGCGCTCGGCACGGTCTCGCAACCAGAAGCCCAGTCTCGTCACATCCACCGGCCATACCGGCACGAACAGCCCGACCTTGTCCAGTGCCTGAAACCAGGCGCTCTTCTGTTGTCGGTAGTCGAGCTTGCCCATCGAGATCAACAGGACGTCATCACTGCCCTGTAGCTGGTCGGCGTGCTCCTTGAGGGCCTTGGTTCCCTCCTGGCCCAGCCCGTTGCCAGCCAGGCGCAGCTCGATCAGTTTGCTGGATGCAAAGAGGGACAGGCTGGCGGCGGTCTCCCGCAGCCGGCTCCAGGCAAAGTTGGCCTCTACATGCAGCACGTCGCGCTCTTCTATACCCCGGGTGCGGGCAGCGGAGCGTACCGCGTCACAGGCTTCCATATGCTGCAGCGGCTCGTCACCGGCAACGATGACGACCGGGGGGAGTCGCTTGGCAAGCGTTTCGGGGAGCTTGTCTGCGAACACTTTCATGGCTTATTCATCGGCCAGGGTGCGGAGTCTGTCCATCAACTGCCGGAGCGCGTCGCGACGCAGCTCCTGCCGGGCCTCCTCGCGGAGATCCTCCTGAGCCAACAGATTGTCATCGCTGACCGTGAAACGGGTGAGGACCTCGAGCTGCTGCTGAGGTAGCTGATAGGCGCCATCGGACTGGCGCTGAACCGAGAAGGGAACCCGAAGCTCCATTTCCAGTTCACGCGGACCGGTGTCGAGTACGCTCAACTGGCGTTCGCGGAAATCCTCGGGCCCCAGGTTCAACACCCGAGGCGCCTGCGCGTGAACATGGGTATCGCTGGACTCCAGCCTTTCCTGGGCCATTCGGGCAAAATCGCTGTCGCTACCGGCGATGGCGAGCTCGCTGATGACCGGGCCCGGTGTGTCCAGGCCGCGCAGGCGAAAGCCGCAACCGGTGAGACCCAGGCCGGCGGTGCCAGCCAGGGCAAGCCTCAGAAAGGTACGACGCTGCATGGCCTGTCTCCTTCAAGCAACCACGATATTGACCAGTTTGCCAGGTACCACGATCACCTTGCGTACGGCCTTGTCTTCGGTATGGCGCTGTACGTTCTCGGCGGCGAGTGCCTGGGCTTCGACACTGGCCTTGTCGGCATCGGCCGCCACTTCGATGCGCGCCCGCAATTTGCCGTTTACCTGCACTACCAGTTCGATGGTGTCGCGGGCAAGGGCCGCTTCGTCAACCAATGGCCAGGTGGCGTCGATGGCCGGTTCGTCATGGCCGAGGTTGTTCCATAGAGCATGACAGGCATGAGGTGTGATCGGGGCGAGAAGCAGCACGCAGGCCTCGATCGCCTCGCGGGACACGGCCAGGCCCCGGGCGCTGGTATCGTCGAACTTGCCCAGTGCGTTGGATAGCTCCATCACCGCGGCAATGGCGGTATTGAAGGTGGTGCGGCGGCCGATGTCATCGCTGGCCTTCTTGATGGTCTCGTGGGTCTTGCGGCGCAGCTCGCGCTGGGGCTCGCTCAAGCTGTCGACGTCGAGTGGGCCGGGCTGTCCGGCCTCCAGGTGCTCGGCGGCCAGGCGCCACAGGCGCTTGAGGAAGCGGCTGGCACCTTCCACGCCGGAGTCGGACCATTCCAGGGACTGCTCGGGAGGGGCAGCGAACATCATGAACAGGCGCACGGTGTCGGCGCCAAAGCGGTCGATCATGGATTGGGGATCGACGCCGTTGTTCTTCGACTTGGACATCTTCTCGATGCCGCCCATCACGACTGGTTGGCCGTCCCTTGCCAGTACAGCGCTGATCGGTCGACCCTTGTCGTCTCGCTTGACCTCCACGTCGGCGGGATTGAACCACTCCTTGCCGCCGTTTTCGGTTTCCCGATAGAACGTCTCGGCGATCACCATGCCCTGGGTGAGCAGGCGCTGGAAGGGTTCGTCGGTCTTCACCAGGCCGAAGTCGCGCATCAGCTTGGTGAAGAAGCGCGCGTAGAGCAGGTGCAGGATGGCGTGCTCGATGCCACCGATATACAGGTCCACCGGCAGCCAGTAGTCGGCGCGTTCGTCGAGCATCGCGTCCTGGTTGTCGGCACAGCAGAAGCGCGCGAAGTACCAGGAGGACTCCATGAAGGTGTCGAAGGTGTCGGTCTCGCGCACCCAGCCGTCGCCGAGATCGGAGAAGGCCGGCATCCTCTTCAGCGGAGAGCCCGAGGCATCGACGGTGACCTCCATCGGCAGTGCCACCGGCAGTTCGTCATCGGAGAGCGGCACGGTCTGCCCTTCGGGACCGTACTTGATCGGTATCGGTGCACCCCAGTAGCGCTGGCGTGCCACGCCCCAGTCCCGCAGGCGGAAATTGGTCTTCACCTCGCCGCGGCCCAGTTCGGCAAGGCGCGCCGCGATGGCATCGAATGCCGCCTGGAAGTCGAGGCCGTCGTACTCACCGGAGTTGATCACGGTGCCGTAGCCGTCATGGGCGCCGGCAGACAGGTCCGGCGCCTCTCCATCCGCATCGGCGATCACCGCCTCGATGGGCAGGCCGTACTTGGTGGCGAATTCCCAGTCGCGCTGGTCATGACCGGGCACCGCCATCACGGCACCGGTGCCGTACTCCATGAGGACGAAATTGGCCACGTAGACCGGCACTTCGCGGCCGGTGAGCGGATGCACCGCCATATGCCCGGTGGGCATGCCTTTCTTCTCCATGGTGGCCAGCGCCGCCTCGGAAGTACCGCCACGTGCGCACTCCGCGCAGAAACTGGCCAGTTCGGCATTGCCTTCGGCTGCGGCACGGGCCAACGGATGGCCCGCGGCTACCGCCACATAGGTCACGCCCATCAGGGTGTCGGGGCGGGTGGTGTACACGGAGAGCGGTTCGGTGGCTGCTCCACCGGTGCCCTGGGGCCTGATGTCGAAACTCAGCTCAACGCCCCTGGACTTGCCGATCCAGTTGCGCTGCATGGTCTTGACCTGCTCGGGCCAGTCGATGTTGTCGAGATCGACCAGCAGCTCATCGGCGTAGTCGGTGATCTTGAGGAACCACAGCGGGATCTCCTTGCGCTCCACCAGGGCGCCGGAGCGCCAGCCGCGCCCCTCGATCACCTGCTCGTTGGCCAGCACCGTCTGGTCCACCGGATCCCAGTTGACCGTGGACATCTTCTTGTAGACCAGCCCTTTCTCCACCAGTTTGGTGAAGAACCACTGTTCCCAACGGTAGTAGTCGGTATCGCAGGTGGCGAACTCGCGGCTCCAGTCGTAGGCGAAGCCCAGCGCCTTGAGCTGCGTGCGCATATAGTCGATGTTGTCGTAGGTCCACTTGGCCGGCGGTACCCGGTTCTGGATGGCCGCGTTCTCGGCGGGCATGCCGAAGGCATCCCACCCCATGGGTTGCATGACGTTCCTGCCCCGCATGCGCTGATAGCGGGAAACCACGTCGCCGATGGTGTAGTTGCGCACATGCCCCATGTGTAGCTTGCCGCTGGGATAGGGGAACATCGACAGGCAGTAGAACTTCTCGCGGCTGGCATCTTCCACCGCCTTGAAGCACTGATTCTTGTCCCAGTACTGCTGGGCGTCGCGTTCGATCTCGTGGGGCTTGTACTGTGCGTCCATCGGTTTTCGAGATTACCTTGAGTGTCGGGCACGTCGTCTTGGCAACGTGCGTGTCGGCAGAGTCATGTCCAGCATCAATTCCCGATCGCATCGTCACGATAAAACGTTGAACTGACGGCTAGATGTCGTCTAAATGGTACCCAAGGATACCCCAGTAGGGCGGGGCCGGCCATGCCCGGCTCCGCCCGCAAGCTGCTTCGAGGAGAAGATCATGAGCGAACGTCCCGACCCCCAACGCGAACACCGCCTGCGTGAAGGCTACGAGCGCATGCTGGCCCGGTTGCAGGAGGGCGCCAATGACCTGACCTGGGAAAACCTGCAGCAGGAGCTCGATGAGGCAGTCGAGTTCGAAGCGGAATTCGAGGAATTCACCAAGGATGAACTCGCCCTGTTGCGCGCCTGGGTCGAGCGGGATCTGGTCGACATGCGCCGCTACCTGAGCGCGGGTGGGCGCAGTGTGGCCACCTGGCTGGGCATCGACCTCGATCAACTGTCGCGCAAGGTCATGGAATCGCTGTTTTCCATTGCCGATCGCAGCATCGTCGACAACGAGCGTCTGAAAGAGGACCTGGAGGCCGCGCGGGCCGATTACTGCGAGGGTGAAGTGGCGGCGCCGGGCCGCATGGCTTGCGTTCATTGCGATGCCGTGGTGGAGCTCGAGGGTGTCAAGCGCATCGAGCCCTGTCACCAGTGCGGGCATCGCTACTTCTATCGTGCCTCGACGTAGGCGCCCCTTCCTATAGCCACTGGTCCAGCGCCACGATGGCGGCCACCACCAGGCCGCTCATCACCAGCGCATAGCCCAGGTTGTGTCGCATCATGCGATAGCCGCTGATGCCGTAGCGACCCTGTAGGGAGAGGTTGATGCCCGACAGTGGCCCCACCGAGGTGCCGACCGCCCAGGAGGCCAGCGCCGTGAAGGCAAACAGGGTCTGGCGGTCGGCGGTGAGATCGAGCATGGAAGCCAGTACCGAGACGCCAATAATGGGGTGCAGTCCGATGATGGCGCTGGCGACGATGGTCAGGAAACTCAGGATCGCTTCCCCGGTGCCGAAGTGGGCAAAAAGCGTCCACTCGTTTCCGGTTGCCGCGTTGATGAGGGTGGACAGCCCCAGGGTCAGCAGGCCCGCCGAAAGGAACAGTGCAATTTCCCCGCGCATGGCCGGGAGCCGTATCAGGGTGTGTTGTCGTACCCGATGCAGGGTCCAGCGGGAGCCGGCCGGCAGGTTGCTCGCCAAGGCGACGGTCGGCAGCAGGAGCGTGATGATACTGACGATGCCGAGTTCGGGCGTCACTCGGTAGTGGAACAGCATCACCAGGGCGGCCATGCCCAGTGGCATCAGCAGGCTACGCGGCGACAGCGAGAATCCCGCCACTTCCGCGAGATCGAAGCGTCGCGACAGCTCGAACAGAGTCAGAATCCCGCTGATCAGAGCCACGGGCAGGCCAATGACCAGTATCTGGGTGTAGTTCATGGCCGGTGTCAGGGTCATCACCACGCCCATTGAGGCGAAGAAGGGGGACCAGAGGGCGGCGCTGGAGAGCCCGCGGTTGAGCGCCAGTAGCTGGGGGGTGTTCAGCGGTGCGCGACGAGCCAGACGATCGCCGATCATGAAGACCGTCGACAGGTTGAGGATGGTACCAAGCAGGTGTACCCCCAGCCAGGTTCCGGCTGTGCCGCGTTTACCGGTAATGGGGCGACCCAGAGGACGTGCCGATCCGCTGCGGTTGCCGACCAGACCGATGAAGCTGACCCCTACCAGCATGGCGACGACATAGGTGTTGCCATCCAGCACCGCTGGCCAGGCAATGGTGGCATCGAAGCGTGTCCAGGCCAGCCCCAGGAGTCCCAGCCCGATGGCGGCCAGCGTGCCGGCCTGCCAGCGCGTGCGTCGGGGAATGTCACGCCAGAGCAGCACCGTTGCCAGCCATAGCGCATATCCCACCAGATGGGGAAGGGGCGACAGGCCGGTGAACCCCAGTATCTGCAGGAAGAGACCGGTCAGGATCAGCATGCCCGCCGCGGCATGGCGCGGGTAGGATGATGCCGGAATGGGTGATGAGGTGGGGGGCGGGGACACGTCGCGTGAAGCTCCGGTTGGCAAGCGATAGTGAGCAGTCTAACCAATCTTGTGTCGTGAATCGCGGCTTGCCTCGTCTCTTGACGCTTCCAGCAGAGCCAGCATGGCCCTGGCGGCATTGGAAAGCGAGCGGCTCTTGTGCGCCAGATAGCCGAGCGAGCGGTGAATGGAGGGATGGTCGACTGCCAGCTCGTGAAGCTCACCGGCGACCAGCCGCTCCGGCAGCAGGCTCCATCCCAGGCCGATGGCCGTCATCATCTTGAGGGTCTCCAGGTAGTTGGTGGACAGCACGACGGGGAGGGTGAGCCCGGCGGAGGCGAACCGCGCCTCTATCAGAGTCCGGGTAAAGGTCATCGGTCCCGGCAGTACGGCATCGAAGGCACACAGCTCGTGCAGCGTCAGCCGTCCGCGAGCGGCCAGCGGATGGTCATGGGCGCAGACGAAGCACATCCGATCGTCCCATACCGGCACCACGTCGAGCTGAGGATCCGGGTGCGGTGCAAGGGTGACCACGGCCATTTCCAGCTCGCCATCGAGCACGCCCTGGTAGGCCTGTTCGGAATCGAGGAAGCGCAGGTCCAGACTGACCTCCGGGTGGGTGTGGGTATAGGCCTTGAGCAGTGGCGGCAGGCGGTGCAGCCCGATGTGGTGGCTGGTGGCCAGCGTCAGGCTGCCACCGATGTCACCGGTCAGGTTGCCCAGGGCGCGGCGGCTGTCATCCACCATCACCAGGATCTGGCGTGCACGTGGCAGCAGGACACGACCGGCCTCGGTGAGGGTGACGCGACGGCCGATACGGTCGAACAGGCGGGCGCCGATCTGATCTTCGAGCACCGCGATGCGCTTGCTGACCGCCGGCTGTGTCAGGTGCAACTGCTCGGCGGCGCGAGAAAAACTGGCGCTATCCGCGACGGCAAGAAAAGCCTGCAGGCTCTGGGTATCCATGACCACGCTCCTATTCCAGTTTGGAATCCAGGCAATAAATAACATGAATTGCTTTTATGGACGAGCCGCGCAAGACTGGCCGACACAATGAGCGCCAGCGCCAAGAGACGTATACGTACAAACCTAGCGGTGCGTTGCAGTCGTAAGCGGCGCCGGGGGCAGATCGAAGAGGAGGTCCGATTCCAGGGAAGGAATCGGTAGCGTACAGGGAAGTATTCACAGCGCCTCCTCGTAGGTCTGTCGCCGGAAAGGCCGCGGTGCTGGTGCGGTACTGAGACCGACCGGATGAGCAAAGGGCCCAGCGCCCGGGAGAACGACATGGCAGGCCAGACACTCTATGACAAGCTGTGGTCGCAGCACCTGGTAAAGGAGCGCGATGACGGTACCGCGCTGATCTACATCGACCGCCAACTACTCCACGAGGTGACGTCGCCCCAGGCCTTCGAGGGGCTGCGCCTGGCCGGCCGCAAGCCGTGGCGCCTCGACGCCAACCTGGCGACTCCGGACCATAACGTCCCGACCACCGTGAAGGAGCGTGCCGAAGGCAATGCCGGTATCAAGGACCCGGTGTCGTTGATCCAGGTACAGACCCTGGACGACAACTGCCTGGCCTTCGGTATCGAAGAGTTCAAGATCAACGACCCGCGCCAGGGTATCGTGCACGTGGTGGGTCCGGAACAGGGAGCGACCCTGCCCGGCATGACCGTGGTCTGCGGCGATTCCCACACCGCGACCCATGGTGCCTTTGCGGCGCTGGCCCACGGCATCGGCACCTCCGAAGTCGAGCACGTCCTGGCTACCCAGTGTCTGCTGGCCCAGAAGATGAAGAACATGCAGGTGCGTGTCGAGGGCAAGCTCGGTACCGGTGTCACCGCCAAGGACATCGTACTGGCGGTCATCGGCAAGATCGGTACCGCCGGCGGTACCGGCTATGCCATCGAATTTGCGGGCAGCGCAATCCGCGATCTTTCCATGGAGGGCCGGATGACCGTGTGCAACATGGCCATCGAGGCCGGTGCCCGTGTCGGCCTGATCGCCGTTGACGACACCACCATCGACTACCTGCGTGAACGCCCCTTCGCCCCATCGGCCGGCCAGTGGGAAGCCGCCGTGGCCGACTGGCGCAACCTGGTTTCCGATACCGATGCCGTCTTCGACAAGGTGGTGGAGCTTGACGCCGCCGGGATCGAGCCACAGGTCAGCTGGGGTACCAGCCCCGAAATGGTCACCGGTATCTCCGGTGAAGTGCCGGATCCATCCGAGGCCGCCGATGAAACCGTACAGCAAGGCTATGCCAGGGCGCTGGAGTACATGGGGCTGAAGCCGAAGCAGAAGATCACCGATATCAAGCTCGACAAGGTGTTCATCGGTTCCTGCACCAATTCCCGCATCGAGGATCTGCGTGAGGCCGCCAAGGTGGCCAGGGGCAAGAAGGTGGCCGGCTCGATCGCACTGGCCATGGTGGTGCCGGGTTCCGGCCTGGTGAAGCGTCAGGCCGAGGCCGAAGGGCTCGACCGGATATTCGTCGAGGCGGGATTCGAATGGCGTGAGCCGGGTTGTTCCATGTGTCTGGCCATGAACGCGGACAAGCTTGGCGCCGGCGAGCACTGTGCCTCCACGTCGAATCGCAACTTCGAGGGGCGCCAGGGCTACGGTGGGCGCACCCACCTGGTCAGCCCGGCCATGGCCGCCGCGGCTGCCATTGCCGGTCACTTCGTTGATGTCCGCCGGCTTGCCGGTGAACCCCAGTCCGCCCAGGAGGCTTGAGACATGCAGAAATTCGAACGCCTGGAAGGCCTCGTTGCCCCCCTCGACCGGGCCAACGTCGACACCGACCTGATCATACCCAAGCAGTTCCTGAAATCGATCAAGCGCACCGGCTTCGGTGTCAACCTGTTCGACGAGCTGCGCTATCTGGATGAGGGTTACCCGGGCCAGGATGCCTCCAAGCGCCCGCTCAATCCGGATTTCGTTCTCAACCAGCCGGCCTACCAGAAGGCCCGCATTCTGCTGACCCGGCGAAACTTCGGCTGCGGCAGCTCGCGGGAGCATGCCCCCTGGGCGTTGGAGGATTTCGGCTTCCGGGTAGTGATCGCGCCGAGCTTTGCCGACATCTTCTATAACAATGCCTTCAAGAACGGCCTGTTGCTCATTACGCAGCCCGAGGACGTGATCGACCGTCTGTTCCGTGAACTGCAGGCCGGCGAGGGTTACCGGCTCGACGTGGATCTCGAGAACCAGCGTGTCATCACGCCGTCTGGCGAGATTCTCGAGTTCGAGGTGGACGCCTTTCGCAAGCACTGCCTGCTCGAAGGGCTCGACGATATCGGCCTCACCCTCAAGGACGAGGACGCCATCCGCGCCTTCGAACAGCGCCACCGCGCCGAGCGGCCGTGGCTGTTCCGCGAGACTGCTCAGGCCTGACACGTTCTCGACCGTGAATTGAAGGGCGTAGGAGACAGGCCGGAGAGGAGGTCCGATTCCAGGGATGGAATCGGTAGCGCCCAGGGATGGGTTCACAGCGCCTCCTCGCAGGCCTGTCGCCGTACAGCCCGCCGCCATTCTCTCGAGAACGGCAACGACAAGGATTGAAAGACACATGACACGCAAGATTCTCGTTCTCCCGGGCGACGGTATCGGCCCGGAAATCACCGCCCAGGCCAGTCGTATCCTGGCTGCCTGCCAGGCCCGGGGGCTGGATGTGGAAGTCGAAGAGGCGCTGGTGGGCGGCGGCGCCTATGACGAGTACGGCGATCCGTTGCCGGCCGGGACACTGGAGAAGGCCAGGGCCGCCAGGGCGATCCTGCTCGGCGCCGTGGGAGGCCCCAAGTGGGACCGGCTGGAGGACCTCTCCAAGCGCCCGGAGAAAGGGCTGCTCGGCCTGCGCAAGAGTCTCGGCCTGTTCGGCAACCTGCGTCCGGCGATCCTCTACCCGCAGCTGGCCGAGGCCTCGAGCCTCAAGCCCGAGGTGGTGTCGGGGCTCGACATCATGATCGTGCGCGAGCTCACCGGCGGCATTTATTTTGGCCAGCCGCGGGGTATCGAAGAGCGCGATGGCGAGCGGGTCGGTTTCAACACCTATGTCTATTCCGAAAGCGAGATCGAGCGTATCGGTCGCGTCGCCTTCGAAATGGCGCGGAAGCGTGGCAAGAAACTCTGCAGCGTGGACAAGGCCAACGTGCTCGAGGTCACCATCCTGTGGCGCGAGGTCATGGACCGCCTGGCACCGGAGTATCCCGACGTCGAGCTCTCCCACATGTACGTCGACAACGCCGCCATGCAACTGGTACGTGCGCCCAGGCAGTTCGACGTCATCGTCACCGGCAACATGTTCGGCGACATTCTCTCCGATGCCGCCGCCATGCTGACCGGCTCCATCGGCATGCTGCCGTCGGCCTCGCTGAACGAGAGCGGCCAGGGCATGTACGAGCCCTGCCACGGCAGCGCCCCGGACATCGCCGGCCAGAACATCGCCAACCCCCTTGCCACCATTCTTTCGGTGGCCATGATGCTGCGCTACTCGTTCGACGAGCCGGCGCTGGCCGGGCGCATCGAGGCGGCGGTGGGCAAGGTGTTGGACGATGGGCTCAGAACCGCCGATATCGCCTCCGAGGGGACGCGTACCGTTTCCACCGTGGAGATGGGCGATGCGGTCCTGGCGGCATTCGAGGGGCTGTAGTCAGGCCTTGGCGATGCGGCTTTCCCGGCGACAGGGCTTTGCGAAGACGCTGTGAACCCCTCCATGGGCGCTCCATTTTTCTTCCCTGAAAAATGAGCTTCGCTTATCCCTGTCCCCGGGGCCGCGTCTGTCGCTGCGACCCGGGCGTGCTTCATGTATAATATTGGCCTCATTTGATTTCTGGAGGACTTCACATGTTGAAAGTCGGTTTTGTCGGTTGGCGCGGCATGGTGGGCTCCGTGCTCATGCAGCGCATGGTGGAGGACGGGGATTTCAACGGCATCCAGCCGATCTTCTTCACCACCTCCCAGGTCGGCAAGCCCGGCCCTGACATCGGCGTTGATGTTCCTCCCCTCAAGGATGCCACCGACATCGACGAGCTCAAGGCACTGGATGTGGTGATCACCTGCCAGGGTGGCGACTACACCAAGCAGGTCTACGGCGATCTGCGCAACGGTGGCTGGAAAGGCTACTGGATCGATGCCGCCAGCACCCTGCGCATGGAAGACGAGGCGACCATCATCCTCGACCCGGTCAACCGTCATGTCATCGATGACCAGCTGGCTCGGGGCGCCAAGACATTCGTTGGCGGCAATTGTACCGTCAGCCTGATGCTGATGGGCCTGGGCGGCCTGTTCGAGGCCGACATGATCGAATGGATGACCTCCATGACGTATCAGGCCGCTTCCGGCTCGGGTGCCAAGCACATGCGGGAACTGCTCAACCAGATGGGGGCCCTGCGGGACAGTGTGGCGGATGAACTGGATGACCCGGCGAGTGCGATTCTCGATATCGACCGCAAGGTCACCGAAGCCATGCGCGGTGGCGACTTTCCGATCGATAACTTCACTGCACCGTTGGCAGGCAGCCTGTTGCCCTGGATCGATACCAGGCTCGACAACGGCCAGAGCCGCGAAGAGTGGAAGGGCTCGGTCGAGACCAACAAGATCCTCGGCCTGCAGGACAACCCGATACCCATCGACGGTATCTGCGTTCGTATCGGTGCCATGCGTTCCCATAGCCAGGCCTTTACCATCAAGCTGAAGAAAGATGTACCGATGGATGAAATAGAGGACCGCCTGGCCAGGCATAACGACTGGGTCAAGGTAATCCCCAACGACAAGGACGCCACGATCGCCGGTCTGACGCCTTCGGCTGTCACCGGTACCCTGACCGTCCCGGTCGGGCGTCTGCGCAAGATGCAAATGGGGGGGGAGTACCTTTCCGCCTTTACGGCCGGCGACCAGCTTCTGTGGGGGGCCGCCGAACCACTCAAGCGCATGTTGAAGATCCTGCGCGAACAGTGACCGACCGCCTGGGCGGGCGATGGCGGGGCGCTTCCTTCGGGGGGCGCCCCGTTTTCGTATCGGTCGGCGACAGGCGGTCGCAACCATGACCTCGGACAAACGTTGTATCAGGAATATGTGGTACATCCTTCAGCCAATATAAGCCACTGGAATTGCTTCAGCGCTGCGCCGCACGCAAGGGAGCTCCAATGAGACGCAAGCTGACATTCACCATGATGCTGTCGCTGTCGGCGGTCAGCCTTCGGCTATTGGCACTCGAGGTGGGAGAGGTGGACGTCCGGTCTCCGCTCGATGCGCCACTGCGTGCCACTCTCCCGTTGACCGATACGGTGGGTATGGCGCCGGACCTGTTGAGGGTGTCGGTGGCCAGCGCGCGTGAATTCGAGGCCGCAGGACTCTTCCGTACGCCTCTTGCGGCCAGCGTGCGGCTGGCTGTCAGGGAGCGCCAGGGCCAACTGGTCGTGGATATCGACAGCGAAAAGCCGATACGCGAGCCCTGGATGGATCTGATGCTGCGCTTTGATTGGCCGAACGGTCACCAGCTTCATGCAATCACGCTGTTGCTGGACCCGCCGGACTATGACGAGTTGCCCACGTTGATGGGAAGGGCGCTTGCCTCGCGTCCAGCATTGGAGGCCGAACGTTCCCCGCCTGAACCCCTGCCCGACGTGCAGCCCGGCGACCCGGCCTGGGTACGCAGCGGTGATACCCTCTGGACGGTGGCCGGCCGCTTGCTGCCGGATAGCGGCGTCAGTATGGACCAGATGATGGTGGCGCTGGTCGAGGCCAATCCCGACCTCTTCCCATCAGGGAATATCAATGGAATGCGGGCTGGACACGTCCTGGTGGTACCGCCCCGCGATCTCCTGACGTCACGTTCTGCCGCTGATGCCGGCCGAGTCGTGCAAGCCATGAACCAGGCCTGGGCCAACCGGGGGTCCGGTCCGCCGGCAAGCGTGCCGCTCGGGACCACGA
Organism: Billgrantia endophytica; assembly: GCF_002879615.1. Taxonomy (GTDB): domain Bacteria; phylum Pseudomonadota; class Gammaproteobacteria; order Pseudomonadales; family Halomonadaceae; genus Halomonas; species Halomonas endophytica. The sequence continues at coordinate 196,368 of NZ_PNRF01000010.1, forward strand.
CACCACCGGTGGAGGTGGCTGGCGCCCAGATGGCAGCGGCGGAAACCGTCGAAGCACCGAGGACGATACCGCTGAGCGAGGCCGAGTTGGCGGTGGAGGGCCCCAACGATCCGGCCGTGCCCAACGATACCTCCCGACTGGCGCTTCTCGAGAGCCGTTGGGTAGAGAGCCAGGCGGCCCTGGCAGCCGTGCAGGCGGAGCGCGATGCGCTGCATGGCGAACTGGATGGCCTGAGGGGGGAAGTCGAGGCCATGCGTGACCAGTTGGCTGCGCTGATCGCCGGCGGCAGGGGGAAGATGCATCGTGGTCTGATGTTGGGTGGGGCGGGACTGGCCGCACTGCTGGGGCTATGGGGGCTCGTGAGGCTGCGCCGTCACCGAGAAATCTCCTCGACGGAAGCGTTCGCGACCATGCCCCGGGTGCCATGCGGGACGCCGCCTCCACCGCCGACTGTGCCCCCGGCCGTTGCGGTCGATCCTGTCCCGCCGGGGCTGACAGTCGGCGAGGAGCCACCCTGGGGCGACCAGGCATCGGTTCTGTCGGACAGTGGTGGGGAGGGGGCCGACGTCCTGGAAAACCGGGGCGTGATCGATTACCAGCCGCCGCCTCTTGATACCGAGCCCGCGCGGCGCGAGGAGACCCCGATGCAGCCCGGCATCGACTTCCCGCCGGGCATCGGCGAGCCCGATACCGATGCGGAAGAGGGCGTGGAACCCGGTACGGACAGGCTGCCTGGTACCGAGAACGTCGAGTGGGAAGTCGAGGAGGTGGTCTTTCCGCCTCTGGACCGGGATAATGAGGGCGCCCCCGGCAACCCGGTCAGCGTGGGTGACCTCGATGAGGCGCGCCGTCTGCTGGAGGCTGGCGATACCGATCGGGCACGTGCGTTATTGCGCCGCCTTGTCGATGGCTCCGACGATCCAGGGCTTCGCACCAAAGCCCGGAACCTGCTCACCTCTTATCGACTCTGATGGCCGAATGACCCTGTTTCGACGTCTCGAAGAACGCCACCCCCTCCATGGCCGTCTGGCCCTGGGGGTGGAATACGATGGCAGCGCCTACTGTGGCTGGCAGCGTCTCAAGCATTCTCCCTCGGTTCAGGCCGAAGTGGAAAAGGCTCTGGCCAGGGTGGCTGGCCAGCCGGTCACGGTTCATTGCAGTGGACGTACCGACTCCGGGGTTCATGCGACCCGGCAGATCGTGCACTTCGACCCACCGGTGCCGCGTTCCGAAAAGGCCTGGGTGTTTGGCGCCAATGCCAATCTGCCCCGGGATATCGCGGTGCGCTGGGTGCACGAGGTTCCGGATGACTTCCATGCGCGCTTCAAGGCCCTGGCGCGACGCTATCGCTATGTCATTCTCAACCAGCCGAGCCGTCCGGTTCTGGAGCGGGCCAACGCCACCTGGTGTCGCGATCCCCTGGATGCCGATGCGATGCACCGCGCCGCTCAGGTACTGGTGGGCGAACACGACTTTTCCAGTTTTCGGGCCGCTGGCTGCCAATCAAAAACGCCTTGGCGTCATCTGCACTTCATCGAGGTGCATCGACACGGGCCGATGGTCGTGGTCGACGTGCAGGGCAATGCCTTCCTGCATCACATGATTCGCAACATCGCCGGCGCTCTTGTCACGGTGGGGCGTGGCGAGCGTGGCGACGGCTACCTGGCCGAACTGATGGTGCTCAAGGATCGGACCCTGAGTGACGTCACCGCACCGGCCTGTGGATTGCACTTCGTCGATTCCCTTTACGATGACGTGTGGGGTCTGCCACGCGAACCGCTGGGGCCCAACCTGCTGGCCTTCCTGGGGGAGTGGACCGGCGAGCGTCCGCTGCCCGACTGCCCCATGGTCGCGTTTCGCCGGGGCAGGCCGAAAGCGATATCGAACATTGAGTGACAGGGAGAACCCGATGACGCCCGCCCGCACGCGAGTGAAGTTCTGCGGTATTACCCGGGAACAGGATCTGGACGCCGCCGTGGCGGCTGGCGCCGATGCCCTGGGCTTCGTGCTCTGGCCCGGTAGCCAGCGCTGTATCGATGATGCCCGGCTGGCTGAACTCGGCGCTCGGACACCGGCTTTCGTTGCCCGGGTGGGACTGTTCGTCGACCAGGATGCCGATGAGGTCACCCGGGCCAGCCGGCATCTGGACCTGCTGCAGTTTCACGGCGATGAAACACCGCAATATTGTGCCGGGTTCGAGCGGCCCTGGATCAAGGCGCTGCGCATGCGCGACGGGCTCGACCTGCACGCCGCCGCAAAGGCGTATCACGGCGCCAAGGCCCTGTTGCTGGATGCCTATCGCCCGGGGGTGCCGGGAGGTACCGGTGAAACCTTCGACTGGTCCCGAATCCCCGCAAACCTGGCAAAACCTGTTATTCTCGCGGGAGGTCTGACACCCGACAACGTGGCCGAGGCCATTGCGGCCGTGCGGCCCTTCGCGGTGGATGTCTCCGGCGGTATAGAGGCAACCCGTGGCTGCAAGGATCCCGTGCGTCTTGCCTCCTTTGCCGCCGCGGTGCGTGGCATCGATAACGCCGGGCGCTGACGTTGTCCGTCGACCTGATGGTCTCTTGTTTCCCCCTGTCCCTTCTGGCGACCCTGTGAGGTGTCTTTCGTGAGCAAGTTCAGTGACCTGACCCGATTGCCGGATGCCCGTGGCCACTTCGGCCCCTATGGCGGCCGGTTCGTTTCGGAGACCCTGAGCTTCGCCCTGGACGATCTGGAGAAGACCTATATGAGTCTTCGGGATGATCCGGATTTCCAGGCGGAATTCGACTACGACCTGGCCCATTACGTGGGCCGTCCGTCACCGCTCTATCATGCCGAGCGATGGTCGAGGAAGCTTGGTGGGGCGCGGGTCTGGCTCAAGCGGGAAGATCTCAACCACACCGGCGCTCACAAGGTGAACAACACCATCGGTCAGGCGCTGCTGGCCAAGAAGAGCGGCAAGCCGCGGGTGATCGCCGAGACCGGCGCAGGGCAGCACGGCGTGGCCACGGCAACGGTGGCGGCCCGCCTGGGCCTCGAGTGCGAGGTCTACATGGGCGCCGAGGACGTGGAGCGTCAGAAGCTCAATGTCTACCGCATGCGCCTGCTGGGTGCCAATGTGATCCCGGTGGAGTCCGGTACCCGAACGCTCAAGGACGCCATGAATGAGGCGCTGAGAGACTGGGTCACCAACGTCGACAATACGTTCTACATCATCGGTACCGTGGCTGGGCCCCATCCCTATCCGATGCTGGTGCGCGACTTCAACGCCGTGGTTGGACGCGAGGCTCGCCGTCAGTCGTTCGAGGAGTTCGGCAAGCTTCCCGATGCCCTGATCGCCTGCGTCGGCGGAGGCTCCAACGCCATGGGCCTGTTCTACCCCTTCGTCGAGGATGACGAGGTGGTCATGTATGGCGTCGAGGCGGGCGGTGACGGTATCGAGACCGGCCGCCATGCCGCCCCGCTGTCGTCCAACGCGCCCCGCGGCGTGCTGCACGGCAACCGGACCTACCTGATGTCCGACGAGGGCGGCCAGGTATCCCATACGCATTCGATCTCGGCAGGCCTGGACTACCCCGGGGTGGGGCCCGAGCATGCCCTGTGGAAAGACGTCGGGCGGGTCAACTACGTGGCCGCCAACGATGATGCCGTACTCGAGGCCTTCCGTGAGTTGACCCACATCGAGGGCATCATGCCGGCGCTGGAATCCGCCCACGCCCTGGCCTATGCCAAGGTGCTGGCCCCGACCCTGGGTCCCGATCGGAACATCGTCGTCAATCTCTCCGGTCGTGGCGACAAGGATATCCTCACCGTCGCCAAGCTCGACGGCATCAATATCTAAGGGGCCATGATGAACCGTATCGACCAACGCTTTGCCGCTCTCAAGGCCGATGGCCGCAGGGCACTGATTCCCTTCATCACCGCTGGCGACCCGGCGCCCGACTACACCGTCGGGTTCATGCATGCCATGGTGGAGGCCGGTGCCGATATTCTCGAACTGGGGGTACCGTTTTCCGACCCCATGGCCGATGGCCCGGTGATCCAGAAGGCCTGCGAACGGGCGCTGAAGCATGACGTGCGCCTGATTCACCTGTTCGAAATGGTGCGCGAATTTCGCGAGCGGGATCAGGACACTCCGGTGGTGCTGATGGGTTACCTCAACCCGGTCGAGCGCATCGGGCTCGACGCCTTTGCCGATCAGGCCGCCGCCGCCGGTGTCGATGGTGTGCTGACGGTGGACATGCCGCCCGAGGAGGCCGACGAGTTCGGGCCGATACTCAAGGCACGTGGCCTGGCCTCGATCTTTCTCGTCGCCCCTACCACTTCCCATGAGCGGGCCGCTACAATATGCGCCCACGGCGAAGGCTACCTCTATTATGTAGCCCTCAAGGGTGTGACCGGTGCCGCTACCCTCAATGCCGAGGAGGTGGCCAGCCATCTCGCACCGCTGCGTGAGCTGACCGAGCTTCCCCTATGCGTGGGTTTCGGCATTCGGGACGGTGCATCGGCCGCGAAAGTCGGCGAGGTGGCCGATGGGGTCATCGTGGGTTCGGCGTTGGTCAGCCGCATTGCCGCCAATGCCGAGCAGCCGGAGCGGATCGCCGGTGAGCTCAAGGTGGTACTGAGCGAGATGCGAGAGGCCCTGGATGCCCTGGGTGGGCACTGAGCATACCCACGACACTCGATTCGATTCATGACGCCCGGCCCTGCCGGGCGCGACAGCATACGGAAGTCCTTCATGAGCTGGCTTGACAAGATCGTACCTTCGATGGGGCGCGTGCAGCGCAAGGACCGCCGGGCCAATGTGCCGGATGGCCTGTGGCGCAAGTGTCCCAAATGCGAAGCGGTGCTTTATCTCCCGGAACTCGAAAAGCACCACAATGTGTGTCCCAAGTGTGACCATCACATGCGCCTGACCGCGCGCAAGCGGCTCGACTGGTTCCTGGACAGGGAGGGGCGCGAGGAGATATCGGCCGATCTGGAGCCGACCGATCGGCTCAAGTTCCGGGACTCGAAGAAGTACAAGGATCGTTTGAACGCGGCGCAGAAGGAAACCGGTGAGAAGGACGCCCTGGTGGCCATGCGTGGCAGCCTGGACGGCCTGCCGGTAGTGGTGGTGGCCTTCGAGTTCACCTTCATGGGTGGCTCGATGGGCGCCGTGGTGGGTGAGAAATTCGTACGGGCAGCCACCCTCGCATTGGACGAGCGTATTCCGCTCATCTGTTTCTCCGCTTCGGGTGGCGCGCGCATGCAGGAAGCGCTGTTCTCGTTGATGCAGATGGCCAAGACCTCGGCCGCTCTCGAGCGACTGCGTGAAGCGGGGGTACCCTATATTTCGGTACTGACGGACCCGGTTTTCGGGGGCGTATCGGCGTCACTGGCCATGTTGGGTGATCTCAATGTCGCTGAGCCCAACGCATTGATCGGCTTTGCCGGACCGCGGGTCATCGAGCAGACCGTGCGCGAGAAACTGCCCGAGGGGTTCCAGCGCAGTGAATTCCTGCTCGAGCATGGCACGGTGGACATGATCGTGCCGCGGGGTGAAATGCGTATCCGCCTGGGCAGTGTACTGCGCAAGCTCACACATCAACCCCCTAGTGGCCTGGACGTCGGCATGATCATCGAGCCCGACCTGGTCGATGTCGCCGAACAGGGTGAGCAGGCCGACAGGGAACCATCCACCGAAGCCGAGCTGGTAGAGCGGCCAGTTGAACCCTCGGAGCCGGCCGATGATGAGGCCGAGCGTCCCGATTCGACACGCTGACCCGGACGTGATGCTGCCCACCACGTCCCGCACGCTCGATGCCTGGCTGGCCCGGCTGGAAGCGGCACACCCGATGGGAATCGATCTCGGTCTCGAGCGGGTGTCCGAGGTCGGCCGTCGTATGGGCCTTCTCCGGTCGCCGCTGGCGAAGCGCGTGATCACCGTGGCCGGGACCAATGGCAAGGGGTCCACCGTTGCCATGATCGAAGCGCTGGCGAGGCGCCATGGCCTGGTCACGGCGACCTATACCTCACCGCATCTGCTGCGCTACAACGAGCGACTTCGCCTGGATGGCAAGGATGTCGATGACGCGACACTGATAGCCGGATTCGAGGCGGTCGAGACGGCGCGCCTCGACGGTGAACCCATCAGCCTGAGTTATTTCGAGGTGGGGACGCTCGCGGCACTGTGGGCCATCGTCGGGTTCCAGCCGGATCTGGCGATCCTGGAAGTCGGCCTGGGAGGGCGCCTCGATGCGGTGAATATCATCGATGCCGATGTGGCGGTGATCACCACCATCGCTCGAGATCACGCCGCCTATCTGGGCGATGATCTCGACGGTATCGGGCGCGAAAAAGCCGGCATTCTTCGCCCCGGCAGCCCGGCGGTGCTGGGCTGTCGCACCATGCCCGCCAGCGTGAGGCGCGAAGCGGCCGAGCGCGGGGCTCCGGTAGTGGCCCTCGATGAGGTTTTCGGCTGGCATGGGACGGGCTCGGGGACCTGGCAGTGGCAGGGGCGCGGGCCAGCGGATTCGACATTGACGCTGGAGCACTTGCCGGACCCGGGGTTGCCGCTGGACAATGCCGCCACGGCCCTGCAAACCCTGGGGCTGGCCGGTGTGGTATTGGATGAAGCGTCCTGTCGGCATGCCTTTGAGGAGGTCAGGCTGCCGGGGCGGATGCAGTGGGTGGGGCAGTGGTGCCTCGACGTCGGGCACAACCCCCATGCGGCGGCCTATCTGGCCGGCCGACTGAAGGAGATGCCCTGCAGCGGACGAACCTGGGTACTGCTGGGCATGCTGGGTGACAAGGACGCGGACGGTGTCATTGCCGCTCTGGCTTCAGTGGCGGACGCCTGGGTAACCGTGACATTGGAAGGTGAGCGCGCCCGAAGCGCCGAGGACCTGGCCGGGCGGGTGCAAGCCTCGGGCATGGACGTCGCCTGCCAGGCGACATCACCGGAAGCAGGGGCCGAGTGGTTGGTCGACCGACTCGCCCCGGAAGATCGGGTACTGGTTTGTGGCTCCTTCTTTACCGTAGCGGCCATACTGGCATGGAAGCAGGCGTAGGTATGGCACAGGTGCCTGGGCAGGAGGGCAAGATGAAGTACGGAATGCGCGAACGAATCAGTGGGGCGATCATCCTGATCGCCTTGGCGGTGATCTTTGTACCGATGCTGTTCGAGGAGCCGGCACCTCGTGATGAACGCCCCCAGCCGATGCTGACGATCGAGCAGCCGGTGCCAGTGGAGCGGCGCGACGTGCCCGATCCACAACCACCGGACAGCCTGGGCCAGATTCGTGGCCCCGAGTCGATCCCGGGCGGGGTCGGTACACCCGAGCCTGACGACATCGATCCCGGTGTGGAGCAGCTGGATGAATCCGCCGTGGTCGAGGCACCGCCACCGGAAGTGGTGAGCCAGGAACCGGAAACCGCCGAGCCGCCAACTCGCTCCGAACCGGATGGCGATCCGATTGCCGACCTGGCACGAGCGGCAACCGAGCGACTGGGCAGTGGCCAGGCGCCTGCGGAGACGTCGGCCGCGCCAGCGTCTGCTGCCGCTGCGGGTGATTGGGCGGTGCAGGTGGGCAGCTTCGGCGAGCCGGCCAATGCGGAGCGCCTGCAGGCGCAACTGCAGGAGCAAGGCTTCTCGGCGTACAGCCGACGGCGAGACAACGAGATGACGACAGTGTATGTGGGCCCCTATGACTCATCCGAATCTGGCGAACGTGCCATGGGCGAGCTGAAAGAGCAGGCCAACCTTCAGGGGTTGCTGGTACGGGTGAGAGAGTGACGCAGAGAGGGGCACCATGACACTGACATGGATCGACTGGATTTTTCTCGCCGTACTGGCCGTCTCGACCCTGGCAGGCTTCATGCGCGGCCTGATCCGGGAGGGCCTGGGCCTGGCCGCCTGGATCATTGCCCTGCTGGCGGCGCGCCTGCTGGCGGAGCCCGTTGCGGACATGCTCTCTGGGCTCATCGATAACCCGGATGGCCGGCTGGTGCTGGCCTTCGTGCTCGTGATTCTCGGCGTGATACTGCTGTGCGGGATCGTCATCCGCATGGTTCACGCCGCGGTGGAGTGGGTCGGCATGGGATTCTTCAATCGTGTGGCCGGCGCCTGCTTCGGCGTGGCGCGTGGTGCCGCGATACTGGTGATTGCCACCATCCTGATCACGCTGACTCCTCTGGCACAGCTCCAGGCCTGGCAGGATGCCGAGCTCAGGCCTGCCTTCGAGCAGCTGCGCGACTGGGCCGTCACCCAGTTGGAAGCCTGGGAGAGCGACATGCCCGAGACGCCGGCGTCATGGCAGAACCTGTCGTTGCCCGCCGCCCGAGACACTGCCGAGCCCGACGACAACGCGCTGTAGGCATTCGAATTCCTGCCGACCGCTGGTCGGCCCCCATGGCAAGCGAGGTAAGATGGAATGTGCGGTATCGTGGGCCTTCTGGCCAAGCAGACCGTCAATCAGGCGATCTATGACGCACTGACGGTGCTACAGCATCGCGGACAGGATGCCGCCGGCATGATGACATGGAGCGAAGGCCGCTTCCTGCTGCGCAAGAGCAACGGCCTGGTACGCGATGTCTTCCACACTCGCCACATGGCGAGGCTGAAGGGCAATGTGGGCATCGGCCACGTGCGTTATCCCACCGCCGGTTCCTCGAGCGAAGCGGAATCCCAGCCGTTCTACGTCAATTCGCCCTATGGCATCTCACTGGCGCACAACGGCAACCTGACCAACTCGGACCAGCTCAAGCAGGAGCTGTTTTCCTCCGACCTGCGCCACATCAACACCAGTTCCGACTCCGAAGTCCTGCTCAATGTCTTTGCCCATGAGCTTGGCAAGCAGGGTCCGCACCTGGAGCCGGGCGACATCTTCGATGCCGTGCGTCGAGTCTATCGCCGTTGTCGTGGCGGCTACGCGGCAGTGGCCATCATCAACGGCTTCGGCCTGGTGGCCTTCCGCGACCCCAACGGCATTCGCCCGGTGGTGTTCGGTACCCGTGACGAGGGCAACGGGCAGGAGGTGATGATCGCTTCGGAGTCGGTGGCCCTCGACGTGGGTGGCTTCGAATTGCACCGGGACCTGGCGCCCGGCGAGGCGATCTTCGTCGACATGGAAGGCAATATCCACACCCAGTCCTGCGCCGATCGTCCCAGCCTCGCTCCCTGCATCTTCGAACATGTCTACCTGGCTCGCCCGGACTCGATCCTCGATGGTGCCTATGTCTACGGCACCCGCATGCAGATGGGGCGCAAGCTCGGCGACCGGATCCGCAGCGAATGGCCCGAACACGACATCGACGTGGTCATCCCGATTCCCGATACGTCGCGCACCTCCGCGCTCGAACTCGCCCAGCACCTCGGTGTGACGTACCGTGAAGGTTTCATGAAGAACCGCTATATCGGGCGGACCTTCATCATGCCGGGCCAGACCCAGCGCAAGAAATCCGTGCGACAGAAGCTCAATGCCATCGAGATCGAGTTCAAGGACAAGAACGTCCTGCTGGTGGATGACTCCATCGTGCGTGGCACCACCTGCAAGCAGATCATCCAGATGGCCCGGGAAGCCGGTGCCAACAAGGTCTATTTTGCCTCGGCTGCCCCCCCCGTCCGCTACCCTAACGTGTATGGCATCGACATGCCGGCGGCTTCGGAGCTGATTGCCCATGGCCGCAGCGAGGCGGAAGTCGGGGAACTGATCGGTGCCGACCGAATCTTCTATCAGGATCTGGACGACCTCAAGGCGGCCTGTCGTGAGGTGAATCCCGAATTGGAAGCATTCGATTGCTCGGTCTTCGATGGCCGCTACATTACCGGCGATATCGATGCCGGCTACCTGTCGGCCCTGGAAGCCTCCCGCAATGACGCGGCCAAGCAGCAGCAGAGCGCTGGCGGGCACGCCCTGGTAGGCATGCATAATCAGGACGATGACATCGACGACTGATTCATACCACTGACCTTCGCGAACGATCTTCATGAGCGATCTTTACGATCAAGGACCGAACATGCACGACGATTCGACACCGGAAGCGGCCTGGGGGCTGGAGACCCTGGCGATTCGAGCCGGTCACCATCGCACTGGCGAGCAGGAGCACAGTGAGCCGATCTTCCCGACTTCCAGCTTCGTGTATGGCAGTGCGGCCGAAGCCGCCCGCAAGTTCGGAGGCGACGAGCCTGGCAATGTGTACTCGCGCTTCACCAACCCCACGGTGCATACCTTCGAGCGTCGCCTGGCGGCCATGGAGGGCGGGGAGCGCTGCGTGGCCACCAGCTCGGGCATGTCGGCGATACTGGCCACCGTACTGGCGCTGCTTCAGGCGGGTGACGAGATCGTCGCCTCGCGCTCCCTGTTCGGGTCCACCGTCAGTCTCTTCGACAAATACTTCGGCAAGCTGGGGATCACCACGCGCTATGTCGAGCTGTCGGACCTGGCGGCCTGGGAAGCGGCCGTAACGCCGAACACTCGCCTGCTGTTTGCCGAGACGCCCTCCAACCCGCTTTCGGAGGTCGTCGACATTGCGGCACTGGCAGACATTGCCCATCGTCATGACGCGCTGTTGGCCATCGACAACTGCTTCCTGACGCCGGCCTTGCAACGCCCGCTGGCCCTGGGAGCCGACCTGGTCATCCACTCGGCAACCAAATACCTGGACGGCCAGGGCAGGGCGGTGGGCGGTGCGGTGGTGGGGCGGAACCGGGAGCTCGAGGAGATTTTCGGTGTCGTGCGAACCTGTGGACCCTGCCTGAGTCCTTTCAATGCCTGGATCTTCACCAAGGGGCTCGAGACGCTGAGCCTGCGCATGCGCGCCCACTGCGAGAATGCCCAGGCTCTGGCGGAATGGCTGGATCGGCATCCGGCCGTCACCCGGGTCTACTACAGCGGCCTTGCGCACCATCCTCGGCATGCGCTTGCGGCTCGCCAGCAGAAAGGGTTCGGCGCGGTGCTGGGCTTCGAGGTCAAGGGTGGACGCGAAGCGGCCTGGTCAGTCATCGACGCCACGCGGCTGCTCTCCATCACCGGTAACCTGGGCGACGTCAAGACGACCATCACCCATCCCGCCACGACCACTCACGGCCGGCTCTCCGCCGATCAGAAGGCCGCCGCCGGTATTACCGAAGCTCTGATTCGCGTGGCAGTGGGTCTGGAGTCTCTCGAGGATATCCGTGATGACCTGGCCCGCGGCCTGGACGCGCTGGCGTAGCCCGCTCCCAGCGGGGTCTTCTCGTGGGCCCGTGCGCTCAAAGCTGGAAGTTGGCGGGGTCGACCACCACTTCCAGCTTGCCGATCTGCCGTATATCCTGGCCGGTCAGCACGGTGTCGAGCTTCGAGTCCCGAAACGCCAGATTCTTGACGACGCGCACCTGGCTCGGCGCGCCCTCGCGGTCGATCTCCATGACCCAGGCGAGAAACCCGCCCGTATACTTGATCAGGCTGCCCACCGGATAAAAGCCGTAGCGGCGAACATGGCGGCTCAGGCATTTCCTGTCGTAGCCGTCATGGTTGTATACCCAACGGTAGGCTTCCAGGGGCGTCAGGGCGGAGCGGCCATTGCGTGCATGGCCCAGCGTATCGATGATCTTGATGACCGACGCGATGCGCACCAGTTCCGGTAAGGCTTCGGCCGTCTTGCCCTCCGGATAGCCACTGCCGTCGAGCCGCTCGCTGATATCGGCGACAATGCGGCTGAGCACAGGGCCGGGGGACCACCCGACCTTGTGCAGTTGCCGACGCAACACCTTCATATGGCTTTTCAAGACGTTTTTCTGCGACACCGTCAGGTCGGTGTCCAGGGAGGGCAGAAGCTCGCTGAGCAGCAGGGGTTTTCCCGTTACGTGCAGCAGGGCGCCGGCCACCGCTTCTCGTGCATCGCTGGCGAGATCAGGCTGTGTCAGCAGGGTGTCTCCCAACAGGGCCGCGACCCGTACGGAATGCCGTACCCATGGCGCTTCTTCGCTGAGATAGCGCAGGCCATACAGAAACTGCTGCCGGTCGCTCTCGGCCAGGTGCAACAGGGTGTCCGAGCCGTCGTAAAGAATGTCTTCGGGGAAGGGCTGTTCGTTTTTCAGACAATGAAGAATGATATGTTGTTGTCGGGCCACCTCTTTGATGGCGTGGACCATGGGCGGTAGCTTGTTTTGCCTCTTGTTCGAATTGGCCGGTTTTTTGTAGGTGGAACTGGTGAGGAAAAGCGGCGACACTCTTGCCCGCCTGTTCTCCATTCCCACGCGCCTGGCCAGCTCCGCTTCGGACTCTGTGACGAAGTAGAGCAGGCGCTGTCGTGCCTCCCGATCGAGGTCGACGAAGCGTATTCCAACCGCCACGTGCCGCGCGCGGCCAAAGGGGCGCATATTGCGGATCGAACCCTTGGAGCGTAAGCTTTCTCCGTTGGGGAATTCGATGGAAATATTGGGTATCTGCTGGTGTATCGTCAGCGGCGTGCTTTCCTCGAGCGGCACTTCGAACATGCAGCCGCCCACCGAAAGGTTGCACAGACGGGCGCTGATGGTGAGGCTGCCCGGATATACATCGAGGGTGACCGAGGCCGACATCCCTAGAAGAAACGGAACCCTGACGCCGCCGGGCTTCACGGTGATCAGCAGCGAGTCGGCCAGGGTGCAGCGAAGCTCGAACAGGTTGCTATTGATCCGTTCACAGCTTGCCTGGACCTTTTCGAAGCACAGCAGTAGCGGCGAGTCGTCCCGGTTGATTTTTTCCAGATCAAAGGATACCAGCCCACCGGGCAGGTAATCGCCGATATTGCCCGTTGGGCAGAAGACGCGAAGGACCAGGATTTTTTCCCCGAGATCGATGCCCGCCACCTGGGCCGACAGCGGATGGGCCCGAGCGCCAGAAAAAACGGTGATGTCGTGACTTCCCTCGACGATTCGCCCAACGGTACGGATGGCCTGATCGGAAAGTGTTGATATTGTTTTCCATTCCATAGCGAGACATTCGCAAATAGGCAATCGATGAGTGAGTTAGCTGCGGCGTGTTTCCCAAGCGCGCCACGGCCATTCCGGTGCGCTGTTCAGCCAATCGGCGAGCTTTTCGCCGGACATGGGATGCGCGATGAAATACCCCTGAACCAGGTCACAGCCGACGAAATCGAGAAACTGCAGGGTTGCCTCGTCCTCGACACCTTCCGCCGTCGAGCGAAGCCCCAGGGAACGGCCAAGTTCGACAATGCTCTTGACAACCGAGCGTGACGTGGCGGACTGCAGAGCCGTGGCAACGAAGGCTCTATCTACCTTGATCTCTGAAAATGGCAACCGTGCCAGTTGCTGCATCGAGGAGTAGCCGGCACCGAAATCATCGATGGAGAGTTGAAAGCCTTGCACCCTCAGTCGTGTCAGCAGTTCGAGGGAAAGTACGGGATCGTCCAGTGCACTGGTCTCGGTCAGTTCGAGTACCACTCGGCTGGGATCCACGTCGTGGCGTTCGCACAGGCCGGTCATGGTCTCGGGAAAGTCCGGTTGCGCGAGATTGCGGGCGGAGATGTTGATGGACAGCGACGGAGCATTTTGCGCCATGCTGTCGGCGAGCACTCGTGGCGGAGACAGGATGTTCACGCGAAACCAGGACAGTGCCTGCCCGGCTATCCGCGCGGTGAACTCAGGCATCAGCCCGGCCCGCTCGATCGCCGGAATGAAGCGATCGGGAACGATGACCCCGTCCACCGGGTGTCGCCATCTTGCCAGGGCCTCGAACCCGGCCAGTTGGCCGTCGCGGCAGGAGACCTGGGGCTGATAGGCCAGGCTGAACTCACAGTTCTCGATGGCCTGGCGCAGGATGGAAGGGGCCAGCTCCAGCGTGGGGTGGGCACCAGGCTCGTACGTGTCGTCCGCGGCGGGCAGCGCCCCGCCCACCTGCCTCAGCATCCAGCTCAGCCCGGTCGAGGAGAAGGGCTTGGTCAGGTGACCGATGACTTGCAGTCCGCGTGCCGTGGCCACACGGGCCGCGGCATCGAGCACCCGCGGGTCGGCGCCACTGGTCAGAATGACTCTGGCCTCGCATCCCCGGTTGGCCAGCAGTCGAATGATGTCGAGGCCATCCGTTCCGGACATGGACAGGTCGATCAGGATACAAGCCGGGTGCTCCTCGCGCAGGGCGGAAAGAAAGCTTTCGACACTCTCGACTATCCGCACCTGAAGTGCCGCACTCTCCGCGATGCGAGCCGCGGATCGGGCCGCCTGCGCGTCATGCTCGAAAATCAACAAACGTTCCATATGAATCGCCATGCCGTAGTCCAGACCCCGGCGCCTGCCCTTGCTGAATATCTCGCGCCCCTCGCGGGTGCTATCCTTGCACCATACTGTTTCGGCAAAAGAAGGCCAGGCGCCTCGATAATGATCGGCCGCCATGAGCCGCTCGGCTTCTCGGCCTCGATCGCCTTCCCGCGGCGGTACAGGGCTGGAGAGCCTGCTTGCTGGTTGTCGTTTCGATTCGGCGCAACATTGGCGACGAAGTTCGGCTCTTTGTCTTGCCACGCCGAATTTACGCCACAAATGGAGCGAATGTCAACACATGTGAGTCGATTGGAACCATATTCGCTATGAATGTAGCGATTGGGTAACGCTTTGTTTTTCTAACTACTAGGGTAGGCCATGGCGCGTCAGAACCTTGAAGCACTTAACATTCCCCCTAAGGAAGAACAGGTTGACGCGTTCGAAAAGCGCATGCGCATAGCGATAAAACAGGCAGGAGGCGCCACAATCATGGCGGAAAAGGCGGGGGTCTCCACCTCGGTTCTCAGAAAATGGCGGGCGGGGCAATCTGAGCCAACCCTGAGCAGCCTGGTTCGAATGGCACGAGCCGCGAACCTCTCCGTGGAATGGCTCGCCACTGGCGAAGGCAGGCCGGATGCTGGCCCGGCATCGGGACAATGGCTTATCGACCTGGAGACCCTGGAAGATGTCATCATCAGGACGCGGCGGATCTTCGACCGTAAGCGCCTTGCCCTCAAGCCGGAGGTAGAGGCCCGAATAATCCGTCTCGTTTACGAGTTCTCCTTGCGACAGGGGCAACCGATGGACGACGCCAGTCTGAACAACATCGTAGAGCTGGCCTTTCTCTAATGGCAGCCGTCGGCTGGTTCATGGTCCAGGCATGATGCACCGCTCGTGATGGGCGTCATGCGGTTTTTCGAATGGTCTGTTCGGCTTTTTTCAGCAGAAGCTGATGCTGCGCTGCGTTAAGCTCCGACAAGGCATTCATCGAGGACGTCGACATGTGGCGCAATACCCGCACAGGCTGGGGCCTGGTCAGCATACTTCTGCACTGGCTCAGCGCCGTGGTCATTGTCGGCCTCTTCATACTGGGCTGGTGGATGACGGGCCTTGGCTATTTCGATTCCTGGTACAACCTGGCACCCTGGTGGCATCGCTCCATTGGCATGCTTCTGTTGTTCGCTACACTGTTCAGGTTGGCGTGGCGCTTCGTGCAGCCAACTCCCACGGCCCACGGCAGTCGGCTCGAGCGCCTGGCGGCCCACCTGGGTCATATGGCCCTCTATGTATTGCTGCTGGTGGTGATGATCAGTGGTTACCTGATTTCTACCGCCAGAGGCCGTGGCGTCAGTGTCTTCGACTGGTTCGAAGTGCCGGCGCTCATCAGCCACCTGCCCGACCAGGCCAGTATCGCGGGCGAAATTCACTGGTACAGCGCGCTGGCCTTGATGGTGCTGGCTGGTGGGCATCTGCTCGCCGCCCTCAAGCATCATTTTTTCGATCGACACGATACCCTGACCCGTATGTTGAACCCGGCGCGTTCGCGCCGCCGTTGAAAATAGGGCGCCTGACAGCGCTTTCGATCACTAGGAGAACTCCAGATGTTCAAGAAGACCATCCTTGCCACCGCCCTGGGCGCCGCCGCTCTGGCCGGCGTGAGTCAAGCCCAGGCCGACGAGTATGTGGTTGACACAGAAGGTCAGCATGCCTTCATCCAGTTCAAGATCAATCACCTGGGGTATTCCTACATTCTTGGCAACTTCGAGGAATTCAGTGGCCAGTTCCACTATGATCCGGAAAACCTGGATGCCACCAGTGTCGAGATGGAAGTTCAGGTGAATAGCCTGAACAGCAACCATGCCGAACGTGACCGTCACTTCCTGAGCGATGATTTCCTCAGTGCCGGTGACTACCCGACGGCAACCTTCGTCTCCACTGGCTTTGAGCCGAACGGCGACAACGAAGGTGTACTGACCGGTGAGTTGACACTGAAGGGCGAGACTCGCGAGATCGAAATGCCGGTCACGCTGATGGGCGAGGGAGAGGACCCCTGGGGTAACTACCGCGCCGGCTTCGAGGGCAGCACCGTGCTGACGCTCGACGACTATGGCATCGACATGAGCGACTTCCCGGAAGTGATGCATGAGCTGGAGCTGTACGTGACGTTCGAGGGTATTCGTCAGTAAAAGCCCAACGCCATCCATTCCGACTCCGACGTTGACGAGATGCCCCCGGGGACCAACCCCGGGGGCGTTCCATGTCGACGAGTTTATCTCCAGCGTGGGCAGCACCGCGGTCGCGAGCTGAAGCTATCTCCGACAGCTGTTTGTTCCTCCTGGGTGGAGAGTATTGTTGTGGGAGCGCTGATCCGCGTCGCGACTGGCGCCTCCCCGGGCTGAAGTCCAATTTGCATTGACATAGAATGCCCGGTTCCTGACACTTGGAGCCGCCGTGACCACATCTGATACGACGCGAGCCTCTCTCGGCCCGACCTTGTGGCGACAGACCTGGCCCATGGCCATCGGCGTGCTGTCCCTGCTTGGCTTTCAACTGGTGGACAGCGCCTTCATCGCTCGCCTGGGCACGGCCCCGCTGGCTGCCCATACCTTTACCTTTCCATTGTCGTTTCTGATCATCGGCATACAGGTGGGGTTGGGAATCGCTATCGCGGCACTGGTGTCTCGCACACTGGGGGAAAGGGACCAGGCCAGGGCCCAGCGCCTGGGCACGCTTGTGCTGCTGCTGGGCACAGCGATCATTGCAGTCCTGGCCTGGCTGTTATGGTGGATACAGGTACCGGTCTTCAACTGGCTGGGAGCCGACGCGGCCACTCGGACGCTGATCCGGGATTACTGGGCTCCGCAGTTGCTGGCCGCCTGGCTTGGCGCGGCACTCTATTTCGGATACAGCCTGTTTCGCGCCCATGGTGACACGCGGTTGCCGGGAAAGCTGATGGTGCTGACCAGTCTCATCAACCTGGTACTCGACCCTCTATTGATCTTTGGCCTGGGTCCCTGGGAGGGGCTGGGTCTGCCCGGTGCCGCCTGGGCCACCGCCCTGGCGTTCTCCTGTGGGCTATTGATACTGGGCCGTCGACTGGTGCGTACCGATTGGCTGGCCTGGCAGGGGCTGGGCGGGGAACTGGCACGCTCAGCTCGCCCTTTTGCAGGCATAGCTGGCCCGGCGATGATCAGTCAATTGATGCCGCCACTGGCCGCCATGCTGACCATCACGGTAGTGGCGGGTTTGGGTGAAACCGCTGTGGCTGCCTGGGGGTTGGCCAGCCGCCTGGAGACTCTCTCATTGATGGTCGTTCTGGCCATGACCATGTCGCTGCCACCCTGGCTGGGGCGTTGCTATGGGGCGGGTGACTGGGACCAGGTGCGCCGCCTGATGCGCCTGGCGTTGCGAGTCGTTCTGGTATGGCAGTCTGGCCTGGGAATCGTGCTGGCGTTGACGGCCCCCTGGGTGGCACTGGCGCTGTCGGGCAATCCGGACGTTCGCGATGACCTGTCCACGCTGATCCGCTTTCTCCTGCCGAGCTACGCGCTGCTTGGCATCTGCATGCTCGTGGTATCGGCGGGAAACGCCCTTGGCTGGCCCCTGCGCGCCATGTTGATGTCCGGCGCGCGGCTGTTCGTTTTCTACCTGCCATGCCTGTGGCTGGGGGCGCAGTTGGGTGGTTTGACCGGCCTGGCGATGGGGGCGGCGACAGGGAACCTGTTGGCCGGCCTGGCCGCCTGGTTGCTGCTTCGCCGGGTGCTGCTCAACCCAAGGCGAAAGGCAGTCAGTTTTGTCTAGGTGATTTTTCTAAATATAATTATAAGTTATTTTTTCAATGAAAAAATGCCATAAATAGAATAAAAAAATAATGCATTCTCTTATGCTGCTGCCGTGCTCCCGGACCTCTTGCCGAAGGGGTGTGTTGGCGACAGGAGAGATGGCATGAAAGCAGATGCCGAGGCCTGCGGCCTCGGCAATATCGAGAAGGGAATCAGTCGGCGGAGGGCGGTGGCGTGGCGATGACGGACCGCGGAGTCGCCAGCGTCTCCTGCTGCCAGGCGAAGTAGAGGAAGAGCGCGCCCATCACCAGGTAACCCAGGGTGAAATCCCAGGCGGCATTCACGGCAAGTTCCGGTGCGTGCATGAGCCCAACGAAAGAGAAGCCTGCGGCAATGGCGGCAAAGACAGCGGCGCGCCGGAACTGGTGGTCGATGACCGAAACGGTCATGGCACCAAGGAAGATCGCCATGAACATCGCCCCCTGTCCCATGGCAACGATGCCACTCGAGATATCGGCTACGACATCGCCGGCCCCCCGGTTGAACCGTGTCATCACATAGTTGGCAAAGTAGGGCAGCATGGCGAGCGCGACGGCGGGATAGTATCGCGTGTCATTGGTCTGGAAAGCCGTGGCGATCATCGACATGCCGACGAATACCAGGATAGGGGCCACTACCGAGACGGGAATGATGGCGGCCAAGGCCGCGATGAGCCCAAACATGGTGGCAATGGCGTAGACCGCCCCGTTGAGAATGCTGTAGCCCCGGCCGGCTCCCATCCACTTGGCGCCTACGGTGGCAATGTACACCGTGGTGGGGAAAACCCCGCCAAACAGTGCACCGATCATGGTGCCGGCGCCATCCACCGCCTGACATTCCCGTACATCATATTTGTCGCCGGCGGCTTCCATGGCCTCGACGTTGTTCATCGTCTCGATGGCGTTATAGAGCGTAATGGGCAGTACGACCGTCAGGACCGCCAGCATGCCGGTGAACAACAGGCCCAACCCTTCGAACCAGGCCATGTTGGGCACCAGCGGGTAGAAGCCCAGGTGGGTAAAGGCATCGCTGAAACGCTCTCCGCCGGCATCGCCGATCAGGTAGGCCAGCGCGGTACCGATGATGATGGCGAATAGCGACGTGGGAATGCGAAATGGCATGGACACCCGGGCCACCAGTCCGACGATGATGATGGCCAGCACCAGCAGGCCAACCACTGGCATCTCGAGGGTCTTGAACAGCATTTCCCCTGCAATGAAGGTCAGTGCCACGCCAGCAACGGCACCGAGCATGGCTGCCCTGGGCAAGTGATACTGGACCCAGCGACCGACCAGGCTGACGGCCGCCTCGATAGCGCCGCTGATGAAGCAGGCGGCGACCGCTACCTTCCAGGCCAGTTCGGCGTCACCGGTAAGTTGTTTGGCCGGGAGCAGAACCCCAAACAGAAAGACGAACATCACCGGGGTTGAGATGCCGTAGGAAAGGGCCGTCACATCGGTCCGGTTTTCCTTCTTCGCCAGCCTGGCCGCCGTCCATGCGTAATAGAAATTGCCCACCATGACCGCAACCGCCGCGCCGGGCAGCACCTGGCCGAACACGAGGGACGAAGGAAAGCCCATGCCCAGCATGGTGATGGCAATGATGACAAAGTTGGCAATATTGTTCTGGAACAGAGCGAAGAAGGCGTCGGTGTCCTCCTTCTTGTACCAGGGGTAGTGTACGGGGGATGCCGCCATGGTGAGCCTCTTGTGTTTTAGGGTTGTATACAAGGCAGGGGGCAGTCTGGCCGGTTTCTGACTGTTTGGTCAAGCCTGAAAGGCCGCAAATGAAAAGAGGCCAGCGCAACCCAGGCAACACTGGTGGACTTGTGTACACGACCGAAGAGCCACTCGAGGACTCCTCTACTGTGTTTGAGTCATGTCATGACTTACCACCTGGACGATACCTATACGGAAAGAGGGAGGGGTGACTGCTGCCCTTTTAGCCACACCCTTCGCTTTAACATGAGTTAAAGAAGGAGATAAAAAGCCTTTATGCGTTGTGGCTTTCGGTTCTGCTTGCGCTGGACTGCACCGGCCAAGGCTCCCACAATGCAGGTTGGGGTTCCATAGCGTTACAGGAGGCGGCAGCCATGGATCAGGAGGACAGCTGTATCGTTCGACATTTCAATTATTATTTGGAATTGTCGAAAGAAGACAAGAACCTGCTGTTTGATCTGGAAAAGAGCCCAACCAATATCAAGTCCGGGATGCAGCTATGGGAAGAGGGCGACCGTGCCAGGGAATTTTGTACCCTCAGTGCCGGCTGGGCCTATTCATACCGTCATCTCGAGAACGGGTCTCGCCAGATTTTCGAGATATTTCTTCCCGGCGATATCATCGGGCTCAGGGAGTTCGCCTTTTCAGAACGCCTGGCGGGGGTTCAAATGGCTGAGGACGGGGTAATATGCCACTTTCCCCACCAGCATATTCTTGAGCTCATACGTCGGTCTTACACTCTGACGACGGTGTTGTTCGCCATTTCGAGCCGCCAGCAAGTCCTGCTGACCGAACGCCTGGTCAACCTGGCACGACGCAATGCCAGGCAGAAACTGTCGCATCTGTTGCTCGAGATGTATCAGAGGCTGCAGCAGACCGAGGCCGTCGGCAGCGGCAGTTTTCGGTTGCCACTGTCACAGGAGCTTCTGGCCGATCTGCTCGGGCTCAGCTCGGTGCACGTCAGTCGCACCTTCACGGCTCTTGGAGAAGACGGGTTGGTGTATCGCGAGCGGCACCGGGTGACGATCCCCGATCTCGAGGCCCTGAAGCGGGAAGTGGCGTTCGATAACCGCTATCTTATCGATAACATGCGACCACTCTTCAACGGGCACTAGTGGTGAAGACACCCGGGACTGGGCTTTCCCGGATGTCTCGATGGCCTTGCCGGGTGCTCGGTCAGTTGACCGCGGCGATCGCCTTGGCCAGATAGGGCAGGTTTTCGTGGGAGAAGCCGGCGACGTTGGCACGGCCGGAGCGCACCATGTAAATACCGAACTCATCGCGCAGCCGATCGACCTGTTCCGGCGTCAGGCCCGTATAGGAGAACATGCCGCGCTGTTCGGCCACACAGGCATACTTCCGGTCGAGCCCATAGGGCTTCAACGCCTCGACGAACTCGCGGCGCAACGTGTTGATGCGGTCACGCATCTCGGTGAGTTCTTCACGCCACAGGGCGGTGAGCTCGGCGGAGTGCAGGATTTCGCTGACGATGGCGCCGCCGTGGGCCGGGGGATTGGAGTAGTTCTCCCGCGCCACGATGGCCACCTGGGAGCGCACGTTCTCCATCTGTTCATCATTCTTCGCCACCATGATCAGGCAGCCGGTCCGCTCGCAGTAGATGCCGAAGTTCTTCGAGCAGGAACTGGTGATGATCACCTCGTCGAGATTCTCGGCCATCAGGCGCACGCCATAGGCATCCTCGTCGAGCCCCTCGCCGAAGCCCTGATAGGCGAAGTCGATCAATGGCAGCAGGTTGCGCTCCTTGACGACCTCCAGCACCCGTTGCCACTGTTCCTGCGAGAGATCGAAGCCGGTGGGGTTGTGGCAGCAGGCGTGCAGCACGATGACGTCGCCCTGGGGAATCTGCTTGACGGCGGTGAGCATGCCGTCGAAATCCAGGCGATTCTCGGGGTCAACGTAGGGGTACTTGTGCAAGTCGATACCGGCAGCGGTGAAGATGCCATGGTGATTCGGCCAGGTCGGGTCGCTGACCCAGATGCCCTTGCCGGGAAGCTGATTGGCGATGAAATCTGCCGCAAGGCGGAGGGCGCCGGTGCCGCCGGGCGATTGGGTGGCACTGGCACGTTTGGCTTCCAGTATGGGTGAGCCGGCACCCAGTACCATGGGCAGGATCACGTCGCCGTAACTCGGGGCGCCATGGGAGCCGATATAGGTCTTCGTGGTCTCGTTCTTGAGCAGCAGGGCCTCGGCTTCCTTGACGGCGCGCAGCACCGGGGTGTTGCCCTGGGCATCCTTGTAGACACCAACGCCGAGATCGACCTTCCGGGGGTTGGTATCCTTCCTGAAGGCCTCGATCAGGCCGAGGATGGCATCCCCCGGCACCCGCTCAATATGTTCGAACATTGAATTCGCTACCTCGTCGGTTCTGGCGGCAAGCATGAAGTCGTTGCGGTGAAGGCCCGCTCAAGCTGCATGATGCCATCGCTCTCGATGATCTGCCACTCAGGCACCCTCGGCGTTGTGTCGCGGGTCGGCAGTCTATGATAGGGACAGATGAGGAAAAGGAGAATCCCTATGCCTGGCCATGATCGCCACCTGCCCCTTTGGCTCAAGCTGGTCTTCACGCTGTGGATCCTGTTCTGGGCGCCATCGTTTGCCGTGATGTTGGGCATGCAGAACTACTTCTGGCTGTGCAACCTGGCCAGTTTCCTGATCCTGGCGGGCCTATGGGCCGAGAGCCGCCTGTTGCTCTCCATGCAATGGCTCTCCGTGTTGCTGGTTGGCATGTTCTGGGCGCTGGACGTGGGAGTGGCATGGGTGACCGGGGTGCATCCGATCGGTGGCACCGAGTACATGCTGGACCCGGACCATCCGACGCTGGCGCGGATACTGTCGCTCTACCACCTCGTTCTGCCCCTGGTGGCGGGTTTCGCGGTGACGCGACTGGGCTACGACCGGCGGGCCCTGATCTGGCAGGCCGCGCTGACAGGGCTGGTGATACCCTTGACCTATCTGTTTACCGATGCGCAGCGCAATATCAATTGGGTGCACGGGCCCTTCGGGACGCCTCAGGACATCCTGGATCCGCTGCTCTACCTGGCAGGGCTGATGCTGGGGTGGCCGCTCGTGCTTTATCTCCCCGTGCATGTCCTGATGTGCTACCTGCAACGGCGAGGGGCGCTGCGATGAGAGGGGGCGCTGGAGTCAGCGTATGACCCGGTTGCGGCCCTGGTGCTTGGCGGCATACAGGTTCTGGTCGGCTCGCTCGATCAAGGAGTCCCGAGGCTCGCCGAGCCGGTATTCGGCAACGCCGATACTGACGGTGACCTGCCCCGGCGCGATGCCGAAATCCTGCTCGGCGATGCTCTGGCGCAGCCGTTCGGCCAAGGGAAAACTGCGTACGGCCGGCGTAAGCGGTAATACGACGGCGAATTCCTCGCCGCCGAGCCGGCCGATAGTATCCTCAGTGCGCAACATCTGTCGGCAAAGCTTGGCCAGCTCTACAAGAACCTGATCCCCCTGGAGGTGGCCCCAAGTGTCATTGATTCGCTTGAAATGATCGAGATCGAGGAGCATCAGCGACAGGGGAGTGCCGTGTCGGTCGCACTTGGATATCTCCTCGTTCAAGCGAGCCATCAGCTTGCGGCGGTTGGCCAGTCCGGTGAGGTCGTCGGTATCGGAGAGTCGCCTGAGGCGAGCCTCTTCTATCATCTGTTCGGTGATATCGATCATCAGGCCATGCCAGAGCACTCCGGTACCGGCATCTTCGGGTTGAGCGCGAAGCGCTACCCAGCGGCTGCGTCCGTTGGGCAGTCGTAAGCGGAATTTCGTGGCGATGGGGATCCGCCAGCGGGCCGAGCGCTCGATCGCAGCCATCAGGCGAGGATAATCTTCACTATCGAGTCGATCGAGCATATGCCTGGCGTTCTGGCCCAAGGCCTTGCGGTCGATGCCTGGAAGATCGGTGCCGCTGCCCGCCATGTAGGGAAAATGCATGTGGCCATCCAGGCCACGATGAAACTGGAAAATGACACCGGGCAGCCGCTCGGTAAGATCGCGGATAGACACCGGCTCACCCAGGCGTCCACTCGTCATGGAGCTGTCTTGTGGCATGAGGGTGTCCTTTTTCCCCTGCGATCACAGGTGGTTTCGGCTATTATTTTTGATTCAAGCCATGCCATAGGCGAGTCAGGGCAGCCATAAGACCACCGTTACCGCTGGCCGAGCCGAGATTGGTGGGTGAGCATTGTACGATGCAACAAGGCATGATTCATCTTTCTATCGCTGTAGGAGATTGTCGATAGTGGACGTAGTATGCCGGTACACGGTGGCCTAGGTTTTATACAAAGCCTAACGAGGGGCGTCGTAGCGACAGGACCGCCCCCGGGAATAGATGATTTGCCAGAGCTGCAGGTCCCGGGCACGGAAGGCGCCGGCACAGATCAGAAGATAATAGCGGAACATGCGTTGGACCCGCTCGCCGTATCGGTCGGCAATTTCGTGCCACTGCGTATCCAGGTTGCCGAGCCAGGCCATTAGGGTGGCGTCGTAGTCGGGGCCGAAATTCTGCCAGTCCTCCATCAACAGCAGGCCTTCGCTGGCATCGGCTATCTGTCGGATAGACGGCAAGACGCCGTTGGGAAAGATATAGCGCTCGATCCAGGGGTCGACATAGATGTCGGAGCTGTTCGAACCGATGGTGTGCAGCAGGAACAAGCCGCGATCGGCCAACAGGCGCTCCACTGTCTCGAAGTAGGCGCCATAGTTGCGATGTCCCACATGCTCGAACATGCCGATCGAGACAATACGGTCATAGGAGCCCGTGAGCTCACGATAGTCCTGAAGGCGGATGTCGACCGGCAGGTCGGCGCAGCGCCGCTGTGCCAGGGACGCCTGCTCCCTGGATATCGTGATGCCGGTGACGGACACGCCATAGTGGCGGGCCGCGTACTCGGCAAAGCTTCCCCAGCCGCAACCGATATCCAGGACGTGCATGCCCTCGCTGAGTTCGAGCTTGCGGCATGTCAACTCGAGTTTTGCCAATTGGGCTTCATGCAAGGTTCGGGCGTCCTTCCAGTAGCCGCAGGAATAGCACATGGTCGGATCGAGCATGCGCTTGAAGAGATCGTTGCCGAGGTCATAGTGTGTCTCGCCGACCATATAGGCCCGCGCCTTGCTCTGGAGGTTGAGCAGTCCGGACTGGAGACGGTACATCAGGCGATCCGAGGGTGGGCGGGCCCGTTCACCGAGCCCGTGGAGCAGGAGGCGCCGGGCCATTTCGTCAATGCGTTCGCACTCCCACCAGCCCTCCATATAGGCTTCGCCCAGCCCCAGGGTACCTTGACGCAATATTCGGGAACAGAAGTCGGGGTGATAGATCTGAGGGTCCCAGGGGGCTTCGCCGTTGAGTGTCACGCCGGAACCTTCCAACAGGGATTCAAGAACCCGTCGGGCGCGGCTATGCGGAAGAGCGATAGGGCCAATGCGAGGGTCGCTGGTCATGGAATCCTCCCGGTCCATCATTAGCAACTGTTGTCCTCATACAGCATTGAGCATAGACCAGGCGATGGAGAAGGGTTAACCGAAGCAGGCTGATATACTCTTCCGTTCACCGACCATGATGCCGACTGGAGCTACCACCGTGTTTAG
Organism: Billgrantia endophytica; assembly: GCF_002879615.1. Classification (GTDB taxonomy): domain Bacteria; phylum Pseudomonadota; class Gammaproteobacteria; order Pseudomonadales; family Halomonadaceae; genus Halomonas; species Halomonas endophytica. Next base: position 221,726 of record NZ_PNRF01000010.1, read on the forward strand.
TGACTCGCCGCTGATCATTGCCCTGGATCACCCCTCCCTGGACGCCGCCTTGTGCCTGGCGGACCGGCTCGATCCGTCACGCTGCCGCGTGAAGGTGGGGAAGGAGCTGTTTACCCGTAGCGGGCCCGATGTGGTCGAGGCGCTGCATGGGCGGGGGTTTCAGGTCTTTCTGGATCTGAAGTTTCACGATATTCCCCATACCGTGGCCAGTGCCGTACAAGCCGCGGCGGAGCAGGGGGTCTGGATGGTCAATGTCCATGCCGGTGGCGGGCGACGGATGATGGAGGCTGCCCGGGAGAGGCTGGCGCGTCATGGCCTGGAAACCCGACTGATTGCCGTCACGGTGTTGACGAGCATGGAGGCGGCGGATCTCGCAGAGGTGGGCATCACGACAACCCCTGCCGAGCAGGTCGAACGGCTGGCCCTGCTGGCCAGGGATAGCGGCATGGATGGGGTGGTGTGTTCCGCCCAGGAGTCGTCGAGGCTGCGCGAGCTGTGCGGCGATTCGTTTCTCAAGGTGACGCCGGGCATTCGGCCGAGCTTCGCCGATGTCGACGATCAACGGCGCATCATGACGCCACGAGAAGCCATGGTGGCCGGTAGCACGCACCTGGTGATAGGACGTCCGGTAACGCAGGCGGAGGACCCCATGATGGCGTTGGCAGCCATCGAGCAGGAGCTGGCGGGCAGCGAGGTGTGATGGATCATTCGCCTTCGATGCCGGTTATCGGCCGTGTCGTTCCCCAACTGCGACAGCGAGGGCATTGCCAGTGAAGCGGCGCACCGGCGAAGCCACAGCGTCCGCAGCGATGCCGCGGCCGCACTTCGAGTAGTGTGTGAGTGTGGTGCTTGAGCAGCAGGATGCGGCTATCCGGATCGCCCCGCTCATGTTGCTGGTGCCGATAGAGATCCAGCAGATAGTCCAGCGCCCCCAGGCTGGGCGCACGGTTGAGCTGTTCGCTCACGAGCTCGATGGCAACCTGGATACCGAGTCGCCTGCGCTGCGTTTCGGCCAGCAGTATGATCAGGCTGGTGAAATGTCCGCGCTCCAGCAGGCCTTCCAGCCTGGCCACCAGCCCCTCTTCGTCATCCAGTAGCTGGTAGGCATGGCGCAGGGGCTCCAGCAGCGTGGGGATGAACTCCAGATCCTGGTCTGGAATGCGCATCAAAAAACGGATGGCATCCCGATAATGGCCGGTGTCCTGGGCCATCGCCGCCAGCAGGAGATTGACACGCACGCACTGGGGGTCGATGGAGAGCGCCTGGCGAAGGTGCTTGCGGGCCAGCCCCGGGCTGGCGGATTGGCGCTCCTGGTCAGCCAGCTCACACAGCCAGTGAGCGGCTGCGCGGCGGATATCGTCATGCTGCCGGGTCAGCGTCGGGTGGGCGACCTCGATGGCGGCTTGCCATTCGCCTTCGCGGTCGAACAGGTCGGCCAGCAGGCGTTTGGCAGCGTGTCGAACCTCGTCGCGACTGGTCTCGCGAATGACTTGCTGGAGCAGGCGCTCCGCACGATCGAGCAGGCCAAGGTTGAGGAAGTCGCGGGATAGTTCGAGCTGTACCTGGTCGCTCTGGGCCGCCGTGAGGGTGGGCCTGGCCAGTAGGTTCTGATGGATCTTGACGGCCCGATCGGCTTCGCCGCGGGTGCGAAACAGGTTTCCCAGTGTGATATGCGTGTCAATCGTCTCGCTATTGACCTCGAGGGCACTGACGAAGGTTTCGATGGCGCGATCGGGCTGCTCGTTGAGCAGGTAATTCAGGCCAACGAAATAATCGCGCGACAGCAATGTCGGCGGCGCTGAATCACTGTTACCCCGGCGTTCACGGCGGCCTAGCCACCAGCCGATGGCAACGGCTGCCACTAACAGGGTTAGCAGCAGGACATCGGGCATCTAGGGCAGTTCCTTGAGCTCCTGCACACGCAGCCGGTCGAGCTCCTTGCGTTGCTGTCGGTTCTGGCGCTGCGCGCGGCTCAACAAGGTGCGCAGTCTCAGCCAGACTCCCGTCATGGCCAGCATGCCGAGCAGCACACCACAGACCAGCGCTGCCAATAGCCATACGGATAGCGATACCGCCGGCAACTCCACCCAGATCAGGTTGAGTGGCACCGTCTGCTGGTTGTTGACGGCAAAAAGGATGCCGACCAGCAGTACCGCCAGCAGGATGATGGCCAGGATGAGGCCTTTGAGCCAACGCATGAGAGTATCCCTTGTCAATGAATAAAGCGGTTAGTAGCCGAGGGCACGGCTGGCATTGACCTGCTCGCGGAGCTCCTTGCCTGGCTTGAAGTGTGGCACGAACTTGCCCTCCAGTGCGACCGGGTCCCCCGTCTTCGGGTTGCGCCCGACCCGTGGCTCACGATAGTGCAGCGAGAAGCTGCCGAACCCGCGAATTTCCACCCGACCGCCTTCGGCGAGGGTGTCGGTGATGTCGTCGAGGATAAGGCGAACCGCGGATTCGACTTCCTTGATCGAAAGCTCCGGCTGTCGCATTGCAATCTGCTCGATCAATTCGGATTTGGTCATCGGTTATCTCCAGGCGGCTCCCGGGTCCGGGTGGACCTGGGCGATTATTGTTCTTTTATCAGCATACTGCGCAAAGCGAGATAAAACAACGCACTACGACCATGGTCAAGGATTTTCTCCAACCCGCCCCCAAGGCGCTGCCACCGCCCGGTTGGCTCCGGTATACTGAAGGCCAATTCCACCGTACTGTCGAGGCCGACGTTGAGCGAAGTGACTAACACAGGCGCCGAAGCGACCAACACGGGTAACGACGCGTCCAGCGCCGATGCGGTTGCCCAGCGCAAGCGACTTTACTGGCACTCCCGCCGCGGCATGTGGGAGCTGGACCTGCTGCTGATTCCGTTCCTGGAGCACTGTTATGATGGGCTCGATGAAGAGGACAAGGCCTCCTACCGAGCCCTGATCGCAGGAGAAGACCAGGACCTCTTCGGCTGGCTCATGCGGCGCGAAGAGCCCGATTCCGCCTACAAGCGTATCGTCGAGTTGATCCAGGCCCATGCCGAGAACGCCGATAACGATCCGCGTCGGCCCATCTAGGCTGGCATGGTGGTGGCAGTTCATGCTGGCGCTGGCCGTCGCCGGGCTCCTGATCGGCTATGGGGCTGCCTGGCTGGCGCTGCTGGCGGGAGTCTGGGTGGCGGCGGTCATGTGGCTGCTCAAGCGTGAAGCCGTCGGCGGCGAGCTGCGCATGGTACCCGAAACGGCAGGTGGATGCCGCTGGTACTGGCGCACGGAAGCGGAAGGTGAATGGCAGGATGTCGCACTGCGTTGCCGCTATCTTGGGCCCTGGCTCATGGCCCTGGAGCTGAACGGCCGAACCTTCTGGCTGTGGCCTGACAGTAGCCACGTGGAATCGTTGCGCCAGCTGCGATGCCAGTTGATCCAGGCCGCTTGATCTCCCTGCCGGAGGTGTGCACCTCGATCGTTTACTCTGCCTCGTCCAGGTCGGCCAGATGCAGCCGGGAAGGCAATGGAGAGGAGCCGGCTGGGCTCTGGGCGTGGTGCGGGCAGTCCGGGTTGTAGTGCAGCCCCCGTGACTCGCGGCGAGCGTGTGCAGCCTTCACCGTCAGCCTGGCCAGCCTCAGTGCATGCCACAGGCTTGCCAGCGGCGCGTTGGGCGTGGCCTGACCAACGACCGGTGCCACGTCACGGCTCAATGCGTTCAACTCGGCCGCCGCGGCATCGAGGCCGTTATCCCATCGTACGATGGCGACGTTTCGGCTCATGATCTCGCGCATGGCGAGACGCCACTGACGTATCTGCTGGATATCCACGACGAGATCGCCGGCTTCCCTGGTCGACAGAGCGGCTCGGGAAGGCTGCGCCGGGCCGCCAAGGCGAGCGGCACAGCTGCGCGCGAACACCAGGCACTCCAGCAGGGAGTTGCTGGCCATGCGATTGGCGCCATGCAGGCCGGTACAGGCTGCTTCACCGATGGCGTAGAGGTGCGGGACTGTCGATGCGCCGTCAAGGCCGGTGGCAATGCCGCCGCAGCTGTAATGTGCGGCGGGGACCACGGGAATCGGCTGCCGGGCGATGTCCAGGCCGCGACTGGCGCAGTGGGCATGGATCGTCGGGAAGTGGTGGCGAATCGCGGCCTCGCCGAGATGGCGTATATCGAGCCAGACGTGCGCTGCCCCCGTGTCTTGCATCTCGGCATCGATGGCGCGGGCGACGATATCCCTTGGTGCCAGTTCGGCACGTTCGTCGAGCGCCAGCATGAAGCGCTCCCCCCTGGCATTGAGCAGGTGGCCGCCTTCCCCTCGGACCGCCTCGCTGATCAGGAAGGGCGGGCCCTCCGGATCGTAGAGGCAGGTGGGATGGAACTGCTGAAATTCCAGGTTCATCAGCTCGGCGCCGAGTTCGGCGGCCATCGCCATCCCTTCGCCACTGGCCGGGTTGGGGCTGGTGGCGTGGCGATAGAGCCCGCTGGCACCGCCAGTGGCCAGAATGGTATCGGCGGCGAGCAATTCCAGCAGTGCTCCCTGTTGATCCAGGCAGCGTGCGCCCCGGCAATGGCCTTCGACATCGGCGATCAGGTCGATGGCAGTGAGATCGTCTCGTATCGTGATGGCCGGATGCGCCAGAGTGTGGTGCATCAGGGTGTCCAGCACGGCGCGACCCGTGGCGTCTTCCACGTGAATGATGCGCCGTGCCCCATGGCCACCTTCCCGCGTCAGGTGATAGGGATAGGTGGCGGCCGTGTCGGGGTCCCGGGTAAAGGGCACGCCCAGCGACAGCAGCCAGTCGATGGCGCCGGGCCCCTGCTCGACGGTGAAGCGCACGGCACGCTCGTCGCATAGGCCATCGCCGGCGACCAGCGTATCCGCCACGTGGGCGTCGAAATCATCCTGGGGGGAAAGCACGGCGGCAATGCCGCCCTGTGCCCAGCGACTCGCTCCCTGATCATCGCTGGCGGGGCGAACCAGGGTGACGGGGCGAATATCGGCTGCGTGCAGTGCCAGGGTAAGACCGGCAACGCCACCGCCTATGACCAGTACATCGTGTTCGCTACGGGGCATGCGTGTTCTCGCTGGAGCACGTTGCATCAGCCAGCTTGGCTCGGGAATGTCCGATAATACCGGTAGAAGAGCGGGATAGCGATGAGTCTGGTGCCCGGAGCCGGGCTCGAACCGGCACGGTGTTGCCACCGAGAGATTTTAAGTCTCTTGCGTCTACCAATTTCGCCATCCGGGCGGCACGGTTTTCGAGCAGACAGCTGAAGGGAAAAATGGAGGCTGGAGTCGGAATCGAACCGGCGTACACGGAGTTGCAGTCCGCTGCATAACCACTCTGCCATCCAGCCTCGTTGAGTCGTATGGAGCGGGAAACGAGATTCGAACTCGCGACCCTCGCCTTGGCAAGGCGATGCTCTACCACTGAGCTATTCCCGCTCGACTCGAGTGCGGATTATACGGATAAGGTCGTTGCTGTCAATCACTTGTTGAGCTCTGGCGATCACATGGACCGGCTCAGGTGCGGCCATGCGGAGCGCAGATACAGCACCATCGACCAGAGGGTGAGAATGGCGGCCACGTATAGCGTTGCCACGCCGACGACCGCCAGTTGCGTGCCAGGTACAAAGGCAAGCAGCAGCAGCAGTGCGATCATCTGCAGGGTGGTCTTCACCTTCCCCAGCCACGAGACCGCCACGCTCCCGCGCTTACCCATTTCCGCCATCCATTCCCGCAGCGCCGAAATCACGATTTCGCGCCCGATGATGACCAGTGCCGGCAAGGTCAGCCACATGCTGTCGAAGCGCTCGATCAACAATGCCAGGGCCACGACGACCATCAGCTTGTCGGCTACCGGATCGAGAAAGGCGCCGAATGGAGTGGCCTGGTCCCAGCGACGTGCCAGGTAGCCGTCAAGCCAGTCGGTCACCGCCGCCAGGGCGAAAAGGCCGGCGGCCAGAGGCATGCTCCAGACGAAGGGTAGATAGAAGAACACCACCAGCAGCGGGATGAAGGCGATTCTTGCCAGCGTCAGGATGTTGGGGATGTTCATTGAAGGGAGGTCCTTGCCTGAGGTCTGGGTTGCCGACGAAGCTTCCCATTCTATCCGTAGCGGCCGTCATCATCCATGCAGGGAACGATGAATCATCTCGGCCAGGGTGTCACTGATGCCTGGAACGCGAGCCAGTTCCTCGCGGCTGGCATGTTTGACGCCCTGCAGGCCACCGAAAAAGCGGAGCAGTTCGCGCCGTCGCTTCGGGCCGATGCCGGCGATGCCTTCCAGTGCGGACCTGCGCCGGGCCTTGTCCCGCCGGGTACGATGTCCGGTGATGGCGAAGCGGTGCGCTTCGTCCCGTACGTGCTGAATGAGATGAAGGGCCGGCGAGGCCCCTTCGAGGTCCAGGATACGATCGACCGTTTCCACGAAGAGCGTCTCCAGCCCGGCCTTTCGCGTCGTGCCCTTGGCGACACCCAGCAGCAGGATGTCGCCAAGCCCCAGTTCGGACAGGACGTCCCGGGCCAGGTTCAATTGCCCCTTGCCGCCATCGACCAGCAAGACATCGGGCGCCACCCCTTCACCCTCGGCCAGGCGCCGGAAGCGGCGGATCAATGCCTGTCGCATGGCTGCGTAGTCATCACCAGCCGCGACTCCCTCGATATTGAAGCGCCGATAGTCGGATTTTCGTGGGCCGTTATGGTCGAACACCACGCAGGAAGCGACGGTTGCCTCGCCGTGGCTGTGGCTGATGTCGAAGCATTCCAGTCTCTCGGGAGGCGTCGGCAGCCCCAGTGCCACCCGCAGCGCTTCGAAACGGCGCGAAAGGTGGTCCCGGCTGGCCAGTTGCCCCGCCAGCTGCTGCTCCGCATTGGTCTGGGCCAGTTGAAGCCATTGGCTACGGTGCGCGCGGACTCGATGCGTCAGGCGAATGCGACGCTCGGCGCGTTCACTCAGGGCGGTTTCCAGCAGGGCGGCATCCGGAAGTGGCAGGCTGGTGATCACTTCACCGGGGCGTTCGCGATCCTGCCCCAGGTAGTACTGGCTGACGAAATCGCCCAGCAAGGCGTCTCCGTCCAGGCCGAGGCCATTCTCCGGTGTATAGTGACGCGCTCCCAGCAGGCGGCCCTGGCGAACCGCCAGCACCGAGATACAGAGAGCGCCCTGGCTCTCGGCCAGGGCGAAGACATCGGCATCGCCGCCTTCGGTATCGACGAATTGACGCTGCTGGAGCTGTCGCAGGTGCTGGACCTGGTCACGAAGGCGGGCCGCATCCTCGAAGGCCAGGTCGCGACTGGCGGCTTCCATGGCGTCGGTGAGCTCCCGGGTCACCTGCTCGCTGCGGCCCTCCAGGCACATGATGGCGTGTTGCAGGTCGCGCTGGTAGTCATCCTTCTCGATATAGCCGACGCAGGGCGCGCTGCAGCGATTGATCTGATATTGCAGGCATGGGCGCGTGCGATGGGAAAACACCGTGTCCTCGCAATTGCGAATGCGAAAGATCTTCTGCATCAGCGACAGGCTTTCACGCACGGCTCCGCTGCTGGGATAGGGGCCCAGGTAACGGCCGTCGTCATGGCGTTTCCTGGCCCGCTTGTACTCCAGTGCCGGAAAGGGATGACGATCGGTGACGAACACGAACGGGTAGGACTTGTCGTCTCGCAGCAGGATGTTATAGGGAGGGCGCAGTTCCTTGATCAGGGTCTGTTCGAGCAGCAGTGCCTCGGTTTCGCTGCGTGTCACCGTGACCTGGACGTCAGCGATCCTCGCCACCATGGCTTGGGTCTTGGCATTGAGCGTGCCGCGAAAGTAGCTGGCCAGGCGCGCCTTGAGGCGCTTTGCCTTGCCGACGTAGAGGGTATCGCCCTGCTCATCGAGCATGCGATAGATACCCGGGGCCTGGGTGAGATTGGCGAGGAACTGGCGGGAGTCGAAGGTCATGGTGTGTCTGACGACGAAGATCGAGAAGCCCAGCGTAACAGATCGCTCGTATCAGTTGGCGGCATCGAAGCCATCGACGAGCCCGTGCTTCAGCCCGAGGTGGGTCAGCTCGACGTCGGTCTGGACGCCAAGCTTCTCGAAGATCCGGTAACGATAGGTATTGACGGTCTTGGGGCTGAGGAAGAGCCGATCGGATATCTCCGCCACCCGCTGGCAGTTGACGATCATCATCGCCACTTGCAGCTCACGCTGGGAAAGCTGATCGAAGGGGTTCTTTTCGGTATCGAAACGTGACAAGACCAGGCGTTGTGCGATATCCGGGCTGATATAGCGATGCCCGGCGAAGACGCTGCGAATGGCATCGACCATGTCGGGCACCTGGGTATCCTTGCTGATGAACCCTCCCGCGCCGGCTTCCATCAGGCGTTGGGCAAAGTTGTCCTCCATGAAGCCGGTCAGAGCCAGGACGCGAATATCGGCGCTGTTACGCACGATCTTGCGAGTGGCCTCCAGCCCGCCGATCCCCGGCATGCGCAGATCCATCAGCACCACGTCCGGGTCCAGCTTGCGACTCAGGGCGATGGCTTCTTCACCGCTGGCGGCCTCCCCGACCACATGGATATCTTCCTCGCCGTCCAGCAGGCGAGCAAGGCTGGTGCGAACGAGATGATGGTCGTCGACAATGAGAACCTTGATCAAGGCTGACATTCCTCGTCATTGCTGAAGGGTGCCACGGCTGCGCCGGTGGAGCTGAAGCAACCGTCTCGACTTGCCCGGACCGAGAAGAGTCGGTGCATTCCAGACGACAAGCTTGCCATACTCCTCGGCCAAGGGAAATTAGCGTTGTGTCGCAGCTAAACGTTCCCGTCAACGGCCGGGGAAAGGCAGATCGGCATGTTGACTGGCGTTATGGCCATGGGTATCATTCGCCTCGTTCTCGGAAAGCGAGACGATGTGGGGCCTTAGCTCAGCTGGGAGAGCGCAACACTGGCAGTGTTGAGGTCAGCGGTTCGATCCCGCTAGGCTCCACCAAACCTTCTCCTGAAAAAGCCGCTTGAAGCATTGCTTCAAGCGGCTTTTCGCGTTTCAGGCTCTCGCCTCGAAGCCAGAGCCTGTCTTCGGCAACTGCCTTCTCGATCCCTACCGTCTCGGGGCTATGTCCTGGCTGCCCTGCGGGCGGAAAGCCATTGCTCCAGTTCGGCTGCCGGCAGCGCCGGGCAGTAATGGTCGCCCTGCACCAGGCTGATGGACAGCCTGTCTATCGAGGCCGCCGTCGCCGGGTCGTCGATACCGGTGATGACTGGCTGGATGTGCAGCGCTTCCAGCAGGCAGCACAGGGCCTGGGCCAGGTTGCGTCCCTCCTGCTGTATGGAGGACGCCAGGCTGGCGCTGAGCTTTGCCTTGCCAAAGGGCAGGCGTGACAGCCAGGCGAGGTCAATGGGGTTGGCTCCCAGGCCATCGACGGCCAGGCGGGCGCCGAGTCGTTCGAGACGCTTGAGCATATGGGCGGCGGCGTCCAGGTTATTGCTCAACCCCTGGCCCGGCACTTCGAGCGTCATCCATTCCAGCGACGCCAGGCCTTGCTGGCGCAGGAAATGGTCGAGTGGCCTGCGGTCGAAGGTGTCATGGGCCAGATGGATTTCGCACAGCTGGATCGAGACCGGCAGTTCGCCCAGGGGCGAACCGCTGGTCAGCCACTCCTGACGACTGGCGATGACCTGCTGGATCACCCAGCGGTCCAGGCGCACTCCAAGGCCCAGGCGGGCCACCATGTCAAGGAAGGTGGAGGCGGGTTGCAATCCCCGTTTGGGTTGGCGCCAGCGCAGCACGGCTTCCAGGCCGGTGCAGCAGCCGGTGTCACGATCCATTTCGGGCTGGTAGTGAATGACGAAGTGTCGGTCCGGAAGGTGCACGGCTTCACTGAGCTGGCTCTCCAGTCGATGCTTCTCTTTCAACTGTACCGTCAAACGATGGTCGACGAAGGCCAGGTGACCGGGTCCTTTCCTGCGGGCGGTATACATGGCGCTTCGGGCCGCCGTGATCAGGGATTCCTCGTCCTGCGCATCGAAAGGAAACAGGGCGATGCCAATGGAGGCGGTCAGCAGCAGGTATCGGTTTTCGGCCATGAAGGGAGGCTCCAGGGCTTCCTGGAGGCGTTCCGTGACTATCTGGGCTGCCTCGGCCGTGCCGTCCTTTTCCAGTAGCACGATGAATTGATCGCCGCCCAGCCTGGCCAGCGTGTCCTTGCTGCGGAGCGCTCTCTGCAGGCGCTGGGCCAGTTCACCAAGCACCCGGTCGCCTTCCAGGTGGCCGGCGGCGTCGTTCACCGTCTTGAAGCGGTCAATGTCAATGAACAGCAGTGCCAGGCCATGGTCTGTCCGCTCGGCCTGTGCCAGGGCATGATTCAGGCGGTCTCGCAGCAGTAGCCAGTTGGGCAGGCCTGTCATGGGGTCCACATGGACCCAGTGTCTGTCACCAAGCTGCTCACCATTTGGCGCGGCAAGGTTCGCAAACGTGCGGAGATAGTGGTGGGGCCGCTGCTCCCCGTTGAACAAGGCATCCACCGTCATCAGTACCGGCACGGATTCCCCATCGTCGTGACGGCAAAGCACTTCCTGCTGCCAGGAGGTTGGCGATGGGCCGGCGTCATCGGCCTCCAGGATCGAGGGGACACGGAGTGAGACGAAGAAATACTCGACAGGCCTGCCGATGGCCTCGGCGGGCTCGCAGCCGGCGATTCGGCAGAACGCATCATTGGCCAGAACGATGGACCCTGCCGTGTCGGTAATGACCATGCCGGTCTGCCCCTGCTCGAAAGCGCTCTGAATGAGCCGGGCGGGGTGTCGTGCAAGGGAGCTGACTCTATCGCTCGGAGGGCGTTTTCCATTGTGGCTCATTGATTTTATTGATTATCCAGGGTATCAGGGCTGAATCAGCGAAGTGTGATTAGGCGTTGTCAATGATCATTATCGTCCAGCATGACGAAAACTTTAACCCAGGGTTGGCGTGATCATGGGAAAGGACACCGAAGCCGTGTCGTGCACATGTTGATGTCCTTTTCGCTCTCAAGTTCGGCACGGCGACGCCGATAATCTGGGTAACCTTCGTTCCCTGAACGAATCGCCATGGATTCGGCGTTTCTGCCACCCCGTCTTATGGCCAAAGGGGACTTCGTTGCGCATATCGGCTCGTATTTCATCGCTGGCCCGATCGATGGGCTCTCTGCAGGGCCGGCTGCTGGCAGGGCTTGTCTCGACCTGGGTGGTCATCGTCGGCATGCTGCTGGTCATGGCCTGGCTGTTCGGCAAGGGGCTGGTCGATGACGCCAACCTCGCCCACCTGCGCTATGAGTCACGCCTGATCGCCGATGGGTTGACCGATGAGATCGATCGTCGGCTACGTTCCCTGGTGCGCCTCGAGGGAAGATTGCGCGGAGCGGAGCCCGAGGAGCATGGCGGTATTCTCGAGGATAACCAGGTTCTGCTGGAGTGGTTCGAAGGCATCATGGTGACGGGGCCGGATGGCGTGGTTCTGGCGGACTGGCCGGTCGTTCCGGGCAGGCCGGGACTGGAAACCGTCGATACCGAATACTATCGCATGGTGAGTCACTCGCCCTGGCCGTATGTCAGCGAGCCCTTCACTGGCCGAGCCAGCGGTGATGACCTGGTATTGATGCTGGTGCCCCGTTTCGGGGAGGGCGGCGCTTTCGGGGGGCTCGTCGGTGGCATGGTCAATCTGACCAGGGGAGACCTTTTTCGACGTCTGGAACATATCCGGCTTGGTGAAAGTGGCCATGTTTCCGTCTTTTCGGCGTCGGGTGAGCTGCTTTTCCATCCCCGTCGCTTGCAGGCCACGGGCCGCCGCGACACGTACAGCGATCTGCCCGCGCTCGAGCTCGCCCTGGATGGCTGGGAGGGCGAGACCATGACCAACGACGTCTACGGCGAGCCTGCCTTGATGTCATATCGCCAGGTCTGGCCCGCGAGTTGGGTGGTCGAGGTGGCGCTTCCCCTATCGCAGGTGCGCGCCCCCCTTGGCGGTTATCTCGGCAAGCTCTGGTGGACCTGGCTGATCGTGGCCGTCCTGCTCATGTTCGGCATGCGCATGCTGATAAAGCGCCTGTTGACGCCACTTCATCGCCTCGAGCGGCAGATCGCCCAGGTCGGAGCCGGAGCGCGCCGCTACCTGGCGCTATCGACCAACATGGAGGAACTGCGCCAGGTGGCAAGCAGTTTCAACCGGCTCGAGCATGAGCGCCTTGCGGCGCTGGAACATTTGCGCGATCGCCAGGCGTTTCTCGATGCGGTGCTGGGCTCGACACCGATAGGCATGTTCGTGGCTGACCTCAAGGGGCACTTGAATTACCTGAACCCGGCGTTGCTGGAGCTGCTGGGGCTCGAGCCACCGGTCGGCGCGAGTGACTGGTGGCAGCGGATTCACCCGGATGACCGGCAGGGCACACAGGACCTGTGGCGGCACTCGCTGTCGACGGGTAACGACTTCATGCGCCAGCTTCGCTTCCATCACGCCGATGGCGTGACCTTGTGGGTTGAAGTCCATGCCAGCCAGGTGCGTGGCAGCGGCCAACCGCTCGGTTTCGTCGGGATGGTGAAGGATATCACCGAGCGCAGGCAGCAGGAGGCGCTGCAGCGCTGGGAGGCGGAGCATGACCCACTGACCGGTCTGCTCAATCGGCGTGGTTTCGAGCGGCGCCTGGAAGAAGCCTTGGCGGAATATGCCAAGACTGGCACGCCGTCGGTGCTGGCATTGTTCGATCTCGATTACTTCAAGCCCATCAATGACGAAGGCGGGCATGCCCTGGGCGATGAGATGCTGCGGCGCATAGGTCAGGTGGTGGCCTGGGAAGTGCGCCGCAGTGACCATGTCGCGCGTCAAGGTGGGGACGAGTTTGCCGTACTGCTGCCGAGTTGCACGATCAAGCAGGCGGTGGAAATTGCAGAGTCACTGCGCCGTGTCGTGTCCGAAGTGACCGTGACCAGCGAGGGCAAGGTCTACAATATCAGCCTTTCCATGGGCGTCACGGCCTTCCAGGAGGGCGACCATGCGATCGACACGGTGCTGGCCCGTGCGGATGCGGCCAGCTACGAAGCCAAGGCCAAAGGTCGCAATACCGTGATCGTGGCCGATATCGACAGTGGCCTGATCGACTCGCTCTGGTAGTGCAGCCGCGCGGGTTGCCTGACGGGACCGCGTTGTCGCATGACGGTGGCGACGCGACCGAGATGGCCGAGGACGGTGGTTGGAAACAGGGTGGGGCGGGGAAGAGCCTATACCGAGGCGTTGAAGCGACCCGGTTGTGCCGCGACCCGCCCACTGGCGCCATACACGGTCTTTTCGGCGGCCTGGTGGATGAACGCCAGAAGCCGCTTGTTCTGCCCCATTCGCAGGGTGACCAACTCGCCATTGAGGGTGTTGAGGCGATGCGCTTCCCGGGTGCGTTCCAGGGTGCGTTCCCAGTCATCGAGACAGCCCGCTTCCAGGGCGGCCTGTCGGGCACCGGCAGGGCCATCCGCGTAGCCCAGGCGGCGCTGCACGCTCTGGCGCAGCGTTTCGGTCGCTTCCAGCTTCTGGAGGCGTGTCTGCTTGTGTTCGGCTATGTCGGCCAGCCTCTTGCCGTCGATCTCGGCGGCAGCCAGCAGGCTGCGCTCCTGTTCGAGCAGTTCGACCAGAGCCTTCAGCCGTTGCTGCTGCTCATCGAGAAGCCTGACCAAGCTCATTCGTCACCTTTGCCCGCGGTTTGCTGAAGGGATTCGATCAGCGCATCGGCGATGCGCTCGGCACGAATCTCCAGGCGTCCTTCACGAATGGCCTCCCGGATCTCGTCGACCCGGGCGACATCGATGTCGCGGGAGCCGTCGGCCTGGCGCAAGTGCGTCGTGGCTGCGGGGCCCGCATCCTGTTGATTCGGCTGGCTGGCGCCCTTGACCTGCTGCGACTCCTCGCGCGGTGACGTCGGGGTCGGGCGAGTCAGGGGGTTCTGGCTGTTGATCTTCACTGTGTTGGCCTCATGACCGGTGCTTTTACACGCTATCGGCTGCCTTCGGGAAAACTTTAGGTATGAAGATGCAGGATGCGCTCGGGGCACATCCAATAGCGTGCAGCAGATGCCGTCAGAAGTCCACGATCAGAGTGGCTTCGCCGATCACTTCTGCCGTGATGATATCGCGTGAATCGAAGCGTACGCGAACCCTGTCGCCCATGCCGCCGGCCTCCAGCGCCTGGCCTTCGCGGCCCAGGCGAAACCCGGGGCCCCGGGCTTCCACCGTGACACGCTGATTGCGCTCGACCAGGGGGAGCGAACGAAACATGTGCTCCTGCAGCGGTTGGCCCGGGCTCAACGAGCGCGTTGCCACCTGGCCGATGATCCTGTCGCTCTCCAGCAGGGCGCGGTTCGGCAGTTCCCCCAGGTTGCCCTGGCGCTGTTCCAGATGCTCGGCCCGCACCGTCTCCCCGGCATTCAGGGAGGTGGCCAGCACGGGGTAGGTGCCGATCACGCCGATCTCCGCCTGAAGGTAACGTACCTGGCGACCATCGCTGCCGCAGCGCACCCCGATGGATACGCGTCCCAGCGGCAGCTCGCCGTCACGGGCGAGAAAGGGCTGGGGCGACTCGCAGGCAGGCATTCGGGCCGATGGGGGGCGCAGTTCGATGATGATCTCGTCGCCCATCGACCGGGCCTCGCCGTGCAGGAAGGCGTGCACGGCCTCCAGCAATGGGGCATCGTCGGCCTGGGCCGCGCCGGGCAACGACACCAGGCCGGCAATCAGCAGCCAGCGGGATAGCGGGTTGGAGAGAATGGTGCGCAGCATGGCGATCGGCCGAGTGTCGTCTGAATGGTGGTGCCATGGATTCTAGCCCTTGGCCACGCCATGAAACATCGGAAATGAACATGGAAAACCGGTCTGTTCATGCCATTGATGTGACATCGGTATCGCTATTCTTCAACCTCAACAAGTTCCGCACACGGGGAGTGCCGGCATGATCGACCAGCTCGAGGCCGCCTTTGATTACCACCAGCAGGCGCTGGGCTTGCGCCAGGAGCGCCATCGCATATTGGCCAGCAACATCGCCAATGCCGATACGCCCAACTACAAGGCTCGCGATATCGATTTCGCCAGCGAGCTCAAGAAGGCGGTGGAGCATGGCCGGCCTGCCGGGGGCGGTCTGTCGCTGGCCCGGACGTCGGATCGGCACCTCGCCGGGCAGGGCTTCGCCCCGCCGGACCAGGGGCTGCTCTACCGGGTGCCGGATCAGCCCAGCCTGGATGGCAATACCGTGGACATGGACCGGGAGCGTACCCAGTTCGCCGACAACTCGGTGCGTTACCAGGCCGCGCTGACCATTCTCAATAGTCGCATCCAGGGGCTGAAGAGCGCCATGCAGCCGGAGTAAGCCGCCGGAACAATCAGAGAGGGATCGCCTTATGTCGATGTTTTCCGTATTCGATATCGCCGGCTCGGCCATGAGCGCCCAGTCGCAGCGCATGAACGTGACGGCCAGCAACCTGGCCAATGCCGACAGCGTGGCCGGGCCGGACGGTGAAGCCTACCGTGCCAGGCAGGTCATGTTCGAGTCGCGACTGCAGGGCAATCACGGCGTTGGTGGCGTGGGTGTGAGAGAAGTGGTCGAAGACCCCTCGCCCATGCGCATGGAGTATCGCCCCGAGCATCCGCTGGCCAATGAAGAGGGCTACGTGACCATGCCCAACGTCGAGCCGGTGCACGAAATGGTCAACATGATATCCGCATCGCGTTCCTACCAGGCCAACGTGGAGGTCATGAACACCAGCAAGCAGATGATGCTCAAGACCCTCACCCTGGGCGAGGGCTGATCACCATGTCCACCACGATCGATTCCAACGTCATCAGCCGAATGAATGCGGGTGCCGGCAGCCGCGATGCCAGCCAGTCCGCCGAGCTGCGCAACAATTTCATGACCCTGCTGATCGCCCAGATGCAGCACCAGGATCCGCTGAACCCCATGGACAACCATGAGATGACGACGCAGCTGGCGCAGATCAATACCGTCAGCGGCATCGAAGATCTCAACCAGACCCTGAAAGGCATCACCGACCAGATGGATGCCGGCCAGATGCTGCAGGCCACCGCGCTGATCGGCAAGGGCGTGCTGGTTCCCGGCGACCGGGTGCTGATGGAAAAGGACGAAGAGGGGCAGGTGTATTCCACACCCTTCGGTATCGAGCTTGATCGCTCCGCCGAGAACGTTCGCGTCACCATTACCAATGACAGCGGGGAGGTGGTGAATCGCTATGATATCGGGCCGGTCAAGGCCGGGGTGGAATCCTTCAGCTGGGATGGCAAGACCAGCGAGGGCGAGACGGCGGCATCCGGCGCCTATCGTGTCCGCATCGAGGCCACCAGCGATGACAAGCCGATAGACGTCTCGACGCTCAACTACGCCATCGTGGGGGGGGTGACGCCCCGTGACGCAGATGGCGGCGTGAAGCTGGATCTCGGAGCCATCTACGGCCAGGTCGACCTGGATCAGGTCAAGCAGATTCTGTAAGTCAACCATCGGGGAAGCGCTGGAGGATAGACGGCGCTTGCTGAAAAGAACCGCGCATAGCGGCACATCACAGCCGGTAGGCAGAGGAACGAAACATGAGCTTTTCCCAAGCATTGAGCGGCCTGAATGCCCAATCACAGAAGCTGGGGGCGATCGGCAACAACATCGCCAACTCCCAGACGGTGGGCTTCAAGAGTTCCGACGTACAGTTCTCCGACGTCTTCGCCAACTCGCGAATCGGCCTCGGTACGCGGGTGTCGTCGGTATTGCAGAACTTCAACGAAGGCAACATCGAGTCCACCAGCCGCAATCTGGACCTGGCGATTGCCGGTGAAGGCTTCTTTCGTTTCCAGCAGCCCAATGGCGAAGTCGTCTATTCGCGCAATGGCCAGTTGACCATGACCGCCGACGGCGCGCTGATCAACGCCCAGGGCGCCCAGATCATGGGTTACGGCCTCAATGCCCAGGGTGAGGTACAGGTGGGCGGGCAACCCCAGGCCCTGACCATCCCCTCGGACGAGCTGGCGGCAAACACCACCACCCGCGTCAGCACCACGCTGAACCTGGACTCCCGTTACGTGGTGGGTGAGGAGCTGAGCCAGACCGAGGCGGTCGACGCGGATGGCGACCCGATCTATATCGATTACCATTATTCCAATAACTTCACCGTGTTCGACTCCCTGGGTAACCCACGTAACGTCACCGTCTATTACGAGAAGACCGGTTCCAACGCGTGGACCGCCAAGATGACAATGGATGGACAGGCGCTCATGGAGGGTGGTGATGCGCGTGCATTTGACCTGGCGTTCGATGCCAACGGTCAGATGGAATCGGTCGATGATGGCCTGACCGGCATCACCTTTGACGCGGCTGAGTTTTTCAACGGTGAGCCGAACGATCTCATCTTCGATTTGAACCTCGACGGCACCACCCAGTTCGGCAATAGCTCCACCGCCAGCGGCCTGACCCAGAACGGCTATACCTCCGGCTCCCTGGTGGGCATCACCATCGAGGACGACGGCACCATCATGCGCAACTACTCCAACGAGCAGTCGCGCCCCGCCGGGCAGGTCGCCCTGGTCAGCTTCCGTAACCCCGAAGGCCTGAACCCCATTGGCGACAACGTCTGGAGCGCGACCAACGCATCCGGGCAGGAACTGGTCGGCTCGCCCGGCACCGGGCTGCTGGGCGGCGTGGTGTCCGGCGCCGTGGAGACCTCCAACGTGGACATGGCCCGCGAACTGGTGAGCATGATCGTGGCGCAGCGGGCCTACCAGGCCAACTCCCAGACGATCAAGACCCAGGACGAGCTGCTGCAAACCGCCATCAACCTGCGCTAAGCCCGACACGGGGAGCCTGATACATGGACCGCATTCTCTACACCGCCATGAGCGGCGCCAAGCAGAGCATGGACCAGCAGGCGGTGGTCAGCCACAACCTGTCGAACGTGTCGACGGCCGGCTTTCGCGCCCAGCTGCATGCCATGCGTGCCGTGCCGGTGCAGGGCGAAGGCGCGCTGCCGACCCGGGTGTCGGTGGCGGCCACCACCCCGGGCACCGATTTTTCCCAGGGGCCCATTACCCGCACCGGGCGTGAACTGGATGTGGCGCTGGAAGGCAATGCCTGGATCGCCGTGCAGGCCGACGACGGAACCGAAGCCTATACCCGCCGCGGCGACCTGGAAGTCGACGGCGACGGCCTGGTCACCCTGGTGGGCCGGCCGGTGATCGGCGATGGCGGCCCGATCGTCGTGCCGCTTGGCTCCAGCGTGACGGTGGGCGCCGATGGCACGCTCAGCGGTATCGGCGAAGGGGAGAACCCCGAGGCGCTGGTCGACATGGGCCGCCTCAAGCTGGTGACGCCGGAAGAGCGCCTGATACGCGGCGACGACGGGCTGTTCCGGCCGGCGCCGAATGCCGACGGCGAGGTCGTGGCCCTGCCTGTCGACGAGAATGCCACGGTCGCCAGTGGTGCCCTCGAAGGCAGCAACGTGAGTGCCGTCGAGGCCATGGTGTCGATGATCGACGTGGCCCGGCGCTATGAAATGCAGATGAAGGTCATCAGTACCGCTGACGAAAACGCCCAGCGGGCCAATAACCTGCTGTCGATTCAAGGCTAGGTATAGGAAACGATTATGATCAAGTCACTCTGGACGGCCAAGACCGGCCTGGAATCCCAGCAGGTCAAGCTGGACGTCATCTCCAACAACCTGGCCAACGTCAGTACCAACGGCTTCAAGCGTTCGCGCGCCGTATTCGAGGACCTGCTGTATCAGAACCTGCGGCAGCCCGGTGCGCAGAACGATATACAGAACCGGCTGCCGTCCGGCATGCAGGTGGGTTCCGGTGTCCGCCCCGTTGCCACCGAGCGGCTGCATACCCAGGGCGGCCTGGAGCACACCGAGAACTCCCGCGACCTGGCCATCAACGGCAACGGCTTCTTTCAGGTGCTGATGCCGGATGGCACGACCGCCTATACCCGTGACGGCAGCTTCCAGCTCAACGAGAACGGCCAGATGGTCAATGCCAATGGCTACCCGCTGGAGCCCGCCATCATCATTCCCGACAACGCCCTGTCGATCTCCATCGGCGAGGACGGCATCGTCTCGGTCACCCAGCCCGGTATCACCCAGTCGATGGAAGTGGGACAGATCACCCTCTCCACCTTCGTCAATTCGACTGGCCTGGAGAGTATCGGCGGCAACCTCTACCTCGAAACCACCTCGTCGGGCCCGCGCAACGAGACCATGCCGGGCATGAACGGCGCCGGACGCCTGTATCACGGTTATGTGGAAACCTCCAACGTCAACGTGGTGGAAGAGATGGTCAGCATGATCCAGACCCAGCGGGCCTACGAGATCAACAGCCGTGCCGTCCAGACCAGCGACGAGATGCTGGCGCGACTGAGCCAGCTCTGACGGTCGTCATGAAGAATCATGATCCCGGTTGCGGGAAGCGAGAGAGCATGAAAGGCAAGGGGTTCCCGATATCGAGGCTGGTCACGGCGGTTCTGGCCATGGCCGCGCTGGTGCTGGGCGGCTGTGCCCAGGTTCCCCGTGCCTCCGTGGTGGGGGAGCAGGAACAGATCGCCATGGTCGAGCCGCCGCCCCGGAAGGCCAACGGCTCCATCTACCAGACCCATCGCGGTTCTCAACCTCTCTTCGAGGATCGCCGCCCGCGCATGATCGGCGACATTCTCACCATCGTGCTGGACGAGCAGGTGAGTGCCAGCAAGAACTCGCAGTCCAACGCCAACCGTGGGGGATCGGCCGGCCTTGATTTCATTGAGCTGCCGGATGCGCTGGAGCGACTGGCGGAGTATGGCTTCGAGTTCTCCGGCAACAGTGATTTCGCCGGTGGCGGCGGCTCCCAGGCCAACAACAGCTTTACCGGCACCATTACCGTGTCGGTGCTCGAGGTGATGTACAACGGCAACCTGCGCGTGCGCGGCGAGAAGCAGATCGCCATCAACCAGGGCGTCGAGTTCATTCGTTTTTCCGGGGTGGTCAATCCCCGGACCATTACCGGACAGAATACGGTGCCGTCCACCGCCGTGGCCGATGCCCGTATCGAGTACGTGGGCAGTGGCTATATCCATGAGGCGCAGCACATGGGCTGGCTGCAGCGTTTCTTCCTCAACGTATCGCCCTTCTGACGATGACAGGATACCGAGGCGCACGAATGACGTTCTTCAAGACGCTCACCCAGACGTTCACCAGGCGGCCAGTCCACAAGCGCCCGGTGGCAAGACTGGCGCTGCTGGCGCTGACGCTTCTGCTGGCGCTGCCGGTACAGGCCGAGCGGATTCGTGAACTGGCCAACTTTGCCGGTGTGCGTGACAACGTGCTGGTTGGCTATGGCCTGGTGGTCGGCCTCGACGGCACCGGCGACCAGACCATGCAGGCGCCCTTCACCGGCCAGAGCCTGACCAACATGCTGTCGCAGCTCGGCATCACCGTGCCCCCGGGCACGAACATGCAGCTGCGCAACGTGGCGGCGGTGATGATCACCGCGGATCTGCCGCCGTTCTCCCGTCCCGGTCAGCGTCTGGACATCAACGTCTCCTCCATCGGCAACGCGCGCAGCCTGCGTGGCGGCACCCTGCTGATGACGCCGCTCAAGGGTGCCGATGGCGAAACCTATGCCATCGCCCAGGGCAACCTGCTGGTGGGTGGGGTCGGAGCCGATGCCGTCGGTGCATCCGTGCAGATCAACCAACTGGCCGGGGGCCGTGTTCCCGGTGGTGCCATGGTGGAACGGGAAGTGCCCCTCGACCTGGGTGACAACGCCGGGCTGCTCGAACTGGAACTCAAGGACGCCGACTTCGGTACCGCCCAGCGAATGGTCAACGCCATCAACAGTGAATTCGGCAGGCCGGTGGCCGCCGCGCGCAACTCCCGGGTCATCTCCCTCGACGGCCCCATGAACGAGAACTCCCGCGTCAACTTCATGGCGCAGGTCGAGAACATTCGCATCACTCCCATGGAAGCGCCGGCCAAGGTGGTGTTCAACGCCCGCACCGGTTCGGTGGTCATGAACAGCGCGGTCACCCTGCGCCGTGCCGCGGTGGCCCACGGCAACCTGTCGATCGTCATCGACACCCGCTTCCTGGTCAGCCAGCCCCCGCCCTTTGGCGACGGCGAGACCGTGGTCGTGCCCGACACGGAAATCGAGATCCAGGAGCAGGACGCCTACCTGCGAGTCGTGGAGGGCGCCGACCTGGTGGACGTGGTCAATGCGCTGAACGCCCTGGGTGCCACGCCAAGTGACCTGATGGCGATTCTCGAAGCGCTCAAGGCCTCTGGCTCCCTGCGCGCCGACCTGGAGATCATCTGATGGCCATTCAGGACTTCAGCAACCAGTTTGCGCTCGACGTGCAAGGCCTGGAGCGGCTCAAGCACACGGCTCGGCACGATGAGGCGGCAGGTCTCAAGGGTGCCGCCCAGCAGTTCGAAGCCCTGTTCCTGCAGATGATGCTCAAGAGCATGCGTGACGCCACGCCCACTACCGGCCTGCTCGACAGCGAGCAGACGGAATTCTACCAGTCGATGCTGGACCAGCAGTGGGCCCAGACCATGGCGGGTCGCGGTATCGGCCTGGCGGAACACCTGGTCGCCCAACTGGAAGGTCAGGGCGTATCACGCCCCCAGGCGGAAGCGGCGGATCGCCAGCTCAACGAATTGATCGCCGGCATCCCCCGTGGAACGCCACGGGTGCTCAAGGACGCGCTGCGGCCTGACGCGCCGCCGATCGGGGAGGGCCAGGGGGAACGGGACTTCGACAAGACCCGGCAGCCGATGCCGTCGAGTTTCCTCGATGAGCTGGAAACCGCACGCGGCGGCTTCATGTCGGCCCTGGATGCCACCTTGGCCGGTACGGCCAATTCCGGTGCCGGCCGCCGGGACGACACCGTCGGCGGGGCCGCATCACGGCGGAATCAAGGCCAGGGGGGCGAGCACGTGCAGCGCTTCCTGGATCGCCTTTCGGCACCGGCCCAGGCGGCAAGCCGACGTACCGGCGTGCCGGCCGAGCTGATTCTGGCCCAGGCCGCCCTGGAAACCGGTTGGGGGCGCCATGAGATCGCCACCAGCGATGGCGGCAACAGCTATAACCTCTTCGGCATCAAGGCGGGTGGCGGCTGGAACGGCCGCACCACGGACGTGACGACCCACGAGTACCTCAATGGCAAGCGGACCCGCGTCGTCGATACCTTCCGAGTGTATGGCTCCTTCGAAGAGGCCTTTACCGATTACGCGCGGCTGATCGGCGACAACCCGCGCTATGCGGCGGTAACCCGGGCCGGCAGCGCCGAGCAGGCGGCAAGGGAACTGCAGGCCGGTGGGTATGCCACCGACCCCGCCTACGCCGACAAGCTGATCGCGGTGATGAATACCATGGGACCCGTCGAGCCGGGCGGCGAGTCGCTGGTTTTCCTGCGGTACTGATTTTCTAGGCATTGTACGAAAAGTCGACGAGCGATGGCCAGACAAGGCAAAAATCGGCGAAAAGACGGAGTTTACGCGGTGTAAATGAGTACTTTGAGCCGATTTTTAACGCTGTATGGG
>NZ_PNRF01000038.1:0-31648 GCF_002879615.1 Billgrantia endophytica
TGATTGCCAGCCTGGGCAACTCCTCGGTCGCGAGCTAAAGCTGGCTCCAACAGCGGCTTGCTCCGCCTGGGTGGAAAGTATCGCTGTGGGAGCACTGGTCCCCAGGGCGACTGGCGCCGCCGGGCGCCCTGGCGAAGGCCGCCGCCGTGCGGTGATTGCCAGCCTGGGCAACTCCTCGGTCGCGAGCTAAAGCCATCTCCAACACCCCGATCGCGAGCTCACCTGTGGGTAGCTAGCCAAATACGTCCTGTAGTGTCTTGGCTTCCATCAGGTTCTCTGCCCAATACTCGATTTCGGCCGTGGTGGCCTGCTGTAGGCGCTGTTCTGTGATGGCATCCAGCGGACCGAAACGGCGCACCAGGAGTTTCCTGAGTAGGGTTTGTTCGCCCTGTTGCATGCCCTGCTGCATGCCCTGCTGCATGCCCTGTTGCATACCTTCCGTGCGTAGGCGTTCCGCGAGTCCGGCCATGGCTTTGCTCTCCTGTGGGTAACGGGATTCATAGATCTGCCGCTCGGTCTCCGTCAATCCCGTGTAGATGTCCACGAAGTCCAGGTATTTGATTCGTTTCTCGACATTGGGCTCGAGACGTAACAGGCCTTCGATCGCCTTGGCATAAATGTCGATCTTCTGCCCATGAGACCAGTCCATGTTGGGCAGGTTCAGACGCGCCACCAGGTTGTCGCTTTCCAGATGATCCACCGCAGGCATGACATTCAAGGCACACCCCAGGTAGTGGAATAGCAGGTAATCATGGCACTCGCCACCCAACGCGAGCCGTTCGGGCACCGCCGGATGAGCCTGCAGGAAGATGACCACCGGTACCACCCGTTGGGTCGCGAACAGCTCCGCCAAATCAAGACAGTAGTGCGCCAGGCGGTGGATCGAGAAGCGCTGAGGGTCGGTTTCCTCCTCGAGAACGAACAGCAGGGCTTCACGACGTCCGTCCGGCCATTCTACCAGCAGAGGAACATCGAGCTCTCGAAAACGCTCACCCAACCGCTCCTTGAGTTGTTCCTGGCGGACCGGGGTGATCGTCGCGCTAGCATCGATATCGTAGGCTTCCTCACGGGCAAAGAAAGCCAGCGCCTCACGCGGATAGTCGAGAATCAGGTTCTTGAAGTTCTGGTCATGGCTGACACGATGGTTCATGAACGTCCTTACTCGTTGTGGGAGCGCTGGTCCCCATCGCGACTGGCGCCGCCAGGCGCCCTGGCGAAGGCTGCCGCCGTGCGATGATTGCCAGCCTGGGCAACTCCTCGGTCGCGAGCTAAAGCTATCTCCAACAGCGGCTTGCTCCGCCTGGGTGGAGAATATCACTGTTGGAGCGCTGGTCCCCATCGCGACTGGCGCCGTCAGGCGCCTTGCCGGAGGCTGCCGGCGCCTGGCGCCACCAATCGCGACGCAAAGCGGCGCTCCAACAGTGATTTTTTCTCCGGTATCAAGAAGTCGGCCAATCGTCCTCTTCCTGACTGTGATACAGGGCTTCCCTGGCCGCGTCCTCGATAGCATCCAGCACCTCGGCGGGCACCTGATGGCGAAACTGCTTGCGCCGGTTACTGGACAACCGGCCATCCTGGCTGAGGCACATCATCACCAGCCACGCCAAGTCGCTCCCCCGAATGTCGAAACGTTGATCGATGTCCCGATAGACCCGGTCGAAGCATGCCAGGTAGCGAGTTTCGGCCATCAGATCCTGCTCCAACGCGGCCCTGGCCATACGTAGCGTAAACGCCACTGCTGGCGTCGCATCCCAGTAACGGTAGACGGTATCGCTGCCGACAAACTCGAAGTCATAGTGGTCGGCATCGATCCAGCTGACTCGCCAGCGTTGCCGTGCCGGTTTCGAAAAAGCCTCCAACGCCGCCAGGTACTCCTCCTCGTGACGCTTCATCGCCACCGAAATGGGCAGCAGATGGCCTTGTTTCCACTGCCCAGCCCGGCACAGCCGGTGATGGATCAGAAAGCGAGAGATACGCCCATTGCCATCCATAAAAGGATGCAAGAAAACGAATCCAAAAGAGATGACAGCCGCCGCCACCAGCGACGGCGCCCCATCGAGTGGCTCATTGGCCCACTCCATCAGCCGCTGCATCAGTTCATCACACAGCCTGGGGGGCGGTGGCAGATAACTGACGCCAAGCGCACCCGGCAACCCATTGTGCAGGTAGTTCTGCTCATGGCGGAACGCCGCTGCCATGTCAAAGGGATTGCTGACGGTGCTGTTCTGCAAGGTAACGAGATACGCCTCGTCCAGCGCCCGGCCTTCGTGCGCCTGATACAGTAACTGCATGAAACGCTGCTGCTTGTCAGGCGAGAGAGATTCCCGTTCGATGGCAAAGGATGACTGCGTTTCACTGAGATAGGCCCACTGCGTGGCTCGATCCAGCATACCCGGCGGCAGTGCTTCCATGAACGCCCGCGCCTGGACCAACACATCTTCGGCCAGCAAGGCATTCACTTCCAAAGTTCGCCGAACCGTGGCGCAGTACGCCAGAGAGCCGAGGCCATTGAAGTCGATCCGCCAACGGCCATTGCGTATGGAAGGCCCTGTCACGTAGTGTTCGGGATCAAACAGTGGCACGACACGGCTGCGCACCGCTGGCTCATGGTCCAACTCGCCGACAAAGGCTTCGTAAAGGAACGCCAGCTTGCGCAGGTAGATGCCATTCGGTGAGGCTCTCAGGGCCAACACCAGGGCCTCGGCAGGCACATGGGGCAGCGCCTCGGCCAGCACGGCAAGATCGACGCCTTCATGCTTCAAGGCAAACTGCAGATGTTCCAGCAGGTCATCGCCCGGCGCACGCTCCGCCGGCACGGCCAGGCAATCCCCCAGCGGAGTGATGCGGGTCACAGGCCTGACAACGGCTGGCCAGGCCTGCTCGAAGGCGCTCAACGATAGCCGTTGACGCAGGTACTCATAACCGACGAACTGCATTAATGCCACCGAGGGGCGCTGCTGCGGAATTTCCTTCACTAGATCAAAAAAATCTTCACTAGACAACAAATAGCGAAGATTTTTATCACCCCTTCAGGTTCTGCAAAGCGCTGCAATTTGTCTCTTTCTTCAATTGCCGACCCGGGCAATCCCCCCGGTCGCGAGCTGAAGTTCCAACAGCGGTTTCCCTATTCCGTCGCAGCCAACTCACTGATTCCCACCCAACAGGCCCATCCTGATACTTAACTAAATTCGTGATATATTCACGACAAATTTAGTTAAACACCAAGGGGCCAAGGAGAGAACGATGGGCTATATCAGGCTCGAGCCGGAGCAGTCCCGAGTGTTCATCAATGCCAGACAGGTATTCGAGGTGCTTGAGGAGCACCGCCGACAAGCCTCCAGAGTAGCAGGCTCCATGCACTGGAAGACCATCAACGGCCGACAGTACCTCTATCGGGCCTACTCCTATGGCAAGAATCACTCCCTTGGGCCACGCTCCCCTGAAACGGAGCAACTTCTCCAGCAGTTCGACACCAGCAAGACTCGCCATCAGGAGCGCGAGGCCAGCTTGCGGGGCCAGTTACAAGTACACGCCGCCTACATCCGCGCCAACCGCCTCAATCGCTTTCCGTTGACCGGGGCCCGCATCCTGCGTGCACTGATGCGTCAGGGCATCCCGTTTCACCTCATCGGCACCCATGCACTGTACGCCTACGAAGCAAGGGCCAATGTGCTGATCGAGCCGCAGCACCCCGCGACCGACGACATCGATGTCTTGATGGATGCTCGCCAGGGAATGCGCATCGTAGCGAACCTCAAGCAGCATACCCTGCTATCGGTACTACAGAAGAGCGATGCCTCCTTCCAGCGGGTATCGTCCTCACCGTTGGAGTTCCGGGCCGCCAACGCAAAGGGCTTTCATGTGGACTTCATCACACAGGGTGGCAACCCATTACAGCCCAACGACTTCGAGCGCCTGCTGAACGAAGCCGACCTCACCCCGGTCAGTATCGAGTCATTGAAATGGCTGGTCTCCTCGCCAAAGTTCGACGCCCTTGTCTTCGACGATCGCGGCATGCCCCTCCGTATCCAGACCGTGGACCCCCGCGCCTTCGTGTTGCACAAGTGGTACGTTAGCCAGCAAACCGACCGGGAACCCCTGAAGCGACACCGCGATGAAAGCCAGGCTCGGCTCGTGGCAACACTACTGAGCCAGGAGCTGACCGATCTCCCCCTTACTCGAGCGGTACAGCGCGTCTTTCCCCACAGCATCTCTCGAAGGGCCACCGATGAACTGGATGACCTGGACGTCTAACGTCAATCCCATCCACACACTGCATCCAACAGCAGCTTGCTCCGCCTGGGTGGAGAATATCGCTGTTGGAGCGCTGGTCCCCATCGCGACTGGCGCCGTCAGGTGCCCCGGCGGAGGCCGCCGACGCTGGTGACTATCGCCAACGCCAGAAACCTTCCGTCATCGACACGCCAGTCAGAACCGCCACGCGAACGTTGCCCGCCCTCCATGGTCCTCCATGCCGTCGCCATACTGCCCGCCGTAGGCAAGATCCAGCGAGGTGCGTTCGTTCAGCGACACGCTGACGCCCGCTTCCACCACCCCGGTGTTCTCGGCGATCGGCGTGCCGGCGACGCTGAAGGCGTCGCCGCCGGCGAAGCGCTGGTCGCGTTCGGGGGTGGTGTCGCCGAAGGCGTGTCGCCAGCCGACGCTGCCGTAGAGCGTGGCGCTGGCCTCACCCACCCCGAACTGGACCGTGGGCCGAAACCCAAGGGTGGTGAAGGTGGTGTCGAAGGTCTCGCTACCGCTGTATAGCGCGGCATCGCCACCCTCTTCCGCGCCGTGCGAGGCACGGTGGTGCACGTGGGCGAGGTTGGCGAACGGTTCCAGCGTCAGCGCGCCGGCCCCGAAGGCGCGGGCCAGCTCCGCATAGGCGTGCAGGGTATGCGCGCGGCGTTCGTCCTCGAGGCGCTCATTGAGCGTGCCGACCTGGACGTGACGCTGGCTGTCGATCTCGTGGTAGCCGTAGAAGGCGCCGCCGCGCAGGGCGAGATCGCCGTCGCCGAGGGTGGTACCGGCATAGAGCCCCAGGTGGATGCTGTCGACATCGGCGCTGCCACGCCCGCCGCCGGCGCTCAGGTCGCTGCGCGTGTAGCCGGTGAGGAGGCCCACCTGGGTGCGTTCGCTGACCGGGGCGTCGACGCCGACGAGCACGCCGTGGGTGTCGCGGTCGAGGCTGGCGGCGTTGCCGTCGCCGTCGCTGCGGCCCCAGTTGCCAATAGCGCGCACCCAGCCGGTCGGCACGCTCGCATTGGGCGAGGTGCTGCCCGTTCCCTGCGCCTCGCTGTCCATCGGTGCCGCGATGCTGCCCATGGCGCCGCGCAACCGGTCGTTGACGGCACCACGCACCAGGCGGCTGTCCTCGATCAGGGCGCCGTGGGCCGAGGCGTGCAGTTCGCCGGAGAGGCGATCGTAGGCGTCGCGCAGTTCGTCCTCATTGGTGTGGGTGACGATGGCGTCGTATACGGCGTGGCCGGCGGCCAGGCTGTCGATGCCGCCGGCGGTGGCGCGCTGGTTACGGGTGCCAGCGAAGCGCTCGTCGTCGAGGGCGGTGTCGTTACGCACCAGTGTCAGATCCACGCCGTGAAGGGGGCTCTCGGTGTCATATTCCAGCCCGGCATCGAGGAAGATGAAATCGGAACGCACGTCATCGAACTCGCCGTCCAGACCGCCCTCGGCGCTGAGAATGCGATAGGTGCTCTCCGGGGCGTAGTCGCCCGCCTCGCCGATGTGCGCCACCGTGCCGGCGAGCGTGGCGATGCCGGTGACGTGGACATGATCGCTGGCCGTGCCGCCGGGATCGACTTCCACCTCGTAGATGGAACCGGCCTCGAAGGTCAGGTCGCCGTCCACGGTCAGTTCGCCGATGGAGTTGCCGGGCTCCAGGATGGCGCCGTCGGCCAGCACGGTGGTGCCCACCGTGCCGCTGCCGCCCAGCCTGCCGCCGCTGGCCACTCTGGAGATGCCGCCCAGCCGGCCCTGGCCATCCAGGCCGACCACCAGATTCCCGCCGCTGATGATGGTGGTGCCGGTGAAGCCCGAGTTGTCGCCGGTCAGCAACGTGGTGCCGGCGTACTGTTCGATCACGCCCTCGCCGATGATATCGGAAGTGAACGCATGGTCCGATTCGGTGTGATTGAACACGATGCGGCCATCACCGTCCCCTAAGGACAGCACATCCACATCAAGCACACCTGGGGCAATAGCATCTGTCCCCGCGCCCGCACCGATAACCAGCGTGCCGGTGGAACCTGCGTGGCGCGCGATGAAGGCGATAGGCCCCGATACCATCCCGCCATTCGCAATGGTCAATTCACCAGCACCGAAGAGGCCTATACCGGCAATCCCAGCGCTATTTGCCCAGACTGAGCCCGTACCGGCCACAAGCACCGAGCCGTTGGAGCCAGGTTCAACGCCGATAGCACCGAGTGTATTGATGACACGCCCGCCGTCATCAATGGTCAACTTACCCGTACCCCATCGGCCAACTTCGAGGCCGCTGTTGATCCAACCCGAGCCATTACCGGTCACCGTCACGGTACCGTTGGAACCTGCATTGTTTCCTATAATGCTGGTGTCATTGCTGACCTTTCCGCCGTCTTCGATAGCCAGCGTACCGGTGCCGGACTGGCCGATCGTGAGGTTGCCATCATTCTCCCAGGACGAGCCGGTGCCAGTTACCGTTACGGCACCCTCACTCCCAGAAAGCCCGATAGTTCCGCCTGTGTTACTTACGCTACCACCGTCTGAAATAGTCAGCGTGCCGTCGCCGCCAGGCCCGCCAATAGTTAGAGTACCGTCAATCTCCCACGGTGACGCGTGATCACCGGGCACGGTAATGTCTTCTCCATCAATGGTTTCTGCCATGGCCATACCACCGGCCAGAGCCATGGCCGCTGTACCGGCGAGAAGAACGGGCTTCCCTGCGGACTTGCCCTTTCGGCGAACGGTCTCGGCAGCCACTTGCCAAAGGCTCAGGGCGTGGTTGAAGACGAGGCGGTAGGTGTGGTTCATGGCATCTCCCGACTATCGGCGCGCTTGATGTCAGCGCTTCTTTATCGTTATGTCATGTCTGCCGTCCAGCGTGCGGCATACCCGCACCGTGAAGTCAGCCAACCTAATCTCTCAACGACGCGACAGGCATCACCTCACATTACCGGTCAAGAAGCGGAGTTGATTGCCCATGCCCGACTGTAAACGAGAAGATACAAACTCAAACGCCCTATTTGCATGGAATCGGTGGCGCTTTTCCAGCAATGACGCGGCGTCGTGGCATCCGTGATCGCCTTGTTAACAGCGCTTGGCTGGACGTATTTCTATGGGGGAGAACTGAATCGAGGTCCAATCGCAGGACACTGCAATACTGCGTGTCGGTGGCGGGGGCCGCTGTGCTGGCGGATATCGCAACGCAGGGCAACCCCGCAGTCGCGAGCTGACGCTACCTCTCACAACCTGCCTTTTCTGCCCGGTCGCGAGAGGGCGAATCGGCAACGCGTGTGAGAAAAGACGCCAACGCTCTATCGACTTCCTGCCAATCCAACCGGTTGACGTCGTTCACCTCGCCAGGTTGGCTCATCAGGTTCACCGACAGCGGGTGCACGCTATGCCAGGCCGACATTTCGCTCGGCCCATAGGAGAACAGCACGAAGGAGGGAACCCCCACGCCATCGGCGATGTGCACGGATGACGTACTGGCCGAGACCTGCCCCTCGGCCCGCGCCAGCAAGGCCACATTGTCGTAAATCGTGCGCGTTTGTGGGTAGTAGAAGCACCGATCCGTATCCCACCGTGCGGAAATGGCTGCCACCTCGTGCTCGCAGCCCGGCATCGTGAGCAAGCAGACATCGTGATCCGGCAGCGTGGCCAGCGTGC
The DNA here is from genome assembly GCF_002879615.1 of Billgrantia endophytica. GTDB lineage: Bacteria > Pseudomonadota > Gammaproteobacteria > Pseudomonadales > Halomonadaceae > Halomonas > Halomonas endophytica. The sequence goes on from NZ_PNRF01000038.1 coordinate 7,885, forward strand.
GTTCAATCAATGCCTGGGTCGTTGCCACGTTGAAGGTCTTGGCCCGCCCCTTGCTGAAAGGGTTGATGGCGATGTACGGCCGCTTGCGCGGCTGCAGGAAACTCGCCACCGCCGCCTCCGCAACGGGCTCACGAGGCACCATGTAGTGCTTGTCGGTATGGTGGATGCCACAGCGGCGCAACAGCTCATGGTAGCGGTCCTCCATGTGCAGCCCTTTCGTGACGTTGCCCAGCTTGACGTCCACCAGCCCCGGGCTATCATCCAGGCTTGCCAAGTGGCGCGCGCCGACACAATGCGCCAGGTAGAGATCACGCGGCTTCATGATCTCACTGAAATGTACGAGCAGATCGACCGACCCGAGGGATTTCGCCAAGCGACGGATACGCTGCCTCGAAGGGCGTTTCCTGATGATGTGTACCTGGTCCACACCGAAATAATCAGCGAACAGAGGCGCCATTTCCGGTGTCGTAATGACTTCGATCAAAACGTCGCCATCGAGCTTGCGAAGCGCAGGAAGCACCGAAGAAAAGATGATCGAGTCCCCCCACTTGGCATCCCAACGCAGGAATACCACGCGACGAAGATCGTTCAGATCATCCACTTCCGGCCGTGGCCTGTCATAGCACCATCGGTTAACGGCCGTGCGCCATGCGTCTCTGCGCGCCCTTGTTCTGTTCAGCCACTTTCTCATGTCATTCTCGCGTCACATCACATGGCAGCCCTGGAACCTCCAGGCGCATTCCGCTAGGCTAGCCCGACTCAATGCGCAGCAGGGTAACATAACGTGTCCTCAATCCCCCCACCTACATCATTTCACCCCCCGGCTCGAAGCGCCAGGCACGAAATCGGTTACTCAGATCACACTGACACGGGGTTCGCCTTACCTTTCAGTTCATCTAGCGGAGACTGTAATGCTTCCGCCTGCTGGCTTAAATTCAGTTGATCGACATTCAAACGAACCACACGGCAGCCCCTCTCTTCAAGGATACCGCACCCCTCCGCGGCTATCTCGTTCAACTGAGCAAGTTGAGCCATAACTGCATGGCGGCCCCGATCTTTCAAGTAATGGATATGACTATAGGGCTGATCACGTTCACGATGTATCAAACGCTCATAAATCGCCTCTTCAGCCCCATGGACGAAAACCAGCATATCCGGCAACGGCATCAATTGAAAAAGGCGTGTTGTTTCACGAGGACCAGCAAGCATCGCGACCATCAAAGTCTTGAGGCTGATGGCCTCATCACACAGGGCAGCGTTTGCCAAGTCAGCATCATCAAGGTAGAGAGCATCGTAAAGTGTATCGAACAGCCATGCAGTTTGGTTTTTCTTTTCATGTACCAGAAGGTCACTCTCGGATATGACCGTTAATGCACAATTGACAAAGGGGACAATACCATCAGGATTTCGCGCCAGCACAGTACCCACATGCTTGTCCCGTAGTTGCTTGACCCGGCGCTTGCGACGCGAAGCCAGCAAGAATTCCGTGCGCTTGGCAAAGCGTTTTATCGGAGCCAGCTGGCTCAGCCCCATCCGCGCCACAGCCGTGCGGCCTTGATTCATATCCATCAAGTAAGGCGAAGCCCCCCGACTCGACAAGATGTACCGCATCGTGGTGGTCTTTCCTACCCCATTGGCACCAATAAATTCAACTCTCTTCATCTGCTCCCCCACTAATCGTGCTATTTTTTTAATAAAGTTAATATCTTTTATTTTAATGAAACCATTAATCTTCAGCACCTTCTCATTTGTTCTAACCAGAAAATCAGCGCTTACATTCCCTGGACCCTCCAGGCGCCTTCCACTAAGCTAACCTGACTCAATGCGCAGCAGGGTAGCATAACGTGTCCTCGATCCCCCCCACCTATGTCATTTCTCTCCCCGGTTCGGCACGCCGCTCAAGACTTCAATCTACCTTCGACAGCATCGGCCTGCCATTCGAATTTTGGGACGCTGTAAACGGCGCCGAGCTGAGCGCACAGGCCTTGGCCGAAGTGGACCAGGAACACGCCCAGCGCGACTGGGGGCATAGGCTAAACAAGGGAGAAATCGGCTGCGCCTTAAGCCATATCGGCCTCTATGAGCATATGCTGAAACAAGGCATTGGCGAAGCGATTATTCTTGAGGACGATGCCCAGCCCGCCGAAGGCTTTCTGGAAACACTGGCACACATGCTGTCCAGCCTGCCGCAGCGGGCCGAGATCGCCTTCCTTCACCACGGCAAGGCCAAGTCATGGCCGCTCAAGCGATCCCTACCACATAAGCACAAACTGGTACGCTACCGTTACCCGAGCGCCAATTCAAGACGAGGCATCTTCAGCGCACGCGGTTACTGGTTGAGCCTGGAGGCAGCGAAAAAGCTCCTGGCCTTGGCCTACCCCATCCGCATGCCGGCGGATTGCCTTACCGGGTATATCCAACGCAATCGGTTGAACGCCTACGGCGTAGAGCCCAACCTGCTGCTCGAAACCGATCTGCCTTCCGAGATCGACGATGGACAGGTGCGGCCATGGCTGAAGTAGTGGCCATATCGGGTTAGCAGCCGTCAGCCCAGTCGTCGCCAGCATCACTCTTCACTCTGCGGTGCGTGATACCCGCCAGATTCATCGGTGGGCAATATGTCTTGGCCATCACCACCAGCACCACCTGCATGTAGGCATAGAAGGTCGTCATCATCTCATGGTGAATCGCCGCTTCGGTCAGGTTGAATAGCATAAAGCCGGCGGTGAAGACCAGGGCCACCCGTGGCCAGGGGTTCTCTGGTTCGCGTCGATACAGCCGCCAGTGGTAGATACCCGGTACCACCAGGTAGCCAAACAGCGCCAGCAGCCCCAGCAAGCCGCCGGTAGCCGCCATCTCAAAGTACTGGCTGTGAGCATGGCCACGGCTGACACCCAGCACCCACTCGGTGATCACCCCTTGCTCCACCAGTTCGGCATTCAGCGCCTCGCGCTCATCATAGCCCAGGCCGATCAGCGGCCGCGCCATGAACGCATGGGATGCGGCTGTCCAGAGCTGTAGCCGGCCACCGCTGGATACCGCCGCTTCGATATTGCCTTCCGATAGATTGGTAAACTCGGCAACGGTGTAATCCACCCGGCGCTCAACGGCCGGCAGCGTGGAATAACTCACCAAGGCCAGTGCCACCAGGCCGACCAGCGATGCCGTAATCGCTTTCCAGCCAAGCCGATCGGCATTCAGAAACAACAGCAGAACCAGCAGTATCGGCAGCGCCAGGATCCCTCCCCTGGCGAGAGTGAGCACACAGGTGATGGCCCCCGCCAGCGCTGCCACCAGAAGCCACACCTTGTGGTTGCTGCCACGCACCAGGCTTGCCGCCAGGAACGCCATCGCACAGCTGAGATAGCTGAGGTTGATGCTGAACAGAAAACCATCGGCTTGATAGATGCCCAACCACTGGGTTTGATAGATCACCACCAACAGAGCGCCCAGGCAGCCCACGATTACACCCACTTCCATATAACGCCTGAAATCAGGCAAGTACACGGGGTAGACCAAGTGGCGCAACATCAAGTAGATCGGTATCAGGGCCGCCATATGCGCGCCGGGCGCCAGATAGCGCGACTGCTGCTCGTCAAGCCAGAAAATAGGCAGCCGTGACAGCAGAAACAGCGACAGCAGCCCAATCACGGCCCAATCGAACCGGGTAACACGTAGCGTGTGACGATTGGCCACCAGATAGGCGATGGAATAGAGCATCAGCAGCGCCACCACCACATGGCTGCGTATCGGCGTGGCAATCAACAGCGCCAGCACCAGCAGCAGCGCCCAAACGTTCAGGGCCACTGCCCGCTCATGCCCGAATAACTCCTTCATCGCTGTCAGCCCCCAGGTGTCTCAAGCCGTAAAAACGAAACGAGCGCCCTTGGGCGCTCGCGTTCATGATACCACTATCGCCACAGGGCATCGCTAGTGGCGGCGTTGCTCCCATGGAAAGGCCTTAATGCTTTCGGTCAAGACTTGCCGGCATTGAGCAACCCCACGGTTGCGAGCTGACGCTATCTCCCACAGCGGCTTGTTCCGCCTATGTGGAGAATATCGTTGTTGGAGCGCCGGTCCCCATCGCGACTGGTGCCGCAGGCGCCTTGGCGGAGGCCGCCGTCGTGGCGATGACTGCGGCCCAGGCAGCCCTGCTTCACGCCCCCTACCGCGCTCCAAACCCGGTGAACAGAATCCGCACGGTCTTCAGGCTAATCAGCACGTCCAGCCACAGCGAGATGTGCTTGATGTAGTAGAAATCGTACTGCAGCTTCTTGGACATGCCCCTGACCTCGGCCGCATAGCCCTGTTCCACCTGGGCCCAGCCGGTGATGCCGGGGCGCACCACGTGGCGATAGCTGAAGAACGGCACGTCCTCCTCATACCATTCGGAGAGCGAGGCCGACTCGGGCCGTGGCCCGATGAAGCTCATCTGCCCCTTCAGAACGTTGAAGATCTGCGGCAGCTCATCGATGCGGTACTTGCGAATCCATCCGCCAACCCGGGTGATACGCGGGTCATCCTCCGAGATGGTGAAGTCCTCTCCACTCATGTCGTGGTACATGCTGCGGAACTTGTACATCAGGAAGGGGCGCTGACGATACCCCATGCGCGGCTGCAGGAAGAGCGACGGCCCCTTGCTATCCAGCTTGATTACAACGGCCACTATCGCCATCAAAGGCAGCAATAACGGCAACAGCAGCAAGGCAGCGAAGAAATCCACCACCCGCTTGAAACCTATGTAAAACAAAGGGGGTAACAGGCTACCAAACTCATTCTCGGAAAGGCGATCGATCCGCACCCGGCCGGAAATCGACTCCGATATCTGGCGGATATGGTAAACCGGGATATGGCACAGGGTGCAAGTCGCCAGGAATTTCTCCCACTCCGCCGGCAGATCCTGGGCACGCAGGTCGGCCACCACACCGTCATAGCGCACGCCCTCCAGGTCAGTGGAATCCAACATTCGCAGGTCTACCTGGCGTGTACCCAGCAGCCGCTTGGTATCGCCGAACGGCACCAATGCCAATTTCAATTTGCGGTAACGCCGCCCGATAAAATACCCCATGAAGAACCAGGCCAAGCTGACGAGATAACCCCCGAACAGCACCTGGCGCGTATAACCTTCGCGGGTGAAGAACAGCATCGCCACCGCAATGAGAAAGGTGATGGAAACCGTCGGCATGATATAGGCAGCCAACTGGGCACCAGGAAAACGTGCCATGCGCCGTAGCGTAAGCGCGGACGCCACGAACGCTAGGCTAATGGCGATGATGGTGTTGGTCCGCACATCCGGCAAGTGGTGCCAGAACTCCCAGCCCCAGCGTTCCAGCGAGGGGACCATCACGACCAGAGGCAAGCCCACCACCAGATGAAAACCCAAGCCCAGCAACAGGACTTCGTACCACCGCGAATGGCGGCGCTCATACTCACGCTTCATGGCACATCACAATCATCATATCCGCTTCACTCTGGCATCCATGCAAAAACACGCCATCAATCGTGAGGCGTGGCAGTATATGATCTCACAATGCCGTTACAGAGACGAGTCGAGCCTAGCGAGGCTTAGTTACGGCGCTCAACGCATGGCGGGCCAGATACCAACTCGACCTCACCCGGCCCAGGCGCTCCTGCTCGCGGTAGATGGTGTAGACGTCACGCAGCTTGGCCAGCTTGTTGGCCGAGAGGCTAGCCCCCCCACTGCGGTACACCGCATGCACGCCGGGGTACTTGCGGGCCGGCCCAGCATGCCGGGCCAGTGCCAACCACAGCCCCCAATCCTGGCCACGCCGAACGTGGGGCATGTAGTGCTTACCCAGCGCCTCTTGATCATAGGCCACCGTCAGGCAGCCGATGGGGCAGCCACGCAGCAGCATGGCGTAGTCAACCCATTCAGGGGCGCGATAGTGCGCCAGGTGGCTGTCATCATTGCGGCTGCGAATCTCATAATCGCCATAGCTGAAAGCCACCTGCTCGCGCTGCATGAAGCCGATCTGCGCTTCGAGCTTGCCTGGCAACCACAGGTCATCGCTATCGAGAAAGGCGATATAACGCCCCCTCACCGCCTCGATACCTGTATTCCTCGCCACCCCGGCACCCTGCTGAGGCTGGTGGATATATCGAATGTGCGGATACTGCTTGGCGAACCCCTTGATCAGATCAGCCGTCCCGTCAGCGGAACCATCATCAATGATAATGTGTTCAACAACAGGACATGTCTGGGCAACAACGGATTCGATGACACACGCTATGGAATCCTCAGCATTATATGCGGGCGTGATGACGGAAACGCCTTCGATTATCAAGCCATCACCATCAGGTCTTGGAACGACAGATAGGCCATCATCTAAGAGTGCCAGCGTTTCTGCTTCTTTCACTTGGCTCGCTCTCCGAAGAGCACACGCCCCACATGCCGCCGGATCTCGTTTGTCCGCCTCGCAAGCCGCATCGCACCAATGGGATACAGCCCAGCCCATCCATCCCAGTCGTTGATGACCTTGGACTTTGGCTCAATGCGGAAACCTTCCCCGTGCTTGGGCGCAACGGGCAGGAAATCCAGCGCACCGCTTTCAACCGAGGCACGCTGGATTTTCACATCGCCGCGCTGGGCAAGATAAACAATGATGTCGCGATCGAGGGCTACATCATGAAATTGCGTATTATAGCCGCCGGTGCCGATATGGCTCACCAGCGCTGCCGAATGCCCAGTAAGCTCGTGGGCATAGCGTTCTGAACCGGTATAAAGATCAATGCCCGCCAACGTGATCGTATCAGCCCCCAAACCATGGGCACTGATGATTGCCCAGATGCCGGTGGTCGGCGTCTTGCGGTATCGCTCGATAAGCGCACTGATAGCCTTCTCTGCATCCCGATCGCGGTACCGCACCCCGACAAAGGGTAAGGGAAGACTTCTTTGACCACGCCGTGCAACCTGAGCTTGATGACTGCTCCAAGAACCAACCGAATAAACGCCTTCGGCCAGAAGCCTGTGCAAAGTTTTTGCATAAAAGGGAAAGATCCAACGATCACCTCCGACCTGAACCAGATCCACACGACGCCCAAGCCGGTACGTGTTCTCAAAAAAGAAATTGTTAACCCGTACGATGGTGTCCTGAAGATCGACCCGCCTGACATCCAATGTCAGAAGCGAAGGGCCACCGCCAGCAACGATGAACCTCCTTGACCGAGGCGTCCAATTCTGGGATTCAACTTCTGTTTGCATCATGACCTAACAGGCGATCGGCGACAGCCCGTACAGCACCTTGTCCTCCACCATATGGAATGATCCAGTCGACCTGATCAAATACGCAGGCATGAGCATCGAGAGGGCAGGCCGAGAATCCCGCCTTCTGTATGGCGGCAAGATCATTGCGGTCATTGCCGATGAAAAGCACTGTCTCCCAGTCCAACCCCTGCGCCTCAAGCCACTCCCCCAGCGCTGCAACCTTGTCGTCACGCGCCTGCAGACACTCAACGCCGAGCTTCTCGGACCGCCTAGTGACGACAGGGTTTTTCTCCTTGGAAAGGATCAGCAGCTTGAATCTCCCCAGCTTGCGCAACAACTCGATCCCCAGCCCATCCCGGCGTGAAACCCTAACGCTTTCAATCCCATTCTGATCGACAATTGCCATATCGTCAGTATGGACACCATCGAAATCCATGACCACAGTCCGAATCTTACCGATGTCATCCTCGGTAAGCCCACCCGTTTCGCCACGCTCCGTGGCAATCGCATTACACAGAGCAAGATCGGCCAGGGAATCGATCTCCACCGGCGGGTGATCCACATTGTAAAGGGCAACTGGCCCGCAGAAACGCTGTCCCAAGCGCTCGAAATCGGCAGCGCGCACACAATAAACCGCCCCACTTTCCTTGAAAGCGGGCGGTAGATCCTGACGACGCTTCCTCTGCCGGGTTTCATCGTGATTGATCCCGATTCCCAATCCCTCACTGGAAAAGCCCCAAAGGAAGGAATGGTCCTTGATCACTGAAAGAGCACAGGCCGCGCCTTTTTCCTCCATGGACGCTAGACAGCCATCAATATCCGCCCCCGTTGTAAAAGGAGAGGTACATTGCAGAAAAACGAGCCTCGCGATATCGGGGAACTCGCCCTTGATGACATCAAGGGCATGTAGCCACCCGCTTTCCGAACTCACGGTATCACCCGAAAGCTCGGCAGGACGATTGATAACCCGAGCGCCGAAACGCTCGGCCTCGCATGCGATAGCGACATCGTCTGTAGAGACATACACGACCGAGACGCTTGTCGCCGCCCGTGCGGCAAGTACCGAGCGAGCAACCAGAGAGCGCCCACCGATCTTGCGTAAATTCTTGCCGGGGACTCCTTTGGAGCCCCCTCTGGCGAGTAGAATGGCAACAGTAGCTTCAGTCATGCGGTTCGCCCCGATGCATATAGGTTGCTAGACTCGCCATCAGTCATTTCGCGCCAGCAAGATTGCCGTGCCGTTCGGCATTCCATTTGAGCTTGTCGCGCTGAACCTGTTCCACGGGCAGAATTTCATCTTTCTTATAAGCAAGAGCTTTATCGACATCACCAAGGTCTTGACACAGCTGACGCAGCCCGTCCGGCTCCAAGCTAGCTGAGTGGTCTGTCCCTTTCCAGGTCCGGTCAAGCGTGAAGTGTCGTTCAATATGCGTGAACTGACCCTTACCCTGACTCTCGCACATGCGGCCAATGGTAAGCGCTGCGACATCAGCAGCAATACCCAAATGATGGCCGGAGAATCCAACACCTTTAACCTCATTGCCGAATTCTTCCATCATTCGAATTATTTCGAATAGACAGATATCCTCGGAAGCAACCGGATAACCAGAAGTGCAGGAATAGACGACTAAATCCTTGGCACGGCCGCGTTCTTTATAAAAATCAATGATTTTTCTGATTTCCTCACGCGTGGTCATACCGGTAGATACGTGTATTTCACCTGCGTAATTTTCGCAGAGGAAATTTTGTAACTCGTAATGCTGATTGGTGGCGGAAGGGATTTTAAGCAGTGGCGGATTGATTGACGCCATATCCTTTGCCGCTGTCAGATCCCATACCGAGGTTGAATACATAATGCCATTCGCTTCGCATTCACGCACAAGCTCCCTATGCTGCTCAACATCGAATTCCAGAAACTCCCGGTGCTCTCCATAAGTAGCACCATAAGAATTGGTCGGCACGGGATGCGGCCGGTTGTATTCCTCGGGAGTTAGCAACTCCTTGTTCGTGCGTTTCTGGAATTTGGCGACATCGGCCTTGCACTCCTGAGCAGCGACTCGAATAAGCTCTTTAGCGATATCTAGGTCGCCTTTGTGGTTGCAGCCGATTTCAGCTATGACTTTAACGGGGTTCTCGATAGTGCTCATTTAAATATCCTTTTGGTTAGTTGATCTAATGTTCCATTTTCTCAGCGCGCCATCCTCTTTATCAAAAGGAGTTCATTTCAGGCACATCTGACATGACCGATTGCTGATTCCAGTTTCATGCGTCAAACATATCGCAAGCCATGAGAATTACGATTATTGTAGCTGCAACCCCACACCACGATCAAGGAGACGCACAAAATATGCACATCTGCTCACCTTGGAGGAGACAAAACGATACATTCAATAGATATTTGTCACCTGCTGGCCTGCTGCTGCCACCTGGTGACATTTTCACAGGCCTTTGCTAAGTATTTTCATATCTCGGCTGACATTGCAAGCAGCCTTGGTTTGATCCCTCTTGCTTGAATGACGATATGACAGACAACACTTCATCATAAAGATCACTGGCACGGAAATTTTGTTCGACCCATGTCGATTCCGCATGCTTGGCATCAAGATTAAGGACCTGCGTCAGAGAGCTGAGCACACCGCTCCCCCCCATGAGCTTGCGCATCGGGTACATCATAGGATCCAGATAATTCTCAACGTAATCCAGATAGACCATTGTCGGCAGGCCAGCGGATATGGCGTCCATCGCGGCTGTCGATGTGCAAGTCATCGCAATAGAAGCGCTCTCTAGCGCCTCCACCATGGAGCAATCCGAATAAACAAGATTCGATGGTAGAGAATTGGGTAAAAGCGAAATATAATCATAACGTTCCTTGTGTACATGCTCAGTATTTTCATTAGGAAGGTGCCGGAGCTTCAGCACCACTTTCCGCTCGGGATAAGCCTCCGCCATAGCAACCAAAACCTCAACTATATGGTGTCGCGCATCAAACGTCCGTGGGCTAAGGGCCTGAGTAAAGAAATAAATATCACCACCCGTATCCTGGCGCAGATGCGCTGGCTTCACCATATAGGGGTGCCCCCATGAGACATGTTGCTGAAAACCGACTTCCATTTCCGCCAGATAGCGCTTACGACTCAGCTCATTATTGAGAAAAATCGCATCAAATTGTTTGCGATTTCGAAATCCTATTAATGGAGTAAACTCAAGCCCGGGCTGGAAGGCTAAAAAGCAAGGACGATTGCGGCGCAGGCGGTAATCGCTCTCAAGTAGCGCTCTAATTTCCTTGGTTATTTTACAACAGATGACTGCTTCGAATTCGGCCATGCCGCCGCTTGGCGTGAAGAAATTCGTATCTAGGAGTGCAGGCTCGATATCCCCTAGCGAAACAAGTCGCTGTCTTTCAGAAATCCCAACATAGTTTTCACTGGAAACGTGATGGCCGATGACTGCCTGCACTCCTTTCGCCATCAGCCCATCATACATGCGGCGCGCAAAGAATAGTGTAGAGTCATCGTAAAAGGGAAGTAAAACCTTAGGCACCCTTACCCCCTTTATTCCGAGATTTAAATTGACGGAGAGTCTCCATTTGCTGCTGATCGTGATCTTGGTTCAGCCTCGTTGATATACTGCGCAGTTCTCCTTCCATTTCCTTCAGTCGAGCATCAAATTCACGCATCCGCCCAAGAACTCTTCCCAGGAAACCTCCGGAAAGGACGTCAACCAAAGTATAGATAACACCTTTCATACGGCCTCCTAAAAAAACAGCCAATTTAATAAGATCCTTCTTTATAGACCATCACCCAAAAGTTACATTCACTAAGAAAATCAGCCATGCACTACCTATCGTTTAACATGTCCTAATGAATAACCCCTTGCCATTAGAAAAATAGTAGGCGCGTAACACAGGGCTCTATGCTTAGCATTTAACTTATCAATGTTAATACGATGTTATGCCCGCTTCTTCATCCACTGATGATAGTCTTTATATACCTCTGCGACCGGCCCCATAGCCTTGATTTCTCCTTGATCTAGCCAGATTAGCGTTTCCGTCCAGTCGGAAAGAACCCTCTGGGAATGACTGGCCATTATTACAATGGAGGACGATTCAATGAGATCAGCCTGAAGTTTGGAAACTGTCTTGTTCATTGAGGGGTCCGTCGTACTGATCCATTCATCCATAATCAGTATATCTCCCCGCACTAGGCGCAACAGGCTCATCACTAATCGCGAACGCATACCCGCAGAATAAGAACGAACTGGCAGTTCGAAATATCCCCCTAGCTCACTGAAAGTTGCCACCTCATCCACATAGTCCGTAACCTTGCTTTGTGGAATCCCCATGTAAAGGCATTTAAGCTCAGCATTCCTACGCCCTGAAAGCTCTGGCTTGATACCCGCACCTAGCGCAAATTGTGGGCTCACCCGCCCCTTTACAGAGATGGAGCCACTCTGGATCGCCAGCGCCCCCGCACACAGTTTCAGAAGCGTCGATTTCCCTGACCCATTGATGCCAACCAGTCCCACTCTATTACCATTCTTGAGGCTCAGAGAGACATTCTTTAGTGCTTGCACTTCCAGGTAGCGATGGCCTACTATAATCGGCGCTCCCACGGAACCCTTTTTATTCACCTTATCGCTCTTTCCACTCTTGCGAAGGTAATAGGTCACTGAAGCATCTTTGATCTCGATACTAGCCCTCACTTGATATTCCTTACAAAGTCACGCGACCGGAAATAGGCAACGAATGCCGTCAAACACAGCACACTCGATATTATCAGCGTAAACAGCCAAGTTCTCGTCGAGAACGGTTCGATCCCGAACACCTGCCGAATCATCCCCAGGTAATATGAAACCGGATTATAGCTGGAAAGAAACTGTCTCACCCCCGCTCGCTCTTCGGCGAGCCAGAAAATTGGCGAAGCAAAGAACATGAAGCGTGTACCGGTTTTCACCAACTCTGCCAGATCGGGATAGAAGACTGTCATCAAGTTTATAAGGTAAGCCACCGCAATGGAAGTCATCGCAACTATCAGAATGAACGGTAGGAAAGCCAAAAGATTAACACCTACATGATTTAGCCCTACCACTACCAGTGCGGTGATCACCAGCAGTAGGTTAATTGAAAATTCAAACAGCCTGTCGACGAGCTGCTTTCCGAACAAACCAGCCAGTGTAAGATTATTGTGGATGGCAAATTCAAGCTTTTTCTGAATAACGTCCGTGCTACCGGCTATCGATCCTTGAATAAATTGCCACAGGACAAAACCGGTAAGTACGTAAAGATAGAAATCAGCCAGCGGCATCGTTTCCGAAGGCCGAAAGACCAACGCCAGCATAGCTGTAAAAAGCAACGTAGAACTTGGTATCCACAAAACCCCCAACTTGGTTCTTTGATATTTTGACTTGACTTCCAGGTAGCTGATACGAAGGAAGCGTACGAATATCGAAAGAAAAGGCCGTAGCCAGTGCCAAAGCATCATAATTTTTAAAAACCCACTGTCTCGCCTAAGCAGGGATGATAGTAGATGGTGGATAAAGCATACCATCTTCGCCGGTTACATGCATATTACACCATCACCACTGATTAACGCACCCATGATATCCAGCACCAATTGGACGCGCAAATCAGAAAAGCTTCTTATCCAAACTTAATTCAATGAAAAGAGTGTATCCTTGCCGGAAAACACACTTTATCTTAATTCAAACCCTGCCATATCTATCTTCATAGCGTATTATATCATCTTCTCCAAAATAGTCTCCCAGCTGCACCTCCGAAAAAACCAGATTTTCGTTTTGGGATCTATTTATTGCTTTATGCTTACACCCCTTGGGTATATAAATGTATTTCCCAGGATAAGCATCCAATTCTGACTCCCCTAGTATAACTATACCTTTCCCCTTTATCACAACCCAGTGCTCTTCTCTTTTCTTATGCTCTTGAAGGCTGAGCTCTCCACCGGGGAATACCGTTATTATTTTTGCTTGCGCATGGTTTGTAAGAACCGTGCTCTTATAGAAGCCCCAGGGTCTATTGTATATTTCATGCTCAATAACCTTATGATTTAGCTTTGCGAAATCAGTTTGTGATAGCTTAAATTCTTGATCCTCAAGGAGTAATAAATGGAATTGTTTTTTTGTAAGAAGGTTGACCAACTTTAGACCCTGATTAACAATAGGGAGAAAGTTATTTTTTGGAGATTTAAATTTTTCGGCCACCTTCCCAAAGTCATCATATTCATACAAGAACTGAAAATCCTTAACATAAACGTCAAGGACACTTTCGGGAAGTTGGTTTGTTTTTATTGCATGCCGCCTTATATCTCCATCTGTGACTACTCCTTTCACGAGACTATCCCCATCCACGACTACTAGAAAGCCATGATGGTTCTTTTCTATCTTTTTAAGAGCATGCGCTATACCATCACTCTCTTGAACTACAAAGTCATTGAGATTTTCCATATCGTACTCATATAAGAAGGTCTTTTAGACAATCAACACATTGCGAAAATCACTATGAAAATGATGAGCGCAACTTCCTGAGCGCGGCACCCAAGCCATCATACACTATAGGAGGAAGTAATTCTTTGAGCATATTTTTTATACGCACCTTTAACCTTGGTCGCTTGGGAAGCCTTTCTTTCTTATCGATCATAACAGATGGACTAAAGTCATAAGCGTAGTTTTTCGAATTATAATAAACAGGATTTAATGGTAATGCACTAGCCGACTGATCTTGCTTTTCAATAACTCTTCTCAACTTAGAAAAAGCAGCCTCAAAATTATCGTCCTCACCTAATCCATTATAGTTCAGCCACTGGGCATGTGGCAAAGAGACGCCTGAAGATAGAGCATCGCTTATTTTGAGTATCAACCCACTACCGACAAAATGATCAACGCCGTATTTTTCGACTATTCCAAAATCCCCTATAATAGCAGTTGGTATTTTCATTGCGATCGATTCTACCGCAGCGGTGCTGGCAAGCGTTATATGTAAATCTGTGCTCTCAAGCACCTTCGCCATATCCCCATAAACGAACTCAAGATTCGTTGGCTTTTTCAGCCTGAGCTTTGGAAAAATACTTTCATAGTGATATTTTTCTGGATGAATAGTTTTCTTCCCTGCAGGCATTCTGAGCTTTATTATGATTTTGTCGCTTGGATACAGCTTAGCAGCTTTGACAAGCTCTCCTAAAACATATAGCCTCTCCTCAATTTTCCCTGGCCAATGCGGCTGTGTCGTGAATACAATATGCCTACCGGTATTCGGCTTAGTCTTGACCTCTTTCCTTTCACCTTCAGCTGCAAATGGATAGTTAGTCGATTCAAGAACGCTCCCATCGAGACCCAAGTCAGAGAAAAACTCTTTAGCATAGCTCAAGTCCTTTTTGCTATTTAAACAGATAATGTCAGCGCCTTGACGAGTCGCTAGACCATTCGCCAGCTTCATACTTATGCCAGGAAAGCCTGTCATTATTGCAGGGCGACTATCAGGCTTGTCAACATCCAGCCAATTGCTAACTATATTATGGAGCTTTCCAAACAAGGAGGGCATTAGTATTGTTATAATGGCTTGATATTCAGATAAATCATAAATATTTTTAAGAGAGCTCAAGCCCCCGGAGACAAAAGGTTCGTAAACCCCCATATTTGCCAATATTGTTTCATCGATGTCAAGACCTTGATCCGATGGCACGAATATCTCAACACTCCCATTCGGAGAAAATTTCTTCGAGACTGTGTAGCACCATTTTATATGAGAATCGGCTGCTGCAATGACTAATATTTTATCCATAATCTTTTCTCAAAGGCCGCTAACATATGAGTATCTGTTACTCAATTCATTTCAGGAAAACGTATGAAATACATCACAGAATGAATACCACATACGACTTATCAGATGCAGATTTTTTATTCTCCGCCGAATACCGTCTTTGAACTTTTATATTGCCGAGCTTTGGAAAACTGTCTACGGCATAATCTCGGTAAACTTAGGGTCAATTGTAGAGCGTGTTCTAACACACTCAAGCGTGTTACTTCTGAGTTTTTTTTACGACAACCGTTAGCCCACCACGGAGAGTGGACTCAAACTCTTGTGCTTTGCTTTTTTTTGCTACTTCTTTTTTCTCGCTAGACTTGTAGATAGGTTGCGGATGATATTCCCCATCATTCTTAGCTCTCGCATAGTATGATACCTCACTGGCTCCAGCCAGTTCGAGTGCACAGCGAATTCCCTGAGGTGTAAAAAAAATAGTATGTGGATCTTGTCGAGCATGGAGTAACATATAGCTATGCCCCCCATTGGGAACTTCAACTAAAAGCATGCCACCTGGCTTGAGTGACTTTAGCATGCCTTTTAAATTTTCTATCAGGGCTTCAGCAATAAAATGTTCAACCACATGCGATGCAACAATTACATCAAAAAAGCTTTCAGGCAGTGCCTCTGAACTTAATTTCTGTGCACCAAGATACTCAAGATATTTATTGCTATAAGAATCCAGCTCTACTGCATAGGGCTGTTGTGCTTTGCAAGCATAAAGAAAATACCCAGGCCCAGAGCCATAATCCAGCACGACATTAAATTCTGCGCCAAGTTTGGCCAAATTTCCAACTTGCTCATTAGCACGATCAAAATAATTACTTAGCCCAGGGGAACTGCCACTCTTGAAATACACCTCAGGATCGATATCTCGGTCCTTTCTATCCCTTTCTGCATATTCTTTTTCATAATATCCGGAGATAAGTTTTGATGCATCAGGGACATGGCCTGACCCACAGTAATTACAAAACAAAACCACTGCCATTCTAAATTTAGGATTATGGCTGGGATAAGCTGACACCCAGCCGACTTTCCCTTTTTCACACACAGGACAATATATATTATTGGTCGGTAGACGTGAAAAGGATATTTTCGGAGGTGAAGCCTTTGGCTTCTTCGGGATTTTTCGTTCTATTTTTTTCAGTCTTATCCCTATTTTCTCATCTAATTGTTCTAGCCTTTTCTCCGTCTCCTTCTCTATTTTTTCTAGACTATCTTTTATGTCATCAATTGAATTATTTGTTTGAGATATTTGCTTTTGTAATCTCGGAAGAATTTTATTAGATGCCAAAGTTCCCTTGCGAACATCGCGAAACCACTTCATCATTTTTTTTGTTAGCATTCCGCATCTCTGCTCATCGAAGTTGCAATTATAATAATTCTCACAGGGAGAGTCATCGCTAAATTTAGTCTAGTAGTCAGACTACACTCTTGTGAGATTAGTTGATTACCTGCGTTCCCACCTGGAGTCATTAATACCCACATATCCCAGCGGGATAACATACTAATCCCTTGATTACCATTCTCTTAGGCTCGAACATGTTGCGCCCATCGAAGATCAGCGGTTCGGCGAGCCACTGCTTGGCCAACTCGAAGTGAGGCACTGAGTATCTTCTATAGTTTCGGGTCATAAGGCTGTACATTGGCACCGGCTTCCCACAGCGCTTCCATCAGTACGCGGCTAGGGCTTCACGCATGCTGACTGCATAGCACCGCGACTTATAATCTGCGACGAAAGCATCTATGACTTTATTTTTTTACTTCTATGTCTCTCTTGTTATATCAATATAAAATCAATGGCAAATAGCTCATCCTGAAAAATTCCAAGCAGCATTTTATTCGTCAGATATAGAATCCCAAATGATTGAGAGCCCGGCGCCTATGCTGTAGTGCTATCTGAAGGTCGAGGAGTTTCGGCCTATGCTGTAGTAGGTGAAGCCTTTATGAGCCATGCGCTTGGGCTCGTAGAGGTTGCGCCCGTCAAAAATAGTCGGTTCACTCAGTCGCTCATTGATCAGGTCGAAATCCGGGGCGCGGAAGCTTTGCCATTCGGTAACGATGACCAGCGCCGTGGCGCCTTTCAGCGCGGCCTCCTTGGTGCCGCACAGGCTGAGTTCATCACGGTTACCGTAGAGGCGCTGGGCTTCTTCCATTGCCTCGGGGTCATAGGCTTGCACCTTGGCACCGGCTTCCCACAGCGCTTCCATCAGTACGCGGCTGGGGGCTTCGCGCATGTCGTCGGTGTTGGGCTTGAAGGCCAGGCCCCATACGGCGAAGGTCTTGCCAGCCAGGTCGCCCTGGTAGTGCGTGTGTATCTTCTGGAACAGGGTGGTTTTCTGTTCGGCGTTGCGGGCTTCCACGGCCTTGAGCATCTTGGCGTCGAAATCGATGTCGCTGGCGGTGCGGATCAGCGCTTGCACGTCCTTGGGGAAGCAGGAGCCGCCGTAGCCTACGCCGGGGTAGATGAAATGGTAGCCGATGCGCGGGTCGGAGCCGATGCCCTGGCGTACCGCTTCGATATCGGCTCCCAGGCGTTCGGCGAGATTGGCCATTTCGTTCATGAAGCTGATCTTGGTGGCCAGCATGCAGTTAGCGGCGTACTTGGTCAGCTCGGCGCTGCGCACGTCCATGACGATGATCTTTTCATGGTTGCGATTGAACGGGGCGTAGAGTTCGCGCATGACCTCTTCGGTTTCTTCGCTTTCGGTGCCGATGATGATGCGGTCCGGCTTCTGGCAGTCGGCCACCGCGCTGCCTTCCTTGAGGAACTCGGGGTTGGAGACCACATCGAAGCCGAGTTCGCGCCGCCCCCGCCTTTCCAGCACCTCGGCCACCTTGGCACGCACCGTGTCGGCGGTGCCTACCGGTACGGTGGACTTGTCGACGATGACCTGGTCCCGCTCCATGTGTTCGGCAATGGTGGCGGCAACGGAAAGCACGTATTGCAGGTCGGCGCTGCCGTTTTCGTCTGGCGGCGTGCCCACGGCGATGAACTGTACCTGGCCGTGCTGGACGCCTGCGGCGGCATCGGTGGTGAAATCCAACCGGCCGGCGGCGTGGTTCTCCTTCACCAGGGGCTCCAGGCCAGGCTCGTAGATGGGGATGATGCCCTGCTTCAGGCGTTCGATCTTGTCGGCATCCAGATCCACGCACACGACATGATGGCCCACATCCGCCAGGATGGCGCCCTGTACCAGCCCTACATAGCCCGTTCCAAACACCGTTATGTTCATGCCGTTCCTGCCGAAAGCTTGTTGAGGGAGACTTGATGCACGGCGCCGGGCACGCTACCGCCCGGGGATTGCCCGGGCGCTTTCCCATGCCCTGTGTCGGTTGCGCTGGGTGACGATAAACCAATGAACGCTAACAATAGGAAACCACCAGCCATCGTGGCCGCCGGGCTGTTCTTCCGGTCAGGATCGTCACGTCGAGTAGTCTACGCGATGGGCGCTGCCCGGTCTTGTTGAAGGCGATTTGCGAATGGTGGCAGTTGCCGAAAGCTGCCAAGGGCAGTGGCCTGCGCCACACCGGGCGCCTACAGCGCCAGTCGCGACGCGGAGCGGCGCTCCAACAGCGATTTTCTCTATTGTTGGAGAAAGCGTTAGCTCGCGACGGTGGTTGCGATCAAACCTTGTAGAATTCCCGATACCATTCAACGAAGCGTTTGACCCCTTCATCGACGCCTATCTGGGGCCGGTAGCCGGTGGCTTGCAGCAGGGCTTCGGTGTCGGCCCAGGTACGGGGTACGTCGCCGGGCTGCATGGGCAGGTATTCGCAGTTCGCTTCGCAGCCGGTGGCAACTTCCAGGGCACGGATGAAGGCCATCAGCGAAATCGGGGCACCATGGCCGATGTTGTAGAGCGCATAGGGTGCGGTGCTGCTGTCGGGCGTGGCGACGGCGCTCTGCCGGTCTGACCGGGGCTGGGGGATGACGTCGAGAACGCGCACGATACCTTCCACGATATCGTCGATGTAGGTGAAGTCCCGCGACATGTCGCCGTGGTTGTATACCTGGATTGGCTGCCCCGCCATCATTGCCTTCACGAATTTGAAGATGGCCATGTCCGGCCGGCCCCAGGGGCCGTATACGGTGAAGAAGCGCAGCCCCGTGGTCGGCAACTCGTAGAGGTGCGAGTAGGTGTGCGTCATCAGCTCGTTGGCCTTCTTGGTGGCCGCGTAGAGGCTGACGGGGTGGTCGACGTTGTCGGACGTGGCGAACGGGGTCTTGGCGTTCATGCCGTACACCGAGCTGGACGAGGCGTAAACCAGGTGCTCTATCTGCTGCTGACGGCAGCCCTCGAGCACGTTGAGGTGGCCGATCAGGTTGGAGTCGGCGTAGACATGGGGGTTTTCCAGCGAGTAGCGCACACCGGCCTGGGCGGCCAGGTGAATCACCCGATCGAAGCGTTGCTCGTGAAACAGCGCGGCCATGCCGGCCCGGTCGACCAGGTCCAGTTTGATGAAGCTGACGTCCGGGCAGCCGGCCAGATCATCGAGACGCGCCTGCTTCAGCGACACGTCGTAGTAGTCGTTGAGATTGTCGATGCCAACGATCTCGTGGCCCTGCCCGCTCAATCGACGAGCGACAGCATGGCCGATGAAGCCGGCCATTCCGGTAATCAGCAGTTTCAAAGGACACCTCTGGAATGTAGTTTGTTGCCGAGTATCGACGGGGAGTAGGGTAAGCTACGCGACCGCCGGGCGCCTGCGGCGCCAGTCGCGATGCGGAGCAGCGCTCCAACAGCGATATTTTCCATCCAAGGGGAGATAAGCAGCTGTTGGAGGAAGCGTTAGCTCGCGCCCCAGGAAACACATGAAAAATCCTGGAACGGCGCTTTAATCTATTATGGATCTAAGAAGTTACGGTAATACCCTGAAAAAGAGGCGACCGCCTAGAGCTTCAGCAGACCCAGGCGCTACACTCTTACCCCAAAATTACGCAGTGCAATCCGATCATCCTCGGGCATAACATCGGTTGCGTTATACAGTTGATACGCAACCAGTTGTCGGCTGACCTGATGGGTGCCTGCTAGTTTTTCTACTGCCTCGCTCAGGTTGGGCGATGTTCTATATATGCTTGTAGCATGAGCTTGGGGTAACAAGAGTTCTGCGGCAAAAGCATTGGCACGTTTTTCGCTCTCGCTGTCCACTTCACCACCTAATACTTCTGCCACCGGTAAGGCACGATTGCGGTCGATCAGCAGATGACAAATCTCATGTGCGAGTGTGCTGCGTCGGCCATTAGCTGTGGCCACTCTGGCATCTTCGTTCATGTTTAACAGGATCAACGGATCGATAGTGCCCCAGCACGCAATGGCGTCGATTTTAGTACTTTCCAGAAGAAGCTTGTCAATGGCCACACCTTCTTCGACAAGAAGCGCTTCGGGGTCAAAGCGTTCATCATTCTGCAGATTCAATTGCTCACGTAACCAGCGTGCCAGTTGATATCCCTGCTCAAAAGGAGGCTCATTTTCCAATTGCTGCAATCGTAAACTGGTTTCTTCGATAAACTCAGAGAAAGGTTGCTTGCCGGTCGATGGGGCTTGTCGCAGGCGCTGAATGACCTGAGCAATCTGCTCAACGGAAAGATGATGGCGGGTCATCCTGGCAGCTGCCAAGTAGATAGGCTCCCCGAGTATCCGCGGCGTCAGCCTCTACTTCAAGCGAAACCATCTCTCGCAAGGTAGCGAGACGCTTGGCATCCAGCCCAGTGCTGTATGCGAGATAATCATTTTGCAACTGCTGTTCACGCTGCCGCCATTGACTAACAGCCATCTTCACATGAGGCTGGGTGCTACTTGAAAACAAGTCGGCCAGGGTATCGCCGATTGTTTCAAGCCGTTGGCGTAGTGAGAGAAAGTCCACACGCCGCGCCTGTTCTTCTTCATCGACCAGCCACAGGGTGTTGCCGCTGCGCTGCCAAAGCAACATAGGCAGGTTGGCGCCGCTCAAGGCGGTAGCGATATTGTGGCGATCCAGGTATTGCAGCATTTGGCTTTCTTCTGCCATGACTAAGGCTTCAGGCATATCTTCCCAGCGTGCTTCGGCCTTTTGGAGCAGTTTGCCAGGGTGAGGAACATCGTCCAGAGGCAACGGGCAGCTTTGTTCAAGCATGAGCGCCGACCAGTTCTTGCCGATGTACTGGAGTAAGTCGATCCAGGTCCAGTCCAGGCTGCTCAGATTGTCCTGATCATCTCCACCGTACCAGTAGGGCTGGCCATCGAGCAGCAGTGTCGCTTTCAGCCAGCCGTGCTCCCGGCTGCCTTGCGAAGGGGCGGGGTCTACGATGAGTTCCAGTTCAACGGCCATGTTCTTTCATCCAGTGCTTGTAGCCAGATAAACAATCCTGCTGTTCGGCACGGCGCTCTAGTTCCTGCTTGATCTGCCGAGGCAGAGATTTACGTCCCGGTCGGTAACGCCAAGGATAGCCATGCCAACTGTCACCTGAGTATACCGCCTCATACACAACACCATCATACAGGTTGTAGATGCGTTCGGGAGTTTCCTGCCCGATGGGGTAGCCGATACCATCATTCAGTCGCTGCTCGGCCAGTTGCTTGCTCAATGTCGATGGGCATTTTCCAATCAGCGCACTGCCTCGGCGCACAAATTCCGCATTGGGCTTGTTCCAGCAATGCTTGAGGCGATGTTCGCCCGGATCATAACGTAGGCGTTGGCGAGGGCGTTCAGAAGGCATTACAACAATTCCGGTTACTGTTGCTTAGGTAGTCACTGCCCAGCGTCGCCTCAAACGCATGCCCTGCCCCTTCGGCCCATTCCAGCAGTTTGGCCTCGAGCGCGGCCCGGTCTTGTTGAAGGCGATTTGCGAATGGTGGCAGTTGCCGAAGCTGCCTAGGGCAGTGGCCTCCGCCGGGCGCCTGTGGCGCCAGTCGCGATGCGGAGCAGCGCTCCAACAGTGATTTTTCCACCCAAGGGAGATAAGCAACTGTTGGAGGAAGCGTTAGCTCGCGACGGTGGGTTTCTCGTGCCTTCGTGATACCGCCGGGTGCGGTTCCGCCCCCAGCATTACCTGTAACTGGTGCCCTGCCCCATCGGCCCATTTCAACAACGTGGACTTCAACGCGGCCTGGGCGTCGGCATCCCCATGCACCAGGCGTACTTCTTTGGGCGGCTGGCGAATGCGGCGCACGAAGTTGAGCAGGTCGTTCTGGTCGGCGTGGGCGGAATAGCCGTTCACGGTTTCCACCCGGGCGCGGATCTCGATGCGCTGCCCGTCCAGCTCTACCCAGCCGCCCCGGGGGCCGTACTGCTGAATGGCGCGGCCGGGGGTGCCATGGGCCTGGTAGCCGGTGAACAGGACGCAGTGGCGTTCATCGCCCAGCATGCGTTTCAGGTAGTTGACCACCCTGCCCCCGCTGGCCATGCCGCTGGCGGCTATCACCATCGCCGGGCGGTGGCTGCTGGCCAGGTAGTCTAGGGTCCGCTCGTGGGTATCGTGGCTGTCGACGGTATAGAGGTTGTCGAAGCTTAGCGGGTGGCGGCCGCTGCGCAGGCGCCGGTGGGCTTCGGCGTCCCACCAGGGCTTGAGCTCCCGATATACCTCGGTGAAGCGGCTTGCCAGCGGCGAGTCGACGATGATCTCCAGGTCGCGCCAACGGCTGTCGTTCGCTCGGTATATCAACCCTTCCAGTTCGTAGAGCAGTTCCTGGGTGCGGCCGATGCTGAAGGCCGGGATGATCACGGTGCCGCCGTTTTCCAGGGCTCGGTCGATGGCGGCCTTGAGGCGCGAACGGCGGTGCAGCCTGTCTTCGTGCAAACGGTCGCCGTAGGTGCTTTCCAGCACGACCACATCGGCGCGGTAAGGCGGCTTGGGAGCCGGCAGCAGTGGCGCATGGGGCGCGCCCAGGTCGCCGGAAAATACGGTACGCTGGGCCTGTCCGGCCTGTTTGTCCAGGCTGTCGACCTCGACATAGGCGGAGCCGAGGATATGCCCGGCCCGCTGCAGCTTGACCCGCAGCCGGTGGCACTCGTCGTCGATGACCGTGTGCCAGGTCTTGTAGTCGATGGCGACCAGGCGGTTTTCCACTTCCTCGAGGAAGCGCTCGATCAGTGCCCTATCGCGGGTGAAGCCGACCCTCAGGGCGTCTTCGATGACCAGCGGCAGCAGGCGACGCGAAGGAATCGAACAGAGGATCGGCCCCTTGTAGCCCGCCGCCAGCAGGTACGGCAACCGGCCGATATGGTCGATATGCACGTGGGTGACCACCAGGGCCAGTATGTCGTCCACCGGAAAGCGTACGGTGTGCTGTTCCAGGCTATCGAGGTGGTCGGCGTCCTGGCCCTGGAACAGGCCGCAGTCGATCAGCAGCGCCCTGTCCGGGGCGATTTGCAGACGGTGGCAGCTGCCGGTGACACCGGCCGCGCCGCCGTGGTGAAGAATGGCTGGGTAGTCGTCCATGACGCGGGTTGTATTCCTTTGCTGTTTGGACGGGGCGCCTGCGGCGCCGGTCGCGATGCGAAGCAGCGCTCCAACAGTGATTTTCTCTATTGTTGGAGGAAGGCGTCAGCTCGCGACCGCGGTGTTGCCCGCGTTAGCGATACCTGCCAGCGCAGCAGCGCTCCCACAGGGGTGGAAAAAACCGCTGTCGGAGGTAGCTTTAGCTCGCGACAGGGGTTTTCCAAGGTTGCCGGCGTTGCACTTAATGCTCAGTGCTTCAACTCGGCGCGCAGGGCGCTGATCTCGGATACCTCCAGACCAACGA
>NZ_PNRF01000038.1:31698-33476 GCF_002879615.1 Billgrantia endophytica
GTAGAGCACGATGGGCAGTACGGGGGGTAGCTTGCCACTGGGGGTAAAGGCCTTCTGTCGGATCAGGTCCTGATAGAGCAGTCCGAGATAGCTCATGATACGCACGGCCATGTGCTTGTCGATGGTGCTCTGAAACTCGATCAGGAGATAGACATACAGCCAGGTCTGCCCCCAGCGCACCCGCCAGATGACGTCATCCTCCCGCTCGCGTAGTTCGTCCGCGACGTAGGAGCCGTTGGCCTTCTCCAGCGTATCGAGGTCCAACTGGTCGAGCCAGTCATCGCGGATGAAGCCCCGCAGCAGGTCTTTCACCATTTCCTGCTGGCTGAAAAGCAGCTTGTAGGTGTTGTCGTGAACGTTGGCCATGGCCATCTTGCCTCGTTGCCGGCAGGGCGCTCCAACAGCGGTTTTCTCGTGCCTTCGTGACACCGCCGAGGCGCCTACGGCGCCAGTCGCGACGCGAAGCGGCGCTCCAACAGGAAGTAGCATCAGTCACGACAGACAAGATCGCCTAGATTCCTCGCCGCTGCACATCGGCCAGTATGGCATTGACAAAGGCGATCAAGGTCTCTTCATAGTCATGGGCCGTGTTGAGCGCATCGGCCAGCACGTCAGCGGATTCGATGTATTCATGAATCATCTGGTTGCGGATCTGACGTATGCCGAGCCACCGATCGGCGGACTCCAGAACGCCAAGCTTTTCGGCACGGTCCAGGTTGTCGACCACGGCGCCGGTTTTCTCGCCCAGGGCGCGCAGCCACAAGGGCAGGAGTTTGTCGCCGGCCGTATCCTGTAAACGGCAAAAGCGGCTGGTATAGGCTTCTACTCTCTCTGCCAGCGCTTCATCTTCCCCCAGCTTGGCGGCTCGCTCGCGGGTAAATGGCAAGCCAAAGACGTTGCCTGACGAGTAGCGCAGGTGGTGAATTTCTCGCTCCACTACTCGACTCAGAAAGCGCAGGCGTTCAGAAAGATTGTCGTTCATAACCGAACCCCCTGCTCCCGAGCCAGCCTGTGTATCATCTGCTCGCTGAGATTCGGTGCGCTGACGAGCACATCGACCTTGCGCCCGTGCATGGCACGCATGATGCGTACACTAAGCCGAGCGGAGAGATGGGCGGGGTGCGCTACGGGCTCGGTGAGCTCAACGAGCAGGTCGATATCGCCACCACGGGCGGTGTCGTCCAGCCGTGAGCCGAACAGCCGTACGTTGGCGCTGGGGCCAAGCTCTTCGGCAACGATATGCCGGATGGTCTGGCGCTGGGAATCTGTCAGGCGCATAGGGTGACGTTGTCTACCTTGGCATGTATACAAAGTGGCAGCGCTCCAACAAGGTAGAAAAAGCCGCTGTTGGAGGAAGCGTCAGCTCGCGACGGGGGTTTTCCAAGGTTGCCGGCGTTGCACTCGATGCTCAGTGCTTCAACTCGGCGCGCAGGGCGCTGATCTCGGATACCTCCAGACCAACGATCTCGGCAATGGTGGTATCGTCGAATTGCGTGCGCAGCAGCATGTTGTGGGCAGCTTCCCGACGGCCTTCTTCCCGCCCTTCCTGACGCCCTTCCTGACGCCCTTTCTCTTCCCAACGCTTGGGCCATTCGCTGGAGCGTTCCTGAAGCATGCGATATACCTCCTTCAAATCGGTGAGCCTTTGCCAGTCGGTTGCTTCTCCTCGTGGCGCATGACGGGGAAGCCATACCCGTACGAACCAGACCGTGAAGATACGCCGCAGTTCGGTCTGTTCGTCGTCGCTCAGCCATTCGAGCAGATGCCCGACGACATCG
>NZ_PNRF01000015.1:0-20327 GCF_002879615.1 Billgrantia endophytica
TCTACTCATTCGGCCGAGCTTGTCAACTCGCTTCGCAGCCGTCACCGGGGTGATCCTGCCACGAAGCGCCGGTCCTGCCGGCGGCTTTCAGCGTGGCGTGCATTCTACCGTCTCCGGCGCTTCTGTCAATCGCGAACCGCTCTAGCCGATTCGAAAAAACCAAACAGAAACAAGCACTTTCTCCACTTCCACCGCTGGCAACGTTAGCCGTTGCCGGCAGCGGATGCGTACTTTACGGGCTGGCGCGCTCGGCCGCAAGGGCTTTGGGTAAAAAAGTTTCACATTCCACGCGAGTCACTCATCCACAGGCGGTTTCGAGCCATATCCTGTGGATAACGAAGCGGCCGGTTCAGCTTGCCTGTCGGGGTCGGCTGGCCCGGTCGAGCAGCGACAGGATCGAACGGTAGGGAATACCCCCATGTAGCGCCAGCCCGATCTCACAGGTCTTCGAATTGGAGTAGCCCGCATCACAACCGGCCACCTGGTCGGCCAGCCCCTTGAGTGCCGAGGCATTGAGCTCTGGCGTGACCAGTCCCTTGTCACCGGCGAAACCGCAACAGGTTATCTCGGCAGGTACGACGACCTCCCGTACGCAAGCGCGTGCCAGTGCCACCATGCGCTCCCCAAGCCCCATATGGGTACTGGAACAGGTGACATGCACCGCTATCCGCTCATCTAGCGGCGTGAGCTTGAGCCGGGGCAACAGGTGGTCGTGGGCGAAAGCGACCGGCTCCTGTACGACTAGACGCTCGTCGAGGCGCGACTGCATATGCAGCACACAGGGGCTGGTGTCGCTGATGATGGAATAGCGCCCGTTCTGGCTGGCTACCAGCAGCTCACGGTTGAGCTCTCGCGCCTTGTGTGCCCCTTCGTCGAACTGGCCTTTGGAGTGAAACGCCATGCCGCAGCATAGATGGCCTGTCATCTCGGGCAGAATCACCTCGAAATCGGCGCGCTCCAGCAACGAGAGGGTGATTTCCATGACCGAGCGGCTCTCGGCATCGCCATGGGCTGCGCCGAACACCCGTGTCGCGCAGGAGGGCAAGTAGACCACCTTATCCCTCGCCCCATCTCCGAGAGGGCGTTGCTTGAGCAGCCGGATCGGTGCCGCCTTGGGCAGTGTCGGCACCCACTGGGGCACTCGGTTGCCGCTGGCTTTCGTTATCGCGCCACTGACGCTGGAGAGCCCTTTCTCTCCCAGTACCGCACGGCCGGCACCGGCCAGGTTCAGCACACCCCGGGCAACTCGCGTCATACCGGAGAAGTGGCGCCCCACCCGCCGCGACAGACCGGCATGCTGCTGCAGTAGCTCATGCCTCATCTCCCGGATCATCTCGCCGGTATTGATGCCTACCGGGCATTGGGTCGCGCACAGGCCGTCGACGGCACAGGTCTCGTCACCGGCGTAGCGATAGTCGCGACGCAGTGTGGCCAGCCGTCCGGCTTCCTCCTCATCGATTCCATCGCCCAGCGCCTCCAACCTCGCCATCTCACGGGCGATGACGATCCGTTGGCGCGGTGTCAGGGTCAGGTCCTTCGATGGGCAGACATGCTCACAAAACCCGCACTCGATGCATTTGTCGATGATGTCGTGGGCCGCCGGCAATGGCTTGAGATTCTCGAGGTGCAGGGTCGGGTTGCGACTGAGGATCACCTCGGGATTGAGCAGGTTCTCCGGGTCGAACAGCGCCTTGATTTCCCACATCAAGGCGTAGGCCTCGGGGCCCCATTCCAGTTCGACATAGGGGGCCATATTGCGGCCGGTGCCATGCTCGGCCTTGAGCGAGCCGCCATACTCGACGCCTACCAGTTGCGCCACTTCGTCCATCAGCGCCTGGTAACGCTCCACTTCACCGGGCTTTTCGAAACCTTGAGGAAAGACGAAGTGAAGGTTGCCTTCCAGGGCATGGCCGAAGAGGATGGCCTCCGGGTAGCCATGACGATGAAAGGCATCGGTCAGAGCCTGCACGCCCTCGTCCAGTCGTTCGATGGGGAAGGCCACGTCCTCGATGATCACTGTGGTACCGGTCTCGCGCACCGCGCCTACCGCCGGGAAGAGCCCCTTGCGGATCTTCCAGTAAAGCTCGTAGGTGGCGGCATCATGCATGAAGGCAACGGGCTCCAGGGTCTGGATGCCTTCCAGGATGACTCGCACCGCTTGAAGCCGCTCCTCGAGCTCGGCCTCATCGTTGCCGCGAACGTCGATCAGCAGCGCCGCCGCACTGTCCGGCAGCGTCTTGAGCACATCGGGCATGCCCGGCTTGCGCTCCACCGAGCGCAGCGCCGCACGGTCCATCAGCTCGACCGCGGACACCGGCGCCTGCTTGAGGGCTATGGTCGCCCGACAGGTGGTGGCCATGTCCGGGATAAAGATCAGCGCCGCTGCTTTCAGCGGTTCATCCACCACGGTGTCGTAGGTGATGGTGCTGATGAAGCCCAGCGTTCCTTCGGAGCCGATCAGCAGATGTTTGAGAATCTCGATGCCGTCGGTGAAGTCCACCAGGCTGTTCAGCGCATATCCGGTGGTGTTCTTGAGCCGGTACTTGTGGCGGATCTTCTCGGCCAGCGCCTCGTTGGAACGCACCTCGGCGGACAGCCGCTCAAGGCCGCTCAACAGGTCGGCATGGGAGAGCCGAAAGGCCTCGCGGCTAGCCGGGTCGGCGGTATCCAGCCGGGTGCCGTCGGCCAGGATCACCCTGATATCGCGCACCGTGCGGTAGCTGTTCTGAGCAGTGCCGCAACACATGCCTGAAGCGTTGTTGGCGGCGATGCCCCCGATCATGCAGCTGCCGATAGAGGCCGGGTCCGGCCCGATCTTGCGTCCGAACGGTGCCAGCAGCTGGTTGGCCCTGGCCCCGATCACCCCGGGCTGCAGGCGAATCGCCTGTCCCCCATCGAGGATTTCATGGCCGCGCCAGCCCTGTCCCATCTGGATCAATACCGAATCGGTGACCGCCTGACCGGATAACGAAGTGCCGGCGGCGCGGAAAGTCACCGGCAAGCGACGCGCGCGGCATTCGGCCAGTACCAGCATCAGCTCGTCCTCGCTCTCGGGACGAACGATCAGTTTGGGGATCAACCGGTAGAAGCTGGCATCGGTGCCATAGGCCAGGGTGCGCAGCGGATCATCGATCAACCGTTCCGCGGGAATGGTATTCAGCAGAACCGTCTTCAGCTCATGCCAGGCCTCGACCCGGGGTGGTGCCGCAGGGGACAGGGTAGTCATTTGCGTTCCTCTGCGTGGCGTACCAGCACCACCAGTTCACGGGGGCCGTGCACCCCGTAGGCCAGGGTCTGCTCGATGTCGGCGGTCTTGCTGGGGCCCGATACCAACAAGGCATTGGTGGGCATGCCGTCGGCCCAGCCATGGGCCTCGATCACGTCGAAGAAGGTATCCTCGATGGTGTCGGCGTCCAGCACGGCAATATGGATTGGTGGCACCAGGCTGATCAGGCGCGGCTCGTCGGGCGTCGGCCACAGCCAGAGACTGCCGGTCTCGGCAATGGCACCGCGGGTGGACGTCAGGCCGGCATCCGTGGACTCGAACTGCTCCTGCTGCCAGGACTCGATGTCACGATCGGCATCCAGCAGCACGACATCGCGCGCGTCAAGCGCGCTGCGTGCCTCTGCGGCCACGGGGTGCTCCCGCCCCAGCGCCAGCCGATGCACCCCCTTGGCATGCAGCAGTTCCGCCAAGTCGACGGTCCAATTGTCATGGGTGGTATGAATCACCTCGCCGTGAACGGAGGTGATCAAGCGCTCGAAGCGTTCGAGGCGCTCACCGATACTCCAACCACGCCCGGTCACGACACTGAAGTCGCTGTCCGGTGCGTTCAAGGCACCGTCGGTACGCTCACGAAGGCGTTTGAGAATGGCATCGCGAGCACTCATGACCGCTCCTCCTCGTCCTTTCCTTTCTTGATCACATGGTTCGCAGCGCTCTTCTCCGCGTCACTCTTGTCTTTACCTGCCTGGTGGCGCTTTACCAGGGCATGCAATGACCGCTTCGCGGGCCTGGGGGCCGTCCGGCATTCGGTCCAGGGGCCAAGTTTCGATGGCGTCAACGCCTGAAGCTTGCCGACGATAGCCGTACCCCCCCGCCAGGCTGAAGGATGGGTAGCCAACCACTGCCAGCCTTTCCAGGCTGCCACCTCTTTCTTCGTACGCTTGACCCCGGCACCGGGGACATTGCCGCGCCCCTCGCCCACCGCCTCGCGCCGCAGACGTACCAGCAGGTCGGGAATGGGAATCTTGACCGGGCAAACCTCACCGCAGGCACCGCACAGGCTGGATGCGGTCGGCAAATCCTTCGTTTGCTCCAACCCCAGCATGTGCGGCATCAGGATACTACCGATGGGGCCGGGATAGGTGGTGCCGTAGGTGTGCCCGCCCACCCGCGTATAGACGGGACAGTGGTTCATGCAGGCTCCGCAGCGAATGCAGCGCAGGGTGTCGAGCAGTTCGTCGTCCTGATAGATGCTGGAGCGGCCGTTATCGACCAGCACCAGGTGCACTTCCTCGGGGCCGTCATGCTCGCCCCGCTTCCGTGGCGAGCTGATCATGTTGAAGTAGGTGGTGACATGCTGACCGGTGGCCGAGCGCGTCAGCAAGGCATAGAGGGGCGGCACGTCACGCAGGTGCTCCACGACCTTCTCGATGCCGGTCACGGCGATATGGACCGGGGGCACCGTCGTGGTCATGCGGCCGTTACCCTCGTTCTCCACCAGGCACAGGGTTCCGGTTTCGGCCACCGCAAAATTGACACCCGAGATGCCGATATCGGCTGACATGAATCGCTCGCGTAGCTGGGCCCGAGCCGCAGCGGTCATGACATCGACATCACGGGTGCGTGCCAGCCCCGTCTTGTCGTGCATGATCGTGGATATCTCATCGGTGTTGAGGTGGATCGCCGGCATGATGATATGCGAGGGCGTCTGCTCGTTGAGCTGCACCAGATACTCGCCGAGATCCGACTCCAGCGCTTCTATCCCAGCCGCTTCCAGGTGGGCATTGAGATGCATCTCCTCGGAGACCATGGACTTGCCCTTGATCACCGACTTGGCGCCGCGAGCCTCGCACAGTTCGCGAATGATCCGACACGCTTCCTCGCCATCCTCGGCCCAGTGCACCTTGATGCCGCTGGCCTCGCAGTTGGCCTCGAGCCGTTCGAGCAGTTCGGGCAGCCTGGCCAGTGCCCGCAGACGAATGTTGGCGCCAAGCTCACGCAGAGCTTCCAGGTCCCAGTCGCTGAACACGTCGCGCCGCTTGCTCATGAGGCCATCCATGGCCTTGCGGAAGTTGGAACGAATCTGCGGACTCCCCAAGGCATCGTGGGCCTGGCGATGGAAGGCTTGTGGGGTATAGGTTTCGACGCTCATGAGGTTCTCCGCCATAGATAGCTGGCGATATGCTCGCCCTCGATCCCTTTCTTCTGGTGCGAGAAGCGACCATCGATGTTCATCAGGCAGCCGCAGTCGGAGGTCACGAAGCGACTGGCCCCGGCAGCCTCGATTGCCCGGGTCTTGTCGTCGACCATGGCGGCGGAGACTTCCGGGTGGCGAACGGCAAAGGTGCCACCGAAACCGCAGCACTCGGTGGCTCGGACCTGCTCCACCAATTCCACCTGACCCAGCTTGGCCAGCAGTGCCGGCCCGGTATCGGCCAGGCCCATTTCACGCCGAGCACTGCATGAGGTATGCATCGCGACCTTCTCCGGCCCGCCACGGTCCTCGAGCGCGAGATGGCAGACATGGATCAGGAATTCGGTGAGCTCATAGATTCTGCCTGCCACCTCCGTGGCCCGACGCTCATGCTCGGTACCGGCAAACAACTGAGGGTAATGGACCCGCATCATGCCGCCGCAGGAACCAGAGGGTACAATGATCGGCCAGGATTCGGGAAAGAGCCCGAGCTGGGCGACTGCCACGGCCCGCGCCTCCTGCTGATAACCAGAGGTATAGGCCGGCTGGCCGCAGCAGGTCTGGTCTTCGGGAAAGATCACCTCGATGCCTTCACGCTCCAGCAGGCGGATACCGTCCAGGCCTGCTTCGGGATAGAACAGGTCGACGAGGCAGGTGCCGAAGAAATAGACCTTTTCGGGCTTGGGGGGATAAAGCTTGACTGGCGTCATGAGGTTCCCTCACGGTCGGCCGGCAGCCAGTACCGGCCACGCAACCATTGTTGTTCGTCACATTCCTGGCTCTAATCATCTTTCGGTAAATTGGTAATACCAATTTACCGAAAGATGAGGATGAACCTTATGGTTCGGCTACCCCAGTGTCAAACCAACGCCCCCCTATTACCGCCTCCGACCCTTTAGACTTTGGTCGGCCATAAGCCAGGTCTCGAGCAACCCAATGATTAATCCCGGGTTTTTCACCAATTCGGCGGATTGCATCCAAGAGAGAACCACGTCAAAATTGGTAAGACCAATTAAGAGATCGCCAGCTATCCATGGCCGGCTCCCAGGAAGAACCGCATGACCTACCAAACCGTTCGCCAACCCAAGCTGGCCGATGTGATCACCGAACGCCTCGAGGCCATGATCCTCGAAGGTAGTCTCAAGCCTGGCCAGAGATTACCGCCAGAGCGAGAGCTGGCAGAGCGCTTCGGGGTTTCGCGCCCCTCCCTGCGGGAGGCCATCCAGAAGCTGGCCACCCGTGGCCTGCTGACCAGCCGCCAGGGTGGCGGCACTTTCATCACACGCGATCTCAACAGCGGCTACAGCGACCCCCTCCTGGACATGCTGACTCGCCACCAGGAATTTCACCTGGACCTGCTCGAATTCCGTGACGCCATGGAAGGTATCTCCGCCTATTATGCAGCATTGCGATCGACGCCCGCTGACAAGGAGATGCTGCTCAAACGCTTCGGGGAGCTGGAAAGTTGCTTCGCCGGCCGCAATCCGGAACTCGAGGCCAAAGCCGATGCTGCCTTCCATCTTGCCATCGCCGAAGCGGCGCACAACGTACTGCTGCTTCACACCATTCGTGGCATCTTCCACCTGCTGGAAAAGAGTATTGTCGAAAACCTCACCCACCTCTTCGAAAAGCCACAGTCACGGCCTTTATTGATGAAGCAGCACCGCGCATTGTTCGACGCCATTCTCGAAGGGCGAGCCGAAGATGCTAGGGCTCGCGCACATGAGCATCTGGTCTTCGTCGAAGAAGAGCTGCTGGAAATGGAGCGTGCCGAAACCCGTGCCCAACGGGCCCTGCGTCGTGCCCAGGCACTGCCAGAAATCCAGCTCTGAGGTCGGAAACGCGTGAAAGGCCCACATCACCCGCCCCGCCTGTCGGTTCCCCTGCGCCGGCTCCTGTTACTGCTGCTGCCCCTGGGGCTGGTGGCGATCATGTGGCAGGCCGCCCAGGTGGCCCGCGAGCAAGCGCTGCACACCCTCGTGCGCGAGGCCGAGAACGAGCTGCGCCTCTCGGCCGCGGGCCTGGAAGGCCACCTGACACGACATGACTACCTGCCACAGCTGCTGGCGTCCCGCGAAATGGTCAAGCGGTTCCTGACCAATCGTGGGCACCAGGACACCATGCCGCTTAATCTGTTGCTGGACCAGTTCCGAGCCATCGCCGATGTCTCGGACGTGTACCTGCTCGACCGACTGGGCACGACCCTGGCAGCCAGCAACTGGCACCTGACCAATACCTTCATCGGCCACAACTATGCATTCCGCAGCTACTATCAAGACGCGATCCAGGGTAGCCGCGGCCGTTTCTTTGGCCTGGGCACACAGTCCCTGGAACGGGGTTACTATTTTTCCGCCCCTGTATGGCTCGACGATACGACACCTGACGCCCAGCCCAGCGGCGTCATGGTGATCAAGGTCCTGCTCGATGCCGTGGAAGAGAGCTGGGCAGAGCAGGATGCCGAGTTGGTCGTGACCGACAAGGACAACATCATTTTCATGGCCAG
Organism: Billgrantia endophytica; assembly: GCF_002879615.1. Classification (GTDB taxonomy): domain Bacteria; phylum Pseudomonadota; class Gammaproteobacteria; order Pseudomonadales; family Halomonadaceae; genus Halomonas; species Halomonas endophytica. Next base: position 7,924 of record NZ_PNRF01000015.1, read on the forward strand.
TCGCCCCGAACTGCGAATGACGGCACTCTATCCGCTTTCGCAGGAGGAGCACCAAGCCCTGCTGGACTCTCGCCGCTACGCCGATGAGCCGCTGCCCCCCTCCGGCATCCAGATACTCGATTATCGTGGAGACGGCAGCCGCCTGGTCCGCTTCACCGAGGGCCCCCTTGCCGATGGAAGCTATCTCGGAATGACCCGACACATGGATGCCTTCGGTTGGGACATGCACATTCTCAAGTCACTCGACCCCGTGCTCAATGCCCAGTGGCTGGCGGCACTGCTGGCCGGAGGGCTCTATGGCGTGGTGACACTGGCGGGAGGCGTCGGCTGGCAACGCTTGCGCCTGCGCCGCGAACGCGAGCTCTTCGCCGAGCGTGAGCGCCAGACCCTGGCCAACGTCCGTGACGAACTGGAGCGTAATGTCGAGTTGCGCACGCACGATCTGATGGAAACCAACCGCCTGCTCTCCGATGAAATCGACGAGCGGCGTCGGGCGGAAGAGAGCCTGCAGCAGACCCAGGATGAGTTGATCCAGGCCACCAAGCTTGCCGTACTCGGCCAGTTGGCCGCCGGTATCAACCACGAACTCAACCAGCCGCTTGCGGCCATCCGTGCCTACGCGGAGAACGCACGAACGTTCCTTGCACGCAACCGCCGGGAAGCCGTCGATGAGAACCTGGCCCAGGTGGTGGAGCTCACCGAGCGCATGGCCGAGATCAGCTCGCAGCTGCGGCAGTTTTCGCGCAAGAGCGGGGGAAGCCTGACGGCGGTCCCGGTTCAGGCCTGCTTCGATTATGCAATGCGGCTCTATCAGGGGCGCCTGCGCAACGCCAACGTCAAGGTCAACCGAAACTGGGGCGAGGAGGAAACGTGGGTGCAGGCTGACCTGGTCCGGCTGGAGCAGGTCCTGGTCAACCTGATCGGTAATGCCTTGCAGGCCATGGCCGAGACCCCCGACCCCACGCTGATGCTTGGCATCGAGACCAGCGATCGAGACGTGCGGATCAGCGTGACGGACAATGGCCCCGGCATCCCCGAACAGAACCTGGCCCGTATCTTCGAGCCCTTCTTCACATCCAAGTCACCAGGCAGCGGCCTGGGTCTCGGGCTCTCTATCTCCTCACGCATCATCAATGACCTGGGCGGGCGGCTCGAGGCCGGAAACCAGCCTGGTACCGGAGCCCGGTTCACCATTACCCTGCCCCGTGACAGCGACCCCGACAGGTCCCGCCTCGCCAACTCCCAGGAGCCGATCTCTCATGCATGACCCGGTGGCCGCCCCGGTACTCATCGTCGACGATGAAGCCCATCTTCGTATCACTGCCGGCCAGACCCTTGAACTGGCAGGCTACACACCCGAGCCCCATGCCAGCGCGGAGAGCGCCCTGGAGACACTGCTGCCGGATTTCCCCGGTGTCATCGTCAGTGACATTCGCATGCCCGGCATGGACGGCCTGGCACTGTTGCGTGAGATCCGGCTGCGCGACCCAGACTTGCCGGTCATATTGATTACCGGGCATGGGGACATTTCCACCGCTGTGGAGGCCATGCGCGAGGGAGCCTGGGATTTCCTGGAAAAGCCCTTCGCCGGCGAGCGATTGGTGGAAATGGTGCGCCGTGGTGTCGACAAGCGACGCCTGAGCCTGGAAAACCGTCGACTCAAGGCCGAGCTGGAAGCACAACAGGCCGCGCCCGGCCCTCGCCTGGTAGGCCGCACACCGGTCATACAGCGGCTGGCTTCCATGGTACAGCGCATCGGCCAGGTAGAAGCCGATGTCCTGCTGTTCGGCGAGACCGGGACCGGCAAGGATCTGGTGGCTCGCGCCATCCACGAGCGCAGCCCTCGTGGAGGCCATCCTTTCGTCGCCATCAACTGCGGGGCGGTGCCGGAGAGCATCATCGAATCGGAGCTGTTCGGCCACGAAAAGGGCGCCTTCACCGGTGCCGTCGAACGACGTATCGGCAAGTTCGAGCATGCCAATGGCGGGACCGTCTTTCTCGATGAAATCGAGTCCATGCCCCTCGCCCTCCAGGTCAAGCTGCTGCGCGTCCTTCAGGAGCGCGGCATCGAACGTCTGGGCTCCAACGAAGTCGTGCCGCTGGACATCCGGGTGATCGCCGCCACCAAGGTCGACCTCAAGCTGGCCGCCGAGGCCGGCGAGTTCCGCGAGGACCTCTATTACCGGCTGAACGTGGTCACCCTGCCGATCCCCACTCTCAGGGATCGCCGCGAGGACATTCCTCTGCTGTTCCAGCACTTCGCCGTGGTCGCAGCCAACCGCAGCAGCCTTGAAGCACCACCCCTGGACACCAGTGGCATCTCGGCCCTGATGGCCCATGACTGGCCCGGCAACGTGCGCGAATTGCGCAATCTGGCCGAACGCTATGTCCTGCTGGGCTCGGCCTTCGACTATCGCCTCGATGCGCTGCTCGAGGGCGTCGAGACCGGCAATGGCGAGTTGGCCCTTCCCCAGCAGGTGGAACTGTTCGAGAAAAGCCTGATAAGCCAATCTCTCGCCAGCCACCGAGGTCGTATCAGCGATGTCTGTGAGCACCTGGGCCTACCGCGCAAGACCCTCTACGACAAGCTGCGCAAGTATGGCCTCAAGGCCGAGGATTATCGCCACAAGGCGGAGCCTTGAGCCAGCAGGTCCAGGCAGGGATCAGCTCCAGCGATGCCTTCACACCCCGCTGGCTGCCCAAGGCGGCCAGCGGAGTGTTGGTCGGCCCCGGCGTGATCAGCAGGCCGACGACCGCCGCCCGAAGAACCAGGTTTCCGTCAGGAAACTCCCGCGCCCTGCTCGAGGTATTCGTCCTTGAGTCTGACGTAGTTGCCGGCGGTGTAGGGAAAGAAGGCCCGCTCACTCTCCTTGATCGGGCGCATGGCCCTGGCCGGGTTGCCGGCATAGACATGGCCGCTCTCCAGGCGCTTGCCCGGGGAGACCAGGGCGCCAGCGGCGATGATCACCCCGTCTTCCACCACGGCGCCATCCATGACGATGGCACCCATGCCTACCAGAATGCGGCTACCCAGTGTGCAGCCGTGCAGGATCGCCTTATGGCCGATAGTGACGTCCTCGCCAATGGTGAGCGGGAAGCCGCCGGGGTTGAAGTCGCTGGCATGGGTGATATGCAACACGCTGCCGTCCTGTACGCTGGTGCGAGCGCCGATGCGGATACGGTGCATATCGCCACGGATCACCGCCATGGGCCAGACCGAGCAGTCGTCGCCCAATTCCACGTCGCCCAGCACCACACTGGCCGGGTCCACATAGACCCGCTCACCCAGTACCGGAGTCACGCCCTTCCAGGAGCGGATGGGATCATTGGTGCTCATGCCTGTCTCCCTTGGCCGTCGGCAATGCCGGCCACATCATGTCGAAACGGATCACAACAGCCCGGCAGCCAATACCAGGATCGTCAGTGGAATCGATATCCAGCGTACCACCCCCTGCCAGAGACGGAAGCCTGACTCACCAACTCCCAGAGCCGTCCGCGCCTCTTCGCGCGGCATGACCCAGGCGGCAAAGACGGCAATCAGGAGTCCTCCTATCGGCAGGAAGATTTCGGTCGGAATGGTCGTTACCAGATCGAAGGCATTCATGCCGGCCACAGGACGCCACTCGGCCAGAGTCGAGAAGGATAGCACCGACAATAGCCCCATCAGCCAGACCGCGACGCCGATGACGGCAGCCGCCTGGCCTCGCCTGAAACCTAGTCCCTGGAGCGTGGCCACCATGGGCTCCGCCAGGTTGATCGACGAGGTCCAGGTAGCCAACAGTAGCAGCAGGAAGAAGGCACTGAGCCACAGCGCCCCCCAGGGCAGTTCGGCGAACGCCACCGGCAGCGTCACGAACATCAGCCCCGGCCCTTCACCGGGGTCCATGCCCTGGGCGAATACCACCGAGAAAATGGCGATGCCGGCCAGCAATGCCACCGCCACGTCTAGCACCGCCACCGCTCCGACGGCCCGAGGCAGGCTCTGACGCTCGGGCATATAGGCTCCATAGGCCATCAGTGCGCAGGCCCCTACCGCCAGGGTGAAAAAGGCATGGCCCATGGCATGCATCACGACAACAGGGGTAATGACCGAGACGTCCGGCCGGAAGAGCCACACCATTGCCGGCCCGAACCCTTCGGTAGTAGCCGCATGGCCTGCCAGCAGGATCAGGAGCAGATACAGCAGTGGCATCAACAGGTTGTTGAGCCGCTCCAGCCCCTTGACCACACCGGCGGCCACCACGGTCATGGTCATGAACAGAAACAGCGTGTGGTTGAAGGTCATGCGCCTGGGGTCGGCAAGGAACGCATCGAAACCGGCGCCGATCTCGGCGGCACTCGCCCCGACGAAGTTGCCGTTTACCGACGCCACCAGGAACTCGATGGACCATCCGGACACCACGGAGTAGAAGGAGAGGATACAGAACACCGTGAAGGCCCCGAAAAGCCCGAGCCATCGCCAGCGGCCGCTGGCGCCCGCCGCCGATGCCAGGCGTCCCAGCGACTGCATGGGCGAGCGGCGACCGGCACGCCCGATGAGAATCTCGGCCATCATCACCGGCAACCCCAGCAGCAGCACGAAGGCGACATAAAGCACCAGGAAGGCGGCACCACCGTTCTCACCGGTGATGTAGGGAAACCGCCAGATATTCCCCAGCCCCACGGCCGCACCGGTCACCGCCAGAATAAAGGCTCGCCGGGTACTCCAGCGCTCCAGGGTTGCGTTCATTCCATCGACCTCTCGTTCGTGAAGCCCGCAAGCCTATCAGGCTGGCTCAGCGCCACCAAACGTCAATCAAATAATCAGGCCACATTGAAACCCGGCCTGGCTGGCCGCATCTAAGCGTCATTGCCCTTGTCCCTTTTCAACCGTCTACGAGGTGTGCATGTCTCAGAATCCGTTGCTCGAATCCCATGACCTGCCGCCCTTTGCCGACATCACTCCCGACCATGTCGTCCCGGCCATCAAGCAACTGCTCGCGGACAACCGCACCGCCATCGAGGCGCTGGTCGAACGCGCTCAGCAGGGCACACCCGACTGGGAGAGCCTCGCCGCACCACTGGAGACACACAACGACCGGCTGTCCCGCGCCTGGTCGCCGGTTTCGCACCTCAACGGCACCATGAACTCGCCGGCCCTGCGCGACGCGTATCAGGCCTGCCTGGGACTGCTCTCCGACTACAGTACCTGGCTTGGACAGCACGAAGGGCTGTTCCATGCCTGGCAGGCGCTGAAGAATGGCCCCGCCTGGGAACGGCTGGACGGGGCTCAGCGACGAAGCGTCGACAATACGCTGCGAGACTTCCGCCTGGCCGGGGTCGACCTGCCCCCCGAGAAAAAGCATCGCTATGGTGAGATCAAGTCACGCCTTTCAGAGTTGGCCAACACCTACTCCAACCAGCTACTCGATGCGACCCAGGCATGGCACAAGGACATCGAAGAGGCATCGCAGTTGGCCGGCCTGCCCGACAGCGCCCTTGCCGCGCTTGCCGCCAACGCCGAGACAAAGGGGATGAAGGGCTACCGCATCACCCTCGACTTTCCCAGTTTCTATCCGGTGATGACCTTTGCCGACGACCCCGCCCTGCGCCGCGAAGTCTATACCGCCTTCGTTACCCGCGCCTCCGACCAGGGGCCCAATGCGGGCAAGTTCGACAACGCCCCGATCATCGAGGAAACCTTGCGCCTGCGTCGTGAGCTGGCCGAGCTGCTGGGCTTCGCCACGTACGCCGACTACTCCCTGACCACCAAGATGGCCGAATCGCCACAACAGGCGATCGACTTCCTCGATGACCTGGCCAGCCGTGCCGTGCCCCAGGCGCACGAGGAGTTTGCCGAACTGGCCGACTTTGCACGTACCGAGCTTGGCCTGGCGGAACTCCAACCCTGGGACGTCGGTTACGCTAGCGAGAAGCTGCGCGAGGCTCGCCACGCCATCTCCCAGGAGCAGTTGCGCCCCTATTTTCCGGCCCCTCGCATAGTGGACGGCCTGTTCAAGGTGGTCGAGCGGCTGTATGGCGTCACCTTCGAGGAAGACACGAGCGCACCGCGCTACCACGACGATGTGAGTTATTTCCGAATTCTCGAACGCGGCAACACGATTGCCGGATTCTACCTCGACCTCTACGCCCGTGAAGGGAAGCGTGGCGGTGCCTGGATGGACGAGTGCCGGGTGCGGCGCTGCCAAGAGAACGGCACACTCCAGCTGCCAATTGCCTATCTGACCTGCAATTTCACTCGTCCGGTGGGGAACAAGCCGGCCCTGCTGACCCACGACGAAGTCACGACTCTGTTCCATGAGTTCGGCCACGGGCTGCACCACATGCTGACCCGGCAAACCATAGCCGATATATCCGGTATCAATGGCGTCGCCTGGGACGCGGTGGAGCTTCCCAGCCAGTTCATGGAAAATTACTGCTGGGAGCGCGAAGGCCTGGACCTGATTGCCGGCCATGTGGATACCGGCGAGCCGCTGCCCGTGGAACTGCTCGAGCGCCTGCAGGCCGCCAAGAACTTCCAGTCCGCGATGGGTCTGGTGCGCCAGTTGGAGTTCTCGCTGTTCGACCTGCGCCTACACCATGAACTCAGCGCCCCGGCCGCTGCCGACATTCAGGCGCTTCTCGATGAGGTTCGTGCCGCCGTCTCGGTCGTGCCGCGGGCTGACTTCAACCGCTTCCAGAACGGGTTCAGCCATATCTTCGCCGGTGGCTACGCCGCGGGGTACTACAGCTACAAATGGGCGGAGGTCCTCTCGGCCGATGCCTGGAGTGCCTTCGAGGAAGCCGGTATCTTTGATGCCGAAACCGGCCAGCGCTTCCGCCATGCCATTCTCGAGCAGGGCGGCGCACGCGATGCTGCAGAACTGTTCCGTGCGTTTCGTGGTCGGGAGCCGAGTATCGAACCATTGCTGCGTCATAGCGGCATTCGTGCCGCCTGAGCGGCCCGCCCTGTCCATTGGCATTTTTCCACCAGCCGCCAGCCATTGCCTGGCGGCTCCCCATCAGGGAGGCCCCATGGCCGTTCAGAAACGCTTTATTGCCGGCGCTATCTGCCCTCGCTGTGCCGAGATGGATCGCATCCGCGCCTGGGAGCAGAACGGCATACGCTACCGCGACTGCGTCAGCTGTGATTTCTTCGAACAGTCTCCCATCGAAGACGATGCGCGGTCCGAACTCGAAACCCGTGTCAACCGGGAGCGCGAGGAGCAGCGCCGCAATGCCATTGCTACGGTAAGGATTCTCGACCCCGGAAGCCGCTGATCGTGCCCCTGCAGGGAGCCGCAGCCGACGCACCCCGGCCCCGGGCGATGCGGCACCGCCTGGAGCTGTTCGGGCTGATTGCCGTAACGGCGCTGCTGCTGGCACGACCTGACCTTGCCACCCTGGCGGCGGGGCTCGGCCTGTTCCTGTGGGGTATGACCCACCTGGAGAAAGGGGTCAAGCGGCTCTCCGGCGGCACCCTGGATCGCTGGCTGTACAACGCCACCCGAAGCCCCGCACGGGCCATCGGCGCGGGTGCGCTAGCCACCGCCCTGGTGCAGTCCAGCTCGCTGATCACGCTTCTGGCCATGTCCTTTGTCAGTGCAGGATTGATCAGCCTGGCCGGCGCCATTGCCTTGCTATTCGGCGCCAACCTGGGCACCACCACCGGAGCCTGGCTAATCGCCAGCGTCGGTCTCCGCTTCGACCTGGCACACTACGCCATGCCCCTGCTGGCCCTAGGGCTGCTCGGCAGCCGCCTCTCAAGCGGGGTCCTTGCCAGTATCGCCGGCCTGGTGCTGGGCATCGGACTGCTGTTCCTGGGCATCGATTTCATGAAGCTGGGCTTCGAAACCTGGCAGGACGGCCTCAGGCTCGACGGCCTGAGCGGGAGCCAGCCATGGCACTGGCCACTGTTCGTGCTGTTCGGCATCGTTGCCACCGTGGTCATGCAATCGAGTCATGCCACTCTGCTGCTCACCTTGACCGCACTCGCCTCGGGTCAACTTCCCTACCTGCCGGCCCTGGCCATCGCCATCGGCGCCAATGTGGGCACCACGGTAACGGCGGTACTGGGCGCCCTGACTGCCGGGGCCGCCGCACGCCGCCTGGCCGGCGCCCATGTGATCTTCAACCTCGTCACAGCGGCTGTCGCACTGCTGCTCCTGATGCCCCTGGCCTGGCTGGTCGATACCATTGCCGCAGTCATCGGCATGGCAGAGACCGCCTGGCCGCTCAAGCTGGCCCTGTTTCATACCTTGTTCAACCTGCTGGGAATCGTGCTGATGCTGCCCTTGATTCCACGCTTGGCGAGCGCATTGGAACGCCGCTTTCCGGAACCGGCTCGACTGCCTCCCGCCCAGGCTCGCTACCTGGACAAGACCGCCCTGGAGCACGCCGATACAGCCGTAGCGGCGATGGAGCAGGAGTGTCAGCGACTCAATCGTCGTGCCTATCACCTGCTCTGCACAGCCATCCTGATGCCCAGTGCCGACGTGATCGGCCACCCGCCACGGCGTGAGACTGTCGAGGCGACCATCGACCCCGCCGCCTGGCCAGCCATCAATGCCCGCTACCAGGAGCGAATCAAGCCACTATTGGCCGAGGTTCTCGATTTCCATTCGCGCATCGACACGCCCCTCACAGACGAACAGAAGACTCGCCTGGATATCCTTCACGACCAGACGCTGCGCATGGTGGAGGCCGTTCGTTTTGGTGAGGTGTTGCAGCGCAGCCTGCTGCGCCATTCGGCCCGAACCAGTCCCCTGAGGGACGCCCACGACGACCTCCGTCTGGCCCTCGCCTTGGGCCTGAACCGGTTGGCCAAAGGCCCCGGCGATTCTGACATCGACACCCAGTTGGAAACTGTTCGCCATCATTGGCAGCGCGAGTTGGCCGAGCGCCTGCGCCAGCAGCGCCTGGACCCCTGGCTTGCCTCGTCGCTGATGAACGATCTGCATCAGGCCAGCCGCCTGATTGCCGCCCTTGCGCCTCCCTCTCGTCTCACCGACACCATTCGTGCGGAATCCCACACACGATAGAGCAGCCAGTGTGCGACATGCCAGCCAACCGGGGCTTTTCCCATCGCGACCTTGGTCGAATTTCGAAAGCGTAACCTACTGACCAGGTGTTATTTTTTAATTTCAAGGCACGCCTCTTGCCTTTACTGAGCGTTGTATGCCAGATTTCCCTGAGCGTCTCGCTCTCCTGCTGATAGCGGGGTGCTCTCATAACGACAACGCCATTGGAGTGACACCATGCGATACGCAGCATCCAAGCTGATTGCAACGACCTGCCTGGGCGCAGCCCTGGTAGCAGCGGGCGCACAGGCCGAAGACCGCAGCGACTGGCCACGCAGCCTGACTGTGGGCACCGCCAGCCAGGGCGGCACCTATTACATCTACGGCGCCGGTTGGGCCAACCTGGTAGGGGATGCTTTGGGCGTTTCCTTCGGCGCCGAGGTAACCGGTGGGCCCGTGCAAAACGCCACCCTGGTACAGATGGGCGAGCATGATTTCGGCATGGTCACCATGGGCCCGGCCTACGAAGCCTGGATTGGCGAGAGCGAGCTGGCACCGGGCGTCGAACACACTGATATTCGTGCCGTCTTCCCGATGTACCAGACCACCCTGCAGATCATCTCCCTGGCAGGCTCCAACATCTCCTCCGTCGCCGACCTCGACGGCAAGACCGTTGGCGTGGGCCCGGCCGGCGGCACGTCGGACATGTACTACCCGCAGCTGTTCGAGAAGCTCGGCCTCGATGTCGACACCCGTAACGGTGGCGCAGCCGACCAGGCCGGTCAGTTGCAGGATGGCCTGATCGATGCCTTCGCCTTTGCCGCTGGCGTGCCGATTTCCGCCTTCAGCCAACTCGAAGCCCAGGCGAACGTGAACATCTTCTCCTTCTCCGAGGATGAGATGGGCGACGTGCTGGACGACTATCCGGAGCTGTCGCCGTCCACCATCCCGGCTGCTGTCTACAACAGCCTGGAAGAGGACCTGCCGGCCGTCTCCATCTGGAACTTCGCCATCACCCACAAGGACATGCCGGAGTCTCTGGTCTACGAAGTGACCCAGGCCGTCATGGAAAACCACGACCGCATGGTGCAGATCCACGGCGCCGCGGTCGAGACGCTGCCCGAAAACTTCGAATACAACTCCTTCCTGCCTTGGCACCCGGGCGCCGTGCGCTGGTTCGAGGAGCAGGGCTACGACATTCCGGAAGACCTGCGCGGCTGATCCTCCGCAACGCGACATCGACGCCGGTCTCCGGGCCGGCGTCAACGCCTCGCTTCTGCGCAGGCATCCGTAACCTCCTAGGCATTCCGGTATGACTCACGAAACCCAACCCAACGAAGCCGCTGCCAAAGTCGGCACTGATGGGGTTGCCGACATCCCCATCGCCCACAACGAGCGCGTGCTCTCGGGCCTGCTCGGCCAGACGGTGTTTGCCGCCTGTGTGCTGTTCACGGCCATGCACCTCTATGCGCTCAACGTCTCACCCATCGAGACCTGGACATTCCGTATCATTCACGTCGCGGGCGGCCTTGCCGTCGGCTTCGCCATCACCGCGGCCATGACGCTCGATCGCAGCCCCGGTGAGGTTCGTATCAACCGCGTCGAATGGTTCGCCCTGATTCCCGCGGTCGCTGCCATCGGCTACGCCGTCTTTTGCACGCTTTACGCCTGGTACATGCGCGAAACCGGCACGCCGCCCGCCAACTGGCTCGTCGTGCACCTGAGCTGGTCGCTGGCCGGCGCCACCGCCATCGCCCTGGTCAGCAGCTGGATATGGCGCAGCTCCAGCCGCTCCATCCACTGGGCCGACGCGATCCTGATCATTGCCTCGATCCTCGTTGCCGCCTATCTGGTTCTGGTACTGAATCGCTGGCGCATGGCCGCCGGCACCCCCTTTGCCGGGCAGACCGAATTCATGATCGCCGCCGTGGGTGTGGCCCTGATCATGGAATTGACCCGTCGTGTGGCTGGCTTGGCTCTGATCCTCATCACCGGCGTCTTCCTGATCTATGCCTTTGCCGGGCCCTACCTGCCGGGCCTGCTCGAACATCGCGGGTACTCCTTCTCGCGCTTCTTCACCTATCTCTACACCGACAACGGCATTCTCGGCCCGACCACCGCCGTGTCGTCGACCTATATCATTCTCTTCATCACCTTCGCCGCCTTCCTGCAGGCTTCCAGGGTCGGCGACTACTTCATCAACTTCGCGTTCGCCGCCGCCGGCCGTGCACGGGGCGGCCCGGCCAAGGTGGCGGTCTTCGCCTCCGGCCTGATGGGCATGATCAACGGTACCTCCGCCGGCAACGTGGTGGCCACCGGTTCACTCACCATCCCGCTGATGAAGAAGGTCGGCTACCATCCGCGCAGCGCCGGCGGCATCGAGGCCGCCGCCTCCACCGGTGGCCAGATCGTGCCGCCGATCATGGGTGCCGGCGCCTTCATCATGGCCGAGATCACCGGCATTCCCTATACCGAAATTGCCATTGCCGCACTGATTCCCGCCGGGCTCTATTTCCTTTCCATCTACATGATGGTCGATCTGGAAGCGCGCCGTGATGGCATGCTGGGCATGTCCAAGGATGAACTGCCGGTCTTCCGCAAGATGGTCAAGCAGGCCTACCTGTTCCTGCCCATCGTCATCCTGATCGGTACCCTCTTCATGGGTTACTCGGTGATTCGCGCCGGCACCCTGGCCATGATCAGTGCCGCCGTGGTCTCCTGGTTCACCCCGCACTGGATGGGCCCCAGGGCACTGCTCAACGCGTTGTCCCTTGGTGCGCGCATGGCGATCCCGCTGATCGCGGTATGTGCCTGTGCCGGTATCATCGTCGGGGTCATTTCGCTGACCGGTGTCGGTGCCCGCTTCGCCTCCATGCTGCTGGGTATTGCCGATACCAGCCACCTGATGGCACTGTTCTTCGCCATGTGCATCAGCATCCTGCTCGGCATGGGCATGCCCACCACCGCGGCCTACGCCGTCGCCGCCTCGGTGGTCGCACCCGGCCTGCAGCAGATCGGCATCCCGCCGCTGGTCGCCCACTTCTTCGTGTTCTACTACGCCGTGCTCTCGGCGATAACGCCACCGGTCGCACTGGCGGGCTATGCCGCCGCCGCCATCGCCAACACGGACCCGCTGAAAACGGCCCTGACCTCCTTCAAGTTCGGCCTGGCCGCCTTCATCGTGCCCTTCATGTTCTTCTACAGCCCGGCCCTGCTGATGGAAGGCACCTGGATGCAGATCCTGCGGGTTGTCGTCACCGCCGGGATGGGCATCTATCTGCTGGCCGCCGCCGTGCAGGGGTGGTTCCTCAACGGTGCGGCCAACCTCGTGCAGCGTGTCCTGCTGTTGGCAGCGGCCCTGTCGATGATCGCCGGCGGCTGGATGACCGACCTGGTCGGCCTGGG
>NZ_PNRF01000015.1:20377-20471 GCF_002879615.1 Billgrantia endophytica
CACCGGGGTGATCCTGCCGCGAAGCGCCGGTCCTGCCGGCGGCCTTCAGCGTGGCGTGCATTCTACCGTCTCCGGCGCTTCTGTCAATCGCGAA
>NZ_PNRF01000015.1:20480-72260 GCF_002879615.1 Billgrantia endophytica
CCGATTCGAAAAAACCAAACAGAAACAAGCACTTTCTCCACTTCCACCGCTGGCAACGTTAGCCGTTGCCGGCAGCGGATGCGTACTTTACGGGCTGGCGCGCTCGGCCGCAAGGGCTTTGGGTAAAAAAGTTTCAGCCGGCGCAGGAAGGGTGTTCCACAGGCACTCGGTCACGAATGCCTGTGGTAGCTCGGCTGCCGACCCGAGACGACAACGCCCGCGCTGGGCGGGCGCCATGGCGGAAAGCGTCCGGATTCAGCCGGTAACGGTCGGCTGCTTTATCTTGCGCATGATGGCCATGGCCGGTCCTGACGCCACATAGGCACTGAACAGCAACAGCAACATCACCGAGGGCTGGACGGAAATCACCACGAAGCCCAACACAATGGCCAACAGCACCACGAATGGCACCGGCCCCTTGAGATCGATCTCCTTGAAGCTGTAGTAGCGGATGTTGCTGACCATCAATACACCGGCCGCCGCAACAACCAATAGCATCAATACCTTGAACCCGACCGCATCGGCATCGAAGCTGTGGAAGGTCCAGACACTCGCCGCCACGAAGGCGGCGGCCGATGGGCTCGGCAGACCAATGAACCATTTCTTGTCGGTGCTGCCAATCTGCACGTTGAAGCGTGCCAGACGCAGAGCCGCACAGGCTACGTAGAGGAAGGCGACTACCCAACCGGTCTTGCCGATGTCCTGCAGGATCCAGGTAAAGGCGACCAGCGCCGGCGCGACACCAAAGGAGACCATGTCGGAAAGACTGTCATATTCAGCCCCGAAGGCGCTCTGGGTGTTAGTCATGCGGGCGACACGCCCATCCAGGCCATCGAGCACCATGGCAATGAAGATCGCAACCGCTGCTGCGGTAAAGTCGCCATTGATGCCGGCCACCACCGAGAAGAAGCCGGCAAACAAGGCGGAAGTGGTGAAAAGGTTCGGTAACAGGTAGATGCCTTTCCTGCGCACCTTCTTGCCATCTTCGATAGATTCCTCGATCACCTCCGTTTCTCGCACAAAGGCAGCGGCGATGTCTTCTTCGGCCGGCGGAATCCGTTCGTCCTCGGCGGGGCCAGACTCGGCGCCATCCCGATGAGTGTCGTGCTCGGTATTGCGGGGATCCTGACTCATTCGTCTCGTCCGTTGCCAGAATGGGCTCACCCGAAGGTGAGACTTCATTCTACACGGTGATACCGGGGCGAAAAGCGAATCGACCATGATTCAGATGCGACAAAGGCGCGGTTTTCCGCGCCTTTGTCCGGCTCATACGCCGCCCAGATCAGTTCTTGGTCTTGTCGACCAGCTGATTGGCAGCGATCCAGGGCATCATACCGCGCAGCTTGGCACCAACCTGCTCGATATCATGCTCGGCATTCAAGCGACGACGAGCGGTCATCGAAGGGTAATTACTGTTGCCCTCGTTGATGAACATCTTGGCATATTCGCCGGTCTGGATGCGCTTGAGCGCATTGCGCATGGCGGCACGAGACTCGTCGTTGATGATCTCGGGACCGGTCACGTACTCGCCATACTCGGCGTTGTTGGAGATGGAGTAGTTCATGTTGGCGATGCCGCCCTCGTACATCAGGTCGACGATCAGCTTGAGCTCGTGCAGACACTCGAAATACGCCATCTCCGGCGCATAGCCTGCCTCGGTCAGGGTCTCGAAACCGGCCTTGACCAACTCCACGGCGCCACCGCACAGCACGGCCTGTTCGCCGAACAGGTCGGTCTCGGTCTCATCCTTGAAGGTGGTCTCGATGATGCCGCTACGGCCACCGCCAACGCCTGCCGCGTAGGAGAGAGCCAGCTCCTTGGCAGTGCCGGAGGCATCCTGATGGATAGCGATCAGATCGGGGATGCCCCCACCCTTGACGAACTCGGAGCGCACGGTGTGACCCGGTGCCTTGGGCGCGATCATGATCACGTCCAGGTCCTTGCGCGGTTCGATCTGGTTGTAGTGGATGTTGAAGCCATGGGCGAAGGCCAGGGTCGCACCTTCCTTGAGGTTGGGTTCGACTTCCTGCTCGTAGATCGCCTTCTGGTTCTCGTCCGGCGCCAGGATCATCACCACGTCGGCGCTCTTGCAGGCTTCCGGCACGCTGGCGATCTTCAGGCCAGCCGCCTCGGCCTTGGCGGCAGAGGAAGAACCGGCACGCAGGGCGACGGTGACGTCGACACCGGACTCCTTCAGATTATTGGCATGGGCATGGCCCTGTGAGCCATAGCCCACGATGGTGACCTTCTTGCCCTGGATGAGGGAGAGGTCGCAGTCCTTGTCATAGTAAACGCGCATGGTGTGCTCCTGAATTGGTTGACCCGAGGGTTTAGGTATCAGCGTTGATGGCCACCCGCGCCGTCTGTCGCGGCACTGGGTTTCGGTGCATTCGATGAGGTCCACCTTACGCCGCCAGGGATGTTGCGTAAAATGCTATATATGCAACATGGTATGCCAAATCATGCAATAATGCCGCCATGGATATACGCGCCCTCAAGCAGTTCCTCGCCTTGGCCGACACGCTGCACTTCGGCCGAGCCAGCGAGCTCTGCCATGTCAGCCCCTCGACGCTCTCCCGGACCATTCGTCAACTGGAACAAAGCCTGGGGGCACGACTGTTCGAGCGCGATAATCGCCATGTCACCCCGACCCGCCAAGGTCTCGTCTTCCAGGATTACGCCAGAGATGCGGTGAGCCAGTGGGAGCTGCTACGTCATACATTGAGCACGCAGGAGGGCGAACTCTCCGGCGAGATCAGCATCTACTGCTCGGTAACGGCCAGCTACAGCTTCCTCTACGACCTGCTCAGCGAATTTCGCCTGCGTCACCCACATATCGAGCTCAAACTGCACACCGGCGACCCGGCCGAATCCATGTCCCAAGTCCTGAACGGCGAGGAAGACATGGCGATCACACCACGTCCACGCAGTGCGCCTGCCGCCCTGGCCTTCAAGTCGCTGACCCGATCGCCACTGGTCTTCATCGCCCCTGGAGCACCTGCCGACTGGATTCCTTCCACGCCGGAATCTCCCTCGGCGGAACAGTGGCAGGCAGTTCCGATGATCCTTTCCGAAGCAGGACTGTCACGGGAATACAGCGATACCTGGTTCAAGGCCCTTGGCGTCACGCCGCGCATCTACGCTCAGGTAGCCGGCCACGAAGCCATCGTCAGCATGGTGAGCCTGGGCTTCGGGATCGGCGTGGTGCCGAAGATCGTACTCGACAACAGCCCGCTGGCCGAGCGCGTCAGAGTCCTGCCGGTCAAGCCGGAGCTGCCTCACTACGATGTCGGTCTTTGCGTTCTCAATCGGCGCCTTAAGAGCCCGCTGATCCAGGCCCTATGGGATGAAGTGAAAGAGCATTGACAAAAAAGCCGCCCTGGAGGGCGGCCTGAGCCGATACGACAACGTGGCATTAAAGGCTCAATACTTTATCTCCCCGGGCAATACCCGAGACCCCCGTACGCGCCACTTCGAGAATGCCCACCGGCCCCATGGCCTGAAGAAAGGCATCCAGCTTGCCGGCATCGCCGGTGATCTGAACGGTATAGAGGCTCGGCGTCACGTCGACGATCTGGGCACGGAAGATATCCACCGTGCGCTTGACTTCATCACGCGCCGCTCCCAGCGCTTTCACCTTCACCAGCATCAGCTCGCGCTCGATATGGTTGCCTTCGGTGAGATCCACCAGCTTGACCACATCGATCAGCTTGTTGAGGTGCTTGGTGATCTGCTCGATCACCCGGTCATCGCCTACGGTGGTCACCGTCAGCCGGGACAGGGTCTCGTCCTCGGTGGGCGCCACGTTCAGCGTCTCGATGTTGAAGTTGCGCTGCGAGAACAGCCCCACCACGCGAGACAGGGCGCCCGGTTCGTTTTCCATCAGAATCGAGATGATATGGCGCATCAGGTCCGCTCCGTCTTGGAAAGCAGCATGTCACGCATGGAGCCCAGGGGCACCTGCATCGGATAAACGTGCTCGCGCGGATCGACATAGATGTCGAGGAACACCAGCTCGTTCGTATCAGCGAAGGCCCGCTCGAGGGCGGGTTCGAGATCCTCGTGACGCTCTACCTTGATGGCCGTGAAACCATACGACTCGATCAGCTTCTGGAAATCCGGCAACGACTCCATGTAGGAGTGGGCATGACGGGACTTGTAGTTCAGGTCCTGCCATTGGCGCACCATTCCCAGTGAGCCGTTGTTGAGGTTGACGATCTTGACGCCGACCGCGTACTGCTTACAGGTCGAGAGCTCTTGCATCATCATCTGGAAACTGCCCTCGCCGGTGATGCAGACCACGTCATCGCCGGGATAGCTCTTCTTGATACCCATGGCGGCCGGAAAGCCGAAACCCATGGTGCCGAGGCCGCCCGAGGTGATGAAGCGATTGGGCTTGTCGAACTTGTAGTACTGGGCAGCGAACATCTGATGCTGACCCACGTCCGTGGTCACATAGGCCTCGCCGCGGGTGACCTTGCACACCGCTTCGACGACTTCCTGCGGCTTGAGCGCCTCGCCGGGCTCGGAGGGCTCGTAGAGCTTGCCAACCCGCTCCTCGCGCCAGCCGTCGATCTTCTGCCACCACTCGGCCAGAGCCTCGGGGTGGGCGATCTCCTTGCCCTGGATCAGGCTGATCATCTCGCTGATCACGCTGCCCGCCGGCCCGACGATGGGCACGTCGGCACGCACCGTCTTGGAAACCGAGCTGGGGTCGATGTCCACGTGCACGATCTTGGCGGTAGGACAGAACTTCGAGGTGTTGTTGGTGACGCGATCGTCGAATCGCGCGCCAATGGCAATGATCAGGTCGGCATGGTGCATGGCCATGTTCGACTCATAGGAGCCGTGCATGCCCAGCCAGCCCAGGCACTGCCGATCGCTTTGGGGGTAGGAGCCAATCCCCATCAGCGTGGTGGTGATCGGAAAGCCTAGACGCTTGACCATGTCGGTCAGCCCTTCGCAGGCCCGGCCCGTGACAACGCCACCGCCGGTATAGAACACCGGCCGCTTGGCCTTGAGCATCAGCTCCACGGCCTTCTTGATCTGGCCGGTATGACCGCGGGCCACCGGGTTGTAGGAGCGCATCTTGACCTTCTTCGGATAGACGTACTCGTAGCGTTCGGTGGGCGCGGTCATGTCCTTGGGGATGTCCACCACTACCGGACCCGGGCGCCCGGTTGCCGCCAGGTAGTAGGCCTTCTTGAGGACTTCCGGAATCTCGGAGGGGTGCTTGATCGAGAAGCTGTGCTTCACGATGGGCCGCGTCACGCCGATGATGTCGGTTTCCTGGAAGGCATCGTCGCCGATCAAGTGGCTCATCACCTGGCCGCACAGCACCACCATCGGGACGGAGTCCATGTAGGCGGTGGCGATGCCGGTGACGGCGTTGGTGGCACCGGGCCCCGAGGTGACCAGTACCGTGCCGGGCTTGCCCGAAGCCCGGGCGTAGCCGTCGGCGGCATGGGTAGCCGCCTGTTCGTGGCGCACCAGGATGTGTTTGACCTTGTCCTGGCGGAACAGCGCGTCGTAGATATGCAGCGCCGCGCCGCCGGGATAGCCGTAAATGTATTCAACGCCCTCATCCTGCAGGAATCGGGCGATCATGTCCGCGCCGGAAAGCAATTCCACTGATGTATCTCCCCTGGAGGTCTCGAGTGCGATCCGCGCCCTTCGACGGGCACGGGTTCGAGTGCGACGGTATGTCGCTGCCGGATACGCCGGCACCTGATGCCAAACCCTGGCATTGGCCCGGTTGGGGCCTGCACTCTCATCACGACAGATCGCCGCGTCGGGGCGTTGGCCAGGACGAGCGGTTGACCCGTCCCGGTAGTCCTTCGGCGGGTAGAGGCAACGTGGCCTACCCGTCGCGCGGTAATGGGGGGTTGCCCGCTGGAATCCGCGCCCGCAAATCAGGAACGCTCAAGATTCCAATAGCCCCGGGGCAGTGTCAACCGCCAAGCGACATTCGCTAGTCCAAAAGGGTGATTCCGGCAAGGCCCCGGCGTGTAAAAAAGCCCGCCTGCTGGGGGAGCTGGCGGGCAAAGGGGTTACAGGACGCAACCTGACTTTCAGTGTAGACAGTTGCCGACTGGCCGCCCGATCGACAACGTAACGCTTTGTGCCGTTAGGTTGTGAAGACCAGTTTCCCGTCCTCGGCTGTAACGTGAATCACGTCGCCGGGCATGAACCTTCCAGCCAACAGGTCCTGGGCCAGGGGGTTCTCGATCCGGCTCTGGATGGCTCGCTTGAGCGGCCGGGCCCCGAAGACCGGATCGAAGCCCACCACCGCCAACTGCGCCATGGCCTCGTCACTCACGTCGAGCCCCATGTCGTGTTCGGCAAGCCGCAAGCGCAGACGGTCGAGCTGGATGCCGGCGATGGCCTGGATCTGGTCCTGCTTCAAGGCATGGAAGACCACGACCTCATCGATGCGGTTGATCAACTCCGGACGGAAGTGGTCCCCCACCACCGCCATGACCATTCCCTTCATCTGCTCGTAGTCCGTGTCGTCACCCCCCATGCGCTGGATGATGTCGGAGCCCATGTTGGAGGTCATGACGATCACCGTGTTGCGGAAGTCCACGGTACGGCCCTGGCCATCGGTCAGGCGGCCATCCTCCAGCACCTGCAGCAGGATGTTGAACACGTCCGGATGGGCCTTCTCGACCTCGTCGAGCAACAGCACCGAGTAGGGCTTGCGGCGTACCGCCTCGGTCAGATACCCCCCTTCCTCATAGCCCACATAGCCCGGAGGTGCCCCGATCAGCCGTGCCACGGAGTGCTTCTCCATGAACTCCGACATGTCGATGCGCACCATGGCCTCCTCGGTGTCGAAGAGGAAGCCGGCCAGCGCCTTGCACAGCTCGGTCTTGCCCACCCCGGTCGGGCCGAGGAACAGGAAGGAGCCGTTGGGACGATTGGGATCGGCGAGCCCCGCACGGGAACGCCGCACCGCATTGGACACCGCCCCGACCGCCTCCTCCTGGCCGATCACGCGCTCATGCAGTGCCTCCTCCATGCGCAGCAGCTTGTCCCGCTCGCCTTCGAGCATCTTGGACACGGGTATCCCGGTCCAGCGCGAGACCACCTCGGCGATCTCCTCCTCGGTGACGTTGGAGCGCAGCAGTTGGTGCTTTGACGTGTCGGCCTCGCCCTCGCCACTCTCGGCGATGCGCTTCTCCAACTCGGGGATGCGGCCATACTGCAACTCGGACATGCGCGCCAGGTCGCCCTGACGGCGGGCCTGCTCCAGGTCGATACGTGCCTTGTCCAACTCATCCCTGAACTGGGCCGCCCCCTGGATGCTGGCCTTCTCGGCCTTCCATATCTCGTCGAGATCGGCGTATTCACGCTCGAGCTCATGGATCTGGCCGTCCAGAGCCTCGAGGCGCTTCTTCGACGCCTCGTCGGTCTCCTTCTTGAGATGCTCGCGCTCCATCTTCAGTTGAATCAGGCGTCGGTCGAGGCGGTCCATCTCCTCGGGCTTGGAGTCGAGCTCCATGCGGATGCGCGACGACGCCTCGTCGATCAGGTCGATGGCCTTGTCGGGAAGCTGGCGGTCGGTGATATAGCGGGTCGAGAGCTTGGCCGCTGCGATGATGGCCCCATCGGTGATATCGACACCGTGATGAACCTCGTAGCGTTCCTTGAGACCGCGCAGGATGGCCACGGTATCCTCCTCGCTGGGCTCATCCACCAGAACCTTCTGGAAACGACGCTCCAGGGCGGCATCCTTCTCGATGTACTTGCGGTACTCGTCCAGGGTGGTGGCACCCACACAGTGCAGCTCACCGCGGGCCAGGGCCGGCTTGAGCATGTTGCCGGCATCCATGGCGCCCTCGGCCTTGCCGGCACCGACCATGGTATGCAATTCGTCGATGAACAGAATCACCCGTCCCTCTTCCTGGGACAGCTCCTTGAGCACCGACTTGAGGCGCTCCTCGAACTCACCGCGGAACTTGGCGCCGGCCAGCAGCGCGCCCATGTCCAGCGACAGCACGCGCTTGTCCTTGAGCCCTTCCGGCACCTCACCGTCGACGATACGCTGGGCCAGCCCTTCGACGATGGCGGTCTTGCCCACCCCGGGCTCGCCGATCAGCACCGGGTTGTTCTTGGTGCGCCGCTGCAGCACCTGAATCGTGCGGCGGATCTCGTCGTCGCGGCCGATCACCGGATCGAGCTTGCCGTTGGCGGCCCGTTCGTTCAGGTCCAGGGTGTATTTCTCCAGCGCCTCGCGCTGATCCTCGGCGTTGGGATCGTCAACCCTCTCACCGCCACGCACGCTGTCGACGGCCGCCTCCAGGGTCTTGCGGCTCAGGCCAGCCTGGGTCAGCAGCTTGCTCACGGCATGACCCATCTCCAGCGCCGCCAGCAGCACCAGTTCGCTGGCGATGAACTGATCGCCACGTTTCTGGGCCTCCCGATCGGTGAGATTGAACAGCCGCACCAGGTCACGGGAAGGTTGGACCTCTCCGTCGAACTGGCCGACCTTGGGCAGATTATCGAGGTAGCCGGCCAGGCTGTCGCGCAGGCGAGCGGCATCGCCGCCCGCCTTCTGCACCAGCGCCTTCAGGCCGGTATCCCTGGTATCCAGCAGCGCCAGCAGCAGGTGGCCCGGGTCGAGCTGGTTATGCCCGCGCCCCACGGCCAGGGACTGGGCGTCGGCCACGGCGTTCTGCAGTTTGGCGGTGAACTTGTCGAATCGCATCCGGAATATCCTCCATTGGGGTGGCAGCGCTGCTTGGACGCGCCGCTTGGCCCTGTCAAATCGCGTTGACAGTATCAATGGAGTCAGAGTGGGCGGCTTTCAAGTCGCCCGCCAGGGAAAGGGGTTTTAGGTTGACACAGGTCAGGCTGTGCCAGGAAGAGCGGCGCAGGGGACAGGTCGTAGCGGAGGTCATTTGCCATGGGTGAGGAGCATTGCTCCGAACGGGTTGGCCATGGATGGCCAGCACCGGTCCTGCAAGCGGAGCAGGATGCGAGAGCGCAGCAGGGCAAATGTAGCGCCCATGGAAGGGTTTACAGCGCCTCCGCAAAGGCCTGGCGCCTGAAAGACGCTCGTTAGTGCCTGGACAAGCTCACCTTAGCCAGATCACGCTGGCCATCCGTCCCGTTCGGCCATCATCGCGGCGGTGGGAGTAGAAGCGCGACTCACAGGCGGTGCAGAAATGACCGCCACTGATATGTGACAGCCCCAGGCGCTCCAGTCGCAGCCGCGCCAGCTTGTAGAGGTCGGCCATGTAGTGCCCAAGGCGATAGGGGCTGGGATCGAAGGCGGTTTCCGTCTCGGGGTGTACGCCGACGAAGGCCTGCTGGACCTCGGGCCCCACCTCGAACTGGGCATTCGAGATGGCCGGGCCCAACCAGGCCATCAGGTCCTCGGGAGACACTCCCAGCGCCGCCACCAAGGCTTCCAGCACGCCGCCGGCCAGGCCGCGCCAGCCGGCATGGGCGACACCGACCCGGGTCCCCTGGCGATCGCAGAAGAATACCGGCAGGCAGTCTGCCGTCAGCACGACGCAGGCATGTCCACGGTCGAAGGCCACCGAGGCATCCGCCTCTGGCAGCGCATCCGTGTGGCTCGCCTGAACCCTGGCACCGTGGACCTGGTTCAGCCACAGGAGCGGGCGGTCATCGTGTAGTTCATCAGCCAGTAAATGACGACACAGCGCGACATGGTTGGGATTGTCGCCCACCTTGTCCCCCGGATTGAAACAGGCGAAATCCCCCTGGCTGGGGCCTGACTCACGTGTGGTAATGAAGGCGCCAACGGAGGCGGGGGCGGGCCAGTCCGGCTCGATCAGGGTCGGTTGCAGATGGGGGGCATCACTCATAGCATCGCCTCGCGGTCGTCGCGCAGATAATCGATCAGCATCAGTAGATCATCGGGCAAGGCGGCGCGAAATTCTGCCCGGTCTCCGCTGCCGGGATGATCAAAGGCCAGCTTGCGGGCGTGCAGCGCCTGGCGGGGAAACCCCCGTAGCAGCTCCTTGAGACCTTCGCTGGCGCCGGGCGGCAGCTTGAGACGGCCCCCGTAGACCGGATCGCCCACCAGCGGGAAGCGCTGGTGGGCCATGTGGACACGGATCTGATGGGTGCGGCCCGTTTCCAGACGGCAGCGCACGTGGGTATGGGCGCGGAAGCGTTCCACGACCCGATAGTGGGTCACGGCGGGCTTGCCGTTGACATTCACCGCTTGGCGCTTGCGGTCACGGGGGTGGCGGCCGATGGGGGCATCCACGGTGCCCCCGGCAGTCATCACGCCTACGGAGACCGCATCGTATTCACGGGAGACCGTACGTGACTGCAGCTGTTCGACCAGGGCGGTCTGGGCCGTCAGGGTCTTGGCGACCACCATCAGCCCTGTGGTGTCCTTGTCCAGCCGATGGACAATACCCGCCCGCGGCACACCGGCAAGCGCCGAGCAGTGGTGAAGCAGCGCATTGAGCAAGGTGCCATCAGGGTTGCCGGCGGCCGGATGCACCACTAGCCCGGCCGGCTTGTCGATCACCATCACCTCGTCGTCTTCATGGACCACATTCAGGGGGATATCCTCGGCCTCGAAACGGGTATCGTCCTCGATCTCGGCAACGAGCCTCAGCCACTCACCACCCACGACCTTGTCCTTGGGTTTTCCCGGGCGGCCGTCCACCGTCAGGGCGCCCTGCTTGATCCAGCCCTTGAGCCGCTCACGGGAATGGCCGACAAAGAGCTCGGAAGCCGCCTGGTCGAGGCGTATTCCAGCGAGGGTTACGGGCACGCGTTGCTGAGCTTCCAGAGTATGGGGCATAGCGGAGGCAATCACCGAGCAGGCACCTGAGGACTGCGTTTTTTCGCAAGGTGCTTTATAGTGGATGGGTTACGGCCAATCCTACCATGGCCGACACGGGTTGTTTGACACGAGGATCACGATGCGCGTTTCCACCATCGCTACACGCCTTGTCGCCCTGCTGCTGGCCGCCGCCCTGGTCACTGGCTGTGCCGGCAGGGCTGACACGGAAGACGAGGATGAGTTTGCCGGCGTTGCCGAGCAGGAGCTCTATGAAGAAGCCCGAGATGCGCTTGAGGGGGGACGCTACACCACGGCGATTTCCCGGCTGGAGGCCATCGATACTCGCTTCCCGTTCGGCCGTCATGCCGAGCAGGCTCAGTTGGAGCTCATATACGCCTACTATGAGACCCGTGACTGGGAAGCTGCCCGAGCCGCAGCGAGCCGCTTCATCCGCTTGCACCCCACCCACCCCCAGGCCGACTACGCCCTCTACATGCGTGGACTGTCTTCCTGGCAGGCGGGACGCTTCAGCCTGGAACGGCTGCGGCTGATCGACATATCCAAACGTGACCTGGGCGCCTCTCGCGATGCCTATACCGATTTCCGCGAACTGGTCAGCCGCTATCCGGACAGCGAATACGCCCCGGATGCGGAGCAGCGCATCGTTTACCTGCGCAATCTGCTGGCTCGTCACGAACTGCACATTGCCGACTTCTATCTGCGCAAGGGTGCCTATCTGGCAGCCGTGGAGCGCGGTCGCTGGGTGGTGGAGAACTACCCGGAAGCCGAAGCCACGCGCGATGCCCTGGCCGTGATGGTGGAAGGCTACCTCGGTCTCGACATGCGCGACCGTGCCCGTGAGGTACTGCAGGTGCTGATCGAGAACGACCCGGGCAACGATCGCCTGCGCGGCCGTACCTTCGAGCCTCAGCACGTACGAACCCAGTCGCTCTCGGCCTGAGCCTTGCCCCGAAGAGGACCCGCGACATCGTCGCGGGTTTCTTGGGCCTATTCGCCGGGCTGCCAGCCGTTGACGATGGGATAACGACGATCACGGCCGAAGCCCCGTGGTGTCACGCGAACGCCCACCGGAGCTTGACGACGCTTGTACTCGCAGCGATCGACCAGCTTCACCACCTTGTAGACATCCTCGCGATCGAAGCCGGTATCGATAATCGCCTCGGCGCTCATATCCCCCTCGATGTAGCGCATCAGGATGGCATCGAGCACGTCATACTCCGGCAGCGAGTCGCTATCCTTCTGTTCGGGCGCCAGTTCGGCGGAAGGCGGCCGCTCGATGACCCGCTCAGGGATCGCCGGCGACTGGGTATTGCGCCAGCGGGCCAGGCGATAGACCCAGCTCTTGTAGACGTCCTTGATGGCGTTGAAGCCTCCCACCATATCGCCATAGAGGGTGGCGTAACCCACCGCCATCTCGCTCTTGTTGCCCGTGGTAAGGACCATCAAGCCCTTCTTGTTGGAGATCGCCATCAGCAGCACACCGCGACAGCGCGACTGCAGGTTCTCCTCGGTGGTGTCGCGTTCGGTTCCGGCGAAGGTGTCCGCCAGGGTTTCCATGAAGGCGTCGACCATGGGCTCGATGGGCAATACCTGGTAGTCCACGCCCAGCAGCCTGGCCTGTTCGGCGGCATCCTCCCGGGAGATATCGGCGGTATAGCGATACGGCATCATCACCGCATGAACCCGTTGCGGGCCCAGGGCATCCACGGCTATGGCCAGAGACAGGGCCGAATCGATACCACCGGAAAGACCCAGCACCACGCCGTCGAAGCCGCTCTTGTTGACGTAGTCCCGCAGACCGCTGACCAGCGCGCAATAGAGGCTCTCCTCGGGCTCTTCCTGGGGCTCGATCTCTCCCTCCTGCGGCACCCAACGGCTGTTTTCCTGAACGAACTGCACGGGCATCAGGCCCGCCTGCCAGTAGGGGGCCAGTACGCGGATCCTGCCGTCACCATCCACACAGGCCGAGCCGCCGTCGAAGACCAGTTCGTCCTGCCCCCCGATGGTGTTGACGTAGACCACCGGCAGATTGACCTCGGCTGCCCTCTGCTCGAGCAGGCGCAGCCTCTCTCCGGGCTTGTCCTGATGGTAGGGCGACGCATTGAGGGTAATCAGGATCTCGGCCCCGGCATCTCGGACCGCCTTTACCGGGCCCCCGTCCCAGAGATCTTCACAGATCAGCAGGCCAAGTTTCGCCCCCTTGTGGTCGATCACCAGGCTGCGCTCGCCGGTGGCGAAATAGCGCCGCTCGTCGAACACCTGGTAATTGGGCAGCACCTGCTTGGCATACTCGTCGAGCCATTCGCCGTTGTAGAGCAGGCCAGCCAGGTTGTAAGTGCTGCCTTCGCGACGCCCCGGGTAGCCGATGACCACCAGCACATCACGTGCCACCTTGGCCGCCATGCGGGCACGCGCCTCGCGCAGGCGGGTTTCCATGGATGGCCTCAGCAGCAGATCCTCGGGGGGATAGCCGCTCAGGTAGAGTTCGGGAAACACCACGATATCGGCGCCATGCTCGATTCGTGCCTCGCGTACGGCCTCAATGGCACGGTCGGCGTTACCGGGAATGTCTCCCACCAACGGATCCAACTGAGCCATCACCAGCGTCAAGTCTTGCATGAGCGTAGAAATCTCTTGAGAATCCAAAGTCATCACATTGTCCCGCATGAACGTCCGGCTAGCAAAGCCGCTACCCCTCACCCGGGAGCCCGATAAGGATGAACCTGTTGCTTATTCGCCTGATCATTTTTGGCCTGCTGCTCTTCGCCGGCCTGAAACTCTACCGTATGTACCGCGCATGGAAGCTCGAGCGCGAGGAATTGCTGGAAAACGACCCCGACCAGGAAGGCGGCAAGATGGTCCGCTGCACCTGGTGCCAGGTACACGTTCCGGAAACCGAGGCCCTGCGCGACAAGGGAGAATGGTTCTGCTCCAGCGCCCACCGCGACCGCTATCTGGAAGAGCAGAAACCCGACGACTAGTCCGTCCCCATTGCCACGGTCCGCATTTGGCGATGGCGTACGTCATTTATCAGAAATGGCTTACGAAGCCATCTTCTGTCCCCGTGTAAAGTGAAAGACCCAAGTGACAGGGATCTCACGCCCGGGGACGATCCATGCAAACGCCTTCTCCAGACGGTCCGGGACCCCGCCACCGGTCAAGCGGCACCCGCCAACTCGGCTTCACGCTTGTCGAGCTGCTGGTCGTCATGGCTCTGCTGGCCATCCTGTTCGGCTGGGCAGTGCCCGGCTTCCAGGCGATGAACGCCCGACATGAGGTCATCACCGAAGTGCAGCGGATCAAGACCGCTCTGGCCCTGGCACGCAATACGGCCATTACCCGACGCACTTCCGTTACCCTCTGCCCCAGCCAGGATCGGGTGACCTGCAGCACTGACGACTGGACCGCACCGCTGGTGGTCGTGCTGGGAGACCTGAAAAGCGGGAACATCGGCAATGCGGAAATACTGCGCGTGTTCAACGGCAGCCGCGTCGTCTCGACCCGCTACAGACAGGATGGACGGCCGGTGCGCTACGGGCCCCTGGGTCGGCCGGCAGGCCATAACGGCACCTTCCGTATCTGCGGCCGGGAGGACACCGGCGCCCAGGTCATCCTCAGCAACTTCGGACGAGTGAGGGTCGACAGCACCCCGAGCTGCTGACACCGGTCGTTGACATTGGCAACGTAAACACTCGGGGCGAGAAACACATCAGGCTCTCTGACGGATCGCTAGCCCTTTGGTCCCATCAACAGCCAGATGATCAACCCGACAAGCGGGAACAGCAGCAGGACGATGATCCACAGCAGTTTGGCCACCGGCCCGGCAGGGCTCTTGGCGACCTTGACGATGGCCCATACCAGGATGATCAGCCAAATCAGGCCCAGTAGGCCGCCTACTTCGATTCCCATCAGACATCTCCTTGTCTCGTCAGTGTGTCATTACTAGGAGTAGCACGCCGACAGGCACAGTAACAAACTGAAACTGTAGCAAAGTGTCAGGAACCGTAACGCCGACGGAGTGCTACCTGCCACCAGGCAGGCAATGACGCCTGGATGTCGCGACGTGCAAAACGGTCATCCATCAGCACCAGTGTACCGCGATCCTGCGGGCCACGAATGACCCTGCCGGCCGCCTGCACCACCTTGATCAACCCGGGTATGCGATAGGCGTACTCATCGCCGCGACCGAATCGCTCTTGAAGCCTGGCCTTGAGCGCCTCGTTGAAGGAATCGAAGGGTGGCAGCCCCAACGTGGCGATGAAGGCACCGATCAGCCGGTCCCCAGGCAGGTCGATGCCTTCGGCGAAGGCACCACCGAGGACCGCAAAGCCGATGCCCTGTCCCCCCGGCTGGAAGCGTGCCAGAAAAGCATCCCTGTCCGCCTCCGTCATGCCACGGCACTGGGACCAGGCGGGAATCGCCGGCTGCGTCTCGCGAAATCGCTCCAGCACCGCCTCCAGGTAGGCAAAGCTACTGAAGAAAGCCAGGTAATGACCGGGGCTGGCCCGATACTGTCGGGAGAGTTCCGCGACGACAGGCGCCACGGATGCCGCCCTGTCGCGTAGCCGTGTCGAGATATCGTCCCGTATGCGCACGTCGAGCTGGTTGGCCGTGAAAGGGGACGCCACCTCCTGCCAGACCGTGTTCTCGGGCAATCCCAACAGGTCGCGATGATAGTGACCGGGACTCAAGGTCGCCGAAAACAGCACGGTACTGTGGGCTGCCGCGAAGCGAGGCGCCAGGAAGTCCGCGGGTACCAGATTGCGTATGCCAAGCACGGCATGACCTCGCCCATGACGCGCCAGATCGCACAACGAATGCTGACCGAAGGTATCCGCCAGCCGACAGAAGGCGAGAACCTCGAACAGCAATTCCTGAAGCTCGGGATCCGTTCCGGCCGGGTGTTCACTCAAGTGATCGGTGATGGAGGCCGCCGTCTGCTGCAACGAGCCCACCAGCTTGTCGGGAAGCCCGTCGAGCACCCGGTATACCGGGCGCTCCTGGCTCTCCTCCTCGCCCCCCGACGGTTGACACGCCTCGCGAACGAGTGTCTGCCATTGCCGCACCAGGCGCCCCAGCGGGCGGCGAAGAGCCGGTGGCGCCGAGCGGTGGAGCCGGTTGACACGACGCTGATCGAGCTCGGCGCTATACATGCCCCTGGCCCGCTCCACGAGATTGTGGGCTTCGTCCACCAGCACGGCCAGACGCCAGCCGTTGGCCTGGGCCAATCCATGCAGCATGGCGCCGGCGTCGAAGTAATGGTTCACATCCCCTACGGTCACGTCGCACCAGCGCGCCAGCTCCTGGCCCAGGTAGTAGGGGCAGATAGCATGCTCTACGGCCACCTCCCGCAGCGCCTCGCGGTCAAGCCAGCCGCGTGACACGGCGGCCTCGCGTGCCGCCGGCAGTCGGTCATAGAAGCCAGCCGCCAGCGGGCAGGCCTCGCCGTGACACGCCTTGTCCGGGTGTTCACAGGCCTTGCTACGGGCAACCAGCTCCAGCACCCTGAGCGGCAAGACTGTCGTCTCATGCTTTGCCACGTTGTCATACCTGCCGGCACCCAGTCGGGCAAGCGCATCCAGGGCAAGGCGACGACCCGGCGTCTTCATGGTCAGAAACGCCATACGATCGAGCCCCTGGCGCGGCATGGCGGTAAGCAAGGGAAATAGCGTGCCAATGGTCTTGCCGATCCCGGTGGGCGCCTGGGTCAGCAGGCAGCGTCTCGTGGCGGCGGCCTTGTAGACACCCTCGGCCAGCTCTCGCTGCCCGGGACGAAAGCCGGCATGGGGGAAGGCCAGATGCCGCAACGCGTCGTCACGCTGCTCCCGATGACCGCTCTCCCGCTCGGCCCAGGCGAGAAAGTGCCGGCATTGACTCACGAAGAATTCCGACAGTTCGCTGGCCGTCCACTCCTCGGTCAGCAGCGTCTCACGGCCGGTGGCAATCTCCAGATAGACCAGGGACAGCGATACGCTCTCGAGATCGCGCTCGGCGCAAAGCAGCGCACCGTAGACCCTTACCTGAGCCCAATGCAGGGCACGATGATTCGCGGCCATGCGCGACAGGTCGCCACGATGGGTCTTGACCTCCTCCAGCCGGTTGGCCACCGGGTCATACCCATCGGCACGGCCACTGACGACGAGACCCGCATAACAGCCCGACAACGGAACCTCGGCTTCATATCCCTCGCCCCGGCGACTTGCCACCAGAGCGTGCCCCGCAATGCCCTCCCGAGCGCTGGGCGAGGGAGTGAAGCGATGGTCGAGGTCACCCTCGCGAGCGGTGAAGTCGCACAGCGCCCGCACCGCGACACGGTAACGGAACGACTCGCTCACGAGGCAGCGTCCCGGCTCTGCCAGGTGACATGGCAAACGGCCGTGGGAATGCCCTGGGCATGGAAGAAGGCCAGCCAGCGGCGCTGGTTGTCCTGCAACCGATCACCGGGGCCCTTCACCTCGATCAGTCGATAGCGCGGCTGGTCCGGGCCGTCTTCCGGCAGGAACTGGATCAGGTCCGGCAATCCAGCACGATTGGCCCTGAGATCGGCCAGCATTCGATCGAAGCAGGCATGCAGGTGAGACGCGGGGATGCACGCCAGGGCCCGGTCGATCAGCGTTTCATCCAGAACGTCCCAGTACACGAAGGGAGAAGACACCCCTTGCCTGTCATGCCAGGTAGCCAGGATCGCCTCGCGGTAGCTGCCATCCTCCAGCCGGGCCAGGCAGGCATCGAACAGGTCCCGACGGCGGGCCACGAAGTCATGACGATAGAGGTCCGCCGGACCACTGTGGAAAGGATGAAAGAACGCACCCGGCAGCGGAGCGAAGAGCGCCGGCCAACAGAGCAGGCCAAACAGACCGGTGAGCAGGGCGTTCTCGACATAGTACACCGGTGCATCCGGGCGACTCAGATGGACGCAGACGGCCTGCTCCACCCCCATAATGGTGCCGCCCGGACTCTGTCTCTCGAGGCGATACTCCCAGCGCTCCGGGGTGGGCTCGGAAGGCCGCGTCGCCGCCGGCAGCCCCAGCCGCCGTCGCAACCGCGGTAACAGGCGTTCGATGGCCTGGCATTCCGTTTCACTGACCGGGGTATCACCGGTTGCCGAGTCGAATGTCAGGGAAGCAAGCGCCAAGGCACGGCCATGCTCGCCAAGGCGCTCCAGAAGCCGCAGGCGGCGAATGCGTGCGTCGACCTGCCCGCTTTCACCGCAGCCACCGTCGGCATACAGCGTGAGCGCCAGTTCATGCTGTCCGGCGCGCTCGGCCTGTTGCCCCAGGCGGTAGAGCAGCCTGGCCCGTCGCTCCGCCAGCCAGGCGTTGCCCTCCGGCACTTCCGGAACATCACCACGAATCACCCCGGGGGACTCGCCCTGCTCCAGCCGCTCACGTAGACGGTGAAGCATCAGGTAGGCATCGACCTGCTCCCGTCGCTGAAAGGCGCGGGACTCGGCGCCGAAGGTAACCCGCTCGAAGCGCTGCACTCCCAATTCGGCGAGCACGAACTCCGCCCAGCCCTGGTGCAGGTTACCGAAGAACATCAGCCGCAGGCGTTCGCAGACGGGCATCACTGTCAGGCGCACGATGCGCTCCCCGGCCTGCACCCCGGGCCACCATTCCCCCAGTCGCCGTTCCGTCGTATGCATGGGCAGCAGCGTCGCCAACAGCGCCGCCTTGCTGGCCAACGCCGGTAACCCTGCCGCCACGATGTCACCGCCGAGGGCCCGGCGAAGCTCGCCCAGGCGCAACTGGCGAAAGAGCTCATCGAGCGTCAGCGGTGGATCGTCCTCGACCCAGCCGGCCGCAACAAGCGGTTCAAGTGCCGCCAACGGGTCCCCTATCTCGTCGTAGCCAAGCCGTGACGTACGAAAGTGCTCGCCCTTGCGCATGACCATGCGCACCAGCAGCGCCTGGGACGGCAGCGGCATCCTGGCGAAACCGGCAATGAAGTCCCGTTCCGGCTCGCCGAGCAGGTCGTCGTGGCGCTCACTCACCCAGCCCAGCACGAAGCGAAAGTTCGTCAGGTAATAGAAGGGGTCATCGAGCGGGGCCGTGACCGGTATGGCAGGCAGGATACTGTTCATGCATCCATGATATCAGTCCCGCCGGTACCTCGTCAGGACTCCCGGCGAGGTATTTCAGCCATCAGTTCCCTCACCTTCAGGCCCGCCGGAATCTCACGGCAGCCGCTCGCATTCTGTCCGGCCCAGAGCGGTGAAAACGCCCCGCTTCCCGCCGCCTCGGCGGCGCTGCGCAGCGGACCAATGGCGGCGGTTGCCTGGGGAAACGCGGGCGCCACGTCACCGATCGGGCCCAGTTCGCGCATCAGCCGGGTCATGATGCCGCGCGCCGGACGGCCGCTATAGAGATTGGTCAGCGCCGTATGCGCCGCCGCCTCGCTCATGAGCGCACGGCGGTGGATTGCCGACGTACTGGCCTCGTGACAGCAGAGGAAGGCCGTGCCGACCTGGACCGCATCGGCACCCAGCGCCAGCGCTGCCGCCACACCGCGGGAGTGGGCGATGCCCCCGGCGGCAATGACCGGTATCGACACCGCCGCCACGACCTGGGGCAGCAGGGCGAAGGTGCCAAGCTGGGTGGTGAGGTCGTCGGAAAGGAACATGCCGCGATGGCCACCCGCCTCGAGACCCTGGGCAATGACCGCGTCGGCACCATTCGCCTCCAGCCAGGTGGCCTCCTCCACGGTAGTGGCCGACGACAGTACCATGGCTCCCCAATCCTTTACCCGCTCCAACAGGCCGGGGGCAGGCAAGCCGAAGTGGAAGCTCACCACCTCGGGGCGAAAGGCTTCCAGCACATCACAGGCCGCCTGGTCGAAGGGCCGACGCCCGGCGCCATCCGGCACCCTGGCGATATCGAGACCGAACTCGTCATAGTAGGGAGCCAGCGCCTCGTGCCAGCGAGCCTGTCGGGCGGCATCGGGCTCAGGTGGAACATGACAGAAGAAATTGACGTTGACCAGGCGCGAGGTGGCAGCACGAATCCGGCCGAGCTCTTCGGCCATGACGGCCGGGCTCAGCATGGCACAGGGCAAGGCCCCGAGCCCCCCGGCTTCCGACACCGCGATTGCAAGATCCGCCCCCTGCACGCCGGCCATGGGCGCCTGCAGGATGGGAAGGTCGATACCAAGGCGATGGGTCAGGCTCATGGGTCGTCTCCGTGTCGTGGGGTGTCGGCCTGCTGCCAGGGTTCCTTCGGGCCCAGGGTGTCGGCGGCATAGGCGCCTCGCTCACCCATGGGCCGGTCTGGGCCGACGGTGGTGTCATGCCGGGTCTGTCGTTCCATTTCAGCGTTGATCTCCGCGCCTAGCAATACGACGAAGGCGGAGAGCCAGAACCACAGCATCAGCACGACTACCGCACCCAGCGAGCCATAGAGTTCGCTCATGTGCGCCACGTGGCCGACATAGAGCGAGAGTCCGCCAGAGCCGAGCAGCCAGAGCAGGGTTGCGGTAACGGTCCCGACGCTGACCCACTCCCAACGAGGGGATCTGCGATAGGGACCGAAACGGTAGAGCACGGCGATGACGAACATCATGATCAGCAACAGCACCGGCCAGCGCAGCCAGCCGATCACCCTGACGGAAGTGCTGTCGAGGCCAAGCATGCCGATGGCCAGGGGAAACAGTGCAATGAAGGAGATCGTGGCCAGGGACATCAGGATCAGCCCCAGGGTGAGCGCTGCCACGACCAGCGCCCGATGAAACACGCCACGCTGCTCTTGCTCGCCATAGACGACATTCAACCCGACCATCATGCCCCGAACCCCCTTGGAGGCGACGAACATCGCAATCGCCAGGCTGAACAGAGCCGTCAGGCTGAGTCCCGTATCGGTATTGTCGCTGACCTCCTGGGCCTGCCCGGTGATCAGACCCGCCCCGCCCGGTGGGACAAAGCGGCTCAGCTCACCGATCTGACGAGTCAGGTCCTGGGGATCGAACACCAGCGCCCACAAGGAGATCACGGCAGCGATGGCAGGAAACAGCGACAGCAGGGAATAGAAGGCAATGCCGGCGGCCAGCATGTTGACGCGATCGTCGCCCAGCCCATCCTTGACGCGCCAGACAATGTCGAGCCAGCCAGGACCCGGTATCTCTTTCGGTTGTTCGGCGCTACGGCCTCGAGGGGGATTCGTCATGTGCTCCTCTGGGTTGCTGTGCCGGGCGCAGGACCATGCGAGCATCTCGGATCTCGATATCGAAACGATTGAGGAAGCTCATTCCCAGCAGGGCGACCTCTCCTTCCAGCCCGGGACTGATAGAGCCTCGCACCTCCGTGGCGGAGAAACCGCCCAGGCTGACCTCATCCAGAGTGGTGAGGTCACCGCGTACCCGCCCGTTTGCCGTATTGAACCAGGCAGAGCCCGCCCGCTCGAGACCCAGTTGGTCGGCCAGACTCGCCGGCACGGCCACATAGGTGGCGCCGGTGTCGAGCAGAAACTCCACCGGCTCACCATTGATCCGGCCAGTCGCCATGAAGTGGCCTGACCGGCTGCGCTCCAGCACGATCGGCTCACCATCGCCAGTCACGGCATTCACCAGGTGGGTATTGGGATTGCGCTGGTTCTCGATAAAGCCCTGGAACCACCAGGTGCCGACGCCGATGAGCAGCACCCAGAACAGCAGCATCATCCCAAACCCGGCTCCCCGGACCGAACCGTCATTATGGCCCATGCGCTTCTCCCTTTGGTTTGCTCACATCGACGGCTTCCACGTTGACAGTCAGGGGCGTGCTGTCTGTACTGAAGACCGCCTGGCACGACAAGGTCTGCGAAGACGGCAGCGACGGTCCACGAGAACTCGTTTCATAAGAACAAGGATAGCCCCATGCAAGACAGCATCGAGCGTTCGACCACCAACACCGCCGAGCATTCCCTCTTCCGTGGCCTCGCCTCCGCCCTCCTCGTCGGCGCCCTGCCGCTGATCGCTGCCCAGGCGCTGGCGTGGGACGGGCTGGTGGAGAAGCAGGTCTTCGAGATGGAGGAATACACCACCGTCAGCGGCGCAACCATTGCCCCCGTGCGCGTTGGCTGGGAGGCCTACGGCACGCTCAACGAGGCAAGGGACAATGTCATCCTGATCACCCACTTCTTTTCCGGCACCAGCCACGCGGCAGGCCGCTATGCCGAGGGTGACGAGGCAGTGGGTTACTGGGATGCCATCATCGGCCCTGGCAAACCACTGGATACCGACGAGTACTACATCATCGCCTCGGATACCCTGGTCAACCTCAATGCTCATGACCCCAACGTCACCACCACCGGGCCCGCAACCGTCAATCCGGAAACGGGCGAGCCCTGGGGCCTGGATTTCCCGGTCGTGACCATACGCGACTTCGTCGAGGTGCAAAAGGCGCTGCTGGAGAGCCAGGGCATCGAAGAACTGCATGCGGTGATGGGCGCCTCCATGGGGGCGCTACAGGCCTATGAGTGGGCCAGTACCTATCCGGATCGAGTCGAGCGGCTGATCCCTGTCATTGGGGGTGGCGTGGCGGACCCCTGGCTGCTTGCCACACTCAGCGCCTGGGCGGCGCCGATCCGGGTCGATGCCAACTGGAACGAAGGCGACTACTACGACGGGGAACCGCCGCTGGACGGCCTGCGGGAAGCCCTCAAGCTGGTGACGCTCAACGCCAACCACTGGCACTGGGCCAACGAGACCTTCGACCGCAGCTGGGCCGATGAAGACGCCGACCCGGCACGCGACATCCATGCCCGCTATGCCATCGAGCAGATCCTCGACGACATCGCCGCGGCCAGGGCCGAGGTCGCCGACGCCAACCACCTGCTTTACCTGGTCAAGGCCAACCAGGCCTTCATGGCTGGCCATGGCGACAGCCTGGAAGAGGGGCTGACCAGTATCGACGCCCCGACGCTGATGCTCTACAGCGAGAACGACCTGGTCTTTGCGCCTGAAGGGGTACGCGAAACCGCCGAGCTGATTGGTGCCGATGACACCCCGGTGGAACTCATCGCGCTGGAAGGCGGCCGCGGCCACCTGGATGGCGTGGTAGCCATCGAGCAGGCGGGAGAACGGATCCGCACGTTCCTCAGCGAGTGAAGGCCCCCCGCGCTGACCGGTTGGACTAACCGATCAGCGCGCCCAGCAGCAGGTACCCACCCATGATCAGCAACCCGGTGAGAAATACCCGCCGGAAGGTCGCTTCCGAGAGCCGGCGGCGTAGCCGCTGACCGAGCTGCATGCCGAGAATGCCCGGTATCACCGCGGCGAGGGAGAGTCCCGCCAGCTCGACACTGAGCAGCCGCTGCTCACCCATGGAAAGCCCCAGTGCCATTGTCGTGACGACGAACAGCACGCCCATGGCCTGAATCAACATGTCCCGGGGCAGTCCCAGCGCCTGCAGGTAGGCGACACCGGGAAAGACCGACGACCCGGTCATGCCGGTCAGCAATCCGGTCAAGGCCCCGTTTACCACGCCGGCGTGCCGCCCGTGGCTCACCAGTGTCCCAACGCCGAGGCGAAACAGGCCGGAGAGCGCATAGAAGATGATGAGAACACCGAGCAGCGCCGAGAGCCAACGCACATCGACCCGCGCCAGCACCGACACCCCCAACCAGACGGTGACCACCGAAGCCAGCAGGAAAGGCCACAGCTGCCGAACGATCTGGCGCAGATGACCGCCCACCAGCGCCTGCCAGATATTGGTGATGATGGTGGGCGCCAGCAACAATGCCATGGCAGACTGCAGGCCCACGGTCGCCGTCAGCAGCGCCAGCGAGACGGTCGGCATGCCCATGCCGATGACTCCCTTCACGGTGCCGGCCATGAGAAAGGTGGCCGCAACCAGAACCAGCAATAGAGGATCTATCATCGACACTCAGCGCGCCTCCGTCGGGTCATGGCCATTGCGTGCCTCCCAGTCCCGCGCCGCCTGCTGACCTCGGGACTGGTTCACCACGAGGCAGATCAGAATCGCGATGATGAAGAGCGCGGCGCACAACAGGATCGATGCCTGCAGACCCACCACCGACTGCAGCAACCCCAGCCCGATGATGCCGAACACCCCGGCCAGCTTGTTGGCCAGGCCCCAGAAGCCGAAGAACTCGGCGGCCTTGCGGCTCGGTGAGAAAAGGCCGACCAGGGCGCGACTGGCCGACTGGCTGGAGCCTAGAGAGAGCCCCGCCAGGCAGCCCACGAACAGAAAGAGGTGCTGGGCTTCCCAGCCGAGATCGAAGCGGACATTGAGGAAGGCGGTGACTTCCGGAGTCGCCCAGATGGCAAGTATCGCCGCCACCCACAGCACGAGAGTGCACTGGTAGGTGAACTTGGTGCCGATACGGTCCTGAATGAAGCCGAAGCCCAGCGCTCCCGCCGCCGCGGTGATCTGTACGATGATGAACATCAGGTTGCGGATCGATTCGTCCCAGCCGATCACCTGCGCGCCGTAGATGAAGGCGAAGGCGATGATGATGTAGACCCCGGCCATGGAAAACAGCAGCGAGACCAGGAAGATGCCCAGGTCACGGAAGTGACGCAGCTCATGCAGGGTGGTCGAGACCCGCTCCCAGGCGATCTCGCGATAGCTGCGACCGGGCGGCTGGGGTATGCCCCGTTCCTTCACCCACAGGAAGGTGGGAATGGCGGCGATGAGGAAGAAGGCAGCGGCGAAGGGGCCCACCCAGCGCACGCGCTCGAAATTCTCGGCCGTAGCCTCGCCCAGCGCCACCAGGGTGAAACCGGCGGCGAACAGCCCACCCACATAGCCCAGCGCCCAGCCGAAGCCGGATATCTTGCCGAGATCCTCCGGCGGGCCCAGGTCGGGGAGGAAGGCGGCGATGAACGACTCGCCCATGGAGTAGGCGTAGTTGGAGACCACGATCAGCAACAGCCCGAGGATCACGTAGCCCGGCGCCACGAAATAGAGCATGGCGGTGGTGGCCACGGTGGCCAGGTAGCTGACGAACAGGAAGCGTTTCTTGGAGGCCTGGTAGTCCATCACCGCCCCGCACAGCGGCCCGGTGATCACCACCAGCAGGTAGCTCACGGCCAGCGCCAGGCTCCACAGCAGGTTGGCCAGCCGATAGTCATCGCCACGGTCTCCGACGATCACCGTGGTGAACAGCTCACCAAAGACGACGGTGATGATCAGCAACGTAAACGCCTGGTTGGCGAAATCGAACATCGCCCAACCGAATATCTCCTTTCTCGACGCCCGCTGCCGAAGTATCTGGCCCGCAGCCGCTGGAACCACACTCATACCGTTTCTTCCTTGCCGTGCGGGACTGGGCCCTTCGGCCCCTAGCCTACCAGTTAATGACGAAAGACGAGCATTCACTACACTGGGAGTGCACCCAACAGGAGGCTCGTAATGAAAAAAAACGCATGTGCCATACCCCTGATGGCACTGGCCGTCCTTCCAGCCCACGCCGTATTGGCGGAAGACGTGATCGAGGACAACCTGGCAACAGAGTATCAGGACCTGCGCCTGGTCAAGGTCGCGGGTGGCTTCGAACACCCCTGGAGCGTTGCCATACTTCCCGGCGACCTCTACCTGATCACCGAACGCCCCGGACGCCTGCAGATGATCCACGATGGCGAGGTACAGGAAGTGGGCGGGCTTCCCGACATCGAGGCCCATAATCAGGGAGGCCTTCTGGATGTGGTCCCATCCCCCGACTTCCCCGATACCGGCTGGCTCTATTTCACCTATTCCAAGGGCGATGACGAAGCAACCGCCACCGCCCTTGGCCGAGCGCAGCTGGCGGGCGATGAACTGGTCGAATGGGAAGACCTGTTCGAGCAGAACCAACGTTCCGAACCCGGCCGCCACTACGGTTCACGGCTGGCCTGGCTGTCGGACGACTCCCTGTTGATGTCCATCGGCGACCGGGGCGAGCCCGACCGCGCCCAGGATACTGCCGACCATGCGGGTTCTCTTCTGCGCCTGGATCCCCAAGGCCTGGCACCCGAAGACAATCCGCATATCAATCATGCCGAAGTGCTGCCGGAAATCTACTCCTGGGGGCACCGCAACATCCAGGGTCTCGTCGTGAATCCGGACAACGATGAGGTATGGGCCACGGAGCATGGCCCAAGGGGCGGGGACGAGCTCAACGTCATCGAAGCCGAGCAGAACTATGGCTGGCCCCAGGTCACGATGGGCCGTGACTATGCCACCGGCGACACCATAGAGGACACCATACGCAGCGCCTTGCGCGACGAGGGCGACATGGTCGACCCGATCCACGAGTTTCTCCCCACCCTGGCACCATCGGGGCTGGCGATGGTGACGAGCGACCGATACCCGAACTGGCAAGGCAACCTGATTGCCGGTGGGCTGGCCTCCGAACGTGTCCTGCGCATCGTGATCGAGGATCGGGAGGTCGTACACATGGAAGAGCTGCTGCGCGGTGAGATCGGCCGTATTCGTGACGTCCGGGAAGGCCCCGACGGCTATCTCTATCTACTCAGCGATGAGGAGGACGGCGCCCTCTACCGTCTCGAACCCGCCGACTGAGCGTCCATACGGCAGCGACCGGGAGGGGCCGTATACCCCTCCTCCAATCACCGTGTCGGGAGGCTGCGTCCGAAACATGGGGGGAACCCCCTCTGATAAAACGGATCGGTATGAAACACCATCTCATTAGCCACAGGGGGGAGGCATCATGAACAAGCGTGACGAGTTCGTCGAACAGATGAAGGCTCGACTCGACGAATGGAACGCCGAGATCGATGAGCTGGCGGCCAGGGCTCGGAAGGCCAGTGACGAAGCCCAGGTCAAGTATCAGGAGGACATCGAACGACTCAGGAAGCGCCGCGACGAGACCCAGTCAAGGCTCGACGATCTGCAGCACGCCAGTGAAGCAGCCTGGGACTCGGTTCGCCAAGGCATGGAGGAAGCCTGGGAGCTGATGCGCAAGGCCTTTCGCGATGCCGCCTCCCATGACCGCTCCTCCCCCCCGGATGCCCCGCCATCGCCCGATTCCCGCGACGATGGGCCTGGCAGGCCGTAGCCCGCCCTATCGGACATCCTTGTGATCCGGCGAACGGCCCTGGCCGTCGCCCGGCCCAGGCTGGGCCTCGCTGCCACGCTGGAGGCGCTCGATCGCCTCGCCACCCTGGCGGGCCAGTGCCGACAGCCGGTCTATCTGATCATCCAGCCGGGGCAACGCTTCCTGCCGATAGCGCGACAGATCCTCTATGGCACCCATCACATCGCCAAAGGCCTGCTCCAGCACCTGCATGTCAAGCTGTGCCGAGGCTGCCCGGGTCTGGATTTCCACCCCCTGTTGACGCAGCGACCTGGCGGTACCGGCGATCATGTCCGAAGTGGCCGTGTTGAGGGACTCGACGCGATCCAGCACCAGCCGCTGGTTGGCCAGTGCCAGGGCGACGGCAACCGCCACGGTCAGGGCCGAGACGGTGACATGGATGGCACGATCGACACCACGTATCAGTTCCCGATTGTTACGGATGATCACCTCGAGGGCGAGGATTCCCTGCTGGCTGACGGCCAGCTGCTGTTGCAGGTCGACGATGCGCTGACGCAGCGGGAAAAGCAGCTCCTCCTCGATGAACACACGCTGGGGATGCTCCCCGTCGAAGCGGGCGACAACCTCCTGTAGCCGCCGATCGATCAGCCGCCCCAGGTCGATCTGTCGCTGCAGCCTGCCCAGTATCTGGCGCAAGGCATCCTGGTCGTCATTGAGGGTCAGGTTATCGCGATGGAGCATGTCGCGCCCGGACTCCAGGTCGGCAATGATCGCATCCAGTGCCTGCTGGGCATTCTCGAACTTGCGAAAGTAACGCTGCACCCGGCTGCCGGCGCCCGGGATATGGGCCAGCACACGGTCGAGCCGCCCAGGCGATATCCGGTGCTGACGCGGGTCCAGCTCCTGCATCCTGCCACGCAGGTCGACCAGCGCCCGAGCCACCGGCCCGCCATCGTCGCCCTGGTGCGCCAGCTTGCGCAACGGGGTCTGCAGCATGTCGCTCTGATGGGCGGCCTGCTGCTGCAGCTCGAGCCCCATCTCATCGACCGCGCGACGCTGCTGTTCCAGGGCGGTGCCTTCCTCGCCACTGGCCAGCACTTCCTCGACGAACGCATCGGCCATGGCCACCAGTTCGGGGTCGTCACTGATGTCGTCGGCACCCCTCACCGTTTCGGGGATGGTTTCCACCAACTCTGTGGCGATCTCCTCCACCGATGGCAAGGAGAGGCGCGATCCTCTTTCAGATGACTGATTCATATGTCCCTTTCCTTTGAAGCCATACCCTACAAGCTAGCAGCCGCTCGGCGCTAACGCTGAGTATTGCGCCCGTAGCGCTCGGCACGGTCGATGAAACGCCTCAGCTCCTCCAGGGCCTGATCGGTGGCCACCGAGGCCTGGGGGCGCCCCGTCTCGATCCGGGCCAGCGCCACGGCGGCGTCGTCGAGCACGGTCAGGGCCGACTCGTTTCGCGCAACCAGTCGACGCAATCGAGTCTCGGTATCATCGATCAGTTCCAGGCGACGCTTGAGCGCAATGCGCTCCTCGACGGAAAGCCGGGAGCCTTCCTGTTCCAGCCGACGGTGCACGAAACCGCCATCCAGCCCCATCACGCCGCGCGCCTGGGAAGCCATGGA
Source organism: Billgrantia endophytica (assembly GCF_002879615.1). Taxonomy (GTDB): domain Bacteria; phylum Pseudomonadota; class Gammaproteobacteria; order Pseudomonadales; family Halomonadaceae; genus Halomonas; species Halomonas endophytica. Next base: position 48,881 of record NZ_PNRF01000015.1, read on the forward strand.
GGTGAAGGTATCGACCGCACCGAGGCACACCTCGGTCACCAGGTCCCTGGAACGCCCGAAGGCAAGCTCGCGGCTGTCGAAGCGGGCAACCAGGACGTCCATCACATGGCTATAGCGGGTGTAGAAGCGGTCGGCCTGGATGGCGAGGTCGGGTCGGCGAACGTCGAGCAGCTCCTGCTTGGCCCGGCACAGGGCCAGCACCAGATCATCGGCGTTGACCGGCGGCCGGGCCGGGTCGAGCACGGCCACTCCGGCCTCACGGGCCTCGCGCTCCTGCTCGCCACGGCGTCGCGCGGCCTCGGTTTCCAGTCGCGCCTCCAGCCGACGCTTGTGACGACGGGCCCGCCAGCGACGCCAGCCCCGCTCGAGAGGAAGAGACACGGCGACACCCGCCAGGCCGGCAATCCACCCTGTCAGGCTCGGCCCGAAGCCTCCCCATAGCGAGGTCAGCCACAGCAGCATGCTGACAAAGGGAACCAGCAGGCAGTAGCGGAAGATGACCTGTAACCGGCTGGGGTTCTCGGTGGGCACCGCCAGGCGCGGATTGGCCAGCCCCACCAGGAGCCATGGCAAACAGGTCACAAACAGCCCGTAGGCAAACCCCTGCAAAAATCCCAGCATAGGCCTCGTTACTCGGTGATCGTCGGAAAGATGCTAGCAATGAGTGTACGGGGGCTCCCGGCCGCACGCGACCTCCCTCATGGGATAACGCTTCGCCGAGGCGGTCAACGGCACAGCCGGAAGCCACGCATTCCAAAATGGAAATGGTCGGCATGGGCCGCATTGTAATCCGGCCCCAGCACGTTACCGAACAGGTCGCAGGCGCCGTCTCGTATCTCATGCAGGAACTCACCCCGCTCGCCTTCGTCATTCCAGTGGTCCAGCAGCCGGACCCGGCGCCCATCAGCCATATGGAAGGCCGCCACGTCCAGCGCCTCAGCGGTGGCATGTTCGCTGAGACGGCCGCTCTCGCGGCCGTAGACATGGCGACAGGCAAAACTGCCATAGTGTTCGATGCTGTCCACCCGGCTGCCCATGACCGCTTCGGCGGCGGGCTGCAGGCGTTGGCGCTCGAAGAGCACCCATGCCAGCGCCAATGGACAGCTGGCAACGAAGCTGGCATTGAAGTCGACCCCGCTGCCATGCACGCGAACCACGTTCTCCAGGGGACAGCCCGGCGCCGGCTCGTGATCGTCCAGCGGCGTGAAATGCAGCCCATCCTCCGGAGCCGTCGCGAGAGCCGCCAGGCAGCCGTCTCGATCATCGGCCAGGCGCCGCAGCTTCCATTTCGTGATCGGTGTCAGAGGATCATCCACGGCAAGCGGCTCCCCCGGATGCCAGTGGCGAGGAATCCGATCCTCGAACTGCCACCAGGCCAGGGCCGCGCCAGCAGCCAACACGACAATAACCAGCAAAAAACGCATCCGGCCTCACTCTCACAGCAGCAGATTCAATACCAGCGCCGCCCCACCCACCAGCAGGGCCGTGATGACGGCAATATCCACCGCCCTGTCCAGCCAGCGGTCGAGACGGTTCCTGGCAGGGCGATGCGGCTTGCGCCGGCGAGTGGCGCCACGGCGTGATTCGCCGCGGCCCGGGCTGATGAGAGACATGGTAGAAGTCCGATTTCACCATTTCCTTGGAGCTTACGGCCTGCGCCGGCGCCTGACTACTGCCATCGACTCGCTTCCACCCACTTTCGCGATGGATAGTCGCCGACACCCAGGTGAACAAGCCAAGAACCCGTTAACAAAAAATCACTTATTTTTTGAAGCCTTATAAAATAATTGCATTTCCCGGCGGGTGCCCCCATAACCATACGATAGCAAGCAGGCTAACCAACCTTCGAGCACCGTCCCATGCCCCGACTCGCCAAGACGCCCCTATCCGTGCTTGATCTGGCTCCGATCCGCCAGGGAGGCACCATCGCCGACAGCTTCCAGGAAAGCGTGGGCCTGGCCCAGCTCACCGAGCGGCTTGGCTACACCCGCTACTGGCTGGCCGAGCACCACAGCCTCGACGGCATCGCCAGCGCCGCCACCGCGGTATTGATCGGCCATATCGCCGGCGCCACTTCGCGCATGCGTATCGGCAGTGGCGGCATCATGTTGCCCAATCACCCCCCGCTGGTGGTGGCCGAGCAGTTCGGCACCCTGGAAACCCTCTACCCGGGACGCATCGACCTGGGACTGGGTCGTGCCCCGGGCTCCGATGCCGCCACCATGGCGGCCATGCGCCGTGATCCCCGCGCCGGTGTCGACGACTTTCCCCAGCGCCTGTCCGAACTGCAGGACTTCCTCGGTGATGTGCAGCCGGGGCAGCGTGTCCGAGCGGTACCGGGGCAGGGCACTCACGTACCCCTATGGCTGCTCGGCTCCAGCGGCTACAGCGCCCAACTGGCAGCCAGGGAGGGGCTGCCCTTCGCCTTTGCCGCCCAGTTCGCCCCGGGATACCTGCATGAGGCACTGCGGCTCTACCGGGACAATTTCCGGCCCTCCCACGTGCTCGACAAACCCCACGCCATGGTCGGCCTGCCGGTGATCGCCGCGGAGAGCGACGAGCAGGCACGTTTCCTGGCCACCACCGCCCAGCAGAAGTTCCTCAACCTGGTACGCGGTGGACGCACCCGGTCTCTGCCACCGGTGGAAGCACTCGACTGGACACCCATGGAACAGGCCCAGGTCGGCCAATTCCTCGGCGCCGCGATAATCGGCGGGCCGGAAACCATACGTTCGGGGCTCGAGCGCTTTCTCGAGCAGACCGGCGCCGATGAGTTGATGCTCAATACCGATGTCTACCATGCCGCGGACCGTCTCAGGAGCTACGAGATCGTTGCCGAGGCATGGCGTTCATGACCTCGCGATCCCAGGGCGCCCAGTTGGATCTGGCCGGCACCCTCGTCGGCATCCGGCGCATGGCCCCGCTGTCGCTGTTCGTGGTCGTCTTCGGCCTGGCCTTCGGGGTGGCGGCCCTGTCCAGAGGGCTCTCCGGCCTGGAGGCGATGCTGATGAGCGCCCTGGTGTTCGCCGGCGCCTCGCAGTTCGCCGCCCTGGAGCTATGGGGACCCGAGATTCCGCTGCTGCCGCTGATCGCGACGACCTTCGCGATCAATGCCCGCCACCTGCTGATGGGTGCTGCCATCCAGCCCTGGCTGGCCCATCTGCCGCCGGGCCAACGCTATGGCAGCGTGATGCTGATGAGCGACTCCAACTGGGCCATGGCCGCCGCCGACCACCAGAAAGGCGAGACCAACATCGGCATGCTGGTCGGCGGCGGTATCGCGCTATGGGTCACCTGGCTGTTCGGCACACTGCTCGGCGTCGTGTTCGGCAGCGGCATCCAGCAGCCGGAGCGCTTCGGGCTGGACGTGATCATGGGCTGCTTCCTGCTGTCCATGCTGGTTGGCGGCCGTCGTGACCTATCGATGCTGCTGCCATGGGGCGCCGCGGCACTGGCCGCTCTGGCGGCCATGGCCTGGCTGCCAACCCACTCCCACGTCATCGTCGGCGCCCTGGCGGGCGGGCTGGCCGGCATGCTGCTGCCTCCAAGGAAGGAGGGTAGCCCATGACTCTCCCGGCCTCGGCGGCGGGTGCGATTGCTGCCATCGTCATCATGGCGCTGGTCACCTACCTGACCCGTGCTGGCGGGGTCTTCGCCATGTCGCGGGTGCCCATCGGCCCGAGGATAGAGCGCTTCATCAATGCCATGGCCGGCTCGGTGCTGGTCGCGGTGATCACGCCAATGGCCATCCACGGTGATTGGGGCGCCCGCCTGGCACTGGTCGCCACCCTGATGGTCATGCTGACCCTTCAGAAGCCCTTGCCCGCCATTACCGCCGGCATCGTCACCGCTGCCCTGTGGCGACTGTGGTAGCGTGTCGCGCCCAGGAACGTTTATCCCTCGGAGGCCTCCAAGGGAGAGCCACTCAGCACGCCTCCACGAAGGCGGCGTCATCCTCTTGATGGAGATGTCCATGACCGACCCCAACGACCCTCGCCGCAATGCCGCCTGGCATGCTGCCCAGCAGTGGCGTGCACGCGCTCGCCAAACACCTCCCCGCGGTCCACTCGGCGGGTTGAAACTGGTCCTGACCTGGCTGCTGTTCGGCATCCTGCTGATCATCGGCACCGTGCTGGGCCTGTTCTTCCTGCTGATTGGCTGGGCCATGCTGCCGATCGTGCGCTATCGCATGAAAAAGCGTCTGGAGAACATTCGCGCCGAGCAGGCCAATGATGTCGGTTCCAGCTATCACTACCGCGAGACCCGTTACCGGAGGACCCAGGCCGGCGGTGACACCTATCGTGAACAGCAGGTGCTGGAAGGCGATTACGAGATCAAGGATGAAGACAGCGAGAAAGGGAAGCCTTGACCTGCCGGCGCTGCTATTCATGAGCAGCAGCAAAGAAATGGCCGAATAATGGAAAAACTCCCCGGAGTACCATAACGTGAAGGGGAGACTTCCCCTTGACCCGGCTCCGGAGACAACAACAATGCCGATACTTCGGATGATGCCGTCCGGCATTCCGTACCTTGCTCTTGCCGCGCTGCTGACGGCTCTTCCCCTTTCAGCCTTGGCCAACGATTACCCCACCGAGGCTCGTGTCGATTACGTGCTGGGCTGCATGGCCGCCAACGGAAACAGCTACCTGACCATGCAGAAGTGCTCCTGCAGCATTGACGTGATCGCCGAGCACCTTCCCTATGACACCTACGAGCAGGTCGAGACGGTCATGGGAATGCAGGACCAACGCGGCGAGCTGGGCGTCCTGTTCCGCACCGAACGCGGCATGCAGGACCAGATGCAGGCGCTGCACCGAGCCCAGGCCGACGCCAACCTGCGCTGTTTCTGAGGCCCGCATGCCAAACCGTACCCGGCCCTCTCGGCGACTGGCTGGCGGGCTGCTGTTCATGGCGCTGGTGACCGGCTCGGTCCAGGCTGACGACACCACCGAACGCACCCAGGGCGAGCGCCTGTTTCGAGCCCAGTGCGTCGGATGCCACAGCACGGATCCCGGCGTGCATATCGCCGGCCCCAGCTTGCATGAGCTGATCGGGCGCCCCGCCGGCAGCCTCGAGAACTTCGATTACTCGGCTGTGCTGCGCGATGCCGATCTCGTGTGGGACGCCGAGACTCTCGATGCCTTCCTCGCCGACCCCGCCGCATTCCTGCCCGGCAATCGCATGGTGTTCTGGGGGCTTGACGAGCGCTCGCGTCGGCGCATCATCCTCTTTCTCGAAAGCCTCGCACCCTGAACCCATGGAGAGGGAACATCCAGCCTCGGTCGCCGTTGCCGCCTTGCACGCGCGCCCATGGTAAGTGGTGCGCCTGTCCTCCTATACTCGATCAATAACAACAACGTTCGTGAGCGCGGAGAACGCCATGCTGGAACATGCCACTACGCCCACCACTGGTCGCGACCGGTCGGGGGTGGGCCGGCTTCTGGGACTGGGGCTGCTGCTGGTCGTCTGCTGGCTCGGCGTGGAACACACCCGGGGGAACCCGCCCGATGAGACGACGACGTTGCGCGTGGGCGTGCTGCAGTTCGGCACCGTCACCTGGGAGTTGGAGACGCTGCGTCGCCACGGCCTGCTGGACCCCCACGGCGTGACGCTCGAGGTGGTGCCGCTGGCGTCGGAGAACGCCCTGGCCGTGGCCCTGCAGGGCGACCGGGTCGACCTGATCGTCTCCGACTGGCTGTGGGCCGCACGCCAGCGCGATGCCGGCCACGCCTACCAGTTCGCCCCCTACTCGCTATCGATCGGTGCCGTCATGATCGATCCGGCGGCGGGCATCGACGGCGTCACGGACTTGCCCGGACGCAAACTGGGCATCGCCGGAGGGCCGGTCGACAAGACCTGGATATTGCTGCGCGCCTATGCACGGGAGCGCCACGACCTCGACCTCGGCGCGACCGTCGAGCCCACCTACGCGGCTCCGCCGATGATCAATGCCCTGATGCTCGACGGCACCCTGCCCGCCGCGGTCAATTTCTGGCACTACAATGCCCGGCTCGAATCCCGCGACATGCAAGCGCTGCTCACCATCGAGCAGATGCTGGCCGACCTCGGTATCGAGCCCCTGCCCCCGCTGCTGGGCTGGGTCTTCCGCGAGGAGTGGGCCGAGCGTCATCACCAGGCGCTGCAAGCGTTCCTGGCCGCCACCTACGAAGCCAAACGCATTCTCGCCACCGACGACACCGCCTGGGAGCCACTGCGCACCCTCGTCAGGCCGGAAGACGAGCGCATGTTCTCCACCCTCAAGGCCGGCTACCGCGACGGCATTCCACGACGCTATGGCGACGCCGAGATAGAGGCCGCCCAACGGCTGTTCGAGATCCTCGCCGAAGAAGGCGGCGGCGCGCTCGTCGGTGGCGTTCGGCACCTGGATCCGCAGGTGTTCTGGGATGGATTCCGCCTGCCATGAGCTCCTGGTGGCTGCGTGGCACCTCGCTGCTGGGCATCGCCCTGCTCTGGGCGCTGGCCGCCTGGATCGCCGCCTCGCCGGTACTGCCCTCGCCGCTGGCGGTTCTGATCAATGCCTGGCAGCATGCCCTGAGCGGCGAGCTGCCCTACCACCTCTCGACCACGCTCGGCCGGGTCCTTGTGAGCTTCCTGCTGGCGATGGGCATCGGTACCGCCATCGGCATCCTCATGGGGCGCTACCGGAAACTCGATGTCGCGCTCGACGGCGCCCTGGTACTGGGCCTGAACCTGCCGGCCCTGGTCACGGTCATCCTTTGCTATATCTGGTTCGGCCTGACCGATGTCGCCGCGGTGCTGGCCGTGGCCCTGAACAAGATACCCACCGTGGTGGTCACCGTACGCGAGGGCGCACGCGCGGTGAACACGGAATTGCTGGATGTCGCCAGAGCCTACCGGCTGCCGGCGCTGCGGACCCTGTGCAAGGTCTATCTGCCGCAGCTCTATCCCTACCTGATGGCGGCGGCGCGCAACGGCCTGGCGCTGATCTGGAAGATCGTGCTGGTGGTGGAGCTGCTGGGTCGCAGCAACGGTGTGGGCTTCCAACTCTACAGCTACTATCAGTTCTTCGATATCACCGCCATCCTGGCCTATACCCTGGCCTTCGCCACGGTGATCCTGCTGATCGAGGGGCTGGTCATGCGCCCCCTGGACAGACACCTGACGAGGTGGCGCGGATGAGGGACCTGGACATCCGTATTCACGCAAAGCGCTTCGCCTCACGCCTGGTACTGCACGAACTCGGCTTCGGCGCCGACGACGGCGAGTTCCTGGCACTGGTCGGACCTTCCGGCACCGGCAAGAGCACGCTGCTGCACCTGATCGGCGGGCTCGACGACGATTTCGAGGGGAGCATCCATTGGGGCGGCGCACCGCTCCATCGGCCGGGGGAAGCCCCGGAGCGCTTGGGCATGATGTTTCAGGAGCCGCGCCTGATGCCCTGGCTGAACGCCCTGGACAATGTGCGCCTGGTACAGGCCGGGAGCACCGACGGGGAAGGCCGGGCCATGGCCCTGCTGCACGAGGTCGGGCTCGGCGACGCCATCGATGCCTGGCCGGCCCAGCTCTCTGGCGGCATGCTGCGGCGGGTCGCCCTGGCGCGGGCGTTCGTCGTCGCCCCGCGCCTGTTGCTGATGGACGAGCCCTTCGTCTCCCTCGACATGCCGACCGGCAACCGGCTGCGCGACCTGCTGCTGGACCTCTGGCAACGGGACCGCCCCTTGGTGCTGTTCGTCACCCACGATCTGCGAGAGGCCTTGACCCTGGCCGATCGAGTGCTGTTTCTGTCCTCGCCGCCGGCCCGTGTCGTGCTCGACTATCATGTTCCCCTGCCCCGCCCACGCCGCCTGGAAGGCAGCGAGATCGCCGCCCTTCAGGAGCGGCTGTTCGAACGCCACCCGGATCTGCTGTCCGGTATGCTCGAGGTACGCTGAGTGCCGCGCCACGTCCGCACGGGGTCCGTCCGCGTCTGGCCATCGCCGCCTGGCTAGCCGCCACCCTTCCTGGCCATCATGCCGCGCGCCGGGTTATAGCCGAGGATGGCCAGCGCCAACAGCACCAGGGTGGTGGCGACGACGATCATGACGGCGTCGAGGTTGAGCTGTTCGTAGAGCGCGAAGCGGATCATCTCGACGGCGTAGGTGAAGGGATTCATGGCGGCGATCTGATAGACCAGGTAGCTGCCCTCGCGGATGCGCCACAGCGGGTAGAGCGCCGAAGAGAGAAAGAACATCGGGAAGATCACGAAGTTCATCACGCCGGCGAAATTCTCCAGCTGTTTGACGAAGGTCGACAGCAACATGCCCAGCGCACCGACCATGAAGCCGGTGACGACCAGCGCCGGCAGGATCCACACGTAGCCCATCGGTGGCGCCTTGATGCCGTAGAACCAGGCGATGGTCAGGAACACATAGACCTGGGCAATGGAAACCAGCGTCCCGGCGAGCAGCTTGCACACCAGCAGGTACCAGCGCGGAAAGGGGCTGACCAGCAGCACTCGCATGCTGCCCATCTCGCGGTCGTAGACCATGGAGAGCGAACTCTGCATGCCGTTGAACAGCTGGATCATGCCCACCAGCCCGGGAATGATGTAGACCTCGTAGAGAATGTAGGTCTTGTAGGGGTCGGTCATGGCCACCCCAAGCGCCATGCGAAAGCCGGCGGCAAACACGAACAGCCAGATCAGCGGCCTGACCAGCGCCGCGACGAAGCGCGAACGCTGGTGCACGAAGCGCAGCAGTTCGCGGCTGACCACGCCCCGCATGCAGTGCAGGTAGCGTCCCATGCCGACACTCATGAGACCACCTCCACTGGCCCGGTGGTTAGCGTATCGAAGGCTTCGCCGATCGAGGTACCGCCGCTGGCGGCGAGAATCTCGCTGACGCTGCCGCTGGCGCGGACCTTGCCGCCGTCGAGCACCACCACACGATCCTCGGGATAGACCTCATCGATCAGGTGGGTCGCCCACAGCACCGCCACGCCCTCCTCCACGCAGAGCCGATGCACCCGTTCGACCAGGTCACGTCGCGCGGCGATATCCAGCCCCACCGTCGGCTCGTCGAGCAGCAGCAGGCGCGGCCGATGCAGCAGGCCACGGGCGATCTCGACCCGGCGACGCTGGCCGCCGGAGAGCTGCCGCACCCGGGTCTTGAGCGCATCGCCGAGCCCGACCCGTGCGACCTGCTCCTCGGCCCGGCGACGTGCCTCCCGCGGGCCCATGCCGTGCAGCGCCGCATGATAGGTGAGGTTCTGGCGCACCGAGAGGTCGAGATCCAGGGTCGGCTGCTGGAACACCACGCCCATGCGGGCGTGGGCCGCCACGGCATGACGCCGCAGCTCGAAGCCGTCGACACGAATCGTGCCCACGCGGCGATCGTAGAGCCGGGTGATCAGCGAGAAAAGGGTGGTCTTGCCGGCACCATTGGGCCCCAGCAGCACCGTGAACTGCCCCGCCTCGAGGCGGAAGCCGACCTCCTCCAGCACCGGCTTGCCGCTGTAGCTGAAACTCAGCCCGTCCACCTCGAGTGCAGGGGCATCATCACGACCGCCCTCCCTCATGGCTGGACGATCACCCCCCAGGGGAAGCGTCCCACCGGTATCGACTGCAGCGCGGTCAGGTTCTCGACATCGATCACCGTGACGTCGCCGCTGACGCCGTTGGTGGTATACAGGCGCGACTCATCCGCGTTGAGCGCAAGGTGCCAGACCCGCTGGCCGACGAGGATATAGTCGAGCACCTCATAGGTCTGCTGGTCGACCACCGCCACGCGATTGGAGGGACCGAGGGCGACGAAGCCGTAGCGACCGTCCGAGGTCAGTTGAACCCCGACCGCCTGCACGGTCTCGCGTGGCACGCCGGGCACGTCGAAGCGGATGGTGTGCTCGACATCGAAGGTATCGACCATGTCCAGCACCGACACCGTGGCGGCGATTTCCGCCGAGACCCAGGCCTTGCTGCCGTCATGGTTGAACTCGGCGTGGCGTGGCCGCGCGCCGACCAGGCGGTGATGCACCGCCTCCATGATTTCGGCGTCGATGATATGCGCCATGTTGGACGTTTCGGTGGTGGCGATCAGCCAGCGCCCGTCGGGGCTGATGCCCAGGCCCTCCGGCTCGACGCCCACCGGGATCTCGGTGACCAGGGTGCGACGCTCGTAGTCGAGCACCGAGACGATGTTGTCATCCTCGTTGGAGACATAGATATAGGGTCGGTTGGGGTCGACGCGGATCACCTCCGGATCCTCGCCCGACGACTGGCTGCGCACCACCTGGAGCGTTTCGAGATCGATCATGTCGATGGCCTCGTCATCGCCCACGGCGACGAACAGCTCGCTGCCGTCGCTACTGAAGGCCATCGCCCGTGGCCGGCGCCCGACATTGATCACCTCGATCACCTCCAGGCTCTCGCCATCGATCACCGACACCGTATTGTCCTGCTCGTTGGAGACGAAGATGCGTTCGGCGTGGGCGAAAGGCGCCAGTGCCAGCGCGCCCAGCGCCAGACCGGCCAGCGCCGGCTTGATCATTGCAGTGGTTTCCCGGCTCAGAATTGGCATTGTGATTCCCCCTCATCGGCACCCATGGCATCCAGCGGGGTACGCGGATGCAGATAGCCCTCCTGCGGCGATACCGAAGCGACCATGCGCGGGCCGGTGATCAGGATCGGCTGACGTAGTTGGTGATCCCAGGTGCGGTAGCTGACCGGGAAGCCCAGATAGCCGGCGAGCTCGAATTCATCGCTGAGCATGTACTCGATCACCTCGTCGGGCTCCACCGAGCCGGTGCGCGCGGCGGCCTCGCCCAGTGAGCGTACCGCCAGCCAGGCACCGAAGTCGTTCGGCGTCATCCAGCGGTCGGCGGCCCTCTCGAAGCGTCGCTGTAGCTGTACCGCACCCCAGGACTCGTGGGAGCGGTGCCAGGCGGTGGCGATCAGCCCCTGGGAACCCGCCACCGGCCGCGGCAACCAGGTCTGGAAGGGGAAATACTCGCCGAAGTAGTCGGTCTCGTCGGCGATCACCAGCACATCGTGGTCGGCGAGCTCCTGCATGAACACCGGAATTTCGCGCTGGATGTCGTGGAAGCCACCTTCGGAGCGACGCGCCATGGGGTCGTAAGGCCACATTTCCTCGCCAACGATGGTATGGCCATAGCGCTCGGCCGACTCGCGCAGGGTCTCGGCCAGCAGGCGATCCTCATCGGTGTTGCCATAGACCAGCGCCCAGTCATCCCACTGCTTGTAGCCCAGGAACTGCGCCAGTGCATCGGTCAGCATGCGGCGGCTGGGCACGGTGTGGAACAGCTGGACGTGACACGACTCACCGCGCAGGTCGTTATCCCGCGCCGCGGCGTTGAACACGATGCGCTCGCCCAGCGCCTGATGCTGCATCACCTCCTGCAGGTCCTCGGCGTTCAGGCCACTGATGATCCAGTCGGCACCCTGCTCGATGAGCTGTTCGAGGCCGGCGGCAACGTCGCCGCCCGGCTCCACCATGGCCTCGACCAGCACGAACTCCTGCCCGAGAAACTGGCCGGTGGCATTGTTGTCGTTGATCGCCAGCCGTGCGCCCTGAATGCCTTCGTCGTCGATCACCGGGTCGAGCACCGAGAGCGGTTCGAGATCGTCCGGACGCTCCATGCCCAGATAGCCGAGGGTAATGGAAGCCGGCGTCTCGGCCGGCACGACTGCCGGCCAGGCCAGGCCGATGGCTATCCCTCCCGCTGCGAGCCAGCGTAGGGAACGTGACGGGGTCATCATACGTGCTCCTCAGGCAGTCGTGCTGCCGCTGTTGTTATCAATTTCGTTCTGCTTCAAGGCAGGCGCTCCATGATCACCCGCGTCATCCGGCTGAGCTTCTCCTCCAGCAGGTAGGGCAGTTCACACATCGCCGGCAGTGCCTGCTGGCGTAGCTGGAAGGTACGCTGCTCCCAGAACAGGTCTTCCGACAGGCGTTCGATCTCAGTCTCGTCCGCCGCCTCTTCACCACGCCGTTTCTCCAACTCATCGACCATCTCCGAGATGACGTCAAGACGGGCCACCTGGGCACGGGAAGTACGCCGTATGCTGTCGATAGTGCGCCGGCGCTCGCGATTGGTGAGTTCGAAAAGGCCGGAGAACAGCAACGTGAGCCGCTCTTCGGCCTCGTCATCATCCACCGCAGCCACGAACTCGCGAACCCGCTCCAGGCCTTCGCCTTCGGGAGTGGCACGGGTGGTCGCGAAGCGCACCACACGGCCGACCTCCTCGTCGTCCCACCATTGCCGTTCCAACTCGTCCAGCGAGGGTCCGGCCCAGATGGAGCCCCAGGCCATGTCGGGAATGAGCCGTTGAACGCAGGGCCAGTCGGGCGGGCCCGCCGCAGCCCGCTGCGCTTCCACCTGGGCCACGCCGGTCAATGCCAGGGCCGAACCGAGGCCCAGCACCAGCAGGGTCGAGCGAAACGGGTAGAGAGCCGAACGCCTCATGATTCGCCTCCCTCGCCTGGCACGATCAGCTGACCACGGCGATCGAGCAGGGGCACCCGGTGTTCAGCAAGAATGGTATTGATCTCGTCCTGGTGCCGGTCGATGAAGTCGTTGATCCAGTCCTTCCAATGGGGCTCTCCACGGCGAATGCCCATGGTGATACGGTAGCCCAGCCGGGCATCGGATGTGTCGTCGACCAGTGGCAGGACACGTAACGGCGGATCCTGGCGGGACGCGTAATAGCCGGCCAACGGGCCCCACAGCACGGCACCGTCGGTCTTGCCGGCGGCCACGTCCTCGATGGCATCACGCACCGGCGCCCGTACCCGGGTATCGACCATCAGCGGATAACCCGCCACGACGGCACCGGTACGACGCAGCGCCACCATCGGTGGGGTTTCGGCAACCACGCCGATACGCAGGCCCTGCAGCGACGGGTCCTCCAGGCTGGTCGCCTCGATTCCGGAATCCTCGGGCACCACCAGCGCGTAGATCGAGCGGTAGTATTCATTGGTGTTCTGCACGAACTCATAGCCGGCGACGGCGCCAATCATCACATCGCAGATGCGCAGCTCGAGAGTATTGCGCACGAAACCCATGACCTGGGGAGCCCAGACGTAGACGAGGGGAACCCCCATGTCCTCGGCCATCAGTTCGGCGATGCGGTTTTCGAAGCCCTCCCCGGCTTCGTTGCTGAAGGGCATGTTATTGCCGTCAGTGCATACCCTCAGGGCCTCGCGTTCGTGGCGCTCCGGCGGATTCGCCACAGCGACTCCGCCCCCCAAGGCCAGCACGCTCCATAGCAGCAAGAAGCAAAAGGCTCTTCTCATGTACCCTCCCACTCGGCGTGATGGGCCCCACTGCTCATTCCTCGGCCTCGTCTTCGGTAGTCGCTTCCTCGGCAGCCTCGTCAGCCTCCTCCTGCATCGACTCGATGATCTGAGGGCGGCCGCGCCCCAGGTCGCCTTCACCACGGGCACGCATATAGCGAAAGATATTCTCGATGTTGCCCATGACATAGGTATCGTCGGCAAAGGAGGGCATCACCTGGCCCGGCTGGATCTCACGCCCGGCGGCGATGGTGCCGGCGAAATCGTCCCAACCGCGTCGCTCGGCGGCGCTGATCAGGCTGGGAGCAAAGGATGAGCCCAGACCATCCGGTCCGTGACAGGCCGAGCAGGCTCGAGTGTAGACGAGATATCCCTCGTAGGTACCGGGATCCACCTTGCCATCCTCGACGACGAAGGCGCCCGGTGCCTCACCGGTCACGCGGTGTTCGTCGGCCATGGCCTGTGTTGCCGGGCCAGCCATGGGCAGCAGTACGAGTGCGCCAGTCAACATGACCACTCGTGATGAAGCGTTCTTCAATACCGTCATGCAGCGCTTCCTTCTGGGTACGGCAGGAGCCCCCTTCGCCTTGCGCGGGTGACGCCTGGAGAGGGATCGTAGAGGGGCACGGGTGCGATACCCGTGCCCACCTTGTGCGCACTGACACGGCTCAATCCGGCAGGGCAAAGACCGTCAATACCCCGCCGAGCTTGGTGTAGTCGCCAAGAGCGGAGAAGACTCCCACCGCACCCAGGCCCTCTTCGGGATCCTCGAGACCCGCCGCCAGGCCGATACCGGCCCAGCCACCGACCCCCGAGAGCACGGCCACGTACTGCTTGCCCTCGTGCATGAAGGTATTGACGTTGCCGATGATTCCCGAGGGAGTCTTGAAGCTCCACAGTTCCTCGCCATTCTCGATATCCACCGCCTTCACGTGCCCCTCGAGGGTTCCGTAGAAGGCAAGGTCACCGGCCGTGGCCAGCGCACCACTCCACACGGCGAAGCGCTCGTCGACTTCCCACACGGTTTCGCCTGCCACCGGATCCCAGGCGATGAAGCTACCCATGCGACCTTCCATGCCGCCGTTCTCCACTGGAGCCGGCATCATGGTCAGGGTGGCGCCCACATAGGGCTGGCCGGCCACATAGTCGGTCTCGTAGGGTTCGTAGTTCATGCAGATCCGGTTGATCCCGGAATAGATCAGGCCGGTCCTCGGCGAGTAGGCGCTGGGCTGCATGTTCTTGGCGCCCATGGCGGTGGGGCAGATATCGGTGGTGTTGACGTCCACCCCCTGCCGGAAGGTACTGTACTCCTCGTTCACGTTGGGGCGACCGCTCACCATGTCGTAGCTGTCCGCCCAGTTGGTTTCCGGTGCGAATTTCTCGGCCAGCAGCAATTCACCGGTTTCACGGTCCATCAGGAAACCGAAGCCGGTACGATCGATGATCGCCAGGCCCTTGCGCTGCTCGCCCTCGAATTCGACATCGATCAGCTGGTTCTCGTTGACGCCGTCGTAGTCCCACTCATCGAAGGGCACCTTCTGGTAGACCCACTTGACCTCGCCGTTGTTGGGGTCGCGGGCGAAGACGGTGATCGCCCACTTGTTGTCGGCCGGTTCACCATCCACGGCACGCTGGTCCGGGTTCCAGGTGCCCGGGTTACCGGTTCCGTAGTAGATCAGGTCGAGTTCGGGATCGTAGGTGACCCAGCCCCAGGGGGCCCCGCCGCCACGCTCCCATTCTCCGTCGGGCCAGGTTGCCACGCCCAGGTCGGACTCACCGATCGGCTCGCCCATCATCAGGGTGGTTTCCGGATCGATCAGCACCTCATCGTCCGGCCCGGTGGAGTAGCCACGCCACACCATCTCGCCACTCTCGACGTCGTAGGCGGTGATATGGCCACGAATGCCGTATTCACCGCCGCTGATGCCAACGATCACCTTGTCGTGTACCACCAGGGGCGACATGGTGTTGGACTCACCGACGGTATGATCGCCATTGCTGACGTCCCACAGCAGTTCGCCGCTCTCGGCGTCCAGGGCAATCAATGTGTTGTCGGCCTGACCCAGGAAGAGGCGGCCGTCTGCATAGGCCAATCCCCGGTTGACGGTGTCGCAGCACATGACCGGGATGACGCGGGAGTCCTGATCCGGCTCGTAGCTCCAGACCACCCGTCCTTCATCTTCCAGGTCGAGGGCGAATACCTTGTTGGGGAAGGGGGTGTGGATATAGAGGCGCCCGTCGCCGACATAGAGGGGGCCGCCCTCATGTCCACGCAGTACGCCGGTGGAGAACTGCCAGACCGAGCGCAGCTCATTGACATTATCGCGGTTGACTTGGTCCAGTTCGCTGAAGCGGTTGCCTTGATAGTTACCCAGCTGAGTGGCCCAGTATTCCGGGTTCTGCTGGAGCTCGAGTTGGTTCTCATTGGCGTGAGCCAAGGAGGCGGCCATCAAACCAGTGACCGTCATCGCGTAACCGATCTCCCGAAGCATGGCGTTTTCTCCGTGATACTGAAAGGTGTGCCTGGGGAAATGGCACATCTCGTTGTGGTTATTGTCTCGTTTCAGCCATTGACACTTAAAAAGGTCTAGCACAACTTTCAGTAACGCCACTCGACTTGGGTGCGATTTGCGCGTTGCCTGCAGTCAAAAGACTATTGTCTGGTGAGCAACAATCCCTCTTTATCCCTGCCAAACCCCGGCCCCTTCGCTCAAACGGGACATTCACCGAGGACGATAACGACATTTCTTGGCAAATATAGACTTTGGTCGAAAGGTAGAGTGCTCGTCAGCTGCTTAACTAGTAGGGCACGTCTGACATCCACCAATTCGTGGAGGAACTCCTATGTGGAACAAGCCTGCTTATACCGACCTGCGCCTAGGCTTCGAGGTCACGCTGTATATCTCCAATCGTTGAACTCCCCCTTGAGGCAGTACCTGTCTGGCTGATGCCCCCGGAGGGGAGCATCGGCCTTTCTTTTTTCGGGATTCAGGAGAGCGACATGCATGTACTGGTACTGGGCGCCGCCGCGGGTGGTGGATTTCCCCAGTGGAACTGCAACTGTTCGCTGTGTCATGGCCTGCGCCAGGGTACTATCGAGGCCACACCGCGCACCCAGTCTTCGATCGCGATCAGCAGCGATGGCGAACGCTGGCTATTGTGCAACGCCTCACCGGATATCCGTGCCCAGCTCGCCAGCAATCCCGAGCTGCATCCCAGACACATCCCACGCGACAGCGGGATCACCGGTGTGCTGCTGGTCGACGGCCAGATCGACCACGCCACCGGGCTCCTGTCGCTGCGGGAAGGGTGCCCCTTCGATGTCTGGTGTACCCCAAACGTGCATCAGGATTTGAGCGGCGGCTTCCCGCTGTTCCGCATGCTCGAACACTGGCAGGGTGGCCTGAACTGGCGGCCCATCGCTATCGACGACGATCACCTGGAAGCCGAGTTCGAGGTGCCCGACTGCCCCGGGCTGGGCTTCACCGCCGTGGCCCTGACCAGCAACGCCCCGCCCTATTCGCCTCGCCGGGGGGCACCGACCCCAGGCGACAATATCGGCCTGCTGATCCAGGACAGGCGTCGTGGCACGCAACTCTTCTATGCCCCGGGGCTCGGGGAACTGGACGATCGGGTACGCGGTTTTCTCGGCCAAGCCGACTGCGTACTGGTCGACGGCACCCTGTGGCATGACGATGAACTGATTCGCGCCGGTGTCGGCAAGTCCACCGGGCGCGATATGGGTCATCTGGCACTGGCCGGCGAGCGGGGCCTGCTGGCCGAGCTGGCCAGCCTGCCGGAAACCACCCGACGGGTGCTGATCCACATCAACAACACCAACCCGATTCTCGACGAACGCTCCGAGGAGCGCGCCTCCCTGGACCGGGCCGGTATCGAAGTGGCCTGCGACGGTATGCGCCTGGAGATCTGAACCCGCAGAAGCGATGGTCGTCTCAATGATGAGAGATCGACGTCGCTTTCGGCCCGGCTGGAATCACCGGATAGAGAACAACAACCGGAAGGAAAGAGGAGCCTCGCAATGACAGGTATCACGTCGCCGCTGGCCAACGCCACGAAGGGGGCCATGAGTCCCGCGGACTTCCGCGAGGCCCTGATGGCCAAGGGCGCCTACTATCATATTCATCACCCCTACCAGGTCGACATGGCCGAGGGACGGGCCACTCCCGAACAGCTGCGAGGCTGGGTGGCCAACCGCTTCTACTACCAGGTCAACATTCCCCAGAAGGACGCCGCCCTGCTGGCCAATTGTCCCGATGCCGCCACCCGACGGCGCTGGATCCAGCGCCTGCTCGACCACGACGGCCATGACGACGACGATGGCGGTATCGAAGCCTGGCTGACCCTGGGCGAGGCAGTGGGCCTGACCCGTGACGAACTCTGGTCCCAGGAGCATGTGCTGCCGGGAGTGCGCTTCGCCGTGGACGCCTACGTCAATTTCGTGCGCCGCGCCGACTGGCGCGAGGCGGCGATCTCCTCGCTCACCGAGCTGTTCGCCCCGGAGGCCCACAAGAGCCGCCTGGCCACCTGGCCGACCCACTACCCCTGGATCGACGAGGCCGGCTACGGCTATTTTCGCAAGCGCCTGACCGAGGCCCGACGAGACGTCGAGCACGGCCTGGAGGTGGCGATGGCCGTATGCGCCACCCGCGAGGCCCAGGAGCGCGCCCTGGAGATACTGCAGTTCAAGCTCGATGTGCTGTGGACGATGCTCGATGCCATGAGCATGGCCTACCAGCTCGGACGGCCGCCCTACCACACCGTCACCGACCAGCGCGTCTATCACCGGGGGCTGACATGAGCACTACCGCGGACACCGGCATGAACGGCAGCACGGTCTATCGCCTGCGCCCCGGCTGGCGCCTGCAGTGGGAGGAGGCCCAGCAACGCCACGTGCTGCTCTACCCCGAAGGCATGGTGCAGCTCAACGACAGCGCCGGCGCCATTCTCACCACCCTGGACGGCCAGCGCGATGTGGATGCCGTGGTGGCAACCCTGCAGGCGCAGTTCCCCGACGCCCCCGCTGCGGCGATCGAGCAGGACGTGCATGAGTTCCTGTCCGATGCCGACCGACAAGGGTGGATCCACCATGACTGACCATACCGACACCGCTGCCGCGAACCAGCCCCTGCACGGTCATACCGGCGCGCCGCTCTGGTTGCTCGCCGAGCTGACCTATCGCTGCCCGCTGCAGTGCTCCTACTGCTCCAACCCGCTGGACTTCGCCGACGTCAAGGAGGAGCTCACCACCGACGAATGGATCGACGTGCTGACCCAGGCTCGCGCGATGGGTGCGGTGCAGATGGGATTCTCCGGCGGCGAGCCGCTGGTGCGACAGGACCTGGAAATGCTGGTGGCCGAGGCGCGCCGGCTCGGCTTCTACACCAACCTGATCACCTCGGCGCTGGGCCTCGACGAGGCGCGCATCCTGGCCCTGCGCGAGGCCGGGCTCGATCATATCCAGATCAGCCTGCAGGCCTCCGACCCCGATGTCGCCGCGGCGGTGGCCGGCTCGCGCAAGGCGCATGCGAAGAAGCTGGCCATGGCCCGGGCGGTCAAGGCGGCCGGCTATCCGATGGTGCTCAACGTGGTGCTGCACCGCCACAACATCGACCAGCTCGACAACATCATTGCCCTATGCGATGACCTGGGCGCCGACGCCGTGGAGCTCGCCAACTGCCAGCTCTACGGCTGGGCACACCTCAATCGCGCGGGGCTCCTGCCGAGCGAAGCCCAGTTGGAGGCCGCCGAGGCCACCACCCGGCGCTGGCGGGAGACGCTGGCCGAACGGGGCCGCGACATGCGCCTGCTGTTCGTGGTGCCCGACTACTATTCCGACCGCCCCAAGGCCTGCATGGGTGGCTGGGGCGCGATCTTCATGACCGTGGCGCCGGACGGCGCGGTGCTGCCCTGCCACAGCGCCCGCATGCTGCCGATGAGTTTCCCCACGGTCCGCGAGCGGCCGCTGCGCGAGATCTGGTACGACAGCGAACCGTTCAACCGCTACCGCGGCGACAGCTGGATGCAGGAGCCCTGCCGTAGTTGCGACGAGCGCCGCCGGGACGTCGGCGGCTGTCGCTGCCAGGCCTACCTGCTCACCGGGGACCCGGCGGCCACCGACCCGGTCTGCGACCTCTCGCCGGATCACCACCTGATCGAGGCGGCCCGCCGCGAAGCCGCCGGCGACGCCCGTACGCTGAACGAACTGACGCTGCGCAACGTCCACGCCTCTCGAATCTTCTGCCGCGCATGAGCGCACCGCCGTCCGCCGCGAGCATCGACGCGGCCCGGCGCGAGGGGTTGCCAACGGGTAGCCGGCTGCATTCGGCGCGCCTGGCCAACGGTCTGTGGATTCTGGCCGCACAAGTGCCCGAGGCGCGGCAGCTGCGGCTGGTCGGCGCGGTAGGTGCCGGTTATCTGGACGAGCCGGCGACCTGTCGAGGCCTGGCACATTTGCTCGAACATTCGCTTTTCCTCGGCTCCGAAGGCTTTCCCGGAGAGAGCGAACTGAGCGGCTGGGTCGGACGCCTGGGCGGACGCTACAACGCCCGCACCGACGAGACCACCACCGACATCCACCTGCATCTGCCACCGGATGCCGCCGAGGAGGGCCTGGTACGGCTGATCGACCTGCTGTCTCGGCCGCTGCTCGCCCCCCATCACATCGCCCGGGAGGTGGACGTGCTCGATGCCGAGTTCCACGCGCGGCGAGCCGACCCGGCACTGCATCGCCTGGCCGCCCTTGGCCTGCTGTGCCGGCCGACGCATCCGGCCAGGGCCTGCCACGCCGGTAATCGCACGACACTGGGCGACGATACTGAACGGCTGACCCAGCAGCTGCGCGACTTCCACCGCTGCCACTACCGGCCCGAGCGCATGGCCCTGGTGATGCTCGGCCCCCAGCCGCTCGAGGCACAGCTGACCCTGCTGGAGCGCCACGGCAAGGCATTCGCCGCCCATCGTGCCGTGCCCATGACCGGCGACGCCCGCTCCTGGCGCTGGAACGCACCGGATGGGGTGATGTGGTGCCTGCCGGACACCGTCACCGACTCCCATGCCTCGGTGCTGGAACTGCTCTGGCCGCTGCCCGAAGGCATGGACGAGATCCACATGACAGGCCTCTCGACCCTGAGGGCAAGGCTGGCCG
Source organism: Billgrantia endophytica (assembly GCF_002879615.1). GTDB lineage: Bacteria > Pseudomonadota > Gammaproteobacteria > Pseudomonadales > Halomonadaceae > Halomonas > Halomonas endophytica. Next base: position 69,317 of record NZ_PNRF01000015.1, read on the forward strand.
ATGGCGCCCTGGCGGTTGCCCTGCAACGGGCGACCGACCTTGCCGACCTGAGTGTCGGCACGATCGCTCCTGGTGCCGGGAACGCCCTGACCCTGCGACTCGAGCTCGTCGCCCCCGACCCGCCTCTGGAGGTGCTACTGGCCTGCTGTCGCCAGGCTCTCGATGCCGCCCTCGTCGAGCCATTCGACACACCATGGCCGGAGCCGGCCGACTTCGACGCCTGGACCCGCCGGTGGGCCCGCCGTCTGGCATCTGGCGGGATGAGCATCGCCACGACGCCCGGCGACATGCCGTTTGACGCCCTGACGCCCCGGCTGACCGCCGACCAGTGCCGGCTGCTGTGGCAGCGCCCACCCGACGCCACCCCCTGCTGGAACGTGCTGGAAGAGACCGGCACCCGCTTCCGGCAGCTGCCGCTGCCCGCCATGGCTTCCCCACGGGACCTGCCCGGGCTGGGCGCACCGACGTTTCCACCCCGCCCGTCACGGCGCCACGGGGGCAGCGCAAGGCCGGGACGCCTGCTGCAGGAAAAAAGGCTCAGCCTCTGGTGGGGCGGGCTGGATTGGCCGGGCTCCGCTGGCGAGGCGAGCTGGTGTCTGGGCTGGCCTGCGGCGGCATCGGATCAGACGGCTCGTCTCGTTCGCTGGCGACAGCGCAGCCTGGCGCTGCGCCAGGCCGCCTGGGCGCATGGCATGACCCTGAGGACGGAAGGCGACAGCCGGGGTGACTGGCTGATGGCATCGGGAGAAGCCACCCGGCTCGTTCCCCTGGTGGAGCAGGCCTTGGACGCATGGCGGGCGGCCCATGGGGAAGCGGCTCAGGTACCGCCCTCCGCTGCGACGGGACTGGTCGCCCAGCGCATGCTGGATCGCCTCGAGGCAAGACCGCCACCTGGCGGCGCACGAGGGGCCGGCGACTCGCGCCTGCTGTGCTGGGCAAGCGGCGATATCGATGCCTGTGACGCCCGGGATCACGCCCGCGAGTTCAGCAGCCATCCCGCCCTCGGCGAGTTCCTGGCAGCTGCCGTCTCACCGGACAGGCCCGCCAGCGGCGGTACCACCTGGCTACCACCCCAGGGCGAGGATCAGGCGGTGATGCTGGAAGTGATGGGGGGTGACGACAGCTCGCGCAGCCGCTGGTTGATGCAACTGCTGGCCCAGTGTCACGACGCCGCCTTTCATCACGAGATGCGTCAGCACCGCCGGTTCGGCTACGTGGCGGCGGTGCGCTACCGGGAATCCGCCGGCTGGCCACGGCTCGGTTACGTGGTGCAGTCGCCCGGCGCCCCGCCGGATGCCCTTCGCCAGGCCATCCTCGACTTCATCATGACGCGGGGAAAGGAACTGGCCCGCCTGGACCCGGCCGAACTGGCACGGCATCGTCGCGGACTGGCCTCCCGGCAGGGCTCACCCGAAACCCGCCCGGAGGCCATCGCACGCGCCTGGCAGGCGCTGCGCCGTCGGCCCACCATCGAGACACCCGGAGCGACATGGCGGCTGGCCCCCTGGGAAGAAGAGGCGCAATCGCTGGCCTCACTCGGCACCGAAGACCTTGCCCGCCTCGCCGAGTCCCTGGTGGCGGGCGAACTGCCATGCCACTGGTGGCTGCACGCCCCGCGCTGAACCTGTCGCTTCCACCGCTGCGTTCACTATGGCGCCCACTGGCAATTCAATCCGTCGCAATGTTGCCAGGGGGCAACGCACTTGTGCCATGGCGACACAATCTTCCCGATGCGGTTCACCTAGACTGACCTCAGTGTCAATCCTTTACGCTGTGGCAATCGCGCAACGGCAACGACCCGTGACAATAACGATGACAATAACAAGGAGCGCCCCATGAAATCACGTGCCGCCGTCGCCCTGGCTGCCGGCAAGCCGCTGGCGCTTGTCGAGATCGACGTCGAAGGGCCCAAGGCCGGCGAGGTGCTGGTTCGTATCGCGGCCACCAGCGTCTGCCACACCGACGCCTTCACGCTCTCCGGCGCCGACCCGGAGGGGCTGTTCCCCTCCGTGCTCGGCCACGAGGGCGCCGGCATCGTCGAGGAAGTCGGCCCCGGCGTCACCAGCCTCAAGCCCGGCGACCACGTCATTCCGCTCTATACCGCCGAGTGCGGGCAGTGCAAGTTCTGCCGCTCGGGCAAGACCAACCTGTGCCAGGCGGTGCGCGCCACCCAGGGCCAGGGGCTGATGCCGGATGGCACCTCGCGTTTCTCGCTGGAAGGCAAGCCGCTGCACCACTACATGGGCTGCTCCACCTTCAGCGAATACACCGTGCTGCCCGAGGTGTCGCTGGCGGTGGTCTCGCCGGAGGCCCCGCTGGACAAGATCTGCCTGCTCGGCTGTGGCGTCACCACCGGCATCGGCGCGGTACTCAACACCGCCAAGGTGGAGCCTGGCTCCACCGCGCGGTGTTCGGCCTGGGCGCCATCGGCCTGGCGGTGATCCAGGGCGCGCTGATGGCCAAGGCCAGCCGCATCATCGCCATCGACGTCAACCCGGACAAGTTCGAGCTGGCCCGCCAGTTCGGCGCCACCGACGTCGTCAATCCCCGGGAGCACTCGGACCCGATCCAGCAGGTGATCGTCGACCTCACCGATGGAGGCGTGGACTACTCCTTCGAGTGCATCGGCAACGTCAACGTGATGCGCGCGGCGCTGGAGTGCTGCCACAAGGGCTGGGGCGAGTCGGTGATCATCGGCGTGGCGGGGGCCGGCGAAGAGATCTCGACGCGGCCGTTCCAGCTGGTGACGGGCCGGGTGTGGCGTGGCTCGGCGTTCGGCGGCGTGAAGGGCCGGAGCGAGCTGCCGGGCTATGTGGAGCGCTACATGAACGGCGAGATCAAGATCGACGAGTTCATCACCCACGACATGCCGTTCGAGACGATCAACGAGGCCTTCGACCTGCTGCATGCCGGAAAGAGCATCCGTACGGTGCTGCACTATTGA
>NZ_PNRF01000015.1:72310-136016 GCF_002879615.1 Billgrantia endophytica
GCCGGCGGCCTTCAGCGTGGCGTGCATTCTACCGTCTCCGGCGCTTCTGTCAATCGCGAATCACTCTAACCGATTCGAAAAAACCAAACAGAAACAAGCACTTTCTCCACTTCCACCGCTGGCAACGTTAGCCGTTGCCGGCAGCGGATGCGTACTTTACGGCTTTCCCCGCCCCCCTGCAAGGGGCCTTGTAAAAAAATTTCAGGAAGATGACCGGCCAATGACAGAACGATGAGCAGCCAAACCATCCACAGGCGTTTTCCACAAGCCTTTGGGCCAGGTACCTGTGGATGGAATACCCAGCCCAGAGACGACAACGCCCGCACATGGCGGGCGTTGGCAGGGCAACTGACTTGCAATCAATGACACTGGAAACAGACGCATTGGACTCAGCGTAGGGTCACCCGCGCATAGCGCTTCTTGCCTGCCTGGATCACATAGCTCTTGCCGATATCGAGCATATGGTCCTTGGCGACCACCTCGCCATCGACCTTGACCCGGCCATTGCCCAGCATGTCCTTGGCCTGGGCGCTGTTGTTGGCCAGCCCCGAACGGTTGAGCACGGCGGCGATGGGTGCCTGGGGACTGCCTTCGAAATCGACCTCGACATCGGGCAGGTCCTCGGGGAGCTCGCCCTCGGCCAGTTGGTTGCCGGCAGACTTGTGGGCATTGGCCGCGGCCTCTTCGCCGTGATAGCGAGCGATCAATTCGCGTGCCAGCACCATCTTGATGTCACGAGGGTTGGCGCCCTGCTCGGCATCGCGCTTGAGGTCCTCGATCTCCTCGTTGCTCTTCAGCGAGAGCAGCTCGAAGTAGCGCCACATCAGGCTGTCGGGCAGAGAAACCAGTTTATTGAACATGGAGCCGGGCGCCTCATCCACGCCGACATAGTTGCCCAGCGACTTGGACATCTTCTGTACGCCGTCGAGGCCCTCGAGCAGCGGCATGGTGATGACGACCTGGGGCTCCATGCCGAAGTGCTTCTGGATCTCGCGTCCCATCAGCAGGTTGAATTTCTGGTCGGTGCCACCCATTTCCACGTCGGCCTTGAGCGCCACCGAGTCGTAGCCCTGCACCAGCGGATAGAGAAACTCATGAATGGAGATCGGCTGGCTGGACTTGTAGCGCTTGTCGAAGTCGTCTCGCTCGAGCATGCGTGCCACGGTGCTCTGACCGGCCAGCTCGATCATGTCGGCCGCGGTCATGGCGGAGAACCACTCCGAGTTGAAGCGTACCTCGGTCTTCTCGGGATCGAGGATCTTGAACACCTGCTCCCTGTAGGTCTCGGCGTTGGCGCGGACCTCCTCCTCGGTAAGCGGCTTGCGCGTGACGTTCTTGCCGGTGGGATCGCCGATGCGTCCGGTGAAATCGCCGATGAGGAAGATGACCTCGTGCCCGAGCTCCTGAAACAGTCGCATCTTGGTCAACAGCACGCTATGACCGAGGTGCAGGTCAGGGGCGGTGGGATCGAAACCCGCCTTGATACGCAGCTTGCGCCCGGACTCGAGCTTCTTGACCAGCTCGCCCTCGATCAGGATCTCGTGGGTGCCACGCTTCAGAAGCGCCAGCGCGCTCGCGACATCGGTCATCGTCTCCGACTCCACACAATACAGTTGCCAGGCCCTGCCCGCAGGGTCCATTGAATGGGGCAGAATGTTAGCATGACTTGGCGCCTCGCGGAGGGGGCTCAGCAACTGGAGTAGAGGAATGACACTGTTCATCGGCCTGATGTCCGGCACCAGTCTCGACGGCATCGATGCCGCCCTGGTGGAAATCGACGGTGCCGGCAAGGCGCGCCTGCTCGCCACCCACGCCGAGCCCATGCCGGAGGCGCTGCGCGAGCCATTGCTGCGACTCTGCCAGGCCGAGCGCGTCGAGTTTGCCGAACTGGCGTCCACCGAGGATGCCTTCTGTCGCCTGCAGGCAACTGCCGTGGAGCGCCTGCTTGCCGCCAACGACACGCCTCCCGATGCCATCGTGGCAATCGGCAGCCATGGCCAGACCATCGAGCATGCCCCCTGGGGGCATGGCAGGGGCCATGACAAGGGCCCTGCCTACACCCTGCAACTGGACAACCCCAGCCTGCTGGCCGAACTGAGCGGCTGCACCGTGGTGGCGGACTTCCGCCGCCGCGACCTGGCCGCCGGCGGGCAGGCGGCTCCCCTGGCCCCCGCTTTTCATGAAGCGCTGTTTCGCCGGAAGAGGGAGTGGCTGATGGTGCTCAACCTGGGCGGCTTCGCCAACCTGACGCTGCTGCCACCGGCCGAGAGTGACACCGATGTCATCGGCTTCGATACCGGCCCCGCCAACGTCTTGCTGGATGGCTGGCACGCCCGCCATCGCGGCGGCCGCTTCGACCCGGACGGCGCCTGGGCCGCCTCGGGACGAGTCGATGCAGCCCTGCTGGAGCGCTTGCTGACCGAGCCCTTCTTCCACCGTCCGCCGCCGCGCAGCACTGGCCGAGAAGTCTTTCATCTCGGCTGGCTGGCACACCACCTGACGGGACAGGAAGCGACGGAGGACGTACAAGCCACCTTGGCGGAACTCACCGCTACCAGCATCGCGCTTGGCGTGGAGATGGCTCGCGAACGGCTCGATGCACCGCCAGCGGCCGCCCTGATTCCCTGCGGCGGTGGCGCCCACAACCCGAACCTGCTGGCACGCCTGGCGCGCCACATGCCCGAGACGCCGCTGGTGCCCAGCGTCGACTGGGGCTGGCCGGCCGATTGGCTGGAAGCGGGCGCCTTCGCCTGGCTCGCCTGGCGGCGGCTCCAGGGGCTGCCAGGCAACCTGCCCAGCGTCACCGGTGCCGCCGGCCCGCGCGTGCTCGGCGGTGTCTATGCGCCGTGATTCCGTTTCATTGAAAGAGCGTTCCACTAGGCCTGGGCAAATCGCATTCTAGAAATCGTCCTCGTCTCGCAGGGCTAGCCTGCGCGCCGTACCCTGTACCTTGGCCAACGTGTCGCTGCCCTCGTCGCCGTACTTGATCATCATGCGCAGGTCGTTTGCCTTGGCCTATCGATACCTTCTTACTTTACGCCAGCGTGCTTTTGGCGCGCGCCTGGGCCTCTGCCCGATCCACCACGTTATCGGAGATCAGTTGGGCCAGGGCGGCGTCCAGGGTCTGCATGCCCAGGCTTCCGCCTGTCTGGATGGCCGAGTAGATCTGCGCCACCTTATCCTCGCGGATAAGGTTGCGAACCGCCGCGGTAGCGATGAGTATCTCGTGAGCCGCCACGCGGCCCCCGCTCTGACGCTTGAGCAGGGTCTGTGAGATCACCCCCTGCAGCGACTCGGAGAGCATCGAGCGCACCATGGCCTTCTCGTCACCCGGAAAGACATCGATGATGCGGTCGATGGTCTTGGCGGCCGAGGTGGTGTGCAGCGTGCCGAATACCAGATGGCCGGTCTCGGCGGCTGTCAGCGCCAGCCGGATGGTATCCAGGTCACGCAGCTCGCCGACCAGGATCACGTCCGGATCCTCGCGCAGGGCGCTCCGCAGCGCCTGGGAGAAACCATGGGTATCGCGATGCACCTCCCGCTGATTGATCAGGCAGCGCCTGCTGCGGTGAACGAATTCAATCGGGTCTTCGATGGTAAGGATATGGTCGTAGCGGTGATCGTTGATATAGTCGATCATCGCGGCAAGGGTGGTGCTCTTGCCCGAGCCGGTAGGACCCGTTACCAGCACCAGGCCGCGGGGCAGCAGTGCCAGGCGACGGAAAACGTCGCCCAGCCCCAGATCGGCCATTGTCAGCACGTCACTGGGAATGGTGCGGAAAACCGCCCCGGCGCCTCGGGCCTGACGGAAGGCATTGACGCGAAAGCGCGCGACCCCCGGCACTTCGAAGGAGAAGTCGGTTTCGAGAAATTCCTCGTAGTCGCGGCGCTGCCGGTCCCCCATGATGTCGTAGATCAGCTTGCGGACTTCGCGGTCTTCCATGGCCGGGACATTGAGCCGGCGGATGTCGCCATCGACACGGATCATGGGTGGCAACCCGGCCGACAGATGCAGGTCGGAGGCGTTCTGCTTTGCCGAGAACGCCAGCAGTTCGGTAATATCCATGCGGTTCCCCTACTCCCGGGCAAGGATCTCTTCAGTATGCCAGACCTCTCGACGTGATGGACGCCATGTGAGCGACATGACAGATCTCATTCTTTCCGAGTCATTGGCGGCAACGCGCAGGCGGCTGGCCCAGGCGCTGGTCAACGCTGGACGACCCGCCGATGACGCACGCCTGTTGGCCGTCAGCAAGACAAAGCCTGCCGGCATGATTCGGGCAGCCTGGCAGTCGGGACAACGGGACTTTGGTGAGAACTACCTCCAGGAAGCACTGGCCAAGCAGGCCGAGCTGTCGGATCTGGAGGATATCGTCTGGCATTTCATCGGTCCGCTGCAGTCCAACAAGACCCGGGAGGTTGCCGAGCACTTTTCCTGGGTGCATAGCGTAGACCGGGAGAAGATTGCCCGACGCCTGAACGATCAGCGCCCGGCCAGTCTGGAGCCGCTGAATGTCTGCCTTCAGGTCAATATCAGCGCCGAGACGAGCAAATCGGGCGTGATGGTCGACGAACTACCAGAGCTGGCTGCAGCCGTGCTCAAGATGCCGGCCCTGCGGCTACGGGGCCTGATGGCCATTCCCGCCCCGGCCGAGGACATGGCGGCCCAGCGGAAACCCCTGGCTCGGCTCCGCCAGGCCCTGGAAATGCTGCGGGAACGATTCCCCGACGCGCCGCTGGATACGCTGTCGATGGGCATGAGTGCCGACCTGGAGGCCGCCGTGCTGGAAGGCGCCACCCTGGTGCGACTGGGCACAGCCATTTTCGGCGAACGAGGCACCGTGGCCCACTAACGACACACGTGCGTGCCGGCCGATGGCCGATGCGCGTCAAATCAGAAAAAGGACAGATCGCATGGCCAGCAGAGTCACCTTCATCGGCGCCGGCAACATGGCCAGCGCCATCATCGGCGGAATGATCAGCAACGGGCATCCGGCCACCGCCATTACCGCCACATCGCCCAGCGATGCATTCCTTGAGCCCATCCACGAGCGCTACGGTATTCGCACCAACACCGACAACACGACGGCAGTTCGCGACGCCGATATCGTCGTGCTGGCGGTCAAGCCTCAGGTCATGCGTGACGTCTGCGAAGGGCTGCGTGATACCCTGCAGCGCCAGCGCCCGCTGATCATCTCGGTCGCCGCGGGTCTCGACGCCGACACCCTGCAGGCTTGGCTGGGTGGCGACTTGCCATTGATCCGTTGCATGCCCAATACCCCCTCGCTGGTCGGCGCCGGGGCCGCTGGTCTGTTCGCCTCGCCGCAGGTCAGCGAGGAACAGCGCACCCAGGCCACTGGGCTGCTCGAGGCCGTAGGCCTGGTCGAGTGGGTCGAAGAAGAAGGGCTGCTGGACGCGGTCACCGCCGTATCCGGCAGTGGCCCCGCTTATTTCTTCCTGATGTTCGAAGCCATGGAGGAAGCAGGCGTCAAGCTGGGCCTGTCCGCAGAAACCGCCCGCCGCCTGGCGCTCCAGACGGCACTCGGCGCCGCCCGCATGGCCCAGGGCAGCGACCTGACCCCGGCACGGCTCAAGCGCAACGTGATGTCGCCGGGCGGTACCACCGAGCGTGCCGTCGAGTATCTTGAGCATGCCGGCCTGCGTGACACCATGGCCAAGGCGATGGAAGCCTGCGCCAGGCGCGCCCGCGAAATGGCCGACGAATTCGGCCAGCGCTAGCTTTTCGAGTCCGTCCGCAGACCGCGGCGGCCTCCCAAAAATTGAAAAGGAGTCCAACATGGGAAATGCTGGCCTGCTGCTGGTCAACACCCTGATCAACATCTACTTGTTCCTGATGATGCTGCGCTTTCTTCTGCAGGCGTCACATGCCGACTATTACAACCCCATCAGCCAGTCGGTGGTGAAAATCACCCAGCCGGTGGTTCGGCCCTTCCAGGGGTTTCTCGGCCCGGTGATGGGCCGCTTCGACATGGCGACCCTGGCAGCCGCCTTCGTACTCAAGGCGGTGAGTATCGTGGTGATCCTGCAGATCGCGGGCTTCGGCATGCCGCCTGTGGCTGATGTCGCCATCGGTGCCTTGGCCGCCGTTGCCAACGCCATTCTGAAGATCTATTTCTTCGCCCTGATCGTGATGATCATCCTCAGCTGGGTCGCCCCGAACGCCAGCCACCCCGGGGCGCTGCTGGTCATGCAGTTGGTGGAGCCGATCATGGCCCCGGTGCGCAAGGTGATCCCCCCGCTGGGCATGATCGACCTGTCACCGATCGTGGTTTTCATCGCCATCAGTATCATCGATGGTATCGTGGTTGGTTCGCTGACCCGTGCCGCCGGCATCGCCGGCGCACTGGTTGGCCTGTGAGCCCTTGTCCGCCCGCGCCGGACCTCAACGACTGGACAAAGAACGACAAATGCCCGAGTTTCCCTGCGACTCGGTCGGCCTGGTAGCGCCTCAGACGGCGCACTTCGACGACCCCCTGGCTCTGGCCTGCGGCAAGACCCTGCCGGCCTACGACCTCGTGTATGAAACCTATGGCACGCTCAACGCCGAAGGCACCAATGCGGTGCTGATCTGTCATGCCCTGTCGGGTCACCACCATGCGGCCGGCTATCATGCAGCCGACGAGCACAAGCCAGGCTGGTGGGATGCCCATATCGGGCCCGGCAAGTCCATCGACACCAACCGTTTCTTCGTGGTGTCGCTGAACAACCTGGGCGGCTGCCACGGCAGCACGGGCCCGGTGAGCGAAAACCCCGATACCGGCCGGCAGTGGGGTCCGGACTTCCCGATGGTGACCGTCGGCGACTGGGTGCACAGCCAGGCACGCCTGGCCGACCGCCTGGGCATCGAGCGCTTCGCCGCGGTGATCGGCGGCAGCCTGGGCGGAATGCAGGCACTGCAGTGGGCGCTGACCTACCCCGAGCGCATCGCCAACGCCGTGGTCATCGCCGCCACCCCCAAGCTGTCGGCACAGAACATCGCCTTCAACGAGGTGGCCCGGCAGGCCATTCGCTCCGACCCCGACTTCCATAACGGCTGGTATGACGAGCACGGCACCGTACCGCGCCGTGGCCTCAAGCTGGCACGCATGGTGGGCCATATCACCTATCTGTCGGAAGACGCGATGGGCAGCAAGTTCGGCCGCGACCTGCGCAGCGAGGATCTCAACTTCGGCTATGACGTGGAGTTCCAGGTCGAATCCTACCTGCGCCATCAAGGCGATACCTTCTCCAGCTCATTCGATGCCAATACCTACCTGCTGATGACCAAGGCCCTGGACTACTTCGACCCGGCCGCCGTGCATGGTGGCGTACTGGCCAGGGCCGTGGCACCCGCGGAATGCCCCTTCCTGGTAGTCAGCTTCACCAGCGACTGGCGGTTCCCTCCGTCACGCTCCAGGGAACTGGCAAACGCCCTGATTCGTGCCGGCAAGTCGGTGAGCTACGTGAACATCGACTCCCCTCATGGGCATGACGCCTTCCTGCTGCCGGAGCCCCGCTACCAGTCGGTCTTTGGCGCCTTCATGTCCCGGGCCGCCCGAGAGCTGGGCCTGGAGGAGCACGCATGATGCGAGCCGACCTGGAACTGATCCATCGCTGGATACCCCAAGGTGCCCATATCCTCGACCTGGCCTGTGGCGACGGCACCCTGCTCGAGGCCCTGGCCCGTGACAAGGGAGTCAGTGGCTACGGGCTGGAGATCGACCCCGAGGGCATTACCGCCTGTATCGGGAAGGGAGTCAGCGTCATCGAACAGAACCTCGACGAGGGGCTGGTCAACTTCGAGGACGATACCTACGACCTGGTGGTGATGACCCAGGCATTGCAGGCACTGCGCCGGCCCGACCGCATGCTCGACGAGATGCTGCGTGTCGCCAATGAGTGCATCATCACCTTCCCCAACTTCGCCTACTGGCGACACCGGGTACACCTGGGCATTCGCGGCTATATGCCAGTCTCCAAATCCCTGCCCCACGCCTGGTACGATACGCCCAACATCCACCTGTCGACCTTCAACGACTTCGAGCACCTGTGTCGCGAGAAGGACCTGGTCATCACCGACCGTGCGGTGGGCATTCGCGACCACGAAGGTCACTGGACCTCACGCTGGCGGCCCAACCTGTTCGGAGAAATCGCCATCTTCCGCATCAGCCGACGGCAGGACTGAGTCCGACGCGACACTTTCACGGTGCCTTGACCGCGACAAGAGGGAATCATGATGAGACATCGAACCGCCCCGACCCATCTGGCTGGCCTGCTGCTGCTCTGCCTGGCGCTTCCCTTGCAGGCCCAGCAGTACGAGCAGGTGGGCAACCATCAGATACACTACAGCGCCGTCAGCACCAGCTTTCTCAGCCCGGAAGTGGCTGCCAACCACGGCATTCAGCGCAGCCCGGCCATGGCGCTGCTCAATGTCAGCGTGCTGGAAGAGCTCGAGGACGGCACCACCCGCCCGGTCAATGCGCCGGTCACCGGCGAGGTCGGTGAAGTCGGCAGCACCTCGCCAGCGTCGCTCTCCTTCCGCTCCCTGCGCGACGGCGATGCCCAGTCACAAATCGCGACCTTTCGCATCATCGAGGACGAGCCGATGCGCTTCGACCTTCAGGTGCGCTATGACCGCAACCGGGAGCCTGCCAGGGTGAGTTTCATCCAGCGCTTCTATATCGAGCGCGAATGACATCGACGGCGAGTATTCCCATCGCCCACCTGCGTCAGCTGGATGCCACCTCGGCCCTGGGGGTCCATCTCCCCGATGGGCGGGAGCTGCTGCTGGTTCGGGTGCACGGCAATGTCAGCGCTTTCGAGAACCGCTGCCCCCACCAGGACCTGTCGCTGCAGGTCGAGGCCGACGTCTTTCTCGAGGCAGGGGGTGAACTGATCCAGTGCGCCATGCACGGCGCCCTGTTCCTGCCCGATACCGGCGAATGCGTCTTCGGCCCCTGCCAGGGGCGCCACTTGACGCCAGTCGCGATCTCAATCGATGCCGAGGGTGACATCCAACTGGCGGGTGAGTGATACCGGCAATGGCTCTCCCAGGCGAATGACGGTCGGAAGTTCTCCCTGCCGTTCAAACCCGCAGCCATGGGCCACCACTTCCACGCCTCGTGTTGCCGCTTGCCGCAGCGCAGCCCCGTAGGCCGGATCCAGGTGGTCGGCGGGTGCCACATCGCCGATCCCTTCATGCGCCACGCAGAAAAGCAGTACGGCACGATGCCCCTGCGCGGCGAGAGCAACCAGCGCATCGAGATGCTTCTTGCCCCGCTCGCTCACCGCATCGGGGAAGTAGCCGTGGCCATCGACCTCCTTCAGGGTAACCTGCTTGACCTCGACGTAGGCAGAGCCCTTCTGCGGATCGTCCAGGCGGAAATCGAGCCGGGCGGCCTTCCGGCCTCCTTCGTATGTCACCTTGGCCTCGCGCTTCAGTGCGGCATAGCCGGCCAGGGTCGGTATCCGGTCGTCACGCAGCGCCTCCTCGACGATGCGGTTGGCGCGCCCGGTATGCACCGAAGCCAGCGCCATGCGGCCGTCCGGCTGCGGTAGCTCGATCAGTTCCCAGGTCCAGGCCAGCTTGCGCGCCGGGTCGTCGCTGGGCGTCAGCCACACCCGACAGCCTGGCACGTTTACCGCCCGCATCGAACCGGTATTGGGACAGTGCGCTACCACCTCGCGGCCATCGATCAGCCGCACGTCGGCCAGGAAGCGCTTGTAGCGGCGCAGCAGGGTGCCGGGCACCAGGGCGGGATACTTCATGGCAGAGACCTATCGCCTTGTCAGGAAGCGCTCGAGGCGACTCACCGCCTCCTCGAGACGCGAGATGCCGGCCGTGAAGGCGATGCGAACATGACGCTCACCACCCAGCAGCGCGAAATCGACCCCAGGCGTGATCGCCACGTTTTCCTCTTCGAGCAGTTGCTGGCAGAAGGCCTGGCTGTCACAGCTGTAGCGGGAAATATCCAGCCATAGATAGAAAGCCCCCTGGGGCGGCAGCGAGGGCGCCAGCCCCAGCCGCGCGAGGCCAGCCAGCAAGGCGTCACGCCGGCGTCCGAGTTCGGCACGACGCGACTCGAGAATATCACGGCATTCTGGCGTGAAGGCCGCCAATGCCGCGTGCTGGGAAGGCGTGGGAGCCGCCAGGAAGACGTTCTGGGCCAGCCGGGTGAGGGGTTCCACGGCGGCTTCGGGGGCCAGCAGCCAGCCCAGGCGCCACCCGGTCATGCCGAAATACTTCGAGAAGCTGTTGACCACGAAGGCGTCGGGCGAGATGGCCGCCACCGACAGCGGGTCGAGATCGTAGCAGAGCCCCTGGTAGATCTCGTCGACCAGCAGCTCTCCCCCTCGCAGTGTCACGGCTTCGGCTACCGCCTCCAGCCGTGGCTTGTCGAGCATATGCCCGGTCGGGTTGGATGGCGAGGCCACCATGGCCAGCCGGGTATCGTCCTGCCAGTGTCGGGCAACCAGGGCCGCATCCAACTGCCAGCCACTTTCCGGCCCCACCGGCACGGCGTCCACCTCCGCCCCGGCCAGGGCCATGAAATGCCGATTGCAGGGGTAGTTGGGGTCAGCCATGAGCACGCGATCGCCGGGCCCGGCCAGCAACTGACTGGCCAGCAGCAGCGCACCGGAGGCACCGGGTGTGACCAGGATGCGCCGTGGATCCACGTCGGCACCGAAGTGCTCGGCGTAATGTCGCGCAATCGCTTCACGCAGCGCCGGCAGGCCCGTTGCAGGTGTATAGCGCGTCTGCCCATCCGCCAGGGCCTGCCGACCGGCGGCCAGGACCGGCTCCGGGGTTGCGAAGTCCGGCTCACCCACTTCCAGGTGGATGACGTCGTGCCCGGCTGCCTCGCGTGCCTGGGCAATTTCCAGCAAGCGCATCACGCGAAAGGGGGCGACGCGATCGACACGCGGATTCCACGACATGGAACTGACTCCCGAGTGAAATATTTGGGGCCGAAACGATATATTTTCATCGCAGGCGGTCTATAGCATCATTCTACTGATTTTTGCGGCGACAACGCAGGGCCATGCCAAGCCGACACAACACTTGCTATTGCAAAGCCGGCGAATATCCGCTAAACAAGCATGCCTTTGGCGTGAGATACCTTGCAATGCATCGAGGCAGGTATTGATCAGCAGTCACTAAAGTTAAAGAGGCAATCCCATGCCAGTAGCAGACAAGAGAACGGAAGCGCCCAAGAAATTCACCCCTTACGAGTCGGCACCGGGTGAAGAGTACATGAACGAGCAGCAACTGGAGCACTTCCGGGGGATCCTGCTGGGCTGGAAACAGGAACTCATGGAAGAGGTGGACCGGACCGTTCGCCACCTGCAGGAAGAGGCGAACAACTACGCCGATCCGGCCGATCGCGCTACCCAGGAAGAGGGTTTCAGCCTGGAGCTGCGCACCCGGGATCGCGAGCGCAAACTGCTCAAGAAGATCAACGAGACTATCGAGAAGATCGATGAGGACGACTACGGCTTCTGCGAGGCCTGCGGCGTCGAGATCGGTATCAGGCGCCTGGAGGCTCGTCCCACCGCGACCCTGTGCGTGGATTGCAAGACACTGGCGGAGCTCAAGGAAAAACAGCTCGGCGGATAAGCCGATGAGCCGGGTAGCACGTCGTGACGGGCACCCCAGGGTGCCCGTTTGCGTGACAGTCGCACACGACGGGAGTCGACCATGACCCCATACCGCGGCCGCTTCGCGCCAACCCCTTCGGGGGCACTCCACTTCGGCTCACTGATCGCCGCCGTAGCCAGTTACCTGGATGCCCGCCAGGCGCGCGGGGAGTGGCTGCTGCGCATCGAGGATATCGATCCGCCGCGCTGCCCACCCGGCGCCGCCGATGCCATTCAACATCAGCTCGAGGCCTTCGGGTTGTACTGGGATGGCCCGGTATACCGGCAACATGACCGCGACCATGCCTACGGCGCCGCTCTCGAGCGCCTCGAGGCCCTGGGCCTGGCCTATCCCTGCAGTTGCTCGCGCAAGCAGTGGCACAACCATCCCATCTATCCCGGCTGGTGTCGTGACGGTGTGTGCGAGCCTGACAAGCCGGTGGCCTGGCGCCTGCGCAGCGACCTGGGGCTACGCCCGGTATCCTGGGAGGACAGGCTGTTCGGCACCCAGTCCTTCGACCCTGCCGAACTGGGCGATGTGGTCCTCAAGCGCAAGGAGGGTCTCTGGGCCTACCAGTTGGCCGTTGTGGTGGACGATGCCGACCGGGACATCACCGACGTGGTACGCGGCTTCGACCTGCTCGACAACACACCCTGGCAGCGCCAGTTGCAGCACGCCCTCGGGCTGCCGGAGCCACGCTACCTGCACCTGCCCTTGATCATGAGCCGGGATGGCCAAAAGCTCTCCAAGCAGAACCTGGCACCAGCCCTGCCCCTGGAAGATGCCGCCGTTCGCCCACTGTTGCACCAGGCCCTGGTGGCACTGGATCAATCGCCACCCCCGGCGCTCGCCACCGGCCCGGTCGACGAACAGTTGGCCTGGGCGATCGCGCACTGGGATGTGGGCCGCATCAGCCCCGATCCCGCCCGGCGGGCCGACGACCATGCCACCAGCCCGCCTTCCCCAGCCTGAGCAAGGAGCACGACATGTACGTCTATCGCATCATGCTCCTGCTGGTCTTCGGGGGTTACCTGCTGTCGCCGTTGCTGATGAGCGGCTGGTCCAGCCCCGGTGTCGCCTGGTATCGCCCCTTCGTCATCTGGGGCATTCTGATTGCCCTGACACTGTGGCTGGAGCAGAAGAGGAAGCTCGATGAGCACTAGCCTGACCAGCGTGTTCGCCTTGGGCGCCAGCTATCTGCTCTTGATGTTTCTGTGTGCGCTGGCCGTGGAGCGCGGCTGGATCGACCGGCGCATTACCCGGCATCCAGCGGTCTACACCCTGGCGCTGGGTGTCTACGCCAGCGCCTGGGCGATCTACGGCAGTCTGGAGCTGGCCTCCCGTTCAGGCTACGGCTACCTGGCCTACTACCTGGGGGTGGCCGGCGCCTTCCTGCTGGCACCGGTGCTGCTGGTGCCGATCCAACGCATGACCCACACCTACCAGCTCTCTTCATTGGCCGACCTGTTCGCCTTCCGCTTTCGTTCACGCTGGGTCGGCACCCTGATCACCGTGATCAGCCTGTTCGCCGTGCTTCCCCTGCTCGCCCTTCAGGTACAGACCCTGGGCGATGCCATCTTCCTGATGACCGGCGCCGCCTCGCCAACTCTGCTGGCACTGGCCTTCTGTTCCTTGATTGCGCTGTTTGCCATGCATTTCGGCGCACGCCACAGCCGCCCGCATGCCCGTCACGATACGCTGCTGGCCATCATCGCCCTCTCTTCCATCATCAAGCTTGCGGCCATGCTGACGCTGGGCGCCATTGCACTTTTCGTGGTCTTCGACGGCCCCGCCGACCTGCAGGTCTGGCTGGACGGCCCCGGTCAGGCGCACCAGGCCGGGGTCATCCAGCCGGACTCGGCACACTGGCGGACCCTGTTGCTGCTGTTCTTCGCCGCCGCTCTGCTGATGCCGCACATCTTCCACATCACCTTCGCCGAAACCCTCTCCCGTCACACCCTGCTGCAGGCCAGCTGGTCGCTGCCGCTGTTCCTGCTGCTGCTGGCCATCCCGGTACCGCTGATCCTGTGGGCCGGGCAACGGCTGGGCAGCGATCAGGTGATCGGCTCCGCTTACCTGGCCTTCGGGCTTTCGGACTCGTTCTGGGTCCAGGCCCTGGCATTCATCGCCGGCCTGGCGGCCACCAGCGGCACCATGGTGCTCATCGCCCTGGCATTGTCCGGCATGATCCTCAACCACGTGCTGCTGGTCGCCCACCCGCCCGAAGCCAAACCGAACCTCTACCGTTGGCTGCGCTGGCTACGTCAGGCGCTGATCGCCACCGTCATTCTGGGCGGATGGCTCTTCTACCGCACCGTCGGGGTCAACCATGACCTCACCACCCTGGGGCTGGCCGCCTTCGTTGGCATGGCCCAGTGCCTGCCGGGGCTGCTGGCCCTGCTCTACTGGCCGGGAGCCAACCGGAAGGGCATGGTGACCGGACTGATCGCCGGCACCCTCATCTGGCTGCTGGGCCTCTGGTTGCCGCTGCTGACCGGGCTGTCCGCCGTCGTCCTGATACCGCCAGGCCTGGAAATGCTGGCCGATGAGCCGGACTGGTATGTCGTGACCCTGGTGTCGCTGGCCGTGAACAGTCTGACGTTCATCATCGTCTCGCTGGCTACCCACACGTCCGACGGCGAGCGTGCGGCTGCCGAAGCCTGTTCAGTGGATGCCGTGATCCGGCCCAAGCGATTGCCGCTGCTGGCAGCCACGGGGGAGGAATTCAAACAGCCACTGGCCAGAGCACTCGGCGAAGAAGTCGCCGAGCGGGAAGTGGCGCGGGCCCTCACCGACCTGGGGCTTTCTCCGCTGGATGGGCGCCCCTATGCGCTACGGCGGCTTCGCGACCGTATCCAGGCCAACCTTTCCGGCCTGATGGGCCCTTCGGTGGCTCAGGACATTGTCGATCGCTACCTGCCCTACCGCCGCGGCGGACAGGAGCCCACCGACGACATTCACTTCGTCGAGAGCCGTCTCGAGGCCTACCGCTCGCGGCTCACCGGCCTGGCCCGGGAGTTGGATGGACTGCGTCGCTACCATCGCCGCATCCTCACCCGCCTGCCGGTTGGCCTATGTGCCTTCGGTGTCGACGATGAGCTGCTCATGTGGAACGACGCCTTGGCCGAACTTTCCGGCATCGATGGCACCAGCGTGGTCGGTGCTCGTCGCGACGGCCTGCCCGCCCCCTGGGGGGAACTGCTGGGCCGCCTGCTCGCCGACCGGCACGACCCTCTCTACAAGCAGGCCGTGGAACTCGAGGATGGCACGCGTTATCTCACGCTGCACCGGGCCGAACTGAAGGCGGATGGCGACATACTCGGCGGGACCGTGATCTTGATCGAGGATCATAGCGAGATGAAGTGGCTGGAGGATGAACTGGTGCACGCCGCCCGCCTGGCCTCCATCGGGCAGCTTGCCGCCGGCGTGGCCCACGAGATCGGCAACCCGATTACCGGCATCTCGTCCCTGGCCCAGAACCTGCGCTATGACACGGACGACCCCCAGATACTGGAGACGGCCGAACAGATACAGCAGCTGACCGATCGCGTCTCGCGTATCGTCAGCTCGCTGGTAGGCTTCGCCCACGGTGGGCGCCATGTGAGCGGTACCGGCCTCGTCCCGGTCTCCGTCGCCGCTGTCGCCGATGAGGCGTTGCACTTGATCCGGCTGGCACGCTCGGGCGAGGATGTCAGGTACCATAACCATTGCCCCCTCGAGCCTAAGGTCATTGGCGATGTGCAGCGACTACAGCAGGTCATGATCAACCTGCTCAGCAACGCTCGGGACGCCAGTGACCCAGGCGGCGACATCGTGATCGCCGCCGAACCCGAAGGCAGCCTGTTGAAAGTGACCGTCACCGATGAGGGGCACGGACTCGATGCCCGGGTCCGCGATCATCTCTTCGAACCTTTCACAACAACCAAGCCGCCAGGCGAAGGAACCGGACTGGGCCTGCCGCTGGTCTACAGCATCATTGCCGAGCATCATGGCAGGATCGAAATCGAATCACCGCCCCCCGGGCAGGAGCGAGGTACCCGCATCTGCCTGTGGCTGCCCACCGAACGACAGGATGGTGAAGACATCAATGAGCCGAATTCTGATCGTTGAAGACGAAGCCATCATCCGCACCGCATTGCGACGGCTGCTGGAGCGCCATGATTACCGAGTCAGCGAAGCCGGCTCGGTGGACGAGGCGCTGGCCCTGGGGCCCCAGCATTTCGACCTGGTGATCAGCGACCTTCGGCTGCCCGGCGAACCCGGCACCGAGCTGATAAGGCCCGCATCGCCGGTTCCCGTGTTGATCATGACCAGCTACGCCAGCATGCGTTCGGCAGTCGAGGCCCTCAAGCAGGGGGCAGTGGACTACGTGGCCAAGCCCTTTGACCATGATGAACTGCTCGAGACCGTGGCCCGAGTGCTGCATCAGCAGGCGTCGCACCGCTCCACGCCCCCCGACATTACCGACGCAGGCGGCTCCCGGCAGCAGATGATCGGCGAATGTCCGGCCATGCAGGCGGTCTACACCCGCATCCGCAAGACCGCTCCCGCCGATGTCACGGTGCTGATCCAGGGGGAATCGGGCACCGGCAAGGAGCTGGTGGCACGCGCCATTCATCAGCAAAGTCGGCGCGTGGCGGCGCCATTGATCTGCGTGAACTGCGCCGCCATTCCCGAAACGTTGATCGAATCCGAGCTGTTCGGCCACGAGAAGGGCGCCTTTACCGGTGCCAGCGCCGCCCGGACCGGCCTGGTCGAAGCGGCCGATGGCGGCACCCTGTTCCTCGACGAGATTGGCGAACTGCCACTGGATGCCCAGGCGCGCTTGCTGCGCGTGCTGCAGGAAGGCGAAATCCGCCGTATCGGCTCGGTGGAGACCCGTCATGTGAATGTCCGCCTGATCGCCGCCACCCACCGGGACCTGCGCGCCCTGTCAAAGACCGGCGAGTTCCGCCTGGACCTCTACTACCGCCTCAACGTGATGCAGATCGACCTGCCCCCCCTGCGCGACAGGGAAGAAGATGTGCTGGTAATAGCCGACGTGCTGCTGGAGAAGGCGTGCACTCGCCATGAACGCAGTGGCCTGCGCCTCTCCCGTGCCGCTCGTCGCGAGATCCACGACTACCCCTGGCCTGGGAATGTCCGCGAACTGGAAAATGCCCTGGAGCGCGGCGTGATACTCGCCGAGGGCCACTTGATACACCCCGATGACCTGGGCCTGAAGCCTGGGCGCCCCATGGCCACCCGTCAGCCGGAGGAGCCACCGCTTCGCCCCGTCGAAAGGATCGAGCGGGAACAGGAAGACGGCGACGATCTCTCCCTGGAAGATTACTTCCAGCACTTCGTGCTGGAGCACCAGGATCAGATGAGCGAAACCGAGCTCGCCCAGAAACTGGGCATCAGTCGCAAGTGTCTGTGGGAGCGTCGCCAGCGCCTGGGCATTCCACGCAAGAAGCAGGCCAGACGCAGCAGCGCCTGATCGACATCGCACCCCCCCTCGAATATCGGCTTCCAAGACTATTGTCCAGGCGCCCGTGGCCCTCCTCCACGGGCGCTTTTTCGTGCACCACGGGAGACTCTGCACCAGGTGTTACCTTCCCACCCAGAATCCGCCCCACCATGACGCAAGATGGGTAACACCCTCGGAGGGATCTAGCAGGCCGCACTTGGTGACTCGCCATAACTGTCTGTTTTTCTTGTCCAGTAATCGACATGGCATGTGCCATGCAATATTCCTGTGTAAGAAAAACAACATCCGGCTGTCACCCGCGCCAATAACAACAACAAGGCGGCCAGGCGAGACAGGGCCCGCGCCAACAACAATAACGCCGGGCCGTGGAACGATGCGGAAGCGGGAGCAACAAGAACAATCGCCATCCCGACATGTCCGCCCTTCGATGCCAGCAATAATTCCAATACAGGCTCGAAGCACCGGATCCAACAGGACGCGATGCGCCAACCCCGGCCAACAACAAGAACAATGGCCGCAAACGCGCACCTTCGGCAACAACATCAACAAGCCGGAGGCAGGCATATCTTCATGCCGTCGTGCTTGGATTATTGTTTTGAATACGAGGCGGTCGCCACCAGGAACGTCAACAATCACAACAACATTGCTTGCCTGTGAAATCCTTGGTGACTGTGGTGCGTATTCAAGGCGATGTGCCATCACGAAGAAGAAACAGCCGCATGGACGCAGCACATTTCACGCTTGTCAGAGGAGGCCAATCGGCCTCCTCTTTTGCTTTTGCCCGAACGTAAACCGGCTCATCGCTTTGCAAGGTGTCGGTGGTCGGCTACACTCAACAACTTTCGCACACTGCGAGTCGAAATCACCGCATGTTCAAAGGATTTACCCGCTTTCTGCAGAGCCCTGGCGAGCACTTCAGGTCACTCTTCGGCCCCGAGGATGCCGCCGCCGGTCACCAAGTCGGTCCAAGCATCATTCCCCGCGACGAGCACCCCGTATCGCGTCAACACTTCAGCG
Source organism: Billgrantia endophytica (assembly GCF_002879615.1). GTDB lineage: Bacteria > Pseudomonadota > Gammaproteobacteria > Pseudomonadales > Halomonadaceae > Halomonas > Halomonas endophytica. The sequence continues at coordinate 90,436 of NZ_PNRF01000015.1, forward strand.
AGGCGGCGCTCAAGGTACTCTATCGCCTGCACAACGCCGGCTACGAGGCCTACCTGGTCGGCGGTTGCATCCGCGACTCCCTGCTCGGCAGGATGCCCAAGGATTTCGATGTCGCCACCGACGCGACACCGGAGCAGATTCGTGAGCTGTTTCGCAACTCGCGGATCATCGGACGGCGCTTCCGCATCGTGCATGTGCGCTTCGGCCGCGAAGTCATCGAGGTCACCACCTTCCGGGGCCGACCCAACGATGACCACGGCGACCATCTCGCCCAGCAATCCAAGCATGGCTTGCTGCTGCGCGATAACGTCTGGGGCAATATCCAGGAAGATGCCATACGACGCGATTTCACCATCAACGCGCTCTACTACAGCATCGCCGACTTCTCGATACACGATTTTGCCAACGGCGTTCGCGACATCGAGTCCCGCACCCTGCGCCTGATCGGCGATCCGGCAACCCGCTACCGTGAAGACCCGGTGCGCATGCTGCGCGCAGTGCGGTTCGCCACCAAGCTCGGCTTCCATATCGCGCCGGACTCGGAGGCGCCGATCCATGAGCATGCCGCGCTCCTGCTGCAGATCCCGCCAGCCCGGCTGTTCGACGAGATACTCAAGCTGTTCATGGCCGGCCACGGCGTCGATACGTTTCATATGCTCCGCCACTATGGCCTGTTCGCCATGCTCTTTCCCGAGACCGAAGAGGCCATCGCCAGGTTGCCCTGGACCGAAGGACTGATCGAGCAGGCCCTGGCCAGCACCGACAAGCGTATCCGTGAAGAGCGCCCCGTGACGCCTGCCTTCCTGTTCGCCGCGCTGCTCTGGGGGCCCGTGCAACTGCGCCAGGCCACCCTGGAAGCCGAGGACATGCCGCCCACACCCGCACTGCAACTGGCCTCGCAACAGGTCCTCTCCCGCCAGTTGCAGCACATCTCGATTCCCAAACGCTTCAGCATGCCGATGCGGGACATCTGGGACCTGCAGCAACGCCTGCCCCAGCGCCGTGGCAAGCGCGCCATCCTGACTCGGGAACATCCTCGCTTCAGGGCTGCCTACGACTTCCTGCTGCTGCGCGAGGCAGCGGGTGAAATCGAGCCGGGGCTGGGCGACTGGTGGACGGCCTACCAGGAAGGCGACGAGCACGAGCAACAGCGCCTGCTCGACAAGGCAGGCGATGACGCCGGCCCCGGCACGCGGCCAAAGCGCCGCCGTCCGCGCAAGCGCCGTCGGCGCAGCTCTCCTCCCGATGGCTCATGACCCCGGTGGCCGACGTCTACATCGGGCTCGGCAGCAATCTCGACCAGCCCCGGGAACAGGTCAGCCGAGCCCTGGAAGCGCTCGATAGCCTGCCCCTGACGCATTGCATGCATGCCTCTCGCCTGTATGCCAGCCGTCCTGTCGGCCCCCAGAACCAGCCCGATTTCATCAATGCCGTGGCTCGGCTCGAGACGCGGCTCTCGCCCCTGGCTCTGCTCGACCAGCTGCAAGCGCTCGAACAGCACCACCGGCGGGTCCGGCAGTACCGCTGGGGACCCCGCACTCTGGACCTGGACCTGCTACTGTTCGGAGAACAGGTCATCGAGTCTCCCCGGCTACGCATACCACACCCGGAAATGTGCATGCGCGCCTTTGTCCTGCTCCCCCTCGCCGAGTTGACCCCGGCCCTGCGGCTTCCCGATGGGAGGCGCATTGCCGACCTGATCGATGAACTGGCCGGGAGCACGGGTACAGCCGGAATGATCCAGGCGTTACCATGCTCCCCAAAAAGAGCCTGAGGTGTTACCTATCGACACTGCAATCGCATTCTGGTAACTATCATGCGCATCGCAGGAGGCATGGCCCAGGCCAGCCACCCCGAGGACAACACGAGAGCACATAATGAAAACCGTCACCCTGAGCACGCTGCAAGCCCATAAGCGCGCAGGCGAAACGTTCAGTTGCCTGACCGCCTATGACGCCTCCTTCGCCCGAACCGCCAGCGAGGCCGGTATCGAGGTACTGTTGGTTGGCGATTCCCTCGGCATGGTCCTGCAGGGCCATGCCAGCACCTTACCGGTGACCCTGGACGACATCTGCTACCACACCCGCTGCGTGGCACGCGGCAAGGGATCGAGCCTGTTGATGGTCGACCTGCCGTTCATGAGCAATTCGAGCCAGGAACGATTGCTGCAGGATGCAGGAGAATTGATGCGTGCCGGTGCCGAGATGGTCAAGGTGGAAGGCGAGGCCTGGATGGCCGACGGCATCCGCGAGCTGACCCGCCGGGGCGTGCCTGTCTGTGCCCACCTGGGGCTGACACCTCAGACCGTCTACCAGTTGGGCGGTTACAAGGTACAGGGCCGCGACGCCGAGCGCGCCGCACAGATCCTGGAGGACGCCCGTGCCCTGGTAGAAGCCGGCGCCTCGGTAATCCTGCTGGAGTGCGTCCCGGCGAGCCTGGGCCGGGCCGTCAGCGAAGCGCTGGACGTACCCGTCATCGGCATCGGTGCCGGACCCGATACGGACGGCCAGATCCTGGTGATGCATGACGCGCTGGGCGTCACCCACGGACGCGTCCCACGCTTCGTCAAGAACTTCATGGCCGAGGCCGACGACATCTCGGGTGCTTTCCATCGCTACCATGAGGACGTCAAGTCTCGCCGTTTCCCGGCCGAGGAGCACTGTTTCTAGTGTTCCCTCTTCCTGGAGCCCGCTGATGCGTACCCTACGAGAGATTCCCGCGCTGCGCGAAACCCTCGGCGAGTTTCGCCGCCACGGCCGGCGCATCGCCCTGGTCCCCACCATGGGCAACCTCCACCAAGGCCACCTGGCCCTGGTGGAGACCGCCCGTCGTCATGCCGATGTGGTGGTGGCGACCATCTTCGTCAATCCGCTGCAGTTCGGCGCGGGCGAAGACCTGGACGCGTATCCCCGGACCCTTGCCGATGACCAGGCCAAGCTGGAAGAGGCCGGCTGTGACCTGCTGTTCACCCCGGACACGGCGATGCTCTATCCCAGAGGCCTGGAAGAGCAGACCCGGGTCTGCGTACCCGCAGTGAGTGAAGGATTGTGCGGCGGAGCTCGCCCGGGCCACTTCGATGGTGTCTCCACCGTGGTGAGCATCCTGTTCAATCTGGCCCAGCCGGATGTGGCCTGCTTCGGCGAGAAGGACTACCAACAGCTGGCGGTGATCCGCAAGCTCGCCGATGACATGCACTTTCCCATCGACATCATTGGCGTTCCCACCGTACGCGCCGAGGACGGCCTGGCGCTCTCCTCGCGCAATGGCTATCTCACCGCGGAGCAGCGCGCCCGGGCGCCAGCCCTCTACCGCACGCTATGCCAGGCCCGCGCCGCCCTGGAATCCGGCGATCCGGCCGACTCGGCACTTGATGACGCCCATGCTCGGCTGCGTGAGTCCGGCTTCGAGCCCGACTACCTGGAACTGCGCGCCGACGACCTGGGCCCCGTTACCGGAAAAACGCGCCAGGCGGTGCTGCTGGCCGCGGCCCAGCTCGGGCCTGCGCGCCTGATAGACAACCTGACCCTGACGCTACCGCACTGACTGTCCCTGGCAGCATCAGCTGCCATCGAGCCCAAGAGGACCCCCTGTTCCATGTATACCATCATGCTCAAGGCCAAGCTGCACCTGGCCCGCGTCACCCATGCCGTGCTCGACTACGAAGGTTCCTGCGCCATCGATGGCGACCTCCTGGAGATGTCCGGCATTCGCGAAAACGAACAGATACAGCTCTACAACGTGGAAAATGGCCAGCGTTTCACCACGTATGCCATTCGCGCCGAGGAAGGCTCGAAGGTCATTTCGATCAACGGCGCCGCTGCCCATCTGGCCGGTCCGGGTGACCGGGTGATCATCTGCAGCTACGCCCATTACAGCGATGCGGAACTGGAAAGCCACCAGCCGGCCCTGGTCTATCTGCAGGAAGGCAACGAGGTCAGCCATACCAGCAATGCCATTCCCGTCCAGCTCGCCTGAGCATCATGAACACCGGGGGCGGCCCGCCTGTCCGGAAGCGGCCTTACGCCCTATTGGGCATTGCCGCAGCGCACAAGGGTCGCCTATGCTGACACGGTCAAAGCCCGTTAATGTCCGCGACCGACTTCAGGAGTATTTCCCATGCAAGAAGTGGTGATCGTTGCTGCCCGCCGTACCGCCGTCGGGGCCTTCGGGGGTTCCCTGGCCGGCATCCCCGCCAGTGATCTGGGCGCTCTGGTAATCAAGGATATCCTCGCCAATACCGGCGTCGCCGCCGACCAGGTCGATGAAGTGCTCCTCGGGCAGGTACTGACGGCAGGCGTGGGGCAGAACCCGGCCCGACAGGCTGCCATCAAGGCCGGCCTGCCGGATACCGTGCCTGCCATGACCATCAACAAGGTCTGCGGTTCCGGCCTCAAGGCCCTGCATCTGGCCACCCAGGCGATTCGCTGTGGCGATGCCGAGCTGATCATCGCCGGCGGCCAGGAGAACATGTCGGCGTCCCCGCATGTGCTGCCCAACTCGCGCAACGGCCAGCGCATGGGCGACTGGAAGGCCATCGACACCATGGTCCATGACGGCCTGTGGGATGCTTTCAATGACTACCACATGGGCGTTACCGCCGAGAATCTCGCCGAGAAGTACGGCATTACCCGCGAACAGATGGATGAGTTCGCCGCGGCATCCCAGCAGAAGGCGGCCGCGGCCATTCGCGAAGGCAAGTTCAAGGGCCAGATCGTTCCGGTGGAGATCCCCCAGCGCAAGGGCGATCCGGTCGTGTTCGACACTGACGAGAACCCACGCGAAGTCGACGCCGAGAAACTCGGTACCATGCGTCCGGCGTTCAAGAAGGATGGCACCATCACCGCCGGCAATGCCTCCTCGATCAACGACGGTGCCGCCGTGGTCATGATCTGTTCGGCCGAGAAGGCCAAGGCCCTGGGCCTCGAGCCCCTGGCACGCATTGCGGCCTACGCCAATGCCGGCGTCGACCCGGCCATCATGGGTATCGGCCCGGCGCCGGCCACACGTCGCTGCCTGGAAAAGGCCGGCTGGTCGCTGGATGACCTGGACCTGGTCGAAGCCAACGAAGCCTTTGCCGCCCAGGCACTCTCCGTCAACAAGGAGCTGGGGTGGGACACCGACAAGGTAAACGTCAATGGTGGCGCCATCGCCCTTGGCCACCCGATCGGGGCCTCCGGCTGCCGGGTACTGGTCACCCTGCTGCACGAGATGATCGCCCGGGATGCCAAGAAAGGCCTTGCCACCCTGTGTATCGGCGGTGGGCAAGGTGTTGCCCTCGCGATCGAGAGGTGAGAAAACCCTGATTCATTCCTGCGCTCGATATCTGACCGCCGGCGATCAGCCTCTCATCGCTCGCGACATGAATCAGCGCTTCCTCTTATAAGAGGCAGATACGAAACCGCCCCCATGGCCATGGGGGCGGTTCGCTTTTGTGTCGAGTACGGCTTACAGCGCGGTCTCGGCCTGTTCGGCCTCGAAGGCGGCCTTCTCTTCCACGGTGATCTCCTTGATGGAAAGCTTCACCCGGTTGCGGTTGTCGATGTCGAGCACCTTGACGATGACCTCGTCGCCCTCGTTGAGGAAGTCGCGCACGTCGTTGACACGCTCCGGCACGATCTGCGAAATATGCACCAGACCGTCGGTACCCGGCATGATATTGATGAAGGCACCGAAGTCGGCGATACGCACCACCTTGCCGCGGTAGAGCTTGCCGATCTCCGCCTCGGCGGTAATCGCCAGCACGGTATCGATGGCCTTCTTGGCAGCCGCCTTGTCCTCGGCGTAAATACGCACGGTACCGTCGTCGTCGAGATCGATGGAGGCGCCGGTATCTTCGCAGATCTTGCGAATGGTGGCGCCGCCCTTGCCGATGACGTCGCGGATCTTGTCCGGATCGATCTTGATGGTCGCCATGGAAGGCGCGTTTTCGGAGACCTCGGTACGGCTCTGAGCGATCACGTCGTTCATCTGCTCGAGGATGTGCAACCGTGCCTCATTGGCCTGCTGGAGGGCGACCTCCATGATCTCCTCGTTGATGCCCTCGATCTTGATGTCCATCTGCAGGGCGGTCACACCGGCGGCAGAACCCGCCACCTTGAAGTCCATGTCACCCAGGTGATCCTCATCACCGAGGATATCGGTGAGCACGGCGAAACCATCCTCGTCCTTGACCAAGCCCATGGCGATACCGGCCACCGGCGCCTTCATCGGTACGCCGGCGTCCATCAGTGCCAGTGACGAACCACATACAGAGGCCATGGAGCTCGAGCCGTTGGATTCGGTGATCTCGGAAACGACACGGATGGTGTAGGGGAAGTCGTCGGCGGAAGGCAACATGGCCTGCACACCGCGGCGCGCCAGACGACCGTGGCCGATCTCGCGACGCTTGGGACCACCCATGAAACCGGCTTCTCCAACACTGTAGGGAGGGAAGTTGTAGTGCAGCAGGAAGCGGTCCTTGCGCTCGCCTTCCAGCGACTCGATCAACTGGGCATCGCGCAGGGTGCCCAGGGTAGCGATGACGATCGCCTGGGTCTCGCCGCGGGTGAAGATGGCCGAGCCATGGGTCTTGGGCAGGCTGCCCACCTCGATGTTCAGAGGACGCACGGTCTTCTGGTCACGGCCATCGATGCGAGGCTCGCCCTTGACCACGCGGGAGCGCACCACACGCTTCTCGAGGCTGGCAAAGGCGCCCTTGACGTCATCGGCGTCGAACCTGCCCTCTTCCTCACCAGCGAGCTGCTCGACGGCTTCTGCCTTCAGCGCAGAGAGGGCGTCCTGGCGGGCCATCTTGTCGGTGACACGGTACGCTTCGCCCACCCTGGCTTCGAAAGCCTGGGCCACGGCGTCCTTCAGGGCGGTGTTCTCGGCAGGCGGCTGCCAGTCCCACTTCGGCTTGCCGGCCTCGGCGGTCAACTCCTTGATGGCCTGGATGGCGACCTGCATCTCCTGATGGCCGTAGAGCACGGCGCCCAGCATTTCGTCCTCGAGCAGTTCCTTGGCCTCGGATTCCACCATCAGCACCGCTTTTTCGGTACCGGCGACGACCATGTCCAACTCGGAGTTGGCCAGCTCTTCCACGGTGGGGTTGAGGAAATAGCCCTTCTCCTCGTCGAAGCCCACGCGCGCGGCACCCAGCGGTCCATTGAACGGGACACCGGCAATCGACAGGGCCGCCGAGGTGCCGAGCATCGCGGCAATATCCGGATCATGGTTGCGATCGGTGGAGAGCACGGTACAGATCACCTGTACTTCGTTCATGAACCCCTTCGGGAACAGCGGGCGGATCGGGCGATCGATCAGACGCGAGGTGAGGGTCTCCTTCTCGGTGGGACGCCCCTCACGCTTGAAGAAGCCACCCGGTATCTTGCCGACCGCATAGGTTTTCTCTTGATAGAACACCGCCAGCGGGAAGAAGTCCTGGCCTGGCTTGAGCTCTTTCCTGGCGACAACGGTGCAGAGCACGACGGTGTCGTCCATGGTGACCATCACGGCACCGGTGGCCTGGCGGGCGATACGCCCGGTTTCCAGGGTGACGGTACTGCGACCGTACTGAAACGTTTTCTTGACCGGATTCACGGCGATTTCCTTCAACTTTTCGATGTCTGGGTCGTTTTGACTCGGCGACTATTTTAGGGGTTGACGGGCGCGAGGGCCACCAATAGCCGCACATTGACACCGGGGAATGCAAAACGGGCAGCCCCATGGGGCTACCCGTTTTGACGTTTACCCAAGAGAAGGTGACATTCGCGTTCCGACGGCTCAGGATATCGAGCGCAGTAGCGAATGACCCTTTTCTTAACGACGCAGGCCGAGGCGCTGAATCAGAGCCTGATAGCGCTCGAAATCCTTGCGCTTCAGGTAGTCAAGCAGCTTGCGGCGCTGGTTGACCATGCGGATCAGGCCACGACGTGAGTGGTGATCCTGCTTGTTGGTCTTGAAGTGGTCCTGCAGGCCGTCGATATTGGCGCTCAGCAGGGCTACCTGCACTTCGGGGGAACCGGTGTCGTTGTCGCCACGACCGAACTCATTGACGATTTCGGCCTTTTTTTCAGCGGTCAGTGCCATCTGTCTCTCCAGTAAGCAATATGCCTGAGTAATGAATGTCGGAGACCACGCATATTTGCAGTCCCCATGCCTGCGCCCGAAGGCGCTGGTGTCATGCCGAGCCCGCTGTCGCGGTGCTCAGCAGGCGGCGGGGAGCGATTTCCCCTGCCACCCTGACCACGCCGAGACCCAGAAAGGACCCGCCGTGATAGAGTCTTGCCGTCTCGCCCTCGCCCATGGACGCGGGATCGATCGGCGCCGACTGGCCGTACCGCAGCCGTTTCAGCCCTTCGCTGTCGAGGGTCAGCTCGGGCAGGTGTGCCACCAGCCCATCAACGGGAAGCAGCATCGCCTCGCGTTCAACCTGACCCGGCTTCGCCTCCAGCGTGTCGAAGGTCACCATGCCGGAAGCCTCGAAGGGGCCGGTCTTCAACCGCCGCAGCTCGGTAATGTGAGCACCACATCCGAGTGCCCAGCCGATATCCTCGGCCAGGGTGCGGATATAGGTGCCCTTGCTGCACCGCACCTCCAGCGTGAAGGCGTCGCCTTCATGAGCCAGAAGGCGCGCATCATACACCGTCACACGCCTTGCTGCACGCTCAACCGTCTTGCCCTCACGGGCCAGTTCGTAGAGCTTGCGGCCCTGGTGCTTGAGCGCCGAATACATGGGCGGCACCTGCTCGATCTCGCCGCGAAAACGCGCCAGCACGCCTTCCAGGTCAGCCTCGCTCAGGAACGGCACCGCATGGCGTTCGACCACCTCGCCCTCGGCGTCGCCGGTATCGGTCACCACTCCCAGTTGAACGCGGGTGTGGTAGACCTTGTCGGCCTCGAGCAGGTACGAGGAGAACTTGGTCGCCTCTCCCAGGCAGACCGGCAACAGCCCGGTCGCCATCGGGTCGAGGGTGCCGGTATGGCCTGCCTTCTGCGCCTGGAACAGACGCCGGGCACGCTGCAGGGCATGGTTGCTCGACACGCCCCAGGGCTTGTCGAGCAGCAATATTCCATTGACCGGTAGACCGCGGCGGCGTCGCGCCATCAGCCCCGCTCTCCCTCATCGTCGTTTCGATCCTGGCTATCGCTGACGTTGCCACCGTGATTGCCCGAAGCGCCGCCGTCATCCGTGTCGTGGTCGGCCTCGTTACGGGCACGGTCATGGGATACGGCTTCGTCGATCAGCGATGACAGCCGCTGGCCACGCACCACGCTCTCGTCGTAATGAAAGCGCAGCTCCGGGACATGGCGCAACTTGATGCGGCGGGCGACCTGACTGCGCAGGAAACCGGCGGCCTGCTTGAGCACCTTGAGATTTTCCTTGATGCGCTCGGGATCATCCTCGCCCAACAGGGTCACATGCACGTCGGCATAGCCGAGGTCACGGCTGACCGTGACCCCGCTGACGGTGACCATTCCCAGCCGCGGGTCCTTGACCTCGCGCTGGATGAGTACCGCCAGCTCCTTCTGCAGCTGGTCGCCGACTCGGTCGGTACGCTTGAATTCGCGCATGCTCGACTCCTCGGGCGGTTAGAGCGTCCGCTCGACCTTGACCTGATCGAAGACCTCGATCTTGTCGCCGACCTGGACGTCGTTGTAGTTCTTCACACCGATGCCGCACTCCATGCCATTGCGCACTTCGTTGACATCGTCCTTGAAGCGCCGCAGCGACTCGAGCTCACCTTCGTAGATGACCACGTTGTCGCGCAGCACGCGAATCTTCTTGTTGCGATGCACGCTGCCCTCGACCACCATGCAGCCGGCCACGGCGCCGATCTTCGGTGCGCGGAAGACGTCACGAACCTCGGCCACGCCGACGATCTCTTCCTTCCACTCCGGTGCCAGCATGCCGCTCATGGCCTGCTTGACCTCGTCGATCAGCTGGTAGATGACGCTGTAGTAGCGCAGATCCAGGCCTTCACGCTCGATGATCTCGCGGGCGGCGACGTCGGCACGGACGTTGAAGCCGACCACGATGGCCTCGGAAGCCAGCGCCAGGTTGGCGTCGGTACCGGTGATGCCACCCACGCCGGAGGACACCACGGCCACTTCCACTTCGCCGGTGGAGAGCTCTTCCAGAGCACCCTTGATGGCTTCCAGCGAGCCCTGCACGTCGGCCTTCAGCACGATGTTGACCTTGGCCACCTCGTCCTGGCCCATCTGGCTGAACATGTTCTCCAGCTTGGCCTTCTGCTGGCGCGCCAGGCGCACTTCGCGATACTTGCCCTGGCGGAAGTTGGCGACCTCGCGGGCCTTCTTCTCGTCGGCCACGACCATGAAGTCGTCACCGGCGTCCGGGGTTCCGTCAAGCCCCTGGATCTCCACCGGCATCGCCGGACCCACGGCGTCGACCTGCTGGCCGAGCTCGTTGGTCAGCGCACGGACACGTCCGTAGTGCAGGCCGGCCAGGACGATATCGCCCTTGCGCAGGGTGCCGTTCTGGACCAGAACCGTGGCCACCGGGCCACGGCCCCTGTCGAGACGCGATTCGACCACCACGCCCTTGCCGGGCGCATCCGGCACGGCCTTGAGCTCGAGGACCTCAGAGACCAGCAGTACCGCTTCCAGCAGGGCATCGATACCTTCACCGGTCTTGGCCGATACGTGCACGAACTGGGTGTCGCCGCCCCACTCCTCGGAGATGACGCCGTGCTGGGACAGCTCATTGCGGATACGGTCGAAGTCCGCGCCTTCCTTGTCGATCTTGTTGACCGCCACCACCATCGGCACTTCCGCCGCCTTGGAGTGCTCGATCGCCTCGATCGTCTGGGGCATGACGCCGTCATCGGCGGCCACCACCAGGATGACCACGTCGGTGGCCTTGGCACCGCGGGCACGCATGGCGGTGAACGCCGCGTGGCCCGGAGTGTCGAGGAAGGTCACGCCACCGTGCTTGTCTTCCACGTGATAGGCGCCGATGTGCTGGGTGATGCCGCCAGCTTCACCGGTGGCCACCTTGGCCTTGCGGATATAGTCGAGCAGCGAGGTCTTGCCGTGATCGACGTGACCCATGACCGTGACCACCGGCGAACGGGTGATCTCGTCGCCTTCGTAGGAGATTCCGGACAGCACTTCGGTTTCCAGCGCATCGTCCTTGACCAGCTTGGGCTTGTGGCCCATCTCCTCCACCACGATGGCGGCGGTGTCCTGGTCGATGGTCTGGTTGATGGTCACCGCGGCGCCCATGGTGAACATCGCCTTGATCACTTCGTTGGCCTTGATCGACATCTTGTCGGCCAATTCGGCAACACTGATCGACTCAGGGATCGAGACTTCGCGAACGATCGGCTGGGTCGGCTTCTGGAAGCCATGCTGGCCGCCACCCTGGGAGCCGCCACGGCGGCTGCCACGGCGCTCGGAGCGCTTCGCCTTCTTGGCACCGCCACGACGACGCTCTTCACGATCACCACGATCGTCGTCATCACGACCTCGCCCTTTCTTGGCGGCCGCCTTCTTCGGTGGCGCCGTACGGCGGTCACTGCGTCCCTCCTTGGGAGGGGCCGGCGGCTCGGCGGGCGGCTCACCCGACTCGAGATCGGGTACCGAAATATTCGGCACCTCGGCCACCTTGGCAGGCTTCTCGGCCGGCGCAGCAGCTTCCGCCTTGGCCGCCTCGTCACGCGCAGCCTGTTCGGCAGCACGCTCCTCGGCCTCCTTGGCTTCCTTGGCCTCAAGCGCCTCGCGCTTGGCCTCTGAATCCGCCATGTCGCCCACCAGTTGGCGCGGTCCGGCGTCTTCCACCGACTCGGAAGCCGGCGCCTCGTCCTCGGCGCGCTTGACGTAGGTGCGTTTCTTGCGCACCTGCACCTCGATGGTCTTGCCACGCTCACCGGTCTTGATGCGGCTTCTGGTCTTGCGGGTCAGGGTAATGCGATTCTTGGCCCCCGCACCGCCGCCGCCATGGCTCTTGGTGAGATAGTCGAGCAGTTGACGCTTGTCCTCCTCGGACACCGCATCAGTTTCGGCCTTGTGCTCGAGCCCGGCTTCTTTCATCTGTTCCAGCAGGCGGGGGACGTCGCGCCCCACCTTCGCTGCAAAATCCTTAACGGTCATTTCTGACATGTTGACCCTCCTCAGCCCGTGACCCGTTTACTGTTCGTTCGCGAACCAGGGCGCACGGGCAGTCATGATCAGTGCTGCAGCGCGCTCCTCGTCCATGCCCTCGATATCCATCAGATCGTCGACAGACTGCTCGGCGAGGTCTTCCATGGTGACAATGCCCCGGCTGGCCAGGATGAAGGCCAGGTGGCGCTCCATGCCGTCCATTTCCAGCAGGTCGTCGGCCGGCTGAGCGCCGTCCAACTCCTCCTCGGAGGCAATGGCCAGGTTCAGCAGTTCATCCTTGGCGCGCGCGCGCAGCTCTTCCACCAGTTCCTCGTCGAGCTCCTCGATCTCGAGTATTTCCTCGAGGGGCACGTAGGCGATCTCTTCCAGCGTGGTGAAGCCTTCTTCCACCAGCAGCCGGGCGAGGTCATCCTCGATCTCCAGGTGCTGAATGAAATGCTCGACCAGGCTGTCGATCTCCTGCTCACGCTTGTCCTCGGCCTCACCCTCGGTCATGACGTTGATCCGCCATCCGGTGAGCTCCGAAGCCAGGCGCACGTTCTGGCCGCTGCGGCCGATGGCCTGAGCCAGGTTGTCCTCGGCGACCGCCACGTCCATTGCGTGGGCGTCTTCATCGACGAGGATCGAGCCGACATCCGCCGGCGCCATGGCGTTGATCACCAGTTGCGCGGGGTTGTCGTCCCAGAGAATGATATCGACGCGCTCGTTCTGCAGTTCGCTCGACACGGCCTGCACCCGTGAACCGCGCATGCCGACACAGGCACCCACCGGATCGATGCGGCGATCGTTGGTCTTCACCGCGATCTTGGCCCGGGAACCGGGATCGCGGGCAGCCCCCTTGATCTCGATGAGCTGCTCGGCGATTTCCGGCACCTCGATCTTGAACAGTTCGATAATCAGTTCCGGGCAGGTGCGTGACAGGATCAACTGAGCGCCACGTGCGTCGGCATCCACCTTGGTCAGCAGCGCCCGCACACGATCGTTCATGCGGTAGCGCTCCCCCGGGATCATCTCGCTGCGCGGCAGGAATGCCTCGGCATTGTCGCCCAGATCGATGATCAATCCGTCGCGAGTGGTCTTCTTGACGATACCGGCGACCAACTCGCCCTCACGCTCGGCGTACTGGCGAACCACCTCGGCCCGCTCGGCCTCGCGCACCTTCTGCACGATGACCTGCTTTGCCGTCTGGGCAGCGATACGACCGAAGACGGCGTTATCGATCTGCTCCTCCACCACGTCGCCCAGCCCCAGGGGGGGATCGCGACGCTCGGCGAACGACAGCTTGATTTCCGCGTCCGGGCTCTCGAACTCGTCATCCTCGACCACTTCCCAGCGGCGAAACGTTTCGTAGTCGCCCGTGGTGCGATCGATATGAACGCGCACGCTGACCTCCCGGCCCTCGAAACGCTTGCGTGATGCGCTGGCCAATGCCGCCTCGACGGCTTCGAAGATCACGTCGCGCGGTACGCCTTTCTCGTTTGAGATCGCATCGACGACTGTCAGAATTTCTTTACTCATGCCTTTGCCTCGCCAGAAAACCTGTCCTTATGCATCGGTCTCGATCCGCGACCTCAGTCTTCGAACCGGGGCACGATCCGTGCCTGATCGATGCTTTCGATGGGAAAGCAATACTCCTCGCCGTCAAGCTGCAACAGCACTTCGTCCCCCTCGGTCCCGGCCAGTAGTCCCTGGAACTTGCGGCGCCCATCGAAGGGGACCCGCAGCTTCAGTGACACCTGGTGACCAGCGAAACGCGTGAACTGGTCGAGAGTGAACAGTGGACGATCCATTCCCGGTGAAGAGACCTCAAGGCGATATTCGCCGGCAATGGGGTCCTCGACATCGAGTACGGCACTGACCTGACGACTGACGTCGGCGCAGTGGTCCACGCTCACACCATCGGCATGATCAATGTAGATCACCAATTGGGAATGCCTCCCCTGGGAGCGAAAATCGATGCCCCAGAGTTCGAAACCCATGGCGGTGACCACCGGCTCGATCAGCGCATACAGCGCAGCGTCCTTGAGTGCCACAGAGAAGCTCCTACAGCCGTTGCATCAGGCACCTGGCCAGGAGTAAACAGGAAAGCTAGGTGGCTGATTGGCGTTGCTCGGATAAGCGCTGCCGGTCGAAACCGGCAGTAAGCTGCTAACAAAAAGCCCCTTCACAGGAAGGGGCCTTTCACAAGAAACCTGTAGTACCACTTTCGGCATGCGCATCCCATCGGGATACGTGACCGGAAGATGGTAGCGGGGACCGGATTTGAACCGATGACCTTCGGGTTATGAGCCCGACGAGCTACCAGACTGCTCCACCCCGCAACATTCCAGGTCGGCGATTGTAGGTGCCTGATGCGCTTGAGTCAAGCGGCATCCGCTGCTTGTCCTACAACCATTCCTGGTGCCAATCCTGCTTCTGACGACCCATGACCTCGAACGACTTCGCTACTACAGCTCATTCGGACCACAGCGTTTCAGATGGTGCCGAAGGCGGGACTTGAACCCGCACGACCATACGGTCACTACCCCCTCAAGATAGCGTGTCTACCAATTCCACCACTTCGGCTTTTCTTGATGACTGGAAGGCGACCTCAGTCGTTGCTTTCTTCCAGCACTGGCGCGGTATTATCCACGTCGCGGGCATCATCGTCAAGGGTCGGCACGCGACTCTGCTGCTCGATGAGACGCGCATCGGGAATGCCGGCCTCGGGCGCCTGACTCGCCTGGGTGGCATACCAGGCCAGGGTCAGGGACGTGGCAAAGAAGCCTACCGCCAGAACGGCCGTGGTGCGGGACATGAACCCGCCGCTACCGCGAGAACCGAATACGGTCTGGGAGGCACCGCCACCGAAGGCGGCACCCGCTTCGGCGCCCTTGCCCTGCTGCAGCAGGATGAGGACGACCAGGGCGATGGCGATCGCCACGTGGATCATGAGAATGGCAACTTGCATGGGTTCAACCTGCTGACTGACAAATGGCTAGAAAATCGTCGACCTTGAGCGAAGCACCGCCCACCAGGCCGCCGTCGATGTCCGGCTGGGACAGCAGCTCAGCCGCGTTGTTTGCATTCATGCTGCCGCCGTATAGCAATCGCATCCCTGAAGCCAGGTCGCGATCGAAACTGGCCTGATACTCGCGGATCGCCGCCATCACCTGCTGGGCCTGCTCCGCGGTTGCCGTGCGCCCGGTGCCGATTGCCCAGACCGGCTCGTAGGCAATGACCACCCGGGGCCGCTGTTCCGGCTCAAGGCGCGCCATCACATGGCCCACCTGGCGCAACACGACCTCCATGGTGCGGCCCGCGTCGCGCTCTTCAAGCGTCTCGCCCACGCAGAGTATCGGCGTGATATCCGCGCTCAGTGCCGCCAGCAGCCGATCATGTACGGCCTCGTCGTTCTCGCGATAGAGCTGACGTCGCTCCGAATGCCCTACCAGGGCGTACTCGACCCCGAACTCCTTGAGCATTCGCCCGCTCACCTCACCGGTTCGGGCACCGGAGTGCAGCGGATTCAGTGTCTGAGCGCCCAGCTTGAGCGGAGTGCCGTCAAAGGCCCGCCGCGCCGCATCCAGATAGGGGAAGGGCGGCAGGATGAGCACGTCCAGCGACGCCGGGAGCGCGGTATCGGTAAAAGCATGACCGAAATCCTCGACCAGGGAAGCCGAGCCGTTCATCTTCCAGTTCCCGGCAATCAGCGGCGTTCGCATGCTGCATCCTCTATCAAAGTGGTGCGAAATGGTATAGGAGGTGCCGTGCCAAGACAACCGTCTACGCTGCCTTCAGCCCAGTTGAGCCTCCACCTCCGCGGCCAGTCGATGGGCCAGGCCGTCGACATCAAGGTGCGCCCGCCCCTCGACCATGACCCGGATCAGCGGTTCGGTGCCGGAAGGACGCAGCAACACGCGGCCTTCATCGCCCAATTCCGCCTCCATGGCGATCACGGCATCCTTCACCGCCGAGCTGCTCATCAAGGCCTTGGGGTCGCTGCCCGGCGTCAGGCGGACGTTCACCAGCACCTGGGGGACCTTCTCCAGGCCGGCCAGCAGGGCCTTCAGCGGCTTGCCCTCACTGACCATGATCGCCAGTACCTGCAGTGCCGAGACAATGCCGTCACCAGTGCTCTGAACATCGGCGCAGACGATATGTCCGGACGATTCACCACCCAGCTGCCAGCCATTGGCCAGCAGCCGCTCCACGACGTAGCGGTCACCCACCTTGGCGCGTTCGAACGGCACGCCCATCGCCTCCAACGCCATGGCCAGCCCGAAGTTGGTCATCAGCGTGCCGACCACGCCGCCGTTCAACCGGCCACGTTCGTGACGGTCACGGGCAATCAGGTAAAGCATGTCGTCGCCGTCGATCTCGCGACCATCGGAGTCGACCATCAGCACCCGGTCGCCGTCACCATCGAAGGCGATGCCCAGGTCGGCGCCCTGCTGGATCACCGCGGCACGCAGCGTGGCCGGGTAGGTGGAGCCCACGTCCCGGTTGATGTTCAGCCCGTCGGGGCTCGCTCCCACCAGGCTGATCTCGGCACCCAGCTCGCGAAACACGCTGGGCGCGATGTGATAGGTGGCGCCGTGCGCGCAGTCCAGCACGATCTTCAATCCGTGGAGGCTGAACCGGTTGGGAATGGTCGACTTGCAGAACTCGATATAGCGGCCGGCGGCATCATCGATACGCATGGCCTTGCCCAGACGGTCCGCCGCCACGGTGGTAAGCGGCTCGTCGAGCATGGCTTCGATCCTCTCCTCGATCTCGTCGGCCAGCTTGGTGCCTTCGGTGGAGAAGAACTTGATGCCATTGTCGGCAAAGGGATTGTGCGAGGCCGATATGACGATGCCCGCGTCGGCACGGAACGTGCGTGTCAGATAGGCGATCCCGGGTGTCGGCATCGGGCCAAGCAGCGCCACGTCGACCCCGGCAGCAGAAAGCCCCGCCTCCAGCGCCGACTCGAACATGTAGCCCGAAATACGCGTGTCCTTGCCGATGAGCACGCGTGATCGCCCTGATTCACGGGCGAGCACTCGCCCCATGGCCCAGCCCAGTTTCAGCATGAAGTCGGCAGTAATCGGATACTCACCTACTGTTCCACGGATACCGTCGGTTCCGAAATAACGTCTAGTCATGCTCGCAGCCTTCCTGTAGCACGGCCCATGTCATGTTCACCGCATCCATGACCGGGCCAACATCATGAACGCGCAGAATCCGTGCACCACGTTCCACCGCCAGCGACGCCAGCGCCAGGCCGCCAGACAAGCGCTCCTCGACCGGCCGGCCCAGTACCTTGCCGATCATGCTCTTGCGCGACATTCCTGCCAGCAAGGGCAAGCCCAGGCGTGACAATCGCTCCATGCGATTGAGCAGGCTCAGGTTGTGCTCGACACTCTTGCCGAAACCGAACCCCGGATCCAGCAGCAACCGCTCACGCCGCAACCCTGCCGCCTCGCAGGCCGCCACACGCTGCTGGAGGAAGTCGGCTACCGCCTCCTCTACCGGTACATCATAGCGAGGCGCCTGCTGCATGTCGTGCGGCTCGCCCTGCATGTGCATCAGGCACACCGGCAGGGCCGTGCCCAGCGCCGCCTCCAGCGCCCCCTCTCGCCGCAGTGCCCGTACGTCGTTGATCATGCCCGCACCCAGCGCGGCGGTGGCACGCATGACCTCGGGGCTACTGGTATCCACCGAGACCAGAGCATCGAGTTCGACAACCAGGCGTTCCACCACAGGCGCCACACGATCTAGCTCCTGCTGGGCCGAGACATGCCGGGAGCCTGGCCTGGTGGACTCTCCGCCCACATCGATGATCGCCGCCCCCTCGGCCAGCATGCGCTCGGCATGGCGCAGGGCATCATCCAGTGCAATATGACGGCCGCCATCGGAGAAGGAGTCGGGAGTCACGTTGAGGATCCCCATGACACGGGGATAGGAGAGATCGAGCCGATGCCGACCACACGGCAGCCAGGTCGGTGAAGCAGTTTCAATCATGCAGTGGGTCCTGTGGCGGCAAGCTGTCTGAAAATGGCTGCCCCGCATGGCAAAGGCGCCCCATTGGGGCGCCTGCCTGCAAAGCGTCCGGGATCAGGACCCGGCGGGTCCGCCCAGTGGATCGGAGGGACGGCGGCGTGGCTCGTCATCCTCTTCCTCTCCGTCGCCACTGTCGCCGGTAGTGTCATTGCCACCATCACCTCCGGTATCGGTCGGCTCGGCCTGGGGCTCCTCGCCCCGGGGCGTCTCGTCACCAGTGATCGGCGATCCGGTGTCAGAGCCTCCGTCTTCCCAGTCCTTGGGCGGACGCGGCGGACGGCCTTCCATGATGTCCTTGAGCTGATCGGCATCGATGGTTTCATACAGCATCAGCGCATCCGCCATGGCATCCAGCTTGTCGCGGTTCTCTTCGAGAATCTGCTGGGCCTTGTTGTAGCACTCGTCGATGATCTTGCGCACTTCCTTGTCGATGCGAGAGGTGGTCTCGCCCGACTTGAGCTTGCCGCCCTGGCCCGGGCCACCGAGGAACTGGTGGGACTCGTCCTCATCATACATGATCGGCCCCATCTCCTCGGAGAGGCCCCACTTGGCGACCATGTTGTGAGCCAGCTCGGTAGCGCGCTTGATGTCGTTGGAGGCCCCGGTAGTGACGCCGTTGGGCCCCAGCGTCATCTCCTCGGCGATACGGCCGCCGAACAGCGAACAGATCTGGCTGATGATCTGCTGACGCGACAGGCTGTAGCGATCCGCCTCGGGCAGGAACATGGTCACACCCAGTGCACGACCACGCGGAATGATGGTGACCTTGTAGACCGGGTCGTGCTCCGGCATCACCAGGCCGATGATGGCGTGGCCCGACTCGTGATACGCCGTATTGAGCTTTTCCTTGTCGGTCATGACCATGGAGCGGCGCTCGGCCCCCATCATGATCTTGTCCTTGGCCAGCTCCAGCTCCTCCATGCCCACCAGGCGCTTGTTGCGACGCGCCGCGAACAGGGCCGACTCGTTGACCAGGTTGGCCAGGTCGGCGCCGGAGAAGCCAGGGGTGCCGCGAGCGATCAGCGATGGCTTGACGTCATCGGCCAGCGGCACCTTGCGCAGGTGTACGTTGAGGATGTGCTCGCGACCACGGATATCGGGCAGCGGCACCACGACCTGGCGGTCGAAGCGGCCCGGACGCAGCAGCGCCGGGTCGAGCACGTCGGGACGGTTGGTGGCAGCGATGACGATGACACCCTCGTTGGCCTCGAAGCCGTCCATCTCCACCAGCAGCTGGTTCAGCGTCTGCTCGCGCTCGTCGTTGCCGCCCCCCATGCCCGCACCACGAGAGCGGCCCACGGCATCGATCTCATCGATGAAGATGATGCAGGGCGCCTGCTTCTTGGCCTGTTCGAACATGTCGCGGACACGTGACGCACCCACGCCGACGAACATCTCGACGAAGTCGGAACCGGAAATCGAGAAGAAGGGCACCTTGGCCTCGCCCGCGATGGACTTGGCGAGCAGTGTCTTGCCGGTACCCGGCGGACCCACCATCAATACGCCACGGGGGATCGTGCCGCCCAGACGCTGGAACTTGGAGGGGTCACGCAGGAAATCGACCAGTTCCTCGACTTCCTCCTTGGCCTCGTCGCAGCCGGCCACGTCGGCGAAGGTGGTCTTGATCTGGTCCTGGGAGAGCAGCTTGGCCTTGGACTTGCCGAAACTCATCGGCCCGCCCTTGCCACCGGCGCCACCCTGCATTTGCCGCATGAAGAACATGAAGATGGCCAGTATCAGCAGGATCGGGAAGCTGGCGATCAGCAGCCGCGTCCATAGACTCTGCTGCTGTGGCTCCATGCCCACCACGGTGACGTTGTGGGAGAGCAGATCATCGATCAGCTTCGGGTCTTCCGCCGCTGGCCGAATGGTCTGGAACTGGGAACCATCGGCGCGCTCGCCGGTGATGGTGTAACCGTCGATGGTCACACTGCGGACCTGCTGGTTCTGCACCTGCTGGACGAACTGGGAATAGTTCATCGTCTGCGGTGCCGTGTCGACGCTGAAGTTGTTGAACACCGTCAGCAACACTGCCGCGATGACCAACCACAGAATCAGGTTCTTCGCCATATCATTCAAGGGACCACCCTCATTGCAAGCATCTGTCGGCCGGAAACGCCTGGCATATATGACCCCGCGCAGCCCGGGCACGTTCCACCCGGCTGCACAGAACCATGCCAGCCCACACTGTGACATAGTTGGGCGGCCTTGTCCGGCCATAGCGCTATTAGTCTTAACCTATCAGGGGGCCGACGCCAAACCGGCCCCTCACTATCGTGCGACCGAGCCGTGGCTCAACCGCGGAATCCATCCGCCAACAGGTAGACCTCACGTGAACGTGCGCGCGAGGCTTCCGGTTTGCGGGTCACCACCTTGCGGAAGCTGCCGCGCAGCTCCTTCAGATACGCGTCGAACCCTTCGCCCTGGAACACCTTGGCCAGAAAGCGCCCCTCCGGCGCCAGAGTCTGTCGTGCCAGGTCCAGCGCCAGCTCGACCAGATACATCGCCTGAGGCTGGTCGATGGCCGCCATACCACTCATATTGGGGGCCATGTCGGACATCACAAGGTCTACCGGTCGATCGCCCAGGATCGCCAGGATCGATTCGAGCACCGACTCGTCGGTGAAATCGCCCTGGATGAAGTCGACCCCGGCCAACCCATCCATCTCCAGGATATCGGAGGCGATCACCACACCGCCGGACCCCACCTGTTCGGCAGCCACCTGGCTCCAGCCCCCGGGGGCGGCACCCAGATCGATCACGGCCATCCCCGGCCGGAACAGCCGGTCTTTTTCATTCAGCGCCAGCAGCTTGTAGCTGGCACGGCTGCGATACCCGTCCTGCCAGCTCTGCTGAACGAACCGGTCATCGAAGTGCTCCTTCAGCCAGCCGGCGCTGGTCTTGCTGGCACCCTTGGCACCACCGGCCTTGCCGACGGCGCGCTTGTCGCCAGGGCGGGAGCTGGACGCGTTGCCGCGCGAAGGGGAAGTGGAACGAGCCACGGCATCACCTTGAAAACATCTTGAAACAACGGTCTGAGACAGCAAGCAGGCCAATGCCTGTATCGGCAAAATGCGTAGCGAGACGGCAGAGCGACGCGAAGCGCTTGTTTGCTTTCGTCGAAGCACGTTTCACCGTACCATGGTGCGCTGAGCGCAACCGGGAAGACGCAACATACCATGAGCTTGTCACAGGCACAAAAGAAAGCATTTCGCAGTATCGGCCACCATCTGAACCCGGTGGTGACGGTCTCCGAGAACGGCGTATCCGAGGGGCTGCTGGCCGAGCTCGATCGCGCGCTCAAGGACCACGAGCTGATCAAGGTCAAGCTCGCCCTGGCCGAGCGCGACGACCGCGCCGCCATGCTCGAAGAGATCCTGGCCGCCAGCCGCGCCGAACGAGTCCAGACCATCGGCAAGATGGCGCTGCTCTATCGCGCCAACCCCCAGGCCAACCCCAAACTCTCCAACATCAAGCGTTTCGAAGGGCATCACGGCAGGCACTGAGCGGCTGACACCACCAGAGCCCGGCACGCCTCATCGCAACGACCAGCCCCCGCAGACCATCGTCTGCGGGGGCTGTTTCATGGTGCCGGCGCTTCAGCGGTGCTCGACACCGCCAATTTCGTATTCCACTTCACCGCCGGGGGTGTTGACCACCACCACATCGCCCTCTTCCTTGCCGATCAGGGCACGGGCTATGGGCGACGTCACCGAGATCTTGCCAGCCTTGATCTCGGCCTCGTCCTCGCCGACGATCTGATAGGTGACGGTCTCGTCGCTGCCAAGATTGATCAGTTCGACTGTGACGCCGAAGATCACCTTGCCGGTTCTGGGCAGTTTCTGGACATCGATCACCTGGGCCGCCGAGAGCTTGCTCTCGATCTCCTTGATACGACCCTCGATGAAGCCCTGCTGCTCGCGGGCCGCATGGTATTCGGCGTTCTCCTTGAGATCGCCATGCTCCCGGGCCTCGGCGATATCGGCAATCACCTTGGGGCGCGCCTCGCCTTTCAGTTGCTCGAGCTCCTTGCGCAGGCGCGCCTCGCCGGCAACGGTCATCGGGACCTTGTTCATTGCGTAGCTCCTGCATGCAGTTCCTGTAAACGCCGTACCGTAATGGCATCGCCATATTCGAGCGCCATGCAAACGGCACTGGCCCCTGCCAGCGTCGTGGCATAGGGCACCTTGCGGGCAAGCGCGGTACGACGGATCACCGAGGAATCATTGATCGCTTGACGACCCTCGGTGGTATTCACGATGTAAGCGATTTCGTCGTTCTTGAGCAGATCGACGATATGCGGACGGCCTTCATAGACCTTGTTGACGATTTCCACCGGCAGGCCGACCGCTTCCAGCGCCACAGCGGTACCACGGGTGGCGACCAGGCCAAACCCCAATGCTAACAGAGAACGGGCCACCTCGATAACACCCACCTTGTCCGGATCGCGCACCGAGAGAAACGCCCGGCGCGTCCCCTCGAGCCGCGGGATCGCCTCCCCGGCACCCAGTTGAGCCTTGTAGAACGCTTCGGCAAAGGTGTCCCCCGAGCCCATCACTTCACCCGTGGACTTCATCTCCGGCGACAGAATCGGGTCGACCCCCGGGAACTTGTTGAACGGGAAGACCGCCTCCTTGACACTGTAGAAGTGCGGCACGATCTCGTGCTCGAAGCCCTGCTCGGCCAGCGTCTTGCCGGCCATGCAGCGCGCGGCGATCTGCGCCAGCGAGATGCCGATGCACTTGGAGACGAACGGCACGGTGCGCGACGCCCGCGGATTGACCTCGATCACGTAGATCTCGCCATCCTGCCAGGCCAGCTGCACGTTCATCAGGCCCACCACGCCCAGCTCCACCGCCATCCTCTTGACCTGCTCGCGCATCTCGTCCTGCACGTCGGCGGGCAGCGAATAGGGCGGCAACGCACAGGCCGAGTCACCGGAATGCACCCCGGCCTGCTCGATGTGCTGCATGATGCCGCCGATCACCACCTGCTGGCCATCGCTGACCGCGTCGATATCGATCTCGATGGCGGCATTGAGGAAGTGATCGAGCAGTACCGGCGAGTCGTTGGAAACCTTGACCGCATGGGTCATGTAGTTCTCGAGCTCGGAGGCGTCGTAGACGATCTCCATGGCCCGGCCACCCAGCACGTAGCTGGGGCGCACCACCAGCGGATAGCCGATCGTCTCGGCCTTGGCGAAGGCCTCGTCGAAGCTGCGCGCGGTGGCGTTGGGTGGCTGCTTGAGGCCCAGCTTCTCGATCATCTGCTGGAAGCGCTCACGATCCTCGGCGCGGTCGATGGCATCCGGGGTGGTACCGATGATCGGCACACCGGCGGCTTCCAGCTCACGGGCCAGCTTGAGTGGCGTCTGGCCGCCGAACTGCACGATCACGCCGACCGGTTTCTCCTTGTCGGCGATCTCCAGCACGTCTTCCAGAGTCACCGGCTCGAAGTAGAGGCGGTCGGAGGTATCGTAGTCGGTGGAGACGGTCTCCGGGTTACAGTTGACCATGATGGTTTCAAAGCCATCGTCGTGCATGGCGAAGGCGGCGTGAACGCAGCAGTAGTCGAACTCGATGCCCTGACCGATACGGTTCGGCCCGCCGCCCAGCACCATGATCTTCTGGCGGTCCGAAACCGCCGCCTCGCACTCCTCTTCGTAGGTGGAGTACAGGTAGGCGGTGTCCGAGACGAACTCGGCGGCACAGGTATCGACGCGCTTGTAGACCGGGCGGATGCCGGCCTCCTGCCGCGTCTTGCGGAACGCCTTCTCGGCGACACCCAGCAGGCTCGCCAGGCGGGCGTCGGAAAAGCCCTTGCGCTTGAGCCCGAACAGTTCGCGAGCGCTGAACTCGGATAGCGAACGCTTGCTCACGTCCTGCTCGATGTGGACCAGTTCCTCGATCTGCACCAGGAACCAGGGGTCGATATTGGTCAGCGTGAAGATCTCTTCCACGCTCATGCCGGCGCGCATGGCGTCGGCAATGAAGAAGATGCGCTCGGCGCCGGCGGCCTGCAGCTCGCCCTTGATATGCGCCATGGCATCGTCGGTGAAGTCGCCGGCCTTGTACTCAGGAAACTTGGGGTCGAGGCCGTCGTTACCGGTTTCCAGGCCGCGCAGTGCCTTCTGCAGCGACTCCTGGAAGGTCCGCCCGATGGCCATCACCTCGCCCACCGACTTCATCTGGGTGGTCAGGCGGTCGTTGGCCTGGGGGAACTTCTCGAAGGTGAAGCGCGGAATCTTGGTGACGACGTAGTCGATGGCCGGCTCGAAGGAGGCCGGGGTGCGCCCGCCGGTGATGTCGTTGCTGAGCTCGTCGAGGGTATAGCCGATGGCCAGCTTGGCGGCGATCTTGGCGATCGGGAAACCGGTGGCCTTGGAAGCCAGCGCCGAGGAGCGGCTTACCCGCGGGTTCATCTCGATGATCACCATGCGCCCGGTCTTGGGGTCGACGCCGAACTGCACGTTGGACCCACCGGTTTCGACGCCGATCTCGCGCAGCACCGCAAGCGATGCGTCGCGCATGATCTGGTATTCCTTGTCGGTCAGCGTCTGCGCCGGCGCCACGGTGATGGAATCGCCGGTATGCACGCCCATGGGATCGAAGTTCTCGATGGCACAGACGATGATGCAGTTGTCGTGCTTGTCACGCACGACCTCCATCTCGTATTCCTTCCAGCCCAGCAGCGACTCGTCGATCAGCAGTTCGTGGTTGTTCGAGAGTTCGAAGCCACGGGTGCAGATCTCCTCGAACTCTTCCTTGTTGTAGGCCACGCCGCCGCCGGAACCACCCATGGTGTAGGAGGGGCGAACGATGGTGGGGAACCCCAGCTCGGCCTGGATTTCCCAGGCTTCGTCCATGGAGTGCGCCACCTTGGCACGAGGGCACTCCAGGCCGATGTTCTTCATCGCCTTGTCGAAGAGGTCGCGGTCCTCGGCCTTGTTGATGGCATCGGCGTTGGCACCGATCATCTCCACGCCGTACTTCTCGAGCACGCCGTGCTTGTCCAGGTCCAGCGCGCAGTTCAGCGCCGTCTGACCGCCCATGGTCGGCAGCAGGGCATCGGGGCGCTCGGCCTCGATGATCTTCTCCACCGTCTGCCAGGTGATCGGCTCGATGTAGGTGGCATCGGCCATGGCCGGGTCGGTCATGATGGTGGCCGGGTTGGAGTTCACCAGGATGACCCGGTAGCCCTCCTCGCGCAGCGCCTTGCAGGCCTGGGCACCGGAATAGTCGAACTCGCACGCCTGGCCGATGACGATGGGGCCGGCGCCGATGATGAGAATGCTCTGGATGTCGGTACGTTTGGGCATGACGGTTCCCGCGAAAAAGGATGACGAATGACGGCGGCTCTCGGGGCTGGGCCTAGCGACGGGCTTGCATCATCGCGATGAAACGGTCGAACAGCGGCGACACGTCGCGCGGGCCGGGACTCGCCTCGGGGTGGCCCTGGAAGCTGAAGGCCGGGCGGTCGGTGCGCTCGACGCCCTGCAGCGATCCGTCGAACAGCGACCGGTGCGTCGCACGCAGGTTGGCCGGCAGGGTCGACTCCTCGGCAGCGAAGCCGTGGTTCTGGCTGGTGATCATCACCTGGCCGCTGTCGAGGTCCTGCACCGGGTGGTTGGCGCCGTGGTGGCCATGGTTCATCTTCACCGTCCTGGCGCCGGAGGCCAGCGCCAGCAACTGGTGGCCAAGGCAGATGCCGAACACCGGGATATCGGTCTCGAGCACTTCCTGGATCGCCTTGATGGCGTAGTCGCAGGGCTCGGGGTCGCCGGGTCCGTTGGCGAGGAAGACGCCGTCCGGGTTCATCGCCAGCACCTCGGCGGCCGGGGTCTGGGCCGGCACCACGGTGAGGCGACAGCCGCGACTGGCGAGCATGCGCAGGATGTTGCGCTTGACACCGTAGTCGTAGGCCACTACGTGATACGGGCGCTCAGCCTCGGCGGCATCGGCATAGCCGCTGCCGAGCCGCCACTCGCCTTCACTCCACTCGTAGGGCGACTGGCAGGACGCCACCTTGGCCAGGTCCATGCCCTTGAGCCCGGGGAAGGCACGCGCCGCCTCGAGCGCACGTGCCACGGCATCGTCACCCTCGGCATCCGCACCGGCCAGGATCGCACCGTTCTGGGCGCCCTTGTCGCGCAGGATGCGGGTCAGCCGCCGGGTATCGATGTCGGCGATGCCCAGCACACCCTGGCTCCCGAGGTAGCCGGACAGCGACTGCTCGGAGCGGAAGTTGCTGGCGATCAGCGGCAGGTCACGGATCACCAGGCCGGCGGCGGCGATGGAGTCCGACTCCACGTCCTCGGCATTGATGCCGGTATTGCCGATATGCGGATAAGTGAGGGTGACGATCTGACGGGTATAGGAGGGGTCGGTCAGGATTTCCTGATAGCCGGTCATGGCCGTATTGAACACCACCTCACCGCTGGTTTGTCCATCGGCGCCGATGGCCGTGCCGTGGAATACACTGCCATCTTCCAAGGCCAGTATCGCGGGTCTGTTCAACGCAACGTCCTCCCATGCTCGTCAAGGAATTCTAGTCGGCTCCGCCCTTCGAGCCGGGCGAGCGCCTTTCGCACTCGAAATCGACCCGGCCGCAGCCAGGTCGTAAAAAAGCGGGACGAAACCCGGTGAAGACCGGTTTCATCCCGCTTGTTGTCATTGCTCGGTGTGCCCGTGGCCGACTCAACAAGCGCTATGGTGGATGCAGCATCCGGCGCCCGGCCAAAATTTTTGGAATGTTACAGGAAACCTCACCCGGCGGCTACCCCTGTCGAACGTAAGCGGCGGAGTAACCTGCCTTGGCGCCAGAGGGGCGCCGGGGGCCCCAGACTCCTCAACGCTTGGGGCAAGAGACTAGTCGGAACTCACAGACCGAGCACATCCTGCATATCGTAGCGGCCATTGCCCTGGCCAGCGACCCAGCGGGCCGCGCGCACCGCGCCCTTGGCGAAGGTCATGCGGCTGCTCGCCTTGTGGGTGATCTCGATACGCTCGCCCTCGGTGGCGAACATGACCGTGTGCTCCCCGACGATGTCGCCGGCACGCACGGTGGCGAAGCCGATCTCCTTGTCGGTGCGCGGCCCGCACTGCCCCTCGCGGGCAAAGACGCCATGCTCCTTGAGCGTGCGCCCCAGGGATTCGGCCACCACGTCACCCATCTTCAGCGCCGTGCCGGAAGGGGAGTCCACCTTGTGGCGGTGATGCGCCTCGATCACCTCGATGTCGTAGCCCTCGTCACCCAGCGCCCTGGCCGCGGTCGCGAGCAGCTTGAGGGTCAGGTTCACCCCCACGCTCATGTTGGGGGCGAAGACCAGCGGCAGCTTGTCACGGTAGGCATCGAGAGCGGCCAGCTCCTCGTCGTCGAGGCCGGTGGTACCGATGACGATCCCCTTGCCGTGCTTGGCGCAGGCCGCCAGATTGTTCAGCGTCACCCGGGGGGTGGTGAAGTCGATCAGCACATCGAAATCATCGACGATGGCCTCCAGCGAGTCCACGGCCGCCACCCCCAGCTTGCCGAGGCCCGCCAGTTCACCGATATCGGCGCCAGCCAGCGAACTGCCCGGCTCGACGATGCCGCCGGCCAGGGAGGCTCCGGCGTCCTGCTGCACGGCATTGACCAGGGTGCGGCCCATGCGGCCGGCGACACCCACGATGGCGATACGGGTCATGCGGACTCCTGCGAATTCGATGGCATGAAGATGCCGCAGTATAACAGAGGGGGCCCATGCGGCGCTCATCATGGGGAGGACCGAGAAGAGCGGCCGTCACGCAGCAACAGCCCGATGGCCGTGAGCACCAGGAGACTTCCCGGCAGCCAGTGCCAGCCGATCCGCGCCGGAGCCTGAACGAACAGCAGCAGCATCGAGACGAAGGGCACCAGGTAGCCATAGGCGGTAACGGCGCCCGGCGTCAGCACCGAGGTGGCCCGCTGCATCAACCAGAAGGTCAGGGCGCTGGAGAACAGACCCAGGTAGGTGACCAGCAGGAGGTCTCGCCAGCTCATCGTCGCCAGCTGGGCGACGGGCTCGATCGCCAGGCCCAGCAGGCCGATCAGCACGCCCCCCAGGCCCAGGCTCCAGAAAGTGCGCACCGCGGCCGACTCGGGCAGCCACTGCCTGGCAAGCCCCCACTTGCTGAGCACAGGATAGAGCCCCGACGAGACACAGCCCATGAAGAACACCGCCTCGCCAATACCGAACCTCAGGCCCTCACCATGAGTCACCGCCTCGGCCAAGGCCAACCCCAAGGCACCCGTGGCGCCCAGCGCCAGGATGGCCGGCAGCTGCCAGGTCAGCCGTTCGACACGAAAGCCCAGCCCCAGCAGGAAGGCCAGCAGCGGCACGGTGACATAGAGGGTGGCCATGGAAAGCGCGGTGGCATGGTGGGCCGCCCAGAACATGGCCCCGAAGAAGCCCGCCAGGCAAAGCCCCATCAACGCATAGAGGGGAAACACCCGCCACGGTGGCAGGAACGCCTCGGAACGGCGCGCCAGCCACCACAGCCCGGCGCAGGCAATGGCGAAGCGCAGGGCCGTGAGCGACAGCGGCGGCAGCTGGCTCATCAGCTCGACGGCGGGAAACGACAGGCCCACCAGCACCGACCACAGCAACATGCCCAGGTGGGCGGCACGGGGCGACGCCGTGACGTTCAATTTTCCCAGACGATAACCAGGTCCTCGTCACCCGCCATGCGCTCCAGGTGAGCATTCACGATACCCTCGAGGCGGTCGAGGCTCTCCTCCTCCAGCGTCTCGATAGCCACGATCAGCTTGCCCGGCTCGACCTGCATGAGGCAGGAACCATCCTCGAAGGCCACACGGCTCTCGGTATCACCCTGCTCCACCTCCAGCTTGTGCGCCCAGTGCTTGCACAGCCGATTCATCAGCTTCGCCGCTGATTCCGTAGCGATCTCCGTTCGCGACATTGGCATGACACTTTCCTCTAACGAATGGGTGAGCACTCAAGACTACGGCGGCGGCGGCGGCCACGCCAGTGGCTGGCCCATGAACGAGGCGTTCCTCAAGGCGCACCGCCGCTTTCACGGTGGCAACAGCCAGGGTACCAGCACGACGCTGGTGAGCAGCGCCACCAGGGTGAACGGCACGCCGACACGCACGAAATCAAAGAAAGTGTAGTTGCCCGGCCCCAGCACCAGCGTGTTCACCGGCGACGAGACCGGAGTCATGAAGGCGGCGGAAGCGGCCAGCGCCACCGTCATCGCGAACGGATACGGCGAGGCCTGGAGTTCCTCGGCGATGGCCAGCGCCACGGGGGCCATCAGCACCGCGGTCGCCGTGTTGGAGATGAACAGCCCGAACACCGCGGTGACCACAAAGATGCTGGCGAGCACCATGCGCGGACTGGCGTCGCCGACCATGCCGAGCAGCAGGTGGGCCGCCAGGTCGATGCCGCCGGTCTGCTGCAGTGCCAGCGAGAATGGCAGCATGCCGACGATCAGCACCAGGCTCTGCCAGTGGATCGCTCGATAGGAGGAGTCCATGCCGATGCAGCCGAACCACCCCATCAGCAGGCAGCCGATCAACGCGGCCTGGACGTTCGGCACCACGCCGGTGACCATCAGCACCACGACCAGCCCCAGGGCCAGCAGTGCATAAGGGGCACGCGAGGCCGCCGGCACCACATCGTCGAACTCCACCGGCAGGTTCAGGACGACCATGTCCTGCTTGTCCGGTTGCAGTCGGCGGATCGCACGCCATGGGCCGGCCACCAGCAGCGTGTCCCCGAGCTGCAGGCGCTCGTCCATGAGGCGGCCGGTATGCGCCTTGCGACCGCGCTTCAGGCCGACCACGTTCAGATCGTACTTCGAGCGGAAGTGCGACTCGACGATCGAGCTGCCAATCAGCCGGGAGGTGTCGGGAATCATCACTTCGACCATGCCGATCTCCTGCGCAAGGTCGGAGAAATAGGCACCCAGCAGCGGCAGACGCTCCAGCGCGAAACGGCGGCAGAGCTCATCGACGTCGACGGTTCCGGCGAACAGGTCGAGGAACAGCACATCGCCCGCCTGCAGCTCGGTCCCGGCCAGCGGCCGGATCAGCCGCCGAGAGAAGTAGCCGCCACGTTCGATCGCGATGACGTTCACCCCCGAGGCGCTGCGCAGGTCGAGCGCCTCCAGCGGCCGGCCGATCAACGGCGAGTGCCTCATGACACGCAAGCGGTGTTCACGCTCGACAAGCTCATACTCCTCGGCCCATTCCACCAGACGCGGGCGCGTACCAGGCGCCAACGGGCTCTCCTCCGGGCCGCCCAGCCAACGTCGCGCCACCAGCATATAGCCGATCGCCAGCACCAGCATCGGAATGCCGAACGGCGCGAAGCTGAAGAAATGAAAGCCGTCGAAACCGTGGCGGATGAGCTCGCCATGCACGATCAGGTTCGGCGGGGTCGCGACCAGGGTCATCATGCCGCTGATCAAGGCGGCGACGCTGAGCGACATCATCAGACGGCCGGGAGCGGCACCGGCGTTGCGCGCGATGCGCAGCACGATGGGGATGAAGATTGCGACGACACCGGTGGAGCTCATGAACGAACCGACACCGGTGACGATGACCATCAATAGCACGACCAGCCGCGCCTCGCTGCGTCCGGCACGGTTGACGAGCCAGTCGCCGAGGCGCTGCGCGATGCCGGTGCGCACCAGCCCCTCTCCGATCACGAACAGCGCCGCGATCAGCACGATGTTCGGGTCCGAAAAACCGGCCAGCGCCTCCTCCACGCCGATCACCCCGGTCAACGGCAATGCCACCATCATGATCAGCGCCACCACATCCATGCGTGGGCGGTTGAAGGAGAACATCAGCACCGCCGCGCTCAGCAGCGCCAGCACGATCGCCAGGTCGGCGGTCATGCGCCGCCCCCGGGTCGCGACTCGCCGCCGGCATGGCCACGAAAGCACCGGAATCCGCGGGACCGAGCTCCCCGCCGCTGAAGCGTCGCCATCATGAAGGGCTCCCCATGCCGCGTAGGTAAATGGCCCCTATTCTGCCATTCTCGACGTATCGACGGCAGAGGGGTGAAGCAAGAAGGCCCCGCATCCGATGGTGATGCCGGGGCCCTGTCGTCGCGCTCAAGGGGAGAAACCGCCTACGGCTTCATGTCCTCGAAGAACTTCTTCACGCCGTCGAAGAAACCGGTCTTCCTGGGCGAGTGGCTGTGGCTGTTGCTGCCGTCCAGGCTCTCTTGGAGCTGACGCAGCAGATCCTTCTGCTCGTCGTTGAGATTGACCGGGGTCTCGACCACCACCTTGCACAGCAGGTCGCCCGGGGGGCCGCCACGCACCGGCTTGACGCCCTTGCCGCGCAGGCGGAACAGCTTGCCGGTCTGGGTCTCGGCGGGGATCTTGAGCTTGACCCGGCCGTTCAGCGTCGGCACTTCCAGCTCGCCGCCCAGCGCGGCATCGATGAAGTTGATCGGCACCTCGCAGTGCAGGTGCTTGCCGTCGCGCTGGAAGATGTGGTGCGCCTTGATCGCCACCTGGACGTAGAGGTCGCCGGGCGGGCCACCGTTGACACCGGACTCCCCTTCGCCGTTGAGACGAATGCGATCCCCGGTATCCACTCCAGCCGGGATCTTTACCGACAACGTACGCGTCTCGCGCACGCGACCTTCGCCGTTGCACTTGTGGCACGGCACCTTGATGTGCACGCCGCTGCCGTGACAGGTGGGGCAGGTCTGCTGCACGGCGAAGAAGCCCTGCTGCATGCGCACCTGGCCATGACCGCCGCAGGTCGGGCAGGTCTCCTTGCTGGAGCCCGGCTCGGCACCGTGGCCGTCGCAGCGGTCGCACTCGATGTGCCGGGGCACGCGAATGTCCACGGTGGTACCGGCGACGGCACTCTCCAGGTCGAGTTCCAGATTATAACGCAGGTCGCTGCCGCGCTGCGGTGCATGCGGACTGCGCCGACCGCCGCCACCGCCGAAGATGTCGCCGAACACATCACCGAAGATGTCGCTGAAGCCACCGGCTCCCGCGCCACCGAAGCCGCCGCCACCGAAGCCACCGGCCTGGCCGTCGACACCGGCATGGCCGAACTGATCGTAGGCGGCACGTTTCTCGCTGTCACTCAGGACCTCGTAGGCCTCGGAGATCTCGCGAAACTGCTCGGCAGACTTGTCATCATCCGGATTACGGTCCGGATGGTATTTCTGGGCCAGGCGTCGGTAGGCCTTCTTGATGTCTTTCTGATCGGCCCCGCGCTCGACGCCGAGCACTTCGTAATAATCGCGTTTGGACATGGGTCCATGCGCCTCCTGGTCTAGGCAACCAACGCCTGATCCGCGGAAACGGCAACGCGGGAGTCATCCCCCCGCGCTGCCGTCGTCCGTGGCATAGCCTTGGCGATTACTGCTTCTTCTGGTCGTCGTTGACTTCTTCGTACTCAGCGTCGACCACGTCCTCGTCCGGCTTGCCACCGCTTTCGCCGCCAGCCTCCGCACCGCCCTGCTGAGCGGCCTCGGCCTGCTCGGCGTACATCTTCTGGGCGAGATTGCCGGAGGCTTCGGTCAGCGCATCCAGCCTGGACTGGATAGCCTCCTTGTCGTCGCCCTTCAGCGCCTCTTCCAGGTCGCTGATGGCGGTCTCGATGGCCTGCTTCTCGTCGCCGCCGGCCTTGTCGCCCGCTTCTTCCAGGGTCTTGCGCGAGGCGTGAATCATACCATCGGCCTGGTTGCGCAGAGCCACCAGCTCCTCGAACTTCTTGTCCTCGTCGGCATGGGCCTCGGCGTCGCGGACCATCTGCTCGATTTCGTCATCGGAGAGGCCGCTGGAGGCCTTGATGACGATGGACTGCTCCTTGCCGGTCGCCTTGTCCTTGGCGGACACATTGAGGATACCGTTGGCATCCAGGTCGAAGGCGACCTCGACCTGCGGCACGCCACGCGGTGCCGGCGGAATGTCGGCCAGGTCGAAGCGGCCCAGCGACTTGTTGCCGCCCGCCTGCTTGCGCTCACCCTGCAGCACGTGAATGGTCACGGCCGTCTGGTTGTCATCCGCGGTCGAGAAGGTCTGGGTCTTCTTGGTCGGGATGGTGGTGTTCTTCTCGATCAGCGGGGTCATCACACCGCCCAGAGTCTCGATACCCAGCGTCAACGGGGTGACGTCGAGCAGCAGGACGTCCTTGACGTCACCGCCCAGCACGCCGCCCTGGATGGCGGCCCCCACGGCCACGGCCTCGTCCGGGTTGACGTCCTTGCGCGCTTCCTTGCCGAAGAAGTCGGCGACCTTCTTCTGCACCATGGGCATGCGGGTCTGGCCACCGACCAGGATCACGTCGTCGATCTCGGAAGCGGACAGGCCGGCGTCGGCCAGGGCGGTCTTGCACGGCCCCAGCGAGCGGGCCACCAGGTCCTCCACCAGCGACTCCAGCTTGGCCCGGGTCACCTTGACGTTGAGGTGCTTGGGGCCGGTGTTGTCGGCGGTGATGTACGGCAGGTTGACGTCGGTCTGCTGGGCGCTGGACAGTTCGATCTTGGCCTTCTCGGCGGCTTCCTTCAGGCGCTGCATGGCCAGGTTGTCGCCGGACAGGTCGATACCGCTGTCGGACTTGAACTGGCTGACCAGGTAGTTGATCAGGTGCATGTCGAAGTCTTCGCCACCCAGGAAAGTGTCGCCGTTGGTGGCCAGCACCTCGAACTGGGTCTCGCCGTCGACGTCGGCCACTTCGATGATGGAGATGTCGAAGGTGCCGCCGCCCAGGTCGTAGACCGCGATGGTCTTGTCGCCGCGCGACTTGTCCATGCCATAGGCCAGCGCCGCCGCGGTGGGCTCGTTGATGATGCGCTTGACCTCGAGGCCGGCGATGCGGCCGGCATCCTTGGTGGCCTGACGCTGGCTGTCGTTGAAGTAGGCCGGCACGGTGATGACCGCCTCGGTGACTTCCTCGCCCAGGTAGTCCTCGGCGGTCTTCTTCATCTTCTTCAGCACTTCGGCGCTGACCTGAGGCGGCGCCAGCTTCTTGCCCTTCACTTCCACCCAGGCGTCGCCATTGTCGGCCTCGGTGATCTTGTAGGGCACCATCTTGATGTCCTTCTGAACGACATCGTCCTTGAAGCGACGGCCGATCAGGCGCTTGATGGCGTACAGGGTGTTCTCGGGGTTGGTGACCGCCTGCCGCTTGGCCGACTGCCCCACCAGCGTCTCGCCATCATCGGTGTAGGCGATGATGGAGGGCGTGGTGCGAGTGCCTTCGGCGTTCTCGATCACCTTGGCACTGTCGCCGTCTAGCACGGCCACACAGGAGTTGGTGGTCCCCAGGTCAATACCGATGATGCGTCCCATAGGAAATCCTCGAAAAAGTCGTTGCCTTGAATTCGTCTCTGCGGCGCTTGCCGCGGGGTTGTCGTCTATCTGGGGGGCGGGGCGTGATTTTTCAAGCCCTCCCTCGCCTTCTCCGGAGAACCGACCTCAGCCGGCGACCTGGCTGACGACCACCATGGCCGGACGCACCAGGCGTCCATTGAGCTGGTAGCCCTTCTGCATCACGTCCATCACGCTATTGGGCTCGAGCTCGGGATTGGGCACCATGGCCATCGCCTCGTGATACTGCGGATCGAATGGCTCGCCTTGCGGGTCGATCGCCTCGACACCGAACTTGCCCAGCACGTCGTGCTGCATCTTCAGGGTCATGGCGACCCCCTCCCGATGGGCCTCGCTGGCATCTTCGCCCATGGCCTCCAGGGCTTTCTCCAGGCTGTCGACCACCGGCAGAAGCTCCTTGACGAAGCGCTCCAGGGCGAACTTGCGCGCCTTCTCGGCTTCCTGTTCGGCGCGCCGACGCACGTTCTGTGCCTCGGCGGCGGCGCGCAGCACCTGATCCTTGGCCTCGGCCAGGCTCTGCTCGAGTTCCTCGACCTGAGCCGCCAGCAGCTCGGCCTCGGGGTTGTCGCCCTCTTCGATCTGAACGGCACGCTCTTCGGCTTCATCGGCAGCCTCGATGGCGACATCCTCCAGTTCGCCTTCCATGGGCTGCGGCTCGGCCTCTGCCTCGCGCCTGGCCAGTTCGTCGTCCAGCGGGGTCTGGGGTTCTTTAGCCATGAGCATCTCCTGAAACGGTGAATCGGCCCTGCGGGCCGAACATTATCCGGGTTGGCGATAGCATCGCAATCTGCCGCCTATATGGGGGCCACGGCCATAATCTCAAGAGAAATCTCCCAAGGAATTGACGCGTGCATTGAGAGAGGCCCTGGTCTACTGTATAAAAACCCAAACAACATGTATGGATATCCAGCCTATCGCTCAGGCCTGCTATCGAGACGAGCCGTCGAGAGGAAAGGCGCCGGGAGGAAAGATGCTGACTCAGCTTGCCATTCGTGACTTCGCCATCGTGGAACGCCTGGACCTGGAGCTTGCCGACGGCATGACCGCCATCACCGGCGAAACCGGTGCCGGGAAGTCGATCCTGCTCGGCGCCCTGGGGCTGTGCCTGGGTGAACGCGCCGATGCCGGCAGCGTACGCCACGGCTGCGAGCGCGCCGACCTCAGCGCACGCTTCGACATTTCCAAACTGCCCGCCGCCCACGCCTGGCTGGAGGAGCGCGACCTCCCCGCCGACGACTGCCTGCTGCGCCGAGTGGTGACTGCCGCCGGCCGCTCCAAGGCATGGATCAATGGCCAGCCGGCGACCATCGCCGACCTCAAGGCCCTGGGCGAACACCTGGTGGAAATCCACGGCCAGCACGCCCATCAGGCCTTGCTGCGCGAGGAGACCCACCTGCGCCTGCTCGACGACTTCGCCGGCCAGCGTGGGGCGGTATCCGAGCTGGCCGAAACCTTTCGTCGCTGGCAGGCCACCCACCGCCGGCTCAAGCAGTTGGCCGAGAGCGGCGACGAGATACAGGCCCGGCGCCAGCTATTACGCTATCAGGTCGAGGAACTGGACACCCTGGCGCTGGCCGACGACGAGCTGGCAAGCCTGGAACGCGAACAGGAGCGGCTGGCCCATGCCGAGGAGACGCTGCGGGAAGCCCAGTTCGCCGCCGAATGCTGCGACAATGACGAAGGCGGCGCGCTGACACTTCTGCACCAGGCCACCAGCCGCCTTGCCGTGTTGCCAGGCCACTCCCAGGGAAGCCTGGCCGAGGCATTGGCCATGCTGGGCGACGCCCGCATCCAGATCGAGGAGGCGGCGCGGGAGCTGCACCGCTTCGTCGACACCACCGAGCTGGACCCGGAGCAACTGGCCTGGGTCGAGGCGCGCCTGGGGGAAGTGCACCGCATCGCCCGCAAGCATCACGTCATGCCGGAAGAACTGCCCGCGCTGCATCGGCAGCTTCAAGCCGAGCTGGAGGGCCTCGAAGGGGGTGGCCAGGACCTGGATACCCTGCGCAACGAGGTCGAATCGCTGCGCGATGCCTGGCGCAACCAGGCGCGCAGCGTGAGCGAAGCACGGCGTCAAGCCGCTGGCCGGTTTGGCAAGGCGGTGCAGGAACAGCTGGCCTTCCTGGCCATGGGCAAGGCGCGCTTCGAGATCGAGGTGGAGGGCCGCGACACCCCCCAGGCGGACGGCATGGAGAGCGTACGCTTCCTGATCAGCGCCAACCCGGGCCAGCCACCGAGGCCCCTCGCCAAGGTCGCCTCCGGCGGCGAGCTCTCGCGCATCAGCCTGGCCATACAGGTCGTGGCGGCACGTCACTCCACCATCCCCAGTCTGATATTCGATGAGGTGGACGTCGGCATTTCCGGTGCCACCGCCGAGATCGTCGGCCAGTTGCTGCGCCGCCTGGGCGAGAATGGACAGATCATGACCGTGACCCACCTGCCCCAGGTGGCGGCCCAGGCTCACCACCACCTGCATATCGAGAAGCAGGCCAAGCGCAACACCACCCTGACCCGCATGGCCCTGCTCGACGAGGCCGGGCGGGTCAGCGAGCTGGCACGAATGCTGGGAGGCGTGAGCCTCTCCGACCGCACCCTCGCCCATGCCCGGGAAATGCTCCATGCCAGCCAGCAGCACGCACGCCACTGACACAAACGGAACGCACGACAGCAGCTCCGCACTGGAGTGAGCGGGCTGCTGTCCCACGATCTGTCGGCCTATTTCTTCTGCTGCGTGCCGTCCTGGCGAGTCGTCCTGGAGCCTTGGGGGCGCACATAGAGCACCAGGGCATGATCGACGAGCTCGAAGCCATGCTCCTCAGCGATTTCGCGCTGACGACGCTCGATGGTCTCATCGAAGAATTCGATGATCTCGCCGCTGTCCAGGCACACCATGTGATCGTGGTGCTCTTCCTGGGAAATCTCGAAGACGGCGTGGCCACCGTCGAAATTGTGGCGAATCACCAGGCCAGCCGATTCGAACTGGGTCAGCACGCGATAGACGGTGGCCAGGCCAACGTCCTCTCCGGCATCCAGTAGCGTCTTGTAGACATCCTCGGCGCTCAGGTGGTGCTGGCCCGTAGCATTCTCGAGAATCTGCAGGATCTTCACGCGGGGCAAGGTGACCTTGAGGCCCGCCTTGCGCAGTTCATGGTTCTGGTCGGCCATGGTTGCTCTTCGCAGTATCAGGTAGGGTCGGGTATGATCGACCGAATCCACGATAGTGAAGAACCGACCCAAATGCAAAAGCTGATCAAAATCGCCACCCTTACTCTCGCCCTGACACTGGCCAGCGGCTGCGTCTACAAGCGCGACCTGCCCCAAGGCAATTACATTACCGAAGGCATGGTCGAACAGCTCCAGCCCGGCATGAGCCGCGAGCAGGTCATAAACGTGATGGGCCGCCCGCTGCTGGAAGCCCCCTTCGACGCCAACCAGTGGGACTACATCTTCCGTCTCGACGAAGCCTATGGCGGTGTCCAACAGCGCCGCGTGTCCCTGACCTTCGCCAATGGCCAGTTGACCGACATCGAGCAGCGCGGCGACATGTCCGAGGATATCCAACTGCGTCCCGAGGAGGGCATGGGTCCGGCCAGCGAAGAGGCGACCCCGATGGAAGAGCTCCCCGCCACTCAGCCGGAAGCGGTTCCGGAGACGGCACCCGGCGGCGGCACCACCATGCCCCAGGGCGGCGTGCCGGCAACAGGTGGTGGCGAACCGGCCGCCGGTGACCAACCACTGGGCTACTAGGCCGGCATCACCAACCGCTGCCATCCCTGAACGCCCGGGCCAGTTGGCGGGGCCTCACGGTTTGTCGGTTCGACCTCTGCCTTGGGCGGCACGCTGCGCACGTGCGGCCTTGGGGTCGATCCGCAATGACCGGTAGACCTCGACCCGGTCGCCTTCGCGCAGCGGTTGAGAGTCGGGATCGCGAACCACCCTGCCGAAAATGCCAAGATCGGCCAGCTCGAATGTCCCGGCGGGCACGTCAGGAAAGAGGGCGGCCAGATCGGCCTGCTCCACCGCCTGGCGCACCGTCGTGCCATCCGCCACCCGCAGCGTCACGATGTGCTGCCTCTCGGGAAGCGCAAAGGCCACCTCGACGGTGATGGATATCTGGCTAGCGGCCATAGATTTCGTCGGCACGCCGGGTAAAGGAGTCGACCAGTTGACCGGCCACCTGCTGGAACAGCTTGCCAAAGGCCATGCCCAGCAGGCGGTTGGCGAATTCGAACTCCAGCTCCAGGCAGACCTTGCAGGCATCCTCACCCATGGGCAGGAACAGCCAGCGCCCGCGCAGGCGCTTGAAGGGACCGCTGACCAGCGACATCTCGATGCGCTCGGGCTCGATGAGGTCGTTACGGGTGGTGAAGCTCTGCTCGATGCCCGCCCGACCCAGGGTCATTTCGCCGATCAGATGCGAGTCGTCGCGCTCGAGCAGCCGTGTACGACGGCATCCCGGCAGGAATTCCGGATAGCGCTCGAAGTCATTGACCAGTTCGAACATGTCCCTGGGGGTATGCCGCACCAGGGCGGACCGATTGACCGTTGGCATTGAGCTCTCCGCTGACTTCACAGTGTCCAAGGCGTATCATGAGCGGTTATTTCACGCCTTGAATGGTATCACGCTTCTTCCCATGTCGAAGGGAGGTCGCCACAGGCAGAACATGACACGAGGTTCCATGGCCAACAAGAAAGGCAAGGGCAAGGGTCCCGGCAGCAACATCATCGCCCAGAACAAGAAGGCTCGTTTCGAGTACCACATCAACGAGACCTTCGAGGCCGGCCTGGTGCTGGCCGGCTGGGAAGTGAAGAGCCTGCGCGCCGGCAAGGCCCAGCTCACCGATACCTACATCCTGATCAAGGATGGCGAGGCCTGGCTGCTGGGCAGCTATTTCATGCCGCTCAACACCGCCAGCACCCATGAGATCGCCGACCCGACCCGTACCCGCAAGCTCCTGCTGCACCACAAGGAGATCGTCAAGATCTTCTCGGTGACCCAGGACAAGGGGCACACCTGCGTGCCGCTGAAGCTCTACTGGAAGGGCAACAGGGTGAAGTGCGAGCTGGCCCTGGTCACCGGCAAGAAGCTCCACGACAAGCGGGCCACCGAGAAGGACCGCGACTGGAATCGTCAGAAGGGTCGCATCATGAGGGAACACGCCAAGGCGTGAAGGGTCACAGAAGGCGACATGGCCGGCCCCGGGGATTCGCAGCCACCGAGGAATACGGGAACCAACCCCGCCAGCCTATGTCATAGTGTTGCCCATGCTGATATGATGGGCCCGTTAAGGGGGCGACATGGCTTCGACGCTGGTGACAACCTCCTAGGTGCATGCCGAGAGCGTGATGTATCTCGTAAATCCAACATCACGACTAAATAGTCGCAAACGACGACAACTACGCTCAGGGCGCGCTGGCAGCTTAATAGCTGTTAGCTTCTTGCCCGGCCCCGAAGCGATGTGCCCATTCATCGCGGACGGGATATGAGCCAAGAATGATGGGATCGCGGTCGACGGTGTCCTCACGTCAATCGCTAAAACCTTGAGGAATCGCGTTGCTGGATCCTGCCCGTTGGAGCCAGCTGCGTTAAATCAAATAACGGACCTAAGCATGTAGAGCCGAAGAGCGAGTGCCGGCGGACGCGGGTTCGATCCCCGCCGCCTCCACCAATTCCGAAAGCGAATCAAGCACCTACGGGTGCTTTTTTCGTTTCATAGGGCATGACTTGGTCTGTTTCGGGCATACCTTGATCAGCTTTTGGGTCAGTTATCACGGCATCATCGCCACGGCAGCGGCCTCCGCCGGGGCGCCTGCGACGCCAGTCGCAGCGCGGAGGCGTGGCACCGAACCGGGCGGAGGAAGGCCATCGCTAGCGGCTTGACCACCCCGAATGAGCGTGTCACCGTCATGATGCCGCACTCCGAGCGCGTGACACGTGCGGTGACCAACTCCTGACGTCCCACCGAATGGAAGGGTGGCGACTGGCCGAGACTTTCCGCAATGCCAGGCGAGTGGCTGGGGTAAGCTGAAAAACCGCCCGGCGCGGTAAAAGGACAACAACGAAAAACGCGCGGGGAAAACGCACGATGTCGATACGGGTACCTTACAGTGTCTTCGATAACCGCTGCGTCGAGGCGAGCGATCGCTTCGACGCCTGGCGCGAGAACATCGCCCCGGTATTCGACGTC
Source organism: Billgrantia endophytica (assembly GCF_002879615.1). Classification (GTDB taxonomy): domain Bacteria; phylum Pseudomonadota; class Gammaproteobacteria; order Pseudomonadales; family Halomonadaceae; genus Halomonas; species Halomonas endophytica. Next base: position 131,102 of record NZ_PNRF01000015.1, read on the forward strand.
GAACCGCAACGTGGTGTCACACCGGCATCGCTGTCGGACTTCCTCTCCCGCGTCGAGGCCTACCACCTGGGCAACATGATGGTGGGCCGCGCGCAGACCGCCGCCCAGCGCTTTCGTCACGCCCGCCCCAACCAGCGCGTCGACCATCTACTGGTGCAGGTGCATCGTCGCGGCGGCTTCCAGGGGCGCCTGGGCGATATCGATGCCCGGGCGGGCGCGGCCCACGTCTCGCTCATCGACCTGGGGCGCCCCCTGGCCACCGAGACCAGCGACACCGACATCCTCAACCTGAACGTACTATTGCCACGTGACCTGTTCGCCGATCGGCCGGCGTTTCTCGACGGTGCCCACGGCCTGGTACTGGGGCCGGAGCGCGGCGCCTTTTTCGCCGATTACCTCCAGGCACTGTTGAACCGTCTGCCCACCCTGCCCTATGACGATGCCGACAGCATCACCACCATCACGCGTGACATGATCCTGGTCTGTTGCGCGGCCGACGCCGAAGCCCGGGCGCGGGTGGCGGCGCCGCTCCAGGCGCTGCAGCGTCAACGTATCGAACGCTTCATCGAACGGCGGCTCAGTTCGCCCCAACTGACGCCGGATATGCTATGTCGGGCTGCCGCCATCTCCCGCACCCGGCTCTACCGCCTGTTCGAACACGACGGCGGTGTCATGCACTACATTCAGAGCCAGCGCCTGGCGCGCATACGCGCCTGCCTGGAAGACCCCGGTGAACATCGCAGCATCGGCGAACTGGCGGCGGACTACGGCTTTCGCAGCCAGTCGCACTTCTCGCGCTGCTTCCACGCCCACTATCAGCTCACACCCCATGATGTCAGGCAGCGCGCCCGTGTCACCGCTGGCGTTACCCCACCCTCCTCCGCGCCTAATACCACCGAGCTTGCTGCCTGGATTCGTCAACTGCGAAACGCCTGATCGTCCGCTCACTCACTCGGCCCTTTTGCCTCTGCGTCCTTTTTTTCGGCGCTTTTTTGCCTGTGCGTCCCGATTTTCCCACCGTCGCTTGTGACCCCTCTCATGCCTTGGTACCACTGGCTTGATACTACAAGGGCACACGACCGCCTTCTCGGCCCTGCGACGGATGACGTAGCGCCTGAATAATCGACGATAAAAGGAAGTGCTGAACATGTTCAGTGTTTCCAGAACGCAGGGGAACACCATGAATCGCACCTACCGCACCCTCTTCAACCGGGCGCTGGGCGCCTGGCAGGCTGTGGCTGAAACCGCCCGTGCGCGTGGCAAGGGCGATCGAGGCCCGGCCCGCGCCGCCTGCGTCCTGGCCGGAGCCTCGGCGCTGGTTCTGGCCGCCATTGGCGGTCCGCAGGCGGTAATGGCGCAAGCGGTGGTGGTGGAAGGCAATGTGTCGCCGGGGGGCGCCACATCGCCAAACTGGAATATTGATGGTGACCTCATTGTCGGTAATGACGGCTATGGCAGCCTGACCATCGAAGACGGCGGCACGGTTACCAGCACCGACGGCTATATTGGCTCCGGCGTGGTGACGGTGTCGGGCGCGGGCTCGTCATGGGACAATTCGTTCAACCTCGTTGTGGGCCATGATGGGGACTATGCCGAACTGACCATAGAAGACGGCGGCACGGTTACCAACATCTACGGCTATATCGGCCACAACACTACCAGCGCGGTGACGGTGTCGGGGGACGACTCGTTGTGGACCAATACGGACCAGCTCTATGTCGGCCTTGAGAGCGATGGCGAACTGACCATCGAAGACGGCGGCACGGTCAGCAGCGTCGTCGGCTATATCGGCTACAGGTCAGGCAGTACCGGCTCGGTGACGGTGACTGGCGCGGACTCGTCATGGGCCAATTCGAGGCAACTCTATGTCGGCCATCAGGGCGATTCCACCGGCACCCTGAATATCGGCGCGGTCGCCGGCGAAGATGCCACCGCGCCGGGGATGCTGGAGACGGATACGGTCTATTTAGGCAATGGCACCGGTCGCCTCGTCTTCAACCATAACGCCGACGACTACGGGTTCGAGGCCGATCTGGTCAGCGGGGGTGATGGTAGCCACGCGATCGACCATCGGGCCGGTTCCACCACGCTCAGCGGCGACAACGAGGGCTTTACCGGTGACACCATCATCTCGGGCGGCACCCTGCGTGCCGGTGACGCCAGCGCTTTCGCCAACGCCACGGACTACACCATTGACGGTGGCACTCTCGACCTCAATAGCTACGACCTGACGATGTCATCGCTGTCCGGCGATGGGGGGGAGGTAATTCTGGGCTCGGCCAACCTCATCGTCGACCAGGGCGACGTTACCGAGTATGCCGGCGATATCTCGGGTGGCGGTAGCCTGATTCATCAGGGTGGCGGCACTCTGACGCTGATGGGCGAGACCGAGCTCGGCGGCGATGTCATCGTCGACGGCGGGGAGCTACGCATTGCCGACGGTGGCAGCGTCACGAACGACGAGGCCACCATCGGCTCTGGCACGGTGACCGTGACCGGCGAGAACTCGGAATGGATCAACGAAGGCTCCGGTTTCTTTGTCGGTCAAGGTGGCAGCGGCGAATTGACCATCGCCGACGGGGGGCGCGTCACCAGCACCCACACCGCCATTGGCGCGTTTCATGACTCCAGTGGTACGGCGACCATCGGCGCGGCCGCCGGCGAAGACGCCACCGCACCGGGGGTGCTGGAGACGGATACGGTCCGCTTCGGCGATGGCGATGGCCGCCTCGTCTTCAATCATACCGCCGACGACTACCGTTTCGAGGCGGATCTGGTCAGCGATAGTGATAGTGATAGTAGCCACGTCATCGGCCACTATGCCGGCACCACCATACTCAGCGGCAATAGTACGAACTTTAGCGGCGAGACGACGGTGAACGGCGGCACCCTGATCGTCGCGGACACACTGGGCGGCTCGGCCGAGGTCGCGGGTGGGCGCTTGCAGGTGGACGGTACCTTTGCTGGCGATGTCGAGGCCGATGGTGACGGTATGGTCTCCGGCACTGGCACGATCGCGGGTGATCTGGTCGTTGCGGACGGCACGCTGTCGGGGTTCCAGGGCCAGACTCTGGCGGTCGATGGTGACCTGACACTCGATGCCGGCTCCCGCGTCGATGTGGCGCTGGGCGGCGCGCCGTCGGATGCCTTGTTCGATGTCGGCGGCGATCTGGTGCTCGACGGCACGCTCAACGTTGCCGACCAGGGCGGCTTCGGGGTGGGTGTCTACCGCCTCTTCGACTATCAAGATGCGCTGGACGATAACGGACTGGCCATCGGATCGACACCGGCAGGCGTGAATGCGAACGAACTGTCCCTACAGACGGCCACTGCCAATCAGGTCAATCTCGTGTCGACGGTTGGTATGGAACTCGGTTTCTGGGATGGCGGCAATACCGATCTGCACGATAATGACGCAATCGATGGCGGCTCGGGCGTCTGGCGCGCCGACGGGCGCAACTGGACCGATGCCGACGGCGAGCTGAACGGTCCCTACCAGCCTAACCCGACCTTCGCCGTGTTCCAGGCCGAGGCCGGCACGGTGAGCGTCGATGACGAGGCCGGCGCGATCTCCGCCACCGGCATGCAGTTCGCCACCGACGGCTACCGCATCGAAGGGGATGCCATCGCACTCGAGGGGGCCGGTGGCGAAAGCATCATTCGCGTCGGCGACGGCACCGGGGACGGTGCCGGCATGACCGCGACCATCGCCTCGGAACTGACCGGCGATTCGGCTCTGATCACCTCCGATCTCGGTACCCTGGTGCTCGAAGGCGACAATACCTACACCGGTGGCACCGAGATCCGGGATGGCGTGCTGTCGGTGTCATCCGACGCCAACCTCGGCCATGAGGACGGTGACCTGACTTTCGCCGGTGGTACCCTGGCCACCACCGACAGTTTCGATAGTACCCGCGATGTGGCACTCAGCGGCAACGGGCGCTTCGACGTCGCCGACGACACCACCCTCGGGCTGTCGGGGGAGATCGCCGGCAGCGGCGATCTACGCCTGGCTGGCCATGGCACCCTCGAACTCACCGGCACCAACGATTACGGCAACACCGTCGTCGAGGCCGGCACATTGCGCGGCAACGTCGAGGCGATCTCCGGCGATATCGCCAATGCCGGCACGGTGGTCTTCGACCAGGGCGGCGACGATACCTTCACCGGCGATATCGTCGGTTTCGACGGCGACGCCGGCGGCATGATCAAGCAAGGTGACGGCACGCTGACGCTGGCCGGCACCAGCACGCTGGACTGGACCGTTGAGGCCGGCGGGTTGGTCTCGGCCAGCGACCGTTTTGGCGGCGACCTGGAAATCGACAAGGACGCTTCGTTCACCTTCGATCAGGCGAACGACGGCCATTACGCCGGCACCATCAGCGGTGACGGCGAGCTGCGCTTCAGCGGCGGCGGCAGCGTCGAACTGACTGGCGACAGCCACGGCTATACCGGGACGACCGCGGTCGACGGCACCACCCTTACCGTCAATGACACCTTCGGTGGCTCGCTGGCCGTGGGCAACGACGGCCGGCTGCAGGGCGATGGCACAGTGGGTGCCACCACCCTGGCCAACGATGCCACCATCGCCCCCGGCAACTCCATCGGCGAACTGACCGTCGACGGCGATCTGACCTTCGACGCTGGCTCCAGCTACGAGGTGGAAGTCGATCCTACTGGCAGCGACAGCGATCATATCCATGTCACCGGCACCGCTTATCTCGACGGCTCGGTGGCGCATATCGGCGAATCGGGTGACTACGATCCCGAGAGCACCTATCGCATCCTCAGCGCCGAGGGTGGGCTGGACGGCGAGTTCGATGACGTGAGTTCCACCTTCGCCTTCCTCGACGCCGCGCTGGAATATGACACCGAGAGCAGCCTTCACGGCGTCGACCTGACCCTGACGCGTAAC
>NZ_PNRF01000050.1 GCF_002879615.1 Billgrantia endophytica
GCAGCGGAGCTGCCCAAATCGGCTTTCCTGCCGATTTGTCGCCGATTTTTGCCTTGTCTGACCATCGCTCGTCGACTTTTCGTACAAAGCCTAGCAGCGCAAGTTGCAGGAAATGGTGAGATCGTCAGCCATTCGCCGTCAGTTGCGCCTGTCGCCTGTTTTCGGCGGCCTCGTTCAAGGCAACGATCAACAGGTCGTGCAGTTCGCCCACCCGCAGCCCGGCAACCGGTTCGCACGGCTCAAGGCCGTAACACGACAGTTCCTGTATTCTTCCCCGCCCTATTCGCAGCAGCTCCATGGCTCGCGAGAGCGGTGGCTGCTCGGGACGGAAGCGAATGCGGTGGCGGCGCAGTTGCTCTTCGAGGCAGCCGGGGTCGACCACACGCAGGTAGCGAGCGGCAACGGTGGCTCGCAGCGTATCCAGCTCGGCCATGCGCACCGCTCTTTCATCGGCTGACAGGCCGAACCAGTCGCATATCTCGACATCGCCCCGCTGGCAGCCGCGACACACGGAATCGCCCAGCGTCGTCGAACAGAGCCCCACGCATGGCGACGTGATGATGGCGCCCATTTCGCTCCCTCGATCCAGTTGGGCTGCCATGGTAACGCGCCTGACATCGGATGGCATCCTGTAGCCGAGCCGACATCCCGCCGACCAAAGTTCAAGGTTCCCGTCGCGGGGCCGCCTTAACATTGTCGACAGTTTGACGTAGAATCGCGGCACCCAATGATTACGGTTGTTTCACGAGTCAAAGCGGCCATTTCGCCGATTTTCGTCGTCGTATCGGCGCGCTTCGACCACCACAACAGATGAGGGCCCCCACGTGATTGAAGCCTATCGCCAGCATGTCGAGGAACGCGCCGCCGAGGGCGTCCCACCGAAGCCGCTGAACGCCGAACAGGCCGCTGCGCTAGTCGACCTGCTGAAGAACCCGCCTGCCGGCGAAGAGGAGTTCATCCTCGACCTGCTGACCAATCGCGTTCCCCCGGGCGTGGACGAAGCGGCCTATGTCAAGGCCGGTTTCCTCACCGCTGTCGCCAAGGGCGAAGCAGCATCCCCGCTGATCGACAAGGTCCATGCCGTCAAGCTGCTGGGCACCATGCAGGGCGGCTACAATATCGTCTCGCTGGTCGAGCTGCTGGACGATGCCGACCTGGCCAAGGAAGTCGGCGAGCAGCTCAAGCACACCCTGCTGATGTTCGATGCCTTCCATGACGTGGAAGAACGCGCCCGGTCCGGTAACGCCGTGGCCAAGGATGTGATGCAGTCCTGGGCCGAGGCCGAGTGGTTCCTCTCCAAGCCGGCGCTGGCCGAGAAGATCACCCTGACCGTGTTCAAGGTGACTGGCGAGACCAATACCGACGACCTCTCCCCCGCCCCGGATGCCTGGTCGCGCCCTGACATCCCGCTGCATGCCAATGCCATGCTCAAGAACGAGCGTGACGGCATCGAGCCGGAAGCGCCCGGCACCACCGGCCCGCTCAAGCAGATCGAGGAGGTGAAGGCCAAGGGCTTCCCGGTCGCCTATGTGGGCGACGTGGTCGGCACCGGCTCTTCGCGCAAGTCCGCGACCAACTCCGTACTGTGGTTCTTCGGCGACGACATTCCGTTCGTTCCGAACAAGCGTGCCGGCGGCTTCTGCTTCGGTGGCAAGATCGCGCCCATCTTCTTCAACACCATGGAAGATTCCGGCGCCCTGCCCATCGAGATGGATGTCTCCAACATGGCGATGGGCGATGTCATCGACATCTATCCCTATGAAGGCAAGGTGTGCAAGCACGGCACCGATGAGGTCGTGTCCACCTTCGAGCTCAAGACCCAGTTGATCCTCGACGAAGTGCGTGCCGGCGGCCGCATTCCGCTGATCATCGGACGCGGCTTGACCACCAAGGCACGCGAGTCCCTGGGCCTGGCTCCGTCCGACGTCTTCCGCCTGCCCGAGCAGCCGAAGGACACCGGCAAGGGTTATACCCTGGCGCAGAAGATGGTCGGCCACGCCTGCGGCATGGACGGCGTGCGTCCGGGCATGTACTGCGAGCCGAAGATGACCACCGTGGGCTCCCAGGACACCACCGGTCCGATGACCCGTGACGAGCTGAAGGACCTGGCTTGCCTGGGCTTCCAGGCCGACCTGGTGATGCAGTCCTTCTGTCACACCGCCGCCTATCCGAAGCCGGTCGACGTGGACACCCACCACACCCTGCCCGACTTCATCATGAACCGCGGCGGCGTTTCGCTGCGCCCGGGCGACGGTATCATCCACAGCTGGCTGAACCGCATGCTGCTGCCCGATACCGTGGGTACCGGCGGCGACTCCCACACCCGCTTCCCGATGGGCATCTCCTTCCCGGCGGGCTCCGGCCTGGTGGCCTTCGCCGCCGCCACTGGCGTCATGCCGCTGGACATGCCGGAGTCGGTTCTGGTTCGCTTCAAGGGCAAGCGCCAGCCGGGCGTCACCCTGCGCGACCTGGTCCATGCCATTCCCTACTACGGGATCAAGCACGGCCTGCTGACCGTGGCCAAGGCGGGCAAGAAGAACGCCTTCTCCGGCCGCGTGCTGGAGATCGAAGGCCTCGACGACCTCACCGTCGAGCAGGCTTTCGAGCTTTCCGATGCATCCGCCGAGCGTTCCGCCGCCGGCTGTACCATCACCCTCTCCGAAGAGAGCGTGGCCCAGTACCTGAACTCCAACATTACCCTGCTGAAGTGGATGATCAGCAACGGCTACGGCGACGAGCGCACCATCAGCCGTCGTATCCAGGCGATGGAAGAGTGGCTGGCCAACCCGAGCCTGATGCGTGCCGATGCCGACGCCGAGTACGCCGAAGTCATCGAGATCGACCTCGACGAAATCAAGGAGCCGATCCTCTGTGCGCCGAACGATCCGGATGACGCCCGCCTGCTCTCGGAGGTTGCCGGCGAGACGATCGACGAGGTCTTCATCGGTTCGTGCATGACCAACATCGGCCACTTCCGCGCCGCGGGCAAGCTGCTCGAGAAGCAGCCGGCCGGCAGCCTGAAGACCCGCCTGTGGCTGGCACCGCCAACCAAGATGGACCAGCACCAGCTGACCGAGGAAGGCTACTACGGCATCTACGGTCGCGCCGGTGCACGCATGGAAATGCCGGGCTGCTCCCTGTGCATGGGTAACCAGGCGCGTGTCGCCGCCAAGAGCACCGTCGTCTCCACCTCGACCCGCAACTTCCCCAACCGTCTGGGCGATGGCGCCAACGTCTATCTGGCCTCTGCCGAGCTTGCCGCGGTGGCCGCCGTTGAAGGCCGCCTACCGACGGTCGCGGAATACCAGCGTTACATGGGGGAATTCGACGCGATGGCCGGCGAGATCTATCGTTACATGAACTTCCATGAAATCGAGGAGTATCAGAAAGCCGCCTCGAATGTGATTCCCGTAGCCCAGGAAGCCTGATAGGCTGCGGTTCCGGAATCCACCTTTCGACTCCGATGCTCGCAACATCGAAGGTCCCCACTGCGGTGGCGGCCGGAGCCGATGACCAAAGCGCCCCCGCTCGGGGCGCTTTTTTTATGCGTCGCCGAAAGGTGGCGGCATGAACTCGATGGCAAAGCACCCTTCGTTACCGAAGTCGGCTTGAGGGCTACATGCCACGAGACTACGTTAATGATGTCATATGTGATGATAGCGACGTTTCGTCGCGTGGCCGCATGATGCGAAAAGCCAGGGACAGGAAGGCAAGAAGCATCAAGGAGAAAAAAAACATGTTATTCAGACCATTACTGACGGCTTCGTTTGCAACTACCACACTGCTGGCAGCCAATGCCACTCTCGCCAACCCCAACGTCAACCAATATGCCTATCTCGGCGTCGCCACGGGCTTCAGCTCGCTGGAGAATGATCGCGAGGACGTCGACAACTTCATCGAGAGTGGCGGCCGCAACTTCAGCCTCGACGATGACGACAACGTCTGGAAGGGGTTTGTCGGCTATCAGTTCAACCGCTACCTGGCCGCCGAAGCGTTCTATGCCGACCTGGGCAAGGTACGGCTGCGCGGCGATGACGGCGCCAGTGCCGACCTGGAATCCACCGCCTACGGCGCCAGCCTGGTCGGTCAGCTACCGGTCACCCCTTGGTTCACCCCCTTCGCCAAGATAGGTGCGGCCAGCTGGGAAACCAATGTCGAAGGCAACCTGGGCGATGCCAGCGTCGACCTGGAGGACAACGACGGTTTCGACCCGGTCTATGGCCTCGGCGCCCAGTTCAACTTCAACCCCGTCATGATCCGGGCCGAGTACGAGCGCTACGACTTCGACAGCGACTACACCATCGACACCTTCACCGCCTCGGTGGGGCTGCGTTTCTGAGCGCCGCTGTGCGTCGCGACTGGCGCCATCAGGCGCCTGGCGGAGGCCTCAGTGCTGGCAGTTGTCGCCAGCGCAGGCGACCCCGCAGTCGCGAGCTGACTCCAGCTCCAACAGCGGTCGCGAGCTGACGCCGGCTCCTACTCGCTGGGATCTGTGGCATCATCGGGTTTCGATCACTCGAGCAAGGAGCACACCATGAGCGCCATCGTTACTCCCGATATCTGCGATGCCTACCCCGAGGTCCAGGTGCTGGACCCCGTATTCGTCAATTTCGGCGGCCATGAGGCCTTCTGTGGTCCCGTGCGGACCGTGAAGTGCTTCGAGGACAATTCGCTGGTCAAGGAGGCGGTAGCAGAACCGGGGGACGGAGCCGTGCTGGTGGTGGACGCCGGTGGTTCGCATCGCTGTGCGATGCTGGGCGACATGCTCGCCGAGCAGGCCGTCGACAATGGCTGGTCCGGCGTGGTGCTGTACGGCTGTGTTCGCGATGTGGACGTGCTGGCCGAAACCGACCTGGGAGTCCAGGCGCTGGGCTCCCATCCGCGCAGGAGCGACAAGCGCGGTGAAGGTCAGCGGGATGTGGCGGTGACCTTCGCGGGAGTGACCCTGACACCCGGGCAGTGGCTCTATGCGGATAACAACGGCATCGTGGTGGCCGAGGAGCGTCTTGACCTGGAGGGGTGAGGCGATGGTCTTGCCCTATTCGCATTTTCAGTGCCACTCTAACGGTATGATACGGAACGACTCACCATCGTGCTAACCCCAAGGACGCTCGGCGTGGACGTGCTGCACACGCTGCGCGAGCACTTGCGGCCCCTGGTGGCCTACCACCTGTTCTTCACCCTGCTGGCATCCAGCCTGCTGTTGCCCGCGGTGGCTTGGACGCTGACCGGCCTGTTGAGACGCTTCGACAGGCCGGTCATTACCAATGCCGAACTGATGAACCTGCTGCTCAGCCCCGGCGGCATATTCTGGTTGCTGGCGGCCATCGGGCTGACATTTCTGGTGCTCTATCTGCAGCAGGCGGGAATGATCCTCGTGGCGATTCGGCGCCGCGACAACCATTACCAGCTTGCCTTCGTGGCGCTGTGGCAGACCCTGAGGCGGCTGCCCGCGCTCTCTGGCCTGGTAGTGGTGCAGGTCGGGGCTCACCTGCTGCTGGTCATACCTGTCGCCCTTCTGCTCGGTTGGCTCCATGGTGTCTTCATCGGCGGCCTGGACCCCTACTATGTGCTGCGGGTTCGCCCGCCGGCACTGTGGCAATACCTGGGCGTTGCCGTCCCCCTGGCCGCAGGCTGGGCCTTCGTGGCGGCCATGCTCTACTTCCGCTGGATACTGGCGCTACCGATCGTGACGCTGGAGAATCTGTCGCCCATGGCGGCGCTGGCCCGCAGCCGTGAGTTGACCCGGGGCCGCAAGGGCCAGGTCGCGATGACCGTTATCGTCATGCTGCTGGTGATCATCGCCCTGCCGTTCGTTGCCAGCGGGATATTCGACCGTCTCTTCACCCCCATGCTGTGGTGGCTACCGGAACGCAATGCGGTGTTGATACCGGCCATGCTGGCCTACGTCACCGGCTATGTGCTGGTGACGCTCGCCATTGCGTTCATTGGTATCGCCGCCAACGCCCTGCTGTCGGCGTGCCTTTATCTACGGCTGGCCCACCGCGAGCCACGTCCGGCCCCACCGCCGCCGGATGCCCATCCGGGACGACTTGCCTGGGGCGTGGAAATGGCGGTGGTGCTTTTCGCCCTGGTACAGGCGTGGTGGGTGGTCAACAGCTTCGAGCTGCGTGATGACGTGACCATCATTGCCCACCGGGGCAGTTCGATGGCGGCTCCCGAGAATACGCTGTCCGCCATCGAGCGGGCCATTGAGGACCGTGCCCACTATGTGGAGATCGACGTACGCCTGACCGGCGATGGCGAGGTGGTGGTGTACCATGATCGCAGCCTTCAGCGGTTGACCGGCGATCCGCGCAACGTTCATGAGCTGACATTGGACGAATTGCAGCAATTCGATGTGGGCAGCTGGTTTGGCGATGCGTACGTTGGCGAGCGCATTCCCACCCTGGACGAGGCCCTGGCCACGGTTCGAGGGCGCAACGCGCTGATGATCGACATGAAGCCCAATCCCGGTGAAGAGGTGGCACTGGTCGAGGCCGTCATCGCCTCGCTCAGGCACGAGGCGGCGTCCCGGCGGGTCTGTCACGACCTGACCGCCCCGGGCTGGTCGACGGGCCACTGCGGAGATCCGGATGTCATCGGTGAGACACGGCTGGCGGTCATGTCCCCCTGGGTGGTGGAGGAAGTCAAGCGGCGGGAGCCCGAGCTGCGTGTCACCCTGCTGGCGCAGCTGGTCATGCCGGGTACCCTGGAGCGGCGCGGCTTCGATGCGCTGGGCCTGCGTCATAATCGCATTACCGAGAACGAGATCCGTCTGGCCAACCTGTTCGGTTATGAAGTGCATGCCTGGACAGTCAATGATAGCGCGCGAATGTCCCAGATAATCGACCTGGGCGCCAATGCCATCATCACGGACTATCCGGAACGGCTCACCGAGCTCATCGACGACCGCCGTGAGCTCGGTGATGGTGCGCTACTGCTGGTCAAGCTGCGCAACTGGTTGCGCGGCTGACACGAACCACGGTGTTTGCCTCACTCTCCCATCACGACGCCTTCGCGGCGCGGGTCGGCGCCCCCGAAAAAGCCGTCGTCCGTCCGCTCGATCGCCTGGAGGCCGCTGGTCAGCTCTCCCTCACTGGCGTCGTGACCCAGCTCGTTCAAGGCTTGCAGCGTCGAGTCGGGGAACCGCCCTTCTTCCAGCACCACCGGCCCACCCAGTGTGATGGCGTGTGGCAGGTTCAGCGCTTCCTGGGCGTCCAGCCCCCAGTCGAGCATGGCGACCAGCGCCTTGGCGGTGTAATGAATGATGGCCGCTCCGCCCGGAGAACCCAGGCTGGCGATCAGCTCACCGCTGTCGCTGTCGAACACCAGTGTCGGACTCATGCTGGAACGCGGCCGCTTCCCTGGCTCCACGCGATTCGCGATGGGCGTGCCATCGGCATCAAGCGGTAGAAACGAGAAGTCGGTGAGCTCGTTGTTGAGCAGATACCCGCCGGCCAGGCCGGTGCCTCCGTCGACCAGAATCCGTGAGCCGAACGCCGCTTCGATGGTGGTGGTCATGGCCAGGGCATTGCCATGCTCGTCGATGATGCTGATATGGCTGGTGCCGTATTCCGGCTGGCTGGGCTGCACGGCCCAGGCGACTTCCAGATCGCCGGGGTTGCCGGGCTCCGCCCCATCGGGCCCCATGCTCCGCTCGCCGATCAGTTCGGCGCGGCTGGCCAGGTAGTCGGAATCCAGCATGCTCGACCAGTCGCCTCCCGGGGGGGTGACGAAGTCGGGATCGGCGATGTACCTCCCGCGATCGGCGAAGGAGAGACGCGACGCCTCGAGGAACTGGTGCAGCCACTCGTCACTCGGCCGGCCGTCGACCAGGGGCTGGTCGATCGCTGGCAGATGCTCCATGGTCCCGAGTATCTGCATGATGGTCAGGTGGCCCGAAGACGGGGGCGGGAAGCCGCAAATCCGATAGGCCTGCCAGTCGTTGCATAGCGGATCCCGTGCCTTGGCTTCGTAGCTGGCCAGATCATTCAGTGAGATGGCGCCGGGGCGCCGCTCGTGGGATTGGACCCGTGCTACCAGGTCTTCGGCAATGCTGCCCTCGTGGAGTGCCTCACTGCCATGCCCGGCGATCTCACGCAGGATGGCTGCCAGAGCCGGGTTCTGCAGCCGGTGGCCTGCCTGCAGGGGCTCGCCGTTCTCGTCGTAATAGAAGGCGGATGCCAGGGGGTCGTCACGCAGGTAGTCTTCGCCAGCCAGGCTGGTCGCCAGCCGCGGGCTCACCTCGAACCCCTGTTCGGCGAGGGAAATCGCCGGTGCGAACAGATCCGCCCAGGGAAGCTTGCCATGCTTGGCATGGGCCAGCTCGAGCATGCGAACGGTTCCCGGCACGCCAACGGACAGGCCGCTGGCTGCCGCGTCCATGAAGGCCAGCGACTCTCCTTCCCCGTCCATCAACAGCGACTCGCTGGCGGCCTTGGGTGCCGTTTCACGACCGTCGAAGGCCGTGACATCGCTGCCGTCGTAGTGCATCAGGAAGGCCCCGCCACCAATCCCGCTCGACTGGGGCTCCACCAGGGTCAGCACCATCTGTACGGCGATGGCGGCGTCCACCGCCGAGCCCCCGGCCCTGAGGACCTGATAGCCCGCATCGGTGGCCAGGGGGTTGGCTGCAGCCACCGCAAACCGCTCGGTCGCCCAGCCGGGCTTTTCGGTGTAACCGGACGCGACTTCCGGTGCGATAGCGGGGTCCTGATACTGAAAGGCAACGTTGGCCTGGGCCAGCAATGGCAGCCCTAATACCATCGCCGAGGTAACACTCACGAACCAACATCGACGTACAGTAACTGACTGGAAATCCATAACAAGGGCCCTCGGTAACTCCATGTAAGAGCTATACAGCATAGGCAAAAAAAACCCGGCTGACGACTGCCAGCCGGGCCATGCCTACACGTTGGCCGACTCATCAGTCGATCGTTTCACCCGCCAGCATGAACCAGGTCTCGAGCACCGCGTCGGGGTTCAGTGAGACGGAGTCGATGCCCTGTTCCATCAGCCATTTCGCCAGATCGGGGTGGTCCGACGGCCCCTGGCCGCAGATGCCGACATACTTTCCCTGGGACTTGCAGGCCTGTATCGCCATGGCAAGCAGTTTCAGCACCGCCGGGTTCCTCTCGTCGAAGAGGTGCGCCACGATGCCGGAGTCCCTGTCCAGGCCCAGAGTGAGTTGGGTCAGGTCATTGGAACCGATGGAGAAACCGTCGAAATACTCCAGGAATTCGTCAGCCAACAGCGCATTGGCCGGCAGTTCGCACATCATGATCACCTTGAGGCCATTGTCGCCCCGCTTCAGGCCGTTGGCCTGAAGCAGCTCGACGACCTCACGGGCCTCGTCGGTGGTGCGCACGAAAGGCACCATGATTTCCACGTTGTTCAGGCCCATTTCGTCGCGCACCCGCTTCAGTGCCTGGCATTCGAGCTCGAAGCAGGGGCGGAAGGCGTCGGAGATATAGCGTGAGGCGCCACGGAAACCCAGCATGGGATTCTCTTCACCGGGCTCGTAGAGCTTGCCGCCGATGAGGTTTTCGTACTCGTTGGACTTGAAGTCCGACAGGCGCACGATGACCCGCTGGGGCGAGAAGGCGGCGGCCAGGGTGGAGATGCCTTCCACCAGCTTGTCGACGTAGAAACCGACCGGATCGGCGTAGCCCGCGGTGCGCATGTCGATGGTCTGCTGCAGTTCCAGCGGCAGTGTGTCGTATTCCAGCAGTGCCTTGGGATGCACGCCGATCATGCGATTGATGATGAATTCGAGCCGTGCCAGGCCAACACCGGCATGGGGCAGCCCGGCGAAGCCGAAAGCACGATCCGGGTTGCCCACGTTCATCATGATCTTGAAGGGGATGTCGGGCATGGCGTCGACGGTGGAGACACGACGGTCGTAATCGAGCAACCCTTCGTAGACATGGCCGGCATCGCCCTCGGCGCAGGAAACGGTCACGTCGCGGCCGTCTTCCAGGATATCGGTGGCATCACCGCAGCCCACGACAGCCGGAATGCCCAGCTCACGGGCGATGATGGCCGCATGGCAGGTGCGCCCGCCCCGGTTGGTGACGATCGCGGAGGCCCGCTTCATGATCGGCTCCCAGTCCGGGTCGGTCATGTCGGTGACGAGGATATCGCCCGGCTTGACCTTGCCCATGTCGTCCGGGCTGAAGACGACCTTGACGGCGCCGCGACCGATGCGCTGACCGATGGCGCGCCCGGTGACCAGGGTGCGGCCCTTCTCCTTGAGGTGGAAGCGTTCCAGCTTGCCGCCTTCGAGCTGGGATACCACGGTTTCGGGGCGAGCCTGCACGATATAGAGTTCGTTGTCATCGCCGTCGAGCGCCCACTCGATATCCATGGGGCGACCGTAGTGGTCTTCAATGGTCATCGCCTGACGGGCCAAGGCCATCACCTGCTCGTCGTTGATGCAGAAACGGGCGCGGTCCTTGAGCGGCACGTCGATCGTATCCACCGACTTGCCGGCGCTGGCATCCTGACCGTAGACCATCTTGATCAGCTTGGAGCCGAGATTGCGGCGCAGCACCGCCGGGCGGCCGGCGGCCAGGGTCGGCTTGTGCACGTAGAATTCGTCGGGGTTCACGGCGCCCTGCACTACGGTCTCGCCCAGGCCCCAGGAGGCGGTGACGAAAACGGCATCGCGATAGCCGGATTCGGTATCCAGAGTGAACATCACGCCGCTGGCACCGGTCTCCGAGCGCACCATCTTCTGGATGCCCGCCGACAGCGCGACGTTCTCGTGGGCATAGCCGCGGTGCACGCGATAGGAGATGGCGCGGTCGTTGAACAGCGAGGCAAATACCTCGTGTACGGCACGCTTGATGTTGTCGAAGCCTTCGATATTGAGGAAGGTTTCCTGCTGGCCGGCAAAGGAGGCGTCGGGCAGATCTTCGGCGGTGGCGGAACTGCGCACCGCCGCCTTGAGATTCGGATGCTGGGTGGCCAGCCTGTCGTAGGCTTCGCCCAGGGCGGCCTCGAAGGCCGGCGGCAGCGGGGTGTCGATCACCCACCGCCGAACCTCGGCACCCACCCTCGCCAGTTCGGTGACGTCGTCGACATCGAGTCGGGCAAGTGCCTGGTTGATGCGCTCGTTGAGGCCTTCATGGGCCAGGAATTCACGGTAGGCGTGGGCGGTGGTGGCAAAGCCGCCAGGTACGGTGACCCCGACTCCCGACAGGTTGGAGATCATCTCGCCAAGCGAGGCGTTCTTGCCACCGACACGATCCACGTCGTCCATGCCGAGCTGATCGAACCACAGGATGTAATCTTCCACGAGACCCCCTTGAAACTTCGATGCCTAATGACCAGGCCAGAAAAAGCGATGGTGGCTACCTTACCCTCTCGCTTCCATATTCGCCATTGGTCTAACATCGAAGTCAGTGGTGGATTTTTACAACAGTTGGCCTTTTTGTCCTGTTCCTGTAGTGAACGAAGGCCGCCGCGCCAACGATACGACGCCTTGCCCGGGATCGCACCAGCCCTGACAATGAGGCAATCCCTCTCCACGGAAGCCGATCCACATGCCACGCACCGCCTTCTTCATTTCCGACGGCACCGGCATCACTGCCGAGAGCCTGGGCCGCAGTCTGCTGGCCCAGTTCGAGAACGTCGAGATTCGCATGATCACCAAGCCCTACATCGACACGGTCGAGAAGGCACGCGCACTGGCCGACATCATCGCGACCACCGCGATGCGCGACGATGAGCAGCCCATCATCATCGATACCATCGTGGACGAGGCGATTCGCGAGGTGATTCGAGGGGCCATCGGCTTCAAGGTCGACATTTTCTCGACCTTCCTCAAGCCGCTCGAACAGGAATTGGGCACCCATTCCAGCTACAGCGTTGGCCGGACACACTCCATCGGCAAGGATGAAGCCTATATGGACCGCATCCAGTCGGTGCACTTCGCCCTGGACAACGACGATGGGGCACGCACCCACCAGTACAACAAGGCCGATGTGATCCTGGTTGGCGTCTCGCGTTGCGGCAAGACCCCCACGTCACTCTATCTGGCGCTGCAGTTCGGGATTCGAGCCGCCAACTACCCTCTCACCGAGGACGATCTCGACGAGGATGGCTCCCTGAAACTGCCCAAGGCACTGGCCCGGCATCGCCACAAGCTCTTCGGCTTGACCATCGACCCGCGCAGGCTGGCTGCCATCCGGCATGAGCGCCGCCCCAACAGCCGCTACAGCTCGATGGATCAGTGCGTCCAGGAGGTCGAGCAGGCCGAAGGGCTCTACCGGCAGATGCATATTCCCTATATCGATACGACGCGCTTCTCGGTCGAGGAAATTTCCACTCGAATGATTGCCGAAACGGGGCTGAGCCGGCGCTTCTCGCCGCGCTGAACGACATGCGATGTCTCTTTGGTATCGCCGTGATACTGGCCCTTCTTGGCGGAGGGCCGCTGTTCATGTGGTGGCTTGGGGATATCGACCCCCGGGGAGACTGGCGCAACGCCGACCGCACCAGTGCGGGGCTGGCACCGGATCTGGAACGGACTCCAGACGCCGTGGTGCAGGTCTACTCCGCGCGGGCGTTCGGCTGGCGCGGCATTTTCGCCGTGCATGCCTGGGTCGTCACCAAGCCGAAGGGAGCCGTGGAATACACCGTTCATCAGGTCACCGGATGGGGGCGCCCCACCCTCTCTTCACGCACAGGCATCCCGGACAGGGCCTGGTTCGGCAGCCCGCCGGAGGTGCATGCCACCCTTTGTGGTGCCCCGGCCGAGCAGGCCATCGAACAGATCGAGGAGGCCTTGCCCCACTATCCGTACCAGGATCGCTATCGAGCGTGGCCCGGGCCAAACAGCAATACCTTCGTTGCCTGGCTGATTCGTGAAGTGCCCGCCCTCGCCGTCAGCCTGCCACCGACGGCCATCGGCAAGGATTACCTGGGTGATCGCATCGTGGCGCCGAGCCCCGGTGGCACCGGGTTTCAAGTTTCGCTGGGCGGGTATATCGGCGGTACCGCCGGCGTGCGCGACGGCGTGGAAGTTCACCTGGGCGGGCTGGTCGTCGGCATCGACCCCGGCACGCTGGGGGCCAAGCTGCCCGGCGTGGGCACGCTGAGTCTTCTTGGGGCGCGGGGAACCAACGATCCTGCCGAATGTCCGCCACGAGCGGCAGAATAACCCCGGCGGCCTCCGCCAGGGTGCCTGCGGTACCGGTCACGATGCAGGGTCGAGGCGTCGAACCGGGCGCTCCCACATCAACGCACCACGCCTTCCCGCCTCAGCTTGGCGATATCGTCCGCCGTAAGCCCCATCTCGGCCAGTATCGTGTCGCTGTCCTGGCCAAGGTTGGGCGGGGCCACGTCGCTGGTGGCGGGTTCGCCATCGAAACGCAGCGGGTTGCTCACCTGGGGCACCTCGAGATTGCCGCGCTTCAACAGGCGCCGCATGCCCCGGTGGCGAACCTGCGGGTCATCGAAGACTTCACTGATCGTATTGATGGGACCGGCGGGGATGCCCCGCGTTTCCAGCTCGGCCAGCCACTCGTCCCGCTTGCGGGTGCGGAATATGGCCTGGATCAGTGGCACCAGCTGGTCCCGGTTGCCCACCCGGGCTGCGTTGGTCGCATAGGCGGGGTCCTCGGCCCATTCGGGATGGCCAAACAGGTCGGCGAGCCGAGCGAACTGGCTGTCGTTGCCCACGGTGAGGACCAGGTGCCCATCGGCACAGGCAAACGCCTGGTAGGGTACGATGTTGGGATGGGCGTTGCCGTGGCGCTGCGGTGACCGACCGCTGACCAGCGCATTGAGCGACTGGTTGGCCAGAGTCGCGACCTGAACGTCGAGCAACGCCACGTCCACATGGCGGCCGAGCCCCGTTCGCTCACGTTCGTGCAGCGCCGCCAGAACGCCGATGGTGGCGTAGAGCCCGGTGGTGACATCGGTGATGGCCACACCGGTCTTCATCGGCATGCCGTCCGGCTCGCCACCGACACTCATCAGCCCTCCCATCGCCTGGATCATGAAGTCGTAGCCGGCACGGTGGGCATAGGGCCCGTCCTGGCCGAAACCGGTGATCGAGCAGCCAATCAACCTGGGATTGAGGGCATGCAAGCTGGCGTAGTCGAGCCCGTACTTGGCCAGGCCGCCAACCTTGAAGTTCTCGAGCACGATATCGGCGCCCTGGGCCAGTTGGCGGATCAGCGCCTGGCCCTTCTCGCTGGCGATATCCACCGCCAGCGACTGTTTGCCGCGATTGGCGCACAGGTAATAGGCCGCTACCCGCTCGACCTCTTCCCGTCCCTCTTCCAGGTCGCCGGCCAACCACGGGGGGCCCCAGCCGCGGGTGTCGTCACCACGCCCGGGGTGCTCGATCTTGATTACCCGGGCGCCCAGGTCCGCCAGCATCTGACCGGCCCAGGGGCCGGCCAGTACCCGCGACATGTCCAGCACCACGATGCCTGACAGGGGTCCACTCATGACGACTCCTTTCCTTGCGGCAACCGCCTTCAGTTGGCGAAGGCCTGGATGCCGGTCTGGGCGCGGCCCAGGATCAGGGCGTGAACATCATGAGTGCCTTCGTAGGTGTTCACCGCCTCGAGGTTCATCATGTGGCGGATGACGTGGTACTCGTCGGAGATGCCGTTGCCGCCATGCATGTCGCGGGCCACCCGGGCGATATCCAGCGCCTTGCCGCAGTTGTTGCGCTTGATCAGCGAAATGGCCTCGGGTACCAACTGGCCATCGTCGATCATGCGGCCCACGCGCAGCGCCGCCTGCAGGCCGAGTGCGATTTCGGTCTGCATGTCGGCCAGCTTCTTCTGGATCAACTGGTTGGCGGCCAGCGGACGACCGAACTGCTTGCGGTCCAGGGTGTACTCGCGCGCCGCGTGCCAGCAGGCCTCGGCGGCTCCCATGCTGCCCCAGGCAATGCCGAAGCGGGCGCGGTTGAGGCAGGAGAACGGCCCCTTGAGGCCGGTGACGCCGGGCAGGCGCTGGTCGTCGGAGACTTCCACGTCCTGGATGGCGATCTGCCCGGTGATGGAAGCGCGCAGGCTGAACTTGCCCTCGATCTTTGGCGCGGAAAGCCCGGCCATGCCCTTCTCGAGGATAAAGCCACGAACCACCCCCTCTTCGTCCCGGGCCCAGACCACGAATACATCGGCGATCGGCGAGTTGGTGATCCAGGTCTTGGTGCCGTTGAGGCGCCAACCATTGTCGGTACGCACCGCACGGGTGGACATGCTGCCCGGGTCGGAGCCATGGTCCGGCTCGGTGAGACCGAAGCAGCCGACCCACTCGCCGGTGGCCAGCTTTGGCAGGTACTTCTCACGCTGGGCATCGGTACCGAACGCGTGGATCGGGTACATCACCAGGCTGGACTGCACGCTCATGGCACTGCGGTATCCGGAGTCGACGCGTTCCACCTCACGTGCAATCAGGCCGTAGCTCACGTAGTTCATGCCGGCGCAGCCATAGCCATCGAGGGTGGCGCCAAGCAGACCGAGCTCGCCCATCTCGTTCATGATCTCGCGATCGAAGCGTTCGTGCCGGTTGGCCTCCAGTACGCGAGGCAGGAGCTTGTCCTGGCAGTAGTCGTGGGCCGTCTGCAGCACCATGCGCTCATCTTCGTCGAGCTGGTCGATCAGGCGGAACGGGTCTTCCCAGGTGACGGGGGTAATCTGACTCATGGCGGCTCTCCTCGATAAATTTCTACATTTTAAGAGAATGTAGACCATAGAGGGGTCGCTGCCAACCCCTGTCCGAGGGTTTTCCTCATACTGGAACGACGCCAAGGCGCCTGGCGGCGCCAGTCGCGACGCGGAACGGCGCTCCAACAGGGTGGAAAAAGCGGTCTCCGCCAAGGCGCCTGGCGGCGCCAGTCGCGACGCGGAGCGGCGCTCCAACAGGGAGGAAGAAGCGGCCTCTGCCAAGGCGCCTGGCGGCGCCAGTCGCGACGCAAGCGGCGCTCTCACAGGGTAAAAAAACAGGCTTCGGAACCAGCGTCAGCTCGCGACCGGGGGGCTGCTGCGCGTCATTCCTCCTCGCCGGCGCGATAGAGCTTCTGGATACTGGAGAAGTCCTTGCCGCCATGGCCCTGTGCGGAGTGAAGCGCAAACAGGTTGCGCGCCTGTGAACCCATCGGCACCGCGGCCTTGCTGTCCAGTGCCAGTTCCCAGGCCAGGCCCAGGTCCTTGGCCATCAGGTCGGTCAGGAAACCGCCCTGGTAATCCCGTGAGGCCGCAGAACCTTCCATGACGCCGGGCCAGGGGTTGTATACGTTGAGCGCCCAGTTGCCGCCACTGCTCTGCTTCATGATTTCGGAGAGGACCGCCGGGTCGAGTCCGTTCTTCACCCCCAGCGCCAAGGCTTCGGCGGTACCGCTCATCAGGATACCCAGCAGCATGTTGTTGCAGATCTTGGCGACCTGGCCTGCGCCGATTTCGCCGGCATGGAAGATATTCTTGCCCATGCCTTCGAGAACGGGCCTGGCCTGCTCGAAACCGGACTCGGTGCCGCCGACGATGAACGTCAGGGTGCCTGCCTGGGCGCCGCCCACACCACCGGAAACGGGGGCATCGAGATAGGTCAGGCCACGCTCGGCGGCGGCATCACCAACGAAGCGGGCATCCTCCGGCGAGATGGTGGAGGCATCGATGATCAGCGGCTTGCCATCCAGGGCCTCGAACAGACCCGGTGAATTCTCGCGGCCAAGGTACAGACGACGCACGTGCTGGCCCGCCGGCAGCATGGAAATGACGATTTCAGCGCCGTTGGCTGCGCTCTGGGCGCTGGCACAGGCGTGGGCCCCGGCCCTTTCCAGGCTCTTCATGGCGGCGTCCACCAGGTCGAAGACACTGACCTCGTGGCCAGCCTTGACCAGATTGGCGGCCATTGGGGCGCCCATGTTACCCAGACCGATAAAGGCGATTTTCATGCGACTAGCTCCTGAGTTCTCATTATTGTGTCTTGATCACGACTTGCCGCACCCGGTGCCGGCAAGCGTTCAGTTGACCCGCTGGCCAAGCCCGAGGTCGCGCAGCGGGTGTTCCTCGCTGCCCCACATGGGCATCATCAATGCCTGCAGGTCAGCCTCGGATACGCTATCGACATCGGCGTGTTGCCAACGGGGATTCTTGTCCTTGTCGATCAGCAGGGCACGAACACCCTCGGCGATATCGCCTTGACGGCAACATTGTACCGACAGGTTCAACTCGTCGCGGAAGGCGTCCGCCAGGCTGGTGTGACGATGACGATCCAGCATGAGCCAAACCAGATGAGCACTCAGTGGGCTGCCCGCCTCGAGCCGGGCGCGATTGGCGGCAAGCCAGGTATCGTCTCGGGTATCCCGCAGGATCCGCTTCACAGCCGTGGGCGCGTCGACCTGGCCTACCAGTGCCTGGATATGGTCGAGATGTGGCCAGACCTGAGCATCGGGCGCTGGGCTCCGCTCCTCCATGTCGTCGAGTACCGACTGCACGCCGGCACGCAGATCCCGCGGGCTACGGCTGCCGTAATCGGCCTCTCCCAGCGCTTCGAGGAGTGCGTCGCGGCGCTCGCGGGGCACGAAATGGTCGGCCATGCCCAGGTCGAGGGCATCCCGGGCATTGAGCTGTGCTCCGGTCAGCCCCAGGTAGGTGCCGACACCGGGAGGCATGCGGTTGAGGAACCAGCTCGCGCCAATATCGGGGTAAAGCCCGATGGAGATTTCCGGCATGGCGATGCGCGTGGTTTCGGTCACCAGGCGCTGGGAGGCCCCGGCCATCAGCCCCAGGCCACCCCCCATGACGATCCCGTCACCCCAGAGCAACAGCGGCTTGGGGTAGGTGTGGATACGGTAATCCAGGCGATATTCGGTGGTGAAGTAGGTTTCGGCAAAGACACTGTCGCGGCCTGAGCCGCGGTTTTCGCCCTCCTCGCTCATGGAGCGATACAGCGCCACGACGTCGCCTCCGGCGCAAAAGGCCTTCTCTCCCGCCCCCTCCAACCATACCGCTACCACGCTACGATCCACCGCCCAGGCGTCGAGCTTGGCGGCCAGTTGCTGGGCCATTTCCAGCGAGAGGGCGTTGAGTGACTTGGGTGCGTTGAGCGTTGCCACACCGATTCGTCCGCCATCCCGGGTGGGCAGTTCATCGAAGATGACCGCAAGATCCGTCATGCGAATGTTCTCCCGATTGCCATGATAGGTTGTCGCTTATTGCAGCCCTTCGATCACACCATCCGCCAACAGGCGACGCGCGATGATGACGCGCATGATCTCATTGGTACCCTCGAGGATCTGATGGACTCGCGTGTCGCGAACCATACGCTCCAGCGGGAACTCCCTGAGATAACCGTAACCACCGTGCAGTTGCAGGGCCTCGTTGCAGACCTTGAACCCCACGTCGGTGGCAAAGCGCTTGGCCATGGCGCAGTGGGCCGTGGCTTCGGGGTCGCCTTGATCGAGACGCCACGCTGCCTGACGCACCATCAGCCTCGCTGCGGTCAGTTCGGTGGCCATGTCGGCAAGTTTGAACTGCAACGCCTGGAAGCTCGACAGCTCCCGCCCGAACTGCTTGCGGTCCGTCATATAGTCACGGGAAAGCGTCAGCGCCTGCTGGGCCGCTCCCAGCGAACAGCTGGCAATATTCAGCCGCCCGCCGTCAAGCCCCTTCATGGCCAGTTTGAAGCCCTCTCCTTCGACCCCCAGGCGGTTGCCGACGGGAACCCGCACCTCATCGAAGCTCACCAGCCGGGTCGGCTGGCTCTTCCAGCCCATCTTCTCCTCGTTCTTGCCATAGTCGATGCCCGCGGCAACCGCCGGCACCAGAATCGTGGATACCCCGCCGGCCCCGCTGTCGGCCCCACCGGTGCGTGCCATGACGATGAGCACGTCATTGGCGCCAGCACCCGAGATGAACATCTTGGAACCGCTGATGACATAGTCATCGCCATCCCGTACGGCCTTCGTCCGCAAGCTGGCCGCGTCCGACCCGGAACCGGGTTCGGTGAGACAGTAACAACCCAGGCATTCGCCGCTGACCAGGCGGGGCACCCACTTTTCTCGCAACGCCTCACTGCCCCAACTGGCCACCATCCAGGTGACCATGTTGTGAATGGTAAGATAGGCGGTCGTCGAGACGCAGCCTTGCGAGAGTTGCTCGAAGATCAGCGAGGCGTCCAGGCGAGACAACCCCAGCCCACCGCGCTCTTCGGGTGTGTAGATACCGAGGAACCCCGCTTCACCGGCTCGGCGAATGACATCGACAGGGAAATGCGAGGTCGCGTCCCATTCGGCGGCGTGGTCGGCCAGTTCGGCCCTGGTAAAATCGGCTGCCGCCTGAACGAGCGCCTTCTGATCATCGGTCAGGGAGAAGTCCATCGGTTGTCCTCTTGTTTCCCGCTGATCGAGCATCGATCAAGGGTAGTGGTAGCACCCAACCTAGCACTTGCTAGGTTTTATCGCATACCTCCCTTGGTCTACAACCACTTTACGTTAACGTCAACGTCGTCTAGTGTTGCGGGTAAGTGGAAGGAACCGTTCGACGGGCCCCATCCAGATCACAGGAAGGTAGCGATGAGCACACTCAATACGGAAGCCACATCGGTGGCCAACGGCAGCTTGCCGCGGCAACGCCGCACGTATTCCATCGGCGAACTGGCCCGCATGTTCGAGGTGACGCCACGCACCATCCGATTCTATGAGCAGGAAGGCCTGCTGGCTCCGGAACGCCGCGGCCAGACCCGAATCTATCATGAGAAGGACCGCGTACGCCTGAAGCTGACCCTGCGCGGCAAACGGCTGGGCTTCTCATTGGCCGAGATCCGTGAAGTCATCGAAATGTACGACGCCATGCCCGACGGCAATGCGCGTCAGCTCAAGCGGCTCCTGGAAATCCTGGCGGACAAGCGTACCAACATGGAACGACAGCTCGAGGATATCCGTTTGATGCAGCGCGAGCTCGATGACGTCGAAGTGCGGGCTCGCGAGGTTCTGGCCCGGCTGGACCAGGACTGACAACCGCGCGCCCTCGCTGTCAGGCCGCCGACCTGACTCAACCCTCGCGACAACCTTTGCGTCAACTCATGCAACGATACTTGCAACAACAAGACGGGTAACACCATGACACGCCAACTTCAGAATCGCGTACAGAACAGCTATGTCAGTGGCATCAGCGATACCCCGCTCAAGGGGCAGACCATTGGCGACTGCTTTGACGAAACCGTTGCACGCTTTCCGGACGGCGACGCCCTGCTGAGCCTTCACCAGGACCTTCGCTACACCTGGACAGAGCTGCAGCAGGCGGTCAACCAGGCGGCCCGCGCCATGCTGGCGATCGGAGTCAGGCGCGGCGACCGCGTGGGTATCTGGTCACCGAACTGTGCCGAGTGGACCATTACCCAGTTCGCCACCGCCAAGATCGGTGCCGTGCTGGTCAACATCAATCCCAGCTACCGAACCCATGAGCTGGAATACGCCTTGAAGCAGTCGGGTGCCTCTACGCTGGTGCTGCAGGGCAAGTTCAAAAGCTCCGACTATGTGGGTACCCTGGCGGAACTGGCACCCGAGCTGCGCGACGGCGCGCCCGGTACCTTCTCCTGTGCGACACTGCCCGAGCTGAAGCGGATCATCTGCCTGGATGCCGACCTGGCCCTGACCGGCATGTTCAGCTGGCAGAGCATGCTGGCCCATGCCGATGAGGTATCGGAAGAACACCTGGCCGACATCCAGGCCACCCTGCAGTTCGACGATCCGATCAATATCCAGTACACATCCGGCACCACCGGCGCACCCAAGGGTGCCACGCTATCGCATCACAACATTCTCAATAACGGCTTCTTCGTTGCCCGCACCATGGGGTTCACGGAAAAGGATCGTCTGGTGATTCCCGTTCCCCTCTACCACTGCTTCGGCATGGTGATGGGGAACCTGGGCTGCGTGACCCATGGTGCCACCATGATCTATCCGGGAGGTGGCTTCGAGCCGGAAGCCACCCTGAGAGCCGTCGCCGAGGAAAAGGCCACCGCGCTGTATGGCGTACCCACCATGTTCATCGCCGAGCTGGAGCACGCCAATTTTACGCAGTATGACCTTTCCACGCTGCGCACGGGGATCATGGCCGGCTCCATCTGTCCCATCGAGGTGATGCGACAGGTCATCGACAAGATGAACATGGAAGACGTCACCATCTGCTACGGCATGACCGAGACCAGTCCGGTCAGCTTCCAGACCCAGACCGACGCCCCGCTGGACAAGCGCGTGACCACCGTGGGCACGATCCATCCGCACCTGGAGGTCAAGCTGGTCAGCCCCGAGACCGGCGCCGTGGTGTCCCGTGGAGAGACCGGCGAGCTGTGCACCCGCGGCTACAGCGTGATGCTGGGATACTGGAACAATGAAGAGGCTACCGCCAAGTCCATCGACGGAGCCGGCTGGATGCACACCGGTGACCTGGCGACCATGGACGAGGAAGGCTATGTGGCCATCGTCGGCCGCATCAAGGACATGATCATCCGCGGTGGCGAGAACATCTACCCGCGAGAGATCGAGGACTTCCTCTATACCCATCCCGCCATTTCCGACGTGCAGGTGATCGGTGTGCCCGACGAGAAGTACGGCGAGGAAGTGATGGCCTGGGTCAAGCTCGGTGAAGGCCAGCAGATGAACGCCGACGAACTGAAGGAGTTCTGCAAGGGCAGGATCGCGCACTACAAGGTGCCGCGCTACGTGAAGTTCGTCGACGAATTCCCGATGACCGTCACCGGCAAGATCCAGAAATTCAAGATGCGCGAGGAAGCGACCCACGAGCTGGGCCTGGCCTGATACGGCCTGGCGACAGACGAAAAAAGCAGGCTGTCGGAGATAGCCTCAGCTCGCGACCGAGGGATTGCCCGCGTTAGCGATAGCCACCAACGACAGCGGCCTCCGCCAAGGCCGCCCGCGGCGCCAGTCGCGACGCGGAGCGGCGCTCCAACAGGGTGGGAAAAAACGATGTCGCGATGCGAAGTCGAGGCGTCGAACCGAGCGCTCCCACAGTGGTTTTTCTCTCCAAGGCAGACATGGGCCACCCTGTAGGAGGACGATTTATCGCACGACCGCGGGGTTGCCTTGCGTTGGTGATAACTGCCAGCACAGCGGCCTCCGCCGAGGCGCCTGCGGCACCAGTCGCGACGCGGAGCGGCGCTCCAACAGGGTGGGAAAAAACAAAAAATAATGTCGCGACGCAGAGTCGAGACGTCAAACCGGGTGCTCCAACAGGGGGGCTTCTGTCTTTTATAGTCCTTTCGGCGCAAAGATCCCCGGCGCGTTGCGCCAGTATCCCTTGTAGTCCATACCGAAGCCAAAGACGTAACGGTCGACGACTTCCAGGCTGCAGTAGTCGGCGCGCAGACCAGGCACGGCCTTGCGATCGTGTCGCTTGTCCACCAGCACGGCGGTGGAGAGACTCGCCGCTCCCGCCTCGCGGCAATAGGCCAGAATGGCCGCCAGGGTGGCGCCCTCGTCGAGGATGATGGCAGATAACATAGACACCACCGCACTATACCCCTGCAATACGGGCTGAGACAATCCACCCCTCAATAACTAAAGGTTATATCAAACACCTTTTTCATTACCATATGAGAAGGTGATTACCTCCCCTCTTCTGGTTCGCTGTCGCTCACTCGCTATTGAATAAGGGATTGAGAAGGAATGGTGTGGCTCTGTGCTGGCTTCTGCGGGGCTTTCTGGTGGTAGGTAGGGGTAAGACATAGGGTAAGCCATAAAACGGCTTACAGGGGGCTGTAGGCAATAAATAGCTATCTTCGTCGAAAAGTGGCTTCAATTTTTACAATAAAGCATTCTATGAATAAATTTTATTATATGGCTTATTACTTTAACACTCTCTTTGTAAATAACTTATTCAACATCTAGTAAGTCATAAGAACAAAATGTTTATATTGAACAATATATATATGTAGGTGTCTCTTAAACATGGCAAATGTTTACATATTGTGATATAATGATACAGGTTAACAATAATAATTAAAAAGGAGAAATTATTTATGGATGAAAATAATAGCCCTGGATTAGGGGGTGGGATATCTGGCGATATCTTTGGCACACCAACCGGTGCTGCTTGGGATATGGCGAAAGTTATATGGGGGGATTGGTTAGAGCTAATCTTTGAAAGCGGTGGTTCTGGTAATATCACAATGATGGTAGAAGTAGCGGGTTATGTTAATTTCCTCGCTTATCTTTTAATCGTTGTTATAATGGCTTATGTAATGATTGCAGCAGTCATCAAAACAGCATCGGAAGGTAAGATAATGGGTAATGGTTGGTCAACTGTATGGCTACCATTAAGAACATTCCTTGCCTGTTTTTTAATATTCCCTGTGGGGGTAGGTCAAGCATCAACAATATCCTCAATACAAGTAAGTGTTGCTTGGTTAGGCATGGTGGGCAGTAATGCAGCAGATAGAGTAGCCACGTTTGTCGTCCACAATCTTTCAAGGCGAATCAATCAAGTAAATCCCCAAATAGCAGGTTTTAAAGCTATGAAGGATATGACTCAAAATGGTGTATGTGCATTTGCTCTAGAAAGAGCAGACCCGACTGGAAACGGTAATACCATTGAACTTACTGGCATTGTGCCGTCAGATAGTTTCTTTGGTGGATACGATACATTACCTCTAAATCAAGCATTAGCTGGATACGATAGAGTAGATATCGGAAGAAATCGTGCTTGTGGCTCTATTAGGGTTAAAAGTAATAACGAAGAACTACGAAGAGAGTTGATGGCAAAAAACCTTGAATACCAGAATAGAGTTTTTCACGAAGTTGTAATACCTCTTGTTGCCAGCAATAGTGATAATAGCTCTTCACCATATGATTATGGTGCTGGATATAAAGCATATGCATCAGCATTGGAAGGTTATGACTCAACGTATGATAACTCCAATTCTACAAGAGAACGATTTTATAATGTTGTTAGTAAACAATTAGAACTCGTTGATACCTATAGAGTAGATATTGCTGAAATTGTAGCTGGACACATGGAGTCTGATAAAGAATTAGTGACCTTCGAGCATGATTCTGGTGGAAATATTTTAGCTCGAATCAATGTCGATGCATATAATGATCTTGGGTGGGCTTATTTAGGTGGTTATTATTCTGTTATTTCATCATCCATGAGAGGAATTAACGATTTAAGCAAGGTGGCATCTGAAGCAACTTCATCTAATAACAATGTTGATGGTTGTAGAATGCTTAACCAAAGACGAACTACAGAAAGATCTTGGAGTAGACAAACTCAAGATCAAGAAGAGGATTGTTTATTCAATGATATATTTGCAGTTACAGAGATACTTTCTTCTGGGTTTGATAGAACCATATCTGATAGAAGCCTACAAGGAAGTGATAATTTTCAAGATTCAGTGTATTCAATATGCACAGGAACTAGAAATTGTAATCCTGAAGAGTTAGAAAATGTAGTTGCGAGATCTGTATCTAGCAGTTTTATGATAAACACTGATGGTTCTCAAGATGGGGTAGCCACTTCTGCCGCAATAACAAGTCTTAGAATATTAGGTTTTGGTGGCAATGTAAGGGATAACCTAGGCTTTACTGAAATAGCCGATGGAGTTGATAGTAATGGTTATCAAGGCGGAGCTTTCTTGTTACCTGACCCGATTGCTACAACAATGAACTTAGGTATTAACATTGTTTACATTAAAACCATATGGGATACAGCTAAGGTCATACTAGAAGGAATAGCTGTAGGAATTAAAAATGCAGGTGGTGCATTACCAATTGCTTCTGGTGTGGCAGCAGGATTAGGAACTGTGGCACTAGGCTTTATGGCACACGTTGATAAGCTATTAACACTTGTATTTGTTCCTGGTCTAGGTATGGCTTATGGAATACCATTGCTACCAACGTTAATATGGGCAATGGCATTCTTAAGCTGGTTACTAATGTATTCTGAGGCTATATTTACCTCACCTCTGGCGGTCACATTGATGGCAACACCAGAAGGTGAAGGTATAGCTGGTGCTAGAATGGAAAGGAAAATAGCACTATTGGCAGCATTGATATTAAAGCCTGTATTCTTGGTTATCGGTTTATTGTTATCAATGGTAATGCTTTCAGTCGGCTTTGTTTTCTTGAATCAGATATTCTGGATGGCTGCCGATAGCACGTTTGGAAGCAATCTACTAGCTATTGGTATGCTAATAACCACTTGGTTTACAATAATAACTGTTTTTATGCACAACATATTTAAGATTATTATGACTTTCCCTGATGATGCATTAGAGTGGTTCCTAGGTGGTCTAACTAGAACCTTTGGCAATAATTTTGATGGCAATACCATGGATAAGTTCGAGCAATCAGGAAGAAGCCACATAGACAACCCTGCTGATACAATAGGCAAGTCTGTTGGAATATTCGGACAGAAAGCTGGTGGTAAAATTGGAGCTAAGCTCAGTAAAGGTAAATAAAAAGGTCGGCAACCAATGGTTGCCACCTATTAAGGTATAAAAAAGCCCGCTTTTATAGCGGGCTTTTCTATGAGCATCGTTTACAACCAGTTAATTACCAGTGCTCGACTAAATACTAACTAAAAAAGTTATATTTTTTAAATTTAAGGGGCTGCATAGCATAACTACCAATGCTATTATTTAAACATTGGAAGCAAACACAAACACCAAAAAAGAAAGAAGGAAACTACTATGTCTATGCTTATTTCTTACATCAAGAAAGAACAACTGCTTAAGCAACTCGAAGGCGAACTTCTCTCTATGAAAGAGAATAGCGAGATTCAAAAGGATCTTGAATTCAAAGACAAGCTTGAAGCCCTGATGGCTGAATATGGTGTGGATCAAGCCTTTGTCCTCAAAGTGGTGGCTCCCGAAGCTTATAGCGAAGATGGCAAGACAAAGAAAACTCGCAAGCCTCGCAAGCTCAAGGTTTATCACAATCCACACACTGGCGAAGTGGTAGAAACCAAGGGTATGAATCATCGTGTCCTGAAGCTCTGGAAAAAAGAACACGGTGGCGATACGGTAGAAGGCTGGGTGGTAGACGACACCAAAGAAGTTGCTCCTGAAGTGGCTCCTGCCCCTGAAGAACCCAAGGCTGAAGTCAAGAAGGAAGCCTCCAAAAAGCCTGCTAAACGGGAGACAAAGCGAGAACTGCCAGTAGGCATGAAGCCAAAGCCTAAAGGTCATAAGCCGAAGTTTCAGTTTGCTCCTTCTGCTAAAGCCAACCGTTGAGAGCAACAAGGTAGCAAAAGCCCGCCATTGTGCGGGCTTTCTTATGTCCTGCCCTACCCCTCTCCCCTATCACTAAACTGATAAACGTATATATTTTACAAAAAACGATTCCGCTTAATGGAAAGCTTGGACTTTTATTAGGATGCTTATTGTTATCAATAGCTGGTGTTAATATTTGGAACTTTAGCCCCGCAGTAAACGATAGATAAACCTATTATGTAAGGCTACATATAAAGCGGAAGAAAAAAGTTGTAAAAAAGTTCTTAAAGAAGTTGCATGGCTAGTTCCACGATGCTAATATTTTAATCGTTGGCACTTAATTTACTAAATCAAGAAGGAAAGCAGAATGTCTTCACTTATCAATACGTATGCTCAGAAAGAACAAATGCTCAAGCAACTTCAGCAAGAACTTCTTGAGCTTGAAAACAATGATAACCTGAAGAAAGAGCTTGAGTTTAAAGAACAGCTTGAAATGCTCATGAAAGAGTATGGCAAGTCTGCAAGTGAAGTGAAAGAGTTGCTCTTCCCGAATGCTGAGCCTGAGTCAAAGAAAAAATCCACTCGTAAGCCTCGCAAGCTGAAAATCTACAAGAACCCTATTACTGGTGAAGTAGTAGAAACAAGAGGCGGAAACCAAAAGCAGTTGAAAATTTGGAAGGATGAACACGGTGATGAAGTGGTTGAAGGATGGCTCATTAACGATGATGCCGACAACCAAGAAACTCCCGATGTAACCCCTCCTATTGACGGCAAGGAAGAAAACAAGTCTGAAGAAAAATCTGAGCCTAAGTCTAAAGGCCAGAAGAAGGAAGAAAAGACTGAAGGTAAAGGCAAGGATAAGGCTGAAGCCTAACCCCCTTCTTGAGGCAATGAAAAGCCCGCTTTTAGGCGGGCTTTATAGTATCTGGTAGGTATGCATCAATTTACCATCCAAAGCTTCCCTGTGTCCTTCCTCCTGCGATGTTGGGGTTAGCATTAACACGATACTGTGAAGGGAGTTGAGGTATCATACTGTTGCAGAAATCAATTGCCTCCAATCCCTTCTCTTCCATGTGTTTATCGTTTGGGTGCAACTGCCCTCTTGAAACCATATATAACCTGCCATACCTGCTGATATCGCTTAGAGCCTTGTAGATGTATGGGTTGTGCTGTGGATGGTCGTCAGGGGCATATTTAGCCCAATCTAAGCACTTACTAACTCCTGCTCTTTGGCTCATTGCTTCTATCCCTTCCATCATTCTATTGACGTTGTATCTATTTTTGTTTTGCTTAACTTGCATTGCATTTTGCCTCAACTCGTTATCAGTTAAGTCGCCTGCCATAGATTGAGCTTGTGCCGTGCTAGAAACCCCTAATGCTAGTGCAAGGGCAATTGAGAGCTTTATCTTCAATAACATTGTGTTCTCCTTTTTTTAATTGTAGTCATATGACCTATTATATCATAAATTCGGGCTTTTTGGTTGATAGGGATAAAAAGCCCCGCACAAAGCGGGGCTAGGTGAATTTACTTCCAAGATTAGATAGAAACGGAATCGGTCAATTGAATGATATTGCCGTCTTTATCGGTGGCTTCAATTATTAAGTCGAAGCTATCAGAGTTAGAAAAGTCACTAATCAAGTCTATATTGCCAGCATTGAATTCAATAGTGTTGCTGTAAATAGTTACATTATCATGAGTGTAGCTTTCAATATCACCCATGGTGTCGAAGAATAAATCACCACTGAAGTAGACCTGACTTTGACTGAATCCAACATCCATAGCACCTTCATAGTCACTAAAGTAAGCAGTGACCATAACAGGGTTACTTGTGTCTACATCTTGAGAATCAAGAGTCAACATAAACCTGTTTGTTGGTGCCACCCTTCTAAACTCTTCTATCATTGCTATCTCACCTGCCTCTTGAATTTCAGGCATTAAAACGAATACAGTTCTTGATTCAGTGTTTCCGTTTATGTCCGTAGAAGATATCTGTATTTCTAAGCTTTCTCCGTTTACGTAGATAGAGCTAACATCGTAATCAACAACTGAGCTAGATGAACCATCTAAGTATTCGCTGAAGCTGTCATTACCAGCACTCGTTGTAAGTGATATCTCGACTGGCTGATTTTCATCAATTGCGATATCGCCTCTTGAGCTATAATCGAAACTCAATTCTCTGTTGTCGTTGAATGACTGATTGTTGATTACAACATAGCCGTTTTCCAGTGGTTCTTCATAATAAGTATCAAGAACACAAGCATCATAGAATTTAGATCCTGAAGGATAGCTGTAAGTGACACCGCTATTTTCTGGCTCTACATAGATATATTCATAGTATTCAGTAGTGGGACAGTTGAACTTATCTATATATTGGTCAGCCATTGTATTGCTATCAATAGCATCAACAAAACACATACTTTCTATCTGCCCATTAATCATTGTATTTCTTGATGTATAGCCTGTATCACAAGAATCACCTGGATAAGGATAGTAGTGATACCATAAGATATTACTTAGTGCAGTGCTATTCAGTAAAGAACCTTGAGAAGTAACTATATCACCTTGAGTATCTACAGCTTCAAAATTTATTACAATGTATTCAGCATCTTTAGTTAATGCTAAGTGATCTAAAAGAACACCTAAACCTTTATCATTAGTTCCACCAACAGAATGTAAATTATAACCAGAAGAACTGCTAACACTAATATTTTCTAACTGATCATTTTCATTAAAGTAAAAGCTTCCATTCACATCGAATGAACCGCTGTTATTTATTACACCATCCCTAGATGTTTGTATTTCAATATTTATAGGCTGGTTAGTATCAATATTTTCACCAATAGGCTCAAAGTAAAGCTCATTAGAATACCTATTTCCTCTTACCAATAATCCATAATAATCATCTCTACTTTTAATAAAAGAGTCAAAGCTTACATCAGACATATCAACTGCTTGAGTTGTGTATATTGGATTCCCTTCTGTATCAAATGCCTCCATTAGAATAGTTAACTCTCCTTCTGTGTAGATAGTAGAGTAATCAATATCAATGAAGTCTTTCCACATTCTATCAAACCAAGAGCTTTCAAAGTCATTATTTGGTAAGCTTATCTCATCTATATCACTAGTCAGTGTGATACTAAACTGTCTAGTAGTATCTACGTCCCCATCAGCTTCAGCCGTAAAAGAAATTTCTTCGGTTGTAAATTCAATGTTATATAGAGAAAGGTCAGTTGAGCTATCGCCTGGATTATCAGGATTGGTTGTATCACCATTAGAAGGATCTGTTGATGCTGATACACCATAAACTGGATATCTAAAGTAATACTGTTGAGCTAAGACTTGTGTTGTGAATAGTGCTGATAAGGTAGCTACCCCTATAGCACTTAAAAGAATTTTCCTCATATTTATCTCCTATTATTATTGTTAAATTCAACCATGTCATTATATCACAAATAAATATTATTTGCTATATTAGGTTAGTTTTTCAAAATACTACATCTCCAAAAAACCTATCTAAATAAACTCCGATGAAGCTAGAGAACTGAAAACCTGACACACCAAGCTAAAACCTACCATCAAAGCTTCCTATTCAGCCTCTCAGGGCGAATAAGACTCTGAGCCTCCCTACCTAGCCACAAGCTATAAAAACTCCCCAGGATGGCTTTTTGAAGCAATCGTGGTGGAAAACTAACCCTACCCTTCAACACTACAATAATTCAATACTCAATAACTCGTTTGCGAAGCAAACCAGCCTTGCTCTAATAAAAACTAAAAACTATAACAAATCAAAAGCCAAGCCAAATTCTCATCTCTCAATAGCTATGTTTGCGAAGCAAACCAAACAATCTCAAATATTTGAAATAATTATTTAATTAAAGAGTAGTGGTTAATAGCTTTAGCTCGCTCCGCTCGGGTCATTGAATAAGGGATTATAGGGGCTTGGGTTTAAATTATTCTAGTTATTACATTCTTTATAATTAAAATAGATTTATTGCTGAGTGTCGAAGTATATCTACTAGGACTAAGCTAAAGGTTCCCACTTTAGCGGATTTTATATCATCAAAATCATGAGTTGAAAGTGAGCTAAATAGATAATATTGCTTCGCTGTTTAAGAAAGCAAGGCATTTAAAACCTGATTGCTATCTTAAAAGAATCTTAATAGATTCTTAAGGGACATTTTAAGGATTTTCATATTTGAAGTAAAAGAGCTTTAAATATAACGATATTTTTAAAATAAGGGTGCTCTCAGAACGGGCGGGGGTGCTCTCAGAACGGGCGGGGGTGCTCTC
Organism: Billgrantia endophytica; assembly: GCF_002879615.1. Classification (GTDB taxonomy): domain Bacteria; phylum Pseudomonadota; class Gammaproteobacteria; order Pseudomonadales; family Halomonadaceae; genus Halomonas; species Halomonas endophytica. Next base: position 30,497 of record NZ_PNRF01000050.1, read on the forward strand.
AGAACGGGCTTGGAATAAAGGGTATAAAAAAGCCCTGCTGGCAACAGGGCTCGATAAATTATGTTCTAGTGACATGGAAGATAAGGTTCTTCCCCTCTCCTTTCGTTACAACTTTCCATCCATCCAATTTATCAATTTTTTCGATAGCTTCTTTAACTGTTCTTCTAACTCTCTTTTCATCTTTGGCGAGATAGTCTTTATGCATAAATCTCTCAATAAGTGTAGTGCAGAAAAACTTATGCCCTTTTTCTCCATTTGGAACAGTAGCACAAAAATGAGAGTGTATAAGCTGTGCTAAACTGTTTTTACTGCCTATCTCTCTTCTTTCATCTAACTGTATTCTTGAATACTGCTTATTAAAGGCACTTGTAAAAATTCCATTTAAAGAAATAGTGTATTGTTTTCCTACTTTATGGTAAAAAATGAAAGGTTGTGTAAATTCATCGGATAGATCAACTCCATCATTGCAGTTCGCAGTAATTGTATAACTAGTTAAAGCCAGCCTTTTAATAGAATTAGCTATTATTTCTCTGCTCTTTATACCTTCCGACATACCAAGTATATTTACAATTCGGTTTATAGAGCAATTTATGACTGCACATTTTGAATATTCTTTTATTAACTCACCAAAAGGATTAAAAGAAGAATTAAAGCCGTTAATTAAAATTGATGCCAACTCGCTTCTCTCATCTTCAGGTGTCATAATATCAATAATAGGTCTTCTATTATCTTCATCCTTAATCGGTGCCAAAGCTATTATTGCCAACAACACTGCCTGATCCGTTGTATCAAGCATATCAAAACAAGTTATCTCAATTTTTCTATTATTGAATTCAGATTTAACACTATACTTGGGCCTATCTTCTTTAGCCTTAATCTTAGGTATATATTTAAAAATAGACATTAAACTTGATGCTCTGTCCTGCATAGCAAAAGTAATCTCCTTGTGGTTTTGTATTTTATTCATATTCTATATTCTCCATCCTTGTTATTATTGGCCTCAACTTCCTTGTTGAAACTTACTTCTTGTGCATAGTAACCGTCAAAATTTGGCCTTGGGTCTGAAACCCTTTTATACCAAGTAGGATCTGGCTGTATTCCTGCATTGATTTTACTTGTTCCTACTTTAAAATAGTGTTTCATATTTTTGATACCAAACACCTTTGCTTCTGCTTCTGTCATAGCCTCCAAATACTGTTGCCACTTGATATTGTCCACTAGCACCGAAGAGCCTCTAGAAGCTTGCTGTGAGCCTCCTTGACCACTCTTGCTAGTATGATGGATGTATATCGGGCAACAATTGCTAGCAACAGCTATTTGAGAAAGTCTGTCTGTAATAAGAGTCATCTCGCTTGAGTCGTTTTCATTACTATTGTGAAACTTTCTTAAAGTGTCTATGAAAATAGCTCTGCTATTGGTAGCAATTTCTTTAATCATAGAAAACCAGTCATCATTTTCAATCTTAACTGCACGATCTTCTAATGGAGCTATGAAAAACCTAGAAGGGTCTTCTATTAAAGCTTTTTCTTCATCCGTTGAACTATAATGTAATGCATGCATTCGATGCTTAAGCATTTCTAGATTGTCTTCAAGGGATAAGTATACTGCTCTACCCTGTTGAGATATCTCTTTCATTTTAGCAAGCACATAAGCGGATTTGCCTACACCACCTGGAGAAACGATGGCTCCAACGGTGCCAGCAAGTAACCCTGGTAATACAAAGTCTAATTTCTCCGGCTCCGAAGCTAATACATTTTTTATATCAAGGTAAGGTAATGAACCTGTTTTTTCTATTACATCTTTTCTCATTGTTATCTCCTGTTTGTTATTATCAACTTCCTTGTTGATTTTTATTATTTTGAATAAGTTGTATTGATTAAATATGATTATATCACATATTAGATGGAAAGTCTTGCATATAATTATAAAAAAATAAATTATTTACTCAAATAGTGTCATATATAAGCACTTTTCTAAACATTGCAATCAAGTTGAAAGGCTTTATCATGATATTATTAAAACGTATATTACTAGTTAAAATGCTATAATATTGATAACAAACAGATTGTTGGTAGCAATAAATTTGCTTGAACAGTGTTAACTTTTACATTATTTTAAAAATCTGATTACTTTATTATTTAGCTATACCCCTATGTGATACAATACCACCAAGCTATAAAGGATTATGGCATACTTTAATAAAGGAGTTAAATAAAGTTGAAGACAATAGAAGGTGGTCAATTTAAAAAGAAAGTGCATCGTGAAATTATTATCGGCACTTCCTTTTTTTTAATAGGTTTAGTTGTTGCACTGTATTGGTATTATAAGACAGGACACTTTAATAACTTTATCTTTTACGGTATGACACTAATAGCTTTATACAGTCTTTATGAAATAACGTATATATTTTACAAAAAGAATACCGCCAGCTAGGCGGTATATTTATCTATCTTTGATTGTTTGAATCAAGCTCTGAAGTCTTAATAGCACACCTTCATACCCTTCCAGCACCTCATTCAATAACTCACTATCCACTTTACTTTCTGTTTCTTTCATAACAACCTCCCTGTCGTTTATCAGCCCTCACCCTACATTGATAGGGTGTTTTCTTTTCTTTTTGCCTTTTTTTGGTGCTTATCTATCGCTTGCTTCTTAGTTTCAACGTAAAGCTGTCCAAGCTTGTTAGGGTCTAGGCTACCATCAGGCTTCCTTAAATCCATGCCTTTATTTTCATGCTTTGATATTTTCTGCTCCATAGGCTTTAGAATATCGGTGAAGAACCTCTTCTGCTCCTTATTCATTTCACTTACGTTGTTGCCATTATTGTTGACAGCAAAATCAGTCATAGCATTGATATCTCTTAGGATCTCTTGGCTTGGCTTATCAAGCTCCATGCTATCCATCTCACCAGATATCACCTTGTAATCTTGTTCTATCTGCTTTTTATGCTCTTTTTCCTTCTTAACGTATAATGCATCTCTCTTTAGCTCAGATTTATCGAACTCTAGAGTTTTTCTATTTTGGTCTATTGTAAGATAGTCGTTTATGTATCCTCTATGATCCATCATAGAAAGAAGAGTTCTCATGATAGTATCATAGGGTTTTAGGTTCGGATCGCCGTTAGATATAGAAGCACTCTGCATCAGCTTATCTACAGCCCTCTCATGCTCCTTCATATACTCTTCTTCGGTTAGTTGCAAAACTAGCGGTAGCTCGACACCCTTTTTATCGAACTTCCTATAAACCTTATGGGGGCTATCTTCCTCCATATCTTCCTGTGCATCAGGGTCAAAGCCTGATATGCCACTCTCTAGCTCTGGTATAGCCTTCCTGCGGGGTTTCCTTGTCTGTGAAGCAGGCTTCTTGCCTGATAATCCTGGCTCAAGCTCCTGAGCTTTCTCATAGTGCTTTTCAGCGAAGTCATACACCTTACTGATTGATTTAAACTCACTGTATTCAGTTAAAGTTAACCTTTCAGCTATTTTTTGGTGTGGAGTGTTGATATCTTCATCAAGTCCTCTAGGTGTAAAATTTACTCTCATAGTATTCTCCTTTTATTGTTGATATTTAATTGACAGCAACTATTTAATTTAATTCCCTTCATTTGATTTATTATATACTCTTTTTTGAACTTCTTTTAATGCATTGAGTTTAAAGTTAATAACGTCCTTCCTCCCGATTAGATCATCAGGTATACAACCATATTTCTTTTTACTGAAAATATCTTTCTGTAAATCATTTGATTTTGCTGTCAACTTAAAAATCTCTCCTGATACCTGATAAAACTCTGGATCATTATTACTTAACACGTCCATAATGCTATCAAGCTGGTTAATCTTGTATCTTTCATATTTATCTTCAAGCTCGATTAACGACAGTATAATAGAAGTCATGTTAGATAGAACCTGTGTTTCTCTGTATTCGGGCTTGCCTACAAGATTGGCAACAATCATTCTTTTCCTTCTTTGGAAAAATCTTTTAGCAAGGCCAGCTTCTATTTGTTTATTCTCGAACTCATTAAACTTCCCTTTCATTCATTTTCTCCTTGTGTTGTTCCACGTAATTTTGATGACATTTGATGTAGCTTATTTACCATTTCATCTCTATTTATAAATACAGGAATATCCATACTGTCTGGCTCTTCATTAGTATCAGGCTTCTTGTTAACCATATCTTCTATTGTCGGCAGGTCGAACTCTGGTAGGTCATCAGCTACTTCCTTGCCTTGCTCTTGCCTAGGTGCTTCCTGAACGGCTTCTGTAAGCTTCTCAGAGCCTTCTTTTTCGTAAGGTATGGCATCCATACCCTCTTGAACCTCCCTAGGCTCCAGGGGCTGTTTTGTAGTCTCGCCCTCGATGCCCTCGATGCCCTCGATGCCCTCGATGCCCTCGATGCCCTCGATGCCCTCGATGCCCTCGATGTTGCTCTCAAAATGGGTTATCGAGTGGATAGCATCTGTTCTCTCTTGTGGATCTTGTATCATGTTAATTGGTAACACATGCTTCTGATATCTATCACTGTAAAAAATGGATAGATGGTTAGGTAGGTTAAGCCTTTTCTCGCTTCTAATCTTCGTGAAGGTTTCAATTGCTAATAGTAAATCAATAAAAGGCAATTCTTGTTCTTGCCCAGCTTGAATACCCATCTCTTTCCTCATGAAGCTCGGTAGATCATCAATGCTTTTGAATGCAAGCTCTACCTTACCTCTAGGCTTGTTGTATTCAGCACCTTTGAAGACAACCTCTTTAAAATGCCCCTTAATAAGTAAAGCTATATCCCAAGCCACAACTCGCAATGAGTTATAAATATTCTTGTTTCTCTTGTAATCATACTCTTCAACACGAAGCCTTCTATTTAACTCTCTCCAACATAAATTATTTAGATCCTTTTTTGTTAGACCTAGCTCCCTTAAATCTTCTGCTTGAAGCGAAGAGAGTTTAACTCGATGTTGCGGATTTTTCCTTGAATTCAATTTTTTAAATGACATACCATTCTCCTTGTCTTTTATTATCATTATATCACAATTTATCGTTTTTGTCATCAACTAATAGATATAGTTATTTGCACGAACTATGTTAACAACAACAATCAAAACAAATGAAGACTTTATTTATTTTTAAATGCAGCTTATAATGTTTAAACAATAAAACAATTTCTCCTTGTAATGTTGTGCTGTAATGTTGTTGTTTTCCCTTTATTTACTGCAAAAGGAATTGCTATCCAAGGATGGATGATAAAAAGTAAAAGGAATTAAATAAATGGAATTAGCCTTCACTCTAACGAGTGAAGGCATTTTTATTTATAAGCAGTAGTTTCTTGCTTCTTCAATCAGCCTACTCTTCTTATCAAGATACTCTCTTGTAGAAATATTCTCACCACTCGGTATCTCAATAACTCTTTCACCTATTAGCTCTGTTATCAGCATTGAGTGTGTAGCTATTAAGCAACCAAAGTTCTTATATTTTCTTTTCATGTCCGTGATGGCTTTACATAACTCGATCTGAGCTTCAACTGAAAGTGCTGTCTCTGGCTCGTCCAGTAGGATAAAGGTATTATCACTACATTTTTTTCTAAGCCTGAATAGCTCTATCTTCCAAGCCTGTCCATGTGATTTTTGATTTAAGTGGGTTAGATATATTTCTCTTTTGGAGTCAACTAAAGCACTTTTGGATACCCTAAAACCTTCAGCAGTATTTTCTATTGTGTTTTGATTCATCATATTTTCAAAAGCAAAGTATTTACCTTCTGACAGCAATCTGGTCTGTTTCTTGAATATATTTTTGAAAGTGGTTTTACCAGCACCGTTGTCTCCAACGATGATGTTTATCTTACCCTGGCTTATCTCTATTTCCTGTCCTTGTTTAAACGTGAAATAATCTCTTATAAATTTTATTTTCATAAAAGTCTTTGAATAATCTTCCATCTGGCCTATCTCCTTTTATTGTTATTATCAATCTATATCATTATATCACATTTTATCATTTAATGATATATAGGCATGTTGAGAGTTTAGCTAAATAAGTCTGACTGTGGTTTTCCGTAATCGAGTATAAGACTTCGTTTAAATTCTTCAGGACTCATTTTGCCTTTACTTGTGTTTAGCTGCCAGCTTCCTAGGTTTCGCTCGATAGGCTCATGAAAAAGAGAATGCGGGGTTAGTTGCATGATAGCGGATTTAAGTTCCTGCACTTCTTTTGTGTTATCTGATAGAAGTGAAGCAATACTTTGAGCCTCGGTTTCATCCATTCCAAAGTAAGAAATGAACTTACCTAGGGTCATGACCTTCTCTTTCTTTGCATAGTCTTCTAGATAGCTTTTATAAGCCTTGTCGGCAATGAGATCATAGACTATCGGAGTGAACATCGCTGATTGATGTTCGCTCACTCCTTTCATCCGTAGGATAAGCATGATTTTGTTGAAGAGTGGTGTATTCTCTTCTTTATCTATGCTGTCTTCATTGAATGGGTTTCTGAAGAACTTGTTGCCATCATCAAGAAGGTCTTGGTAGATAAAGAACTCCATGCCCTCGATTTTGAGAGCAACCTTGAGGGTGTAGAGATCCCCTGAGCATTCCTGTGTAGGGATTAGCTCCGGCTTAGGCTGTCTGAAACCATTGATGACAACCCCGTTAGCGATCTCCATCGCCTGCATGTAGTCCATACGGCTCCACCCTTCCCCTGCCTGCTCGATGAAAGGCCAGAAGCATACCATAGGGGGGTTCGTGCCGGCATCCCTGTAAAAGGCTCCTAGGGGCTTTCCTGGGCTGTCCTGTGGCCGATGGTCAAGGTTTGATGGCATAGGAGCAAGAAACCCGCTTTTGAGCGGGTTCCTGGTGGTGCTGGTGGCCTCAACTGGCCTGCTTGTATTGGGTCTTGTCATCAATGAAGGTTTGAATCTTCTCCTGAATCCTGAAAAGAGCCTCTTCGACTACTTCATTTATCACTGTTCCTGAAGGTAAGTCACCATTATTGAGGTCGTGGCAAATGCTTTTGATATCAATAATGAAGTTCTTGTTATCTGCTGTGAATGCCGTTGCTTGAGTAGATAGCTCATAAGCTGAATCAAGGTCGGCATACAAGACAATTTCTATATCACTAACTTTGTATGCATCTAGCATTAAAGTGTATTCGACGTTATTGAAGTCAATGATGGTTTTAAGAAGCCTTTCTTGCGAGCCTACATCCTGGTTCTTTCTTTTAAGTGTTTTGGTATCAAGAATGGATATGCCTGATAGCACTTGCTCAATAATCGACTCTTTCTTTAATTTCCTTTCCACTAAGTATTCTTCCTGTTTCATATATGTTCTCCTTGTTATTATTGTTGTGTCATTATATCACACCAGCAATAAAAATGCCTGACTTAGCAATCCAAGCATTCCTTATTCAATACCTAGGCTCGAAGAGCCTTATATTACTTCTTAAATAGATAGATTATCTTTTCGTATTGTTCCTTGGTTAGATCCACTTTATCTGTTAGATCTGCAAGCTTACCATCATCATGATGAATTACTCTGTAGTAAACACTTGTGTAACTGTTATCAGGGTTTTTCACAAAAGCAGTGAATTCATTTATATAATTGACATGATCCTTTCTCATTAACTCTATTTTTTTAGCTTGTTCTTTGTTTTCTGGATCAAGTTTTTCAACATCTACTCCAAAATTATATATTTTCTCTAGAACTGAACCACCTTTCTCAAGTTGCTTAATAGCTTCCGGTGCCTGCTCTACTTGTATTTTTTTTGCACCTTTTACAGTAACAACCAATTGCTTTGTTTCGTCGTCAACTCTTGACCACATGATTTCATTTAGATCATCGTTTACACCTATGTTGAAGCCATCGAAGTAGAGATAAACATCCCAGCCATCAACATAAACCATATTATTAGTTTCATTCTGGTCTTCTTTTGTGTATAAGCTCTTCTCTGATACCTCAATGTTTTCTTCAAATATATCGTCTATCTTGTCTCTACTATACGTAGACTTAAACAGAACATAGTTTTTCATAAATTTTTCTCCTTGTTTTTGTTTTTATTAACCGTATTATTATATCACATTTAAATCATTATTTCAATTTGGCGAAGCTAGGTCACAAACCCCGCTTTTTAGCGGGGTATCGTTTTACATAGCAGGTCTGAAATTTAAGCTGTATGATAAATTGTTTTGGTTTTTGGCTTTATAGTCTTGAACCTTTTCTTTATCCATTTTATTTGATAGCTCACAGCCGTAGGTTAATGCATTGCTGATTTTTTCTTGAACCTTTGTAGCCATTGCTTCCATTTTTATAAAGTCTTTCTTGATATCATTGCTTCTATTATCAGGTGAAAGAACAGCTTTGGCTCCCCTACTTTTAACAAAAATATCTTTAGTCGCTTCTTGTAGAAAATCTGTTACCTGGTTAACTAGCTCCATAGGCTTATCTATTGATTGTAAACCATCTATTCTAGTTTCTATCTGTGTGGTGATTGGCTTATCCATTGTTTTTGAATTCATCGTAAGCTCAAAGACACCATAATCAGAATCTCTTTCAATCATTTTAATGTCTAACTCGCCCTTTCCTCTCTTAAAGTAGTTATCAATGCTTCTTTCGTAATCTCTATTGTGAACCCTTATGCCAACACCATAAGTGTTATATCCAAGACTTTTTGCTATTCTACTTTTGTTACCGTGAAAAATTGACATATATATTCTCCTTGTTATTATAAATAATGTTATAATTATGACTATATGTATATTATAAAGTTCCAAATTATAAAGTATATATTATATCATTAAATAGAACCTATAATTGATATGTTATACATAAAGGAATATATCTTTTATCTTGCTTCGCAAGAGTTATTGAGAAATGAATGTTAGGTAATAAAAAACCCCTCCGTATGAAGGGGAATAGATACTACTAGGAGAAGAATCTTAATCTTTTAAAATGCTATCAAAGGCTTCATCAACCTCCATAGTTATTAGCTCCATAGCTTCAAATGCTTTACCTTTGTCACCAAAATAAGAAGCCAACTGCTTCTCTGTTTCATCATTTAACGATTTAAGGTTTCTTGTATCAAAATCACTGAAAGCAACAGAACCATCATTGAAGGCATAACAGTTGTGTTGAACTTCCACTTCTAGCTGATTGATTGAGTATGCCTGTTTTATAAGGTAGTCGGTGCTATTACCTGACTTCATTATCTTGATTACAACAGGTTTACTTATTTTTTTGATCTCAAAATTAGACATTAAAAACCTCTCCTGCACTTTATAATTAAACTATGAGATTATCATATCACATTTATTCTTTTTTGTGTATGCAGGTATTAAATTTTATTTCTATATCATCTAAAAGAAAGATGATTTATTTGGTATTAGGCTGCTGCATCACTTAACGGTTCGATCTATAATAGCACCATAAACCAGCAAGGGAGTTAAAACATGGAACGGCTTGAACAGGAACAACTTCACCATAAACAAATTGCTCACACCATCCTTAGCCAGTTTGGCGGGCATGTAGCACTAAAACTTATCGGTGGTCGTCCTGCTATGGGTGCTGGCGGTAAAGTTGAAGGCTCTGCGGTGGATATGGGGAATGAAGGAGATACTATTGTTGATATCAAGTTTGAAGGTAAAGCAGAAGAGATTGAAGGTGTTCGCCCTAATGTCGTGCGGATCATCTACTGTCTTGGTTCTGACACCTACCGTATGATTTTCTTCCGTGCGGTGGAGAATACCGCTGTTGTTCTCAAAGAGTATGATGATGTGTATTGCGATATGCTCCAAAGCCTCTTTGAAGACACCACAGGGCTTTTTCTCTACTTCAAGTGACCTACTCTACCAGCCAAAAAAAAGCCTAGCTGGGGAAGCTAGGCGAATCCTGACTAGGGGTGTCAGGTCAGTTGGGAACTGAGTGGCGGATTATACCAACCTACCTATCACTGTCAAGATATACAGTTTAAAGCCCGCTATAGTAGCGGGCTGGTGTTAGAAGTCAATGTCAGGGCAAGGGCTACTTTTCTTTTTTGATAATTTCTCATCCATTTTCAATTCCACTATCCCTCTCTCCAGATTCTCTTTAATTGCATTCTCAATATCATCGAAGTTGAAGTTGTCAGCAATAAAATCATCATTAAAATTATTCGATACTTTTTCTTTGAAAGCTTTATTGTCTTTGCTATCGTTCTCTAAACTCTTCATATCAACAGTGTATGAATCGCCTTCTTTTTCGGCTTCAAGATTAAGAATGTATTTATCACTTTGATAGTCTACGGTGGTGATACAGTTATAGTTTCCGTTATCGTTCTTAATAGTTTTCACTTTATTGATTTCAATATCAGTGATACCAAAGAATTCTGTTGCTATCATATGTTCTTCATTTGTCATTCTAGGAGCATCAGCATTGAAATAAAGGTGGTCATTGACAGTATTATTAACTTGAGAAAGTATGTAATCAATTTGTTCTTCATTAAAACTTTCTTTAAGTGTGTCGCCGTGCTGTTCTAAGAAAAACTCTTTTTCAAATTGCTTTTCGTTATCACCGACATTATAACCTAATTCTAAATGCTTATCTGCTTGCTTAACGGATACAGCAAAGTGGATAGATGTTGAATCAACTTCTTTTAAATAGGTTTCTCCTGTTTCTTCACAAAATACTTCAAGTCCATCTTCCCTTCCGTCAAAAAGCTCATTCCACTGTTCCATACTGAAGTCTTTAAAATCGCTTCGTATGAAGTTGTTAAAGCTCCACTCTGCCCTCTCCCTGACAGTATCTAAAATTGCTTCAGGGCTTGTGTTTGCAAGCTCTGATACCCTATCAAAGAAGTCTCTATCTTGAACTATCAAGTCTTCATTATAGGTTTTGATTTTGCCTGTATCGTTGAATTCAACTTCAAGCTTTGTGTGGTGTGTCTCGAATGGATCTTCGTGACCTAATGCTTCTGCTGTTTCAGATAGTTTATTCGATAGATATACATTCAATGTATTTTTGTCAGATAATCTATCGTCTGTGATTGTCGTTGATATCTGATAGCCTGAATCGTCTAAAAAACGATTAAGGTTTTGTATTGATTTGTCCATATTTTTCTCCTATTTATTATTAGTGTGAGTATTATACCATTTTTAATTTATTAAGTTCCCTACTCTTTAAGTCGCTCGCTTTGCTCGCTTAGGTATTGAGAATGAGTGTATGGAACCTTTTTGTGGTGCTTCTGTAAGGCTCTGTGAGCCGTTCTAGCCCCTGGGTAGTGTCATCACTCACCTTCTAGTTTTTCGTTGCTTGTAGGGTGGTTGTAGGCAATATAAAAGCCCGCTTGGTAGCGGGCTAGTATTACATAGAGAACCCATGACCTCTATCACGTTTTTTGCTCTTCTTGGATTTTGGCTCTGGCTCTTTTTCGGGAGCATCAAAGTGTGGTTCAAAATCCATTTCTTGTTCTTCTTTGATTTGCTGTTCTATCTGAACATCTATCTGATCCATTACATAGTTGAACCTTTCATTGCTACCAAAGATTGTTCCATAGTCTTTTTGCAAGCCTTCCCTTTTGATACTAGGATTCTCTTCACTAACAAAGATTTCAAATTTACTCAGTTTATTTAGATGCGAAACTTCAAAGCAGAATTGATGAACGTCTCCACCAGAATAGTCATTAAAGGTAGTGGAGCCGTCAGTAAACTTGACTTCAATATCATCAACATTCTGGTTCACACCTAGTTCTTTCAGCTTGTTATTGAAGCCTTTCTGGATATCATCTTGAACACTTTCCATAAGTTCTGCAAGATCTGTTCTAGGCTCTCCATGTAGCTCAATCTCTTTATAGAACCTGTCGTGTATGATTGTGGAAACAGACTCGATAAACATATTGGAGTCTCTACGTCTTTCTTGGCCTTCTTTATCTTGGTTTAAAATAGAGTTAGAAGTATTCTCGATTACATTAAAATCGAAGGCACCATTATCTAAAGGTAAATCTAGTTCTAAGTCGCTGTGCTTTGTCCTGAATATTGCTCTCATCGCTTGCTTATCAGCTTGTTTTATTTTGATTTCAAATTCTTTTTCCATTGTATTCTCCTGTTTTGTTGTTAAAAAAAGCCCGCATAATTACGGGCTTTGAGTTCTGATTGGTTTACATTGACATTCCAAGGCTTTTACTTTTCTTCTGCTTCGCTTCTTGTTTCTGGTTATATTCTTCTAATATTAAAGAAGTATCACTCGCTACACATTTATCAATCTCTATAAGCACAGATTGTAAAGTATCTCTGGTGATATCCTCGCCATATTTATTTTCCATATTATCAGCAAGTTTATCAAAAACAGAATGAGAGCCTAAAATATCATCTAATTTATCCATGTTAATATGGAATTTAAAATCAGTATCAACTTCTTGATGAATAGTTAAGAACATATTATAGATTTCTTCATCGTAAACAATATTAAATTTAGTATGTGGCATAACCTTATCGTTCGAGATATCGTACTCAAAGTCCCTAATTTCAATTGTTATAGAGTCTTGAAGCTCGTTAAGTTGCATATGGTTTTTAAGATCTTCGTTAATATCATCTACTAATTTTTTTATATCGACACCTTCAAAATACTCGATTTCAGAAACTTGATTCATTAAATCTAGACTAGTTAAAGAACTATTCTTTTCAATAACTACATCTCTATCATAATCAAAAACATTTGGATTAAACAGATTTGCCTTTATTGTATCTTCAGAAATGGCTTCACTGAAATTATATTGCATATCACCACTTTTATATTCTTTTCTCATAATTATTCTCCTATATTATTTTTGGTTATATATTAAACAACTTTAAGACTAAGAAGTTCCTTAATCTTTATTTACATTGACAAACTTTTATATGCTTCTTTATTGACAGCACTCTTCTTACACTTCTTAAACTCTTTATTGAAAACATCATTTAGGTCTTTCGTGTTTTTGATATCAATCATAACAGTAGATATCTTGTCACTGTTATTAAAGCTTGTAAGTGCTTTCTCTTTAAACTTCTTTGTTTTTAATGTGCTAACACTCTCGCCTTCACTTCCTTTGAAATACTCACGAACTCCTTGTTTTAAATCTTCCTTTATTTCTTTAAATGAAAATTTATTAGGGTTCGCTTCTGCTTGAATATACTTTTCTGCTGTTTGGTTGACTTCGTTGATATCAATACCGTTGTCAGCAAAATATTCTTCCGGTGACTGTGTATTTTCAGGACCACCGATTGGATTATTTTTATAGTATTCATCTGCTATAAAACCACCATCTAGTTTAGCTTCTGTAACTCCGTATAAACCATCTTCCCTTTCGCCAAGGGTTAACGTGTAATCAACTGCTACGGTATCTGTTTTGTAGTCAACGGTTACTCTGGCTTGTAAACCCTCATTACCTTCATAAAAACCAACGTCTCTATTTATTCTATGACTCATATACTCTCCTTTTGTTATTATGTTTTTATATATCAAACAGCAAAGAATTAAATGCTTTCTCTACTATTTAAATATTAACATCATTATATCATATTTTACTTATAAAAGCAATATAACGTAACTATAAAACACACTACCAAGGGACTTTAAAGGCTCTCTTTATTGTCTTCAAAAGAGATATCTTCATCAGCATTATCAAGCATTTTTGTTTTCTTATAGGTATTTATAATAAACACCTATCATAAACAACATTAAAGAGTAATTAAAAGCCTCTTCGTCACAATCACCTCTTGCATATTCAGGGAAATGCTCGTCAGGTATAGATTTCCACAACTCATAATAACCCAAGATCTCCAAACCCTCTTGCTGTGAATGTTTATATTCTGGATCACTATCAGTTAACCTCTCATTGAGATCAATGATTTCGCACTCCCCTTCTGTGTAGCAGAAATAACATTTAAACTGCCCCTCTTCTATTTTAGCGATGTATTCAATATCGCCGTGCCTAATGAAACTGATTATGTCTTCATAATCATCATTTACTTTGTCATCAAAATCAACACTATCAAGAAGCTCAAATGCATTGGCTTTGATTTCATTAGTGATTGAACTAACATCTGTGGAATAAACACCCATACTTTCAGTTATCTTCATAATGCCTCTCCTTTATTTTGTCTTCAATTTAGAATTTAACTTATACCTTCTACTAACAAACTCTTAAATTTATTCTAACATTTCTGTAATCATCTCTATGCTTAATACTGGGAATTATCTCTTCGCACAAACTCATATATATATAAACCAAGATAGCTTGTAAAACCGCCGTATAATCACTATCTATCTTCCGTATTTCATTAAATAGACTTTTTTTTGGGTTTAATGATGTATTAACCTCCTGATTTTTTAACGTGAAAGAAAAATCTTCCTTTTTGTATTTGCAGGTGACATTTATATTATTAAGCGAACCTTTTGCTTCAGTAACCTCAATGTTATCTATAATCTTCTTTATTGCTTTAAATTTCTTATGATATGACATGCCTTTGTTTTTGGTCTTCATAATATTCCCCTTATTTTATTTTCAATTTATACTTAAACTTACTTGCTGTAATTTGAAAAATTTAGAAACACTTCTTTTGCTGTTAGTGAATCTTCATCATTTAGTGGTGTGCTAGTTTCTTCAATCGCTTTTTCAACAACAGCTAAACTTAATTGTTTGACTACAGATTCAATCTCCTTTTATGAGTTGCCCAACACACCAAGTGCATCAGCCTCTTTGATTAGCTTCTCGACGGCTCCATCAATAAGATTTTCCTCGATCCACTCTCGCACCTCTTCTGTATCAAAATCATCAGGGAGATACATTTCTTCAATGCAGTAACCTGCAAGTGTGTCCATAATACTATGCTGTAGCACACCGACGACCTTGTTGAAGTCAACACTTTTCAACTGCTCAATGCTTTCATTTGATAGCTCCATATCAATCTCCTTCTCTTTTGGTTTAGTTTATTTTCAATGTTACTACACCTTACCTACCTAACCTTCTATTATTAGCCCTCCCCTCTCTCTGCAATTACCTGCTCAGCTATTATGTTGCTATTGAATAGTGCCTGCCTGTAAGCCTCCTGGTGGTTCTCTGTATTGATATCAAACTCTATACCCTCCTGCCTGAAGCAATCGGCTACAGCCTGCTTTGTGAGCTTTTCTAGGGCATGTCTATCTCTTAGCTCTTCAGTCTCCACCGCTTCTATGGTGGTAAGGTCAATATTGATAGCAACACCATCCAGCTTAATCATCACTTTAAATTCTCCTGTTTGTTAAATTGCTCTTCTACCCTCTTCTTTTCGATATGTTGTTCCAAGAAGCTAAAGCCGACTTGGAGAACACTTCTTAGAAGCTTGAATATCTCTAGTTCTTTATCATCGCCCTGGAGCTTTCCTTTCAGCTTATTTAAAGTAATGTAGCTGTATTCGCTATCAATAAGTGTTTCAGAGCGAAGCGAGCTAAAGTCATAGTTCTCTTTATCTTTCTCAAGCACTGAAATAACGACTTTGAAAGGGTTTCTAGTAAACCCTAGTAAATGGCCATAGCTTGCCAAGTCCACCACTGCACAAGTGTCGATCTCTTGGTAGTTCTTCCAAGGATAACCACCTAACACATCTTCAATGCGGATCGTGTGCGGGTTGCCATCAATGTTAAAATGAATATTGATATCAAACTCAAACTTCTTTGGCTCCGTAATATCAACTTCGTATTCCATATACTTCCTTGAGTAATGTCGTTGAACTGGTGAGTATTAAACCGGTTTATAAGTCAAAAGTCAAGTTTATGGAACGGCTAAAAACTGATCTGTCAATCCCTGAAAAGCACTTATTTTATGAAGCGGTGCCAGCTTTGAATTTAAAGCATTTGTTATCAAGCACTTAGCTTCAGATATTTTTACAAAATAAAATGATTGATCGTCATAGACTATTGATATGTGAAATCACGATCATAAATTACAATCGGAAATAGGTTTTTTCACTTGATTTACTTCCTATGAAGCACTAAAGGCCCTGTTCGGCTCCCTACCCTCCTACTAGAGAGTAAACCGTGGATGCTCTCAGAACTGCGAGAAATTGCCTGTGAGCGATTTTCTCCCCTAGGAAGGGTAAGGCTTAGGGTGCCATGAGAAAACGTCTTCTAGCCCCCTTCTCGATTGATGGTTTTTTAACCAAATCAACCGTTTAATTGCCACTTACTATCAACACAATATCTTTAAAAGCTTAAAGCTATTGTTGCCTTCAAAGGTGTGTGGTGGTTGACAGCAACGAAAAAGCCTGCTCTCGATGGCAGACTTCTCTAGATAGAAATACGAATTGTTATTAAATACTCAGGAACGACACCTTCGACCCTGATTCAAGATCCCCAGGTGGTGACTGACAAGGCCACTTGATAGATAACGGTATATACACCTTCATACGTCCTATGCCTTGGCTTGCTCACCCTTGTTGAAGCCTGCTGGGTGCGAGCTTGTGTTAATCCAGAAGGGACAAGGCCACCTCTGGCACTTGGTTAGCTTGTGCCAGAATCGAAGTGGATGCTTGCTGTAGTATCTGAGCCTTCGTCATATTCGCCACTTCAATAGCATAGTTGGCATCAAGAATACGGGAACGGGCTTCAGTTAAGTTTTGATTTGTCACAGTAAGATTTTCAATGACTGAACCTAAACGGTTTTCTGTTGCCCCTAGATAGCTTCTTTTGCTATCAATCAAAGCAATTGCTTCATCTATTGCTTCCAAGGGGCTCTGCCCCGCTTCAAAGCTGGCACTCGTTAATATCTCAACTGGCGAATTGAGATCAAAAGACTCGAAAGGCACAACATCACCAACAAGATTTCTTTTATCAACGGTTCCGTCAGGGGGAGCATAACCTGTTGATCTCAAAACATAATAATTAAAAACATCTTCGCTCTCTTCAATTTCTATAATAAAGTCGCCATTAGATGTGTCTTTCATTATCCGATGTGGGTCGGTGACTTCTGCACGGTTACTAAAATATTGTATTAGTATATCATTATCATTATTTAAATCCACTAAAGATGTTATTTCTGAAGTTGAGCCAACATCACTTACTGTGTTAACTATTTTAGTTTCCACTTCAGTATACCCATCTTCTGAAATTCTAAAGCTGACTTCTGCTGAGTGATAAATAAAATCACCACCTACATCTTCTTTAATATAGATATTGCCTTCGTTATCGTTAACAAAAGTATAATTTTCTTCCGGTAATGGTGTATTATCTCCAGGTATCATTACTATATCATAAAAATCAAGAGTATCAATATGATCAGTAATTATATTTCCATTTTCATTTTGAAATTCATTATATAACTTCTCACCAGCATTTAAATTAACTATTGTTTCGCCAGTTGTGGAATTAGTAGTAGCTTCAAAATCATTAGCATAATAGAGCTCAAGTCCATTTTCTTTGTCAGCAACAATATAACCTCCATTATGATTATGGAGTGTCGCTTGATCTGAAACGGGAATACCATCTATTTGAATGGAAACAGAAGGGTCATCAAGGTTGACTTCAATAGGATCGCCAAAAACCCCTTCTATGCCCTCTAAGGTGAACCCCTCTAGCCCTAGCTCTTCCACTGAAGAATCTGGCTCAGAAAGGCTTATAGGAAGGCTCTCGCCCTGGTTCGCCCCTACCTGAATCATTACCTCACCAGCTACACCATTTAATAACGGTATACCATTGAAGTCGGTTGAATCAGTTAGTCGGTCTATCACTTTGAAATTGCTATCAATTTCGCTCAAGATAGCTTGCTTATCACTGTCGCTGAGAGTGCCATTCAAGCCCTGAACTGTGAGCTCACGAACTCGCTGAAGATTGCTATTGATCTGGTCAAGCCCGCCCTGTGCGGTCTGTATGAGCGATACACCGTCATTGGCATTCCTCATCGCCTGTGCCTGACCTCGGATCTGGCTTGTCATCCTGTTGCCGATAGCCTGCCCTGCAGCATCGTCCTTGGCACTGTTGACCCTCATACCAGACGAAAGCCGTTCCATAGCTGTAGAAAGGCTGGAATTTGCCCTCTGCTGGTTCTGTTGTCCTTGTGACGAAAGAATGTTTGTGTTGATAACAACCATGACAGCAACCAAAGATGTGAATGATCCCTCCTGTATCGGCTTATGCTGCTGTTTCTTAAGGATTTTTTTTGACTTTTCCCTAAGTGACTGTTCTTGATCGTCTATTTTCTTTCTAGAAGCCCCTGTGCTGGCCGATAAGCTCCAGGGGGTGCCTATCCATAGGGTAAGCCGTGGCCTGCCCTGTGTCGGCCTCTCTGTGCGGTAGATAGCTACAAAAATGCCCGCTCTAGGCGGGCTAACTCTTCAGGCTGTAGAAAGGTAGGGTGTCACCGCATCTGTGCGAGCCGTGACAGAATAGCGGGTATGTAGTTCCAGACAACATGCCCTTCATCCATCAACTCAATGTCACGAATTTCATATGTGTCTGTAAATAGCTTGAAGCATTCATCTTCTTCCATTACACCAACATTATTAACCGTGTAGTCTTTACCTTCATATGAAATGATTGACTCTTTATCGCCTATACTTTTGATTTCAACATTCTCAAAAAAGACGTTTACCTTTTCTTCTGTCTCTTGGTAAGACATTGCTTGAAGCATTTCAAAAGCAAGGTCATCAGCTTGTTCTTCGTTAATTCCAAAAGCTTCTTGTAATTCCTTTACTACTTTGTCTTGTGCGGAATTGCCCCCGAAGGTATTGCTTGTTTCTTCTGATAGGAAGTTGAAGCTTGTGCCATCTGTTTCAACAATATCTTCAAAGCCGTATTGCTTATCGTCTTTAGAAGCAACTGTAACAGCTACCTTTCTCTTGCTATGCGAAACCACTTCGCAAACCGATACATTGATAGCAAAATTTTCTTCAACGTCATACTCGCTTTGCATTGCCTGCCCCCCTTTGATGAAGGCTGAAGTATACAGCACCACCAGAAGCTAGAAAACCCGCTCTCTGGCGGGTCTTCGTCGTGTGGGTATGGTGTTAGGCCACTGCCTGTTGTCGCTCCCTGTATGCTTCTTCTAGAGCTTCTATGAAGGCTGTGGCCACCAGATCTATCATCTTAATGAAGTCCTGCTGTGACAGGTTCTCGAAGCGAAGCGAGTTACTGGCATCTGCGGTGATATCTTCGATGAAGGTAAGCCCCTTCTTCTTGAAAGCAACAAGGTCTTTACCTTCAATCTCCTTCACCTTCAACACTCGATTGAATACCACACCTTCAAAGGTAATTTGAAACTCTACAAAATTGCCTTCAATGCTGTTGATATCAACATACCAAGAGTTGCTAGCAAGAACGGAATATACTTTATTTTGAATGTCCATTATTATTCCCCTTAAAGCTGATATTCACTGATAAATACTTCAACTCAACCTCTTTCTTATCACAGCGGTCATTGATAACGAAGATAGAACCTTTTTTCTCAACTACAGAAAGTGTAGAACCTTCTACTTCTTCCATTTCTAAATCTTGTTGTTCGCAAACCTTCTCTAACATCGCTTCTTCTGTATCGAAGAAAAGGCAATCATAGAAAGCATTGGTGTCAACATCAAGATTGGAGTCAATTTCAAAATAGTGACCGAACTGGTTGATGATAAACATTTGGAACTCCTTTTTAGTAGTTGGTCGCCGTGCTGGACAGCGACCTTTTATTTTAGTGATGGAAGGTGTTAATCACTTCTTCGATAGGGAAAGGCATGTTCGCTGAGCAACCTGAACTATCAATGACATTCGTTTCTTCTGCCATGTGGCCGATAGCTTCCAGCTTCTCAAGGAAGATGATTTCAGCCTTGGCACAAACCTTCTCCATCGCCTCTTCCTCTGTAGCGAAGAGAGATACGGCACCTAACTTAGCAGTATCAAGCTGGCTGAAGGTCTGGAAGATGTGCTTTTGGTTGTCGTTGTGAACAATGAACATTGTTGCTTCCCCTGTTGATTTGCTATGTTTATATTATATCACAAATGCTGTGGAGATCCAGTTTTTTGAGGATTGCAGGCAAAAAAAATGACCACTCGTTAAAGTGGTCATTTTCTACACTGTGGCAACTATTCTTGTTATAGATGGAGGCTGATTATCGCTACCACAATTTATACCTAAACAAAACTAAAAGGGGTTATAATGGAAACTCTTCATTTCTCACTATAATACTATTATATCACAAATAACAAATAAATGCAAATAATTATATATATTTTATATATAGCCAAAGTGCTATATGTATGAATGAAGTATGAAATTATTTAAAATATATCTGAAATATAGGCATAAAAAAAGCCACCCTTTCAGGTGGCCTTTCCGTAGCGAGCAAATAATAGCGGTAAGGATTTATATAAACTCACTACTTGACTAAAAATAAAATATCAAATGGATATTTATAAATACATTATATCATATTAAACCAAGATGGCAATTACTTAATACATACGTTAACACTTCTCATGCAAATACCCTGTTCTTCAATACCTAGGTGGCGAAGCCACCATAAAGAAAGCCACCTATTAAGGTGGCTTTTAGTTATTGACAATTGGAACAAATTAAATCTTTGGTCTGGTGAAATTTTTCTTTGACTCTGGTTTGTATGTCGCCATCTTCTCTTGAACTATTAAAACTTCTCTTTCAAAGTTTGAGAGAGACTGTTTAAAATCTGCATCTCTTTTTCTCGATTGCTCTCTATCTGAGTCAATCTGTTGTTGAAGTCTTTCTGATTTCTCTCTACTTGACTCAATCTGCTGTCTAAGCTGTCGTATATTTTTGAGACCTCTTCTATAACTTCTGCCGAAACCTCTGATTGTGTCTTTAATTCCGTCAACAGTATCTTTAAAGTATTTTGAAAGCGATCTGCTAGGTCGCTTTGTGACAAGCTCTCTAATAATTCTTTCTGTTCTTTCTCTATCTGCTTTGTAATCTCTGTCATTCTCTATCTCCTTATTGTTGTTTTTATCATCCTTGATTTCAAAATGCGGGTCTTCTGCATAAGCTCTGAATATTGATAAATCAAACTCCGTCATATCGCTATCAGCTTCAATGCTGGTTTTGATATTATCTTCTCTTTCACTCCATGCTATTGTATCATTATTTGAACTCAAATGTTCTTTTAAGTTCTCCATATTATCGAAAGATTTTGCAAACTCATTCCAGCGAGTATCCTTCAGCCTTACAAAATCAAGATTTCCAAACTCTTTACTAAAGTAATACTCTTCCTCTTGCCTTCTTCTTTCCTCTATTTTTTTATCACTGTCTGCCTTGTTGCCAAGAAGGGTATTTAGATAGTTATCAATACTACCCTCTCTCTGGAACGGCTCACCTTCCATCCTGAACGGTCTTGCTCCACCCTCATAGTAGATACTGATATGGTGTTTGTGTGTGTCTACCACCTCAATAACCTTATCCTGGTCCTTCAGGAACTCCACTATTTCTTTCCTGCTGGTAAGCTCGCCAGAAAGGATCTTGTCGTCAACTAGGGTGTAGAATTTAGCTTTCAAAACCTTTCCTTCATTCGGCTTGAACTTCTCTTTATTTTCCTTGGCTTGATACCTATATATTTTCTCAGCCTTAGCTCTCTCTCTTTTAGCTCGATCTTCCCTGTCAGCATCATAGGCTTCAGCCTCCTTCTCTAAGGCTGTGGAAGTAAAGTTCTCCGATGTAAAGCCTTCCTCATAAACAGTTCCCTTGAGCCTGATTGGTGCTTTCCTGCCCTCCACCTTCACACTGATTGCTTTCTTGGTGATACGGCTAACCTCAATAACTCCATCAATGCCTTCCAACTCAGTTAGAAGCGATGCCCTATCTTTAATAAGACCTCTATTGATTCTCCTTTCAACCTCTTCATTGATGGCTTCCAGCGAGTTTTTAGATGCAAATGGAAGTCTTATATCTGCTTCTGATATCGCTTGCCTATTCAATGGGTGCTTTGGATCTCCTAAATTGTATTCAGCATTGATAGCATTTTGCCAGTGATCCATTTTGTAGTAATCCCAGTTTTTCTCTTTGCTACCCATTTTATAGTAAACATAAGGTGCAAGTTTCTTACCTGTCGTTAACTCTTCCTTTGAATAAATAAAGTGAAGCTCAATATCATCCTTATCTCTATGTAGATACCATAGGCTTGCATACTGGTGTCGTTCCAGCCCTGGTAAAGACATTCTTTCGTGTTCTTCGATTATTTTATGCAGGAACTCTTTACTCAAATCTCTTTCTGTAAACCTCAATGCACCAGATATATATTCATTGGCATATTTCCCTTCCGAGAGAATGTGAGCCATCAACTCTGGATCACCTTTCATTAACTCAGGAAGAACCTTTCTGAATTCACCAGCATGGTCTTTGTTGCCTCTAACATAGTTAATCGCATTCAAGCCACCTTTGTTACCAGTAAGCTTGCATTTTAGTGCGAATTTTTTACTGCCGTATGGGAAGTATCTAAAAATCATTTGTAGTCTCCTTGTTGTGTATCTTCTCTATCAATCCTTGAACCATTTCAAGTTGAGCCATAACGGAATGGAGAACTAAGCTAACCCCTGCCTTCCTTCTTTCGTTAACTCCCTTCGCTATATAGTTTAAAGCGGTGCCTGCTGTATTAAGCTCTGATACCATTTCATACTTAGCTGGCGGTATAGCTTTTTTAACTCTCTCTGCCTGTGAAATAAAATATTCTCTCATTACCCTAGCAACTGGTTTGCCACCAAGCTCTTCAGACTTTGATATCAATTGCTCATACTGTTCTTGGTTGAAACATATCTTGATTTCTCTTTTTCTATTTTCATTGATTGGGCTAAACTCTCTAATAGTTTCATTACTTGATATCAACTTTTTAAATTCTCTCTGACCCTTAACCTTCATTACATTACAATCAAGTATTTCCTGAACCTGCTTTTCTATCGTTGCTAACAACTCCATTGAATACAAAGACTCTTCTTCTCTAGCTCTACCTTTATTTTCATTAACGGCTCTTGCTAACTGATTAACGTTATTAACTATCATCGCCACCTCCCTTAGCAGGTGGTTATTTATTTTTGGCATATTCTTGAAAGCAAACTCTTGCTCATCAAGAAACATATCTCTTATCTGTGTAGACACATTGGTTTCGCCAGCAATCTCTTTAATCAATGTATATTCATTTTGACTGACTCTTATCTTGACTGTTTTGTATCTTGGGGCTTTGTTTTTCTCTTCAATCTGTTCCATCAGATTTGCTCTCCTTTATTGTTGTTATTGTTTACTCTTTATTATAAGAGTATATAAAGCTTATTTAGTTCGTCACTTATTGAAAGCAATTTAAAGTTGTCTTCAATATTTATTGGTGGCAATATAAAGTTGCCTCAACTTTAAACACTATTATATCACATATATAGTATTGATGTTGCATTACAATCCGCCTCGGATTGTTAGCAACATGGTTTATACCGCCTAACCTTTAGGCGGTGGAACATTCCCTGAATGTGTCTGGGTTTGGGGTCAACGAAGCCAGCCGAAGGCTGCGGGGTCAACGGGGCAGAGCCCCTTGCAAGGCAACGAAGTGAAGGTGAAGACACGAAGTGGCGAGCCGAACGAGTGGTTCTTTTTTCAACTATGAGCGAAGCGAATAGGGGAAAAAAGATAGCCTTGCTCTTTGTTATAATAAGAAATAGTCACAAAATTAGTTAGTATTCACTAACTTATCTGTAAACTGCTATTTCTGAAAAACAGTTTTACACCATTGATAGATAATTACCAGTCAATATGAAAATACCACCTTCCCCTATTTGGCCTATTAGTCGGTAAATTGTGTTTTTATCTTAAAAATTGAATGCCCGTATGTTGTGCTATTTAGCTATGAAAAAATCCCCTATATTTATTATCCCCTATTTAGATATATTCAAGAATTATTACCATTTAGGCAGGTAAGCTTGCCATACTAGCATTTAAGAGAGTTCGCTGGTTTATGCTTGTATATAGTGTTTGCAAAACATATACCTTTAAACAATGCCTTTTTTAGTTATTGAAGGGCGGATGATCGGTTTAATAGAATAATGCTTTTCGTAAAATATATACCCTTGCCACCAAAATCATTGCTTTCAATACACACGTATACCAAACCTAAAATATATACCCTAGCCTCTCCTTTTCATTGCTTTCAAGTCTCTTATAAACCGCTCCAAGGATTTCTAGAGATTTTCAAGGATTTCCAAGAATCTTTGAAAATCCTTGAGAATCTTAAAACTGGAAAGTCTTTCTAATAATTCTGGAAAGTCTGGAATCCATTCTGGAAAGTCTTTTAATTTTCCCCTTCATTGAATTCAATATGGTTGTAATCATTACCCTATCCTGTAAGCAAGATGAATATACATTTTGAAGACAATAATGGTGCTTGCTGGCACATATACTTTTCGTTAAATATATACGTTGCTATCAATATAATATTGCTTTCAACAACAGAAATTTTGTTATCAATAAGAGGGTTTCAGTCGCCTCAAGTTTCTTGTAGGTCGCATATACGTTTATTGCTTGTTCCTTAAAGTAGGCTTCTAATCTCCTTGAAGTGATGGGTTTGGGAATGACTGAATTTCTTTCAACAAAGGGGTTATATTGAGAGCAATGGTGTTAGGTTTCATTGCTACAAGCTTCTATTTTGCTCTTTGCTGGGTTTTATAAAGTGGGCTGGGCGAAGCCTAGCCTTTGTGTTTTGGGAGCTATGTGAAGCTGTGGTGAGCTTGCGAACCTGAGCTTCATATAGCGATTGTGGTAGGGGTTCCCTTTGTGAGCTTGCGAGCAAGGGGAGAAAGGTTTTATGCGAGCTTGCGAGCAGAGCTTTTAGAAGTCGAGCCTTTCAGAGCTTTTGTTGAGCCATGGGGTTTGGCGAAACAATAGCGAAGAAAGGCGAGAGCCTATGATGCATCTATCTGAAGCTGTGGCGAGCCTGTGAGCCTGTTGGTGTGTGAGTATGGGTTAGGGTTCCTGCCCTTGCGAGCCTGCGAGCATAGGCGGGAGAAGCGGGCTTGGTGGCCGTGGCTGTCATCAAGCGGGGGTATCCTCGATGTGAGCGGTGCGAGATCCTTTTGTCGTCAACGGGGGGGTGTCTCTATGTCCAGGGGATTGCTATTCCCTTCCCTGTGAAGCTCTCTACTGGCTTCAGGTGGTTAAGTGCTGTCGTTGCCCTGCTCTACTACTGAAAGGCCGTGTGGTGGCTGTGTGGCTGGATTGCGGGCAAAAGAAAAGCCCGCATAAGCGGGCTTGGTATCACTTATCTAAAACATTGACTATTCTAGCTCCATCTTTACTTTTATAAACTGTGCCTCTTCCAAGAAAGAAATTTTCAATCTTTCCTTCTGGCTCATATATTTTATAGCCTTGCTCTTTCATCCTTTCATCTAAAGTATTAGCTTGTGTGCTAAGATGCACAGTTCTTGTCACTTTGAAATTTACATGGTCTGTGTTTTCTTTACCACCATCTCTCTCCGTCACTTTGATTTCAAGTGTTCCATCTTGGCTTGTAAAAGTGGTGACTTTACTATCTTTATCTGTAAATAAATCTTCATAGTTTTTTGTATTAGATATGGTGGTTACACTTACACTAGAAGCATTGATCTTAAAATCTTCTGTTGAATTAAAAAGGGTTCCTTCTATACTACTTATCTCATTATTATCCTCACTAGTAAAATAACTAGCAATATATTTTGTAGCTGAAACTGTAATTGAACTCAAAGTTATTAAGCCTGGGACTGGCGGCAACGTAAAGTTATAATTTTCATCTTTAGAAGAACTATTAGAAGATAATCCTCTTGATAAAACACCCATACCTTTATTAAGTGTTGCTAGAATATAAACTTTTGAAGATTCCTCATTATTAGTAACACTCTCAGTATTTTCGTGTGCCACCACCCCATTTGCTACCAACATTGAAGTTGATACTAAAGCTATTCCTACTGTTTTCATCATTTTGTTTTTCATTGTCTTGCTCCTTTTTTATTAAAAATTCTATCTATTCCTCTAAAATAAATATTTAATATATTGTATATACAAAATAAAAATGTAGCTGTAAACGACACTGAAAGCACTAAAGTCGCCAAAATCATTGCTGAACCAGTAGCATCTACATAAGTTGTTATTATATAGTTTCCAACTTCAAAAAAACCTGTATTTGCGATTAAAAATATAGCTAGTAATATCATTAAACCTATTATATTGACTGCTATTTTCATCATTTTGTTTTTCATTGTCTTGCTCCTTGTTTTTGTTTTCTTTATTGCCCGCAACCGTGCGGGCTTTATTTTCTATAATATTATTGATTTACTGCATATACTCTAACTATTTCTTTTGTCATTGGGAAACTAGCTCCCTCTCCGTATACCCATTTATTATCAATATTTTTTATTTTAACTGTGTTGTCTTCACAGCTATATAGTCCTTCCATTGGTTTACTGCTTTTCTTCATTATGTCGCAAGCTTTGTCGCTAACCTGATGAACTTGGAAATACTCTTTGTTGTAGCTAACTATACTGTTATGTAGATTGTTGCCTTCTTGAAATTTATTGCTTTCAACAATGACTTCATCTTTTTCAACAAGGCGATTCATTATTTGATATGACCCTATTATACTACCTATTTCAAATACAGTAGCTATGTCGGCATCCTTGTATGTTTCATTATTGAATGTTTCAGCTATTGATTGTCTGATATCTACTGCTTCTCTTTGGCTCTGTGACTCATTGAACTTGAAACCAAATAGGGTTATCCCTGCTATAAGTGGTATTGCTAGTATTGTGCATTGTAGTTTGCTCATTGTTTTTCTCCTTGTTATTATTGTTGTTTAAGCTGCTTTTGCAAAGTATAGGATTGAATCATCTTCGCTTGTTTCTTCTTTGTTGCTATCAAGCTCAATAATCAGATTTTTATTCAATCTAGTTACTGAAAGAGCCACACTGTCCAGAGACATAGCTTTTTCAAAGAAAACCTTTTCTTTTGTTTCGCTTTTAGAAATAGATATGTTGTTTGTAATGGCTGAAATGGTATTTTTAAAAGCATTACCATTTAATTCTTTTTCTAAAGCTTGCTGTCTTACCCATTGCCCATCTATGTTGAATGATATTGTTTCTGGTGTATTAGTTGAGAATAGCTTTCTCTCGCTACCTTCAATTTTAATACTGGTTGCTTTTGCTTCTAGTGCTGTGCTGTAAATATTAGTTAATGTATTCATAATCTTTCTCCTTTTTTGTTTTGTTTGTTATTTGAGACATTGCCTTATCTCAATAGTATAATTATATCACAATCTGTACGGAAAGTCTTTAATATTTATTGCATTATTTAAATAAATGTGGTGTTTATGTTATATATAAAGCACTTCTGCTAGCTTTGAATATAACTTTTTTATTGAGTCAAGGGGCTATATCGCTTCGCTTAGTTATTGAAAGGCGGATTGATAGGTTTTGTGGTCTGGATCTTCTTGTGGAGCTCCGTGCTGGCTTCTGGTGGATAGGTGTGGCATTGCCCTACCCTCGATGCTGGATCTCATCTGAGCGGTGCTGTATGGGCTTCCTATGGCTGGTGGTGTGGTGGCCTACTCGCCCTGCTGAAAGCTGTGTGGTGGTTTTGTTGCTTGATTCTGAGCAAGAGAAAGCCCGCTGATGCGGGCTTTTTATTGGTTTTATATATGTTATTATTAAAAGTGCCTTCCTTAGTATTTAACTTATTATTCCTATTAAAAGATCTAGTTATTAGTCGGTAAAGAGCTTGTATTCTTTTCCATATACCAAGATATCACCTTCATAGTTATATCGTAAGCACTACCGTCCTGACATTTAGCTTCAATATTTTTTTCAACCAGACTTATAATTTTACAATCTAAGTCATCAGAATAAGTATGATAAGATTTTAAATTTTCCTTATCTTTTCTATATTCAAAATCTTGCTGTAATCTTTCAAATTCTGCTTGCTGAATTTCTAATCTATTTTCAGCATCCTCTTGAAGACTTTTGTTGCCATAATAATCAGAACTAATGAAAATTGCTGTAAGAGCAAAAACGATCATTGAAACTTTTATAGCTCCGACAAATACCCCTTTTTTAAAACTATTATTATTCATAAATTTCTCCTTGTATATCTTTAATTATTATTGCACTAAATAGACACTTGATAAGAGTATGATCATTTAATTTTCCATCAATGTCGCAATGATAGTCATCGAAGTTAATAACATCTGTATAGATGAATTGGTCGGACGGCCTTCTACTATCAATATTAACAGCAAAACTCATTGAACTATCCAAATTATCACTTTCACAATCGAATAAAGTTTTATATTTATTTTTCACAATATGGCATTCAATAGTATTTTCTTTATCGTTATAAATAATCATCTCACCCTGCTTGCTTATTTTCCCTTTAAGCTCTTCATTTTTATTCTTAAACTCTTCTACTTTTTCTAAAGTGCTTGAATAAGGATCTCTTTGAATATTATATGAGTATGATAATGCTAATAAACTAATAAAAAAACTCACCACAAGTGATATGATTCCACCTATTAAAGCTCCTATTCTATATTTTTTGTTTTTCATGGTCTTTCTCCTTTTTTTGTTTTGTTCTTATTTGAGATATTCCCTAATCTCTATATATGATTATATCACATTTTATACGGAAAGTCTTTAATATTTATTGATTTATTTAAATAAATGTGGTGTTTATGTTATATATAAAGCACTTCTGCTAGCTTTGAATATAACTTTTTTATTGAGTCAAGGGGATTATATCGCTTCGCTTAGTTATTGAAGGGCGAAATGATAGGGTTTTGTGGTGTGTAGCGGGCTAGTTTTGCTCTCTGAGCCGTTGTTTGCTCCAGGGTATCTCTATGCCTATTCCACCTTCTTGCCCTTTGTCACAGCCCCTGCCTTCATTCCTTCTCTCAATTCCTGCGAGCAAAGCGAGTATGCTTTGCTATCAAAAAAGCCACCTGATTAGGTGGCTCTTCCATCAAATATAGCTTTCTATGAGTTGTTTGATATAGTCCTTTTCTTTGCCCTCAAATACGAAGTCTAGTGGTAGTCCAGTATATTCATCTACTTGTGATACTAAGAAGTAGTTTTCACTTTCAGCCATTACTACTTCATATCTATGTCTTGGCTTGTTTAGCTGTTTCACCACTTTGATATCAACATCTTCATAACCCACCATCTGCCCTATCATTACATCTAACGGGTTTGGCAAGTCTCTAAACTGAAATTCTTTTTGGTAAGCTCTGAAAACTTCTTGTGGAATTATTATGTATTTTCTCAGCTTCTGTATTTCAATCTTTTTGGTATTTTTATCGTGCGAAGAATACACTGATAAACCATTTTTATAGAACATGCCATCGTATCTTTTGGCTTGCATTTTCTTTGCTATTGCTTCTATACGGTTATCAGTGAAATAGTTATACCCTAATATTGACTTCAATAGGGAGAGCTTTGAAAGTAGTAGGTGGTAGTCTTCTTCATATTCTACGAATTGTATTAACTCGGGCTTTTCATTGATATCAATGGTGCCACTCTTTATATCTTGTATTAGCTTATCAACTTTTTTGTATTCCATATTGTCTCCTTATTATTATTGTTTGAACATTATATCATATTTAAGGTTCATTGACTGATTCACCTTTCTCAATAGCTCTATTGCTAGCAAAAAAAAGCCACTTGCTACCAAGTGGCTTGAAGTTCTGAGTTCGTGGTTTCATCACAGCTTTTGAATTTCGGCTTCGATAAGCTCCATGATAGTTTCGCACAGCTTGGCTTTCGGATTTTTTGCTTTCAATAGATAGCCATGAAATACCGATCTACCAAAGAAATACTTTTTGATTTCAAGTATTTCTTCCTTTGTTGTCGTCAACCTACCATTGCTATCAAAAGCGACATTTAAATACATATAGTGAATATCGAAGGTTTTCTTTTTATCGTCGTCATACCATCTGACTGTGATTTTGAAGGTAGCATCATCTTCGCTTGATGCTATCTTCTCTGGCACTATATGTATTCCTTTCTCTAAAATAACTCCCTTGTTATCCATGCTCCCTCCTTGTTTAAACGATTGAAACGATTATTCCATTTTTTATGACTGCTTTACCACCTTCTTGCTCTATAGGGTATTTTCCATCTCCTAACTTTTTATATAGAGCTTTCATTTCATCAGTTACTATTTCTTGTCTCAAAGCTTCTATATCTAACCCTTTAACCCTTTCAAGGTATCTGATAAGTGAATGGTCAGATACTATTAACTCATCGCTCTTGCTCGTATTTTCAAGCTCCTGCTGTGCTTCGTATATCTGTCGCTGAATATTCTCTTTGTATCTAATAGAATTTTCGTAAGCCTCTTTTTTGCCTTCAATATTATTGTTAGCAACCTCAAGCTTCTTATGTAAACTAGATATTTTCTTTTTCAATGCTCTTACTTTTTGTATCATTATCTTCTCCTTTTATTATTGTTTTAGTCCTGATGAAATTATCAGGACTTTTTATTAAGCTTGTTGCTGTGAATTCTGATAGCTTGAAATCAATGAGTAGATGTAATCAAGAGCATTGAAGTAGTCTCCATCATTGAAGTCAAACACTTGTGATGAAGCCATATCTGCTGATTCATCTATGTTGTGCTGACTGAAGAACACTTCAACGATCTTGTTCTGTATCTGGCCTGCTGTGGTGAATCCCACTTTTGCTATCAATAGGATTTCGGTATCAAGGAATTCCAGATCTGAAGGTGTTTTCTCTGTGGTGAAGCCTATTACGGCTCTGTGTTGGCCTGATAGCTCTGTCTTGGCGACATATAGGCTTACTCGCTTCTCTGTTGGGTGTATCTCCTTGTTGAGAGCAAGGGCGGTGTTAGGCTTGAACCTATGCTGTTCTACGGGCTTCGGTATCTCCGTAGGTGCCTTGCCCTGCTGTGAGCCTATCGCCTCTCTGAAGGCTCCCTGCATGGCTCCCTCGGCCTCTGTGGGCTTGTTCTTGCTGACAACCTGCTTGAGCCTCTGGGTTAGCTCTTCCTTGGTCTTAGGCTTTTTTCGCCTTCCTTTTGGTTGTTTAGGTGTATCAAGAGCATCATCAATATCCCAATTGCCTCTGCATCTAGCTTCAAAGGCATTGATAGTCACTGAATGATGTGGTTTGTTGTGTCTATATAATTCCCTTGGGTTTTTGTATATCTTCCCTTTGTATTCTATATTTCTTAACATATTTTCTCCTTATTATTTTATTGATCTCTGAATGATCTGGATATAGGTTGCCTATCTCTATTACTATCAAAGCTCGCTAGGGGCTTCGATAAGCGGTTGCTCTCAACACTTACCCTTCTCTCCTGCTTCTCTGCCTCTAAGGCTTGTAGAAGCGGGTTGTCGGCTGGGTTCGTCTGCTTTCCCTGTAGCTGACCTGTCATCTGGTAGAGCATACTGTCTAGCAGATCTTGCTCTGTGTTCTGCTGGGCTTGTGCTGTTGAAAGCAAAAGGGTTGATAGTGGTAGTGCTAGTAGTAGTTTTTTCATTTCCCCCTCCTTTTAAACTTAATCATCATATATGCTATAAACATAAAGATTGAATATAATGCTGTCACTGCTATCAATGAATTAAAAAATTGCAATATCATAGCTTTATATCCTATTTCTTGAAGCATACTAACAAACGGATTTGCAATAGGGCTACCTGTCATATGTGCAATATAGATAAAGACATTGAAAAAGATAGCTAATGCCCAGATTGAAAGTATATGCTCGCTTATTTTGTTATCCATTATTTTTTTCATTTTTCTTCTCCTTCAATCTCTTTAATCTTCTTAGGCTTATATTTAAAAGCTGAATGCACTATTATATAAATAGCTGTGAAAAAAAACCCATATTCTAAACTAAAAACATTTTCTTCAGCACCTCTATGCTTTGCAATAATATTAAATACTGCAAAACCAGTCATAAAAGCAATAAACAAAAGCATATTTTCTCTATTAACTATTTCTAAATATAATCCTTTAATGTGTCTCATAGTTTTCTCCTTTATTGTTATTCTATTTTTTTTGCTATCTTATTAAATTTTGGAGTAAGCACAGCGATAGCGAATACTGAAACTACTACTCCTGTTGCGATGGGTGTTAAGCCATCTACTGCTATCCCTGTGAAGCTGAATACGGCTGTTGTGGTTAGTGCTGTTATTGCTGACAAAGTGATTGTTGTTTTCATATTATTCTCCTTTTTTGTTATTGCCCGCAATTCCTGCGGGCTTTGTTTTTCTTTAAAAATTCTCTACTACCTCTTTATAGTTATTGTTAATTACCTATTACCCTTTTTATCTAATATCAAGACTATTAAGCCAGAAATCATAAGTAAGCTAAGGAATATGAGTAGACTCGTATCACTTAGGCTTGCTATAAATTGATCGATAGATAATATAGCTTTTTGTATAAGACTTACACCAGAAAATATTGGTAAAACACTAATAAGACTTAGTAATGCACCTATTGTATAGATTATCTTTTTTTTCATAATATTTCTCCTTTTTTGTTTTGTTTGTTATTTGAGACATTCCCTTATCTCTATTTTATGATTATATCACAATTTATACGGAAAGTCTTTAATATTTATTGCATTATTTAAATAAATATGGTGTTTATGTGATATATAAAGCACTTCTGCTAGCTTTGAATATAATTTTTTTGTTGAGTCAAGGGGCTTATATCGCTTCGCTTAGTTATTGAAGGACGGATTGATAGGGTTTTGTGGTGTGTGGTGGGCTAGTTTTACTCTCTGAGCCGTTGTTTTACCCTGGGTGCCTCTATGCCTACCCCACCTCTCGTCTGTGTCACAGTCCCTGCCTTCATCCCTTCTCTCAATACCTAGCTCGCTTCAACGAGCATAAAAAACCGTAGAAGAGATCTACGGTCGTCAGCTTACCTATTGGTCATTAAGACATAGATGCTTTCAAGAACTTTGAGCAAATACCCCTTCACTGTCACCACTGCTGATACAAAAAGAGCAATGCGAGCAAGCCATAAAAGAATAGCGGTATCTTCATAAAGCATCGCCACATTGAGAACAAATAAGTATACAGCCCACACTATCAATATATTGACTGTGTTTTTAGTAATTGAGTAGCACTGTGATAGCACCATCATTCCTTGCCTCTTATTTTCCTGACCACTATCACTATATCACAAACGGGGTTTAGATCCACTTCTATTGCAGGCAACTTGAAAGCACTAGCTAAGTCTTAAATACACTTTCCTCTCATTGCTATCAAAGACAAAAGCTTTTGATCTCAATAACTACGGTTGATCTCAATAAAAAAGCCCTTGAAAGCGAATTTAAGGCTTAGCTAGTGCTTTCAAGAGCCTGCCGATGTTGCCGACAAAAAAATTAGTGCGGACCTAAGAACCTATCACCATTGAAGTGAATCATATGGTCTCTCTTTCTTAGAATTATTTTTTCAGGGGTATAACCCTATTCTGTAAAAGAGAGAACACTTAGATAACTCTATATTTTTTTGCTATCAATAATGTGGAGCATCCCGCTAGCACTGCAATAGCGATTGAGTGAGATAGCGGGCTGAACTGTGCATTTATCGAAATTGATATCAATGATATTGAAAGCAATAAGAGCGAGACGGTTTTAGCCTTTCTCATTTACCTGCTCCTTTATTTTTTCATCATTCGATGCTTGTTTTTTCTCATATTCTTCTTTTAAAGCAAGCTCTCTTGCTTCACTTTTATTCACATACAAGACAAGCTTGATTATGCCGATTGATACAATAAACATAAGCAAGTAAGCTAGAATTGCTGGCACATTATATACCATAGACACATTCCATATTGCTATATTTACTAATAAAAATCCTGCTATTATTCTTGTGGTTCCCATATCATTTCTCCTTTAATATTGTTTTATTCTATTTATTGCCCTGCCGATAAAGCTTCTTCTCCCTTCTTCGCTTATGTCGTAGCCAAGATTTTCAAAAGTCTGAAGGCACATATCTATACCGTTTCCGTTTCTATTATACATTCTAGCTGAGCGGTTAATTTCGTTTGATGTGTAATATTCACTTTCTTTATAAGCTTCATCCACAAGATCACTTATAATAACCTCGCAGTATTCGTGCGGTTTCACTTTATTGCTACCAAGAAAACCTAATGCAGAAGTGCCAAAACCTATTGCCATCAATCCTAATACCGCTAATCCCTTTATCATAACAAACTCCTTTTCTTATTCTTATACACTCAATAAAAACCCTCTATTGAGTTAATAAACAGCCCCTCGCTAATAGGGGCTGTATAATAGCTATTCTACGTTGATAACAACATAGACTCGCTTGGGCATAAAGAAGCCTTCATCATCCATATCTTTAATTCGATATGTAGCTGTATGGTTGAAGTCATAACCCTCTTCAACATTGAAGGTTTCTGTTAAGTGCTTAGCATCCATGACAGGAACGATGATTCCATCTTCTACGACGATATCAGCGATACCGCTATGGCTCACACTGTAATGAACATCGTAGCCACCAGGGTAGGCATCTGAAGTCATGATGCTGTATTCAAGACCTCGATCAACGATATCACCGCCGACGTTATGAATAGACGTTCGATTGATAGTCTCTGGCACACCTGGTTCTGAAGGCATCTGTAGGCCGTATCTTGCTTCGATTGTGGCTCCCTGTGCTTCTAGAATTGCTGTGAGCTCGTTTGCATCGGTTGGGTAGCCGTGTGTGTCATGATTGATAACAAGCTGTCTGTCATGCCCTGTGGCTTCTATGAAGCTCATGTGGATCTGCCTGTCTTCTGCTAGGGCTGTTGCTGATATTGCTATCAATGCTGTTGCTAATGCTGTTTTTGTTAAATTTCTCATTGTCTTTCTCCTTGGTTTTTGTTGTTAAATTATTTGAATTGCTTTTAGAATATAGTAGCCGACAACAGTAACCACTGGCACTGCTATAATCTGTAAAGCTACTATTCCTGCTTTCTTTGATATTGTTTTCAATTTACTCATAGTTTCTCCTTGTTGTTTTAATTGCCCGCAATGACTGCGGGCTTTTTCTTACTTTTCGACTTCTTTGAATTTAATTGCTGGATTGTTATCAAGATTATTACCAAATGAATTAGTGGCTTTAATAAAACATAGAACTACAAAGACAAGTGAAACAGTCGCCCATGTAAATAGAAATAAAACCATACCTGCAAGAGGTAATAAACCTAATGTAAGAAATGTTGTAGGATTAAACATTAAACTTAATACTACAGATAACGAGGTAATAGCTAGGCTATATGGTATTACTTCTTTGATTATTTTTTTCATAATATTTCTCCTTTTTTGTTTTGTTGCCCGCAATTCTTGCGGGCTTTGTGTTTTTTATTGTTTGCTTTAACCTTTATCAACTTCATTAGGGAAGCTGGCAACTTCATTATCGGAATAGTTATCAAAATCTATAAATAAATTTAAAGCTGGGGCTACCATTAGTAAAGGTATTACTATAAAGGATTGTGGTAATACCGCACTTAAATAACCATTTGTTGATTCAACTACTTCTGTTAAGGACTTACTTTTAGCCATATAATCTGCTTCATTACTGAGCGAATGGGCTAATGTTGAAGTTGATAAAAACATTGTTGTTGATACTAAAGCTATTCCTACTGTTTTCATTATTTTGTTATTCATAATCTTACTCCTTTTTTGTTTATTTTGTTTTTGAGACATTCCCTTATCTCTATTTTATGATTATATCACATTTTATACGGAAAGTCTTTAATATTTATTGACTTATTTAAATAAATATGCTGTTTATGCAATATATAAAGCACTTCTGCTAGTTTTGAATATAATTTTTTTATTGAGTCAAGGGGATTATATCGCTTCGCTTAGTTATTGAAGGGTCGAATAATCGAATTATGTGGTGTAAAGCGGGCTAGTTTTGCTCTCTGAGCCTTTGTTTCCTCCAGGGTATCTCTATGCCTACCCCGACCCTCGCCCTGTGTCACAACTCCTGCCTTCACTCCTTCTCTCAATACCTAGCTCGCTTCAGCGAGCATAAAAAAGCCCCTATCAGGGGGCTTTTGAATTGAGGCCAACAATGTATTCAGCAAAGTGCTGTAAACTCTTCTTAGCTTCAACCACTTTATGCCTTCTGAATTGATATGTTGAAAAACTCACCTTGCCAATTTTCTCAAAGGCATTCTTTAGAGACGGATATTTCACACCTTTTATAACAACAGAAGCAGGCTTCTTTATCGGCTTACTCAATGCCTCTTCTTTTGACATGCCGTAAAGCGATATTCTGTTGTAAACAACATAGGGTGGCAGTTTCTTTGCTATTGCCGCTTGCCTTATACTTGGATATTTTTTGCCATCAATCATAACTTCTATACTATTAGTTTTTGAAATACTTTCATCCATACACTCTCTCCTTATTTTTATTATAAAACTATTTAACCATAATAATATAATTATATCACATTTAATTATAAAAGCTATGTTTAATTATGCTACATCACATAGATGGTCAAATTCATCATCAGTGAACAGAATATCTTTAAATTCTTCTTGTTGGTGTAATGGCACTTGAAGTTCTTTAAATGCTTTATTGATGACAATATCTTTATCTTCGAGTAGTGATTTCATTCTAACTGATAGAGAATTTCCTTTCAGGTTCCTCTCTGCCTCACATATTTGTTTGTTTAGATAAGATATCTCGTTTTCTATATGTAGATAAAAAGTGTTGTAGTCCATAGTTATTCTCCTTGCTGTTGTAGTATCAAGTAAGCGATATAGGATTGTTGGCTATCGCTATAAGCCAAGAAATTCTCAAATATTCCTGTTCTTGTAGATATCCCTGCTCTTGTAGGTAGGTCTTGCAGAAGATATAGAGTAGTGTCTAGTTTTGATAATACAGCCCTATCAAAGTCTTTCCCTGTTCTTCTTTTTGTTTCTTCGCCTCTTAGATATTCTGCGAAATATGTTATATCTTGTCTCATAGCTCTCTCCTTTTATGCCACTTTTGTTTTTATTGTGTTGATATCAATAAGCTTATGAAAACCATAGAAGCCCGTTTTTATATTCCTGATATTGTTATTGCTTCTTTTGATATCATTAAGTTCTCTCAACTTCTTTGATAGCACCAACTCTTCATCTTGATAGGTATTAAGTATTTCATTGGTCGCAATACCGCAAACCAACACACTCTTTGGTGTATCTCTTATACAAATGATTTGGGAGTAGTTATTATAAAAAGGGATTAGCGGGACTTTGCCATATTCAACCGTTTTAACACCTAGGTTGATACCTGCATTTTCTAAATCTGGTGTATTGAAATATTTAGAATGGGTCTGGTTGGCTTCTTGTGTGTAGTCTATGAAGTTGATGCCAAGTAATCTCTCAACCGCTAATTCACCTATGAGCCCTGTCATATATCTCTTGTGTGTGCTTATGCCATCTATCTGATAGTTGAACTCTTTTTCTTTCTCTTCCACTATCTGTTTTGTTAGCTCTATAATTGGCATCAATTCTTGCTTGTTGAACTCAATTCTTGTATATCTCGTTATATTTGGCTCTATATGATTTTTATAAACTTCCTTTTGTTTGTCATAACTCATATAACACTCCTTGTTATTGTTGTTATTTTTAAGGTAATCCTTTACCTTATATCTATTATTATATCACATTTTTGTTAATAAGTCTTTATTACTTAATAATTAGCTTTATAAGAGATAAAATTAGGGAGAAGTAATAGGAAGATTGTGAGGCAACTATTGAAGAGCATTTAAATAGTGATTTTATCTTCGCTCCTATCATGCTTGTCAGTGGCAACGGGCTTCTGTGAAGCTCTACAAAGGTTCCTGGTGGCTAGGTGGTGTGTTGCCCTACCCTCGATGCTGGATCTCGTCTGAGAGCTTCTGTGGTGGTATATGGCTAGCTCCTTCTGTGTGGCTCTGAGCCAGCTTCTACTAGGTAAGGGGTATGTTGACCCTGCTTGCTGTGTTGAACAGCCTCTGAGAGCTTCCTTGAAGCCTGTGGAGCGAAAACAAAAAGCCCCCCTGTAGTGAGGGGGGCTATGGTTCCATCCTTCGTGTGTATTAACCGAATACGAACTTCGAAGCTTCTAAGCCACCAACAATCAACACTATTGGTTTAAAGACAGTAGCTAAGAAAGTTGCTACTAAAACAAAAAATATAGTATGGAACTTATTTAGCTTCGGGATTTTAACAACATCTTCAATTGGCTTTGAAGAAAATGAGTTATCTTCCAGGCTTTTATATCTTAGCCCCTCTCGCTCACCCTCTTCTAAATATTGTAAAACAGCATAGCTAAACATTGCTATCAATGTTAATGAAGTAACAACAGTGACAATCAACCAGTATGCAAAATCTTCGATTAAATTTGCATAAGCCATAAGAACAAGTATAGATGAAGGCACAGCTATCAATACTTGTATCTGTGCAATAAAACGAATGGCTTTTCTGTAAGAAAAAGCATTGTAATGACTTAATACATTAAATACTATGAGTGCTTTATTAAACTTATGGATCAACCCCCCGCATAAAAGAACTGTCGCTGATAATAAACAAAAAATTACTATTGGGACCAATGCCACATAAATAGGATTTTGAGAATTCATTAAATCAGGAAACCTACTAATTGAAAGAAACACAAAAGATGTAAGTATAAGATATTTAGCCTTCCTCCCGTGTTCTGTATCATTGTCAGTATTAAATGATTGATAAAAATCAACTGGCTTACGAG
The DNA here is from genome assembly GCF_002879615.1 of Billgrantia endophytica. Taxonomy (GTDB): domain Bacteria; phylum Pseudomonadota; class Gammaproteobacteria; order Pseudomonadales; family Halomonadaceae; genus Halomonas; species Halomonas endophytica. The sequence goes on from NZ_PNRF01000050.1 coordinate 69,173, forward strand.
TTAGGAGCAAGGCAAGGGTAAACGGCATTCTTACTACAAATTTGATGAACCTAACGGGAAGCATCAATATCCATTTCGCTGTCTTAACTACCCCTCCCCCTATTGCTCTCAACATTGTTTTTATTTTATTTAGCATAATTTTCTCCCTTTCATTTCTCTGTTAATGCTTTCCTTGACTAGTGACTCAACATCACCCTGATTGTTTCTTATTATTTTATTTCTTATGTAGTGCTCGATATGCAAGAACAGTGATTCTTTTGGCTTTGCATTGAGAGCAATGAAGATAGCATCCTCAACTGAATGCCCTCTTTCAGCATTCAATATCTCAGTTACACGACTTGAGAAGGTTGTGTTCTTTAAATTCGGATCTTTGTCTTCGTCAGTAAGACCTTTGTAGAAACTATTCAAAGACCTGTAATAATCACCTTCATACTCGAAGCTAAATGGCTGTCTTTTTAGTGGTGTCTCTAATGCACTATCTCGATCAAGCAACTGGTTATTTACTCTCTGCCTAGATAATCTCTTCCTATAGCTATTGAAAGTTAATCCTTCAACTTTATTATTGTCGTCAAAAAGCTCTTCTTCACAGCTATACATTTTCCCTTTGTAGTATATTGGCTCGCCACCATTGCTTGCTTCTATTTGGAATCTCGCTTGAGTATTAAACATATATTTCTCCTTTTATTATTATATTGATCTCAATTCTTCTTCAGTTAACTGTTCTCTTCCATAATCAGACTCGAATCTTTCATAATTGATATCATCAATAGATAGTTGTCTGTGATCATTATAGTAGTCGTATGACTCAGTTATAATCCCTTGTCTTTCAAAATCTAATTCATCCATAATAATAACCTCCTTGTTATTGTTGTCATCAAATATAATTATATCACATTTAAAACGGAAAGTCTTATTTATTTGACCTTGACTTTATACTTTTTTAATAATTAAAAAGATGGAAAAGAACTTCAAAAAGAAAGAAGCCATATTTTATGGCTTCTTTAGGTAGTTATTCAGGAAGGAAATCATCACTAAATTTGCGATAAAATTCTATCCATTTTCGCACCCTCTTGTATCGGTCGCCGTTGAGATTGTAGGCAACTTTATCTGATACGACTCCATCGGTTTCGTATGACACATAGAGAGCTCTGAAATTATCTCTAATGGCTTCACAGTGAGATATTGGGAGTAGGACTTCATCAAGAATCTTATGGGGAAGATTCTGGATCTGATTAAAGTCATGCTGGCTGAAGAAATCAATATAGTAATATTCTACTCGATCCTCACCTACCACCTTAACTAACTGAAGCTTAACTAACTTTTGTAAATACTGCATATTTGTTTCTCCTATTTTGTTTGTAGTATAAAATCACATTTATCAATGTGTAGGTATTGATGATACCTAGTATGAACAGTAGGCTCTTATCACCTTCAGTGACTATATTTATCGTAAGTATAAGTATGTTTAAAAAAACCACTGTTGCTATTATTTTTGCTTGCCTGAATGTTGGCAATTTCATTTTTTTCATATTTTTCTCCTTGTTATATTATCATTGTATCACAGCTATATTCTATATTTTTGTTAAAGGCTGTCTCTCTAGTTATTGAAGGGTGGATTTATCCCTGATCGTTGTAATTTATCTTCACGTTTTAAATTACCTCCATCCTCAATACCTAGCTCGCTTCAGCGAGCCTTTTACAGTTTATTTTTCTTCTTATCTTTCCCCTCCTTTTCTTTATTTACTAGTGTATCCTCGTATTCTTCAAAAGGTGATAAGTTAGTTATATCTTGCTTACAGATAATAAAGAACTCCCTTGGGCTAAAAAGCATATTGTTTCTAATCCGTAATGCTAACCATGCAAAATAAAAGTATAAGAATATACAGAACATAAAACCAGCTAAAGGTATAAGTATCGAAGATAAAAAAGGAAGCAAAGAAAAGCCCTGATTAAACAAAGTATTCATTAAATTGAATAGATGATAAATAGGCCAAAGGGGTATTATTATCATAGCTAACATCATTTTTTGATATCTACTATGACCTACTTTTAGATCCGCTTCTGTTAATCCTTCTTTTTCCATACTTCTTTTAAATGTGCTTTTAGATTTAGCTGACATTAAAGCTTCATAAAGATCTTTATTACCTTTTTTACTGAAAATCTTTTTAACATTGATGCCATTAAGAATATTTTTTGTGATCCCCGATATACCTGTTGGGTTATATCTAAAAAAAGGTGTGACCCAATTAACAGGGTTAAAAGAGTGGCCTATAAACTTCGTGCCTCTCCATGTTTTATTCACTACATTTTTTTTATCCATATTTATTTACTCCCTGAAAAATTGTAACCGTAACAACTTTCTAAATTTTCTTCAAAATCCTGTAAAGGCAATATCTCAGAAGGATGCCTAATAAGTATCTCTAGAAACTGAAAAGGATTCAACTGCATCATATTTCTTGCTGAGAAGCCTTTCCATGCTCCTACGAAATATCCCACACTAGATATTATTGCAGTCAATGAAAGTATGGTTGAATTTATTCCATTATTGATTATTAACAAATACTCTCCATTAGTGTTTGCAATAAAAATATGTAACTGTGCATGGATAAACATACAAGCAAAGAAAATCATTGAAGCAAATTGGACAAACTGACCCCACCTATACTCACGAACTCTATCTTCGTAATGCATTCCCAGCCTTTTCATATTTCCGATATATCTTCTTCTAGATCTACTTAGGTTAGTGGTAATGCTCTTAAATTCCTTTTTTATTTGCTCACGACTATAGGCTTTATTTGCTTTAACAGACTTATAGTGATCTGCTGTATTCTTCGATATAGCACCTGGCGAAGTGTATGTTCTACCTATACTCATATATTTTTTAGGATATGCCTTATAAACCCACTTAAAAGGGGCTAGTGCTATCTTAACTACACCAGACCCTTCATTCTTTTCTTTAGGATCATCCTTTTCATTTTGTTTTTTCATATTACTCTCCTTGTAATTATTGTTATATACTTACATCATTATATCACATTTTATCAATAAATGTATTATCAGCATTCACTGAAGTCTATCGGGTCATCTATATCATCTATGCCGATATTCCAGTAGGTGAGAGTATCAATATACTGTGCTGACTGCGGTATCATAGATTTTATAATCTCTTCTACCTCTTGATACTCTCTAGTCACCTCTTTTTCTTTCTTTGTCAGCAACATTTTTGACTTCAACGAAACATAGTCATTAACTAACGTCTTTTCCATATAGCCAATATCTCTTTCAAGCAATTGAAGCTTTCTCTTTGAATTCATATTAAACTCCTATTGGATTAGCTGTATATTCTTTCTTTTTATCTTTATATAGAGCTAGCAAGTGTTTTGCTATCGTGGTATCAACAACATCTGCATAGTCTTTATTGCTCACAACATCACTTGAAAGAAAAGACCTGAAAGTTTTGATTAGTCTCGATACTGATTGGCTCTCAAGGAATATGCCAACATTAAGCTTTTCCTCTTTTTTACTAACCTTTTTGGAATATAGGAGTGTTAGTATTGAGCTTTGCACTGAATTCCCTGTATGTAGGTTTATCTGAACCATAGCTTCGCCGTCGTTATTACAACTCTCGATAGGCTCAATATCTAGTATATTCAAGTTAAAAAAAGCCACTTCGTTTAAATGTATGGCTTCAACTTCTTTCTTAACCTTGTTCTCAAATTTTCTTTTTGTCATTGTTAGTTTCTCCTATTATTGTTGTTAGATAATCAAAAACATACTCACAGATAAAGGTGATACCTTCATCTACATAAAGACTACCCTCATGGTCTTCATACAAATGAAGTGCCTCGGCTCTTTCATCAACTGAAATGTCACTAATTACCGTGTGAACTATGCTCTCAAACATTTCATAAAGAAATGTCTGTCTCTTCATATACTCAACTGCATAAAAATATTTATTGCTGAAACTTTGTATATCAAGCCATTCTTTAACCATAGCCCCTTCGTGTTTTATGGATTTGCCACGATTATTGAAAGATACGATGAAACCTATCAGTTCGTCACCATCTTTCGATATTTCAATTTTAAAACTATTGTTGTTATTGAAGCTGTTCCTTAATGTATTTCTTAAACTCATATTATTTCTCCCTTAAAACTGTATAATTATATCACAGTTTATACGGAAAATCAATTTAAATATTTATTATTTATTAAATCCAAGAGCTATATCGCTTCGCTTAGTTATTGAACGTGGAATATCTGGTTGTTAAATATTGAGTGTGGTATCTAGGCTCTATGCGGGTTTCTCAGGGGGTTTCCTTCCTGACCCTGGGGGATAGGGCTTCTAGACATAAAAAAACCCCTTACGGGGCTTCTCAGGGCGATTCAAGCTAGCTAGTCATCATCTTCAAGACCTAGGCATACCTCTAGCCTTTTCCCTAACTCTCTCCTGCCTTGGTAGGTCGTGAATGAGACTTTGCCTATTTTTTTGAAGGCATCGTTAGCTGAGCGGTATTTCACTCCATTGACGACAACAGACCGATCCATTACAGGGGTTGTGATAGCTGTTTCGATAGTCCATTGCTTGTTTAGTGGTTTTTTCTTGTTCTGGCTGAGCCTGTTGTAAACAACAGCGGGCTTGATATCGTAGTCGTCGCAAGCTTCCCTTATTGAATTGTATTTAACTCCGTTGACGACAATTTCTTCATCTTGAAAAATTCGCTGTCGTTTCTGCTTCGTTTCACTCTTCTCCTTTCTTTTGTCTCGCTTCTCGAATCCAAACATTTCTTCTGGTGTCCATTTATACCTCTTTCTTGCTCGTATAGTGACTTCAGGAACATCAGGCTTTAATTTTTCGATAGCTTCAGAAATACTAGAATACCGCTTACCATATATAATAATAGGCGACTTATTGCTATCAGGCATAATGCTTACTTTTATTAGAGAGTATGTGTCTATTATATCGCAAATGGTAAAATTTGCAAACTACAGTTTTTTATAAAAAAAGAGCAATCTTTTGATTGCTCTTTTAAACCGTTCTTATTTTGTTAGACTTACTGCCTAATAACACCTGTGCAGTTGATATCAGATTGAGAGCAAAATTCATTAACATTATAGGTTCTTGTTCCTCCGATATCACAGCTAGACTTCTCTTGCCATTCGTATTCCGCTGGAACTGCAACCTCGTTACCATTGCTGTCGGTTTCTGTTGTAGCTGGTGAAACCATAACTCTCTCTTCATACTTCACATCTACTATGCTGATATCCTCTACCTCGGGGAGTGGCTTGATATAGTGGTCGTGGTGTAGGTTATTCCATCTATCATAGCAATTTTCATCCTCGTAGGTTCCTGGACCTGTGCAGAATGGCGATAGAGTGTTATTAGGTGAAGATGACCTCTTACCTAGAAACTCAGTCACATGGTCGTCAAATGCTGAAATATTCAAGCCATATGGGAAGCCTGAGTGAGAACCAAAGAAGTCTTCAGTCACTTGTCCAAAACTATTCATTTTGTAAGGTGCCATTCTATTGAGAGCAAGAAGGTCTTCATCACTCATATCATCACTGATATTGCTCTGTTCATTGATGATGTATCTTTCTATATAGCCTTCAACTTCCGCTTCTAGTCTATTATTTTGAGTGTAGGTAACACCGTCGCCAGTGCAGACATTTCTATAGAAGGTTCTATCTGTAGTGTAAATATCAACCATAGGTTTGAAGTATGGATCTGGATCAGAGTGTGATTCAGGTAAGCAAGAACCATCAGGAGCTACTGCACATTCTCTAAAATTTATTGGGTTATTGTAGTCAACAACCATCACATCAGGATTATACTGCTCTCTTAGTAGGCTTGCATATCCTAGAACATTCTTAACACCTTCCGTATCGTATAGGAAATACTCAGAAGGCTCGTCTAAACGAAAAGTATCAAAGCTATCGTTCTGAAACCTTTCTAATTCAGTTAGCGAAGATGTTTCAGGGGTTTGACCATCCATTTCATAAACGACTAAATCACCAGCATTTGGCGAGCTTACAATATCGTCAAGAAGATCAACAGTGTTAGTGTTTTCGTAGACTACATAAAGGTTTGTAGTGTATTCAGAAGGACTTAATGCCACACCTAACTTGTTTCCCTGCCCTGGGTAAGTGTTTTTATCAAGTTGAATCGTATAGTAAATCTGTCTTTCTTCTGTTCCTGTTGGAGACGACAAATTTCTAATTTCTACAGTATCCCTAAATTGATATACCCCCCTTGTCGCCTGCTCATGCTCCATAGCAATCGCTAAATCCACCTCAATATTGAACACTGTATTGCGATCAAAACAGCTTCCTATCCACTGCCTTGCATACCTTTGATTAGGGAAAAGCCACTGGTCTTGACTCTTGTATCTATTATAAGGTGCAGGACAGGAGAAATGGCTTGTTGTTGTTCTCAACACATCACCACCAAGCTCTTTTTCTACATTTTCAATACTCCCTATATTGGTGTCCATAGAAGCAATCATTCTAGAATAAGCTCTTACCGTATCCCCATTGTCATACATGAATATCATATCTTGGGTCTGTCTGGTAATAGGAATCCCCGCTTGAGCTATTGTTGGTAGCAAAATTGAAGCCACCATAGCTGAAGCAGATACTATTTTTGTTTTTTGTTTCATAACGTATTTCTCCTTTGTTATTGTTTTATCATCCTTGATTTACTATTATATCATTATTTAGAGCCGCATGATTGATGGCAAAAACCGCCTATACATATAGGCGGTTATAGTCCATGTTCTTAAAGCCCTTTAAGATCTTCGATTAACTGCCTGAAGCTATCTTGATATGCGATTTCAGAAGTTATTTTCTGTTGCTTCCAAATATTACCCATTCTTGGAGCATCCCTATCACCACTTCCTGTTATGACGTTACTATAGATTGTAGAGCCTCCCTTATCTTTTAAGAAATATTTAATTACAATATTTCTTTTCGACACCCTATTGCTTCCAATAAGGACACCAGCAAGGTCAGGATCTTTCATTTCAGCAGTAAGTGTGTATTCGCCCCCCGAAGAAGCTAAAAGATTTGCACTTGATAATGATTTCTCGATAGCCTTTTTGGCATCACTATTATCAAGATTAGCCGTTGATCTACTTGAATGAGGATTTCTAGATGTATTTAAAAAACCTTCAGTTTTAACTGAAACGTTGCCATGTAGTTTATGTTGTGCTGAAACGTGTTTATCTGCTCTGTAAGTGGACTCTGAAACACCTGTTGCAGATGGTCCCATGGATGCACAGCCAGAAAGAACAGCTAGTGACACTATTGCAAATACCATTTTGATTGTTGTAGTTTTCATAATTAACTCCTTGGTTGTTTAATCTTTTAATATGCTATGATTATATCACAGTTTATACGTAAAGTCCATTTATTTCTATAATTTTTTATCCTTTTTTTACAACAAATGTCAGTAATAAAGAAGTATTACTTGCTTTGAATTGAAAAAAAACTATAGAGACAAGATAAAACCCTATTATTTCCTCATCAATAACCAAAAAATGAGGGCTATATAGCCCCCATTTTAATATTTATGCCTCTCCGCCTTGGGGCGGTTGTCTGGTCCATCCTCTACATATCATGCCAGCAACCAGGCCAAAGGAATTTCTACATACATTCCTGTGATAATTTGGATTATCATGGGGATTATCAAACATCCTATCTTGATCTGGCCTTGATTGAACCTTGAGATCAGGTTGTCTATATTCAAATGAATGGGAGCCATCATGCCAGGTATATGTAGGATCAATAAGGTGGTGCCAATCATCTATAATTCTCTGATTGTATTGACCTGAAGCTCTGTATCTAGAACTTGTAGGACCTTCAAGGTTGATGCTTCTAGCTTCTTCTTGCCATCTGTCACCAAACTCGCTATGTGCTTTTGCAGGGTTGGTATTAGTTACAGCAGGTATATTACCTAAGCTTGTAGTAACACCTTCATTCAACGTGCCAGAAGCAGCACTCACACCAGCAACTACACCTGCGGAAATAGCTGCTACTTGAGTAACAGTTAAACCACCATAATATGCTCCAGCAAAAGCACCTGCACCTGCTGTTGCAAAAGCTACAACGAATGTCACCAACACTAGTGATAAACCTGTCCATGATGTTTTCGTCATGGAATCATAAAATATCTCAAATTCATCAAGCGGAAACGATGAAGCAAAGTCAGCAACTGATAGTGCTGTGACACCACCGTTTACTAGAATAGTTTCGCCGTCATGATCTATGGTGAACATAGGATGAACACCACCCTCGACCTGCCCTTTTGGAACCAACATCATCCAGTCTGGATGAAGGTCTACTGCTATATGGGTTGTCGTTTTCTTCCTAAAAGCATTACCTGATGTTGTTTCCCACGTTCTAACATCTGGATTATAGTTTGTATGAAGACCTAGGGTTCCTCCGTTTCGTTGCATAACCAAGCCCGAAAGAGTCATTAAGCCATTGGCTGTGATACGTGTAAAGCTGTGATCGAACCTGCCACCTGTCCTATTCCCGCTTGCCGGGTTATCTCCAAGCACATCAATCATCGTTTGGTATTGGGTATCAGTTAAGCTCCCTCCATCTGAAATGCGATCAAAGTATCTCGGGCTTATGTGTCTCATAGTAAGTGTTGCTGAGCCGTCAGAATGTCTTTGGCTTTCAACAAGGATTATTGTTCCTACATCATTGGAAGGGTCAAATGCTGATATTACTAGAGACTGTGCCTGAACCATCTGAATGAAAGCATTACTGCTCGCATGTTTACTAGCGACATTCAGAGACATAACACTTCTGTCGTCGTTGTAACTAGCTATCCCTCTTGAAAGCAATTCCTCCATGTCTATCAAACCTGTGCTTTGTATTTGTTCGGCAAGGTTCCTATCCATTTGTTCAATAAGAACGGGTTGCTGAGATCGATTTAGAGAGTCTGTCCTTTCAATAGCAGACCTTCTTGTTAGATTCTCTACAGGGGCAGAGCTCAATGGAGCCACACTGAGGGGCTGGGTATTCATAGGCGATGTAGAAAGGCTTCCTGACTGCTTTCCTTGCTCGTATGCCTGAACTGTTGGTGCAAAGCCTGTTGCCAACAGTGACACCACCAGAATATTCTTTTTAAATATCTCCGATACGTTTTGAGTTAAAGGTTTATCAACCTCTCTCACTTTTTTCTTTTTTATTATCATTTAAAACTCTCCTTGTTTTTCATTCCATTATATCATATGACCACTCACTAACCCCTTAGTTATTGAGTTAAGGATTTTGATATCTAGTGGTGTGTGTTCTAGTTTCTGTAAAGAAGGCTCTTTCATCATCCCAACCATACTCTATTATTCTTTGTTTTATATTTGTGTATGAAGCCGTTACTCTAGGATCGTCTATATATGCATCATAGCCCGCCTGAATACTCTCGTATTCGACTCCCTCTAGAACAACTTTTCTTCCAGATCTATTAGCAATGTAGTAATTTGGTATTTTACCACTTCTTTCATATTCTAGAACTTCTTCTAAACTAGCTCCTTTTCTTAGCTTATGAAATACACCACTTCTTCTTTGTTTAATTTTGTTCTTTTTAATAAAATCGCTAGAATTTAAATACGTTACTCCATGACACTTAAAAAACTCAGGTGAGTTCCTGTTGAAAATTTGTTCGTCAGTAGCTCCCTTACCTCTCTGCATCAATATATATTCAATAGAGTTTCCTGATTTTTCAGCCATTTCTTCAATGCTGTTAATCCTTCCTACTCCTTCTACATAAAAAACCTCTCTTTTCTTGTCTTCCATAAAATCTTTCTCCTTTGTTTTTATTGTGTTTTACTTAATATATTTACTTCACCTTGATTGATAACAACCACTTCAGGCTCACAGCTTTCAGGAAATATAAAGGTATTCACCTTTTCAATTCCATTCATAATAACGATATTCTCGTTTTGTGTTACTTCATTGAAGTCAATATTACTCTCAACAAAACTCAACCTTTGATCTTGTATATTCCTATCCAATACAGCCACTATATTTCTATCACCATAATCTGAAAATACAATACTGTCATAGCAATCATCAACGATATGGCTCTTTGAATTGTCTTCAACAATGGTGCTACCACCCGTTAAGCTTCTAATCGCAAGAGAGAGTAATAAGATTATTGCTATCAATAAGATAGCTCCATATATTCCTCTCATTGGAGAAGAAAGCATCACAGTCTTAATCACCTTCTTTATATTCATTTAAAACTCTCCCTGTTATTGTTATTCTTTATTATTATATCACAATATACCTTTATATATCTCAGTTGCGATCAATGAGATAGTGGTAAAACTTAAAATGCCCTTACAGAAACAAGAACATAGATAAAGCAGTCATCCAGATAGGGCCAGTAACCAAGCCAAGAATAACGACCGCTTCAAACAAACCTCTAAAAATTTTCATATCATTTCTCCTATTATTTAAACAATCTTTGAAATAAGGTATGCGAATGCAAAGAAAGGGACAAAGTATAAACCGATGATCGCCCAATCTTTGATTTCAGTAATTATTTTGTTAATTTTCATTTTTCTATCCTCCTAGTCTTAAAAGACTTTTTCCTTATTTTCGTGTTCTAAAATTCTTTCCAATACTTCCATAACCACTTCATCAACTGTATTTATGTGGATACTGGAAGAGTAAATGTAGGCATCATGCTTCTGCGAATAAAAGTAAACACTTCCTGCTTCTATATAGACCAACTTAGCATTCTCTAAATGTCTTAGTGCTTCTCTTGTAAAGTTGCCATCAAAATCAACTGTTAATTCAATATCCTTATTTAATAATAACATGATGCTCTCCTTATTTATTGTTCTTGTGTTGTAAGCAAATCTTCATCCCTGCATCTTTGAAATTTGAAACTTCTCTAGCTTTAACTGTATGGTCGGGAGAGTATGGAACATTAAATGCTTTCTCAACTATCTTCCTAACTATCTCTCTATCACCGCCATAATGAGAACTTGATATAATCTCAACAACATTCTTCTTGCTATCAATACTCTCTTGTCTCAATTCCATCACTAACGAAGTGTCTGAAAAATTGCTGTTGCAGTATGCTTCTGGTGTTTGCTCTTCATATCCTGCAACCGCTAGACCACCAAAAACTAACACTCCTATAGCTAATCCGATTCTTGTTTTCATACTGCCCCCTTATTATTTTTATTCTTATCTCTTAATATCTATATATTATATCACAGTCCGAACACTAAGTCAAGTTTTAGTGCATTTTTTATACCCTGCTGTTTTACTAGAAGAATGACTTTTCTGGAAAAAAGATTAAATTTATTGATATTTTTTTAACTGATTTTATTGCTTCGCTTAGTTATTGAAGGTCGAATATCTGGTTGTATTGGTGTCTTGAACTTTCTTTGCTTCAAACCATAATTCTTTCTTCAATACCCTAGCTCAAAGAGCGAATAAAAAAGTTGAGCAAATGCTCAACTTTTTTAAACTCACTGGTGTATTAACCACATACGTCATCTTGTGTAGCTCCATCGGGATGGAAATGCTTAGCCATTCCTGGTTGGCATAGTTTGGCAGAAGGTCTTAGACCTCTGAAATTAGGGTTATTGGCTGCTTGCTTGTCAATTAGGATATGACCTTCAACTTCTAGCCTATGGAGTCCACTAATATCCATTAAGGGGTTTCCTGATAGATTCATATCGCTTACATATCTTAACCTTTGCAAACCACTAACATCTTTAATACCAGTGTTGCTTAGGTCAAAATAGTTTCCAACTGAAGACAAATTGCTTAATGGGCTTAGACTTTCAATTTTGATTCCTGATAAACGGAAGTCGTTTCCAACAGTTTCTAGGTTCCTGAAACCTCTTATGTTAACTGTTTCGTTTCTCTTGAAGGTGCTTTCCCCCATGAGAATGTCACCACCAATAAACTTTAGGCTCAGGAAGCCATCAAGGCTCTCTCGCTGGATTCTCGTATTATATAGCTGTAAGCCACCACCAATCCTTTCTAGGCTCTGAAAGCCTCTTATGTGCTGTAGAGGGTTGTCATGAAGGGTTAGGTTTCCATGTATCATTCTGGTTTCAATAAATTCGTTTACATTCGTTAGCTGATTACCATAGATAATTACATGACCTAGATGCTCGCCTATATCGCTTTCATATCTCTCTAATGACCTTAGCTGTGCTTCTGCTAACGACAATGACTTGAAATTTTCAGGGTCTACATAGGTATCCCCGTTATTGTGATCAACATTCCTTCCAACTTGATTCTCAGTAGAAGGCTTGTAGTTAGGTATCTCTGGATTCGCAACAGCAGTGCCAGTTATTACCATTGATGCCAATAGTGTAGATAGTATTGTTTTTTTCATGATTAACTCTCCTTGTTTTATTATTTAATATGATTATATCACATTTTATATGGAAAGTCTTATTTAGTTGATATTGACTTCATAAAAAAATTGTTATCAAAAAGAAGTAAAAGCTTAGGTGGTGCGAATTCTAGTCTCACACCACCTGTATTTTAACTTGTAGTAGTATCAGAAAGCTCTTGATGATAGCTTTGTATTTCAGCCTCCATTTCTTTATATACTTGGTCGCAAATGGAGTATATATTTACTGAATCCAGTTTCTTTTTAATCTCAATGAGATTATCACAGCCTGTTCTTTCATCGAAGTTCTCTAGAAACTCGATGTAGTATCTCTGAGCTTCAAAAAGCGGGTCTTTGAAGAGCCTACCTAGCCTTTCTTTATATTCATCCGTATTTTTATTTATTTCTTTGTTATAGATATATACGACCTGCTTGCACTTCTTTAGCTGAGCCTTATAATGATCCACAACATTTGATACAAATTTCTTCGTTATCTTATGCTCATACTGCAACCGCTCAAACTCTTTATCTAAATCAGGGGCATCATCTAACTCTTCCTTGAAAGCATCTATTTCTTGATTTTTGATGAAGAATTTAGCATGAGATACTGCAAAGTTGTCATGACCAGAAAGTATCACTTCATCAATATCTTCGTAATACTGATAGAATGGGTTGCTTTTGATATTATCGAAAACAACAAAAACAAGATCACCGATAACTCTTGTATATATTTTTATCTTTTGTGCCTTCAAGTAGTGGTTGAGTGCTAATCGCTTCTCGCTGTCTTCTAATGCTCCCTTCACATCTTCAAGAGAGTATTTCTTCTGGCTCTGCTGTTTTTTGAAGGCAAGATCTCCTTCTATCGTCTCCATTTCCTTTTTCTTAACTTGAAGTCTCTTACCAACATCTATGGATTTATCTTTAAATGACTCAGGTATATCCACTCCTTGAGAGACATAGTTTTCAAACATTGCTTCTATACTGTTCTGCTCATTATTTATTTTAAAATATTCTTCTTTTATGTCATAGAACTGCTTTTCAGTTTCTAGAACCTCGGTATCTAAACTTTCATTCAAGATATGTTCCATCTTGAAAAGCTCGAAATACTGTATAAAGGCATTTTCAAATGCTGATAGGTTTATATTCCTCTGAAAGCAAGAACCGATCCTGTGATTTTTGCATTCAAGATAATAGTAAACCTTATGAGGCTTCCCTTTGTAATATTTGGTATTGGTCTTAATGCTTAATGCACCACCGCAGGCACCACACTTCAAAATGTGCTTGAAGATATTTTCTATTGAACCTGAAACATATTGCCCGCTCATTGTGAAGTCACGATTCTTAACAGCAAGGCGAGCTTCTTCTACTACACCAAAATCCACTACCTTTGGGTAGTAGTTTTCTATCACTTCAAGAATACGGTGCTTTTTCTTACTGTCAGCACCGTGATAGATTTCTTTAAGTGTGAGATTCCCGTATAGCCTTCCATCTGTAAGTAGTTTAGATAGATATACCTCTCTAAAATGAAAGTCGCTTTTACGGTATTTCTCGTTAAACACTCTTAATGAAGCTCGGTAGCCTCTTGTCTTCAAAAGCTCAAGAAGGGTTTTTATATCTGCTACGATATCTTCTTTGACATGAAAGTATTGATTACCATTCTCATCTTTTCTCACTTCTAGCCAAACGGGTACGGCTGAAGTGAGAAACTTACCTTTCGCTTTTTTCTCTAAAACCGTTTCTCGCTTGTGGTTCCAAACCGCTTTCAGACGGTCAGATTTCAGCTTACTCTCCTGATAGGCTCTCTCCATCAAGATCTGAAGAGTAAGCCAGTCCCCTATGCCTTCGCCAACTCCATTATAATCATAAATTTTATGGTCATTCGTGGTGTATAAACGAACACCTGCTCTAAGGATTTTACCCACGATATCGAGTGTTGTATCAAGCACTCCTTGCCTCGAAATACGGTCCACATTTTCTGAAACGATAAAATCGCCACTGCGAATGATTCCGTTTTCGACCATATCCAGTATCTTCTTTAAGTCACCTTCTTTCGCATTCTGTCCGTGGTGACTAGACATAGCTTCATCAGTGAAGGTTTGGGTTATGTCCACCCCTGTACGTTCGGTGAACTCCTTAACCCCCATCTCCTGCCTTCGGCGGGAATCGCCGTTATTTTGTTTAAGAGATGACCACCTTATATATAGATAAGCTCTTGGTTTATTTGACATTTTTCTGTACTTCCTGCGACTGAAAGCGGATTGCAGTCTATATCACTGCATTGGTTGTGTATCCGTTTCCACACATCATGTCATCCACGATGACCACGTGCCGACCGGCCATGGGCACTTCCGGCGAGACGCGCCAGAACAGCTCGCCACCACGAATGCCGCCGCGGTAACGCGTGGCGTGCAGGTAATCGACCTCGAGGGGAAACCCCAGGCGGGTCAGCAGATGACCCGTGGTGATCAGTCCGCCGTTCATCACACAGTAGAAGACCGGCAGCTTGTCACCGAGGTCGGCGGTGATCTGTTCGGCCATGCGATCCAGGGCGACCTCGACTTCCTCTTGTGTGATCAGGCAGTCAGCGGTTTCCATGACGTCACGCATGGTGGCCAGGGATTGATGGAAATCGGGCTCGAGTTTCGGCATGGATGACACTCGTATCGGCAAGATAAGCGGAAAAGCGAAGAGGCAGCTCAGTCGCTGGCCATGGCCTCGAGCCGGGCATGTACCCGACGCCAACGGCCCAATGCCCCGAGGGAGTCCAACTCGGGACGGGCACGGCCATAGCGAAGACGGGAAGCGGGCCGGATGGAGCGCCCCTGACAGGCATCGAGCACTTCGAGGGCAGCGGCACGGTCGTTGCAGACCAGTACCATGTCGCAGCCGGCGTTGAGGGCGGCCTGGGCACGCTCGCCCGGCGTTCCGGCAAAACCGGCCCCCACCATGCCAAGGTCATCGGAAAAGATCGTGCCCTTGAAGCCAAGGGACTCGCGCAGCATCCCCAACCAACTGGTCGAGAAACCGGCCGGACGGGCATCGAAGGCGGGATAGACCACATGGGCCGGCATCACACCGTCAAGCCGCGTGGCCAGCTCGGTAAAGGGGATCAAGTCATGTCGACGCAGCGTGTCGAGCGAGCGCTCATCGATGGGGAGTTCGAGATGCGAGTCTGCCGCCACCCCTCCGTGGCCGGGGAAGTGCTTGCCTACGGCGGCCATGCCCGCTTCGTGCAGGCCGCTGACGAAGGCGCCAGCCAAGGCGGTCACCGCCACCGGGTCGCTGGAGAAGCTGCGGTCGCCGATCACGCTGGATATCCCTGCGTCGACATCGAGTACGGGGGCGAAGGTGAGGTCCAGTCCGCAGGCCGCCATTTCCATCCCCAGCAGCCAGCCGGTATCCAGGCAGAGTCGCAAGGTGACCTCGGGGGACGTCTGGTAATCGCGGCCGATACGGCCCATGGAGGGCAGCCTGGTCACCCCGTGACGCATCCGCTGAACCCGCCCGCCTTCCTGGTCGATGGCCAGCAGGAGTTGGGGGCGAAGGCGACGGATAGCATCGCAGAGTCCGCGTACCTGCTGGGCGTCCTCGAGATTGCGGGCGAAAAGGATCACACCGCCCACCTCGGGACGCAGCAATAGCTTGCGCTCGTCGGCACTGAGTCGCGTGCCTTCCAGGTCCAGCATCACCGGGCCGAGGGTCTGCGTCATGTCGGTTTCCTTGGGGCGAGGAAGGGGGGTGATTCTAGACCAAAGTGTTGCCCGGTGACAGCTCATCGAGTGCGAGTGAAGGGTAACCCCGGGCGACATCAAGCCGACATGGCGGATCGGTGGCCGGTGCTGGCGAACCCGGGTATCAGTCGTGGAGCCAGACCGGCGTGCCGGGCAGGGCCAGTGAGAAGAGTTCGAGCAGCGCCTCGTCCCGCAGTCGAATGCAGCCATGGGAGCGCGGAACCCCCATGGGCTGGTCGGGTGGCGTGCCATGCAGATAGATGAAGCGTCGCTGGGAATCCACCTTCCCTCCCCGGTTATGGCCCGGCTCCAGGCCACACAACCAGAGGATTCGGGTGAGTATCCAGTCGCGTCGGGGGTGGGCGGCGGCAAGCTCGGGCGTGAAGCATTCACCGGTGGGCCGACGACCGCGAAAGACGGTCCCGGCCGGCAACCCCTCGCCAATGGCGGCACGAATATAGTGCCACCCCAGCGGGGTACGGCCACTCCCCTCCTGCTGGCCGACCCCGGCCAGTGCCGTGGATACCGGCCATTCGGCAAGTGGCCTGATTCCCTGCCACTGGATCAGGCATTGGCGTTTCACATCCACTTCGAGCCAGGTGGCCGCCCCTGGAGGCAGCTCGGACAAACGAGGCGTACGCATGATCAGCTGGCCTCGGCCCTCGACACCGCGGGCGGCGGCAGCGGAGCATTCATGGCGGCCACGACAACCGGACGCAGGCGACGGATCAGATCACGCACCGAGACGTGCTCCTGATAATCCTTTTCGGCGATATCGCGAAGCGCATCCAGGCCCGACAAGGTGAAAATCACGGTACCCAGCACGAAATGCAGGCGCCAGAAGCGCTCGGCGTCCGGCAGTTCCGGCGTGGCGAGCCGTACCAGGTCGGTGAATCGGGTGAAGGCACTGCCATACTCTTCCTGGATGTAGCGACGCAGGTGACCCTGGGCCTGACTATAGGCCAATCCCAGCAGTTTCATGAAAACCTTCAGGCTATGGCGTTCCGCGGGCACTTCCAGCACGGTCCTGGCCATCGTTTCCAGCAGCGCTTCCAGGGGGATGACGCTGCCCGCGTGGCGGGCTTCGAGCTCGTCGAGGGCGTGATGGAAGCGTATCGTAAAGGGGTCCAGGTAACGGGAAAAGACTGCCTGAATCAGAGCCTTCTTGGAGCCGAAGTGGTAGTTCACCGCCGCCAGGTTGACCCTGGCCTTGCTGGTAATGGTGCGCAGGGAAGTTTCGGCGAAACCCCGCTCAGCGAACAGCACTTCGGCGGTATCGAGAATGCGTGTAACGGTATCGGTCTGAGCCATGGTCCTGGTTCCGCTGGAAACGCCTGTTTTAAACATTACAAAAGTCTACGCCATCACGGCTTCTTGCTCAATCCCGATCGATACCCCTCTGTTTAAAACGGCGAAGGGGGCCGGCAAGATCGGCTCGCATATCCGCTTTTACTGGATAGACTTCCATGCTGTATACTTGAACAATACCGCCTGGCACCCATCGGAGGTCACATGACTCGCCCCCTTACCTCGCGTCAGCAGAATGTCTATGACTTCATCGTCAAGACCATGAGCGAGTTCGGCTACCCACCGACCCGAGCGGAAATTGCCCGGGCGCTGGGCTTTCGTTCGCCGAATGCCGCGGAAGAGCACCTGCGGGCTCTGGAGCGAAAAGGTGCCATCCGGGTCATCCGCGGCACATCCCGGGGTATACGCCTGCCGGCCCAGGAAGCCGAAACGATGGCCGGAGAACCGGCCGCGGAAGGCCTGCCCATCATCGGCGAGGTGGCGGCAGGAAGCCCCATCCTGGCGGCCGAGCACATCGACCGCTACTGCCCCCTGCCCCCGGAATTCTTCACGCCTCGTGCCGACTACCTGCTGAAGGTGCGCGGACTCTCCATGAAGGACATCGGCATTCTGGAAGGCGATCTGCTGGCGGTACACCGTACCGAGCGGGTTCGTGACGGCCAGATCGTCGTGGCCCGCCTTGACGATGAAGTCACCGTCAAGCGCTTCCATCGCAACGGTCATCACGTGACTCTCGAAGCGGAGAACGACGACTTTCCGGCCATCGTCGTGGACCTTCGCCACCAGGCGCTCGAGATAGAGGGCATCGGGGTGGGAGTCATCCGTGGCGGCAGCGGCCAGGCTTTGGGCTGACGCCGTCTGCGTTCAGCCAGTTTCCCAGTACGCCGGCAGATCCCCCATGAGCCATGTGCGCAAGATCCTGCATGCCGATTGCGACTGCTTCTACGCCGCGGTGGAAATGCGCGACAACCCCGCGCTGCGCGAGATCCCGCTGGCCATCGGCGGCTCTCCCGAAGGGCGCGGCGTCATCGCCACCTGCAACTACCCCGCTCGGGCCTATGGCATCCATTCCGCCATGCCGACGGCCCGCGCCCTTCGCCTTTGCCCTCACCTTACCTTGATGCCCGGCGATTTCGACCGCTATCGCGACGCATCGAAGCAGCTGCTTGGCATCTTTCATGAGCTGACGCCGTTGGTGGAGCCCCTGTCACTGGATGAAGCCTTTCTCGACGTCACCGATGTGACGCGCTTTTCGGGCAGCGCTACCTGGATGGCACGCTGGCTGAAGGAGGAGTGCCAACGCCGGGTCGGTATTACCGTCTCCGTCGGTGCCGCACCGAGCAAGTTCCTGGCCAAGATTGCCAGCGACTGGGAAAAGCCGAATGGCCTCACGGTAATTTCTCCGGCAAAGGTCGATTCCTTTCTGCAGGCGCTACCGGTCACCAAGCTCCATGGCGTCGGCCCCGCGACCGCCAGGCGGCTTCATGCCCTCGAGATCGCCACGTGCGATGATCTCCAGCGTCTGCCCCAGGAGCGGCTGATCGAGGAATTCGGCAAGTTCGGCCGCCGGCTCTTCGAACTCGCCCGTGGCATCGACGAGAGGCCTGTCCGCGTGGAGCGTGAACGAAAGTCCGTCAGCGTCGAGACGACCTTTGCCACTGACCTGCCGGCCCTCCCCCACTGCCGGCAAGAGCTGGCGCCACTCTGCGAACGCCTCCAGGCACGCCTGGCCCGGCATGGGCACCCGCCGGTAGCGGGCCTGTTCGTCAAGGTGCGCTTCAACGATTTCAGCCTTACCACGATGGAAGGACGTGGCGGCGCGCTGACCAGCGAGACGTTTTCCACCTTGCTGGAACAGGCCTGGGCAAGGCGGGAACGCCCCGTACGGCTGCTGGGAGTCGGCGTCAGACTGGTATCGGAGGAGGCCCGACGCCAGCTCGTGCTGCCGCTCTGAGGCAGGCCCGTCAGGTGTGACTGCCCCCCAATAGTTGGACGGTTCACTCAGCCGGGCCTCCTTATTTGGTGTCGATGTAGCGATGATCGTTGAAGGTCGCCACCCAACCCGGATGGTAGACCATCAGGATGCTCAACAGCATGCCGGTAATGAAGGCTTCCGAGGGCATCAGCAGCGGCAGGAACCGGGCGTATTCGCGTGACTGATGGATCACCTCGGGATCGGTCGCCCCGAGCATGACCAGCCCAACGGCAGCCAGCCCCGCCCCCAGGGTGGCAAGCGCCGCGCCGAAGAAACCGCACAGGAAGAGAAAGAGCATCAGGTTGTCGGGCAGGCGCCGGTCCACCAGCCGCCAGACCACGACCATGATCAGCGTCGGTACCACCCCCGTCACCAGGACATTGACACCCAGCAAGGGCCAGGTGGCCTTGCCGAGCAGGACCAGGGAGAGGTTGGCGGCAACATTGGTGAGCAGGGCCAGAGGCGCCTTGAAGACGAGGGTCATCAAGGCCGTGAACAGGAGATGCATCGTCAGCCAGTCTATCGCCTGGGCGCGAAGCTGCCAGAACAACACCACGGCCACGGTAGCCGCCAGCCAGCGGTGCTGCAGGCCGCGATCCGCC
The DNA here is from genome assembly GCF_002879615.1 of Billgrantia endophytica. Classification (GTDB taxonomy): domain Bacteria; phylum Pseudomonadota; class Gammaproteobacteria; order Pseudomonadales; family Halomonadaceae; genus Halomonas; species Halomonas endophytica. The sequence goes on from NZ_PNRF01000050.1 coordinate 89,162, forward strand.
AGGAGTATTTCCCATGGCCGCTGGAGAAGGGCAAGCCCCACCATCCCCAGTGAGACCAGGGCAGCCAGGCTCAATAGCCAGGGGGCGAGTACGGTCTCGGAAAATGACATGGCTTGCCTCGTTGACACATGGCTCAGGCAAAGACGACGGTCTTGTTGCCATGGATCAGCACGCGGTCCTCGAGGTGCCAGCGCAAGCCGCGAGCCAGCACGGCCTTTTCGACATCCCGACCAAAGCGCACCAGTTCACCGGGCGTATGGCAGTGGCTGACCCGGTGGATATCCTGTTCGATGATCGGCCCGGCGTCGAGTTCTTCCGTCACGTAGTGACAGGTGGCTCCGATCAGCTTCACGCCCCTGGCATAGGCTTGATGATAGGGGCGCGCGCCCGCGAAGGAGGGCAGAAAGCTATGATGGATATTGATGACCCGCCCCGCATAGCGCTGGCACAAGGCGGGAGGCAGTATTTGCATGTAGCGGGCCAGCACAACCGTATCGGCGGCCAGCTCCTCCACCCGTCGTTCCACCTCGCCAAAGGCCGCCTCCTTGCCGTCCGCGGCGACCGGGACGTGAAAATAAGGTAGATCATGCCATTCCACCAGACCGCGCATGTCGTCGTGATTGGAGATGACACCCACGATATCGCCCTCCATCTCGCCAGCGGTCCAGCGATAAAGCAGGTCCACCAGGCAGTGGGATTCCCTGGATACCAAGACGACCACTCTGGGGCGTCGCCGGGTGTCACGCAAGGCCCACTCCATGTCGAATTCCCTTGCCACGGGCGCGAAAGCCTCTCTCAGCTCATCGGACGACATACCGATGGAGTCGGCCAGAATCTCGTAGCGCATGAAGAACCGCCCCGCTTCGAGATCGGAGTGTTGACTGGCTTCGGTAATGGAGCCGCCATGACCGGCAATGAAGCCGGAAACACGCGCCACGATACCGCGGCGATCAGGACAGGAAACGACGAGACGATAGTAATGGGACATAGGTAGCCATCAAGGAGCCAAGCGTGAATCGGAGTGCGCACAGTGTAGCGAACTCGCAGGCGCCAGAACACGTGAAAACCTTGAATCGCACCGGGGGCATCGCATTGTTAAGGGTCGCGCCCATCCCGTATAGTGAAGAAGACTCCATTACCTGGATCACGCAAGCCGATGCCTGCACCCCGCGTCACGATTCGTCCTCGCCGCCGCACGCCGCTTTACTTCCTGCCACTGGGGGGGTGCGGTGAGATCGGCATGAATCTGGGGTTGTATGGCCACGATGACGAATGGATTGCCGTCGATTGTGGAATGATGATCCGGCAGGACCTGCCGGACAGCCCGTTGCAGGTACCCAGCCTGGAAACCCCCGAGGCGCTCGGCATCTCCCCTTCCGCCTTGATCATCACCCATGGGCATGAGGATCACATCGGCGCCGTGGCCTGGCTCTGGCCCAGATGGCAGTGTCCCGTTCACGCCACGCCGCTGGCCGCCGGCCTGCTGCGCGCCAAGTTCACCGAGCGAGGGCTCGCGACCGATGCGATTCAGGTAATCGAACCAGGTGAAGCGCTGGAAGCGGGTCCCTTCACCCTGCGCTATCTCCCCTTGACCCACTCCATACCCGAAAGCTGTGCCCTGCTCATCGCCGCCGGGGAGTATCGTGTACTGCACACCGGTGACTGGAAACTCGACCCCGAACCACTGATCGGCCCGCCGGTGAAAGGGGCCCTGTTCCGCGCCCTGGCACCCGTGGACCTGGTGGTGGGGGACTCGACCAACGCTCCCCTGCCTGGGCACTCCCGTAGCGAGGGAGAGGTGGCCAGGGCCCTGGAGCACAGGCTGGGCCAGTGCTCCGGGCGTGTGGTCGTGACCTGCTTCGCCAGCAACCTGGCCAGGGTTCTGGCCATCGCACTGGCTGCCGAAAGCTGCGGCCGCCGGGTCAGCCTGATGGGTCGCGCCATGGAGCGAATGGTGGGAGTGGCCCGCGGGCTGGGTTATCTGGGCGACATGCCTCCCCTGGTGCCGGTGCGGGACCTGGGGTACCTGCCCCCGGAGGAAGTGCTGGTGATCGCCACCGGCAGCCAGGGCGAACCGCGCGCGGCGCTGAGTCGACTCGCCAACGGCCGACATCCCAGCCTCGAGCTGTTGGCGGAGGACACCGTCATCTTCTCGACCAAGGCGATACCGGGCAACGAACCCCAGATCGAACGGCTGAAGCGGGCCCTGAAACGCTTGAACGTCACCCTATGGGATGAATTCAATCACCCCGAACTACATGCATCCGGCCATCCGGCCCAGGATGAGCTGCGTATCCTCTATGGCTGGACCAAGCCTCGCCATCTGCTGCCAGTGCATGGGGAGGCCTACCATCAGCGGGCCCATCGGGAACTGGCCGAATCGATGGGGATCGATGCACCGTTGGCGCCAGTCAATGGCGACCTTGTCCGGCTCGACGGGGATGGGCTCACCCTCGAGGCGCGCCACCCCCAGAATCCCTGCATCGTCAGCCAGAATGCCGTCACGCCGTTGCCGGGGCTTGCCGCCGAACGGGGCTCTTCTCGCCATGGCATCCTCCATCTCGCCTTGCCGATCGCGTCCACCGGCAGCGGCTGGGTACGAATCGGCCGGCTGATGCTGGATGCCCATCGGGTCAGTGCGCTGGATGAGGATGCCTTCGCGGAATGGCTGGACGAGCGGCTGGAAGGACTGGAGGCCGAGACACTGGCACAGCTACGCATTGCACTGCAGCCATTGATCATCGCCTGGCTGGCAGAACATTTGCGCCAATTGCCGGATGTTCACCTTCAGCTATTGGCAATGGAGTCGCCGACATTCGATGATCGGGAATGATGTGGCAAATTGAAGTGGCAGGGGCGAGACCTATCGGTTCGCCCCTGCAATGACAAGGTATTCCCGTTCACGAGCCACTGGCATTTTTCGGTGGCCGACCGCGACGACGACGCGGTGGCTCACCGACGAGATCTTCCACGGAGAGACCGGCGTCGCTCATGGCTTCACGAATCTCGGCCAACTTCCTTTCCTTGTCCGCTTCCTCCTGCTCACGGAGCTTGTCTTCTTCTTTTTTCTGTTCGATGACCTCGCCAATGACGTCCAAGAGCTTGTGCAGCTGCTCCATACTCAGTTGGCGGGCCGCAGCACGAGCCACGTTCTTGTTACGGGCGATACGCTCCAAGGTTTCACTGGACATTGGCCTCCTCCATGCATGATTGCGACGGGCAAGCTGAATGGCTTGCTCGTCAAAAGTATATGCCTTGATGGTAAATAGGCAAGAAAAGCAAGAGGGAGCCTGACAGGCTTTTTGAACAATCATGGGCAAGGAAAGCGGAATGCTCTTCTCGTTAACCGCCCGTCATGTTCATGAAGCGAACCACCTGAACATTGCCATCGGTGGTGAAATGGTGCCGCTCCGGCTTGAGAGGCATGGCCTCGACGATGGCCTTTTTCAGCGCATCGAGATCGCCAGGATAACGACGCATTACGGCACGTAGATCGACCGAATGTTCATTCCCCAGGCACAGCAGTAAGCGCCCTTCGACAGTGACCCGGACACGATTGCAGGTCGAACAGAAATTGTGACTGTGAGGCGAGATGAAACCGACCCGGCTGTCACTGTCGGCCATGCGGAAATAACGGGACGGCCCCAGGGTGGTTTCGGTCGTGGGTATCAGGGCATATTGACGCTCGATCAGAGCCTGTACGTCATCGCTGGAACAGAAGGTTTCCGCCCGGGAATGGTCCGATACGTCACCCAGGGGCATCTCTTCGATAAAGCTGATATCCACGCCCTCGGCCCTGGCGAACGCCACCAGATCGACCACTTCATCGTCGTTGCGACCCTTCAGGATCACGGCGTTGAGCTTGATACGATCAAACCCCGCTTCGCGAGCGGCACGCAGGCCATCCAGCACCCGCCCCAGCTCGCCGGTACGGGTCAACTGGCGGAAGCGTTCCGGGTCCAGGGTATCGAGGCTGATATTGAGCCGCCCCAGACCCGCCTCACGCAGGCGTTTCGCATGTTTCACCAGACCGGCACCGTTCGTGGTCATGGCGAAATCCTTGAGCCCGGGCATGCTCCCGATCTCGGCGACCAGGTGGTCGATGTCCCGCCTGACCAAAGGCTCGCCACCGGTCAGGCGAACTTTCTCCACCCCCATTTCGATGAACGCGCGAGCCACCGTGCCCAGCTCTTCCAGGGTCAATACCTGGGCGCGGGGCAGGAAGGTCATCTCTTCACTCATGCAGTAGACGCAGCGAAAGTCACAACGGTCCGTCACGGAAATACGCACGTAACGCACCCGTCTTCCGAAATCGTCCATCAGCTCAGGGGCTATCGTCATCATCGCTCTCCCAGCGGCTGGCATCCTTGTGGTCCGACTCACGCTCGGCGACCCAATAGTCGCCATTGGCACTGTGCTCTTTCTTCCAGAAGGGGGCCCGTGTCTTGAGGTAGTCCATGATGAAATCACAGGCCTCGAAGGCCGCGCGACGATGCGCGCTGGCCACCACTACCAGTACGATAGGGTCTCCCGGGGTCATTCGTCCAACCCGATGGATGACACGCGCGCCCTGTAGCGGCCAGCGAGCCTCGGCCTGCGTCACGATATCGTCCAGGGCCGCTTCCGTCATGCCCGGGTAGTGCTCGAGGGTCAGCGCGGTGACATCGGGCTGCTCGTTGAAGTCTCGGACCAGGCCGGTGAAGCTCACCACGGCGCCGATATCGGAACGCCCCGCCAGGAGCGCCGCCTGCTCGATACCGGCATCGAAAGGTGGCTCCTGGACCCGGATTTCACGTAACCGCTGCATCATCAACCTCCCGTGACCGGTGGGAAGAAGGCAATCTCATCATCGTGGGTGATGGGGGTAGCGTCCACCGCCATCACCTGATTGACGGCACATAGCACCCGGCCCTCCGAGAGTCCCGCAAAACGTTCGTCACGCTCTACCAGTGCCGCCTTCAACCCTCCCACGTCGGTACTGGCGAGACTGTCCAGGGGGACAACCAGCTCACTGACACCGAGCCGCTCGCGCAGCTCGGCAAGGCACTTGACCCGAACACAGGGTGAAGCGATATCGCAGCGCGTCCCGATCGATACCTGCCCGGCAACCCCTTCTCCCGTCACGATGGGCGACGGTGCCGGTATGGAGCCGCGGCTGTAGTCACCCGATTTTCCACCCCGCTTGGTATCGAGATGAACACCGCCTATTTCCATGTCCTTGTCCACTGCCTTGCACATGTCATAGAGGGTCAGACATGCCACCGAGACCGCCGTCAGCGCTTCCATTTCGACCCCGGTACGGCCATTGAGTCGGCAGGAGGCCGTGACCTCGACCCGGGATGCCGCCTCGTCCAGGCGGAAATCGACGCTCACTTTCGACAGGGCCAAGGCGTGGCAAAGCGGAATCAGTTCGTGGGTACGCTTGGCAGCCTGGATGGCGGCGATTCTCGCCGTTGCCAGCACGTCTCCCTTGGGTAGGCCACCTTCGCGGAGCAGCGCCAGGGTCTCGGGCTTCATCTGGATATAACCGGACGCACTCGCCTCCCGGCGGCTCTCCGGCTTGTCGGCGACGTCCACCATATGGGCTTCACCGCGTTGATTGAGATGGGTCAGGGACATAGAGGAAGCCTCAGTCGATATCAGCAAACGGTTGGATGGAAACGGCCTCGCCGCGAGCGATGCCCTTCCTGTCGGAGGGGATCTCGACCAGGCAATTGGCGGCCACCATTGAAGAGAGAATACCCGAGCCCTGTCGGCCGGTGCTGCGCACCCGGAGCCGGCCCTGCGCATCGCTGTAAAACACGCCTCGCAGGAAGTCGACGCGCCCCGAGCGGCTTGGCAGGTCCGCCTCGGCCAGGGCAGTGAGCCGGCGACAAGGCCACTCTCCGCGCCCCTGCAGCCTGGCCAGCAGCGGGGCCACGAACTGGAGAAACGTGACCATGGCCGCCACCGGGTTCCCGGGCAAGCCAAAGAAGGGAGTGCCTCGAGGCCCGAGGCGGCCGCAGGCCATTGGGCGTCCGGGGCGAATCGCAATCTTCCAGAAGCCCAGCTCGCCCACCTCGTCAAGGGCGGCACGCACCTGATCCGCCTCTCCCACCGAGACACCGCCGCTGGTAATGACCAGATCCGCATCGACAGCCGCTGCGGCAAGCGCCGCCACCAGAGCGTCGCGATCGTCAGGGAGGATACCGATATCCTCGACCTCGCCGCCATGCTCCGCGACCAGGCCGCGCAAGGTGAAGCGGTTGGCATCGAAGATGCCCGCTGGCGGCAACGGCTCGCCGGGGGCGGTCACCTCGTCGCCGGTCGAGAAGATGGCGACTCGCGGACGCCGGTATACCTGCGCACCCGCCACCCCCAGCGATGCCAGAAGCCCCAGCTCCGCGGCCTTCAGCCGGGTACCCGCTTCCAGCGCGACGACGCCACGGGCGATGTCCTCGCCGGCGAGACGAACGTGCTGTCCACGCCTGACCGACTCGGTTTGCAGGATTCGGATTCGACCCTCCTGTTCTTCGAGCTGTTCGCGCATGATGACCGTATCGGCACCGGACGGCAGCGGTGCCCCAGTGGTGATGCGTACGCACTCGCCTGGCGGCAGCGGAGCATCACGGTGGTGGCCGGCCAGCACCTCCCCGACCAGGGGCCAGCTACCGGGGCGTGGCGCATCAGCCTGCGGCCAGGCCAGGGCGATACCGTCCATGGCGGCGTTGGTGTTCTGGGGCACGTCGATGGGGGAGGTCATTGCCTCGGCCAGGACCCGTCCATGCAAGGTTGCCAGCGGTTGCCATTCACTCGTCATCGTGGACGTAACCAGGCCCGCAATGATCGTCTTTGCCTCCTCCACCGTCAGCATGCGCTCGCCGAAGTCGAAACAGGAGAGACTCATGGGCCGATCACCCCTCGGGGCCGCTGCTCCGCTGGCCAGCGGGCAGGCCAGGCCGCCACCCAGTCGGCAATCGCTTCCACGTCGTCGAGTGGCAGGGAGTCGACCCCCTCTGGAACGGCCACCGCGGGTACGCTGGCGACGGCTTTCACCCAGGGATCGCCCGCCACCCGCAGGGGCTTGCCGACTTCCTCACGGTAGAGCTCCAGCTTCGGCAATGGCCAGGCCTTGAAGCCTTCGACCAGTACCAGGTCGGGCCACAGCGGACGCACCATCTCGACCAGCTGCGCCAGATCGGCTTCCCGCTGGCCCGGGGTCTCCATCATCAGTGCCCACCGGGCCCGGGATGCCACCAGCATCGGCGCGGCGCCCGCCTGCCGCAGGCGATGACTATCCTTGCCCGGCTGATCCACATCGAAGCCATGATGCGCATGCTTGATCACTGCCGTACGCAAACCTCGCCCCTCGAGCGCCGGTAACAATCGCTCCAGCAGCGTGGTCTTGCCGGTGCCGCTCCAGGCCGCAATACCCAGCAATGGCAGCCGATCATCGAAGCCAAGAGGGGCATGGGCACTCATGGTGTGCGGGTCTCCTCACGCAGGTGTGCTTCGAGGCGTGTCTTGTCAGCGTCGGTATTGAGGTTGGTGAAGGCCTGGGGGCAATCGCCGAAGTCCACACGACACCAGGCATGCCGGGCATACCAGCGATCGATCTTGCGCTCGCCGCTGACCAGGGCAGCATGCAGGTCCTCGACCAGCGAGGTACGCACCAGGGCCACCACGGGATGCAGGCGCTCCCCATCATCCGCCACGGCGATATCGGCACCGCCGATACCCTCGACGAGACGTGATACCAAATCGTCGGGCAGGGTCGGCGTGTCACAGGGCACGACCAGCACCCAGGGCGTGGTGGCGGCACTCAGCCCGCTGTAGATCCCCATCAACGGGCCCTGAAAATCACCCTCGATATCGGTGATGACCCGGTCGCCGAGATCCTGGTAGCGATCCAGATGGCGGTTGGCATTGACCAATAGAGTGGCGACCCTTCCGGACAGGCGATCACGCACATGGGCAACCAGCGGGCGGCCGTTGAAGGGTTCCAGTCCCTTGTCGCGGCCACCCATTCGACGGCCCTGCCCACCGGCCAGGATCAAGCCAGTCACATCGTTTAGCGGGTTCATTGCGGCTCCTGCTGGTCGAATCCGGGCTTTCCCTCATGATGCCTCAGCCGGCGCCGGGGTGCCATGATGAGCCCCCCGATCCGGCAATCGCCATGATGCGCGTCAGCCACAACGCTTATACATGAGGGCGTCAGCGAGTATCATGTGTCAAACAAATCGAACGGACCCGACGGACTTTGACGATGGAAGGACTTAACGTAGGCACTCGACTGCGCGAACTGCGTACGGCCAGAAAACTTTCCCAGCGTGAGCTGGCAAAGCGCGCAGGCGTCACCAACAGCACGATTTCACTGATCGAACAGAACAGCGTCAGCCCATCGGTCAGCTCGCTCAAGAAAATCCTCGACGCCCTGCCCGTATCGATCAGTGCTTTCTTTGCCGGCGATGAACCCGCCCCACCTCGCGCGTTCTATCAGGCCAATGAACTGACTGAAATTGGAGACGGCCATCTGTCCTGGCGCCTGGTAGCCGCTCGCCGGTCCGACCGCAGCATGTCGATCATTCACGAGCGATATCCACCAGGAGCGGATACGGGGGATACCATGCTGGAGCATGAAGGCGAGGAAGGCGGTGTGGTGGTCTCGGGCGAGATCGAGATATCGGTAGCCGGTGAATCCCGGGTACTGAGCGCCGGCGACGCCTATTATTTCGACTCGCGCCTGCCCCACCGCTTCCGCAACATTGGCGAAGAGGAATGTGTCATCGTCAGCGCCAACTCGCCGCCCACCTTCGCGGAAGGCGGCAAGGAACTGCACCACGCCTGACTGGCTTCGGCAACGTGGAAAATGCAGGAGGCGCCTCCGGCGCCAGTCGCGATGGGGACCAGCGCTCCAACAGCGATATTTTCCACCAAGGGGAGATACACAGCTGTAGGAGCCAGCTTCAGCTCGCGACAGGGGGGGCTCGTGCCTTCGCGACACTGCCGAGGCGCCTACCGGCGCCAGTCGCGACGCAAAGCGGCGCTCCAACAGCGATATTTTCCACCAAGGGAGAGATACACAGCTGTTGGAGCCAGC
>NZ_PNRF01000048.1:0-60999 GCF_002879615.1 Billgrantia endophytica
CCGATCAAGGCGGCGGGCTCCGAGCCCATCGTCATCGCCGAGGTCATTTTCAGGGCGGCGTCCGACGATGCCGCCTACACCACCGGCGCGGAATGGCTGGCGGACGGCGGCTTCATGCTCGGTCCGGTGGAGCCGTCATAGCGGCCATTGACAGCAACACCTGTATGGATGTCGTACTCGTGGCTCGCGTGGAGATGCCTGGTGCCGCCGCCCATGCGCCTGGACACATGGGTTGCCCGGAGGTTGCAGCCGCTTCAACGCACGCTGATGCCATCGAGGAACAGACCCGCCAAGTGTGCGATGCGCGACTTGGATGCGTCGCCCTGCTCAACGGCGAGCGAGATCGCCATGACCACGTACACGAGATCGTCGAAGGTCACATCGCCACGAATGACGCCGGCCTCCTGCGCGCGACGAAGCAGTCGATTGCCCTCTTCGCTGGTCGCGCGGCAACCCGGAGTACCGCTCTGGAGAACCGTCCCGAGCGATGTCGCAAGGCCGCGATAGACGTTCGTATGCACCACGAGCTCCTCGAGATAGGCACGCACCGCACATCCCGGCTCCATCTCGCCCCCCCGCGCACGGCTCACCTCTGCGAACGACAGGAGCCGCGCATTGTAGGTGGCCGCCAGAAGCGCCTCGCGGGTCGGGAAACGTCGATACAAGGTGCCGATCCCGACCCCCGCGCGCTTTGCGACGTCTTCCAGGGACGCGCCTACGCCCCGCTCCAGGAATACCTCTTCGGCCGCGGCGAGGATACGTTCGCGATTTCGTTGCGCATCGGCACGCAGCGTAGTGTCGTCGGTCAATGGTTTTCTTCTCATCACTTGAAAACTGGAGGATACCTCCATATTATAAGTGGATCAATCCTCCACTTAAACGACGAGCAGCGAAATGACCAGACAATTCGAGAACAAGATCGTGGCGATCACGGGCGGTAGCGAGGGCATCGGCTTTGCGACAGCGAAGTTGTTCGCGTCAGAAGGCGCACAGGTGTATGTGACGGGGCGCCGGCAAGAGCGATTGGACGAAGCCGTGAAAGCGATCGGCAACGGTGCCGTCGGCATCCAGGGCGACGTCGGCATCCAGGGCGACGTCGGCAACGGCGCTGACCTCGATCGACTCTACGCGCGCATCAAGCGCGATCACGGCAGGCTCGATGTGGTGTTTGCCAATGCGGGAATTTCCGAGTCCGCACCGCTCGGTGCGCTTGACGAGGCGCATTTCGATCGGCTGTTCGGCACCAACATCAAAGGCTTGATCTTCACTGTACAGAAGGCGCTACCGCTGATGACGGCCGGAAGCAGCGTGATCCTCACTGGATCCGTAGTGGGTAGCAAGGGACTCCCCAGCCTGTCGATCTACAGCGCTACCAAGGCTGCGATCCGTTCGTTCGCACGAACCTGGACAACCGACCTCAAAAGCCGGGGCATCCGCGTTAACGTGGTTTCGCCTGGCATGATCCACACGCCAGCGATGCAAACGTACCTGCAGAACAATGCGGGGGCGGAAGACGCGTTGAAGCAAATGACGCCGCTCGAGCGGCTCGGCCAGGCGGAAGAAGTCGCCAAGGCAGTGCTGTTCCTGGCTTCGAGCGATAGCAGCTTTATCGCGGGGGAGGAACTCTTCGTCGATGGCGGTTTCGTGGCGGTATAGCGTTGGATCGGCGGCGGCCACGGCGGCATGGGGCAGTACCAGGTCGACCAGATGCGGCGCTACGCCACCGACGTGACGGGCCTGGTGATGCCTGGCTGCGGTCATTGGCTGCCGGAGGAGTGCACAGCGCCGCTGAACTCGGCGGTGGTTGACTTCCTGCAGGCGCGCTGAGTCGTTGGCTATCCGTTCTCGATGCTCTTCAGATAGGCGCAAAACATGTCGGCCATGGCATTGGCATAGGTGTCGATCTCCGCTCGTGTCCGGGGCGTTTCCGAAAAGCTTTTTCCCACCGTACTGAATGTCGTGGTGATCAGTTCTCCCGCCAGTGCACGGGTGGTGGCGGAGACGTTGGGAAGCAGCTCCTCCATGAACCGTTCTAGGGTCCGGTCCGCCGAGGCGCGCGCCTGCCGCGCCTCGGGGGCGTCGCGATAGAGTGGGGCGGCGTCATTGAGGGCCACACGCATCTCCGCCTCGTCGCACTCCGAACGGATGAAGGCATGGACCAGCGCGCGCAGGCGATCGAGCGCCGGTGTCCCGGTGTCCTCGATAATGTCGCGCAGCATATCGGACGTCCGTCTCCACTCGTCGGTCTGGAGCTGGAACAGGATCGCCGCCTTGTTCGGGAAGTATTGATAGACCGAGCCGACGCTGACCCCGGCCTTCTCGGCCACCCGGGCGGTGGTGAAACGGGTGACGCCTTCCTCGGCCAGGACTTGAACCGCCGCTTGCAGGATCGCCGCGACCAACTCGGTCGAGCGGGCCTGTTGAGGTTGCTTCCGCGAAGAGAGCTGGGGACGACGTCGGTGGGTCATGGTGGCATCGGGGCGCAAGGAGCACGGCAAGTGGAAGGAAGGAGGGGACAATCGACCGGGTTCTTGATGCGATGCATCGGTCGCATTCTAGGCCGGCCTGGCCGAGACCTCAACCGGGCACTTCTATTATCCCGAACTCAAACCTGAGTCATGTCGCCGCGACCCGCCTTGCATGTCCACCCAATCGGGGGCCAGCCCACGCGCCATCAGAGGTTTCGGCGGATCGCACGGGGAAGGAGAACACGACCTGCAATGCGAATATCAAATGTGGATGTCTGGTCGTATCATTCGATTAAATGCGATTGATTGATCGCATTTTATTCCAGCCCTCGAAACAGGGCGCCCGACCCTCGACCGGACACCCCCATGACCACCACACTGACCACCTCGCCACTGGCACCCCTGCTGGACCGCCTGTTCGCCCAGGCCGATGCGGCAACCAGCCCGGCCCTGGCCGGCATTTCCCGCGAAGAGCGCGAGCGGCTGATGCACAGCAGGACCGAGTACCTCGACTTCTACGGGCGGCTGAAGGACCTCTGGCTGCCCGTATCGCGCGAAACCGGCACGCTGCTTTACCTGCTGGCGCGCGGCACCGGCGCGCGCAACATCGTCGAATTTGGCACCTCGTTCGGTATCTCCACGCTGCACCTGGCCGCCGCCTTGCGCGACAACGGCGGCGGTCGCCTGATCGGCAGCGAGTTCGAGCCCTCGAAAGTGGCGCGGGCGCGCGAGCACCTGGCCGAAGGCGGCTTCGCCGATCTGGTGGAGATTCGTGAAGGCGACGCGTTGACGACGCTGGCGGGCGATCTCCCCGACACCATCGACCTGCTGTTGCTCGACGGCGCCAAGGCGCTCTACGGCGACATTCTGTCGCTGATGGAGAGCCGCCTGCGACCGGGCGCGCTGATCGTCGCCGACAACGCCGACGACAGCCCGGACTACCTGGCGCGGGTGCGTTCGCCCGCCGGCGGCTACCTGTCCGTGCCGTTTTCGCGGGACGTCGAACTCTCCATGCGGCTGGGCTGAACGATTTCCAGGCGCGAGGCCGCGCCCCGACCGCAACAAGCTCTGCCATTCAACCCTGAATTTCCAGGAGAAAGCCATGCACGTATTCGTAACGGGCGCCACCGGCTGGGTCGGTTCGGCCGTCACCGACGATCTGTTGAAAGCGGGCCACCAGGTCACCGGCCTGGCGCGCTCCGACGACAAGGCCGCGGCCCTGGCCGCGACCGGCGCGAAGGTGATCCGCGCCACGCTCGATGATCTCGATGCCTTGCGCGACGCCGCGGCGGCGGCGGACGCCGTGATCCATACCGCCTTCAATCACGATTTCTCCAGGTTCGCCGAGAGCGCGGAGCAGGACCGCCGCGCGATCGAGGCGCTCGGAAGCGCGCTGGCGGGGTCCGCCCGCCCGCTGCTCGTCACCTCGGGGCTGTCGGGGCTGGCCCGCGGCGCCGTCGAGTCCGACCTGCCTGGTGAGGCCGGCCCGCGAATGTCGGACGCCACCGCACGGGCCTTGGCGCAACGCGGTGTACGCGCGGCGACCGTTCGCCTGCCGCCGTCGGTGCATGGCCTTGGCGATCACGGCTTCGTTGCGATCCTGATCCGTCTGGCGCGGCAGACGGGGGTGTCGGCCTATATCGGCGAAGGCCGGAACTGCTGGTCCGGCGTGTACCGGCTCGATGCCGCGCGCGTCTATCGCCTTGCGCTGGAGCACGGCGTGACCGAGCCGACCTACCACGCGGTAGCGGACGAGACGGTACCGTTCAAGGCCATCGCGGAGGTGATTGGCCGCCGCCTCGACCTGCCGGTCGAATCGCGGGAGCGCGGGCATTTCGGCTGGTTCGCCAGTATGGCCGGCGCGGAGATGTCCGTTTCCAGCGCACGCACCCGTGAGCGGCTGGGCTGGACGCCGCAAGGCCCCGGCCTGCTCGCCGATCTCGACCAGCCCGGCTACTATGCGCCGGCCCCGGCCCCGGCCGTGGCGGGGGGCGCGCGATGAACCTGAAAAGCGCCCTGTGGCGCAGACCCCTTGCCTTGTCGGGGCGTGTGGCGACGGTTTCCATCGGCTCCGTACCCCGCAAGATGCTGGTGGGTGCGTTCATCGCCATCCTGGGCTGCGGCGTGTGCGCCGCCGCCGCCGACGGCTCCGTGCAGGCAGCGCCATCGCCGGCGACCGGCGCCGACGGCAGCTTGGCTTTCGAAACTGCAAACGGTTCCGGCGCCGCGGTCCTCGACCGGGCGAATGCCTTCATGGCGACGCTCGACAACGGGCAGCGCACCGCCCTGGTCCAGGCCTACACCTTCGCCAACGCCGCCAGGTGGCACACCTATCCCCAATGGGGGCTGAGCCGCGGCCAGGCCCGGCTTGGCCTGGCCTTGGGGACGCTTTCCGACGCACAGTGGAGTGCGCTGAACGCTCTGCTTGCGGCGGCGACCGGCAGCGGCAGCAACGAAGGCTTCGATGAAATCCAGCAGCATCTCGCGGCGGACGACTGGATCCGGCGCAACGGTGGCCGAGAGGGCTACGGCAGGGGCAATTTCTATATCGCATTCTTGGGGGCGCCGTCGGACACCGGCATCTGGCAGCTTCAGTTCGGTGGACATCACCTCGCGCTGACCCACACCTACCGGGACGGGGTTCTGGTCGGGGCGACGCCGTCGTTCCGGGCGATCGAGCCCCACGCCGTCGTCGAACTCGACGGAATCACCCTTCGCCCCCAGCGCGACGAGTGGCAGGCGTTCGTCTCGCTGCTTGCCTCGCTCGACCCGGTCCAGACCGCCGCCGCCGAGCTTGGCAGGCAACAAAGTGAGCTTCTGCTGGGGCCGGAAGCACGGCGCAAGGACTGGAACTTCCCGGCCAGGGCGGAGGGCATCCCGGCGATGTCGCTGCGCCAGACACAACGCGCGCTGTTGCTCCACGCGATCGGCCTGTACGTGAACGACGTCGCCGATGCGGACGCCGAGCTGATTCTCGCCCGGTACCAGCGCGAGCTTGACGCCACGTATCTGGGTTTTTCCGGTTCCACCTCGCTCGCCCGCACCGGCGACTACGTGCGTATCGACGGGCCTTCGGTCTGGATCGAACTGGTCATGGACCCGCCTTACTCCACCGACCAGCCCCACGTCCATGCCGTCTGGCGCGACAAGCGCACGGACTATGGCGGCACCCGACCCGGCGACAGGTAGCCCTTTCGCTCCCGCGGACGCTGTTCGGCGCCGGTTGGTACATCGACGCGGGCCTCTGCGCTCGCGCATGGTGGTTCAGTCAGATCGGCTTGATTTTTTGTTTGCTAGCTAGCATAATTGTTTTATGGCAAACAAATCAGACAAGTTCCAGCACGACTCGGTTGCCGCATGGGCCAAACGCTGCTACCTCGCAGGCCGGGCTGTCATGGACGCGGCTCTTCGTCCCTATGACATCGGCTCCACGCAATGGTATGTGCTGTACCAACTGGCCCATGACGGGCCGACGATGCAGCGCGACCTGTTGCGAATGCTGCAGATCGAACGTGCGACCTTGAGCATTGTCATCGGGGCGCTGGTTCGCAAAGGGCTGGTCGAGCAGGTGCCCGACAGTATCGATCGGCGGCAGAAGCGTTTGCGGATGACGGCGGCTGGCACGACGCTATGGGGCGAGTTGCCCGATCTCACTTTCATTCGCAGGGTGGCGTTCGACGGCATCGACCAGGCCGAGATCGCCACTGCCATCAAAGTGCTCCAGACCGCCACCGGGCGGCTCGATGAGCTTTTACGAAGAGGAACCGACGCATGACGATCTTGATAACGGGTGTGACCGGACTTGTAGGCGCGCGTCTTCTGCCGCGTCTCGTGGCTGCCGGTGAGGATTGCCGCGCCATCCTGCGCGCAGGAAAGGATGTGCCTGCCGGCGTAACGGCCGTGGAGGGTGATCTTCTGAACCCTGAATCGCTCGAACAGGCGGTGGCGGGGGTCTCGGCGATCATCCATCTTGCTGCTGTGTTCCGCACCCCCGACACGGACCTGATCTGGAAGATCAACCTCGAGGGGACACGCAACCTGATTGCCGCCGCCAAAGCGCATGCGCCCAAGGCGCGTTTCATCATGGCGAGTACCAGCCACGTCTATGACCCGGACACCCCGCATCCCGGTCGCGAAGAGGATGTGACCAACCCGACCCTGGCGTATCCGGCCAGCAAGGTTTCAGCCGAGAAGGAATTGCGCGAAAGCGGGCTGAACTGGTCGGTTCAGCGCTTCGGCTTCGTCTATGGCGACCAGGATGGGCATCTTGAAGCGCTGCCCAAGCTGGCGACCAATGCCAAACTTCATCCGGCTCAAAAGATGAGCATGGTTCACCACAGGGACATTGCCACTGCCATCGATCTCGCGCTCTCGGGCGCGCTGGACGGGCGCATCGTCAATATCACCGATGACGCACCCACATCGCTCTACGAGTTGACCGCGCTGGCCGGCGAGGCGATGGAGCCATCGTCCGAGCCGTTGGCCAACCCCTGGCATCTGCACATGGACGGCTCGCTGGCGCGTCGCCTCGGCTTCCGGCCGAGTGTGAGGACCGTCTATCAGGCCGTTGAGGAAAAGTTGTTGTGATGCGACGACGCAATAAGCGGCGACAGCCCCCGCTTATGCGCCGCGCCGCCAGATGCCAATGGCCGCAGATGCCCTGGGCAGTGCCTGCCAAAACCTGAACTGTGGCTTTCAGGGTCGCTGCCACGCGTTCGGTCGAATGGGCCGTTCAAGGCTGCTTTCGCGAGGAAATCCGCGGACGGCGGCGGTGGGTCATCGGCGTGCCAGGACGGGAAAGACAATGCGAATAGGCACAACGAGCAAACCGTCATATCCTTTAATGCGACTGATTGATCGCAATCTGGCCCGCGCAGCAAAGCGCTCATCCGGCGATTGAGTTCCACTCTGACCCCATATCCAGGAGGCCATTGCCGTGCTGGCCCGATATCGCGTGCTCTTGTTCTGCCTCCTTGTGGGCGCCGCATGCCTGGCCCATGCGGAGCAGAGCGCAATGCGTACCAGCGCCGTTGCGCCCATGACCGGATTCGCGGACTTCCAGGCCTACGCGCAGGCATCGCGGAACCGGATCCAGGAAACCCGTGACTTCCAGACGGAAAACCCAGGCGATGAACTGAACTGGAACTCACCCTTCGAGCGTCGTCCCGACGCTCCCTCCCGCAAGGCGATGCTGCTGATTCACGGTCTTGGCGATTCCCCCTGGTCATTCGTCGACATCGCGCAGGATCTCGTGGCCCAGGGCTATGTCGTGCGCACGCTGCTGTTGCCGGGGCACGGCACCAGGCCCGCCGACCTGATCGATGTGCGGCTGGAGGAGTGGCAGCAACTGGTGCGGGAGCAGGTTGCGCTGCTGCATCGGGATTTTCCGGAGGTGTACCTGGGGGGCTTCTCGACGGGCGCCAATCTCGCGCTCGAATACGCCGTGGGCGATCCGCAGGTTCGCGGCCTGTTGCTGTTCTCGCCGGCCCTGCGCTCGAACGAGTATTTCGCTTGGGTCACGCCGTGGCTGGCACATGTCAGGACATGGCTGCTGTCGACGGGTCCTCATCCCCAACAGTCGCCGCTGCGCTATCACAACGTGCCCACCAATGGGTTCGCGCAGTTCCACCGCAGCAGCGTGGCGGCGCGCAGGGCCATCAGGGAGAGAGACTTCGATCGTCCCGTGGTCATGGTGCTGGCCGAGCACGATTCCGTCGTCGACGTGCGTTATGTGCGCAGGGCCTTCGATCGCCACTTCACCCATGCCGCCAGCCGTCTGATCTGGTATGGGCGGGTGGCAGACGACGCGGCTGCCTCGCCGCGCATTCTGGAGCGGACCGACTTCCTGCCGCAGGAGCGCATCAGCCAGTTTTCGCACATGGGCATCCTGTTCTCGCCACAGAACGCGCTGTACGGACGATCCGGCAGCGAACGCATCTGCTGGAACGGTCAGACGGATGAGGCCACGGCGCGCTGCCTGTCCGGCGAGCCGGTCTGGTATTCCGACTGGGACTATCGCGAAAAGGGCAAGGTGCATGCGCGCCTCACCTTCAACCCCTATTTCGACTGGCAGTCGCGGGTGATTCGGGAGGTGCTGGCCTCCACCAGCGACCTTGCCATGAATGATGCGCGGTAACCGACGAATGGCCATGACTGCAACCGACTCCATAGAACGCCGCATCCTTCGCTATGTCATCGGGTCGGTGCTGCTTACCCTGCTGGTGACCATCGCAGGCATATCCTTCGTGAATGGTCTGTTCGAGAAGAGCCTGCTGACCCGCCAGATGCAGGAAGAGCGCAGTTTCATCCTGAGCCAGGCCAATCTGCATGAGCCGTTTGTGTGGAACACGGCGACCGTGCAGGGCTTCTACGTGCCGGCGTCCATGCAGGGCGACGTCGAGATTCCGGAGATTTTTCGCTCCCCTGCATTCCCTTTCACCGGCGAAATCGATGTGGGCGAGAAAAAATACATGCTGCAAAACGCGCCTGTCGACGGCGGACGCATGTATCTGGCCAAGGACATCAGCATTTACGAAATACAGGGTGTGGCCTACAAGTGGGTGCTTGGGGCGATCAGCCTGATGCTGTTGACCCTGGCCGTGCCATTTGCCCGCATCACGAGTCGACACCTGGTCACGCCGCTGGTGGATCTGATGGGGCAGATCAAGTCCATCGAACCCGCGCCAACCATGCCCCACCTTGCCGAGGACGGTGTCGATCAGGAGTTGCTGGTGGTGGTTCGAACGCTCAACCGCTTTCTCGATGAGATGGAAACCTATGTCAAGCGGGAAAAGATGCTGCTGGGAATGGCGAGCCACGAGTTGCGCACACCGATCTCGATCATCGCGGGCGCCCTGGATGGCATAGAGGCGCGCGGGGAGACGCCCACAGCCGATGCCAGGGCCATGCGGCGCATCCGTCGCGCCGTCAATGGGATGGGCACGAGTGTTCACGCCATTCTGAGTCTGATGCGCCACGGTGATCCGGTGAGCGAAGGTGTTGCGCTCCTTCTCGTGGTGCGGGAGGAAATGAAGGATGTCGATCACATCCATCAGGGTGCACGTAAGCGGGTACGCTTGCATGGCGAGGCGGATCCCCGCCTGCTTGCCGACCCTGCGCTGGTGAGGATGCTGCTGCGCAATCTGATGCACAACGCGCTCCAGCACACGAGCGGGGCGGTCAATGTGGTCATCGATACCAACTGGATCGAGTTCAGGGATGAAGGGCCTGGATTGCCGGAGCACTACCGCGCCTTGCTGACCGCGCCACCCGTCGTACCGACGTCGGGCGCGGCGGGGCTGGGGCTGTTCATCGCCACCTTGATCTGCGAGCGCCTGCAATGGCAGTTGAAGTGGGTGAACGCTGCCGCCGGCGGGACGGTGCTGCGTGTGACATTCGGGGCCGTGCCGGCCGATGCATTCACCCGGGGAGACTGCAAGTGGCCCCGGGCCAAAGTGGCTGCCTGATGCCCCCTGCGCCCCTCACTGTCATGGGAAACCAGCATGAGAAACAAGACCCGGGTTCTGATCGTCGAAGACAACGCCGATCTGGCGGAGAACATATTCGAATTTCTCGGCGAGAATGAATATGAGCTGGAATATGCATCGGGCGCATTGACGGCGCTGCACCTGCTCGACAGTCAGAGCTTCGATGTCATCGTGCTGGACATCATGCTCTCCGGCGCCTCGGGACTCGACATCGCCCGTCGGCTGCGCAAGGACATGAACGACCAGACGCCGATCATCTTCATGACGGCAATGGGGGCGATAGAAAACAAGGAAGACGGCTATTCGAGTGGTGGTGACGATTATCTCGTCAAGCCGTTCGATCTCAGAGAGCTGGCATTGCGCATCGATGCCCTGCATCGGCGAAGATCGCGCATCGACACGGTGCTGCGCGCAGGGGATGTCAGCTTTAACCCCGGCACGCTGGAGGTCCATGTCGAGCCCCGGGGAAAGTTCCGGCTCTCGGGATTGGCCGCGCACATCTTCGAGGCGCTGATCCGCAGTCATCCGGATTTCATTTCCTATGCCTCATTGAGCGCCAGGCTCTGGCCGGAACAGGGCGTCGATGCCAATACGCTGCGCACGCATATCTGGCTGCTGCGCAAGCAGCTCCAGGAAGCCTATGGGATGCCCATGATAAAAACGCTGCATGGTCGGGGCTATATCCTCGACGTTTCGGGACAGTGAGGTATGTCCGGGTTGGATTCCCCAGGGCCACCTCGCGTTTTTGGATTGGATGAATTATTGATGCCCCCTTGACAGGGGCTTGGTGGGCAGCCCCGTACAGTTCCAATTATCTATCGTCGTATATGAATCGGCTGACGCCTGAATAGCCGACAGCATTCTGCGTACTCGATGAGTGGCCTGCGCAAGGCTGGTTCTCAGCGTGCTCCGCGCATTTTTCGATGCCCGTGCACGCAGAGATGCCGTGCAGGCACTCGTACCGAAATCGAAGACCTCGAAAAAGAGAGACCCATGGGCCGGAATATGCACCTGGCCGACACAGTCGGCTTCTTCAAAGCGTGGCTCATCGATCCCAGGCGGGTGGCGGCGATCGTCCCCTCGGGACGCGCGCTGGCCAGCCTGATCACCTCGGAGATCTCCGCGCGGACGGGGCCGGTGATCGAGCTTGGGCCGGGCACCGGCGTCTTCACCCGCGCGCTGATCGAACGTGGCGTCGCTCAGGAAAACCTGGCGCTGATCGAATACGACGCGACATTCGCCGCCAGGCTGGAGCGCCGCTTCGAGCGCGCCCACACGGTGTGCATGGATGCCGCGCGGCTGAAGAAAGCCGAACTGTTCGAGGGGATGCAGGCGGGCGCCGTGATCAGTGGCCTGCCGTTGCTGTCGATGCCGCCGCGCAAGGTCATGGCCATTCTCGATGGCGTGTTCGCCAGGCTGCGATCCGATGGGGCGCTCTATCAGTTCACCTATGGTCCGAATTGCCCGATTCCCCGCGCACTGCTCGATCGCCTCGGGCTCAAGGCGCTGCGGATTGGCCACACCTTCGCCAACGTTCCGCCCGCGTCGGTCTACCGCATCGTCCGACGCCCGCCGCGCTATGAGGCCGTTCGCCTGGTCCAGGGAACGCAGCCGTCGGCCGTGGACGCTGTTGACCGCGAGCGGGATCGACATGCCTAGCCCGTGCCGCTGCCAGCCTCCAGCGTGGCGACGCAGACAACCTGGCACCTGGCGCGCGGGTGCCCGAGGCGGGCTCCCGGCGTGCCTCTTCCTGCTGCTTGCCGCCTGTGGCGCGCCGTCCAACGATACCGGGGAAGATGCGCATGTTGCCGCCGCGCGCGTTACCGTGGCGCCAGCGGAGCCCGCCGCATTCGGCGAGCGATTCACCCTCTCCGGAACCCTGACCGCCGAGCGCCAGACACGCCTGTCGCCCCGCGCCGACGGGCTGGTGGCCCAGGTGCACGTCGATGCCGGCGACCCGGTCGAGGCCGGACAGGTGCTGCTCGAACTCGACGCCGCCATTGCCCGTCAGGCACTCTTGCGCGCCCAGGCCCAAACGGAGGAAGCCGAGGCCGCCCTGCGCGAGGCGCAGCGCCTGGTGGTCGAGGCGCAGCGGCTGATCGAACACCAGGCCATCCCGGCCACGGAGGTCGAGGCGCGCGCCGCCGCCCTGGACCTCGCCCGCGCCGCGGCGGCGTCCGCCCGCGCCAATGCGCGCGAGCAGGCGGAGCAGGTCGAGCGGCACGTGCTGCCGGCGCCGTTCGCCGGCGTGATTGCCGAGAAGCTCAGCGAGGCCGGCGAATGGGTGCAGCGCGGCACGCCGGTGCTGTCGCTGGTGGCGACCGAGCGCGTGCGCCTGGATCTGCGCGTGCCGCAGGAACGCTTTGGGCAGATCGCCGATGATGCGCAGGTGCGCGTGTTCGCCGACGCCCTTGGCGGTACGCCGTTGCAGGCGAGCGTCGGCGCGCGGGTGCCGGTCACCGACCCCGGTGCGCGGACTTTTCTGTTGCGCCTGCTGGTGGCAGACCCGCAGGGTCGGCTGCTGCCGGGGATGTCGGCGCGGGCCGAGATCGACCTGCCGCCCGGCGCCGCCGCGCCGGCGATCGACCGCGATGCGCTGCTGCGCCAGCCGGACGGCAGCCACAGCCTGTTCGTCGTCGAGGAGACCGATGGCGGGCCGGTCGCCCGGCGCCGCAGCGTGCGGATTCTCCACGACCGGGACGGCAGCGTCGCCCTCGCGGGCGACGATGTCAGGCCGGGCGAACGGGTGGTGATCCGCGGCAACGAAGCCCTGGCCGACGGCCAGCCGCTGGACCTGGTGGAGCGCTGAGCCATGGGCTTCGACCGCGTTCTGCGCCATGGCACCCTGATCGCCGTGGCGGTCCTGATCCTCTGCGTGCTGGGGGTCAGCGCCGCGCTTCGGGTGCCGGTGCAGATGATCCCCGATCTCGAAGTGCGCACCATCAGCGTCGACACGCGTTGGCCCGGCGCCTCGCCGCGGGACGTGGAGCAGGAAATCCTGATCGAGCAGGAACAGTACCTGCGCACGCTGCCCGGCCTGCGTCGCATGGTTTCCACCGCCAGCACCGGGCAGGCCAGCATCGTGCTGGAGTTCCCCTTCGGGGTCGATATCAACGAGGCGCTGATCCGCACCAACAACGCGCTCAGCCAGGTCTCCGGTTATCCGGAGAACGCGGACGCGCCTGCCTTGACCACGGTCTCGGTCTCCGAGGAGCCGTTCATGTACTTCCGCGTCGGTCCGCGCGCGGATGGCGGCGCGGACCTCGATCTGGCGATGCTGCGCGACTTCCTGCAGGACGAGGTGCGGCCACGCCTGGAGCGCGTCGACGGTGTTTCTCTGGTGGAGATCAGGGGCGCGGAAGAACGCCAGGTGCGCATCGAGGTCGATCCGCATCGCCTGGCCGAGCGCGGGCTGGACATGACCGACCTGCGCGACGCGCTGCGGGCGCGCAACCTCGACCGCTCCGCCGGCGATCTGGACAGCGGCAAGCGCAGCGTGCTGGTGCGCACGGTCGGGCGTTTCCGCACGCCTGCCGAGATCGGCGAGCTGATCGTCGCCGAGCGCCAGGGCGCCCTGGTGCGCCTGTCCGACCTGGCCGACATCCGCCTCAGCCACCACGAACTGCGCGAAAGCGCGTACTACAACGGCCTGCCGGCGCTGTTCCTGGCGGTGCGCCGCGAGACCGGCTCCAACGTGATCCAGACCAAGTACGCGGTGCTGCCCGAGGTCGAGGCGATCAACGACGCGATCATGGCGCCGCTGGGGCTGGAGATCACCCTGGCCAGCGAGGACGCGCGCTACGTCGAGGACTCGGTGGCCAACGTCTGGAGCAACCTGGTCTTCGGCGCGGCGCTCGCGACCCTGGTGATGTTCGCCTTCCTGCGCTCGGCGCGCAGCACCTTCGTCGGCGTGATCGCCATCCCGATCTGCACCATTGCCGCCTTCATCGGCCTGCTGCTGGCCGGGCGCACGCTGAACGTGATTTCCATGGCTGGCGTGGCCTTCGCCATCGGCATGACCCTGGACAACACCATCGTGGTGCTGGAGAGCATCGACCAGGCGCGGCGCCGTGGCCTGGGCCGCTTCGAGGCCGCTGTGGCCGGCGTGCGCCGGGTCTGGCCGGCGGTGCTGGCCTGCACCCTGACCACCGTGCTGGTGTTCGCGCCGACCCTGTTCATACGCGAGGAAGCGGGGCAGCTCTACTCGGATATCGCCATCGCCATTTCCGCCTCCATCCTGGCGTCCATGGTCGTGGCGGTGACCGTGCTGCCGGCGCTGGCCTCGCGGCTGATGCCCTCGGTGACGGCGGGAAAAACCGCCGACGGCGATGCGTTCGAGCGCATCGGCCAGCGCCTGGCCGCGCTCCACGCCACCTGGCCGCGGCGCGCCGCGGTGCTGGTCGGCACGCTGGTCGCCGCCGTGCTGGCCGTGACGCTGCTGACGCCGCCGGCCGAATACCTGCCCGAAGGCGAGGAAGCGAAGGTCTTCTCGCGCATGATCGCGCCGCCCGGCTACAACCTGTCCGAGATGGAGGGCATCGCGCAGGAGCTGATCGCGGCGCTGCGTCCGCGGCTCGACGACGCGCCCGGGCGTTACGCCCGTGGCGAGACGGACATGCCGGCGCTGAACGTCTTCAGCGTGTTCGTGGACCCGCAGGGCATCAGCGCGATGACCGATCCGCAGAACCCGGCCGAGGTCGATGCGCTGATCGGCGCGCTGGAGGCGCTCTACACCGCCTGGCCCGGCATGCGCGCCTTCGCCTCGCGCGGCTCGATCATTTCCAACGACGAAGGCGGCACCCGCAGCATCAATCTGGACATTGCCGGTAGCGACCTGGCGCAGATCTACCGCGTCGCCGGCCTGGCCTACGCGCGCGCCGGCAGCCTGTTCGAGGGCGCCCAGATCGGCTCCGAGCCCGGCTCGCTGAGTCTCGACCAGCCCATGCTGGAGGTGCGGCCGCGCTGGGAGCGGCTGGCCGAAGTCGGCCTCGACGCGGAGCGCTTCGGCTATTCGGTCGCCGCGCTCAGCGATGGCGCCTTCGCCGACGAGATGATCCTGGACGACCGCCGGGTCGACATCTACCTGTTCAGCAGCGCCGGCAGCGGGCAACGGGTCGAGCGCCTGCGCGACCTGCCGATCGCCACGCCGTCCGGCGCGCTGCTGCCGTTGTCCGCGCTGGCCGACCTGCATGAATCGGTCGATAGCGACAGCATCCGCCGGCTGGACGGCCGCCGCACCGTCACGCTGAACATCGTGCCGCCGCGTTCGCTGGCGCTGGAGACCGGGGTCGCGCGCGCGCGGGCCGAACTGATCGACGCCATGCGCGCCGCCGGCGAGATTCCGCACGGGGTCTCGATCGATATTTCCGGCGCCAGCGACCAGCTCGACGCCACGCGCGAGGCGGTCGCCGGCAATTTCGCCATCGCCGTGCTGCTGTGCTACCTGATGCTGGTGGCGGTCTTCCGCCACTGGGGGCGGCCGCTGTTCGTCATGGCCACGGTGCCCATCGGCATGGCGGGCGGGATCGTCGGCCTGGCGCTGCTCAACGGCGTGGGCGCCGCGTTCGGCATCCACCAGCCGTTCGACATGATCACCCTGCTGGGCTTCCTGGTGTTGCTGGGCGCGGTGGTCAACAACCCGATCCTGATCGTGCAGGAAGCCTGCACGCGTATCGAGGAGGGGGCCGCATCGGTGGTGGCGGCGGTGGACGACGCGGTGCGCATCCGCCTGCGGGCGATCCTGATGTCGAGCCTGACCACCATCCTGGGCGTGGCGCCGCTGGTGCTGATCCCTGGCGCCGGCACCGAGCTCTATCGCGGCCTGGGCGCCATCGTGATGTTCGGCATCGCCTGCTCCACGCTGGTCACCCTGACCTTCCTGCCCAGCCTGATGGTGGTGGCCATGGGCTGGCGCCGGCGCAGCGCCGGGCACAAGGCGCTGCACCCGGAGCGGCCATGATCCTTCGACCGATGACGGGCGGTGTCCTGGCCTTGCTGCTTGCCGGCCGCGCGGTCGGCACTTTGATGAATTCTTGACCCCGGCTCGATGTTTGTCTGTTGACTGGCCAGGTAGATTCCCTGGTCATG
Source organism: Billgrantia endophytica (assembly GCF_002879615.1). Classification (GTDB taxonomy): domain Bacteria; phylum Pseudomonadota; class Gammaproteobacteria; order Pseudomonadales; family Halomonadaceae; genus Halomonas; species Halomonas endophytica. The sequence continues at coordinate 16,043 of NZ_PNRF01000048.1, forward strand.
AAACAAGACGACTTCACACACCAAGGCTTTGCCGCGCCTCGTCATCCCGCCTGGCTGGCGAGATTGCCCCGGTTCCTGGCGGCCGGAGGCACGGCGACCCTGCTGCACTGGGGGGTGATGGCCCTGCTGGTGGCCTGCGGCGTTCAGGCCTGGTGTGCTACGGCCCTGGGCATGGCCGTCGGTGCAGCCGCCAATTATTTCCTGCAGCGCCGCTATGTCTTTTCCCCTGCGCGCGGATTTTCGCTTGGCGTCTATCTGCTTTCCGTCGGCATGGCCTGGTCGGTCAACCTGGTCGCCTTTCAACTCCTGCATGGCGGCGGCATGGGGATCGCGGCGGCCCAGTTCCTCAGCAGCGCAGGGGTTGCGCTGCTCAATTTCCTGTTCCTGCAAAAGTTCGCATGCCGGGCACCGGCATGGATTCGCGTTTCTTCCCGAGAGTCCCATGATGAGTGAACACCTTTCCGTCGTTGAAGCAGCCCGTTGCGTTGGATCATCGATGCCTTTGCCGTTCGATGACCTGGAGCCGGTGGTGCTGAGCGTGATCGTGCCCGCCTACAACGAGATCGCGGTACTGGAACTCTGTCATCGGCGTTTGCGTGGCGTCATGGAGGGCATCGGGCTGCCCTACGAGCTGCTTTACGTCGACGACGGCAGCCACGATGGCAGCGGCGAGGCACTGATGGCACTGGCGTCGCAGGACCGTCACGTGCGGACGATCCGGCTCAGCCGGAATTTCGGCAAGGAGGCGGCGATCACGGCGGGCCTGGATCACGCCCGGGGGGAGGCGGTGATTCTGATCGATGCGGACCTGCAGGATCCGCCCGAGCTGATTCCGGACATGCTCGCGGCTTGGCGCAGCACCGGCGCCGACGTCATCGCCATGCGCCGCCGCCACCGCTCCGGAGAAAGCTGGTTCAAGCGCGGTTGCGCCCATCTGTTCTACCGCCTTTTGAGCCGCTTGAGCGAGTTTCCGATTCCCGAGGACACGGGGGATTTCAGGCTGCTCAGCCGCAGGGTGGTCGATGCGATCAAGCGTCTGCCCGAACGCAGCCGCTACATGAAGGGGCTGTTCGCCTGGGTCGGCTTTCCCACGCATGAAATCCTCTATGACCGGGAACCGCGCGCGGCCGGGCACAGCAAGTGGGGGTTCTTCGGCCTCGTGCGTCTGGCGCTGGAGGGGGTGACCTCCTTCTCCGCGGCGCCCCTGCGCTGGGTCACCGGTCTGGGGCTGGTCACCGCGGCCGCTGGCGCGGCCTTTGGCCTCTTCATCGTCCTCAGGACGCTGCAGGGGCATCCCGCCCCGTCCGGCTATCCCTCCTCCATGGCGATGATGACGTTTCTGGGGGGCATCCAGCTGTTGTCCGTCGGTCTGCTGGGGGAGTACGTCGGCCGGATCTATGTCGAAACCAAGCAGCGCCCCCGCTATCTGGTGCGTGACATGGGCGAAACGGCCGGCAGGCCCGCATCCCGCCGGGAAAACGGCCAGGAGCCTTGCAATGAAGAGGCTTGATCTGCGTCGCCCCGCAGGCGCCATGCTGACCCTGGCGCTGGGGCTGCTGGGATTGCGGCTGGTCAGCATGCTGTGGGTTCCCTATATCGATACCACCGAGCCGCGCTATGCGGAAATCGCCAGGCTGATGGCGCAAAGCGGCGACTGGGTCACGCCGTGGTTCGAGCCGGGCGTTCCCTTCTGGGGCAAGCCGCCGCTTTCCTTCTGGTTGCAGGCGCTGTCGATGAAGTTATTCGGGCTGTCGGAGTGGGTTGCCCGCTTTCCCGCCTGGGTGGCCACCGCGCTGACCCTGTGGCCCCTGCATGCGCTGGCGCGGGCATGGGCGGGCCGCCGGGCCGCCGCCGCTGCCGTGCTGATTCATGTGACCTGTGCGCTGCCGTACATGATGGCCGGCGCGGTACTGACCGATCCCTTCCTGGCACTGGGCACCACGCTGTTCATGGCCGGACTGATGCTGCCGCAATGGCACTGGCGCCTGCTGGCCGCCGTGGGCCTGGCGATCGGCCTGCTCGCCAAGGGGCCGCTGGCGCTGGTTATCGTCGCGGGTCCGGCGGCCCTGTGTCTGCTGGCCTACCGCCGCCGGGTATGGCCGGCGCTATCGATGCGCGGATGGCTGGTCGGCCTGTCGCTGGTGGCATCCCTGGTCGTGCCCTGGTACGTCATCGCCGAGATCAGGACGCCAGGCTTCTGGGACTACTTCCTGATCGGCGAGCATGTACGGCGGTTTCTGGAACCCGGGTGGGCCGGCGATCTGTATGGAACCGCCCATCGGCGGGCCATAGGGGCCATCTGGCTGGGCTGGCTGGCCGCCACGCTGCCCTGGAGTCCCCTCGCCCTGGCGATGCTCGCCGCCGCGCTGCGCCATCGGCGTGGCCGCGGGGCCTTGCTGCGCCTGATCCGCAGACCGATGACCGGCTACCTGATCGCCTGGGCGTTGTTCGTGCCGCTGTTCTTTACGCTGTCCAGAAACATCCTCTGGACCTACGTGCTGCCGGCGTTGCCCGCGTTCGCCATCCTGACCGGCCGGGCGCTGGTCCTTGTCCAGCGACGGTTGAGGCTGGGACGATCACCCGCATTGCACGCGGTCGGCACCGCGCCAGCCTTGTTCGTTCCGGTCGTGACGCTGCTCGCGACGCTTGCGATCTGCTTCAACCCGGGATCGGTCAAGACCGAGAAGGCACTCATCCGCCAGGTGATGTCCGTGGCGCCGCCGGGCGCCACCCTGTGGTTCGTCGACAGCCGATCCTTCTCGGCCCGTTACTACTCGCGAGGGCAGGCATTGCTGATCTCGAGCGAAGAACTGCCGGCGCTGGTCGCCGGGACGGAAGGTGCGATCTTCATCGCCGCTCGCCCGGATGTCATGGCGCGCTTGCAGACCACCTTGCCATTGACCGCCTTGCCGCTGGCGGATAGCCGCCGGTATCGGGTGGGCAGGATTCGCTAGCGCTCGACGCCTGGCTGGCAGGGAAGGGCGCCTGCGTGGCGGCGATGCCGTCGAGCTGCGTCGCTGGCAAGAGCGAGAAGGCCGAGCGCATGTGTCGTGCTTCCTGGCAGGAATGAACCTATCCGACGAGGTGCGGGGGGGCCACAAATGCATCCTGCAAGCCTGCCTCATCTTTAGTTGGGAGATTCGAGAAATGAGCAACAAGACCTGGTCGATTACCGGCGCCGCCCGTGGCCTGGGTGCTCAGATCGCGCAAGCCGCCCTCGCGGCGGGCGACAACGTCGTGGCGACGGCGCGCAATGTGGAAGCCGCCCGCGGTGCGTTCACGGAACATACCGAGAGGCTTTTGATCCTGCCCTTGGACATGACCGACCCCGCCGGGCCGCAAGCCGTAGCGGAGGCGGCCATCGAGCGCTTCGGCACCGTCGATGTGCTGGTCAACAACGCCGGCTACGGCCAGCTTGGCATCCACGTCACCGTGGTGGAGCCCGGCTACCAACTGGCGAACGCGCAAACCCCGCCGTTGCACTTGTTGATTGGCTCCGATGCCGTCAGTATCGCGCGTCAGGAGCTGACCGAGCGCCTGTCTGAGATCGCTGCATGGGAGAGTCTGTCGACCTCCACGGATCACGATGACGTTGCATCGAATCGCTGATTCCACGCATGCCGGAAGCGCTACCGTTGGCTTCACCGGGGGATGCTCCAAAGCCGCTCGCGCAGCGCGCTTGTCGCGGGCTGAGTCCATCGATGTCGAGTTCGGCCAACGCCTCGATCACCCGGCCAGGCGCAGCCAGAGCGGTAGGGTGGCCATGGCCAGCAGTGTCTGCCCGGTGATCAGTGCCGCCATCAGCTCGGCATCACCACCCAACTGTCGCGCCAGGATGTAGGCGGAGGTGGCGGTGGGCAGGGCGGCGAACAGCAGGGCGACGTCACGGGTCACCGGGTCCAGCCCCAGTATCAGGGCCAGCACCAGTACCAGGGCCGGCATCATCACCAGCTTTACCAGGTTGGATGTCCAGACACCGCGGTCCAGGCGTATCAGTGCCTGAGGGCGAAGCGCCACCCCCACGGCCACCAGCCCCAGCGGCAGGGCGGCTCGCCCCAGCAGTTCCACCGCGGACCCGCTCCAGCCGGGCAGGCCGATACCGGAAAGGTTCAGGGCAATCCCGGCCAGGCAGGCAAGAATCAACGGGTTGCGTATCAGCGCCGCCAGGCTCTTGCCCAGGCTGGAAGGGCCCAGCGTACCGGCGGCGATAAAGCTGATGACGCACAGGACATTGACGACCGGAACCATCAACGCCACGGCGACCGCCGCCACGGTGACGCCTGGCGCGCCATGCAGCGCCGCGGCACCGGCAACCCCCACGTAGGTATTGAAACGCAGGGCGCCCTGAAAGACTGAGGTGAAGGCGGCTGCCTCGAGTTTAAGCTGTCGGCGAATCGTCCATAGCAGCCCCGCGAAGGCCAGCATGCTGCCCAGCAGTACCAGGGCCATGCGAACCACCGGCACCTGGCCGACATCGGCGGTCGCCAGGGTGGATACCAGCATGGCGGGAAAGAGCAGAAAGTAGATCAGCCGTTCCATTTGTGGCCAGAAGTCGCCGCCAGGCTGGCGTCTCCAGCTCAGTAGCGTGCCAAGCAGTATCAGTAGAAACAGTGGTCCCAGCGCTCCTGCAACGCCTTCCATGTCGGCTCCTCTTCTCGCCTCGCCTGCGACAACCCTACACACGGTTTGTCATGGGTAAATGCTGTTAAGCTTACCTTCTGTCGCCGTTCATTGAAGTGCTGCTTTCGCCGTCATGAGCTCATCCACTCTGCCCGACTCCTGTGAGCCTCGCTTTCCCGGGCTTCGCCTGATGATGCTGATTACCCTGCTCACGCTGGTCGTGGCGCTGTGGTATCTGGCCTCGCATCTTCTGCGTGGCGACCAGGATATCACCTGGTACGCTGTCGACGGCCCCTGTAATCTACACCGCTCGGCCTGCTCGACGCCGGTCGGCGACGATGGTCGGCTGCGACTGGCCATTGAGGGGCCAAATGGCATTCGAGCGTTGGAGATGATGACATTGACGGTTACGCTGGAGGGTGTCGCGGCCGAGGCCGTTCATGTGGACTTGGTCGGCCGTGACATGGACATGGGCTTGCACCGTTTCCCTTTGGAAGCGCGGGGTGATGGCCGCTTTCAGGGGTTGGGCCAGGTACCGATCTGTACTGAGGCGGTCATGCCGTGGCGAGCCCAGGTAGTCGTTGAAACCCCGAATGGTCGGCTGGGAAGCCGGTTCGACCTGGATGTGGAGCGGAGTGTGCCATGAAGCGGCAACGAATCTGGATGGTGCTTGGCATCGCGATGGTGCTGGCAGTCGCCCTTGCCGGCTACGGCTGGTACCAGCAGCAGATGGGTGGCCAGGATGGTGAGCCTCGTGGCGGCCCCGTCGAGCTGGCCTCCGCGCAGGGGGATTTTTCCCTGACCCAGCTCGAGGATGACCAGCTGGCGGTACTGTTCTTCGGTTATACCTACTGTCCGGATGTTTGCCCCATGAGCATGTCGGTGATGCGCCAGGTCATGCAGGGCCTCGACGACGAGCTGCGGCAACGAGTGGTGCCGGTCATGATCTCGGTCGATCCGGAGCGTGACACGGTGGAGCGGCTCGAGGAGTACGTGGGTTACTTCGGAGACGACTTCATCGGCATCACCGGCAGCGAAGCGCAGCTCGAGGAGCTGGCGGAGCGCTATGGCATCGTCTGGCGGCGAGTGGAGACGCCGGATTCGGCAATGGAATATACCGTCGACCACAGCTCGTCACTCTACCTGGTCGACCGTGACGGCAAGATCCGCCAGCGGGTACTCTATTCGCCCACTCCCCACCTGCTGCGCTCGGCACTGGAAAGCGAACTGGGCAGCTGACGCGAACGCCGCCCTCGGGCGGCGTTGCCTCGGGTCGGAATGGTTCACTCCTGGTCCGAGCTGTTTGTCCGGGTCAATGGCCGAGACTCAGTCGTCCGGGGCCTCTTCCAACCGGTCGATCATGGCCATCAGCGCTCGAACCTGAACGCCCTCCCGGGTGTCATGCAGGGGATCGAGCTGCCAGGTACTTTCGGTAAAGCCCCACCAGTCCCAACAACCCTGTGGATTTGCCAGGCTGGTTTCCGCCTGGGGATAGAGCACCACGCGCCGGTTGGCAGCTGCCCATTCGTTCAGACCGCTGTGACGGACGAAGGCCTCGCCGATCTGCTTGCTGTCCATTCCGCAGCCGTGCAGCGCCACCGTCAGGTCGCAGCCCCCCGGTTCGCACTCGTCGGGAATCAGGAGATAGCCAACCGACCCGAAGCCCCGTACGGCAAAATCATCCTGGTCGAAACGCATCAATGTCGCGGAATCCGACGCTGCCGGGGGTGTCAACTCGCCATGCAGCCAACCCAGTGCCTGGCCGGAGATATCCATGCCGCATGCCAGCAGATGTGTGCCGCCACCAGTGCGGCATTCGGCCAGCCAGCTCGGTGGGATCTGCTCGTTGGACTGTATGGGCCAGCCATGCCCCACGCCAGGGGAACGGGCCACTTTCAACTGCTCGTCAGGGCTGGCCAGCCAGTTGCCCAGTTGCTCACTCAATGCGTCGGAGAGCGATGGGGCCACGATGGTGTCGGCTTCTCCGTGCCAGACAAAGGCACGCAGTCCGGCCAGGCCGGCGGCGTCGCCCACCAGTTCGTGGGCCTGATAGTCACGGAGACGCAGGTTCAGGCTCTCCAGGTCGGGAGGGCCGCGCCGGGTGGCCATGCACTGGCCAAGCGCACGCCCCAGGCTACCCTGGGCGCAGCTCCAGGGGCCGGCTGCCAGTACGGCAAGCCCCTGGAAGCGCTCGGGCCAGGCCACGGCCAGCTGGGTAGCCATATAGCCACCCGAGGAGATACCGATCACGCTGATAGTGCCGGGGGTTGTGCCGAGAGAAGGCAAGTCTGCCAGCGGTTCATCGGCCACGACACCGGCCGAGAGCAGCAGCCCGACGATAAATGGGGGGAAGGCTTTCATGTGTCGGTAGTCAGTCCGTGACGTCGAGCAGTTCGACCTGGAAGATCAGCGTCTCGTTGGGTCCGATTGGCCCCTGGCCCTGGGCGCCATATCCCAGCTCGGGGGGGATGTAGAGCATCCAGGTATCGCCGACGCTCATTAGCTGCAGGGCTTCCTGCCACCCCTCGATGACCTGGTCGACACGAAAACTGACCGGCTCGCCGCGATCGATGGAACTGTCGAATACAGTGCCGTCGACCAGGGTACCTTCATAATGCACCTCGACATGGGATGAGGGGCCAGGGTTGGCGCCGTCCCCGGCTTCCAGGACTTCGTATTGCAATCCCGACGAGGTGGTTTCCACTTCTTCGCGTTCGGCATTCTCGGCAAGGAAGGCCTCGCCCTCGGCCAGATTCAGCTCGGCCATTTCCTGGGTCTCGGCCTGACGGGTCGCCATGGCCTCCTGCTGGAAGCGGCTCAGCGTCTCGGCCATCTCATCGCTGCTCATGGCCAGGTCATTGTCTGCGATGACGTCACGGATGGCTGCGGTAAAGGCGTCCACGTCCAGATCAGCGTATTCCTGGGCGATGCTCTGGCCGTAGGCAACGCCCAGGCTATAGCTGAGGCGCTCGTTCTCGGTTTCCGGCGCGGCCAGGGCGAACGGTGCCGAGGCCACCAGGGCGACCAGGGAGGCGGAGGTCAGCAGTGTCTTCATGCGGAGTCCTATAGTGAGTGAGGCATGGGGCGCAAAGAAACCCGTGGGCAGCTACTCGGACTCTAACAGGGACGGACCGGTTCCGCACCCGCGTGACAGCGCAGTGGGGAAGCCGGTCCGGCAGGCGATACTCAGACGATCAGGGTCGGGCAGTGGGCGCCGCCGGCGACCCGCTGGGATACGCTGCCCAGCAAGTTATCGCCATTGGTGCCCTGGGCACCGATCACGATCAGATCACACTCTCGCTTCCTGGCAAAGCGCACGATGGTGCGCGAGGGGCGCCCACCCTTTACGAAGGCACGCAGCTTGTCGGCGGGCACGCCCAGTTCCAGTGCGTTCGTCTTGGCCTGAACGGCGATCTCGGTGGCGTATTCCTTGAGAGCATCGTCCGGAATATCGAGCTTGTCGGGCCTAACCATCGACAGTGAGGCCTCGAGCAGGCTGTGATGCTTGAAGACACAGAGTATGTATAGCTCGGCCCCGGTCAGCATCTGCAGCCCGACGCCTTTTTCCAGTGCCCGAAGGGCACCCCGGGATCCGTCGACTGGTACGAGTATCCGATTGAACATCACGATCTCCTCGATCAACGGAAGGCCAGGTCACGCAGGAACAACGCAATCTGCGGGAACATGATGATCAGAGCCGCTGCCAGTATCAGTATGAAGATGAAAGGCGGCGTACCGCGAATGACCTCCCAGTAGGGTCGCTTGAAGATGGCGATGGCGGTGAAGATATCGCAGCCGAAGGGTGGCGTCGCCGACCCTATCGCTACCTGTAGGGTGATCAGCACACCCACCAGCACCGGGTCGAGGCCCGAGGCGGCGATGGCGGGGGCGAAGATCGGGGTGAGGACCAGGATCACCACGATGGGGTCGACGAACATGCAGGCCACGAAGAAGGCGATGGAAATGACCACCAGCACGCCGACCGGACCTGCCTCGTTGATTCCCACCGCCGCCAGAATGGTCTGGGGAATCTGGGCGAAGGAGATGATCCAGGCGAAGGAGTTGCCCACGGCGACCAGGATGAACACCACGGCGGTAATGAGGCCGGTGGACCTGGCGATGGTGAAGATGTGCGAAACCTTCAGGGAGCGGAAGATCAGGAACTCGAGAAAGAAGGCATAGAGTACACAAGCCGCCGCCGCCTCGGTGGGGCTGAAGATCCCGCCGTAGATGCCCCCCACGATCAATATCGGAAAGCCCAATGGCCATAGCGCCCGCTGTGTGGCAGTGAGCCTTTGCCCCCACGTTGCCTTGGGCTCCGTGGGCACGTTATGGACCGTTGCATAGATCACGCTATAGATCGCAAACATCAGCAAAATCAGTAGGCCAGGGCCGATGCCGGCGATGAACAGCTCGCTGATGGATGTGCCGGACACGATGCCGTAGATGATAAAGCCGATACTCGGCGGTATCAGGAAGGCAATGTCGCTGGAGTTGATAATCAACGCCAGGGTGAAGGAGTCCTTGTAGCCGGCCTTGAGCATGCGTGGTCGCAATGGCCCGCCTACCGCCACCACCGTGGCCTGGGTGGAACCGGAAACGGCACCGAACAGGGTGCAGGAAGTCGCAGTACTGACGGCCAGGCCCCCCTTCACGTGGCCGACGAAGCTCATGACCATGTCGATCAGGCGGTTGGCCGACTGGCCTCGCGTCATGATGTCGGCGGCCAGGATGAACATGGGAACGGCGATCAATGCGGTGGGGCGGATTCCCCCCATCATCTGCTGGATGAGGGTTTCCATTTGTCCGGTGCCGCCAAACGTCATGTAGAAACCGACGAAGGCTGCGGTGATCAAGGGGATCATCATCGGGAAGCCAAGCAGGAGCAGCACGATCATGATGGTGATGATAATAGTCGTCATGGTGGATCCTCGCGAGCCCTGCGTCAGACTTCCGTTTCCGTATCCTTGTAACCATCGATCACATGGGTCGACAGGTATACGTCACGGGAGGTGAGATTCTTGACTGCGGTGAGCAGGTACTGGATGGCGGTGATGATGAAGCCGACGGGTACCCACACATACATGACCCACACCGGAATGCTCAGCGACGGCAGCACACGACCGCGGCCATAGACGGTCTGGATATAGCCGATCGAGTAGTAGCAGAGTATGAGCATCACCGTGGCCGTGAACAGGCAGATGAAGATCATCAACCAGCGGCGTCCCCCGATGGGCAGGGCATCATAGATGGCCGACATGCGGATATGGCGGCCGTGGCGAGCAGCGTAGCCGATGCCGGCAAAGGTCACCATCACGATCAGGATGCGGTTGACCTCTTCGGAAAAGTGCAGGCTTTCTCCGAAGACGAAGCGGCTGAACACGTTGGCCACGGTGTTGAGCGCCATGAGGATGACCCCTATGGCTAGAATCACCGCCTCGACGTTGCTGATCCAGGTATCCAGCAGACCGAGCGGTCCCGGCAGGGTCGAGCGGTAGTTTTTCTCGGCAATATCTTCTTCGCTTGTTTCCATGTCGGTTGGCTCCGATGGATTCCTACGTACGGTTCATGTCGTTGGTTAACGGGTCTCGTCATGCCAGGACACTGGCTGGCACACCGGTAGGCAGGGTGGTGAGAGGAAATCGCCTGCCCCAAAGAACAAGAGGGCAGCCAGCCGGCTGCCCTCTTGCACGCTCATGGTGAGTCGCCCTGGGCTTACTCGCCAGTTACGGCTTCCAGGTCCGCCTTGAACTGTTCCAACAGCTCGGCACCACGGTCGCCTGTCATCTCGACGAAACGCTCTTCGACCTGCGGGGCACGCTCGCGGAAGGCCTGGATCTCATCCTCATCGAGGCGGGTCACGGTGACCTCATCGGAGGCTTCCTGGATCTTGGCCAGCGAGTCGTCAGCCAGGCCGGAGATGTGCTCCAGGGTGTGCTCATAGGCCGCCTCGGTGGCGTCACGCACCAACTGCTGTTCTTCCTCGGACAGGCCGTCGAAGAAGTCCTGGTTGGCCATCATGGCGGTGGTGAACCAGCCATGCCCAGTGAATACCAGGTGCGGAGACACCTCATAGAGACCGCCGGATTCGATCCAGAAGATCGGGTTCTCTTGGCCCTGGATGATGCCGGTCTGCAAGCCGCCATACACTTCACCCCAGGGCAGTGGCGTCGGGGTGGCCCCGAAGGCCCGGTAGGTCTCGGAGAGCAGTGGGTTGGTCATGGTGCGAATGTTCTTGCCACGCAATTCTTGCGGAGTGCGGATCGGCTCGTCGACGGTAACGACCATCTCGCCTTCCGGGTACATCTTGAGAAGCTCGAGACCCTGCTCGGCGTAGAGTTCCGGGAAGGTTTCGTTGATAGCCGTACTGCTGTTGAAGAACTCGATGACGGTTTCTTCATCGGTGGGGAGCAGATAGGGAATGAAGAAAATCTGTGCTTCGGGAATCAGTGAGCCGGTAAAACCGGGGGATTGGTTGACGAACTGAAGGATGCCGGCCTGGGTTTGCTCCATGATGTCATCGGATTCACCCAGCTCGCCGAAGCGATAGATCTGTACCGTATTATCGGAATTTTCTTCGATATACTCCTTGAAGGCGACGGCGAATACGTCCTGTACATCTCCCTCGAATTCCTCATGCGCATAGCGCCAGTTGGCGGAATGAGCGGCAGCCGACATGCCGAACAGCAGCGCGCCGATACTGGCAGTGGTCAACAGCTTGGTTGCCTTCATTATTATGTTCTCCTCGCAGGTTGGGCCCGTGAAAAATTTCACATCAGCAGGCATCGGGCAGCCTCTCGGGCTGCACAACTGTTTTTAGGCTAGCGTGGCCCCCAGAGAGGGTCAAGCTGGCATTCAAGGGTTTGCAAAGCTAAAAGTTGCGCTTTTTTCTGTAGTTGCCAGCGAAATGAGAGAGAAGTTTTCAGACTTGGCCGTGGCTCTGGGAGGGGGCTCAGGGTTTGAAGGCGCTCGGCCAGAGCCTGTAGACGCTCAAGAGTTTCCCGCTCTGCCGCGAGCTCGGCTCGCTGCAATTGACGACGTACCTCGGCCACTCCGGCACGCTCCTTGGCGTCGGATTTCAGATGACGGCGCAGCGTTCGCAGCACGACCGTGACCTCCTTCTGCCACTGACGGATCGATGCCAGTTCGGCGGGTTCTTCATCCAGCCTCAGGCCATGGCGATAGAGCCAGCAGTGCCAAAGGAGCTCGCAGACATCCATGCCAGCCTCGTCCTGAAGCTGCAGACAGGCCGTTTCCACACCGTCCCTCGCGTAGAATGCCAGCGCGTAGTCCCATAGCGGGTCGGCGGCAAGCCGAGTCCGCAGATCGTCGGCCATTGGGGTAGAATCGTCGCTCATGATCAGGCTGGCGCCGACGGCGTCGGCTTCCTTAATTCGCCACTTGGAGTCTGCATGATTGCACTGCGCCAGGTCGCCCTGCAACGCGGCACCCAAATCCTGCTCGAGGAAGCCGAGCTGACCCTGCATGCCGGCCACAAGGCCGGCATTGTCGGACCCAACGGGGCCGGCAAGTCGAGCCTGTTCGGCCTGCTGCTGGGCCATCTCGCACCGGATCGCGGTGATATCGAGATGAGTGGGGGACAGCGGATCGCCCATATGGCTCAGGAGGTGGAGGCGCTGGAGCGTCCCATCGTCGACTATGTGCTCGATGGTGACCAGGAACTGCGCCAGACCGAGGCGGCATTGATGCGAGCCCAGAAGGAGGACGACGCCCATCGCGAGGCAGAGCTGCATGGCGCCATCGAGGCGCTGGACGGCTACAGCGCACCGGCTCGTGCCGCCCAGTTGCTGATCGGCCTGGGCTTTACCCAGGCCGATCTCGCACGTCCGCTGTCGGACTTTTCCGGTGGATGGCGCATGCGGGTCAACCTGGCACGAACCCTGTTCATGCCATCGGATCTGCTCCTGCTCGATGAACCCACGAACCATCTGGACCTCGATGCCCTGCTCTGGCTCGAGCAGTGGCTGATGCGCTACCCCGGCACGCTGCTGCTGATCTCGCATGATCGCGACTTCCTCGATGCCGTATGCGATCACATCGTGCATTTCGACCGTCAGCGGCTGGTGCTCTATCGTGGAAACTATTCCACTTTCGAGCGTACCCGCGCCGAGAAGCTGGCCCTGCAACAGGCGGAGGCCGCCAAACAGCAGGCACGCCGCGAGGAGATCGAGCGCTTCGTGGCACGCTTTCGAGCCAAGGCTACCAAGGCCCGCCAGGCTCAGAGCCGGTTGAAGATGCTCGAGCGCATGGGCGATATCGCCATGGCCCATGCCGACTCCCCCTTTCACTTCACGATCCCTTCCTCGGACAAGATATCCCACCCGTTGCTGGTGCTGGATGAGGCGCGGCTGGGCTATCGCAACGCTCAGGGCAACGAGACGGTCCAACTGGAGGGCGTGAAGGCAAGTCTGCTTCCGGGACAGCGAATTGGCCTGCTGGGCCCCAACGGGGCCGGCAAGTCGACCCTGATCAAGTCGCTGACCGGCGAGCTGCCGTTGCTGGCCGGCAAGCGCGTGCCCGGCGAGCACCTGGCCATCGGCTATTTCGCTCAGCACCAGCTCGAGAGTCTCGATCTTGGTGCTACGCCGTTCCTGCATGTGCAGCGGCTCTCGCCCACCGCCAGCGACCAGGCGATTCGTAACTTCCTGGGGGGCTTCGGCTTCCATGGCGACACCGTCTTTGCCGACGTGTCGAGTTTTTCCGGTGGCGAGAAGGCGCGCCTGGCCCTGTCGCTGGTGGCCTGGCAGAAGCCCAACCTGCTGCTGCTCGACGAGCCGACCAACCATCTGGACCTGGAAATGCGCGAGGCGCTGACCGAGGCACTGGCTGCCTTCGAGGGCACGGTGATCATCGTGTCCCACGATCGCCACTTGCTGCGTGCCACCGTGGATGAGTTCTGGCGGGTGGCGGATCACCGGGTCGAACCCTTCGACGGAGACCTGGAAGACTACCGTGCCTGGCTCAAGGCTCGTCTGGAGGGCGTGCGCCGCGAGGCTCGGGCCGACAAGGCCGAGCGTCAGGCGGAGAGTGCCGCGCCGAAGGAGGACCGCAAGGCGGCTCGCCGCGCGGCGGCCGAACTTCGCGAGAAGCTCAGGCCGCTGAAGCGGGAGCGTGACCAGGCCGAGAAGGCCATGGAGAAGGTGCAGGCCGAACTGGGCAGTGTGGAAGAGGCCCTGGGCGACGCCGAGCTGTATACCGACCCGGCGCGCAAGGCGGAACTCACCGAGCGGTTGGCCCGCCAGGGCGAACTCAAGTCGCGGCTGGAGACGCTGGAGGCCGAGTGGCTGGCTGCCGAAGAGGCGCTGGAGGAACTGGAGGCGGAGTTGAAAGAGGCGTAAGCGGCACGTAGCTGCCTTCCCCGCGACTGACCCCGGGAGACAGGGACGGAGGAGGCGCACCGAGCCCATCCATGGAAGCTACCGGCGCCATCCATGGGCCGGACCTCCTCCTTTCCCTGTCTCCCGGCGCCGCTGTGCCGTGGCTCAACGTGTTGTGCTCAACTATCCAGCAAAAACGTCACCGGCCCGTCGTTGACCAGTTCGACCTGCATGTCGGCGGCGAACTCGCCGCTCTCGACCCGGGGCCAGGCCACCCGGGCACGGTCGAGAAGGTAGTGGAACAGCCGCTCGCCGTCGGCGGGCGATGCGGCGCTGGAGAAGCTGGGGCGCAGCCCCTTGCGCGTATCGGCGACCAGGGTGAACTGGGAAACGAGCAGCAGCCCGCCGTCGACCTGCTGCAGGTCGAGATTCATCTTGCCCGCTCCATCGGCGAAGACCCGATAGTGCAGCAGCTTGTGCAACAGCTTGTCGGCGGCGGCCTCGTCGTCGCCCTTCTCCACCCCGACCAGTGCCAGCAGGCCCTGGTCGATGGCCCCCAGGGTTCGTTCATCGACCACCACGCTGGCGCGACGCACGCGTTGAATCAGGGCTTTCATCCGGCGACCTTCCTTCTGGCTGTGGATCAGCCGGCAAGGGTAGCACGCACCCTCAAAGGAGAACGAAGAGGCTTTACCAGGCGCGGCACAGCATGATATCGCAGTGGGGTTCGGAGAGCAGCGCCTCGGTGATGTGGCTATGACGGCCCAGTTGACCGCGGCTGCCCAGGGCCAGCAGGTCTGGCGGCTGGCGGCGTAATCGGGTCAGCAACACTTCCAGCGGATCACCCTGCTCCAGCACCAGCTCCAGCTCCGGTACGCGATCGAGCTCGCCCATCAACTGATCGGTTTCACGCTCCAACTGGCCGCGCAGGCGATCTACCTCCCGGTCGCGCCAACGGGCGTATTCCCGATCGGAGCCCAGCTCCCGCTCGCCGGGGATGTCCCAGGCATGCAGCAGCGTCAAGCGGGCCTCGGGGAAGCGCTTGAGGGTCTCGCGCAGGATGTGGCGGCTGCCCAGGGAGAAGTCCACCGGCACCAATATGTCCTGCCAGTCGCGATTGGCCGGCTGGCTGACCGTGAGTACCGGGCATGGGGCGCTGCGCAGCACCCGTGCCAGAGTCGTGCCGACGACCAGGTCGGGCTGGCCGCGCTTGCGGTGGGCGCCGAGAATGATCATGTCCACTTCGCGGTCATGGGCTTCCCGGATGATCTCGGCATAGGTGGCGCCAGCGACCGTCTGCAACAGGGTCTGTGGTTCCGGCAGGGCATAGTCCTCCCGGATATCTGTCAGGGTGGCCTGCATGTCGGCCACTACCGCTTCCTCCAGGCTGTGAAGGACGCGGCGCGGCAGGTAGGGGTCCAGCACGTGGATGACATCGAGCCGTGCACCACTTTCCGTGGCCAGCCGAACGGCACGGGCGTAAGCGGCGCGATTCTCGGCAGAGAGGTCGCAGGCAAACAGCAGAGTCTGGGTCATGGTGTCTCTCCATGAAGGATGAGCCTGACAGGACAGACTTCAGCATGGGTGGGAGCTGGCGTAGGCGCAAGCCGGGTTTGCTACCACCAGCCATGGAAGTGGTGTACCGGGCCATGACCCTGACCCACGTCAAGGTGATGGCTCTCGGCGAGAGCCGCTTCGAGCCAGCGCTTGGCCGATATGATGGCCTCGGGGAGGGTGTCTCCCAGCGCCAGGCGGGCCGCAATGGCGGAGGAGAGCGAACAGCCGGTGCCGTGCAGGTTGGACGTGGCGATACGCGTGCCCTCCAGCCAGCGGGTTCCATCGGGGGTGATCAACAGGTCGGGGCAGCACTCGCCTTTCAGATGTCCGCCCTTGAGCAGCACCGCGCCGGCACCCAGAGCCGCCAGTGCCGGTGCCATGGCTTCCATGTCGGCACGTGTCGCGGGAGAAGGGCAGTCCAGCAGTACGGCGGCCTCCGGCAGATTGGGTGTCATCAGGTCGGCCAGGGGGACCAGCACCTCCCGTACCGCGGCGATACCGACGTTATCGACCAGAATATCACCGCTTTTTGCCACCATGACCGGATCCAGTACGATCCAGCGCGGACGACGGGCTTCGAGCGAGTCACGTAGTGTCTCGGCCACCTCGCGGCTGGCGACCATGCCGATCTTGACGGCATCGAGGGACACGTCGTCGAGCAAGGTATCGAGCTGAAGGCGAATGAAGTCCTCTGGCACCGGATGCACGCCCTTGACGCCCAGGGTGTTCTGGGCGGTCAGGGCGGTGATCACGCTGGTACCATAGGCGCCCAGCGCCGAGAAGGTCTTGAGGTCGGCCTGGATGCCGGCGCCGCCGCTGGGATCGGAGCCGGCAATGGTCAGTGCATTGGGTATCGAGCGCTCGGGGGTCATGATGATGGAACCGTCCTGTGACATGGGGCGCATGGATCACGCCATGGGCACGGCGTGTCGCGCATGTTGAGTCTTTTCGTGGTTGCGCTGGTCAGTGCCACTTTGCTGCCGGGTGGCTCCGAGGTGTGGCTGGCGCGACTCTGGTGCCTGGGGGAGCCGGTCTGGATGCTGTGGCTGGTGGCCACGTCCGGTAATACGCTGGGCAGTCTGATCAACGTCTGGATGGGGCGCTATGCGCGCCGCTTTCAGGATAGGCGCTGGTTTCCCGCTTCGCCTCAGGGGCTGGCCCGGGCCGAGCGCTGGTATCACCGCTTCGGCGAGTGGAGCCTGCTGCTTTCCTGGGCCCCGGTGATCGGCGACCCGCTCACCGTGCTGGCCGGCGTGTTCCGGCTGCCCTGGTGGCGGGCCATCCTGCTGATCTCCCTGGCCAAGGGGACCCGTTATGCCGTGGTGCTGTACCTGGCGCAGGCCTGGCTGGTGCCCCTTTGCCAATGAAACCGCCACCGGGCTGAACTCTCCATGCAACAGGAGAGTTCAGCCCGTGTCTGCCGAATTACAGTACGGAAGGCAGCCAGGTGGCGAGTTGCGGGAAGATGGCCAGGGCCAACAGTACCCCGAGCTGCAGTATGATGAACGGTATCACCCCCCTGTAGATTGTCGACGTGGGTACCGAAGCCGGTGTGACGCCGCGGAGGTAGAAGAGGGCAAAGCCAAACGGCGGGGTCAGGAAGGAGGTCTGCAGGTTCACCGCTATCATGATGCCGAGCCAGATGGGATCGACCCCCATCATCAGCAGCACCGGGCCGACGATAGGCACCACCACGAAGGTGATCTCGATGAAATCGAGGATGAAACCAAGCAGGAAGATCACCACCATCACCACCAGGGTGGCCCCCACCACACCGCCGGGAAGTGCCTCGAACAACTCGGTGACCAGCTCCTCGCCTCCATAGGCGCGGAACACCAGCGAGAACAGCGCGGCACCGATCAGGATCAGGAACACCATGCTGGTGACCTGAGCGGTGGTGCGTACCACCTCGCTCAGCATGGTGAAGTCGAGGCGACGGCTGGCCAGTGCCAGCACCAGGGCACCGAAGGCGCCCACCGCAGAGGCTTCGGTGGGCGTGGCGAAGCCGCCCAGAATCGACCCCATGACGGCCACGATCAGAAGCACGGGTGGAATCAGCCCCTTGAGCAGCAGCGGCCAGATGCTGCCGGTGTGGCCGAGTTCACGCTTCAGTGCGTCTCGGTCGGCGGGCGGAGCGCTTTCCGGTTTTAGCCAGGCGGTGAAAATCAGGTAGGCGATGTAGGCCACCACCAGCAGCAGGCCCGGAATCACGGCACCGGCGAACAGGTCTCCCACGGAGACGGTCTTGGGGCTCCACACCCCCATCGCCAGCTGGGCGCGCTGATAGGCGTTTGACAGCACGTCACCGAGCAGTACCAGGGCGATGGAGGGCGGGATGATCTGTCCCAGCGTGCCGGTGGCGCAGATGCTGCCGGTGGCAAGTGCCGGTGAATAGCCCCGCTTCAGCATGGTGGGCAGCGACAGCAGGCCCATGGTCACCACGGTGGCGCCGACGATGCCGGTGGAGGCCGCCAGCAGCATGCCGACCAGGACCACTGAGATCCCCAGCCCTCCACGCAGTGAGCCGAACAGCAGTGCCATGGCGTCGAGCAGGGTCTCGGCGACCCGAGACTTCTCCAGCAGCACGCCCATCAGCACGAACAGCGGCACGGCCAGCAGGGTCGCATTGGTCATGATGCCGTAGAGACGGTTGGGCATGGCTCCCATCATGCGTGTCTCGAAGGGCACCGGCACACCCATCTGCAGCAACAGGTAGCCAAGGCCGGCAAAGATCAGCGCGGTGCCCGCCAGCGACAGAGCGACCGGATAACCCAGCATCAGCACCACACAGATGGAGAGGAACAGGAACAGTGGCATGAATTCCAGCAGAGCCTCCACGTTAGAGTGCCTCCCCGTGGTCATGCGTATTGCCCGGCAGCTTACCGCGCAGTATCAGTACCTGTCGGATGGCTTGGGCAACGCCCTGGATCAGCAGCAGCAACACCATCACCAGTATCAGTGTCTTGAGGAGATAGACAGCGGGGATACCACCATCCGGGGAGCGCTCGAGGATGGCCCAGCTGCTTCTCACGTAGCCGTAACCGCCGATGCCGATGAACAGCATGACCGGGAAAAGCAGGAAGAGCGTGCCGCACAGGTCGACCCAGGCGCGACCGCGATCGGAAAGCCTGCGATAGAAGATATCGACTCGCACATGGCCGTCATGTCGCAATGTCCAGGCGGCCCCCAGCATGAACACGGCAGCGTGCATGTACATGACCGACTCTTGCATGACGGTGCTGTGGATGCTGAAGGCATAACGCATCACCACGATGGCGAACTGCACCACCATCATGACGATGACGAGCCAGGCAATGGAGCGACCCACGACCTCGGTGAAGCCGTCGAGCCAAGTGAGCAGGACCGGTTCACGGTTCGCAGTTGGCATGGGGGGATTCTCGTCCAGAAAGAAGTAGGGGACGCATCATCGCCGATTCGACGCGATGCGTCATCCCCGTGCCTCAACTCCCTGGGTCGAATCCGTCATCCAGGCAGGGAAGCGGGTGCATGTGGCAGGAACGCTAACGGGTCTGGTGCTTGAGCAGAGCGGTGAGGTTCTGGAGGCAGGCCGCCGGCAGTGCCACATCCACGGCAATCGGCAGATGGTCGGAAAACAGGTGATCGAGCACGCGGACGTCCCGGGCCACCAGGGAACTGGAGATCAGGATGTGATCCAGGGCGCGGCGCGGTTGCCAGGAAGGGTAGCTGAGCAGTGGGCGCACCGGGTGCAGCGGCAGGGAAGCACAGAACCGGGAGTGAGTGTGCAACTGGTCCGGCGTGCAGTTGAGATCGCCCATGACGACCACATGGCGCAGCGGCTGGATGATCTCGCTGAGGTAGTCGAGTTGGCGGATTCGACCGCGGTGGCTCAGGGCCAGGTGGGCGACGAAGAGGTGCAGGGCATCGGGGCCATCGCCGTAGCGGGCATGAATGGCGCCTCGGCCAGGCAGCGTACCCGGCAGTCGATGCTCCTCGATCTGGGATGGTGTCAGGCGCGAGAGCAGCCCGTTGCTGTGCTGGGCGAAGCGGCCAAGGTTGCGGTTGAGCTGCTGGAAATGGTGTGGAAACCCGCCTCGGGTGGCCAGGTATTCGACCTGGTTGATATGGCTCGATCGGAAACTGCCACCATCGACCTCCTGGAGGCCCACGATATCGAACCGCCCCAGGACGTCGCTGACCATGTCCAGGCGGTGCCTGCGCTTGGGGTGCGGCAGCAGGTGCTGCCAGCTCCGGGTCAGATAGTGATGATAGGCCGACGTCTGGATTCCCACCTGCATGTTGAAGGTGAGCAGCTTGAGGTGCCCACCTTCCAGGGTGGGCGTCCTGGCGTCGGCCAGGTGTGACAGTTCAGTCTGCACGGCTTCGGTCTGCACGGTTCAGTCTTCGCGCTCCTGGCGCACCTTCTCGATCAGGGCATCGGCGATCTGTGGCATGTTTTGCAGGCTGCCGGCACTGCTGGGCGTCACCAGGTAACGGCCATCCACGACCAGGGCCGGGACCCCCATCAGGCGCATGGCGCGCATGCGGGAGTGGGCCTGGTTGACCTGGGACTTGACGGCGAAGGCATCCATGGCCTGGCGGGCCTCGTCTTCGCTGACACCATAGTCGCTGAAGAAGGACGCGATGCTGTCGGGATCGGTCAGCCTCTGGCCGTTCGCATGGATGGCTTCGAAGATATCGGCGTGAGCCTCTTCGCGAATGCCCAGCTCCTCGGCCGCATAGAAGACCGCCGCATGGGTGTTCCAGTCGCCGCCCATGGTGGCCGGCAGGTGCACCACGCTGACATCGTCTCCCAGCGTTTCGTACCAGTCGGCGACGGGGCCCTGCAGGTTGTAGCAATGGGGGCAGCCGTACCAGAAGGCTTCGGTCACCTCGATCTGACCATCGTCGACGCGGGTCTCGACGGGCTCGGGAAGCACCTCGTAGTGCTGCCCTTCCACCAGCGTGGCGGCCGAGGCGAGCGTCGATAGGCCGAAGCCTGCCAGGGCAAGCAGTGCGGTCTTGAGGATGAGGGGGGACTTGAACATGCGAGATTCACTCCTTGGAGGGCCGGGTACGCTTGGCGGTACCGTCGGTTGCGTCGACAACTTGGAGCGCGCCGGCAAGCCAGGGTTCCCGGCTGCTGCCCGATAATGGCGAAGGCGGCCATCGGCCGCCTTCCGGTTCGGCCGATGGCCGGCATGCGCTGCAGGCCAGGCGGTACACGGTTGTCTGAAAATGTCGCTCGCTCGTCGGTTTTTCGGGCAAGGCTTAGTGCAGGCCGAGAATGTAGTTGGCCACGGCTTCCATGTCGGCATCGCTCATCTTGGCGGCGATGTCGCCCATCATGTTGCCGGGGTCGTTGACCCGCTCGCCCGAGGCGAAATCCTGCAGGGTAGCGACGGTATATTCGGCGAACTGGCCGGACAGGGCCGGATAGAGAGCGGTGTGAATACCCTCGCCTGTGGGGCCATGGCAAGCGGCGCATGCCGGGATGCCCTTGGCCATGTCGCCGGCGCGGTAGAGCTCCTGGCCACGGGCGATCAGTTGCTCGTCAGGGTCGGCCTGGCCGATGTTGGCATCCTGTTCGGCATAGTAGGCCGCCACGTCCCAGGCATCCTGGTCGGAAAAGTCATCCACCTGGCCAACCATTTCAGGCACCAGGCGATCACCGTCGCGAATTTCCATGATCTGCTTGGCCGTATAGGACATCTGCTGGCCTGCCAAGTGCGGGAAAGCGCCGGATGGGCTGATGCCGCTTTCTCCATGACAGGCGGCGCAGGTCTGTGCCAGCTCGCGTCCGGCTGCCGCATCGGCATCCGCTTCCAGGTCCGCGTGGGCGGCGCCAACGGCGCCCATGGTCAGTGCCAGGCTTGCCAGTAACTTTCTCATCGCAGTTTCACTATGCCGTTGTGTTGTTTACCGGTACGCATCCTGGGTGCTCCGGGCCCCGCAGGTTCCAGGCCGGGTTTGCCCCGCTGCCCGAAGCGCCGACTGCATCGGTCGCTGCCGGCAAGAGCACGGTGGTACACTAGCGCGCCCAGGTCGCAGAGAAAAGACACCGCATTATAACGAATCAAGCCCGCCTCGGGAATGCAGGCCAAGAACCCGGTGGCGGGGCGCTCTTACTACTTTCGGCAGGATCTCGTTGCCATGTCCCGACTCAGCCAGTCCCAATCGCTCAACTACCAGACCGCGCGCTTCATGATCAGCGCGCCGACGCTTGCCCAGTGCCCTCCGGATGACGGCGCCGAGGTGGCCTTTGCCGGTCGTTCCAATGCCGGCAAGTCAAGCGCAATCAATACACTGACTCGGCAGAAAGCGCTGGCGAGAACCTCGCGTACCCCGGGGCGCACCCAACTGATCAACCACTTCTCGCTGGGTGACGACACCTCCCGGCGCCTGGTGGACCTGCCCGGCTATGGCTTTGCCAAGGTGCCGGAAGAGGTCAAGCGTGAATGGCAGCGACACCTGGCGGAGTACCTGCGCGGGCGCCGTTCGTTGAAAGGTGTGGTGCTGGTGATGGACGTTCGCCATCCCCTCACCGAATTCGACCAGACATTGCTGGGCTGGGCCGACGATCAGGACATGCCGGTGCACATCCTGCTGACCAAGGCGGACAAGCTGAAGTCCGGTGCGGCCAAGCAGGCGCTGCAACAGGTGCGCCAACGGCTGCAGGAGTGGGAAGACCTGGTGACGATCCAGCTCTTCTCGTCGCTGAAGCGTGAGGGCGTCGATGAGGCCAGCGCGCGTCTCGATGCCTGGCTGGCGACCGAACCGGGGTAGATCGCCGCCTCGCTCACCGTATCAGTCACGCCCCGTGCCGGCCAGCCGGTGCAGCAGGCCGGGCAGTTCCCGTACGTGGTTCAGTCGGTGAATGCCGGCCGGCAGGGCCATATCGTCGATATGAGGGGAGATCCAGGCGACCTGCATCCCCAGCCGGCGAGCCGGTTCCACGTCCTCACGCCAGGAGTCGCCCACGTGCAGGGCCCGGGAGGGCGGCGTGCCGAGCCGAGACAGGGCGGCCAGGAAGGGCCGTGCATCCGGTTTGGGGGCGAATAGCTCACCAGCGGCGATGGCCACCGGGAAGTGATGGCTCAGTGCCAGTCGACGAACATCCACGTTGCCGTTGGTGATGCTGGCCAGCCGGTAGTACCGGCCCAGTTCCGACAGCAGCGGCTCGACTTCCGGGTGGGGAGCGACCCGATGTCGCAGGGTCATGAAGCGCGACATGGCGGCGCTGGTCCACAGCCAGGCGGCCGAGTCATTCAGTCCATAGTCCCGCAGCAGCGCCAGCAGGGCCCGCTCCCTCAGCCAGGTGAAATCCCCGCGTCGAAGCGGGTTGGCGGCGGCCAGTTCACGCCGTCGGTCGGCGAAGGTCTCCAGCGGAAAATGCTCGGCGAAGCGCCGTATCGGGGCATTCCCGCGACTGCGCTGCCACTTCTCCAGTGCCTCGTCGAGCCAGTTGTAGTGGCCGGTCTCGGTATCGACCATCACCTGATGGTTGTCCCACAAGGTGTCGTCGAGGTCGAAGGTCAGGGCCTGGAGCCGTCTCGTTGCGCTCATCTCGGTCACTTCCCGGACGGTTCGGGGCGTCGGCGTGCTCGGGGGTGGGCCGCGTCGTAGGTGGCGGCCAGGTGTTGCCAGTCCAGCTTGGTGTAGACCTGGGTGGTGGACAGGTTGGCGTGACCCAGCAGCTCCTGGACGGCACGCAGATCCTGGCTCGACTCCAGCAGGTGGCTGGCGAAGGAGTGACGCAGCCGGTGCGGATGAAGGTGCTCCGGCAGGCCTCGGTGCCGAGCCAGCTCTGCCAGTCGTTTCTGGATGGCGCGATGCCCCAGGCGGGAGCCGCGAGCGCCCACGAAAAGCGCCGTCTCCCCGGCGTCCGCCAGCGCGGGGCGCAGTGCCAGCCACAGGTCGAGCGAGCGTCGCGCACTACCGCCAACCGGAACCTGGCGGGGCTTGCTGCCCTTGCCCATCACCCTGACCCGGCGCGGCTGCAGGTCGGCCAGGTCGAGGCCGGCCAACTCGGCCAGCCGCAGCCCGCTGGAGTAGAAGAGTTCCAGCATGGCCTGGTCGCGGGTGGCCAGCGGCGAACCGTCATGAGGGGTATCGAGCAGGTGCGCCAGTTGGTCCACATCCAGCGGCTTGGGCAGATGGGCGGGTTGACGCGGGGTCGATACCAGCTCGGCGGGGTTGTGCCCGAGAAGCCCGGCTTTCACCAGATGATTGGCAAAGTGTGATGCGGCGGCCCGCCGCCGGGCCAGGCTGCGCGGGGACAGCCCCCGGGCTCGCTCGGCCCCCAGGAAGCGGCGCATCAGGCTGGTCTGCAGCGCGGCGCCATCCTCGATGCCCCGCTCTTCCAGAAACAGGGCCAAGGCCAGCAGATCCTGCCGATAGGCCGTCACGGTGGCGGGGCTCGCGGTACGCGCCAGTTCGCTCAGGCAGTCATCGAGCTGGCGCCGCAGGGCGGTCTCAGCCATGGGGCGAGGGGCTCAGGCTCATCAGCAGACGTGCCAGCACATCGCTGAGGTACTCGGTGAACAGGGTATCCATGCTGGCGCGGAAATGATCGGGATCGGGGCTGGCAAGGACCAGGTAGCCCATCGGTTCGCCCAGCGTCAGGCGGGCCAATACGCAGGAGCCGGCCTGTCGCGGTGCTTTCGCATGGGGCAGCAGACGGCTCCAGTCAGTGGGCGTCAGCCGGGTGCAGCGACTGGTGCGCCCGTCGAGCAGGGCCGCCAGACGCACGCCGGCATGGTCATCCAGCACCTGCCTGGGCGCCTGGGGAGGCAATGGCTCATGGTTGGTGAGCTCGGACGGACACCACAACGCCACCGCCGGGGTCTGGAAGTGTTCGGCCATCTGGGTGGCCAGTGCCTGGCCCAGGGCGTCGGCATCCTCGGCTTCCAGCAGCGCAAGCACCAGTCCGCGGGTGCGACGGAACTGGGACTCGTTATGGCGAGCCGACTCCAGCAGCTGTTCCAGCCGCCATTCGGCCTGCTCGGCACGTCGGCGAAGGTCGTACACCAGGCGCTCCAGCAACGACGTGGTGCCCTGTGCTTCGGGGTGCGGCACCTTGAGCTGTTGCAGCAACCCCTCGCGGCCGACGAAGAAGTCAGGATGGCGTGCCAGCCATTCGGCGACTCGGTCCGGGTCCAGGGTCTTGCGCGGTTCGGGGACGGCTCGGGTCATGCAGGACTCCTTGTTGTTGGGACATCAGCCGGCTCTGTCAGGACAGGGCGACTCGACCGTCGAAGACACGCTCGGCAGGACCGGTCATACGCAGCGAGGCGTTGTCACCTGCCCATTCGATACGCAGGTCACCACCGCGCAGATGGACCGTGACGGGGCTTTCCAGCAGCCCCTGACGAATACCGCAGGCCACGGCGGCACAGGCGCCCGTGCCACAG
The DNA here is from genome assembly GCF_002879615.1 of Billgrantia endophytica. Lineage (GTDB taxonomy): Bacteria > Pseudomonadota > Gammaproteobacteria > Pseudomonadales > Halomonadaceae > Halomonas > Halomonas endophytica. Next base: position 40,950 of record NZ_PNRF01000048.1, read on the forward strand.
GCCAGGGTTTCGCCGCTGCCGCGCTCATGGACCCTGAGTCGGATGTCGTGGGGCGACACTACCTGCATGAAGCCTACATTGACTCGCCGTGGAAAGCGCGGGTGATGCTCGATCGCCGGACCGAGTCGCTCCACCGGCGCCCGATCCACATCATCGACCCGCAGTACCGCATGGGGGTTGCCCATGGACACCGCACCGATCTCGAGAGACTCGCCGTCCACCTCGAGCCCATGACGTAAACGGTCTTCATCGGCCTTGAAGGGCAGCGCATCGGGGGTAAAGCGCGGCGCACCCATGTCCACGGTGACCTGCCCATCATCCTCCACCAGCAGCGTCAGCGGGCCGCCACTGGTTTCCACCCGTATCTCGTGCTTGTGCGTCAAGCGCTGGTCGCGCACGAAGCGGGCGAAGCAGCGGGCGCCGTTACCGCAGTTTTCCACCTCGCTGCCGTCGGCGTTGAATATCCGGTAGCAAAAGTCCATGTCGGGATCGCGGGGGGGCTCGACGATCAGGAGTTGGTCGAAGCCCACGCCGAAGCGACGGTCGGCCAGTTGGCGGATCTGCTCGTCGCGCAGCCTGGCCCGCTGGGTGACCAGATCGATCACCATGAAATCATTGCCGAGGCCATGCATCTTGGTGAAGTGCAGCAGCATCAGCGTTCACCCTCCGCTTCCCGGTGGGAATCCCGGGGCAGCAGCGACTCGCCGGCCCACAGGGATTCGACGGACTCGCGCTGGCGGACGATGTGATAGCGGTCGTCGTCCACCATGACCTCGGCAGGCCGCGGGCGGCTGTTGTAGTTGGACGCCATGACGAAACCGTAGGCGCCCGCCGAGCGTACCGCCAGCAGGTCGCCCGGGGCGATGGCGAGGGCACGGTCCTTGCCCAGGAAGTCGCTGGTCTCGCACACCGGGCCTACGACATCGTAGGTCTCGACATCGCGGGAGTGGCGTACGTCCACCGGCAGGATCGCCTGCCAGGCCTGGTAGAGCGAGGGCCGGATCAGGTCGTTCATACCGGCATCGACGATGGCGAAGTTCCTGGTTTCGCCTGGCTTGAGGTATTCCACCCGGGTCAGCAGGACGCCGGCATTGGCGGCGATCGAACGACCCGGTTCGAACAGCAGCGTCAGGTGAGCGCCATGTGGCCACTGGGCCAGACGCTCCAGCAGCGAGGCGGCATAGTCGAAGGGCTGGGGTGGGCGCTCGTTGTGATAGGGTACGCCCAGCCCGCCGCCCAGATCCAGGTGTTCCACCGTGATGCCGCGCTCGCGCAGCCGCTCCAGCAGGATCAACAGCCGGTCGAGGGCATCGAGGAAGGGAGCCAGTTCGGTGAGCTGTGAGCCGATATGACAGTCCAGCCCCACCACCTTCAGGCCGGGCAGGGTGGTGGCCAGCTCGTAGACAGTGAGCGCTTCCTCGACGGGAATGCCGAACTTGTTGCCCTTCAGGCCGGTGGAGATATAGGGATGGGTGCCGGCATCAACGTCGGGATTGACCCGCAGCGACACCGCAGCCACCTTGCCGAGCCGGCTGGCCACGGCGCTCAGGCGCTCGAGTTCCGGGCGTGATTCCACGTTGAAGCACTTGATGCCCACTTCCAGGGCGCGAATCATCTCGGCTTCCTGCTTGGCTACGCCGGAAAAGACCACCTTGGCGGGGTCGCCGCCGGCGACCAGTACGCGCTCCAGCTCGCCCACCGAGACGATGTCGAAGCCGGCCCCCAACTGGGCCAGCAGGCCCAGCACCGCCAGATTGGAGTTGGCCTTCACCGCATAGCAGATCAGGTGAGGATGGCCGCCCAGCGCCTCGGTGTAAGCGCGAAAGTGCCGTGCCAGGGTCGCCTTGGAGTACACATAGCAGGGGGTGCCGACCTCGTCGGCCACCTGCGTGAGCGGGACTTCCTCGCCGTAGAGCACGCCATCGCGGTATTCGAAGTGATCCATGTTCAGCTCTCGTCGTCGGAGTTGGCCGCATCCGGGGAGGCCGGGCCGCCGTAGCGCTCGGCGGCCTGCTCGTCGTCCGGCAGGTAAAGCGGGCCCGCCTGGCCGCAGCCGGCCAGCAGCACCAATAGCAGGGCGGCCAGTGCCAGATACCCTCTCATGCCTGGCTACCCGGGTTGCTGGAAGACAGCGCGGCCAGGGCCTCGCGGGCGCGCTGGGCAGCGGCGCGGACCTGGTTCGGGGCGGTGCCGCCGATATGATTGCGAGCGGCCACCGAGCCTTCCAGCGTCAGCACGTCGAAGACATCCTCCTCGATGATGTCGGAGAACTGCTTGAGCTCCCCAAGACTCATCTCGGAAAGGTCCTTGCCTTCGCGCAGGCCGAAGGCCACCGACTGGCCGACGATCTCATGGGCATCACGGAAGGCCACGCCGCGGCGCACCAGGTAATCGGCCAGGTCGGTGGCGGTGGAGAAGCCGCGGCGGGCGGCATCAAGCATGCTCGCCTTGCGCGGCGTAATGGCCGGTACCATGTCGGCGAAGGCCTTGAGACAGTCGCGAGCCGTATCCAGGGTGTCGAACAGCGGCTCCTTGTCCTCCTGATTGTCCTTGTTGTAGGCCAGCGGCTGGGACTTCATCAGCGTCAGCAGCCCGATCAGGTGGCCATAGACGCGGCCGGTCTTGCCGCGCACCAGCTCGGGAACGTCGGGGTTCTTCTTCTGCGGCATGATCGAGGAGCCGGTACAGAAGCGGTCGGGCAGGTCGATGAAGTCGAACTGGGCGCTGGTCCACAGCACCAGCTCCTCGCTCATGCGCGAGAGGTGCATCAGCAGGATGCTGGCGAAGGCGGTGAATTCGATGGCGAAGTCGCGATCGCTCACGGCGTCCAGGGAATTTTCGGCGGGACGCGAAAAACCCAGCAGCTCGGCGGTGACGTGGCGGTCGATGGGATAGGTGGTGCCGGCCAGGGCCGCCGCGCCCAGCGGCATCACGTTGACGCGCCCCCGGCAGTCCAGCAGCCGCTCGTGGTCGCGGGCCAGCATCTCCTGCCATGCCAGCAGGTGATGGCCGAAGGTGACCGGCTGCGCGGTCTGCAGATGGGTGAAACCGGGCATGATGGTGCCCGCCTCGCGGTCGGCAAGCTCGATCAGCCCTTCACGCAGCCGGATCAGCTCCGCTTCCACCACGTCGATCTCGTCGCGCAGGAACAGGCGAATGTCGGTAGCCACCTGGTCGTTGCGTGAGCGGCCGGTGTGCAGCTTCTTGCCGGTGATGCCGATCTTGTCGGTCAGTCGCGCCTCGATGTTCATGTGCACGTCTTCAAGCGCCACCGACCACTGGAACGCGCCGCGCTCGATCTCGCCTCGGATCTCGGTGAGACCGGCGACAATGGCGTCACGCTCCTCGTCGGTCAGCACACCCACCCGGGCGAGCATGGTGGCGTGGGCGACGGAGCCCTGGATGTCCTGCAGGGCAAGGCGCTGGTCGAAATCGACCGAGGCGGTGAAGCGTTCGACGAAGGCGTCGGTGGGCTCGCTGAAACGACCGCCCCAGGACTGGTTGGTGGCTTGGCTCATCGGCGTGGGCATCCTGCGTGGTTCGTGCTTTGGCGTTCATGGGCGGAGCTGCGCACGGCGGCCCCGGATCATGGTTTCGCAGTGTACCAGAGTCGGCGGGAGTGGCGAGGGGCACCGCGTTGGGGACATGCCGTACGGACGCGCGGAGGCGGTGAGTTTTTCCTGTCTCGCCAGGTGCTTTATGATGAAGGGTAGTGACTATCATTGGCCGCGACCGTTTGCGGCGCCAACAGCAGAGCAGGGTTCGTCCGGACCCGCTGCATGGGGAGAACCACGTGCGATCCATCAATACGCTGCGCATTGCGACCCGCAAGAGCCAACTGGCGATGTGGCAGGCAGAACACATTCGAGACCTGCTCATGTCCCAGCATCCTGGGCTGGCAGTGGAGCTGGTGGCGATGTCCACCCGTGGTGACAAGATCCTCGATACGCCGCTGGCCAAGATCGGTGGCAAGGGCCTGTTCGTCAAGGAGCTGGAAGAGGCGATACTTGACGGTCGCGCGGATATCGCCGTGCACTCCATGAAGGACGTGCCCATGCACTTCCCGGAAGGTCTCGGGCTGTCGGTGATCCTCGCCGGCGCCGAGCCCACCGATGCCTTCGTATCCAACCACTACGGCTCCCTGGACGAACTGCCCGAGGGTGCCAGGATCGGGACGGCCAGCCTCCGGCGCGGCCTGCAGATGCGTGAGGCGCGCCCCGACCTGGAGATCCTCAATCTGCGCGGCAACGTGCAGACTCGCCTCGGCAAGCTGGATGCCGGCGAGTACGATGCCATCCTGCTGGCTACCTCGGGGCTCAGGCGCCTCGGTCTCGAGTCACGCATTACCCAGGAGCTGCCGCCGGAGGTGTGCCTGCCGGCCTGTGGCCAGGGCGCTCTGGGTATCGAGTGCCGCATCAACGATCCCGATCTGGTTAGCCTGCTGGCACCTCTGGACGATCCGGTCACGGCGACGCGGGTGCGCGCCGAGCGTGCCATGAATACGCGTCTCGAGGGTGGTTGCCAGGTGCCGATCGGCGGCTACGCCAGCTTCGAGAACGATGGTCAGACCCTGTGGCTGCGGGCGCTGGTCGGCAATCCCGAGGGCACCGAGGTGCTGCGTGCCGAGGGGCGCGGCTCCATCCATGAACCCGAAGCGCTGGGTATTCGTGTCGCCGAAGATCTGCTGGAGCGGGGGGCTGGCGACATCCTGGCGCAGGTCTACGGCGGCTGATGCCCGCCTTGCAACCGGTATTGATCTGCCGTCCGGGCGGGCGGGCCCGGGCACTGGCCGAGGCCATCGAGGCCGCCCGGCTTCCGGTGGCCCATCTCGACGTCATGGCCTTGGAAAGGCTGCCGGAAACGCCCGAAATGCGCAGCGCCTGGCTCGACTTCGATCATTTCCACAAGGTGGTGGTGGTTAGCCCCTTCGCTGCCGATTGTCTCCACGAGGCGCTTGATCGCTACTGGCCGCAGCTGCCGCTGGGTACGGCCTGGTATGCGGTGGGGGCCGCCACCGCGGAAGCGCTGCATGCCTGCCTGGGCGTGCGTGTGCATGTGCCGCCGGTGCGGGCCGGCGAGGATACCAGCGAGGCCCTGCTTCAGCTGGCATCGCTGCGCTCACTCGAGGGCGAGCGGGTCCTGCTGGTGGCGGGCGAGGGCGGGCGCACGCTGCTGGCCGATACCTTGACCTCGCGCGGTGGGCGAATCACCCGCCTGGCGCTCTACCGGCGCCGGCTGCGGGAGCCTTCACCGACGATGCAGGACAGGCTTGCCAGTGGCGATTTTCGCGCCCTGGTGGTCAGCAGCGGAGAATTACTCGAACATCTGGCAAGATGGTGTACCGAGGCAACCTTGAACCAACCGCTAATCGTGTCCAGTCGCCGTTTAGCTACACTGGCCGACGACCTGGGGTTTTGCACGCCCGTGGTGGCAGCGGGCGCCACACCGGCTGCTTTGGCTGAGGCGGTGGCCGAGGCCTGCGCCCCGGAGGATGCCGATGTCGATCACGACGATCTCGAAAAGGGCTAGCGACAGATGAGCAAGCAATCCAACGAGCAGGATGAACAGAAGGCGCCTTCCGGCGAGGCCAAGGCCACGGACAAGACCGACGGCACCTCGGAGAAGAATCGCTCGCGAAGCAGCGGTAAACCGTCGCAACCCATGGGCGGTGCCGACGAACCGGTGAATGCCCCGCCGAATCGTTCGGGATCGACCAGCGAGACACCTCCGTCCAGTCAGGCGCCCGAGCCCCGGCCTTCCGAAAAGGCGGCTACTGGCCAGGCTGGCGGCAATACGCCAGCGGGAAGCGAAAAGGCGCCGGAAGGCACGTCATCGAGCGCCACCGTCGACAAGGCCGCGGCGGGCAAGGGCAAAGGCCAGCCGGCAGCTGCCAAGCCTGCCGGTGACAAGCCAGTCGGCAGTGACAAACCCGCCACTGATACGTCCAGGGCCGCCCCGCCGGACGGGAATCGTGCCACACCGCCTCCCACTGCCACTGCCGATGGAGGCAAGGGTGGCGGCGGCAAGGGCACCCTGGCCCTGATTCTGGTGTTACTCCTCGGCATTGGCGCCGCGCTGTTTGCCTGGCAGGCCTGGGACAGGTTGGACAGCCAGCAGCAGCGGCTGGATGAGCTGGAAGAGCGTGCCGGTACCGCTGCCACCGCCGACGAGCTCGGCGAGTTGGAAAGGCGTGTCGAGGCCGGGGAGAGCGAGCGTGACGCCGAGCTGGCTTCCGCCCTGGAAACCCTGCGTGAGGAATTTGCCAACTATCGCAGCGAGGTGGATGGCACCCTGGACCAGGTCCTGGACGAGCTCTCCAGCGAACAACAGACAGACGAGCGCGAGTGGCTGCACGCCGAGGCCGCCTATCTGCTGCGCCTGGCCAACCAGCGTCTGCAGCTGGAGCGCGATGTCGAAGGGGCCGCGGCCCTGCTGCGTACCGCCGATGCCCGCCTGAACGAAGCCGACAACCCGGCCCTGCTCTCCATCCGGCGTGCCATTTCCTCTGAACTGTCGATCCTCGAAGGCGTGCCCCAGGTCGATCGTACCGGCCTCTACCTGGCGCTCAACGCCCAGCAGGAGCGACTGGCGATGCTGCCGCTGTCACGGGAGCTGGAGGAGATTCCGGCCCGCTCCGGCATGGAGGAGGCTCCCGCCGGGGGCTGGCAGGAACAACTTTCACGCTTCGGCCAGGAACTGAGGGATCTGGTGGTCATTCGTCACCATGACGAGGCACTGGAATCCCTGATCACGCCCGAGCAGGAAAGCTATCTGCGGCAAAGCGCGAGGCTGGTGCTGGAACAGGCTCAACTGGCCTTGCTGCAGGAGGAGCAGGACCTCTATGAGGCCAGCCTCGACAAGGTGCTGACCCTGATCCATGGCTACTACGACACCGACCGTGACGAAGTCCAGGCCGTGATCGGGCGTCTCGAAGCGCTCAAGGCCGAAACCATCCGGCCCGAGCTGCCGGACATCAGCGGCTCCCATCAGGCCCTGGGCATTTTCATCGAGCGTCGTTTCGGCTCGCGTGGCGAGCGGGGAGATGACGCATGAGAAAGCTGCTCCTGATCGTTCTCCTGGGCCTGGCGCTGGGGGCACTGTTCGGCCAGTTGATGGTCTCGGTGCCGGGCTACTGGCTGGTGCGCGTGGGGGACACCTCCTTCCAGACCTCTTTCTGGTTCGGCTTGATACTCCTGCTGGCGGCCTTCCTGGCGCTGCATTTCACCCTGCGCATTCTGACGCGCATGAGCTATCCGATCAGCCGGCTCAAGGTGTGGAACAGCCGGACTCGTCAGCGTAATGCCATGAAGCGTACCGTGCGTGGTCTGGTGGCGCTGGCGGAAGGCCGCTGGAAACGCGCCGAGAAGTCGCTGGTCAAGGCGGCCGACGACTCCAGCACGCCGCTGGTCAACTACCTGTCGGCCGCCCTGGCGGCCCATTACCAGGGTCACTATGACCAGGCGGATACACTGCTCAAGAGGGCCCACCTCAGTACCCAGGGGGCCGATACCGCCGTTGGCCTGATGCAGGCTCAGCTCATGCTGGATCGCCAGCAGTACGAAGAGGCGCTGGCCATCCTCACTCGACTGGACCGCCAGTTGCCCAACCATCCGCAGGTCCTCAAACAGCTCAAGCAGGCCTACCTGAGCGTCAGCGACTGGGATGGCCTGCGCCGGCTGATGCCACGCCTGGCAGCCCGCCAACTGATCTCCCCGCAGGAGCGCAATCAGCTGGAACTGCGCGCCTACAAGGAACTGCTCGTCCAGGAGGCACGCGACCCGGGCAATGTGGAGCGGGTTCGCAGCCTGTGGGCCGACATGCCGGACCCGCTGCGCAACAACGTCGAACTGGTGGCGCTCTATACCGAAGCGCTGGTGCATGGCAACGAGGAGGGGCTTGCCGAACGCCTGCTGCGCCATTCCCTCAAGGAGCATTGGGACAGTCGTCTGGTGCTTCGTTATGGCCTGCTCAACGTCGACCCGGCACGACAGCTGGTGCATGCCGAGAAGTGGCTGCAGGAGCGCCCCAACGATCCGGACCTGCTCCTCACGCTGGGACGCCTGGCGTTGCGCAATGCCTACTGGGGCAAGGCTCGGGAATATTTCGAGGCGAGCCAGCGGCAACGCTCCAGCGGCGTGGTCTGTGCGGAACTGGCCCGGCTGTTCGCCAACCTGGGCGAACACAACAAGAGCCAACTCTACTATCGCCAGAGCGTCGAGCTTCTCGACAAGTCATTGCCGTCCCTGCCTCAGCCTGACGAGCAGGCCAACGGTGAAGAGAGCAAGAGCAGGAAGAAAGCATGAAGCAGTCTGAGGGGCGCCAAGGCGCCCCTTTCTCGTGGCCGTTCTTGTCATTGGCCGCGGAGAGCGGCACTCAGCTCTCGTCGAAGTCGCCCTTGAACTTGGGGTTGGGCTTTGCCCTCGGGTCGTAGCGGTCGTCGGCATGGCTGTGCTTCGACTTGGGCTGGCCCGCAGGGCTGCCGTCGATGGTGAAATCCTGCTGCATGACACGCAGGTTGGCGGGTGCTGCCGATCCGGTCTTGTCCTGCCCGAAGTAGAGCGTCGTGTGGGGGAAGGGGATCTCGATGCCCTTGGCATCGAAGTGCAACTTGACCAGGCGGTTGTAGGCACGTCCAACGCCCCACTGCATGCCCGGCGTGGTCTTGATGCGCACGCGGACATTGATCGCACTCTTGTCGAGCGCCGTGACCCCGGCCACCTCCAGAGGCGCGAGGATATCCATCTTGTGCTCATCGCTCGCGGCCAGCTCATCGAAGGCTTCGCGCAGGACGATGATTGCCTCGTCGATGCTTTCACGGTAGGCAATGGCGTACTCGCCCACATGGTAGCCGAACTCGCGCATGTAGTTCGACACGGTGTCGACGCTGGAGAAGGGCACGATGTGGTAGGTGCCCGACAGGTCGCGAATGCCAACCGAGCGGATGCTGAGCCGTTCGGCGGTGCCGGTGATGCCGCCCACCGTGACCACGTCACCGGTGTTCATGGCGTTCTCCACCTGGATGAAGATGCCGGTGATGATGTCCTGCACCATCTTCTGGGCGCCGAAACCGATGGCCAGGCCAAGCACACCGGCACCGGCGATCAGAGGCCCGATGTTGATACCGATTTCGGCCAGCACGATCATCGTCGTCATGGTGACCAGGGCGATGGCCAGGGCATTGCGGAACAGGGAGAGCAGGGTCCTGGCTCTTGCCGTGGGTTCACCGGTGCCGGTTTGGTTCAGTTTGTGCTCGATCAGGCTGGCCAGGCCCAGCCAGACGGCAATGGCGACGATCAGGATCGTCGCCACGCTGATCAGTATGCCAACCAGGTTGCGACCCGCCTCGGAGGCATACCAGGCCGCCAGGTCGAAGGCGCCCCAGGCGCTGAGCACCAGCAGGATCACCATGATCAGGATGAGCGTGCGAATGGCGCGCAGGGCGTTGGGCACGTAGCTGTTGAGGCGTGGCTCCAGCATCGGCAGCTTGCGGCACACGTCGTCGGAGAGCCGGATGCGCCGTCCGATGGTCTGGGTCAGCAGGTTCGACAGGAGCATGCCCATGATGATTGCCGCCAGGGACTTGAGGGTGGCGAAGAGAACGAAGGGCAGTGCGTCGGCTGGTTGGGTCAGCGTCAGTACCAGTACCATCAGGAAATAGGCCAGGGCGAACAGATGCCAGGTGCGGGCGAACAGCTGCAGGGAGACCCGGGTCGCCGTCAGGTCGCTACGGGCCGCCAACTCGTTGAGGTTGTCGCGAATCCGTATCCGGTTCTTGATCACTACCGCCACGGCATAGATGAAGGCGCCAAAGATGACGAGGGCCCCGATGCCTCGCCCAAGGGCCGGTGCCAGGTAGACGTTGGCCAGGGGCACCACCACCATCAGGCCGTATCCCACCAGGCCAATGAGGCGGGCGATCCAGCGATTCCAGTAGGAAGCCTCGGTAGCCGAGATGGGCAACAGCCTCAATCCCTCGTAGCGTGATGAGAACAGCATGCGGACCGCAGCCTTCAACAGCTCGATGACGAGGAAAGCGTTGAGGAACAGCGAGGCTCTCGTGGAGAGGTCCCCGGCTTCACCGATGGCGAACGTGGCGATCAGATTGCCGGCCATGTAGGCCAGCGCCACGACCAGGATATCCACCAGGGCGGCCAGCGTCACGCAGAGAACCAGGCGCAGAACCGGGGTCATGTCGCTGCTCTGCTGCGACCAGCTGCTGAGGCGGGTGAACAGCGGCCTGGCGAAATGACGGAACGAGACGAAGAAGACGAGGGTGGCGAGGATCACCAGGCCCAGATTGATCGCCGCCGAGGTAAAGGCACCCGTGTCGAAGGCCGAGGCGTCAGTTTCGCCGGTGAACAGGTTGCCGACGATGCTGACCAGGTTGCGAAGCTCCCCCCCGATATCGCTGGCGACGCGGCTGGTCAGCTCGGCCAACTGCCTCGGCAACGACACCAGTTCGGGTTCCTGGTCCGTCTGGGTGGCTTCGGCCGCCGCCCGGGCCCGGTCATCGATGGTCTGGCTGCGCAGTTGCTCGATCAATTGCTGGCGGGCTTCATCGTCCTCCAGTATGTCGGCCAGTGTCGAATACGCCGGGCCGCTGGTGGCATCGGCCGGCTGGGCCAGGGCAGGCGTGACAGCCATGAGGGTCATCAGCAGGCAGCCAATGAGCCAGGGGAAGAGTCGTGTTGATGTCACGCGGTGACCTCCATTTCGGGCGTGTTGGCAGGGGTATCGATCCTGAGTGGCATATATAGTACGGACTTTGGCATCATGCGACTAACGGGGCTGTGTGTTTTTTTGGTCACCGTCCGGGGGTGGTGTCGAGGTGGCGGAGGGGCAGGTCCGGAAACGTTCGCGCACCAGCGCCAGCAGCCCCTGCGTGGAAGCATCGAAGTCCTGGGTCTGGGTGTCCAGGCGTTCGCTGATCTCGCCGGCGATACGCTTGCCCAGCTCCACCCCCCACTGGTCGAAGGAGTTGATGTTCCAGATCACTCCCTGGACGAAGACCTTGTGCTCGTAGAGTGCGATCAGGGCGCCGAGGTTCTTCGGCGTCAGTTCGTCGAGGAGCAGCACGCTGGAGGGGCGGTTGCCCGGGCAGCTGTAGGGATCGAGCCGTCCGCCGCCCTCGCCCTTCCCCTTCAGGCTTCCCTCCATGAAGGCATTGGCCTGGGCCAGCATGTTGGTGAGCAAGGCGAAGTGGTGCTCCTCCACGCCGGGTTCCGGCTTGAGGGAGGCGATGAAGTCGATGGGCACGTAGCGGGTGCCCTGGTGCAGCAACTGGAAGAAGGCATGCTGACCGTTGGAGCCGGTCTGCCCCCAGACGATGGGCCCGGTCTTGTAGTCGACGGGGTGGCCGAAGATATCCACCGACTTGCCGTTGGATTCCATGTCCAGTTGCTGAAGAAAGGCGGGCAGCTGATGCAAGGCCTGATCGTAGGGCACGATGGCCTGGGTCTCGGCACCGTGGAAGTTGAGGTTCCAGATGCCGACCAGTGCCATCAGCACCGGCATGTTCTCGGCGAAAGGGGCGGAAAGGAAATGCTGATCCATCTCGTAGGCGCCTTCGAGCATTTCCATGAAGCCATCGAAGCCCACCGAGAGTGCGATAGGCAGTCCGATCGACGACCACATGGAATAGCGTCCGCCGACCCAGGCCCAGAACTCGAAGACGTTTTCTTCGCGGACCCCGAAGTCCATGGCGGCCCGGCGGTTTGTCGAGGCGGCGACGAAGTGGGCGCCCACGTCGGCGTCGGGACCGGCGTTCTCGAGGAACCAGCGTCGCGCCGTCTTGGCGTTGAGCAGCGTCTCCTGGGTGGAAAAGGTCTTGGTGGAGACGATGAACAGCGTGGTGGCCGGGTCGAGGCGGCTCAACACCTTCTGGATATGGGCACCATCCACGTTGGAGACGAAATGGAAGCTGAGCTCCGGATGGCGGTGCTTGAGCAGCGCCCGGCTGGCCATGTTGGGGCCAAGGTCGGACCCGCCGATACCGATGTTGACCACGTCCCGGATGCGTTCACCGCTATAGCCCTTCCATTCACCGCTGCGCACGGCATCGGCGAACTGGCGCAGCTGCTCCCATGAACGGCGGATCTTCGGCATCACATCCTTGCCGTCGACCATTACCGGGTTGTCCCCGAGATTGCGCAGGGCGGTATGCAGTACCGGGCGATCCTCGGTGACATTGATGATATCGCCAGAGAACATCTGTGCCCGGCGCTGTACCAGCGCCGAGTGGTCGGCAAGCTCCAGCAGCTTGATCAGTACCGCGTCGGAAACCAGATGCTTGGAATAGTCGAGAAACAGGCCGCCGACACGCAGGCTCATCTTCTCGAAGCGCTGCGGGTCGGCAGTGAAGTAGTCCTTGATCCTGTCGTTGGCCGTTTCCTGCTGGAGCTGTTTCAGGGCTTGCCAGGTGACACTGCGAGTAAGCTGGAACATGCGGTTTCCTCAGACGCGACAATCGGGCGAGGCCGGCGCAGGCCGCCTGTCAACCCTGTGAGCTACGGGATGCCGCCCAGGCCTTGGCATCGGGAATGGTCATTTCATAGGGCTGGCCCAGCCAGGGTGAACTGGCCAGGAAGTCGGCGCTGGCGGCATTGCACGCCACCGGGATGTTCCACAGGGCCGCGAGTCTCAGTAGCGCCTTGACGTCCGGGTCGTGGGGCTGGGGAGCGAAGGGGTCCCAGAAGAAGATCAGCAGGTCGAGAGCCTGGTCGGCGATGCGGGCGCCGATTTGCTGGTCCCCGCCCAGCGGGCCGCTCATCAGCCCTTCCACGGCCAGGCCGATCTCACGCGAGAGGCGACCGGCGGTGGTGCCGGTACCGACCAGGTCGTGGTCGGCCAGGGTGTCGCGCCAGCGCGCGGCCCACTCCAGCAGTTCATCCTTCTTGCCGTCATGGGCAATCAGCGCAATGCGCTTGCGGGCCGGCAGGGTGCGCTGCACGGTGCGATGCGGGCGCGGGTCACTCATGGCTTCACACCTCACGTATCTTCAGGGTATGGGTACCGCAGTGGGCGTTCATGTGGTCGCCCGGGTCAGAATGACATGATCCCCCGGCATGGCAATCCCCGCTCCACCAATAATGCGGATTAAATGTAATGTTACTACATTCCCTCCATTGAACCATCTCCCCTGCGCCTTGGCCGCCTGGTTGCCCTATGATTGTATAGCACAAAGCATGTTGCGCTGTAGGAGAGCACGAAGGGCCAGGCCGGTCTGCAATGGATGTTGTAATATTACCAAAAACCTTGAGACTCTACGGCTAATGCATCACATTGAAGAGAAAGTAGAGCCCACCTCCCGGGAGGAAGATGCCATGATCCTCAAGATCGCCATCAACGGTTTCGGCCGAATAGGTCGAAACGTGCTTCGCGCGCTGTACGAAAACGGTTACCGCAGCCGTGTTCAGGTAGTCGCCATCAATGATCTGGGCGCCCCAGCCCTCAACGCTCACCTGCTGCGCCATGATACCGTCCACGGTCGCTTTCCCTTCGCCGTGGAGCATGACGAGGAGAGCCTGACCGTGGATGGTGATCGCATCGCCATCTTGTCTGAGCGCGATCCGTCGGCCTTGCCCTGGAAAACTCTTGGGGTCGACCTGGTCATGGAGTGCACGGGGCTGTTCACCAAGCGCGAGGCGGTGGCGAAGCATCTGTCAGCTGGCGCCGGCCGCGTGCTGATCTCGGCGCCGAGCTCCGATGCCGATGCCACGGTGGTCTATGGCGTCAACGAGGGCGTGCTCCGGCCCGGGCACAAGGTGGTATCCAACGCCTCCTGCACCACCAACTGCCTGGCGCCGATCGCCCAGGCCCTCAACGAGGCGGTGGGCATCGAGAACGGGCTGATGACCACCGTGCATGCCTACACCAACGACCAGAACCTTTCGGACGTCTACCACCGCGACCCCTACCGGGCGCGCAGTGCCACCCAGTCGATGATTCCCACCAAGACCGGTGCCGCTGCCGCGGTCGGGCTGGTGCTGCCCGAACTGGCCGGCAAGTTCGATGGCCTGGCGGTACGCGTGCCGGTCATCAACGTGTCGCTGGTGGACCTGGTGTTCACTGCCGGTCGTGGCACCACCAGGGAGGAAATCAACGCCATCGTCACCAGGGCGGCGGAAGCCTCCCCGGTGCTGGCGGTCAATGCCCAGCCGCTGGTCTCCATCGACTTCAACCACGACGCCAATTCGTCCATCTTCGACGTCAACCACACCCGGGTGAATGGCCGCCTGGTCAAGGTGATGGCCTGGTACGACAACGAGTGGGGCTTTTCCAACCGCATGCTCGACACCGCCCTGGCCATGCAGACCGCTTGCGACACCAGGCAGGATACCGCCTGACGCGGTGAGTTGATCATTGCCCCCCTCCGCGATCCTTGACTAGGGCGAGATGACGAGGCCGCGCCTGCCGAAGCAATCGTCGGGGGTGCGGCCTTTCGATGAACAGCTATCCTGGTCCCTGCTCAGTCGGGGATATACCAGGTTTCCGGGCACTCCACGGTTCGGAACAGCCGCTGGGCGGTAGTGGCGTTGCGGCGCTCGACGAGCACGTCTCGTCCTTCGCTCAGCCGTTCCAGTATCGACCCGCTGGGATGTCTGACGGTAAGCAGGGTCAAGCCCTCCTGCCGCTGCAGCGTGTAGTCGGCATCCAGTGACTCCATCAACGGCTCCAGCCGTTCGGCCATGTTGTCGAGGCACAGCGTGAGCTGCATGGCACCGCCGTCGATCAGGTTGGCATGCATGCCGGCCTCCACCAGTCGACCCAGGATGTCATGCTGCCGTGGCTCGTCCATGAAGGAGAAGTCCTTGGGCTTCACCTCGAGAAGAACCTGGTCGTCGCGCAGGATGCAGGAGGGGAGGTCGGTATCGAACCGGGTGTCCGACGTGATGGTGCTGGGCGGGGCGTCAGGGGTTTCGAAGGAGCGCACCGTCAGCGGGATCTCCTTCTGCTTCAGTGGCCCCAGGGTCTTGGGGTGAATGACCTTGGCGCCATGCCAGGCGAGTTCGATGGTCTCGGCGTAGGAGAGCCGTTTCAGCTGTACGGCGTTGCCGAAGCGCCTGGGATCGGCGTTGAACAGCCCGGTCACGTCCTTCCAGATCACCACCTCCCCGGCATCGAGGCAGTGAGCGAAAATCGCCGCGCTGAAGTCCGACCCTTCCCGGCCCAGGGTCGTGGAGACACCTTCCGCCGTGCCGCCGATGAAGCCCTGGGTCAGCAACACGTTCCTGCTGCCCCCCGCCTGGCTCCGGATGGCATCGGACGTGGCCTTCCAGTCGACATTGGCATCCTGGTGGTGATCATCGGTGATGACCAGCTCGCGGGCGTCCAGCCAGTCGGTCGCCACATCGGCCCGGTTCAGCCATTCCGCCACGATCGTGGTGGAGAGCAATTCGCCGTAGCAGACGGTCTGGTCGTAATGCCTGGAGAAAGGGCCCTGTCGATGCCGCCGGTGTTGGTCATCCAGCGCCTCCACCAGGTTGCCAATCCGCTCCTTGAGGGCCTGGGCTTCATCACCCAACAGGGCATCCGCGATTGCCTGATGGCTGCTCCCGAGAGCATCGAGCCGCTTGCGGTAGTCGTCGCCTCGGCCCTCGTCCCGAGCGGCCGCCAGCAGCGCTTCGAGCGCATTGGTGGTCTTGCCCATGGCCGATACCACGACGACCAGTGGACGGTCGGCGTGGGCTTCGATCAGCGGCGTCAGGTTGCGTATGGCGTCGGCATCCTTGATCGATGCGCCGCCGAACTTGAAGACAGTGGTCATCCTGGGCTCTCCCTGGCAGTGATGTCACGGCTACTACCTTGCGCGAAATTGCCGCAATGGAAAAGGGTTGGTCGTGCGGCAAGAAAAGAGGCTGGCACAGAAACGAAACAAGCACCTCCCGGGTGCTTGTTTCGAGTTGCCGCGGGCAGTGACCGACTAGCTTAGCCGCTGCATGTAATCCGCGTAGCCGAACGTCTTGACGGTTCTTATCTCCCGGTTCCTTTCATCGATACGGCAGATGGAAGGCAGGCGTATGCCGTTGAAGGTGGTGGTCTTGACCATGGTGTAGTGGGCCATGTCGGTGAACACCAGCCGATCGCCGATCGCCAGGGGGGCATCGAAGGAGTACTCGCCGATCACGTCCCCGGCCAGGCACGTCATCCCGCCCAGGCGATAGGAAAAGGCCCTTTCGCCGGGCTCGCCAGCGCCGATGATCTGCGGCCGGTAGGGCATTTCCAGCACATCGGGCATATGCGCCGTGGCCGAGGTGTCGAGAATGGCGATGGCGCCGTCGTTCTCGACGATATCCAGCACGCTGCACACCAGGTAGCCGGTATTCAGCGCAATCGCCTCGCCCGGCTCCAGGTAGACCTCGAGATGCGGGTAGCGTGCCTTGACGTCGCGAATCACCCGCACCAGACGGTCCACGTCGTAATCGCCGCGGGTGATGTGGTGTCCGCCGCCGAAGTTGACCCACCGCATGCCGGGTAGCAGGTGCCCGAAGCGAGCCTCGAAGGCCGCCAGGGTGTGCTCCAGGGCGTCGCTGTTCTGCTCGCACAGGGTGTGGAAGTGCAAGCCTTCCAGCCCGCTCGGGTCCACGCCCTCCAGGTCCACGGCCCGGGTGCCCAGGCGCGAGCCCGGTGCGCAGGGATCGTACAACGCCACCTTGCCCTCGGAGTATTCCGGGTTGACCCGCAGCCCGCACGAGATCTGGCGAGGTGCCGAGGCCACGGTATCCCGGAAGCGCAACCACTGGGCGGGGGAGTTGAAGCTGATATGGTCTGCATACTGCAGGACCACGGCCATCTCCGCATCGGTGAAGGCCGGCGAGTAGACGTGCACCTCGCCGCCGAACGTCTCCGCCCCCAGGCGGGCCTCGTCCTGACCGCTCGACGTCGTGCCCACCAGGTACTCGCTCACCATGGGGAAGGTGTCCCACATGGCGAAACCCTTCAGGGCCAGCAGAATGCGAGCGCCGCTGTCCACCTGGACCTGCTTCAGCAGGGTCAGGTTCTTGCGCAGCAGGGCATCGTCCACCACGAAGGCGGGCGATGGACAGGCGTCTATGTCAAAGGGGTAAGCCGGCTTTTCCATATCGGGCGATGTCATGTCGCGCAATCAGGCCAGCGGGTCTGAATCGGGATCCAGCTCCACCATCTGCCACGGCAGGCCCATCTCGCCGATGCGCTCCATGAAGGGGTTCGGGTCGAGCTGCTCGACATTGAACACGCCTGCGCCCTTCCAGGTGCCTTCCAGCATCAGCATGGCGCCGGTGACGGCGGGCACGCCGGTGGTGTAGGAGATCGCCTGGGACTGGACCTCGCGGTAGCAGGCCTCATGGTCGCAGATGTTGTAGAGGTACACCTTGCGCCGCTTGCCATCCTTGATGCCGTCCAGGATCACGCCGATATTGGTCTTGCCCTTGGTGCGCGGACCCAGCGATGCGGGGTCGGGCAGCACGGCCTTGAGGAACTGCAATGGCGTGACCTGGCGCCCCTCGAACTCGATCGGTTCGATGCTGGTCATGCCGACGTTTTCCAGCACCTTGAGATGGGTGATGTACTTGTCGGAAAAGGTCATCCAGAAACGGATGCGCTTGAGGCCCTTGATGTTCTGGCTGAGGGACTCGAGCTCCTCGTGGTAGAGCAGGTACAGGTCCTTCTCGCCGATCCCGTCGAAATCGAACGTGCGCTTCTCGGTCAAGGGAGCGATTTCCTTCCATTCTCCCTCTTCCCAGTAACGGCCGTTGGCGGTGATCTCGCGGATGTTGATTTCCGGATTGAAGTTGGTGGCGAACGGGTAGCCGTGGTCACCGCCGTTGGCATCCAGGATGTCGATCCGGTGGATCTCGTCGAACAGATTCTTCTGGCCATAGGCACAGTAGATATTGGTCATGCCCGGGTCGAAGCCGCAGCCCAGGGTGGCCATGACGCCGGCCTTTTCATAACGCTCCTGGAAGGCCCACTGTTCCTTGTACTCGAACTTGGCCTCGTCCGGGTGCTCGTAATTGGCGGTGTCCAGATAAGGCACGCCGGTGCGCAGGCACGCCTCCATGATGGTCAGGTCCTGATAGGGCAGAGCCACATGGATCAGCACGTCCGGCTTGAACGACTCGATCAGCTCGACCAGCGCCTCGACGCTGTCCGCATCCACCTGGGCCGTCAGGATCGGACGATCCAACTGAGCGGCGATGGCGCGGCACTTGTCTTCGTTGCGGCTGGCCAGACAGATCTCGGTAAAGACTTCCGGGTGCTGGGCACACTTGTGGGTGACGACGCCACCGACGCCACCGGCGCCAATAATCAGGACTTTGCTCATGGGGTATCGAATCCAGATCGGGAAATGTCTATCAATGGTAGGGCCTTATCGGAACTTGGGCCACCGCGGTAGGCCCGGACCCGATGCCACCCGGTCTCGCTTGCGCGTTGGAAGCAGATAATGGCGCCGAGAGGGGGCGGTATCAAGTCATTTTCCTGTTGTTCGTTAGACAAAAATCGTCGGGTGAATGGGTGCAGCCCTCATTCATGCATTGTCGCTACGGCAGCCTCCGCCGAGGCAGGCGAAAAGGATGTTAAAGAGCGAGTTCATATCCTGTGTTATGAAATGTTATATAAGCTATCGTTGTAGAATGGCCCCGACACGAAAGCAAGTCGGAGCGGCCAGACGTGACCTTTCTCAACAACGCAGTCATACAAGCGCTTCATCGACAGAAAATCCTGTCGACTGATGATATGGCTCTCCTGCTTGAGCTGGAGCATAGCGCCAGGAAAGTCTCCGCCGGGGAGATTCTCTGGCAGGAAAACGCCAGAGTGGACCTCTTCTGTGTGGTCAAGGAGGGATGGGCCTACTCCTACCGTAATCTGATCAACGGCTCCATGCAGATTCTCAAGGTCTACCTGCCCGGCGATGTCATCGGCATGCGAGACTTCGGCTTCACCCAGCGTCTGTCGGGTGTTGCGATGATCAACGATGGTGTGGTCTGCCCCTTCACCTACCAGCAACTCTTCGACCTGTTTCGCCATTCACCGGCCCTGACGGCAGGTATCATCGCCATTGCCGTTCGCCAGCAGGCCATGCTCACCGAGCGGCTGGTGTACATCGGGCGCCACACCGCCCAGCAGCGGCTGGCCCATTTCCTCTACGAAATCTACGTGCGACTGGACCGGGTCGGAGCCGTCGAGGCAGGGCGTTTCTCCCTGCCCCTGTCTCAGGAACAGCTGGGAGATGTGCTGGGCCTGAGTGCCGTACACATAAGCCGGATGTTCACCATGCTTCGCGATGAGGGGCTGGTACTGCGTGAGCGCCAGCAATTGTATTTCCCTGACCCGGGGGCATTGGCCCGGATGGCCGAATTCAACGATGCCTATCTCGATGAATCCCTCCCTTCCGTCTTCCACAGCCTTGCCCAGGCCGCGCCATCGAACTCTCTGTAAGCCCCATCCCGGGTTCGAATCAGAACCGCCACTCGCACGTTGCCTCGGCGGAGGCCGCCGCCGAGGCGATGCTGCCGGCCCGGGCAACCCCGCGGTCGCGAGCTGAAGCTATCTCCCACAACCTGCTTTTCCCACCCTGTGGGAGCGCCGCTCCGCGTCGCGACTGGCGCCGCAGGCGCCCTGGCAGAGGCTGCATTTTCCACCCTGTGGGAGCGCCGCTCCGCGTCGCGACTGGCGCCGCAGGCGCCTTGGCGGAGGCTGCATTTTCCACCCTGTGGGAGCGCCGCTCCGCGTCGCGACTGGCGCCGCAGGCGCCTTGGCGGAGGCTGCATTTTCCACCCTGTGGGAGCGCTGCTCCGCATCGCGACTGGCGCCGCAGGCGCCCTGGCGGAGGGGCCGCCAACGCTGGTGACTATCGCAACGTCAGACAGTGCTCCGTCATCGACACGCCGATCAGAACCGCCATTCGAACGTCGCCCGGCCGCCGTGGTCCTCCATGCCGTCGCCGTACTGGCCGCCATAGGCGAGGTCCAGCGAGGTGCGTTCGTTCAGCGTCAGGCTGATGCCGGCTTCGACCACGCCGCTGTTCTCGGCGATCGGCGTGCCGGCGACGGTGAAGGCATCGCCACCG
>NZ_PNRF01000048.1:61049-69892 GCF_002879615.1 Billgrantia endophytica
CTGACACGATACCCCGCCGCCCCGGCGTCCGAGTCGAAGGACCAGCCATCCATATCCCAACCGGCAAAGGTCTCCGGGCGAGTCAACGAATGAAGTATCCTGCCTGCCACATTGCCATTGCCATAACCGATACCGTTCAAGCCTACGTTGATCGCATTGCCATCGGCGTCGGTGGTGGCGTAGAAACCACTCTCGACGGCGCCTCCCCAGTTGACGCCCACCAGACCGCCGATATAGATGTTGCTGTGGCCCACCACACTGCCGGTGGCGTAGCTCTGTATGATCTCGCCATTGAAATTGGCACCCACCAGACCGCCGACATTCTCATTACCCGTCACACTGCCGGTGGCGTAGCTCCGCGTGATCTCGCCACGGTCGTTGAAGCCCACCAGACCGCCGACACGAGAATAGATGCCTTCGACCTCTCCCGTGGCGTAGCTGCGCGTGATCGTGCCACCGTCGTTCATGCCCACCAGGCCGCCGATACGGTTCTCCCCCTCGACGCGGCCCGAGGCATGGCTACGCTCGATCATGCCCCGGTTATTGCCCACCAGGGCGCCGACACGGTTATAGCCCTCGACACGGCTGTCTTGCAGGCCAAGATGGCGAATCACCGCTGAGCTTTCCGTCATGCCGAACAGTCCAACGCCGTTTCGGCTCGGACGCCGGATGGTCAGGTCGCTGATGACGTGGCCCAGCCCTTCGAGGATGCCGGTGAAGCCGTTGTCCAAATCGCCGATGGGGTTCCATCCCAGGCCGCCGTTCCAGCTTGCGGTTTCGCTGGCGCCGATGTCCGTGGCCAACGCATAGCGGCCCGCCAGGTCGTCGCTCATGTCCCGTAGCTGCTGGATATCGTGGATCAGGGTATAGGTGTCGCCGTTGACCGAGAACTCGGCATGCTCCCCCGAGAGCGTCACGGGGGCATTGACGTGGTAGCCGGTGCCCTCGCGGACGCTGCCGTCGTTCTGGCTATGGCCGCCATGGTTGAGGCGCAGTCCCGCGCTGCCGCCCGTGGCGGTGATGGCGGCGTTGATGTTGATATCGCCATGCGCGTCCAGGGTCAGGATGGTGTCGGCGCTCCAGCTGACGTCGGCATTGACATGGATATCACCGGCCTCGTCGCCCTCGGCAACGGTTTGCAGGGTGATGCTGGTGCTGCCCAGGCTGGCACTGAGGGTATCGGCGCCGATGCCGCTGTCGGTTTCCTCGGCGCCTCCCGCGCCGACGGTGAAGTCGGTGGGGTCGATCAGCCATTCGCCGGTCCGGCCATCGGCGGCCAGGGTGGTGACGGCCAGTTCGTCGGCAATGCGGACCCTGGCGGCGGAGGTTTCGATGAAACCGCCGTCGCCACCATCCGGCGCGGAGGCGTCCAGCGTGCCGGCCACCCGCACCTGGCCGCCGCTCATATCGCCCATCAGCATGATTTCACCATTGTCACCGCTGGCGAGGGTACGGGCTTCGGTGATGCCGGTGTGGTTGATCACGCTGGCGGTGAGGTCATTGGCGGCCTTGGCGGTAAGGTAGACCAGCCCGCCGTCGGCGCGGATCGCGCCGCCTTGCCCGATGTAGGTCTCCAGCCTTGCCTCTTCGACCTCGATCTTGACCGGGCCGCCAAGATCGAGGGTGACGCGGCTGCCCGCGCCCATCAGCATGCTGCCCTGGGGCGTTTCGATGCTGCCGGTATTGATGATCTCGGCGGCGATCATCGCGACGTGGCCGCCCTCGAGCGTGGTGATGTTGCCCGCGTTGATCACCGCGTTGCCGCTGCCACCCTCGAAGGTGTGGTTGCCCGCCATGAAGTCTTCGGTGGAGATATCCAGCGTGGAGGCAACCAGTGCGCCCACATCCACCTGGGCGGTGGCGGAGAAGTGCACGCCGTTGGGGTTGACCAGGAACACCCGGCCATTGGCGGAGAGTGCGCCGCGAACGTGCGACACCCTATCGCCGGTGACGCGATTCAAGGCGGCGGCCTGGGCGTTGGGTTGCACGAACTCGACCCGGTGACCTTCGTCGATGGAGAAGTCCCGCCATTCGATCGCCAGGTTCTGGCTGTGCTGCTCGATGGTCAACTGGTTGCCGTGGCGGTCGAACCCGCCGGCACCGCCGACGATCCGCTCGCCGCCAGGCAGCCCCGAGGCCAAGGCCGTCGGGACGAGAGCCACCGAGAGCGACCACGCCACCAGCAAGCCGCCGATGGGGAGGCGTGGGCTGCGGGCCGGTCGACCGCCGTTGCGGCCCTTGCCGGTTCCTCGGACATGCTCCCCGACAGCCTGCCAGACCCCTCTGGCGACCTTCCAGACGATACGATACGTACGATTCATGCCTGCCGACCCCTGCCTGTCATCTTATGAGTTCGTTGGTTTTTTGGCTCGAAGCTAACAAGGTGGGAGACCGCTGGCCTCCACTCAGCGCTACACGACACGACATGGGAAGCCATGGAGATCATTTATTCTTCCTCTTCCGCCATCCGCCGCTCGCGCACGTCGCTGGGCGTCATGCCGAAGCGCCGTTTGAATGCACGATAGAACCAGGAGAGGTTATTGAAGCCCGCGGCATAGGCGATATCGGTGATTGAGCGCTCGTCGCTCTTACCCGAATTCAGATGGCTGCCTGAATTCGGGTGGCAAAGCCGCTCGAATACTCGCCGCAGTCGCAATTCGAGAAGGTGGTCGGTGAAGCTGGAACCTTCACGATCGAACAGGGCACGCACATAGCTGGGCGATACGCCATGCCGTCGCGCGACCCACCCCAGGGAGAGGTCACCGCGCCAGGCGTGCACTCGCAGGTCGGCCTTGATGGCACGTAGCCGCAAGGCGCCCAGGCTGCGTGTCAAGGCCCGGGAGCTGGCATCCGGTGTGCCACCCAGCGCCAGCGTGGTCATGTCCAGCAATTGTCTCGACATGCGAGCCGCCTCAGCGTGTGGCAGTTCGTCGGAGCGGCGGGTCAATGCAAGCGCCTGCCGTGTCAGCAGGCGTAAGGGTTCGCTGGGAGCGAGTTTATTCCTGGCCGCACGGTCGAGGTTGGCCACCAGAGGGGCCAGCATGTCGCGGGAGAATCCCACGCTCAGGAAACGGGTCCGCTGACCATGAAAGCCGATGCGGCCAGGAAAATCCTGGAATCCAACGCAACCGGCTCCCACCGGACACACCATGTTGCGGAAATGCCGTTGATCGAACTCCCACCCGCCAGGGCCGCCGGGGTTCAACATCAGGGAAATGCTGTCGTCTGCATCGGCGAGTTGTGCCTTGCCACGGGTTGCCGTCAGCCTGGAGGATTCGACGAAGGCAATGGAAACGCCGGGGAGCAGCCGAATCCGTGTATTGATATCGAGCGCTTCCCTCTTGGGGATATCGAGATCGATCCGGGATATGGCCGCGTAGATATCCCGAGACGCTTCCACACGATCCGCCTCTGGATAATCCCAGGTAGAAAAATGGATGAAGGACATCGTGCCGGTTCCCTGTCTCGCGCCCCAACGTCATGGAACGCAACGCTATTTTTATGCTTGCTTGTTTTCTGTCACCACACACGAAGGGGCAGGCTTGCCACGAGTCGAGACACGACTCGCATCAGCGCTCAGAACCGCCATTCGAACGTCGCCACGTCCGCCGCCGATGCTGAGATCGCCACGGGTGTAACCGGTGAGGATGCCGGCATAGCGGCCATCGCTCTCCTGGTCGAAGGTGAACGAGGCGTCTTCGTCGATGGCCAGGTCGCCAGCAAAGCGCTCGCTGGCCGAGACCAGCCCACCAGCCTCGACGGTCCAGTCCAGGGTACTGGCGCCATCGAGGGTCAGCGTGCCGTCGCCGCGCAGCACCATCCGCCCGGCGTCATCGCCAAGGCCCGTGATGTCGCCTGCAAGGGACGCATCGCCTGCTTGGTCGAACACCACCGTTCCGGCATTGGCGATATCGCCGGGGATCGCCTCGACGTTGCCGAGCAATGTGCCTGCCTCGACGATGGTGTTGCCGTAAGCGTTGGCGCCGCTGAGTTCGAGGGCGCCGTCGCCACGTTTGACGAGGTCGCCGCTCTGGCGAAGGTTGAGCGTACCGTTGAGATCGAGGTCGCCCGTGACATTGATGCGGTCGCTGGTGCCCGCTTCGGGAGCGCCGCCACCGCCGGGGCTGCCGCTGCCCGAATCCGAATGGCCGATCATCAAACTGCTACTTGAAACCTCCGCTGCGTCCTCGATGGTCAGGCTCCCGTCCCCATATACGCCGATAAGTAATGTTCCGCTGACGTTCCAGTGTGTTGGCATCGGGCTTGGAGGGACCGGGTCGTTGGAGCCTGTCAAGGTAATGACCTGCGCGGAAGCCGAATCGATATTCGCTGAGACTGCGATGGTCAGCGTCGATGCACAGATGAGAAGATGCAGGCGTGTAGCGGCCAGGGCGCCTTCGCCGCCGCCCGGGACGCAGGCAGCGCGGCCCGGGGCACGATTGCCCTTGCCACGCGCTCGGGCGGTTTCGGCCACGGCTCGCCAGACGCCCAGCGCCCGATTGAGGGTGGTGCGATAGATATGATTCATGATGGCTTCCCAGAGGTTCGTCTGGTGCGCCCACGGTGTCCCGCGCACCTTTTAACTTGTGTTTTTTTGTTTATTCTGTTTGCCTGCCAGACGTTACCCAATAGTGGCGCACTCAAAAAACGGTCGATAAGCACCACGGCCAGAGACCCGACCTCCAGTTCAAGCGTAAGGCTTCGTCTTTCTTATCAGCCCTTTCTTATTCACCCTTCCTTATTGGCCAATGGGTTGTGTCCCTTGGGTCCGACACAGGCAGGATAGCGACACGTAGATATCCTGAGACGCTTCCAGACGATCCGCCTCGGGATAATCCCAAGTGGAAAGCTTGCTTATCTTCTGTCACCACACACGAAGGGGCAGGCTTGCCAGGAGTCGAGCGCAGACAGTTTCCGTACAAAGCCTAACAAGAGCGTGCGTGTCAATCGCCCGCCTAATCAGGGGGTATCACCGGGGTGCGCCACGCGGTTCGGGCGCACTGCCCGAGTCGAGCGACCATCGGGGAGTGTGGGGGACCTGGGAAAAAGGTTCTGTGCCTGTATACTCGGTAAGCACTTCTGGACACAGCAAGCACCGACACAATGCCCTATGACACGCCCCTGACGCTGTCCGCCACCGACGAGATATATTCGCTCTGGGACCGCCTCGCGCACTTCCCGGCTTCTGAAACCGAAGCCGCGCTGCTGCACCTTCTGGAGGCCCTCTGTCGGATCAGCGATGCGGACAATGCCTATTGGCTGGGTGCCATCCGCCTGGCCGACTGCGCTCCCGAAGACCCCATGATGGGCTGGCGGCCGCGTGTGATTCGCTACCTGAACGGCCACGATGAACGCATGAAACTGTTTCTGCAGCTATCCCGGGAGTCGGAGCGGCGCCCCGACTCCTCGATGCTTGCGCAGATCAGGAAGGCCGGGGAGTTCCGGGGCGCACTGAAACGGGAACTGGTCCCCGAGGAATGGTTCGAGTCCGAATACAACCAGCGGGTGAACCTTTCCTGGGGCATCACGGACACGCTGTTCGTCACCACGCCGGTCAATGAAGACTGCGAAGCCTATATTGCCTTGCAGCGCAAACGGGACGCGGAGGACCTGTTCACGCGAGACGACCTGCAGCGGGCCGCCAGCGCTCTGCGGGGCCTGATCTGGTTTCAGCGGCGTGTCTTTCTCAGTTACGGCCTGGTGGTCAGTGAAACGCCGCTGACCCCGGTGGAGAGAAAGGTACTGGGACTGCTGTTGACCGATAAACCCGAGAAACTGATTGCCGCCGAGATGGACCAGACCCCGGCCACCACCCATAGCTACGTGCGCGACATCTATCGCAAGCTCGGCGTAAAAAGCCGTGCCGCACTGGCGGCGATCTGGCTGGGACATTGATGCGGCCGTCGACCTGACAGGGCCATCAAAACCGCCACTCGAACGTTGCCCGGGCGCCGTGGTCCTCCATGCCGTCGCCGTACTGGCCGCCGTAGGCGATATCGGATGTTTCAGGCACTCGTCGCGCAAGTCGGTGATGACGTGTTGCGCGAGGTCTTGGCACATGCCGAGGCGGGACAGTTCAATGCGCGTTCATGGGCGTACTGGCACTACCGTCTTGGCCTTGCCAGCCCGGACCAGGTGCCTGCCTTTCCTCGCCGGCGGTTCACATGAGTCGTACCTTCAAACCTCGAATGGACATACTGCCCCCTGCGCAGCAACGACTGTGGCCAGAACTTCGTCCCGCCGCCGATCTGGGGTTCGTCCTGTACGGTGGCACAGCCATCGCCTTGCGCCTGGGGCATAGACCCTCAACCGACGACGGGAAAATCGGGACGCAGAGTCAAAAGGCTGGGCGCATGATCGGGCGGGCCGGCATGATCTTTCAATACCCCATATCCAGATCCTGCGCCTGGTCCACCAAGGCTTGCAAAGCGTCTTCGCGCGAGATGGTCTTGCCTGGTTCTTCTCCCCACAGCATGCCGACAGGCACCGCGAAGCAACCTGGCACCTGTAGTTTGAGGCAGTGGCGGCCGCTGTAGATCAGCATACCCCCGCTGAAACCTTTGCCGGCCTGGTCTGCAAGCCTGGCGAGGCCGGCGGCGTCCTTGGCCTGCACAGTGGCGGCGCGTTTGACCTCCACCCCCCAGAGTTCCCGGCCGCGCTCAATGACAAGATCGACTTCCACCTGGTCCTTGTCCCGGTAGTGGGAGAATCGCAGTTCCGGGTCGAGCCAGGAGGCCTGAGCGACCAGTTGCTCGACCACGTGGCTTTCCAGCAGGGCACCGAAGCGCTCTGCCTCGGTCAGCCACTGGTCCGGCGCCAGACGCCCCAAAGCCGCGGCAAGTCCGGTATCCACCAGATGCAGCTTGGGGCTCTTGATCAGCCGCTTGGCGTGGTTACGGTGCCAGGCGGGGAGTTGACGGACTAGCAACAGGCGTTCCAGGATGCCGAGGTACTTGGTGACCGTGGCCCGCTCCATTCCCAGTTCCTTGCTTAGATTGCTGACGTTGAGCAGGCTGGCAGTGCGGTAGGCCAACATCTCCATCAGGCGCAGCATCCCATCTTCGTCCTGAATGGCAGCGATATCTCGCACGTCGCGCTGCACGATGGCGTTGAGGTATTGGCGATACCATTGACGTGCCCGGTGGGACTGCCGCCGGTTGGGTTCGGGATAGCCACCCTGACAGAGAATCTCCGCCGTGGGGGAAAGCGGCGTGCTGTCCGGCACCATCCTGGGAGTCAGCTTCCCTTCCAGCAGCGTGGCCAGCAGGGTAGAGGCGCTCACACGCTTCTCCTGCTCGGTCAGCGGATGCAGGTAGATGACTTCCATACGGCCAGCCAGGGAGTCCTGCGCCTTGGGCAGCAACAACAGGTTGGCAGAGCCTGTGAGCAGGAAACGGCCGGGTTGTCGATCTCGGTCAACCACCGACTTGATCGCCAGCAGCAGCTCCGGTGCACGCTGCACTTCATCCAGAATGACCCGTTCAGGCAGACTCTCGACGAAGCCGAGCGGATCCTGCCGAGCCGCTTCCAGCAGTGTCGAGTCATCCAGATTCAGATAGGTGCGCTCGGGGTCGATGCCCCGGGCGAGCGTCGTTTTGCCCACCTGTCTTGGCCCCAACAGGCAGACCACCGGTGTATCGGCGAGGGACTCCAGCACCCGATCGCGAATCAGCCGTGGGAGATAAGGGGTTACCATGTCGCGCCTCTACCAGCGTCCAATTGTAGGCTATGTTAGCGTCCAATTGGTTGCCAATCCAGCGTCCAATTGCTGTCTGACTCTTCGTCTGATTGTTGCATGGACTCCCGTCTAACTGCGGTACCCGCTGGAGAAGCCATCGACGGTGTACATTATTCGCCCGCCTGCACTTGCCTGTGGCGGTAAAGCACCAGGACAAGCAGACGGTTGTATTCCCTCGTGGTGCCAAGACATGAGAAGCGCGACAAGCGAAAACGGGAAAATCGGGATGCATAGGCAGAGAGCCGCTGCCACCTTGGATGGGCCATCAAAACCGCCACTCGAACGTCGCCCGGCCGCCATGATCCTCCATGCCATCGCCGTACTGGCCGCCATAGGCAATATCCAGCGAGGTGCGTTCGTTCAGCGCCACGCTCAGCCCCGCCTCGACCACGCCGCTGTTCTCGGCGATCGGCGTGCCGGCGACGGTGAAGGCATCGCCACCGGCGAAGCGCTGGTCGATTTCCGGGGTGGTGTCGCCGAAGGCGTGCCGCCAGCCGACGCTGCCGTAGAGGCTGGCATCGGCGTCGCCGAGGGTCACGTCAACGCTGGGACGCACACCGAGGGTGGCGAAGCTGGTGTCGCTGGTCTGGCTATCGCTGTGTAATGCGGCATCGCCGCCGCTCTCGCCGCTACTCGAGGTGCGCTGGTGAACATGGGCGAGGTTGGCGAACGGTTCCAGGGTCACCGGGCCGGTGTCGACCCGGTAGGCGAGTTCGCCGTAGGCGTGCAGGGTGTGGGCGCTGCGCTCGTCCTCGAGGCGCTCGTCGAGCGTACCGACCTGGACGTGACGCTGGCTGTCGACCTCGTGGTAGCCGTAGAAGGCGCCGCCGCGCAGGGATAGCTCACCCTCACCTGAGCCATCATCGAGGCGGGCACCGGCGTAGAGGCCGAGATGGGCGCTGTCGATATCGGCGCTGCCGCGTCCGCCGCCAATGCTGAGATCGCCACGGGTGTAACCGGTCAGCACTCCGGCACGCACCCGGTCGTTGACCTGGGTGTCGACACCGGCGACGACGCCGACGCTATCGCGGTCGAGGCTGGCGGCGTTGCCGTCGCCGTCGTTGCGGCCCCAGTTGCCGATGGCGCGCACCCAGGTGGTGGAGGG
>NZ_PNRF01000031.1:0-71842 GCF_002879615.1 Billgrantia endophytica
TCGATCTCCTTTCCCGCTCCAGTTATTTGTTCACCCTCGAATGTGCCAAGGCTCGGGCCGTGATCCGGGGCGCCGGTCCGATCGATCTCCTTTCCCGCTCCAGTTTTGATCCGCACAAGCCCATCGGCCCCGCCTACATATGCCTTGACGGTGCTCCCCGATACGATGCCCGACAGGCAGCGACGCCTTCCATTGAGAACCATTCCGAGATTGCCTTCGGGAAGCCCGCATTTTCCGAGATCAAGCCGGCCTGACCAGGCTGGCGGAGCGTGGTATGGGGGCCGACGGCCTCAGCACCAACCATTGCCGCCCCCCGTCCTCGATGATGTGATCAATTTTGCACAGCCTTTCCCCGAGCATAGGCGTAACGTCATTGGCATGGAGGCATCGTTTCCTGCCACCGCCTCCCTATGTCCTTTACGGCTGGGCAAGACCGGACAAGCATTTCCTCCTGCGTGCCTGGCAAGACATACGTTTTGGGCGTGCTCACTCGAGGAGCCGTCGGCATTGATCACGCAAGGACAATATCATGGTAAATCTACTGAACCCTTTCGCGTACATAGATTTAATACCCTCCTTCACGCAAATGGATTTAATGAACCCTCTCACGTACATGAAAAGAAACAGCAGCGGTAGCGGCGACCATCTGTCGACCCTGAGTGAGTTCGGAACCAATCCAGGCGCCTTGCAGGCTCGAACGCATATACCGACAGACTTGGCCGAGGGCGCGCCACTGGTCGTCGTGCTGCATGGCTGCAAGCAGACAGCGGAGGACTATGATCATGGCGCCGGCTGGTCCGAGGTTGCCGACCAGTTCGGATTCGCCCTGCTGTTTCCCGAGCAGCAACGCTCGAACAATTGGCTGCTTGGCTTCAATTGGTTCGAGCCACGTGACACCCGGCGTGGTGCCGGTGAGGCCCTCTCGATTCGGCATATGGTCGAACAGGTAGTCAGCGATCATGGTATCGATCGCCAGCGCATCTTCATCACCGGCTTGTCCGCGGGTGGCGCCATGACATCGGTCATGCTCGCGACCTATCCGGACGTCTTCGCCGGCGGTGCCATCATCGCCGGGCTACCGTTCGGGAGTGCATACACCGCTCTGGCCGCACTGCGTCGAATGAAGGGAAAAGGAGAGCCGACAGCACGACAGCTCGCAACACGGTTACGTGATGCCTCGGGATATGACGGGCCTTGGCCGACACTCTCGGTGTGGCACGGGAGCGGCGACCATACGGTCGCCCCCTCGAATGCCACGGCGATTCTCGACCAGTGGCGGGTGCTTCACGATCTCGGACGAATGCCGACAAGCACGCACATCGTCAACGGCTATCCTCGGCGTGTCTGGAGCGATGCCGACGGTCATGAACTCATCGAAGAATACAACATCACCGGGATGGGTCACGGTACGCCATTGAAGACGGGAGGACGCAACAGTTGTGGTTCGCGTGGTGCCTATATGCTCGAGGTGAATATCTCTTCCACACGCCACATCGCCGATTTCTGGGGGCTCGATTCGCCAGCCAGGCCAGCCATTACAGGTGACGCCACTGTCATCCCCGCAGGCCGGTCGAAGCATGTGCTTCCCGAAAGGAAACCGGGCGCCGCTTCTCTTCGCCCCACGGCATGAGTCGCATCAGGCCGAAGTGCGCCGAAAACACGTCTGACAATCGCCGCACCCAGGCGTGCTATGCTTGATGGCAGGAATCCGACGGCCCGCCCCTAGCGTGTCAGCGACGACGCTTCTAAATACTGACCGTTAAATATCCCCAACAGGAGTCCGTGATATGGCGACCGACGACCTACCGTCATTCGAGGTGACATCGTTCTTGGCGAAGATAGGCGAGGGACAACGCATCGATCGATACCACGAGGATCAGGTCGTCTTCGCTCAGGGCGCTGCGGCCGATGCGGTCTTCTTTATTCAGGAAGGCGAGGTCAAGGTCAGCGTGGTGTCCGAGCAGGGCAAGGAAGCGGTGGTCGCCATGCTTGGCAAGGAAGAGTTCTTCGGCGAAGGATGTCTTGCCGGGCAGGCACTGCGCATATCGACGGTGACGACCCTGACCGAGGCGGTCATCATACGGCTGGAGAAAGCGGCCATCGTACGCTTGATCCAAGAGGAACCGGAGTTTTCCGAAACGTTCATTTCCCACCTGCTGAGCCGTGCCATCCGTGTGGAGGCGGACCTTGTCGATCAGTTGTTCAACTCCAGCGAAAAGCGTCTTGCCCGAACGTTGCTTCTACTGGCGAATTTCGGCCAGGAAGGCAATCCGACGCCGATGATCGCGAAGATCAGTCAGGAGACGCTGGCCCAGATGGTCGGCACTACCCGCTCAAGGGTGAGCTTCTTCATGAACCGGTTTCGAGAATTGGGTTTCATTTCCTACAATGGCGGCATCGAAATCCACAGCTCACTGTTGAATGCGGTGTTGCATGACCAGCCGCATATCAAGCCCTGACGGTGTCCGTTTCCAGCCGACCCTTGATCGGCCAGGTCCGTTTCAGCGAAGGCCAAGGAACGAAAGAATGACGAGTACGACGACGACGACACCGATAATATAAAAGATTCTATTCATGAGGTTTCTCTGCTGGTGCGCATCGCCCTGAAAAGGAGTAATGCGCTGTCATATGTGTCATGATGGCGATCCATCTGTGCGGTAGTTAACATAGCACCCTGCTGTCCGGAAAGCTTCCCTTGTTTTTCCTTTCCATCGCATACAAGCCTTGCCTTTCAGAAAAACGGGTGCCATGTGATGGGGTGATCATTTCAACCCATTGAATCAGTTGAAAAAATATCCATCTAAAAAGGAAGCCGTACTATGGAGTCACCTTCTGATCCGGCAGGACCCCGACACCATGGTGGATTATTTTTTCATGCGTGTTCCTCATGCGGGTAACTCAATAATGAAGCTTGAATTGAAAGAAGTCACTCTTGTGAATTTTGAAGAAGTCATTGCTCTTGAAGTGACTGAGGATCAACGTGGATATGTTGCCGGTAATCTGTACTCCATTGCCGAATCAAAGTTCCATTCAACGTACCGGCCTTGCGCAATCTATTGTGACAACAAAGCGGTTGGTTTTCTCATGTACGAATCATTGGAACGCCACAATAAACCAAAAGAATACAGCATATTCCGTTTCATGATTGATAAGGAATATCAAGGAAAAGGTCTCGGCCGTAAGGCCATGGATCTCATATTGGCGGAAATAAGAGAAAAAGGCGGCGTTGAAAAAATTTCGATTTGCTATGTTAAAAGCAACCCTGTTGCCAGTGGATTCTACGGCAGTTTTGGCTTTCGTGAGATAGGAATTGATGAGGAAACCGGTGAGGTTATTGCGGAAATTCGGGTGTAGAATAATTCGAACGCCTTGTCGTACCACAACATCAGTAGATTATCTGGCGGCGCCTGTGTCGGGAGGCAACATGCCGTTATTGAGCACCCGATACCCGAATTTTCTATCAACCTATTAGGCTCGCATCGACTACACTGGAATTGATAATTCCATTTCCGAATGTACCCATGGAGGATTTTATCTTGATCGGCGAACGAGATGTATTAGTTATACATGATGACCGTATGCTGGCTCATAAGCCAGATGCTGAGGAGCCTTTCCAACCTGGGAAGTTGGATAGCCGTGTGCAAGCAATTCTCGGAGGGCTTTTCGAAGCCGCTGTCATAAAATGGAGCTACCCGGAACATCCGGGACGGCTTCTGGCCATTACTGATTTGTTGACGCGTGAACCCGTACCGGGTGTGCGCTATGAGACGGCCCGAGCGGCTACGGAGGAGGAGCTAGGTAGGGTGCATACCACGTCCTATATAGAGAATATTTATGCCCTGCGTGGTAAGCAGGCCTGGCTGGATGTCGATACCACCGCCGTTTCGCCAGGCAGCGTCGATGCAGCCGAAGTGGCCGCGGGGTCGGCCATTGCCGCAGTCGAAGCCGTTGTCGGCGGTCGTGCCGGCAGTGCATTCGCTCTCTGCCGGCCCCCCGGCCATCATGCAAACTCGGTACGCGCTCGCGGTTTTTGCCTGTTCAACAATGTTGCCGTGGCTGCGGCCCATGCCCAAGCTGCGCTGGGTTGCGAGCGGGTATTGATCGTTGACTGGGATGTCCATCACGGTAATGGGACTCAGAGCATCTTTTGGGCCTCGCCGGATGTCATGTTTTTCGATACCCATCGTGCCCCCCCCTTTTACCCCGGAACCGGCAGCAAGGAGGAAGTGGGCGAGGGCCTGGGCGAGGGATTGACCGTCAATGTTCCCTTGCCGGCCGGCTGCGGCGACCCCGCGTTGATCAAAGTCTATCGAGAGATATTGGTTCCGGCGGTGGAATGGTTCAAGCCCGATGTGATACTGGTCTCGGCGGGTTTCGATATGCATCAACTGGATCTATGCATGAACTTGAGCTACAACGGCTTTGGCGCGCTGACCGGTATCGTGCAAGAACTGGCCGACAAGCATTGCGATGGGCGTTTGGTCATGGTTCTGGAGGGTGGCTATCATCTTGAGTCATTGGCACGCGGAGTCCGGACCGTGCTGGAAGTCCTGGCTGGTGGCGAACCGCCGGAAATCGAGGAGCCAGGCCTGCGCGAAGTGGCCGAACTAGTCGCCTTTCACAGTACGGCTTTCAAGGGAAGCGTTGCATAAATCCTCTCGCTGTTTCACGATCGGGGCGGGGTAAAATCAAACCGTCGCACAGCGGCAAGAGCCATGGGCATCAGGATCACCAAACACGAGGGGGCTCTCCAACGGCCAGTAGCTGGCCGGAGTCTGTCCTTGAAGAAAAGTTGGCGCAAGGGTTGCCTGGAAGGCAAAGTAAGTCCATAATTGCGGCCGTTGTTGATTGGCTGGCGGCGGAAAGTTTTTACAATCAAGGAGTTAGAAGCTCGATTGTCATCTCGTTTCCCGCTCCAGGCTCTCACTTCGGTGGGTATTGAGTCCCATTCGTCTAGTGGCCCAGGACACCGCCCTTTCACGGCGGGAACAGGGGTTCGAACCCCCTATGGGACGCCACCCTTCCGGCAGGCATGCCGATAGCATACTATGTCAGACAAGCGGGAATAGCTCAGTGGTAGAGCACAACCTTGCCAAGGTTGGGGTCGCGAGTTCGAATCTCGTTTCCCGCTCCAGTTTTTGATCTGCAGAAGTCCAAGGTGTTGCCACGTTTACAGGCTCTCAGGAGGTGACGACCGATCTTTCCTCTGTATCTGTAAGTGGTTCCACATCTCTTCCCTCAGCAAGACAAGATCAGCTCGCTACTTCACTGACCATGACCCCGGTCCATCGGCTGCCCGCCATACCAGTGCTGCCGGCACAGCCAGAAAAACCGTGACTCCCACCATCTCTGACATCCAACGGAAACGCTGAGCTGTCGATGCGCAGTCCTCAAGTAGCCGAGCTCACGTTACACGAAGCAAAATACCATCAGTTCAAGCGCATGTTCGCGACACTTGGCAATCATGTCAATGCCCTTCACCGTGAATCGATGGGAGGGCTGACCCTGGATGGGTTGGCCTCGTTTCGTCTTCGCCAATCTGCTCTTCGTATCCTATTGGTATCGGTGTCAGGCTGCTCGCTCGTCACACTTTGAGGTAGCCTGATGCGGGACCAATGATAAGACTAAGATCTAGTAAGAAAAATGTATCTCCAGCCATAAAGCTTTGCCTCTCCCTGCCGATAGTCCTAGTTAGACGGCCATCTAAAAACAGCCGGAGGGCATTCTATGTGTCTAGCCATCTGTGTATGTGAATTGCTTGTACCACAGCTGGCAGCACCGCCGATGCAGGTCAGGCTTAGCCGCAAAACTGGGTGAACACCACCCAATGTCTCATGCCTCTAAGCAGGAGAGCTGAAGTGAAAAAGAAAGTTGGTGCTTGTCTAGCTATTGGCTTTTTCCTTCTGGCATTGTGGGGTGTTGTCCTCGGACAATCAAGAGAGGCTTCTGTTTCAACAGAAAGTAATCCTGGAAGGATGCTGGCACTTAGTAGCGGCGGTGGTATAAAGCAATCATTCCATCATCCTACGAGAGCTGATTGCCCTCAAGATGCTATTTTGCCAAGAAAAGAACTTACTGACATTGAATGGCAAACGATGTGGTATCCCGATGCCATTGGGCAGAGAGTCGAGCTTTGCTATTTTGCTCCCTACGCTAGCAATTCTGTAGACTGTATACTTGTTTCGCCGAATTCTTCGGGAAACATCTCTAGCTTTAACGGTCAGCTCTTTGATATCGATTCCAATGTCGAGCTTGTATATGAAGCGGATAGCGCTACAGGAACACTTTCGAGACAAATAGAAAATGCTGTAATGATAGTGTAACCTTTAACTTTCGCTACTAAACGGTGAGAAGATGGGCATCCATGGTGTGGGAAATGGCTATATCGAAAACGCCACACTAGCTTCTGTAAAGTATGAGGCTGGCAAAGCGGCCAGCCTCACTCAAAGCACAGAGGTTAATGTAAGAGGCAGTAAACAAGCACAAGAAAGCAGCACGGTTACCCTTAGTGGTCGCGCTATCATGGCTTCTCGACTGTTTTCCTCAGAAAGTGGGGAGCCGCCTGTGCTGCCGAGTATTCGTACGAATGGCGAATATATGGGCATGCTGCCTCAACATTTCTTGACGGAGAGTGATCGATCGCTTATTTCAGAAGTGTATGAGCTGGCGTATGAGAAAGGCGTGGACCTACGGTATGTGGATCAGTTGGCTAGAGATTTAGGGCGTTATCGTAAACACGATAATGGCACCATGCTGATAAGCTTCAATGAGGGTTCATACGATCTGCAAGGTCGAAAACAAACGATAAGCTTTACTGAAAAGGATGCCGCTACTGCTGAAAGAATCCTGTCAGGGGGGGCGTTAAGCTCAACAGATATTGATCAAGGTTTTATAAGGTGGAGGCTGGACCCGGGAATTGGTTTTGGTCTAAGCAGTAATCTTGATTTTTTGGAACAAATGGTAATCCAATTTTCCTCCAGAGCTGATGAGGTGGCGGAGCTAGGTGCCAAGTTCTCGACTCATGTCTGGATAGAAAACAACTACATTCTTCATACAGCAGATGAAGTCACGCTACATAGGCCCAGTGTTTCGGAAGCACCGACCGAAGAAGATCAGGTCAAGGAGGCACTGGCATCATTCCAAATCTCCAAACATGGCCTCAATGAACGGCTGCTGGAGGGCTTCTTCGGCAAGAGTGAGGCGAGAAACACAGCGCAAAGCCTGCTATCACGGCTATTCGATCTGCTGAAGATATCCAACACAAGTAAGAGAGGCTAAGGAGAGCGTTCTCATGACCCACATCATCGGTATTCCGAACTCCCAGGTCGGCCAACCCATTGCAGATAACAGCACCCGGGTTACGCCAACCGCCAGCACGATCGAATACACCGACGCTTCATCGTCGGCTAGTGGCTCGTCGTCGCCTTCCAGTCAGCTTTCCACCCTGGCCCAGCAACTAAGCGATAGCGCCCTACGTGCCGATGAGCGTGACAGCGCCCTGAGCCGCAAAGAGCTGGGTGTCAGGGCCGAGGAACGGCTCGGACAGATTCTCGGGCCGAACTACACGGCCAACAAGGCACGCCACGACAGCGAAGTGCCCAATACCGACGATCCCGCGCTGCTGGCTCGCGCCCAGCAGGCCACCGACTTCGTCAACACGGCAAATAGCAGCCGTGAAACGCCCAACCCCTTTTCCGGTCTATCGAATGATCAATTAACACTGATTATCTATGATGATAGCGGCGCCTATACTGTCAATGAACGCCGTACAGCATATTATGAGGCCGCTGAACAAAGACAAGCCTGGAAAAGGGAAGTAGTCGCTAAGACCATAGCAGAATATAATAGCACAGGGAAAATGACTAATTTCTATTCGGAAGTTCTAGCTTATTACGAATCATTTCCCCCGATCGAGAAAGCACAATATCCGGTCGACTATACAGAAAATCTTCAGCAGCGGATCAACGACGATACCGATCACCGTCCCAAGGCTGCGCAAACCCCAGATCTATTCAACCTTTTCGCAGTGCTGGATCGGCTCAATGCCCATGAGTCTGAAAGCAAGTAAGGAAAGTACTCCCTGGATCGTCATAAGGAGATATGACATGCAAGCATCTTACGTTCCCGATTATGAAAGCAGATTCAATAGCGCAGGAGGGGGCTCTATTTGTTCGGACCGGCTGAGTAACGAGCGGTGGTCCGAACTCTACCAATATACCGCAACCTTTACGGTCTACTGATCATTGACTGCCCTTGGCCCTGTAAATCTGAGGGTGCTATTCGTCTATTTATAAGCGGAGACAAGTCGTGGAAACATACTCTTCTACCTATGCCAGCAGCCTCTTGACCACTAACAATCATTATAACGAGAAGGTGCTAGGGCGCGGTACCATGAGCGCCCACCATATAAATAATGGGAGCTATACTGGATTGCAGGCCGGTGACTCTCCTCTGCTAGTGAACTCATCCGGGGTAGGCGGCAGCCTTCCCCTGACGCGGAGTGACGAAAAAAGCGCCGTGGTCACGCTCTCCGCCATGGCGATGGAGATGTCAAAAATCCTCTTGAAGGAAAGCGCGGCAACCGTCTCTCCTGCCGAGTTCGACGCTTTTCTAGAAAAAATGCATGAACAGCTCCAGGAAACGGGCAAGGAAGCGGAGATATTGCTGGAGCGACCGGACAGCTTGGACAAAAACAGGCTTTCTATCGCAGAGCAGGCGGCCAATCACCTGCTGTCGAAATTTTATAATACCGACGAGCCGTTCCCCCAAGCATCCTCCGAAAACCCTTTCGCCGAACTGGATAGGCACTCCCTCTCCAAAATCGCCTTTGATGACTCTGGAGACTTTACCTCAGCAGAGCGCTATTTGGCGTTTCTGCAGATGACGGAGAACGATACTCACTTCAGAAACCAGATGTTTGAACTGCGCCGCGAGCTATATGCGACGGAAGGTGATAGTGGCTCGGTGGGTAACATGGCCAGGCAGACAGACGCCAAATTGATCTCTGGCATGACGGAGGCGGAAAGAGCCTGGCGTGGTGTATCAGCTCCCGTAGAAAACAATCGATTTCCAGCTAATAATGAGGAGCTTCCGGAGTTACCCGCCTATACGAATGGAGTGAAAGCGTCACTGGACAGCTTTTTCGTCGTGATGGGTGATGAAGAGGGGAGTGTGCTGCGCAGCATCGACATCAGAGCAGTGCTTGAAAACGAAGATGGCATGAACCTGCTAAAGATGGCGCTGCGTAGCCTTGAGCAGAAAGACGCGGAAGAGCGTGAGTAGGACAGTCGCTTCCGCGAATGCGTGGGATGTTGTATGGGGGTTAAACGAACGCATCATGGAAGCCTTCTTCGGGGTGAGCCGTGAACAGGATAGCGAGCGCAACCCGTTCTCTCGCTTGCTGGAGATGAACTGGACCTTCAATGACAACGACAGCAACAAGAAGGGATGACGCCGAAAGGGATGGCATGAGCCCCCCGAACGAAGCGGGGGAGCCGCTGCTTCGGCTTCATGGTGTGGGTCATGGCTATCGGATTGGGGGTGAGTTCCTGCCGGTCCTGCGGGAGGTCTCCCTGGAGATTCGCCGGGGCGAAGCGTGTGCGGTGGTGGGTGCTTCCGGTTCGGGCAAGAGCACCTTGTTGAATTTACTGGGTTGCTGGACCTGCCGGCACGAGTGCGTTTAGGCATCTTTCCAACGTGGGTTCGTCGGTCGGGAAGTAGCCGTTTTTTATGAAGTTTCTCGCCAAGCGAGGAAACATGAGAGCCATGGGCACCCCTGAAGGGAAGTGGGGGATGAAAAGCGGGCACACGCAGCGCGTATGCCCGATGGGAACGACGTCAGGCCACTCGGGCGCCTGCTCGCGTGCCATCGCCAGATAACTGAGCGGGCGCGAGTAGTAGTACGGATGTATCGACTCTTCCAGAGGCTTGTAGCCCCATTCGCCGCCGCTGACAAGACAGGCTTGCTCAGAACTTGACGTCCACCTGCACGTTGTCGGTGTAAACCGCGGCTGGTGGCGTTGGCTGATCCGGCAGGATCACCCCGCGATAGTTGAAGATCTGCTCGGTCCTGCCGTCCAGCACACCGGGGTTGACCTCCGCTTCGTCGCTGGTGCGGCGCTCGCTGCCCTGATCGCCCCAGCGGTCGTTGCCACTGGTCGACTTGTACAGCTCGTAGGCCAGGTACTGGTTGCCGTTGCGCATGCGTCGCTGTGTGCCGTCTGGGTTGCTGCCCAGGCTCATGCCGACGGTGTAGCTGGCGTTCTTGCTGCAGCGCACCTGCACCGAGCCGATGGTCGGGGAGAAACCGCTCACCAGCGCGGCACTGCCGAAGTTGAGATCCGGAGTGACCATTTCGCACTGGTTGGTCACGATCAACCGCAGGGTCAGGGTAGCGACTTCTCCTTCCCCCCAGTTGAGGACGCCTGAACAACCGGTGAGACAGAGACCTCTCAGTCCCTTGCTGCGGTCCCAGCCGCCCCAGGCCAGGCATGACTTCGCGACCTGCGTGCCGGGACAGATCTGCCAGAACCACCGCAGTCTCACGGCGGCGGTGTAGGTGCCGGCCGGAATGCTGTCAAGCGTCGGTTCGGTTTGGAAGAATAACGGGACGTCGAGGGCGTCGGCGGTGCCGCCGATCCACTTGAACTGGGTCAGGTCCAGGTCCCGACCGATCACCAACGGTTGCCAGTCACCAAAGGTGTAGATGCTGTACCGGACACTGTCTCCCGTTGCCTGGTTGACCAGCCTGCCGCCAGCGTCGTCCTCCAGCCGTACGCGGATCCAGTCCTGACCGTAGATCGCGAAGCCGTCGCGGTTGCAGTACAGGCCGCCTGGCGCGTCCACGTTGGTGTGGCGTGTCTCGATATCGAGCGAGCCATACTGGCCCAGGGATACCAGTTGGCCGGTGATTGGCCCACAGCGACTGCCAGCCCATGCGCTGGGTGTTTGCAGCACGCCGCCGAGCAGCGCCACTGCCAGCAGTATTCGAATCATCCGGGGTTTCATGCATTACTCCTGCTGAGTCTGTCTGTCCGTCTTAGCGGCATTCCAGCGGACCGATCTGGGTAATTTCATCGGCCTGGGTCTCGAAATCGAAAGTCGCTTCGCAGGTGCCTCCCTCGGGCAACGCCACTTGCAGGCGGTTGTGTGGCTTCAAACGCTCCATGTAAACCAGGCCGCCCCAACCGATGTAGTCGCTCTGGCCGTTGTCGCCCTGGACTGCGGAACCAACTGGCAGGGGGGTGCCCTGGGCATCGTGCAGGACGATGCTGGCAGCAGCCACCCGGCTGACCGGGAAGCGCAGCAGGTAGCCACTGCCGGCCTTGACGGCGACACGCTGTTCAACCTTGGGTGTGTCGAAGCTGGAAGGCAGGCCGAGGGGGTCGATCTCGTACTTGGCGTTGTAGTAGGAGGTGCTCCAGGGCACCAGCAGGTGGCCGTCACTGTCGGTGGAGCCGACCAGGCGGTTCTCGTAGCGCACCGGAATGTCCTCCTGGCCGTCGGTGCTGACCAGCACGAAAGAGTCTCCGACCCGGTTGGCGGCGTGGACCGAAGCATTCATCAGCACCAGCGAGCCGCTGACGTCGACCCAACGGTTGTAGTTCCGGCTGCTGCCATAAACGCCGCCCTGGACCTGTAAACGGTCGCCACGCCAGGTCAGGCTCGCCTGGCGATAGGCATCGGCGCTGTCGCTGTCGGTATAGGCCAGGTCCCAGCCAAAGCCTCCCTCGCTGGGCACCGAACGGCGATAGTCGATACGCCGGGTTTCGAGTTTGTCGGCGCTGCGCTCGAAGCTGGTGCTGACCGAACTGCGCCCGCCGAAGGGAATCATCAGTTGCATGCCGAAGGCCCAATCGTCTCCGCCAATCTCGCGGTTGGCGGAGAGCAGCAGGTTGCTGTCGGCCCACAATGACTTGCTCCAGCTCAGGTTGAGCAGGCGTGTACGGCTGTTGTCATGTGCCTTGATGTCGAAGTAGCCGACGCCGAAGCTGCCCAGTTGAGCCGGCGATACGCTGGCATTCACCTGAGTGCTGCGGCGGCTGAACCGGTAGTTGTTGTCGTGGCTGGACAGGTCGCCATAGTCACTGCTGCGCCGGGTATGCTGGACTCCGACGTTGAAACGGCTCCGGGTGTATTGATAGCCGGCGGCGACCTGATTGCCCTCCTCGCCATGCTGGCGGCTGCCGCTGTAGGCGGCATTGAGTGTACCCAGATTGCCCAGACGGAACACCCCGCCCAGGCCTCCCAGGGCGAAGCTGCTGGCAGCCTCGGCGTGGCTCTCCAGGGTGAAATAGTCGTTTACGCCGTAACGGTACGAACCGTTGGCGACGCCGGTGCCATAGGAAAAATTCTTGAGGCCATAGTCGCGTCGCAGGACACCGGTGGCGAACGAGAAATCCGACAGCCCGGGGCGCAGCAGCGAGCTGGAAATGTAGAACGGCATGGTGGTGGTGACCTGCCGTCCCAGGGCGTCGGTGGTCACCACCACAGCCTCGCCGGCACCGGTGATGAAGGGCACGTTGGTGATGCTGAACGGCCCCGGATTTACATTTTCCGAGCTGTTCTTGTAACCGTCGATGAACAGGTCCACCGTGGTCGGTACTGCGGCCTCCCCCGAGAACTGTGGCAACGGGTAGGTGATGACGTCCGGACGCAGCGAGAAGTCGCGCGAAATCTGCACACCGGCCATGCGCACCGGAGTGTTCCAGGCCAGGGGGTTGTTGATGAAGTCGCCCAGCTCGTAGGTCAGGATGCGGTTCTCGTCGGAATGGCGCCAGTAGGTGTCGTGGCGCAGGTAGCGCCGGCCGAGCGGACTATTGTTGGAATAGGGGTGCTGGTAGGTACCGGTATTGCTCAGCACGCCGTAGCTGCCGAACAGGCGCAGTTCGTTCCACACCGAGGTGTAGCTCAAACCATGGTCCGGAGCGTTGCTATAGGCCTGATAGTTGAGCAGCGCGCCAAAGCTGCTCTGCGCCGGGGTGCGCTCGAATACCTGGCTGCGGCCCAGTTGCTGCTCCGGCAGCCAGTGCGGCGGCACGTCAAGCAACAGGCGCAGCCTGCTGCCGTCGTACTCGGCGCGCATGTCGGCGACGGCGTCGACCTGCACCTTGCCACGGCTATCGGCGGGCAACTGCAAGCCAACCTTGCTCAGGTCCGTGGCTGCGACGAAATAATGGCCATCCTGCATCTGCACCGGCACTACCTGACCGCTGGAGCGCTGGTTTACAACCAGTTCAAGGAACAGCGTGGCATTTGCTGTTGCTGGTATTTCACCGAGCCGCGGTGGTGGTGGCAGCGGGGCGGCCCGAGCGTCCAGGGTGGGCAGTGCCAGTGCCAGCAGCGCCAAGGGGGCAAGGCTACGCGGCTTGCGGATGACTGACGGGCGGTGACAGATCGGCTGTTTTTCCATAGCGGGCAATCGCCGTAGCGCCTCAAGGCAACTGCTGGATGGCTTGTGGCGAACCGGCGCCGTTGACGGTCGCGTGAAGGCTGGCGCCGGCAGCGACTCTGCCCGGCAGTGGCCAGCGGTAGCTGCTATGTGCCAGCACGTAGCCGAGCAGGCCGTCGGATACGCTGAGCGCCTGGCCGCCCTGGTCGAACGCCACCTGAGTCAAACGCGCCCGCACCGGACCATCGTTGCGGATCACCAGGTAGGCCTCGCCACCGTCACGCTCGATGTTCCAGCTCAACCGTGGCTCGCCGGCGGCTGTCTTGCGCTTTTTGGTCGGGTCGGGCTTGAGCCAGAGATTCTCGCCGTAGAGAAACAGCGGTACGGAGTAGCGCATCTGGAAACGGATCGCCTGGCTGAGGCCGTCCCCACTGTCGGCCTGGCTTTCTGCAGTGGGGATTTCGTCGACCACGATCCGGTATGCCTGCTCGGTGCCCGGTGGCACGTCTGCAAGGCGGGTAAGACGCAGCAATTGCTTGGCACCCGGCTCGATGCGGATCATCGGCGGGCTGCCGATCACGTCACGCTGCTCGGTGTAATGTTCTTCCTTGCCGTCCTGGCTCCAGGCGAAAATCCTCAGTTGCAGCAGCACCTGGCTGTCGCCACGGTTTTCCAGCCACAGCGCACTGGCGCGTTGGTCGCTTTCCAGGACCGGGTCGATCGGCCAGATCAGTATCGAACTGGCGGCTAGCGCGGCTCCGGGCAGCCACAGCGCGGCGGTGAGCAATGCCGCAGCGAGGCTGCGAACGAAAGATGAGAGGGCAATGGGCATGGGGGCTCCTCGGATCACCATGACAAGGTCACGGTCAAGACATCCTGATAGGTACCGGGCGGGCTCAGGCCGGGCAGTTGCAGGGCCGCATAGATCGGCAGGCGAATATCGTTGGGGTTGTCGTAGACAACCGCGACGCTCTGGTTGACGGGGACCGCCTGGCTCAGGCCGGCATCGCGATACAACTGGTAAGGAATACGATGGCTGCCACTGTCGAGATTGCGCTCGCCATTGGCGAAATGGCTTCCGCCGTCCAGGCTCATGGACAACGCCACGCCAGGCGTGCAGGAAAGTGTGACGGCGGCGTTGGCAGCGAAGCCGGTAACCAGGCTGTCGGTGGCGATGGCCGGGTGCCGGCCGAAATCCAGGGTTCCCAGCTTGCCGGCCTCCGGGCTTATCACACCGTTGATCTGGCAACCCGGAGTGATACTGGCCCATACCCGCAGGATGGAGGTTTCAGCCGCATGGGCCGACACCACGACACAAGCGCACAGCGCCGCACAAAGCCGCCGAATCGTACAAGCGTCTGGACGGTAGCGAAGGTACATGGCGGTGACTCCAGCAATAGTGACCAAGTCAGAACTCCAGTTGCAGGGTAAGAACGTCGGTATAGATGCCGGTCGAGATACCCGGCGCGCCAAAGGCGCGTGCATAGAGTTCGATCTGCTGGTTGCTGCCATTACCGACGATGGATATCGCCGTGTTGTTGGGCAGCACCTGGGTACGCGCACGGTCGAGGTAAAGGTCATAGGGGATGTACTGCGAGCCCGTCTGCGCATTCACCAGGGCATGCTGCGCGGGGTTGCCATGGGCATCGTTGGTGCCGCCCAGTACTTTCAGCGACACGCTGGTACCGGTCGAGCAGCGCAACATGATGCCCTCGCCGGCGCTGCCGACCAGAACCGCGTCCTGGCGCCTGAACTGCGTACTGGCCTGGCCGAAATCGAGGGTGCCAAAGTCGATGTCCGCATCGCTGCCTGCGATGCTGTCGTTCACCGCACAACTGTCCATCAACACCAGGGTGGTATCGATGAAGCCTGTGGTGGTGCCGGCCTGGCCCGGTGCCGCGGCGAACGCCAGGGCGAGCGCGGCCACACCACCGGATAGCAGTGAAGCAAGAGATTTCATAGCGAAGACTCAAGCGTTGCCGCGGCGCAATCGCTTCGGACGAGAGCGCTGCGGCAGCGTTGCTGGATTAGAATTCCACGGTCACGGTCAGGGTGTCGGTGTAGAGACCGGCGTCCTTGGCGGTGGCGTTGGGCAGGATGGAGCCATAGACCGGCACGGCGATGGGGTCGCCCGAGCTGACGGTGTAGCTCACCGGTGTGTTGGCAACAAACTCCTGAGTCCGGCCAGCATCCTGGTACAGCTCGTAGTCAACCGTGTTGGAGTCTGGGCCGCTGAGCGCACGATCACCGTTCAGGCCGCCGTCGATGCTGACGCTGAACGAACCAACACCAGAATCGCAGGTGACTTCCAGGGCGCCACCACCACCGGTGGCCAGTTCTGCGGTAAGCACGTTGCTCCAGATCGGGCCGGACCGGCCGAAGTCCAGCTCGCCGAAATCGTTGGCGCTACCCGATACCGAGCCGTTCACTTCGCAGCCACTGTCGATATTCAGTGTGGCCTGGACTTGACCGGAGACCGCGGCATGGCTTTGGCTCAGCGGCAGCAGGCAGGCAATACTCGCAGCGGCGAGAG
This sequence comes from Billgrantia endophytica, assembly GCF_002879615.1. GTDB lineage: Bacteria > Pseudomonadota > Gammaproteobacteria > Pseudomonadales > Halomonadaceae > Halomonas > Halomonas endophytica. The sequence continues at coordinate 15,924 of NZ_PNRF01000031.1, forward strand.
AGAGATAGGTCTTGTGCAATGTCATCTTCAGATCCTTGTGGGTTGAAACGAGAGGCGCAGGCTGGCCTTCCAGCCTTGCTGCGGACTACCAGGTCAGTGTCATGCGCAGAGTGTCCTGGTAGCGACCTGCCTTGGGGACAGATGCCTGGGGCACAACGCTGGCGTACAGGGACAATTCGGTTTGTCCCGTGCCGGCGCGTCGGGATATCGGCGCTGTATCCAGTGGCTGCCGGCGTGCGGCGTCGATGAACAAACGATAGGGAATGACGGTGTCATCGGCCGTCAGCCGCAGGTAACGCTTGTCGCCACTGCCCGCGTTCTGTCCCCCGTCCACCTGCAGTTGATATTCGACCTCGGGGTTGCATTCCAGGCTGGCCAGCGGCAGGGATGGGGTGTCATCATTGACGAGCTGTGCGGAAAGAGGGCCCCCAGCCGGATCAAGGCGCGGATAACGGCCAAAATCGAGCCGGGCCGGCCGCAGCATGTCACCCCGTTCAGCAACGCTGCTAAGCAGGCAGCCACGATCTATGTCAAGGCTGACCTGCACGATGCCCTGCATGCTGTACCCGACTGCTGCGGGCTCGACTGCCTGAGCCGAGGGTGCCGCGGCCAAGGCGAGCAGGGCCAGAGAGCGCCATTTGCAGGGAGACAGGAGAATTCGAGTTCCAACGAAAATCATGGGAAGACCAAGTTCAGTGTCTGTTTGTCTTCATTTTCGAGGAGGGCCGCCGCCTCCGTCTTGTAGAAGCGGCCGGTATTTTTAGAAAAGGACTTTTGTGTGTGCCAGCGGTTTTGATAACCGGGGTCAGGCACGGCGCTGGGTCAAGCTTTCATCAGTGAAGCGTCAGAAAAACTCGCGCCGGTATTGGGAAGGTGTCACGCCGACGATGCGCTTGAAGGTCGTGCTGAAATGGGCTTGGTCGGCGAACCCGCAGGCGTAGGCAATATCGCTCAAGGGCACTGCACTACCCTTGAGCAACTCGCAAGCCTTGCGCACACGAGCTGCCATGAGGTACTGATGCGGTGTCTGCCCCGTGGACGCCTTGAATTGCTGCAGGAAAGCCGTCCGGCCGAGATTGGCGGCGGCGGCGAGGTCGTCGAGGTGCAGGCTGGCGCTTAAATTGGCTTCCAGATACTCGGTGACTGCCTTCAATTGGTACGTGCCCAGACGGTATTTCGTCTCCTGCTCCGGTCTGCCGCGCCAGGAGGCGGCATTTCTGAGCGTGTGCGCAGCGATGGCGTGTGCCAGATAGTCCGCCTTGAGACGGGCAACGTCCCATGGGTCGTCCAGCGTCTGCTTGACGCTACGTAGCAACAGGCTGAGGGCTCGATCCTCGAGCCCGACGACGGAAGCGATCTCTTCCTGGCCGGCACCTGAGGCGCCGAACATCTCGTGGGCGACTTCCTCGAAGGTCGCGGACTTCACGAATACATGCAGCGCTTCTGTCTTGTTGGCAATGACGGTCCGAGAGGCATCGCCCGCTCCGGTCAGCACCATGCTGTCGGGTGCAAGCACTCCCTGGAACTGTTTGCCGCCGGTGCGGCGCCACAGGTTGACCGGTTGAATTTGCAGAACGAACCAGATGTCCTGTACCGCGCTACAGACCGTATCGTGCGGCTCTTCGACAGTGAGCTGCGAATAGAGGCTGGCCCACCCCAGCCCTTCACTCGATTTAAGCACCGTAATACCGTCCTCGCGATGGAACGGGGTGTCGTGGCGGAGGAACGTCGATGTGAAGGGAGATTTTTCCATGATAGCGCCTAATACCTGCTGCTATACCAGGCTCAAAACATGATAAGGAAAGCCTGAATTAGCCTTCTTTCTAGCGACTATGCTGGAAGTTTCTGGAAAGTCGAAGTGGAGCGGGCTGCGGGAATCGAATCCGACCCATAATTTATTGACTATAAATGAATTCTTCTGGACCGCGATATGTGGATGGGCAGAATCATGGACTAGTTTAACCTGGCAGTCTGTGGCAGGCAATTTCAGGCATCCCCTGCAAGCCGTTTTTCAGCTACCGACAGCCATGCGGTGGCGAACCCCAGGCTGCAACCGGCTGCCATCAGCGTCATTATCATCTCCGGTGGCTCGGCATGATTGGCACAGTGGCATCACGGCTCTCACGGGTCATTTTCGTGCCGGAAAATAGAAAGACATGGATTGTTGGGCCTTCACTTCGCGAGAGCCGCTGGGAGCGGTTACCTTGAAGTTTTCGTATGTACCCCCATCTCCTCAGCCTTGCCTGACGGCATTTTGACTCTCTCACTTCAACGAACAGAGGTTGCGCATGGCCGAACCGGCGCTGTCGATCCGTGGCCTGACCAAGGTCTACGGCAACGGCTTCCACGCCCTGAAGGGCATCGATCTCGATGTCGAGCAGGGTGACTTCTTTGCCATGCTGGGCCCCAATGGCGCTGGCAAGTCCACCACCCTGGGAGTGGTCTGTTCGCTGGTTCAGAAGACGGCCGGCCAGGTCTCGATCTTCGGTATCGATATCGATCGCGACTTCCCCCGGGCCAAGTACCATCTGGGCGTGGTGCCCCAGGAATTCAATTTCAACCAGTTCGAGAACGTGAGCGACATCGTGCTGGCCCAGGCGGGCTATTACGGCATGTCGCGCCGTGAGGCGTTGCCCAGGGCCAAGCAGTTGCTGACGGACCTGGGGCTGTGGGACAAGCGCAACGGCAATGCCCTCATGCTGTCGGGTGGCATGAAGCGGCGCCTGATGATCGCCCGGGCGCTGATGCACAGGCCCAAGCTGTTGATCCTCGATGAACCCACCGCCGGGGTCGACATCGAACTGCGTCGCAGCATGTGGGAGTACATGCGGCGCATCAACCGGGAGGAGGGCACCACCATCATCCTCACCACGCACTACCTCGAGGAGGCGGAAAGTCTGTGTCGAAACGTGGCGATCATCAACCATGGCGAGATCATCCGGAACACCAGTGTGAGGGGACTGCTGGCCGAGCTCGATACCGAGACCTTCCTGCTCGACCTGGCACATCCTGTGTACGAGCTGCCCGACGTCGCGGGGTTCGAAGTGCGCCAGGTCGATAGCGCCCAGCTGGCGGTGGTGGTCCACCGCGGGCAACGCATGAACGACATCTTCACGGCGTTGAGCGAGAAGGACATCCAGGTGGTTTCCATGCGTAATCGAGCCAACCGACTCGAGGAGATGTTTGTCTCCATGGTCGAGCAGGGTAACGAAGACAAGGCCGCTGCCGAACGGGCGGAGGCACGCGCATGAATCCCACCCAGACCGCCATTGCCCTCTGGACCCTGGTTCACAAGGAGATCAAGCGCTTCACGCGCATCTGGCCGCAAACGTTGCTGCCGCCCTCGATCACCATGACCATGTACTTCATCATCTTCGGCAGCCTGATCGGTTCGCGTATCGGAGAGATGGACGGCTTCAGCTACATGGACTTCATCGTGCCCGGGCTGATCATGATGGCGGTGATCACCAACAGCTATTCCAACGTGGCCTCGTCGTTCTTCTCCAACAAGTTCCAGCGCTCCATCGAGGAGATGATGGTGTCGCCGATGCCCAACTGGGTGATCCTGGCCGGCTTCGTGCTGGGCGGCATGGCCCGTGGGCTGGGTGTGGGACTGATCGTCACCATCGTATCGCTGTTCTTCACCCGAATCAGCGTGGCGCACCCTGTCCTGACCATCGGCGTTGTCGTGCTCACCGCGGCGTTGTTCTCCATCGGCGGCTTCATCAATGCGCTGCTGGGCAAGAAGTTCGATGACATCTCCATCGTCCCGACCTTCATCCTGACACCCCTGACCTACCTGGGCGGGGTCTTCTACTCGATCTCGCTGCTGCCGACTTTCTGGCAGGGCGTATCGATGCTCAACCCCATCCTCTACATGGTCAATGTCTTCCGCTACGGCTTCCTGGGGGTTTCCGACATCCCGGTGGGCTGGGCATTGGCCGCCATTTTCACCTTCATCGTGGTGCTGTTCGGCATCGCCCTGTGGATGCTGGAGAACGGCAAAGGAATTCGCAGCTGATGGCACATCATCGTCCCGACACCCTGGAACATGCCCCGCTGGGGCGCGAGTCCGCCTACCCGGAGCAGTACGATGCCGCGCTGCTCTACCCCATTTCCCGAGCCGCCAACCGCGCGCCGCTGGGTATCGAGGCGGGTGCGTTGCCCTTCGTCGGCCAGGACGAATGGCACGCCTTCGAGGTTTCCTGGCTCAACGCACGCGGCAAGCCGATCGTCGCCGTGGCACGCTTCCGGCTGCCGGCGGACTCGCCCAACCTGATCGAGTCGAAGTCCTGGAAGCTCTACCTGAACGGCTTCAACCAGACCCGCTTCGACAGCCGCGAGCGGGTCGTCACCATCCTGGAGCAAGACCTGGCAGCCGCCGCCGGTGCACCGGTATCGGTCGAACTGTTCGACGTCGATGCCCCGGCCCTTGCCGTTCGGGAACTGCCGGGCGAATGCCTGGACGACCTGGATATCGAGATCAGCGACTACACACCGAGTACCGAGCACCTCAGGGTGAGTGAAGACGTGGTAGAGGAGACGCTGTACTCCCATCTGCTGAAATCCAACTGCCCGGTGACCGGACAGCCCGACTGGGGCAGCGTGTTGATCCGCTACCGCGGACCGAGGCTCGACCGCGAAGGCTTGCTGCGCTACCTGGTCGGCTACCGCCAGCACCAGGACTTCCACGAGCATTGCGTCGAACACATCTTCACCGACCTGATGGCGCGGGCACGGCCCGAACGGCTACTGGTGCTGGCGCGCTATGTACGGCGTGGTGGGCTCGATATCAGCCCCTGGCGAGGCACCCCGGGCGAAAAGCCGCCCGAGTCGCTGCGGCTGGCACGACAATAGCGGCTTGGGTAAAGTGCTCGATACGCCAACAGGAAACCAACGGAGGCAAGAGCCGCCGATGAGGAGAGCATCATGGATGCGATGACGCTGCTGCATGAGCGCAGTTCCATGGGCAAATTGATCGGCCCGGCGCCGGGCCCGGAACAGCTCGAAGCGATCTACCGGGCCGCGCTGCGGGCACCCGATCACAAGGAGTTGCGCCCCTGGCGTTTCATCGAATTCTCGGGTGAAGGGCTCGACCGCCTGGGAGAACTGTTCGCCGAGGCGGAATTTCGCGAGGACCCGGATGCCGGCGATGCGGCCCTGGATGCCGCGCGCAAGAAGCCGCTGCGGGCGCCAATGATCATCGCCGTGGTGGCGAAGGTGACGCCGGACATTCCCAAGGTGCCGAAGATCGAGCAGGTGCTCTCGGCCGGTTGTGCCGCTCACGGCATCCTGCTGGCGGCCCACGCCCTGGGGCTCGGCGCCATGTGGCGCAGCGGCAAGTACCTGTTCGACCCTACCGTGCGCAAGGGGCTGGGCCTGGAAGGTGAGGACGAGCTCATCGCCTTCGTCTACCTGGGCCAACTGGCTGGGCGCCACAAGCCTGTTGCCGAACACAGGCCCAGCGACTTCGTCGAGCGCTGGAACTGAGCATGCGCCGAATCGGCATACCCCACCCGCGCCTACCACTGCCTGAGCCCGGCCAGGCTGACGATCCGCAAGCGTTTCTGGCCTGGCTTGCCGGGGCGATACCCATGGTGGCGCACCTGGGCATCCGTGACATGACCAGGGAAGGGGAGAGCCTGGCCTGGGAACTCGCCCTCGAGCCGAATCTCAATGACAAGGGCACCGGCTTCGGCGGCGCGCTGACCGCCCAGACCACCCTGTTGGGATGGTGCTGGACCACGCTATGGCTGCGCGAACGCGGGCTCGCCCGGGACGTCGTCGTGGCCGACGCCACGCAGCGCTTCCTGGCGCCGGTAACCGGCGACTACCGCATGACCTGCACCCCCGAGGCACCGGAAGGCACCGAAAGCCTGGCGTCGCAGCTGGAAAGCCGTGGCCGTGGGAGAATCGCCCTGGTACAGCAGCTCTGGTGTGGCGGCACCTTGTGCCTGGAAGCCCGTGGTGACTACGCGGTGCTGAAGGCCGACTGAGCCGGTCGCCGGGCAAAAACCGGCTTGCAAACGCGCACTTAAGCCGTTAGTATTTGCGCCGTTCTGACGCATAGGCCGAGCCGCCAACGCTGGCCCGTGAGCAAGAACCACAATGCGGAGGGGTGTCCGAGTGGTCGAAGGAGCACGCCTGGAAAGTGTGTAAGTCGAAAGGCTTCGAGGGTTCGAATCCCTCCCCCTCCGCCACGAATATCGAATAAGCCGCTGATTTCAGCGGCTTATTCTTTGTATGAAAGTTTTTGACCCACACTTTGACCCTGAGGAACTCCCAGGAAATATATAATAAAATCAGCACGATATAATTGAAAAGGCCTGCATGGGTTGGCACGTTGTAAGCCGCCAAACACACAACGATGCTGAAGGAGACCCATGCAGGCCTCTCGATTCTTGCACACTCTGCTGACCTCATCACTCCCCGTGGTCCACGCTAAACGCCTGCACGCGTTGCGTGACGTGATGGGGCGCTGTTGGCCAGGCGATCGCCCGGCGTCAGAAGGAGCCCTGGGTGCTGGTCAGCAATCTGCCAGAGCGCTCAACGTTGGCGGACAAGCTGGTCGCTATCTACCGGCAGCGCATGCAGATTGAAGAAGGCTTCCGTGACATCAAGAGCCCTTTGTTTGGGCTGGGCTTCAGCATGCACCAATCTCGCCAAGGCAAGCGCATCGAGATCCTGCTGCTGATCGCCATGCTGGCCAATGTCGTCGTGATGGTTGTCGGCCTGCATGTCCGTGACAGCGGCCAACAGCACTGCTACCAGAGCAATAGTATCCGGCACCGGCATGTGCTCTCCGTGTGGCGGCTGGGCCTGGAATGGCTACGATATCCTCGAGGTGGTGCCGCCCCTTGGGCCTCCTGTAAAACGTTTCAAGCAAGCCTTCGCGAGGAGGTCAACGAGCAGGCCTTATGCGACGAATAGCCAAAGTTTGTGGGGATCCCTCAGCTCTGAATCAGTGCGTGGAATAGTTCGTCCTTGGATTTAAAGGATAGATACAGCGTTCCTTTCGCCATCCCCGCTTCAGTGGCGATGTCGTTCATTGATGTCCGCTTGGCACCATACGTCATGTAGAGTTTGGCAGCTGCATCAAGTATCCGCGCCGCCCGACGGCTATCGGTCGTGCCAACCTTGTCCGTCTCGTTCATGCCTGTTCAATCTCCTCATGAAGGCCGAGCATTTTAGCGCTGTCGCTCCACATGCGAGCGATGGCAACTTCGTCGCGTGCGAGCACCGAAGGGGCCGGGAAAGTTACTTTCCCCTTCTTGAGCAGCACATAGACTTGATCGACGGGTGGCTCGATCTCGCCCAACGCAACTTCGGCAAGGGTTGATCCCGCCAACTTCGGCGTATGAAGCGCAGGAGAGAACCTCGCTACCAGCGGCAGCACATATTTGAACGCCAAGCCGATAACGCGGCCACGCCCCCCGAGAAGCCCGGTGCCCGGCGTCGGCCCCGGTGAGTAGGCCAAGACCCGAATATGTTTCGCGCGCACTGAGGGATCGCGCGACAATGCCTGCGCCGTCAGCAAGTTGCAGAGCTTTGCGGCAGCATAGGAGCGTCCTGCTGCCGTTGAGACATTCTCATCTCGGCCAGGATCGGTCTCTGGATATGCCAGACGGTGCGCGTCGGCGTGCTTCGGGGCGGGCACCGCCGCGCCTTCTTCGGGGTCGTGTATGCCGCTGGTCGTCAGTACGATGCGCGCACCCGGTGTTAGAGCAGACCAGAGCTTCCGAATTATCAGGTAGTGCGCAAGGTGGTTCACCGCGAAATTGCTCTCGAAGCCATCCTCGGTCTTTTCGAGCGCGAAGTTGCCGCCGGCATTGAGAACCAGCAGGTCGATGCCGCTCCCGGAACATCGGTCTAGAACCTGCCGGCAAAAATCACCGACAGATTCGAGGCTCGCCAGTTGCAAGGGCAAAGCCTCTCCCACGAGTGCGGGGCCGGCTCCGCGCATGCCGACAATCAGTAAGTTGCTCCGCTTCGCGATTATGCGCGCGGCTATGAGCCCAAGACCGGAGGTCCCCCCCGTCATCACCGAGCATCCGATTTTTGATGCCATCAGAAAACCTCTATATATGCATCCGAGAATTTCGTAGTGGTCCCAGGAAGGTCTCGGATGTATCCATGCGCATCAGCCGTGAGCGTGCTCGCTGTCGAGGTGGGCAAGCATTGCCGGTGGATATCGTTCGCCGGCAACGGCGTTGCGCGGGATAGCGAACTCGATCGTTGCGAGGTCTTTCGACGTTAACTCAACAGAGGCGCCCTGCAGTGACTCGGCGAGCCTGTCCGGGCGGCGGGCGCCGATGAGCGGGATGATGTCCTGCCCCTGGGCCATCACCCATGCGATGGCGATCTGTGCGACGGTCAGGCCCTTCGCGTCCGCGACTTGGCGCAATGCCTCGACGAGTTTCAGGTTCGCATCGAGGTTCTCGCCCTGGAAGCGCGGGCCGAAGGAGCGGGTGTCACCTTGCTTGAAGGCGCCAGGATGCCAATGACCGCTGATCAGACCGCGGGACAGGACGCCATAGGCGGTGACGGCGATGCCGAGTTCGCGGCATGTCGGCAGGATCGCGTCCTCGATGCCACGTGATACCAGCGAGTATTCAATCTGCACGTCGGCGATCGGATGGATGGTCGCCGCACGCCGGATCGTATCGGCGCCAACTTCCGACAGACCTATATGACGAACAGAGCCCTCCTCGACCAGTCGTGCGAGCGCACCGACAGTCTCCTCGATAGGCACGTTCGGGTCGAGGCGAGCCGGGCGATAAACGTCGACATGGTCCACACCCAGCCTTTGCAGCGAGTAGGCGATGAAATTGCGGAGTGCCGCCGGACGACAGTCCGTACCGCCCCAGCCGCCCGCCGGATCGCGAAGCACGCCCGTCTTTACGCTGAGCTGATAGCTGTCTCGCGGGCGTCCCTTCAACGCCTCTGCGATCAGCAACTCGTTGTGGCCGGTTCCATAGAAATCTCCGGTATCGATCAGCGTTACGCCGCCCTCGATCGCTCGATGGATCGTGGCGATACTCTCTGAACGATCTGTTTCGCCATAGGCGTCAGACATACCCATGCATCCAAGCCCTATGGCCGAAACCATCGGTCCTGTTTTGCCAAGCTTTCTCGTCTTCATCTCAGTCTCCAGTTCTTATTCGGACGTCGTTTATTTAAGTTGGAGAGCGGTGTACGATAAAGCAGTTTTTTCGGAACGGCCCGTACGGCTGAGCGGACGATGAAAAAAGCAAACCTGGAAGACGTATCCATCTTCGCAGCGGTCGCCGACGCGGGCGGCTTCCGGTCGGCGGCGCGCAAGCTCGGCGTGAGGGCATCGTCGCTGAGCGATGCCGTCCAGAGACTGGAAGCGCGGCTCGACATCCGTTTGCTGAACAGGTCGACACGGAGCGTCACGCCGACCGAGGCCGGACAACGCCTGCTGGAGCGTTTCCGCCCCGCGCTTGACGACATCAACGCTGCTTTGGACGGCATAAGCGACAGCAGCGACGTTGCCGGTACGCTGAAGCTGAATGTGCCGGCAATCGTGGCCACGCACATCCTCCCGCCGATCATCACCGGCTTTCTGAAAGCCCATCCATCGGTGCGAATGGAAATTAGCGTTGACGAGAGCTTCGTCGATGTCGTTGCGGGCGGTTTCGACGCGGGAGTCCGGTACGAGGTGAATGTCGATCGGGATATGATTGTGATTCCGATCGGGCCGCGAGAGCAGCGCTATATAGGTGCGGCATCGCCCGACTATCTGGAAAGGCACGGCGTGCCCCATCACCCACGTGATCTCGCCGATCACGCCTGCATCCGACATCGCTTCCCCAGCGGGCGCGTCATGCCGCTGGAGTTCCGAAAAAGGGATCAGGTGTTTCGTGTGTCATCGAGAGGGCAACTGGTCGCCGAATCCATGGATCTTGAGGTCGCCGCAGCCGTGGGTGGTCTTGGGATTATCTTCACCTTCGACGTGTCGTTGGAAGCGGCCATGGCGAGAGGTGATCTGGTGCCCGTCATGCCGGATTGGTGGCTGACCGTGCCGGGACCTTCGCTATATTTTCCAAGTCGTCGTCATATGCCACTACCCCTGAGAGCCTTCGTGGATCATGTAAAACAGCTGCACGGAGCGAAAACTGCGTGAGGATGCCTTGGCGATCTCATCCGATACCAAGCAACTGCTCTGAGCGCTCCCATAGCCGTTGCGCCAGATTGGTATCGAGAGCTTGAGGATTGTTGCGCCTGGCAGGCTTGAACTTCTCGTAATAGGCGCCTGAGATCCAGTCGATGCCGGGCCTGCCTTCAGCCAGCCAGACCAGTTGCGCAGCACCCTTTTCGGGAGTGATGAAGGTGGCGCGGGTGAGCGGAAAGCTGGTGATGAATTTCATCAGCCTGCTCGTCGTGTTGGAGCCAAAGCTGGTCGCGACAATACCAGGATGGAACGCGGCGGCCGAAAGACCCTTCGGATGATAGCGCTGGTGCAGTTCCTTTGTGAACAGGATATTGGCGAGCTTGGCCGTGCCATAGGCGCGAATGGACGAATAGTTCTTGTCCTGATCGAGATCGTCGATGTCCAGCTTGCCTGACATTCGCGCGCCGGTACTGGAGGTTTGGATCACCGAGGCGTTGTTTTCGATCAGCTTGTGCATCAGCAGATGAGTCAGCAGGAACGGGGCCAGGTGATTGATCTGGATCGTCTGCTCGAAACCATCGACGGTCTTTTTCCGGTCACCGAATACGCCGCCGGCATTGTTGGCCAGTACGTCGATGCGCTTGCAGGTGCTATCGAGGTCGGCAGCGAGCTTGCGCACATCATCGAGCCGGGTGAAGTCGGCCAGAAAATACTCGGCGCCGATCTCCCGGGCGACACTTTCGGTCTTCTGCGGTGAGCGTCCCACCAGCACGACGCGGTGGCCGTTCTTGTGCAATTGCCGCGCGGCGGCGGCGCCGATGCCATCGCTGGCACCCGTGATGACGATTGTTCGTGACATGACTTATCCTTTGTCGACAGGCAGTCTCCACCATCGGAAAGCCGGTGGTGGTTGACTTTCATCGCTCTATGTCATAAAGTGCTGTATATGTCAGTGACTGTCAAGATGGTGGGATCATTTGAGTTCGCAAACGAGCAGCCTCCGGGACCGCACCCGCCGCGCCGTGCAGAAGGAGATCGCCGATGCGGCTCATGCCCTATTCGTCGAGCGCGGTTATGAAGAAACGAAGATTGACGACATTGCCGCTGCGGTCGGCATGTCGCAGCGCAGTGTCTTCCGGTACTTTGAGACCAAGGAAGAACTCGTCATCGGCAAGTTTGACTTTGCTGCGGCAGCTATGCTGGCGATCGTGCGGGACCGGCCGATGGAGGAAGCGGTGTGGGTGTCGCTCAGGCGAGTCTTCGATGAAATGGTCGCACCTTGCGACGACCCTGGGCAGCGTCCGGCGGCTGTCTCCATCTTGAGTGTCGTGTTCGGAACGCCGGCGCTGTTTGCCGCCTATCTTCAGAAAATGCATCAGCTTCAGGAGGCGATTGTGGAGGCATTGCTCGAGCGTGCCAACGCCGCTGGCCGCCCTTATGCCGGGGATGACCCCGCCCCTCGTGCGCTCACAGCTGCTGCCTTCGGATGTCTGGTCGCAGCGCAGCATTCCTGGTTGGCTGGCGGGACTACAAAGACTTTCGCCCAGGCTTTGGACCAGGCGATGGCAGCGGTGCGGTCACCGCAAGTTCCTCCTCGAACCGGTTAGTCATTCTGGATGATCGGTAGGTCGCGGCAAATTGTTCCCGGAGAAATAGCCCCTTTTTTGAGAGTGCCCCATCGAAAGCAAACCGGGCAGAAAACCACCCCTGTCGAGCCGTTCCGGGTAGCGACGCGAGCTGTGATCGATGAACCGGCAGGAGTCGGCCTCATTTGTGGTCGTTCGTGAAATCATTTCCGGTATTTTGAAGGAGACATCCCCGCTTCAAAGCGGGGATGTCCGAGCGTGCGGGGTGAGCCATTCGCCATCATCGGACGTCGAGACGCGCGACCGCGGGGTTGTCAATTATCGATCTGATGAGAGCGAGTCATGATGGGGATGACTGCAACTGAGGCTCGGTGAGCAGGCACAGCAGCTCGTACATCAGGGTCGCGCCCACCAGCGCCGTATTGCCGCTGGGGTCGAAGGGCGGCGCCACTTCCACCACGTCGGCACCGATCAGTGGCAGGCCGCGGAAGCCGCGCACCAGCTGTAGTGCCTGCAGGCTGGTTAGCCCGCCCACCTCCGGCGTGCCGGTTCCCGGAGCGAAGGCCGGGTCGAGGCTGTCGATATCGAAGGACAGGTACACGGAGCCGCTGCCCACCACCCGCCGTGCCTCGGCGATCACTCCCTCGATGCCCAGCGCATCGACCTCTTCCATGAATATCACCCGCATGCCCATGGCATCGGAGTAGTCCCAGCCCTGAGTGGTGTTCTGGGCACCGCGGATGCCGATCTGCACGGTACGCACGGGGTCGATCAGCCCGGCCTCGCAGGCCAGCCGGAAGGGGCCGCCGTGATGGAATTTCGAGCCCTGGAACACGTCCCAGGTGTCGGTGTGGGCGTCGATGTGGATCAGCCCCACCGGACCATCGGCGGCTAGGCCGCGCAGGATCGGGTAGGTCACCGAATGATCGCCGCCGGCGCTGAGCGGAATCACCCCGGCTTCGCGTATGGCACGATAGTAGGCGGCGATGTCGTCGGAGACTTGCTCGAGGTCGTACACCGAGGTGAAGCGTACGTCGCCGATATCGGCGATCCGCGCCTGATCGAAGGGATCGAGGCGGGTGACATGGTGGATGCCGCGCATCAGGCTCGACTGGTTGCGGATTTCCCGTGGGCCGAGGCGGGCGCCAGGGCGGTTGCTCACACCGCCGTCGAAGGGAATGCCCACCAGGGCGATATCCAGGCCGTCGAGCGTGTCGGCCAGCGGCGCGCGCAGGAAGCTGGCGATTTCGCGGTAGCGCGGCTCGAGGCGCGGCACATAGGGCTCTCCGCTGGCGGCGTTGCGGGTGCTGGCGTTGGTCGGGCGTGACATCGGGAACTCCTTGCTGATAAGGGCCTAGGCGCCAAGGCGCGCCAGGCTGGCGGCGAGCAGCCGGGTGCCGGACACCGCATCGTCGAGCTCGGTGTGCTCGTCCGGATGATGGCTGAGGCCGTCGCGGCAGGGCACGAACAGCATGGCGGTGGGGCAGTACCCGGCCAGGTGGATGGCATCGTGGAAGGCGCCGGAGACCAGATGCGGGGCCTGCAGCAACAGGTCGTTGGCGGTGTCGTCGAGCAGCGTGGTCAAGGAGGCGGGGAAGGCCACCGGGTCGATACATGACAGTGGTGTCAGCGTGGCCCGGCAGCCGTTCCAGGTCTGCTCGGCGAGCAGCCGGAAGCTGGCCGCCAGAGCGTCCAGCGTCGTGGACTCGGGGTGGCGCAGGTCGATGCTGAAGGTGACTTGGTCGGGAATGGTGTTCACCGAGCCGGGGCTGACCGCGAACCTGCCGATGGTGAAGCGTACCCGGTCCTCGTCGTCCCGCGCCGCCTCGCGCAGCGATGCGGCCAGCGCGCAGGCGCCCTCGAATGCATCGCGACGCATGGCGCGTGGCGTGGTGCCGGCGTGGTTGGTGCTGCCGGTCACCGTGACCTCGAACCAGTTCACCCCCTGGATGCCATCGACCACGCCGACCGGTGCACCGGCGCGCTCGAGGATCGGGCCCTGCTCGATATGCAGTTCGACGAAAGCGTGCATCGGCGTGCCGAGCGGTCGACGCGGCACCCCGGCGGCATCCAGTGCGGCCAGGCAATCGTCCAGCGCGGCGCCGAAGCTCAGGCCGTCGGCGTCCACGATGGCGCGGGTCTCGTCGAGTCCACGTACCCCGCAGAACACCGCCGAGCCCGAGGTACCGGGGGAAAAACGCGCGCCCTCCTCGTTGGTCCAACTGACCAGCGACAGCGGCCGGCGTGGGGCTATCCCGGCGTCCTTGAGCGCGCGCAGCGCCTCGAGCCCGGCCAGGACCCCCAGCGCGCCGTCGTACTTGCCGCCGGCCGGCTGGCTGTCGAGGTGGCTGCCGGTGACCACCGGGTTCAGGCCCGGCTCGCTGCCGGGCAGGTCGAGGAACACATTACCCACGGCATCGACACTGGCTGTGGCACCCAGCGCGGCAGCCTGTTCGGCCAGCCACAGGCGCGCACGGGTGTCGTTGGTGTCGAGCGCCAGGCGTGCCACGCCGCCATCGTCGCGTGCGCCGAAGGTGGCGAGGTGGACCAGGTCGCGTTCGAGGCGTGACGGGTTCACTGCCGCGGCGATGGTCGCGGCGTCGATCGCCGTGCTCGTGGTGGAATCGGCCATGGGCGTTTCCTCAGTCGTGGACTTCGAAGTGCACCTCGACGGGGGAGCACGCCTCGCCGTTGATCGGGATGATGTCCTGGGGGCAGGCGGACATGGCGACGACGCAGTCCATTTCGGCACGTAGCTCGACGTAGTCCCCCGGCCTGGAGACCGGCGGACACCAGTCGACCTTCATCTGGCCGTTGACCGGAATGTTCATCCACAGGTTGAGCGGCTGCGGGACTTCCGGGGCGTCGATGCCGATCGCCTTGACCGCCAGGCGCAGGTTGTCGGCACAGTTGTCATGGTAGCCTTCCACACCGAGTGTCATGTAGCGGAACAGGTCGCAGGCGGCCATCAGGGTATCGTGGATGCCCGGTGAGGTGTCGGCGGTGAGGGTCATGATCGGGCGCCGGCGGTTGCTCATCAGCGGGTCGCCGACCCGGGGGATCAGCCCGCTGATCCAGGCGCGACCGTGTTCCCAGGACATGAACTCGTTGAGATTGTCGGTGCTGAAGGCCCAGGTGTCGCACACCTGGGTGCCATGGGTGTTGATGATACGAAGGGTCTGGCCGGCCTTGAGGCGCACCGCGCGGCCGCTGCGGGCGGCGACTTCGTAGCGCTCGCCGAGGATGGGCGTGCCGTCCGCGGAGATCGGTGTCTCCAGGGTGCGATTGTGGCCGCAGGGTTCGCTGTTGCTGCGCGGTAGCCGATCGATGCGGGCGTGGTCGAAGCGGGTCTCGGTGCTCATTGTGTGCTCCTTCTGATTGTTGGGGAACATTCGGGTATCAGTCGATATGGCGCTCGCGCCATGTGTTGAGAAACTGCTTGAGGCGCGCGCTGCGCGGCTGGCGGAACAGGATGCTGGGCGGGCCGCTCTCGACCACCTGGCCTTGGTCCATGAATACCACGCGATTCGAGACATTGGCGGCGAAGCCCATCTCGTGGGTGACGATGACCATGGTCATGCCGTCGGCGGCGAGCTGCTTCATGACGTCGAGTACCTCGCCGACCAGCTCCGGGTCGAGCGCCGAGGTGGGTTCGTCGAAGAGCATCACCCGCGGCTTCATGGCCAGCGCACGGGCGATCGCCACGCGTTGCTTCTGGCCGCCGGAGAGGCTTTCGGGAAAGTGGCCGGCGCGCTCCGCGAGGCCGACCCGCTCGAGCATGGCCATTCCCTCGGCCTCGGCGTCGCGTCGCGACAGGCCGTTGACCAGCCGCAGTGCCTCGGTGACGTTCTCCAGCGCGGTGCGGTGGGGCCACAGATGGAAGTGCTGGAATACCATGCCCACCGGCGCGCGCACCTCATCGATACGCCTCTCCCCGGCGCGCACGCGCATGCCGCCGCGCTGATCGTAGCCGAGCAGCTGGCCGTCGATGTAGACGCTGCCGTTGTCGTAGGGCTCGAGGAAGGCGAGGCAGCGCAGCAGGGTCGACTTGCCGGAGCCGGAGGGGCCTATCACGCAGACCACCTCAGAACTGTCGAGCCGGAAGTCGATATCGCTCAGCACCTCGAGGTCGCCGAAGCGTTTGCTGATACCGTGGGCCTCGACGATGGCCCGGGGGGCGATGGTGTCAGCCGTGGGCATGGGCGGGGTCTCCTTTAGGAGTGACGTGGCGTGGTTGGCGGTTGGCCAGGCGCTTCTCCAGCGCATAGCCGCCGCGGGCGATCAGTTCGATGATCATCCAGTAGAGCAGGGCGACGGCGAGGTAGGGCTCGATCACACTGAATGTCTGGTTGACGATGGTGGTGGCATTCTTGGTCAGGTCGTCCACCGAGATGATCGAGATCAGTGCCGACTCCTTGACCAGGATGATCAACTGGTTGGTGCCGGGGGGCACGATCAGGCGCAGCATCTGCGGGATCTGGATACGGGTGAGGGCATGCCAGCGGGAGATGCCCAGCATCCTCGCCGCCTCGAGCTGGCCCTTGGGGATCGACTTGAAGCCGCCGCGATAGATCTCGGCGAAATAACCGGCGCCGTAGAGGCCGATGCCGGTGACCCCGGCGATCTCGGCATCGAGGCGTATGCCGATGCTGGGGCCGCCATAGTAGAGCAGGAACAGCAGCACCAGCAGCGGGGTGCCACGGCATAGCTCCACGTAGCAGGCCACCGGGTAGCCGAACAAGCGCGGGTTGGAGAGCCGCAGCGCGGCCAGCACCAGGCCCAGCGACAGCGCCACCAGGCAACCCAGGAAGCAGATCCACACGGTGTTCCACAGCCCTTGCAGGATCAGTTCGCGGGCTTCCCAGAGCAGGGCGAAATCGAACATGTGATAGCTCCTCGGGATGTTCCTATTCGGTGGCCAGACCGCCGGCCATGCGGCGCTCGAGATGGGCGCTGATCCGGGCCAGTACCAGGTTGACCGCCAGGTAGAGCACGGCCGCGGCGAGATAGGTTTCCAATGGCTGGAAGGTACGCGAGGCGATCTGTTCGCTGACGCGCATCAGTTCGGTCACGGCGATCACCGAGACCAGCGAGGAGTTCTTGAGAATGGTGATGATCTCGTTGGTCAGCGGCGGCAGGGTGAGGCGAAACACCTGCGGCATGACGATGCGCCGACGGGTCTGCCAGGCGGAGATACCGGCCATGCGTGCGGCTTCGATCTGGCCGGCGGGGATGTGCGCGATGCCGCTCCTGAAAATTTCCGACTGGAACGCGGCGGTATTCAGCGTCAAGGTCAGGATCGCGGCGGTGATCGGTGCCACCTCGATGCCGATTTCCGGCAACAGGTAATAAACCAGCAACAGCTGCAGCAGGATCGGCGTGCCGCGCCAGAAGCTGCGATAGAGCCCGCAGGGCCAGCGCACCAGGCGGGACTGGCTGGTCAGGCCGAAGGCCAGCAATATTCCCAGCACCAGTCCCAGCGCGATGGCAGAGAGCGAGACCACCAGGGTGGTGGTCAGGCCCTTGATCAGAACCGGATAGTGATTGAGCAGAATCTCGAGCATGAGGCACCTGTCGAGAAGAAGAGAGGAGAGGGGCGGCTGTGCTGGCCGCCGCCCCTTGGGCCTGAATCACTCCGCGGCAGGCAGCTCCAGCGGCAGGTCCATGGGTGCGCCGAACCACTTCTCCTGCAGCTCGGCGAGGGTACCGTCCTCGTTGAGGCGCTGGATCTGCTCATCCATGAAGGCGTTGAGCGAGGCGCTCTCGTCGTCGCGACGGCCGGCCCAACTGAAATAGACCGGCTCGCCGAAGGTGCCGACCACCTCGAACACGTCGGGGCGGGTGCGCTCGGCCTCGAGCAGGTTGGGCAGGCTGTTGATCACCACGTCGACGCGACCGGTGCCGAGGTCGGCGTAGGCTTCGTCGACGCCGGTGTAAGTGCGGATATCGGACAGCGGCGTGCCGGCTTCCTCGAGCTCGGCGGCCAGGGCCTCGAGCGCCTGGAGCTGGGCCGAACCGGCCTGGGCGGCGGCGACCTTGCCGCCGATGTCCCCGGGCTCGCTGATGTCATCCTCGCCGGCACGCTTGAGGATCGCCATGGTGGCATCAGCGACCGGCGCGCTGAGGTGGTAGCGCGCCATGCGCTCGGGGGTGGCGGTCACCGAAGTGATCACGTAATCGAAGCGGTTGCGTTCCAGGCCGGGCAGAATGCCCTGCCACGGCAGGTCCATGCGAATCAACTCGACGCCGTCGAGCTCTGGCATGATGAGTTCCATGATGTCGGCGGAATAACCGACGATCTCGCCATCCTCGATGAACTCGAAGGGCGCGAAGCGTGCCTCGGTGCCCACCGTGAAGGTGCCTTCGGATCTGATGTCGTCCAGCAGATCAGCCTGGGTGGAGGTGATCAGACCGGCGCTGAGCAGCAGGCCGACGGTGATGGAGGTAATGCGTTGCATGGAGTGGCCCTCTTGTTGTTGATGGTCGTCCGTTCTGCTTGTGCAGGCGAATCGGAATAACGCCCTTGAGTTAAGCAGGGGTCATGCAACAATAAAATTGTTATCTTTCGATGTATGCACCCATATTTTTGATGTAACGCGCACTATAGTAGGGCTTGCCGATGAAACTCTCCGCAGCGGATCTCAAGAGCCTGTCAGTGTTTCTGGCGGTGGCCGAACATCGTGGCTTCGCCGGCGCCCAGACCGCCCTTCATATGAGCCAGTCGGCGGTCAGCTTTCATATTCGCGCCCTGGAGGAGCGGGTCGGTTTCACGGTATGCCGCCGCGGCCGTCAGGGCTTCGAGCTCACCGATCGTGGCGCCATCGTGCACGAGCGGGCCAAGGCGCTACTGGCCTCGGTGGATGACTTCGACAGCGAGATGAGCGAGCTGCGCAGCTCGGTCTACGGCACGCTACGCCTCGGCGTGGTCGACAACACCATCATGGACGTGGATCTCGACCTTCAGGGGGTGATCGGCGAGTTTCTGCGCAAGAACCCACGGGCGCGGCTGAACATCACGGTGGGCAGCCCCGACCGGCTGATCGGTGAGATCGCCAACGGCGAGGTACAACTGGGCATCCTGCCGGAAACCGCGCAGATGGAGGGATTGCAGCACCGCCAGGTCTATACCGAAATGCACGGCGTCTACTGTGCCACGAGCCACCCCCTTTTCGAACGCGATACCCATGGCTTGAGCATCGAGGAGATCATCGAACACCCCTTCGTGGTGCGACCTTATGCCAACCTCCAGGAACTCAAGAGCTTTCCCGGCGCCCGGGTCGGTGCGCACGCCTCCAACATGGAGGCCCAGGCGCTACTCATTCTCAGCGGCCATTTCATTGGCAACCTGCCGCACTACTATGCCAACCACTGGATCGAGCGCGGCGAACTCAAGGCGCTGCTGCCCGGCCAGGTCGAGATCGCCTCGCCGTTCTGCGTGGTGACCCGTGCCGGGCGGCGGCCCTCGCTGATCGTGCGCAATTTCATCCAGGAACTGGTCGCGCGGCTCTGGCAGCAGTCGCACCTGGCTACCGACCCGCTGGCTGCCGACGAGCTGGTGTCATAGGCGGCGCCGAATTGACCGTGTCGTCACCTTTTGGTGGAACCGTTTTGGGTCATGTCATCAGTACGCCGGCGATGGCGAGCAGATGGGCATCCTTGAAGCGGTCCGCGACCAGCTGTATCCCGACCGGCAGGCCTTCCGACGTACGATGCATCGGTAGGTTCAGGCAAGGGCCGCCCAGCAGCGTCCAGGCTCGCGAATACAGGGGGTCTCCTGTGCTGTCCAGGCCTTCGGGGGCGGCACCCGTGGCGCTGGGGGCCAGGATCGCGTCCACTCGCTCGGTGAAGTGGGCGGAGATCTCGTGCCTGGCGTGTTCGGCTGCTTGCCTCGACTGCCAGTAGCGCTCGAGAGAGAGTCGGCGTCCATCCTCCAGCAATGCCTGCAGTGGGCGACTCATCGACTCGCCGAAGCGGATACGCTCGCTGGCCAGAGCATGGGCAGCTTCATAGGCCAGAATGACTTGCTGGTGTGTCACGAGCTCATCAAAAACCGGGCCCAGTCGCAGAGGTGTGACACTGGCCCCCTGCGCTGTCAGGCGCATCGCCGCCTCGTCGATGGCGGTCTTCACGTCGGGGGAAAGCGGCGGTGTGCTTGGCAGTGGGCAGACTGCGATGCGGATGCCGTTCAGGCTCCCGAGGCGCCGGACAGGGGCCGCGCCGGTGAGGAGGCTGAACAGGATGCAGCTGTCTTCCACGCTGCGACTGAACCATCCCACGGTATCCATCGACGGGGCCAGGGCTTTCACACCCGAAGTGCTGATCGTGCCGTGCGTCGGCTTGAAACCGACGACGCCACAATAGCTGGCGGGACGAATGATACTGCCCACGGTCTGGGTGCCCAGGGCCACCGGAACCATGCCACTCGCCACGGCCGCGGCGGACCCGCTCGAGGAGCCGCCAGGAGTCAGCCGGGTGTCGTGGGGGTTGCGGGTCTTACTGGGCTGGAAGTAGGCGTATTCGGTGGATACCGTCTTGCCCATGGGCAGGGCGCCGAGCCGTGCAAGCTGGGTGACGATGGCGGCATCCATGTCGGACGCCGCTACGCAGTGGTAGCCCCGCGTTCCCCAGGTGGTCGGCATCCGCTGCGTGTCGATGATGTCCTTGATGGCTACCGGCACTCCGAAGAGCGCGGGCAGTGGCCCATCCTTGGCGGGCATCGCGACAGTGGGCTCCAGCGCCAGATATTCCCAGGCCTGAATCGACGACTCGCAGGCGTCGATGCGTTCCCGGCAGGCCGCCCACCAGTCCAGAGACGATGCATTCCCGGCGGCCAGCTGCCTCTGGAAGCCTGCGATGGTCATGTTGTCCCACTCGTTCATGCTGGCTGTCTCCTTCCCGCTCATTCTCCTCGGGATAACGGTCGCTCAGGGGGCCGGCGGCTCGCCCAGGATCTCGATACCGCTACCGAGCTGTTCTTCGATGGCTTGCCCGATGGCCAACAGCCGCGCGTCCTGCCAGGGTTCGGCCAGTACCTGTAGGCCCACGGGCATCCCCGCACTGTCCTTGCCGACGGGTAGCGTCAGCCCGCAGAGCCCCGTGAAATTGGCGATGACGGTGTTGCGCAGTGCCTGCATGTTGGCCTTGGAGTAGGCGCCCTCGGGTTTCAGGCTCTCCAGGGTGGGTGGAGTAATGGTCACGGTGGGAGTGAGCATCGCATCCACATCGGCCAGGCGCGTCGCGGCGGTCGCGTACAACCGGTCGATCACCGAGCGGCGGCGTACGTACTCCCAGGCAGGCATGTCGTCGGCGGCCCGTACACGTGCCGCGACGTTGGGGTCCAGAGTCTCGATCATGTCGGGAAGCTCGGTATTAAGGAACGCGGCGAGTTCCGCGGCGGCGAGCCCCCCCTGCTGGAATAGCGCATAGGCCTCGTCGGTGTCGGGCAGTTCCAGAGGTACCAGGCGTGCCCCGGCGGCCTCGAGCTGTCCAATGGCATATTGGACAGCTTCAGCGATGCCCGGGCTGCAGTCGTCCCAGAAATAGCGTTCCGGGATGCCGAAGGTGAGGTCAGCCAGTGATGGGGGGGCCGGTACCCGCGTTGAGCGGCGCGCCAATGCATCGTCGAGGGCATCGAAGGCAAAGGCCAGGTCGTCGACCCGGTGGGCCAGCAGGCCCGGTGTATCCAGCGTGGACGACAGCGGCACGATCTGGTCCTTGGGCCAGCGTCCCGCGGTGGTCTTGAGCCCCGCTACCCCGGTCATCGAGGCGGGGATGCGCACCGAGCCGGCGGTGTCGGTACCCAGCGCCAGGCTGGCCGTGCCGCCGACCAGTGAGACCCCGGCTCCCGAACTCGAGCCTCCCGGGGTCCGGTGGGCCAGGCGGTCCCAGGGATTGCGCGGTGCCCCCCAGTGGGCATTGGTGCCAAGTCCGCCGAAGGCAAATTCCACGGTATGGGTCTTGCCCATGATGCTGGGCAGTTGAGCGAGCAGGGCGGCCATCATGGGGCCGGGTTGCTCCCAGCGCCGGGGTAGCCGTTGCGAGGAACCCGCATAGGTCGGCAGGCCTGGAACCGCGTAGATATCCTTGATTGAAACCGGAATTCCCATCAGGGCTCCGGCATCGCCACCCTGACCAAGCAGGGCATCGGTGGCACGGGCGAAGGCCAGCGCGGCCTCGCCGTTCCAGGTCAGGTAGGCATGGTCGTGGCGGCCACGGGTCTTGTAGGCCTCGATGGCCGCCTCGGCGAGTGCGGTGGCGCTCAGTGTGCCGCCGCGAAGTCCCGCATATTGCTCGCGTAGCGGTAAGCTCAGAGAAGAGAGGGTCATGGCGTGCTCCTGGGTGTCAGTCGCGAATCTCGAAGATCGATTCGACCTCGACCGCCGCATTGCCCGGCAGCGTGGCCACACCGATCGCCGTGCGGGCATGGCGTCCCGCTTCGCCGAACAGGTCGATGAACAGTTCCGAGGCGCCGTTGATGACCAGCGGCACGTCGTGGAAGCCCGGTGCGACGTTGACGAACCCGTTCATGCGCACGCAGCGCACCACCCGGGCCATGTCGCCATCCACCGCGTTGCTGAGTGAGGCCAGAAGGTTCAAGGCGCAGGCCTGGGCGGCAAGCTTGCCGGTTTCCAGGTCGAACTCCGCGCCCACTTTTCCCGGGTAGAGCACGTCGCCGTCCCGTTCGCAGATCTGTCCGGCCAGGAACAGCTGGTTGCCAAGCCGTGACCAGGGCAGGAAGGCGCCTCGTGGCCGGGGAATGTCGGGCAGGGAAAGGCCGCGTGCCGCCACGGCATCCACAATGGTGTGTGTCATTTTCTGTTGTCCTTGTAGTGAGTTCGCACGTTTGGGTGTCGATTCGTCTCGGGCAGTTGCTCGGTCGCTTGTGATGCACTCGCTTGCATGTCCCGTATCTCCTCAGTAGAGCAGTGATGGTAGCCAGGTGCTGAGCCATGGCACGTAGGTGATGACGATCAGCGCAACCAGCATGATCAGGATCAGGGGGATACAGGCTTTGAAGACCTCCAGGAGAGGCATTTTCGAGATGGCCATGGCAACGAAAAGGTTCAGGCCGACCGGGGGAGTGATCATGCCGACGGAAAAGTTGACCAGGGTGATGATGCCGAAGTGCACGGGGTCCACGCCCACTTGGGCGGCGATCGGCTGCAAGAGCGGAGACAGCACGATGATCGCCGAGGCACTGTCGAGGAAGAAGCCGGCGATAATCATCACGACGTTCAAGAGCGCCATTACCTGAAGTGGGTCATCGGTCATGGACAGCACCTGGCTCGCCAGTTGAGTCGGGGTGCCGGTGATCGCCAGGAGCCAGGAGAAGGCGGAGGCACCCGCCGTAATCAGAAGAAGGGTGGCCGAGACCAGGCCGGCATTGCGCAGGGTGCCGAACAGGTCATGCAGGCCGATTGTCCGATAGACGGCCATGCCGACGAACAGGCCGTACATGCAGGCGACCGCGGCGGACTCGGTGGGAGTAAAGATGCCGGTATAGATGCCACCCAGCAGGATGACGGGGAGGCCCAGGCCCCAGGCGGCAGCCTTGAACGCCGCGCCGATCTCTCGTAATGATGGGAACGGTGCACGTTCATACTTCTTGAAGGAGGCGTAGATCATGCAGTAGGCGATCAGCAGCGAGCCGATGAGGATGGCAGGCAGCAAGCCAGCGGCAAACAGCCGGCCTACCGAGGTGCCGGTCACCGAACCATAGATGATCAGGGCGATGCTGGGCGGGACGATAGGGCCCAGAGTGCCTGACGTGGCGATCAAGCCGATGGCGAATCGCTTGTCGTAGCCGGCGGCCACCAGGGCCGGAAACATGATGGTGCCGATGGCCACTACCGTCGCGGGGCTGGACCCCGAGATGGACCCGAAGAACAGGCACGACAGCACGGTAGCGGCAGCCAACCCGCCGGGTACCCATCCGACCAGGGCCTTGGCCAGGTTGATGAGGCGTTCCGACAACCCCCCGATGCGCATCAGTTCGGCGGCCAGAATGAAAAACGGAATGGCCATCAGCGAAAAATTGTTCATTCCCGTGAACATGCGCATTGGCACAATCACAGGGCTGGTGGTGCCGAAGAACTCGATGGCCAGGAAGACGGAGAAGGCCAGTGCCGCGAAGATAGGCAATCCCAGCAGCAACACTGCAAAGAAGATGGGAAGAAGTGCCGTGATCATGAGGAACTCCAGTCGTTAGACGAGCTTGTCTTTCTCGGCGGCTAGCTCCGCGGAGAGGCTGACCGGTGGCTTGGTCCAGGCTTCGTGGATTACCCACAGGTAGCGAATTATCAATAGGACGCCCGACACGCCGATAGGCAGGTAGAACCAGGCCATGGGCAAGCGTAGAGCGGCGGTCAACTGGCCCCGTCCAAGCGTGCTGAAGTAGAGCTGGAAACCGTAGAACGTCAGAAAACCGGCAAAGGCGATGCCCAGCAGCGCGGCAATGATGTGCAGCCAGCGGTTGATGAAAGGGGGAGCGAGCGCATTCAGTACGTCGACGGAAATATGCACGCCGTGGCGCACCCCCATGCTGGCACCGACGAAGCTCATGCAGATGATGGAGTAGATCACGACTTCCTCGGCCCAGAAGAGCGAACCGTTGAAGCCATAGCGATAGACGACTTGGATGGTGGTGAGGATGGTCGCGATCGACATGAACACGACCATCGCCACGCTTTCCAAGCGATCAAGTAGTTTATTGAGCGCTTCGAACATGGTAAGTCCACTAGGTTAGTAGAGGCGTCGAGTGAATCCTGGTATCAGTAGTCGATACCCACCACGTCATACACCTTGTGCAGGAGGTCGGTGGTGACCACGCTCTCGTATTCCTGATGCACCGCCATGCTCGCTTCGATGAACGCCTCGCGAGCCTCCGGCGTGATCTCGGTGATCTCGATCTCGTCGCGGATAGCTTCCATAATCTGCTCTTCATCCTGCTGCGTCAGCTCACGTGAGGCGGTACGACCGTTGTCGAAGGCCTCGATCATCACCTCCTGTAGATCCTCGGGCAGTGATTCCCAGGCGTCGCGGTTTATTACCGTGGCGTAGGCGTGGTAGGCATGGTTGGTCAGCGAGAGATAGTCCTGCACCTCGTGGAAGCGCATGGTGTAGATGTTGGCCAGAGGGTTCTCCTGGCCGGCGACGACGCCCTGTTGCAGGGCGTTGTACACTTCGGTGAAGGCCATGGCGGTGGCGTTGGCACCGAAGTTCTCATAGGTGGAGATGATGATGGGGGCCTGCATGGTGCGTATGCGGATTCTTTGCAGATCCTCGGGGCCCTCGATGGGGCGCTCATCGTTGGTCATGTGACGGAAGCCGGCGCCCCAGAAATTCGCCGCGTACATATTGTGGTCGTGCAGCGTGTCGAGGATCTCGCGGCCCACCTCGCCATCCAGCACTTCGACCATGGTGTCGTAGTCGGGAAGCAGGAAGGGCAGGTCGAGGATTTGCATGCGCGGCTCGAAGTTGCCCAATGTTGCGGTCGGCGGAATGCCGATATCGACCAGCCCCATCTGGATCTGCTCGATGATCTCCACGTCACCGCCGACCTGGGCGGCGGGCAACACATTGATTTGAATTCTGCCGTCGGACTTTTCCTCGACCTCCTCCTTGAAGCGAAGTGCTGCCTGACCGTTCGGCGTATCCTCGATCAGCACGTGTGCGAAGCTGAAGGTGTACTCGGCCGCATGGGCCTGGCTCATGCCAAAGGTGGCCGCCGCCATCGCGGCCACCAGTGATACCTTGGTCAGTGTATGGTTCATTTTCAGCACCTTGTTGGTTTATTGGTGTGCATCTTGGTGTCGTCAGGGTTCTTGGCCTCGCGGTGACTCGTCTTGCGCGCACTCAAGCCGATCATCGGCCGGCAGGACACCAGCCGCTGTGGCATCGTCTCGTGTCGACGTGGTTCGTGATCCCACTGACAGAACTGGTGTGCAGACATCTGATGTCTGACGTCATGCTAGACTGATGATCGAATCCTTTGCAAGACGGAAATGGCAGCCTGTCACCTCGGACGGCCTGTCAAGGCGTAATCTATTGACCTGTCGATGATTTGCTGTCAGCAGTTTCCTATAACACAACGAGATGCCTGCATGAGTTTGAAACGTCAGCCCAACGTACCTTCCACATCCCTTGAGAGATTTGGCAGTTCCATTGACCGCAGCTCGGTTGCCCTGCAACTCCTCGAGCGCATAAAGGGAGCCCTCATCAATGGAGAGCTCAAGCCTGGAGACTACTTGCCATCGGAAACCGAACTGACTCAAAGCCTGGGCATTGGCAAGTCCAGCGTTCGGGAAGCCATCAAGATGCTGCAGGCCGTCGGTATCGTGGAGGTGAGGCGCGGGCAGGGCACCATGATCCGCCGCGAGCCCGGCGACCCGCTGGTGGACCCCATGGCATTCGGCATGATCCTGGCACGAGGCATGACCCGCGACGTACTCGAGTTCCGGCGCATGTTTGAGCCTGCATACACGCTCCAGGCCATGCAGAACGCAATGCCGGAGGACCATGCCCGAATCCGGCAGACCATCGAGGCCTTGGAGGCAGCGATCGTGAACGGTGAGCAGACTGCCCGACACGACATGGCTTTCCATCGGGCGATTCTGCATGCCACCCACAACCCGATGACCATCCGGGTGGGGGAGACGCTGATACAGCTCATCGAGGCGGCATTGGAAACTTCCATGCAGACCCTGCCGGCAGTGGCCCTCAAGGACCACAGGGCGATCTATGCGGCGTTTCAGGCTGGCGATACAGAGGCCGTCAAGTCGGCCATCGAGGTGAGCAGCAAGAGTTGGGAAACCAACCTCACCTATATCGATTGATGGAACCGCTGGGAAAAGGCGCCTGCGGCGCCAGTCGCGATGGGTACCAGCGCTCCTACAGGCTGGAAAAAGCCGCTGTTGGAAATGGGATGGACCCGTCCCCCCATGTGCCAAGATGGGTTTAACGCCATCTGGGTGCATAGGGCACTACACGGCATCCTGAAAGGAGGGTCCATCCATGAAACAGATTAGCATCGTCGGGATTGATCTCGCCAAGCATGTCTTTCAACTTCATGCGGTCGATGCCCACGGCCACCGAGTCTTCCGCAAGACGGTTCAGCGCGATCAATTACGACGCGAACTGGCTCAGCTACCGCCTTGCCTGGTGGCCATGGAAGCCTGTGGTGGCGCCCACTATTGGGCCCGTGAAGCCCAGGACCTGGGGCATGAGGCCCAACTGCTGCCGCCCCAATGCGTCAAGCCCTTCGTGTCAGGGCACAAGAACGATGCCCGGGACGCGGCCGGCATTGCCGAAGCCGCCGCACGACCGGCGACCCCGCGAGTCACGATCAAGACCCCGACGCAACAGACGCTACAGGCCATCCATCGCGTACGCTCCCGGCTCTCTCGGGAGCGCACGGCCGTGGGCAACGAACTGCGGGGTCTGCTGGGGGAATTCGGCATCATCATCCGCCAGGGACACGCGGTAATTCGCCAGGGCCTGGTGCGCGCCTTGATCGATGAACAGCGACCGGCGCTTGGCGAGGAGCTGTGCTTACTGATGGATAACTGGAAAGGTATATGGAGCTCTCCTCGTTTACCAGTATGAGGCGCCTCTTTGGCTCACTGGAGAGCAAATGGTCGGGCGGTCAACGCTATAGAGCCCACGAGGTGGCACGACGTGACGTGATTTTGGATACAGCAGCTGCCGCTTCATTCATCCTTAGACTACCGGATTTCAAGGGAGGTCGAGCTAACAGCTGCGGCTTGGGAATGTGTCTTCTATAAGTTTAACAGAGCATCATATTCCTTGAATGTATAAGCTATTTTTCAGCCTTAACATAAGCCTCTGGAGAAGAAAGAGATGTTGTCGATGACGACAAATTCTTGGGACGTTTAATGGAGGAGGTATATGTGTATCGGCTCGATGGATGTATGCTAATTGCCATTAATAACAATGAGTTATGAGTGTCGTAGTAATGGCGTGTTATTTCTAAACCATATTCTTCCGACAAACAGTTTAATGCTTTTGCTGTATCGCGTGAAATTCCTACTGCTCGAATGGATTGACGTATCTCATCTATTGTGACGCCGTAGTCTTCGCAGATTTTATTCACCACAAGCCCTGAATATCCATGCACTTTTTCTGCTACTGTTGCGTAAGCACTGTCAATATAGATTTCGGTTAAACATATCGGTGTCTGCTGTTGTCCGCTCTCGTAGCGAAGTGTCGTCACGTGTGCCCAGCGTCGACCAGGCTTATCATCGAGCCGACTGGCCAATTCATAATCCGCCACGATAGTTTCAACCTGTATTACCTCTCGTATAGTAGCAGAGTTGTAATAAACCAAATCTTCCACCGTAGTAGCTGACGGATTGTATCCCGAGCTAGGGCGAACAGAATCTACTCTTGTTCCCACCCCTTTATGCCGAGAGACCAGGCCAAGTAACACAAGCTGATTGAGAGCCGCCCGAGCGGTGGCGCGGCTGACACTATGCTGCTCTGCCATTTCGCTCTCGGTAGGGAGGTAGCTGCCCAGCGGATAGAGCCCATCGCTGATTTCTTTCACGTAGCGGGATGCCAGCTGGGCATACAAAGGTCGTTGTTTAGCCATATCGTGGAGCCTTGCTCAGGATGTGTAGGCCCAAAGTATCATTGCGGCACCTTCAGGGCTATGTGACTTTGTACGTACAAAGTCATTTATGCGTACAAGAGAGGGGCCCGATGCCGCGTAACCATGAAGGTCAGCCAGCGGAGGAATTGACTGATAACGTTCAGGAAATCGCCAATGACGCTGAAAAGTATGATTTTGGTGCAAAAATCCGGCCGCTAACCGGTTGGCAATTTGCCATGGTGTCTGCTCTGGGTGTTCTCTACAGTGCGTTTCACCTCGCCGTACTTAACATTTTGCCGTTGGATGAATGGGTATTTCGCGCCATCCACGTCAACATGGCAGCGGTCATTGCGTTCACGGTCTACTCGACCTTCGGTCGTTCCGAGCGATCTCGCGCTCCTTGGTGGGACTTAGCGCTTGGCGCAATGGCGATTGTGTGTACTGCTTATATCTGGTGGCAGTTAGATGGATTGATCGTCAGAACTGGTGTGATGATGACGACTTGGGACGTCATTATCGCGACGGTGGGCATTTTCATCGTTATTGAATTTGCTCGCCGATCTGCTGGGCTAGCATTACCTATTTTGGCCATGGTTTTCCTGTTGTACGGCATTATTGGGCCCTGGCTTCCCGGCGTCTTGTTTCATCGTGGATTTGGATTTGGAGAATTCACCACTTTCGTATACAGCATGGAAGGGGTGTTCGGCATCACCACGGCGGCAGCAGCCCAGTACATTGTGCTTTTCGTGACGTTCGCGGCCTTTCTACAGGTATCAAAAGTCGGCGATCTCTTCATGAATTTGGCTTTTGCGGCGATGGGACGAGCCAGAGGCGGCCCGGCCAAGGCAGCGGTTGCGGGTAGTATTTTCTTTGGCATGATTAGTGGTAGCGGTGTGGCGAATGTGGTCGCATCAGGCACTTTTACTATCCCGGTTATGCGGCGCGTAGGATATCCACGCAGCAGTGCCGGTGCCATTGAAGCTGCTGCTTCGACCGGCGGGCAGTTGGCTCCTCCCATTATGGGGGCCGGTGCCTTTATCATGGCGGAAATCACCGGCATTCCATATACTCATATCGCCTTGGCTGCCATACCACCATGCCTGCTTTACTATCTGGCTGTCTACATTCATGTGGATCTTGAGGCCATCAAGAAAAATATTCATGGTCTGCCGCGTTCGGAATTACCCAAGTTTCGCCCCATGCTGCGGGAAATCTTTTTGCTGCTGCCATTGGGAACGCTACTTGCCTTCCTCATTACAGGTTATTCTATAATCGCCGCGGGCTCGTGGGGTGTCGCTACAGCTGTATTAGTGCTGCTGAGGAACCAACTGGCCTTGGATAGTCGCTGGTTAGCGACGCCCTTGGTTGTGCTTATTCTGGCGATAGTCCTCCTCCCGGGTTTGCCGGCAAACACCTACGGTGTGTTAACCATCGTTTCTGGGTTTTTGGCGCTAACGGTGGGCTACTTATACGAACGACCAAAGACCGCTTTGTTTGAGGTTTTTGGCAACGTTGCGCGAGACATCCTCAAGGCACTCGAACAGGCCAGCCGGCAGTCGCTGCAATTAGCAGCCGTATGTGCTTGTGCTGGAATAATCGTCGGGGTGATCGGCCTTACTGGCCTGGGTGGGCGCTTCTCGGCATTACTCTTGAGTGTGGCGGGACAGAGCGAGATCATCGCGTTGATTTGTGCCATGTTGGTTGCACTGATACTGGGTATGGGCATGCCAACCACTGCGGCCTATGCAATTGCTGCAAGTGTTGTAGCACCCAGCCTACAACGTATGGGAATTGAACCTCTTTCAGCTCATTTCTTTGTCTTCTATTACGCCGTTATATCGACGATTACTCCACCGATAGCCTTGTCTGCATTTGCTGGTGCTGCGTTAGCAGGCGCTAATCCGTGGAAAACATCTTTTAAATCAGTGCGCTATGGCATTGCGGCATTTATCGTTCCTTTCTTGTTTGTCTACCATGATGAAATCTTAATGCAGGGGGAATGGTATTCGATCATACAAGTCGTAACGACTGCTGCGATAGCCGTCTGGATGATAGCCATTGCCAGCGAAGGTTGGTTTAGAGGAGCACTGAATCCGCTCATGCGCGTCCTGTTCACAGTCGCAGCTGTTTGCCTATTCGCGGGGGGGATCTATACCGATTTGATCGGACTAGCACTAGGAGCTTGCTTAATTAAATCTCGTTATTTTCCGGCAGGGCGCCTGGCTCAATAGCTGGAATAAAAACGGCGAGGTAGCCACTCGTCAAACATTAGTAATAAAGGAGTTTAACCATGATGCGTTACATTGTAACTACATTGGGTGTGTTCGTACTTTCGACCTCAGTCAGTGTTGCACAAGATCAATCAGACTGGCCGAGTAATATAGTGATCGGTACGGCATCTCCAGGCGGAACACATGCTATCTACGGTCAAGGCCTTGCTTCGATCATTTCAAACCACTTGGATATGCCGGCCTCTACACAACAAACACAAGGCCCTAATCAGAATTTGGTGCTTACCCAGATGAATCGGATCGATATCGGACTAACCACAATGGGGCCGGCATATGAAGCATGGACGGGTGAGCTTGAACTTAACCCTGGGGTTGAGCATCAGGATGTCCGGGCTCTGATCCCCATGTACATCACACCCTTCCAAGTAGCATCACTTGAGCGTTCGGGAATCGCTTCGGTTGAAGACCTTGATGGAAAAATCGTGGGTACAGGGCCACGGGGAGGCACCGGTGGTACGTACTGGCAACGTTGGTTCGATGCGCTGGGACTCAATGTCACCATTCGAAATGGACCGCTCGGTGATCAAACTTCCCAACTGGCGGATGGACGTTTAGATGCTGTAGCGACAGCGGCCGGCTTACCAATTTCGGCATTCAGCGAACTCGAGGCAACCGTTCCCGCCAATGTCTTTTCTCTTTCCAACGAGCAGATCGAAGAATTGCTGCCTGACTTACCTTACGCGAGACAGTTCACGATCCCAGCCCAAACCTATGATTCCCTGGATGAACCCGTCGAATCACTAGGAATGTGGAATTTCGTCATCGTAAACAAAGACATGCCTGATGACTTGGCATATGAAATCGTGAAGGCTGTATTCGATCATCATGACGAGCTATTGGCGACACACTCTTCGGCTGCGGAGACGTTGGTGGACAATGTCGTTGAAAATGACTTCTTGTGGCTGCATCCAGGTGCCGTACGTTACTACGAAGAGCAAGGTATTGAGCTTCCCGAAGGCGCGCTTCCCCAAGACATCTAGGAATAGTTATATGCAACTTAATGAACAAATTTCCGCCATTGATTCTCCTTGGTTCGGTAAAAGCTTTACCGATCCGGAAATGCGACGAATTTTTTCGTCTTATCGCTATATCGAGCACTGCATCGATGTGGAAGTTGCTCTAGCCAAGGCGCAAGCGCGCCTTGGTCTTATTCCAACTTCTGCTGCTGAAGGAATCGAGAATAGCGTCGAGGTTGCTGGTTTGAACTTCGAGCGTCTGCAGCACGAAACCGATATCGTGGGTTATCCCATTTTGCCTTTGGTTGAACAGCTCTCTGCCATGTGCGGAGATGCTGGACGTTATCTGCACTGGGGTGCAACTACGCAAGACATCATGGATACTGCCATTATCCTCCAGGTGCGGGAAGGGCTTGCGTTAATTGACGCGCGGCTGAGCAGCTTAAAGGCTACCCTCGGACGCTTAGCCAAAGAGCATCGCGACACGGTGATGGCAGGGCGTACCCATCTCCAGCATGCGCTACCCATCACCTTCGGCTACAAGGCAGCTGTTTGGTTGTCCTCACTGGAACGCCACATAGAACGCCTTGAGCAGTTGCGTGAGCGTGTCTTGATAGGGCAATTTTCAGGTGCCGCCGGCACTTTAGCCTCGCTGGGTGAATCAGGGCTGGAAGTACAGGAAGCCCTGATGAAGGAACTTGAGCTAAAGACACCTTCGATTACGTGGCATTCTGCTAGGGATACAGTGACCGAGGTCGTTCAGTTCCTTGCCATGGTCAATGGCAGTCTCGCCAAGATTGCTTGTGACGTATCGATCATGATGATGACCGAGATCGGTGAGGTGTCGGAGCCCTTCGTGAGGCACCGCGGTGCCAGCAGCACCATGCCCCAGAAACAAAATCCGGTGGCTTGCGAATTGATTCTAGCGAGCGCCAAAGTGGTAAGGCAGCATGCCGGACTCATGCTGGATGCCATGGTTCATGACTTTGAGCGAGCGACTGGTCCTTGGCATCTGGAGTGGTTTGCCATACCGGAAAGTTTTGGGCTTACATCAGGGTCATTGTCGCAGTCGGTGCATATGCTCGATGGTCTTGTCGTCGATAAAGCCAATATGAAACGTAATCTCGACATGTCGAAAGGGTTGATCGTATCTGAATCCGTGATGATGGCCCTGGCGCCAGAGATTGGCCGTAAGCCGGCACACGATCTTGTCTATCTCGCTTGTCGCAAGTCAATCGAGACCGGACAGCCGCTTCTCGAGATACTGATAAAAATGCCTGAAGTCACCGATACGCTGACGACGGAAAGGCTAACCTGGCTCCTCGACCCCGCCAACTATGTCGGCACGGCCCCGCAAATGGTCGACAGAATGGTGGCCAGTCATGAGTAAGGCTGACACAGTGGTTCGTCATGAAAGCGATGCCGAAGGTGTGGTCGACATACCAGCTCATCGTTACTGGGGCGCACAGACGCAGCGTGCGCTGGAACTCTTTACGGTGGGAAATGAGAAGCTTCCCTCTCGTATCGTGCACACCTTTGGTTGGCATAAAGCAGCGGCAGCTTATGCCAATCAACAATTGGGATGTTTGCCGCACTCGATGGCAAAGATCGTCGAAGAGGCTTCACTTGAAGTCGCCTCAGGTCTTCTTGACGACCATTTTCCGCTCCCCTTGTGGCAGACCGGAAGTGGCACGCAAACGAACATGAATGCTAATGAGGTCATTGCCAATCGGGCCAATGAGCTGCAGGGCTTTCCCTTGGGGTCCAAGCATCCAGTGCATCCGAATGACCATGTCAATCGGAGTCAGTCGTCGAACGACAGCTTTCCTACCGTCATGAATGTGGCGGCCACTCTGGCTGTTAGAGAAGACTTGCTCCCTGAGCTGAAGCGCTTGGAAGCGGTGTTTACCACTAAGGCTGCGGAGTTCAGCCAGGCCATGCGTATTGGACGCACTCATCTTAATGATGCCGTTCCGATGCTGGTGGGCCAGAGCTTCGATGTCTATCGACGGCAAATCGAACTTGGTATCGGCCGAATCAAGGAAACACTGGTCCGCCTTGAGGAAGTGCCCCAAGGCGGCACGGCGATTGGCACAGGGGCGAACGCCCCCAAAGGATTTGATACGTTTTTTTGTGAACGAATGTCGGCATTGCTATCCATTCCTATTCACCCAGCACAGGTGAAAGGCGAAGCGATGTCAGCGCATGATGCATTGGTGGAGCTTTCTGGAAGCCTGAACGGCTTGGCCGTTACGTTAACCAAGATCGCGAATGATATTCGCCTGTTAAGTGCAGGCCCACGCAGTGGTATCGGCGAATACCTGATTCCTGACGATGGCCTCAGCTCCTCGATCATGCCGGGGAAGCGCAATGCGACGGTAGCAGAGGTATTAATACAGGTTTGCCAGCGAGTGATGGGGAGTCATGTCACCGTGACACACGCCGGGGCGTCAGGCCTGTTCGAGTTAAATGTCGCCAAGCCGGTACTTATCCATGCCGTACTAGAATCCATCGAGCTGCTGACAGATGCTTGTGGGGTCTTCCGGGAGCGTCTGCTCATTGGATTAGCGGTGGATCGGGAAAGGCTGGAAAAGAATGTCTCGATGTCCTTGATGCTAGCTACGGGCCTATCGCCGCTGATTGGGTATGACAAAGTGGCAGAGATATCCCGTAAGGCCCAGAAAGAGGGAACATCGGTGCGCGATGCTGCGCTGGCGCTTGCCTATGTGTCGCCACAAGATTTTGACTCCTATACGGCACCTTCTTCTATGCTGGGCCCATTCGCGTCCGTAACGGTACCGATCAGGAGCGTTGATGAAAATTAATCGAATAACAGAAAAAGACTTGCCCATTTCGTCTCCGGGATCGAATGCGGTCGTTAATTTTAAAGGTCTCACCACCAGTGTAGTCATGATAGAAAGCGATATTGTTCGTAACGGCAAGGCCTTGGTGGGGTATGGTTTCGGCTCCATTGGAAGATGGGGAGTAGGAGGGCTACTCAGGGAACGCTTCATTCCACGCCTGATGGCTGCACCTGCGGACACGCTGCTAGATGATGCAGGCCTTATCGATCCCTTCCGTTGTTGGGAGGTGGCCATGGCCAACGAAAAACCGGGCGGGCACGGTGAGCGTGCGGTGGCGTTGGGAGCACTTGACATGGCGCTATGGGACCTCTTGGCCAAGGCAGAAGATGTGCCTTTATGGCGGCTGTTGGCGAACCGCTTTCGTAACGGAGTCGCGGATGAGAGAGTGGAGGTATATGCCGCTGGTGGTTATTACGAGGAATCCCATTCGCTTCAGGTCTTGAAAGATGAAATGCAACGCTATTGCGATCTTGGCTATACGTCAGCCAAAATAAAAATCGGTGGAGCTGTACTCAGCGAGGATATGAAACGGATTGAAGCAGCCATCTCGGTATTAGGTAGTCCAAGCGCCTTGGCGGTGGATGCGAATGGACGTTTCGATCTAAAAACCGCATTGAGTTATGCGGAAGCGATCGAACCATTAAAGTTACGCTGGTACGAAGAGGCTGGAGATCCTCTTGACTACCGTTTGCAGGCGACATTGGCCGAACATACCAGCACCCCATTGGCGGGCGGCGAAAATATCTTCTCATCTCAGGATGCCAAGAACTTACTCCGTTATGCCGGTATGCGCCCCGACCGTGACATCCTTCAGTTTGACTGCGGTCTATCTTACGGACTACCTGACTATCTCAAGACGTTGTCATTAATGGCGGAGCATGGATGGTCATGGCGTTCTGTGCACCCTCATGGTGGCCATCAAATGTCGTTGAATCTGGCGGCGGGCCTGGGTCTGGGAGGCAACGAGTCTTACCCTGGGGTTTTCCAACCATTAGGAGGGTTCGCCGATCACATTGTGATCGAAAACGGGTCAGTACGTTTGCATGATACTCCCGGTATAGGCTTTGAACTCAAGCCCAAACTTTGGGACTGGCTTCGGTCCTTATAACTCCTTCAACTGAGCAGGTGAAATGCCTCGGTCGGCTGATCGGAGAATGATTGTAAAATCTGGTGGGTGGCGGTCAGGTCGTGCACCTCAGCCGCGACACCGTAAGCCCCTTGAGATAGAGCGAAGGGACTTCCGGCAGTTGCTCAGGAGCCGCTGCTGTAGCCTCTCCAGCAGCGTTTTCTCGGGCCTCGGCGCTCAGCGTGGCGATACAGAGGCCGTCAAGTCGGCCATCGAGGTGAGCAGCAAGAGTTGGGAAACCAACCTCACCTATATCGATTGATGGAACCGCTGGGAAAAGGCGCCTGCGGCGCCAGTCGCGATGGGTACCAGCGCTCCTACAGGGTGGAAAAAGCCGCTGTTGGAGGCAGCTTTAGCTCGTGACCGGCCCCCCCTGACTGGAGATCAGGCCGTCGACACCGTATACACCATCTGGGCAGCCAGGATCACCAGCATCACCGCAAACACCCGCTTGAGGGTAGCCACCGGCAGCCGGTGCGCAAGCCTTGCCCCCAGCGGTGCGGTCAGAATGCTCAGCGGCGCCATCAGCAGCAGCGCGGGAAGATAGACATAGCCCAGCGCGGCGCTTGGCAGCCCACTGACGCTCCAGCCATTGATCAGGTAGCCTAGTGAGCCGGCCAGCGCGATCGGCAGGCCCACGGCGGCCGAGGTGCCGATGGCGTGCTGTACCTTGATGTTGCACCAGGTGAGAAACGGCACGGTCAGCGCCCCGCCGCCGATCGCCACCAGCGCCGAGATGCCGCCGATGCCGGTGCCCGCCGCAGTGATGCCGAGCGGCCCCGGCAGCCCGCGCGATGGCCTGGGCCTCAGGTTGGCCAGCATCTGCAGCGCCATCAGCATCATGAAACAAGCGAAGAAGATCGCCAACTCGCGGGTGGGAATCAGGGCGGCGACAAAGGTCGCCAGGAAGGTACCCACCAGAATGCCCGGAGTGATGAAACGCACCACGTGCCAGCGCACCGCACCGTGACGATGATGGGAGCGCAGGCTGGAGAGCGAGGATGGCACGATGGCGGCCATCGACGTGCCCAGCGCCAGGTGCGCGAGATGCTCATGGGGAACGCCCTGCAACACGAACAACGAGGTCAGCACAGGCACCATGATCCCCCCGCCGCCAATGCCCAGCAAGCCAGCCATCAAACCGACGAAACCACCCAGCGCCAGATAGGACAACCACCATACCAGCTCCAATGTCTTACTCCTTTTCGAGATCGCGTACCGCGGGAGCCGCTAGTGTAGTGGAAAACGCGGCGCCGGTTGCGAGGGGGACCCCAGGGCTCCCACAGCGATACTCTCCACCCAGGAGGAACAAACCGCTGTCGGAGCTAGCTTCAGCTCGCGACCGCGGTGTTGTCCGCGTTAGCGATAACTGCCAAGCACATCAGCCTCCGCCGAGGCGCCTGCGGCGGCAGTCGCGACGCAAAGCGGTGCTCCCACAAGGGTGGAACAAGCAGGCTGTGGGAGATAGCGTCAGCTCGCGACTGCGGTGTTGCCCGCGTTAGCGATAACTGCCGGTAGCGAGTCTTGCGTGGCGTCGGGTAGGGTTGTGCATGCGGTTCATACTGCCTCCTGGTGGTAGTCCTGGGTAGTCGACCAAGATGGTCCTTCTCCTTCGAAACCGGCGGTGACCTGGCGGCCTTTACAGCATGGGAAAGGAAGCGGGCGGTGTGGGGTCCATGATCTCCCGGAAATGCACTTGGGGTGGGGTTGTCGACATTGACGCGCCGCAGCATTCGCTGCTAACATGTCTATCGTTGAGAGGCAACCATTCAAGAGGTACTTCAGATGAAAGTTCAATGCATAGATGCCCAGAGCGCCGAAACGATCGTACATCATGCCGCACAGCACCGACTTCAGGACCATGGTGTTTCCATCTCTGCCGAGGGTAATACTCTGAGCGTGGTACCGACCAATGCCTTCGTGGGTTTGCTCTCCAACGCCATCGGCATGATGTTCGGACTGTTCCTCACTCGCCCTGAGCGCGAAGCCGATCAGCAGCAGGCTGTCAACGGTGGCACTACCACTCCTTGAATGAGCGCATCATCACCCAGTTCATAATGTCCAGCCTCGTGAACCAACAATTCATAACCGGGGCTAGTACAATCCTCTCCAATCATCCCGCTCCAGGCTCGCCGGTCATTTGTCATATCGCCATGGACCACATGGCTGTCGATGAGCTTTTGAGTCAGAGTACGCGGTTTGGCCATGATGGTGTGCCTCCTGAAGGCAGTGCCCGCCAATATGCGTAAGCACAGGCGGGCAAACCAAGAGCGTATGGGCCTGTTATTTGGTTGCTATCTTGTATCTTGAATGGGCTTCCTATCACGAAAGACCGAGATCAGGGACTGCCCAAGTGGAAGAATAAAAACGGCAAACGCACAAAACAGGATGATCGCCGAAACAGGCTGGCTGATAAAATAGCTGAATTCATCACCGGAGACGCGCAAGCCCCGACGAAGGTTGGACTCCATCATGCTTCCCAAGACCAGAGCGAGGATGATCGGGGCCGGGTGAATATCCAGTTTGCGAAGGACATAACCCAATATACCAGCCACTACGGCCACCCAGACTGACAAGATATTGTTATCGTACGTATAGGAACCCAACAAGCATATGCTGGTTACCACGGTCGCTATCAGGGCAGGGTTTAGTCGTGTAATCTGAACCCAGAATCGAGCCCCCAACAGGCCGATCAGCATCATCATCGGCAGGCCGATCAGCAGGGACACGAAGATGGCGTAGGGGATCTCGGGGTTGCGCGCAAACAACATGGGCCCTGGATTGATGCCGTGAATCATCAGGGCACCAATTAGGATGGCAGCACTGGCGGAGCCTGGTATGCCCAGTGAAAGCAAGGGAGCCAAGGCACCGGGGCCAGCTGCGTTATTGGCTGTTTCGGATGCCACCACCCCTTCCGGATTGCCGCTGCCAAAGGTTTCAGGTTTCTTGGACAGTCGCTTCGCCACGCTGTAGCTGACCAGGGAGGCAATGGTGGCACCGGCGCCGGGGACGACCCCGATCAGAAAGCCGATGATGGAACTCCGGCCCATCGTCTTGCCGAAGGGGTAGATCATTGACATGGATTTCCACGGGCTTGGCAGAGAATGAATGCGTTCCCCGGATGATTTCAGGGAGCGTTCCAGCATCATGAATACTTCCGACAGTGCGAACAGGCCGATTAGGGCGGGTAGGAAGGGTACGCCTTCAAGGAGACCGCGATGAAAAACATAGCGCTGTGTTCCGGAAACAGGATCAAGACCAATTGTCACGATCATCAGACCGATGACAAGGCCGATTACTGCTCGCGTCATGGACCCCGACGCCAATGAGGTGACGAGTGCCAAGCCCAACAATGACAAGGCAAAATATTCCGCAGGCCCGAATGACAGTGCAATATGAGCAAGCCCTGCTGCACTGACGATCAGCAGCAGCGTACTGGTAAAGGCGCCGAAGCCTGAACCGAGGATCGAGAGAGTCAAGGCCTTCCCGGCCTCTCCATTCATTCGCATGGGGAAACCATCAAAGGCAGTGATGGCGGCAGCTGGCTGCCCCGGTGCGTTGACTAGGATGGCAGGAATGGCAGCCGCATAGTCACCCGCTACATAGATGGCAACCAACATGACCATTGCGGCAACCGGGTCCATCGAAAAGGTAAAGGGCAGGAGGACGGCCATACCGACCGAGGAAGTTAGCCCTGGCAAGGCGCCGACAATATAGCCGATGGCGATACCAAGGAATAGTGCAAGTATCACATCTAACGTCATAAGGGCATAAAAGCCTAGAAGGAGACCGTCAATCATCACCATGCTCCTGTTGGCAGCGGCGTACCCAACGTCATTTCAAATATAAGTTTGGTGAAAGCCAGAAATCCGAGTGTCAAAGCGAAAAGCGCCCATAGCTTTCTTATACCAGCGACATAGCCAAAAACCATTGTGAAGATTGCGGAAGTCAAGTAAAAGCCGAGCCAATTTAGCACCATGGCGTAAGCAAGTGTACAAACCAGGCCGAAGAAAACTATCAAAGGCTTGTGGATTTCGATCACCTCAAGGCGCTGCCGGGTTAGAATGCGACGGATCGCAAAGAACCCCAGCGCGATGGCTGATAAAATCGCCAAAATCCCAATACCTATCGGAAATGTATGAGCTTGAACCCAGGCAGAGCCGCGGGTAGGAAACCCCATGGCTTGAATGATGTACCAGCTCGAGCCCAAAATTAATATACTGGCTGCAATCAGATCAGCGGTTTCGCTCCTTAGCGCGATATACCATTCTTTCTTCTCATTCGGAGTTTCCTTCTCGCCGGGGGTGGAAGTGCTCATAGAACTCTCCGTGAAAACGGGGACGGAAGTGCTCATAAAACGCTCCGTGCAAACGCCAAGAGATACCGGACGAGAGAGCGTCTCGTCCGGTGTTAAGTAGTTCTTACTCGTCCAGATCGAGGCGCTCTACCCACTCAGCGACAATTTCATTCTGGCGTTCCACAAACTCAGTGAACTCTTCTGGGCCCATAAATCTACTATTTAAATTAGAGCTCTCAATATACTCTATGTAATCCTCGGTTTGTGTCACCCGTTCCAGGGCGCCTGCCAGTTTTTCCTTCACATCGTCCGGAATACCCTTAGGGCCAATGATCCCGCGGAACTGTTGCCAGCTGGGGTCAACATCATATCCAGCTTCAGTAAAAGTAGGAGCATCTGGGTAGGCGCTGACGCGGTCCTCGGACAGCACGCCAAGTACACGAAGGTTTCCGGCCTCCACGTGGTCTCGGGTAATGCCGGTCCAGGCCATACCGATCGGCACATGGCCACCGACGTTCGCGGTAACGGAGTCGCCCTGGCTATCGTAAGGAACGTATCTCACCTCCTCCTCGGTGATACCGGCAGCCTCGGCGAACATGGCCCATGCGATATGGCCGGTAGAACCGTCGACAGTCCCGGACACGGTGTACTGCCCAGGGTTGGCCTTGACTTCCTCGACCAATTCTTCCAGCGAATCGAAGGGAACCGAGTCGTGTACCACCATGACCGGTGGATCGGTGACCAGGCCGGCTATCCAATCAACCGAATCGAGGGAATACTCGTCAAACACGGAATTCATGACTGCGATGTGGGTCGCCGTGGTGGAACCAATGGTGTATCCATCCGGAGCGGCATTGACTATGGAAGCGAGCTGGACGCCCGTTTGGCCACCTGGACGGTTTTCCACCACGAAAGGCTGGCCAAGAATCTGCTCCAGCTCGGAGGCCATCTGGCGGGCCAGCACATCCGTGCCTCCCCCTGGAGAAACATGCAGTAAATAGCGGACTGGCTTGTTCGGGTAGTCATCTGCTGCATACGAAAAGCTGGCATGGAGGCCTGCACCCAGTGTCATTGCCCCAACTACGGCAGGGGGAACGAGTTTGCATGTGTGACGTGCGATGCTTCCAAACAGTATTGTTGATGTCATAGGGAAAACTCCTTGCCGGCGCAACTAATGATCATAAGTGGCTAAACAGACGCAATTATTGAGGACCGCAACTCGCTGCATACCTTGAAGCACTCATTATTGGCATGATCAATGCGGTGCGCCCTCGCGGCTCTCATTCTTCTCGCTCCTCTTCAATCAAGCGCTTCTCTCGCCTTTCGGAAAGTAAAAGCCCGCATCCGCCATGTCAACACGAAAAGGCAGATAGTATCTTCTATAGCTACTACGCATGGAAAAAGCAAGCGAACGACCTGAAATATCGATGCCGAAAAGTGCAACACAAATACCTAATGTATGATGTTGACTCAAGAAATACTATATTTTTCAGTAAGTTATTGTGAGATTGCTACAAAGGAAAACCAGCATCGAGATGGCGCACAACCGAACGGGCCGCCGTCCCAGACACAGGGATAGAAGGCTGAAAATTTCCTATTTACAACTTTAGTATAAGGCTTGGCGATATCGCCATTATCAACGCTGCAAAACGCCAATGTCCTCCGATAACACCGGAACACATGGATTGGACTGATGCTAAATTACAGAAAATAAAGGCATAAATTCCCTATGGACGTGCCCAGGAAAGGTGTTGTTTACAAAGGTGGTTGCGCAAGCTGCTACTCTCGGGCTAGGCTGAGATTGCTGCTGCTTCGCCATGGGCTACAGAGGCATGAGTGGTTGAAGATAATGACCCGTCGAATTTCAGGGCGTGCATTCATGTAGATTAGTGAGATATTCGAATGAAGATCACATCCGTCAACTTGAGAAAGCTCCGCTTACCTTTGTTGGTTCCCTATCGCCTGTCCTATCGAACCTTCAAGGAGTTCGAGCCGTATTACGTCGAAATCACGACGGAGGACGGCCGATTCGGTTTCGGCGATGGGCATATCTCACCTGGTTCCAGTAGTGAAACACGCGAAGGTGGCTGGGCATTCTGTCAGAAATTTAGCCAGAAAATGCTGGGAAAGACCGTTGAGGAAGCGAAACTCCTTGTGCAGAAACGCATGTCCGAAAGCAAGGTGGCTGCGAGTGCCTTGTCCATGGCACTTGAGGTAATGGACGACACGGACTTGATCGATATTCCCACTGATCTGCGTCTGCCACTACTGACGCCCATCAACTCCGCCGACCCGGAGGAAATTCCGAGAGAGCTCGATCAACTGATGGCCAAGGGGTTCAAGACCTTCAAGGTGAAGGTCGGCAAGAATCTCGAGGCCGACCTCAGGCGGGTCGCTGTCATTCAGGAGATTACTATCGGTAAAGCGATGCTGCGCCTGGATGCCAATCGAGCCTTCGACAAGGAGCAGGGCTGTCGATTTGCCGCCTCATTGAACCCGGACGGCATCGAGTTGTTCGAGCAACCCTGTCCGGCCGAGGACTGGGATGCCAATGCCGCCGTTGCCCGGGTTTCGAAGGTCCCGCTGATGCTTGATGAACCCATCTGCACCCTTTCCGATATCGAGCGAGCCAGCAAGTTGCCGGGTGTTCAGCTTTGCAAGCTAAAGCTCAAGAGGTTTGGTTCGATCCAGGCTCTCAAGGATGGGCTGGATGCCGTCCGTGCCCATGGCATGGAGCCCGTGCTTGGCGATGGGCTAGGTAGTGAAATAACCAGCTGGATAGAGGCTTGCGTAGCCCAGAATACCATTCGTAATGCTGGGGAATTCAACGGGTTTCTCAAGCCTGTTCACCGACTACTTGACACGCCGCTGACGTTCGAAAACGGCGCTATTATCCTGACAAAAGGATATCGGCCGAGCATCAATCGTCAGTTGCTGGATGACAGTACTGTGGAAAGCCTCAATTTTTCATAAGGCAAACAAGGCAGGAAGAATCATGGCACATGAAGACATCATGAATGATCTGGTCAAACGACGTGAGAATGCTCGCGCCATGGGTGGTGAAGAGAAGCTCAAGCGGCGCAAGGAGCATGGTAGCCTTAATGCCGAAGAACGGCTGGCATGTCTGGTCGACAAGGACAGCTTCATCGAGGTAGGGCTGCTGGGGGCGGCATCCGGAGGTAACCTCGACCCTGCCAAGACACCGCGCGACGGGAAAATCACCGGCTTCGGCAGGATCGATGGCCGCGATGTCGGTGTGTGTGTCAACGACTTTACCGTGAAAGGGGCATCCACCGGTGGCACCAACTCCAAAAAGCTGGGCCATATTCGTCGCTCCACCGTGGAAAGAGGCATTCCCTTTATCCACATTGGCGAATCGACCGGTGCGAGACTACCCGATGCCATGGGTTCCAAGGGCATGGGTGCCATGCTGGGTAACGACACCACGCAGTTCCGGCGCATCCGGGAAAATCCTTGGGCGGCGGCCGCTTTGGACACGTCATTTGGCTCTTCAGCCTGGCTGGTCTGCTGTTCCGACTTCTCGGTGATGAAGAAAGGCTCGGTAATGTCGGTTTCCAGTCCCGGCCTGGTTTCCATGGCTATCGGTGAGCGAGTCGATCCCGAAGATCTCGGTGGGTGGCGAATCCATGCCGACATGACTGGCCTGGTGGATCGGTTTGTCAACACCGATGAAGAAGCCATGGAGGAAGTCCGGCGTTTTATCGGTTATATGCCGAATAATAACATGGAGCTTCCGCCGGAATATGACATCCCGGCAGGTTCGGGAGACCAGCAGGAAGATATCCTGAAGATACTCCCGGCAAGCCGCACCCATGTCTATGATATGCACAAGATCCTCGAAGTGATCGTCGACAAGGACAGCCTGCTTGAGTTCAAGCCCCGATTCGGGAAGCCCGCCATTGCGGCACTGGCCCGCCTTGGTGGCAAGAGTGTCGGCATCATCGCCAATAACCCTATGGTGGGTGGCGGTGCCATGTCGGTTGAGGCCATCCGCAAGCTGATCGACCTGACAGTCCTCTGTGACTCCTTCAATATCCCGATCGTTCGTTTCATGGATACCCCCGGCTTCGTGGTGGGTACTGGTGCGGAGAAGAAGGGTGCGCCCGGCCATATCATGAACCTGATGAACGCCACC
The DNA here is from genome assembly GCF_002879615.1 of Billgrantia endophytica. GTDB lineage: Bacteria > Pseudomonadota > Gammaproteobacteria > Pseudomonadales > Halomonadaceae > Halomonas > Halomonas endophytica. The sequence continues at coordinate 59,944 of NZ_PNRF01000031.1, forward strand.
TGCTTGACGACGGTACCCCAGCTCACCGTTCTTGTTCGCAAGGCCTATGGTCGTGCTTATGTGGCCCTTGGCGGTGGTGAGCATAATGATGAGATGGTCGCCTGGCCAACAGCCGAGGTCAGCTTCATGGACCCGGTGTTCGCCACCAAGATCGTACATGGCTTGAGCCCCGGCGATGATGGTTTCGATCAGGCGCTTGCGGAAATTCAGAAAGACATCGAGATCTGGGACATGGCGTCTATTTTCTCTGCACATGACGTCATCAAGCCGCAGGAAACCCGGGACTACCTGATTCGCATGCTTGATGTCCATCGCCGCCGCCGCACCAAGGGTATCGGTCAGCACCTGATGAAAACCTGGCCCACCAGCAGCTAAGGGTGAATTCAATGAAAGATACGTTGAACCTCATTACTGAAGCACGTAAGGCCGGGCGTGGCTCACTGACCGAAGCCGAAGGCAAGCAACTCCTCGAATCCTTCGGCGTCCGGGCTCCGCGCTCCGTGCAGGTCAAGGGGGCCAAGGAGGCGTCCCTGGCCGTTCGTGACCTCAAGGCGCCCTACGTCGTCAAGGTGGTATCGCCGGATATCCTGCACAAGAGTGACGCCGGTGGCGTGAAACTCAACCTGCAGGGGGCCGACGAGGTGGTCGATGCCATCCTGTCCATGGCCAACCAGCCCTTGATTCGCGAGGCCAATGTCGAGGGGTACCTGATCGAGGAAATGCTGCCGCGAGGCCAGGAGATCGTGGTCGGCGCCGTGCGGGATCCCTACTTCGGCCCCATGGTGATGGTCGGTCTTGGCGGTATCTTCGTCGAGGTCCTGAAGGATGTGGCCTTCCGTATTTGCCCCATCGGCGAGCAGGATGCCTGGCAGATGCTGGCGGAGCTCCGTGGCGCTGCCATTCTCGACGGCGCTCGTGGTGGTGAAGCCGTCGACAAAAAGGCCATTGTCGAGGTCATCATGCGCCTGGCAGGCCCCGATGGCCTGTTGATGGCGCTCGACGAGGAGCTGACGGAAGTCGATATCAACCCGCTGATCGTATCCAGCGCCGGCGCCATCGCCGCCGATGCTCGCTTCATCCTTTCCTCGCAGGATTCCGATCAGCTGGCAACCGTGCCCGACGCACCCGATGATGGCCTCTCCGTCATCGATCGGTATACGCCGCTGTTCCAGCCCAATTCCATTGCCGTTGTCGGAGCATCCACCACCGGTGTCACCATGGCCAACACCTTCATCCGTCGCATGAAGGCCTATGGCTTCCCCGGCAATATGTATCCCATCCACCCCAAGGCCGATGAAGTGGAGGGGCTCAAGGCCTATCCGAGCCTAGCCGATACGCCGGATCCCATCGACTACGCGTATATCGCCATCGGTTCGAAGCGGATCCCGGAGCTGCTTGCCTCGGCCAATGGCCGCGTCAAGTTTGCCCAGGTGCTTTCCAGTGGTTTCGGCGAGATCGAAGAGGGCAAGGCGCTCGAGCAGGAACTGGTGAAAAGTGCACGACAGGGTGGGTGTCGTGTCATCGGCCCCAACTGCCTGGGTATGTACTCTCCCCGCGGGCGAGTCACCTTCCCCGTCAACCCGCCCGAGGAAGTGGGGAGTGTCGGCATCATTTCCCAGAGCGGTGGCTTGGGCACCGATATCATCAAGCGTGGCCAGTGGCGCGGTGTGCGCTTCAGTGGCGTGGTCACCATGGGCAACAGCGCCGATCTGGGGCCATCGGACCTGCTGGAGTACTACTTCTCCGATCCTCAGACCAAGGTCGTCGGGCTGTACCTGGAGGGCGTCAAGGACGGGCGCCGGCTCTTCGAGCTTCTCAACTCAAAGGAGGCCACCAAGCCGGTGGTGATCCTCAAGGGTGGTCGTTCCGCCCAGGGTAATGCTGCCGCCGCTTCGCATACCGGTGCTCTCGCTGGCGATCAGCGAGCCTGGGAGGCGCTGTGCCAGCAGACCCGCTGCGCGATGGTCTCCTCTGTGGATGAATTCATCGATACCTTGCTGGCCTTCCAGAACACCACCCTGAGACCCGAACGCCCGACCCGCCAGGTGGTGCTGTTCGGCAATGGCGGTGGTACCGGGGTACTCGCCACGGACTACTTCGCCGAGCTGGGGCTCAATATTGATCCTTTTGCCGCCGAAACCCGTGCGACCCTGGAAGCGCTTGAGCTGCCCCCAGGCACCAGTGTGGCCAACCCCATCGATGCGCCGGTGGGCACCTTGCAGGAGGAGAATGGCTGGATCGCCGGCAAGATCCTGGACAGGGTCTACGATACCTCCAACCCTGATGCCATCGTCATGCACCTGAACCTTGCCTCCTTTGTCGGTCGCGGTGACAAGGACCCGGTCGATAACCTGATCAAGGTCGCGGAACATGTACAGATCACCCATCCGGGAAGGTCGCACTTCATGCTGGTACTGCGCTCCGATGGCTCTCAGGAGCTGGATGACATCAAGCGCAAGTATCGCCAGCAGGCACTGGCAGTTGGCATACCTGTCTATGACGAGGTAACCAACGCCGCTCAGGCATTGTCGGTCGTACAAGCCATGGAGGTTCGCTTCGCCGCGCGTCAACGCTAGTTGACCACACGGGCAAGTGGGCTGACCCAAGGGACAGCCCACTCTGATTGATACTCGTGTTACTTGATACACAGCCTCTGGACAGGCGATCTACTCATGAGAAATCCGTCTGCGGTTACTACCCGCTCCATCCACCTCATTGATGGGCTTTTCGTCAACGAGGTCGTGCCGGCCTTTCTTTCTCCCCCACTGCCTACTATCGTCTTCCTTCACGGGGCTTATCAGGGCTGGTGGGTCTATGAAAATTGGCAAGAGTACTTTGCGCAGGGTGGTTGGCGTACGGTCTCGCTATCCCTGCGAAACCATCCGGGTTCTTACAAGGTCGAGGACCATGAGTTTCTCGAGCTTCAGCCCGATGACTATGTCTCTGATGTACTGAGGGTCACCGAGTGGCTTGAGGCGCCCTTTGTCCTAGTCGCTCACAGCATGGGCGGCGTAGTGGCTCAGAAGGCGGCGGAGCGATTACCGGATCTGGCGGCACTGATCCTGTTGGGGTCCGGCCCCCCGAAAGGCCTCGGTGCCAGCAGGCCAAAGGATCTGCCATGCGACAGCCCTTCGATACCCGACTACCAACAGGTCAAGCGGCACATGTTCGGCAATATCGATGATGCAGACTATGCCGAGTTCCATTCGAGGCTGGTTCCGGAAACACCCAGTGTCATGAACCAGACAGGCCGTGGCCGCGTCTCGGTGGATCCCGTGCTGATCCGGGCGCCGGTTCTGGCAGTCGATGCCGAGCATGATCGTAACCAGTTCGGCCCTGTCTATGCGGACTTCTACTCGGGCCACTACATCCAAGTACCTGGTGCGGCGCATGCACTGATGCTCGGCCCTTGGGGGCTGGAGGTCGCCAACGCACTAAACTGCTGGCTGAACAGTCATGTTACGGAGTTCCAGTATGATCACCGACCCAGATGGTATGCACCACGAGTCGGAAAGGGACAGTAGAGTGCCATGTCAACATTCAATCCAGGCCAAGCTGATGATAAAAGCGCTCCAGCTGTTCGGGCGTGAAGCGTGCTTCACGCAGCGACTTCAGGTGTGGACCAAATGATTCATATATCTCGTCACCATATCTGAGCATGATTTCAGCCATGTAATAATCATGTCGTATCAACGATTCAGCCGTGGTAACGATAGGCTGGTTACGAGTATAGGAAGCAAACACCTTACCCTGCACATTGGCGGTCAGCAGTTGTTCATGATCCACCGTAATCGTGAAGAGATTATCGGCGGTACCGATCGTCTTTCCATTTCCTTCGTGAAGATATATCTTGACATTGTCCGAATAACGGAATTCGTCAGCATCTTCGCCGAAAAGAATGATGAAAATCTCAACGCCAGAATGGGCCATGCTTCGCAGGACTTCTTCGTGACGCCTAAGCACCTGGTCCTGTGCCTTGATCCAGATACTCTCTTTCGCGCTAAGTACGACCTGCTTGATGCGTTCATCCACGGCCGGTTCGCCGGAAATGGTCCAGACGTACTGCGAATCTTCGCTCTTGCTTAGCGAGTTTAGCTGGGAGGTGAGCAGGTCACATCGCCGCTGGGTGGAACTGGCAATGCCCTCGAGCAGCACTTGGGGAGGAACCGGCACGAAGCGCACCGGGTCCTCGCTCACGGGCTGCACGGCCTCCTTACGGGTCAGGCTCTCCAGCGCATGATAGGCGTTGGCGCGGGGAACGCCGGTTACCTTACTCAATTCATAGGCAGTGACCGGATGCATCCGGAGAAGCTGGATGTATATCTTGGCTTCATAGTCTGTGAAGCCCAGCTTCTGCATCTCGCTGGACAATCCACTTGAAATACTTTCGTCAAAGCGTAAGCGATTTGCCAAAACTAACCTCCGGTAATGCCCGTGACAAAGACCCTGTCGCTTCAACTCCGATGCTTAAACCAACAGAGAGTGGTTGTCATACGGAATCTCTATCCTCAATGGCCTCGACGAGTTTCACGATGCGCTCTGCGCCTTCGACATGTAGATTCTCGATTAGTTTACCATCCACCAGCACAACGGCACTACCCTTCGCTACCGCCTCCTTGTATGCATCAATGATTTTTCGACCCCAGGCGACATCCTCCTCGCTCGGGGCGAATACCTCGTTGGCAACTCCTATCGTCTTGGGGTGTATCAGGGTCTTTCCATCGAACCCCATCTCCTGGCCTGCTCGGCATGACTCTCGAAAACCCTCATCGTCATTGAGGTCGAGATGAACGCCGTCGAGAATCGCCAGGCCAGCGGCACGCGCGGCCAGGATGCAGGTTGACAGGCTATGCAGCATGGGAAGGCGCATCTCGGTATGCGCACAATGCAGATCCTTGGCCAAGTCGGAGGTGCCCATCACCAGTACTTCCAGGCGGCGGCTGGCGTCGGCGATTTCTTCGGCATGAAGGATACCTCTGGGGGTTTCCATCATGCACCAGATAGCCAGGGAGTCCGGCGCTCCCGCTGCCCTCAGGATCGCCTCGGCACGCCGGACCATGTCGGCGCTTTCCACTTTGGGTAGCAGCACAGCGTCGGCATTGGCACGCGCAGCCATTATCAGGTCGTCGTATCCCCAAGGGGTATCGAGCCCGTTGACCCGAATGACGATTTCCCTGTGGCCATATCCACCGGCCTCCAGAGCTTCCAGGACAAGGCCTCTGGCTTCTCCTTTCGCCGCAGGTGCAACGGCATCCTCCAGGTCCATGATCAAGGCATCGGCCGGCAGGCTGCGTCCCTTTTCCAGCGCCCTGGCATTGGACCCTGGCATGTACAGCACACTGCGACGTGGACGTGCATTCGTGTTCATCGCTCTTGTTCCTCCATCCTGGCGTCACGAGACAGGTTTCTCTTCCATGTATGGCATGCCATGTCGAGTCTACTCCCAGGCTACGTCAGCTTGCATGGTGAGACCGCCTTTGGTGGTACAGGCCCAGAGCTCCCCCTTGTTCCCAGACTCCCCGGCCAGCTTACCCTCGGCCTTGAAGGTTTCGCCGCAGAACAAGGGGCTCATGGCCTTGAACGTGAACTGGGTCACCGTTTCGTTCGGGTTGTTGCGTTGCCAATTGTCGAGCAGGAAGGTGGCAATCAGCTGACCATGCACGATGAGTGCGGGATAGCCCTCCACTTCAGTCGCATAGGAATGGTCATAATGAATCTTGTGCGCATTGAAGGTGACGGCTGAGTACCGGAACAGCAGGGAAGTGTCCGGGTGGATTTCCCGGCTCCATACTGCGCCTCCAGGGGCGGACTTGCGCTCGGGCACGCCGGTTGCGGCAGGCGGGTTATCCCGATATACCAGGTCCTGCTCCTCTTCCAGCGCGACACCATTGGCGTTGGAATAAACGTGCTTGACCGTGACGAAAGCCAGGGAACCGCTCTTGCCTTCCTTGACCTTGATATCCTGCACGGTCGAGGTCTTGGTGACCTTTTCTCCGATCATCACAGGATTGTAGTACTTGATCCGGCTGCCGGCCCACATCCGTCTTGGCAGGGGAATTGGCGGCAGGAAGTCGCCTCGCTGCGGGTGGCCATCCGTGTCGATCTTCGATTGCGGCACCCTGGGAACGAAATAATTCCAGTGTCCTGTGAGCGGAAGTGTGTCGCCGCGTTTCGGCCAGTCTTCGGCGGGCACATCCAGCGCCGCCATCATGGCGGTTACCGGCCAGAGGTCCAGCTCTTCCTCCGCCTTTTCAGTGTTACCTATCCACTTTTGGAGATGCTCCAGATCCAAGGCCATAACCCTTCTCCTGTTGCCTTCGGCAGTATGTAGTACAGCAGCCCCGGGCTGCGCCCTTTCATGCTCGATCCTAGTCGACAAGAATAGTAGTTGCAAGAACGACCACCACGATTATACTATCATGGTACAGTGCTGGCAGAGCCGCTATTCGCCGGCATTTCGTTTCAACAGTGACTTGGCCATCGTGGGGTGGGCCGCCTGCCTCGCTGTCGATAAACATTAACAACCAAGGCATCGGAGAGAAATTCATGTCCCTGATTGATGTGAAGACAGAGATCACCGGAAATGTTTGGAAAATTGAGGTAAATGAAGGAGATGCAGTAACCGAGGGTCAAATGCTCGTCATTCTGGAATCGATGAAGATGGAAATACCCATCCTGTCTCCGGAAGATGGTGTCCTCAAAGAGCTCCGCATCAAGGAAGGAGACGTCACAACGGAAGGTAATGTAGTGGCCGTGATCGAGGCATGACATGAGCATCAATTTTCCAGCGAATGCGAGGAGCTCACAAGATGAATAAAGTATTGATAGCAAACCGTGGAGAGATTGCTTGTCGTATCATCAAAAGCTGCAGAAAGCTGGGTCTCACCTCGGTCGCGATATACTCGGAAGCCGATGCAGAGGCATTGCATGTCAAGATGGCCGATGAGGCCTATCCTGTGGGGCCCGCCTCCGCCAAGGAAAGTTACTTGGTTGCTGACAATGTCCTGAAGGTCGCGATGGACTCAGGTGCCGACTTCGTTCACCCAGGGTATGGCTTTCTCTCGGAAAGCAGCCGATTCGCCCGAGCGGTGGAGGATGCAGGGCTGACGTGGGTGGGGCCGAACCCTCAAAGCATCGACGACATGGGAGACAAGGAGCGGGCAAGGGAAATCGCCAAGGTGGCCGGCGTGCCCATATTGGCAGGGAGTCCTCGCTTCGATGTTGGCAAATTGGATACCATCGAGCAGGCCGGAGAAGCCGTGGGTTATCCGCTGCTGGTCAAGGCCTCTGCGGGAGGAGGTGGTATCGGCATGCGTCTGGTCGAGCGGCCTGAACAACTCCTGGAGATTGCACAGGCCACCCAGTCCATGGCCGAGAAGGCGTTTGGGGATGGAACCATTTTTCTGGAGCGTTTCATCGCTAATGCGCGTCATGTGGAAGTGCAGGTATTCGGTTTTGGCAATGGCGAGGCTATCCACCTCTATGAGCGTGATTGCTCATTGCAGCGGCGTTATCAGAAGGTGATCGAAGAGAGCACCGCGCCTGGGCTTCCCAAGGCGGTCCGTGAAAAGATGGTGAGCGTTGCCGCATCACTCTGTCAGCATCAGAAATATTCCGGTGCAGGTACCGTGGAGTTTGTTGTTGACGCTGATACTTTCGATTTTTTCTTCCTTGAAATGAATACCCGAATTCAGGTAGAACACCCTGTCACCGAGATGTGCACCGGCACAGACTTGGTTGGCATGCAGATCAGGCTGGCACAGCAAGATCTTGCCCCCATCAAGCAGGAGTCTATCAATCACCAAGGCCATTCAATAGAATGCAGAATCTATGCTGAGAACCCCGATAAAAACTTTATGCCATCGCCAGGCCCCTTGGAACGCTTCAAGTTACCGAGCGAGGCGCATGATCTTCGTATCGACTGCGGCTTCCAGGAAGGTGACCAGGTCACATTTTTCTACGACCCGATGATTGCCAAGATTATCTGCCATGCGGAGTCTCGTGACAGGGCCATAGATAGGATGATACAAGCCCTTGAAGAGGTGGAGATTGAAGGCGTGAAAACTAATACGAAATTTCTCATGAGTTGTCTTAAACATCAAGATTTTGGCGCGGGAAAAGTATCTACCGGCTTCATCGGTGAACATCTTTCCGAGCTCACCAATAACTGATTTTGCACCGCCGCTTCGCCACTTCTGTTAGGGGTGCTGACTTTTTTTCACGCATTTTATGTGGTTATAGGACTGGTGCGCTATGTCAGAATACGCTTTATTCACTTCAGAATCAGTCTCTGAAGGCCATCCCGATAAAATTGCAGACCAAGTTTCAGACGCAATACTTGATGCGATCCTGGCGCGAGACAAGAAAGCTCGTGTTGCCTGTGAAACCATGGTAAAGACAGGTGTGGTCATTATTGCTGGAGAAATCAAGACTAAAGCCTGGGTTGATCTCGAATGCTTGGTTCGCCAGGTCATACTGGACATAGGTTACTCTTCGTCTTCCGTGGGGTTTGATGGGGAGACGTGCGCTATTCTCAATCTAATCGGTAAGCAAAGCGATAATATTTCCCAAGGTGTTGATCGTGAAACGCCCGAAGAGCAAGGGGCGGGGGACCAAGGCATGATGTTCGGCTACGCAACTAATGAGACAGAGTCTTACATGCCGGCTCCAATCCATTATGCTCACCGTCTATTAGAGCGTCATGCTGAGCTTCGAAAAAACAACTTGTTACCATGGTTGCGCCCGGATGCCAAGAGCCAGCTCACATTCCGCTACGGCTCTGATGGACGGCCTCAGTCTGTCGAAGCAGTAGTATTTTCTACGCAGCACGACCCTGGAATTTCTTCAGATGAGCTTCGGAAAGTCGTCAAGAAAGAAATCATAGAGCATGTGTTACCAAGCGAGTGGCTATCGGATCGTACTCAGTATCACATTAACCCTACCGGGACGTTTGTTATCGGTGGTCCCGTTGGTGACTGTGGGCTTACTGGTCGAAAAATCGTAGTGGATACCTATGGTGGCATGGCACGCCATGGTGGTGGCGGTTTTTCAGGCAAGGACCCCTCCAAGGTCGATCGCAGTGCTGCCTACGCCGGCCGGTATATTGCTAAAAACATTGTTGCTGCTGGCCTGGCAGACCGCTGTGAAATTCAGGTTTCCTATGCAATTGGAGTTGCTGCGCCCACATCGATTGCAATAAATACTTTTGGCACTAACCATGTCGGCGATGATAAGATTGTAGAGCTGATAGAGTCAAATTTTGATCTTCGTCCGTATGCCATCTGCGAGACGCTTGATCTTTTGCATCCCATGTACCGGTTGACTTCGACGTATGGCCATTTTGGTCGTGATCCATTTGAATATAATTATATATGGCACGATGAGGAAGGGAATAAAAACAATGAAGCTTTTACTGCCTTCACATGGGAAAGAACAGATATGGCGACAATGCTGAGAAAGCTGGCGAATCTTTAATCGCTTTCTTGTAATTTTTCTTTTCGTATGGTTTCTGAATTTTCTTGAAATTGGTTATTCTTTGAGGGGTGGGATATGATGACTGGAGTTCTCTAGCTGTGTATATAGTGGCAGGGATTTTTTTAATTAGCTGTTTTTTAACATCAGTCTTGTCCGGCGTATTCGGTATGGCCGGAGGACTGATTCTCCTCTGGGTCTTATTGCAACTTTTTAGTGCTTCGGCGGCAATAGCGGTTCATGGTGTCATTCAGTTTTCTGCAAATTTTTCAAGAGCGTGGATCTCACGTGAATATATTGTTTGGTCTATTGTCGCTAAAATAACAGCTGGAGTTCTCCTGGCTGCTAGTATCTTGCTAGTGATTAGCTATAAGCCGAATCCTGTTGCAATTTCATTTATAATAGGGCTGATGCCTATTTTGGTTTGGACCCCGCCTGATTGGGTTAAACTTGACGCTTCACGCTCTAGTCATGCACTAGGATGTGGGTTTACGGCCGGGGGGTTAACAATTGCCGCAGGTGTTTCTGGGCCCTTGATTGATATATTTTTTATACGTACACAGATGGGGCGGCGTCAGATTGTAGCTACCAAGGCTGCTATTCAGGTTATATCTCATGCTATAAAAACACTTTTTTATCTCAACGCCTTTTTGTCTCTTAGCACAGGCGAGTGGTGGTATATACTCTTGGCTGCGCCTTTGGCTATCATTGGAACCAAGGTGGGGAATTATATTCTGATGCATTTGACCGATGCTAATTTTAGATCTTGGTCACGTTTGATTGTCACCACTATTGGTATTGTTTATTTGGTTCAAGGGATGTTCCTATTATTTTGACCCTGACCCAAAGCGTTCCCACAGGGGGGATAAACTGCTGTTGGAGCCAGCGTCAGCTCGCGACCGCGGTGTTGCCCGCGTTGCAGCAATTGCCAGCACAGCGGCCCCCGCCAAGATGAGGAGTTATGCCCCCTTGCCATCACCATTTATTGTATGTACATTAATTCCATGGAACTGACATTCGATGACCGCAAGCGTGCCCAAACCCTGAAAGCCAGGGGCTAGACTTCGCCGACGCTAGCGAGGTCTTTGCCGGTCACCACTTCAGCGTGCTCGACGACAGGGACGACTATGGCGAAGATCGTTATATCACTGTCGGCACGCTGAAGGGGCGCATGGTCATCATGGTCTGGACCCCTCGCGGCGAGGCCCGCCGCATCATATCCATGAGGAAAGCCAATGAACGCGAACAGGAAAAGTACCGGCACCGACTGGATTGATCCGGACGATGCCCCGGAGCTGGACGACGAGTTCTTCGAGCGAGCCGATGAATACCGTGGCGACACAGTGGTGAGGCGCGGTCGCCCAAAGGCCGATATCGTCAAGCAGCGGGTCACGGTTCGACTTGATCCTGAGATTGTCGAAACCTTTAAGGCCGATGGCCCTGGCTGGCAGACGCGCATGAATCAGGCGCTCAAGGTGTTCCTCGAAGAGCACAGCCCCAGCGAACTGAAGTAGCCTGTACGCGCCTCATGGGTGCCTTGGTACTCTCAGGGCTCATCCACGGCTAGCAGCAACGTCACCGCTTCCTCGTATTGGCAAGGCCAGCCGAACTTGTCTACCAGATCGGTGATGTGCAGAGGAGAGACAAACAGGCTGTCGGAGCTAGCTTCAGCTCGCGACCGCTGTGTTGCCCGCGTTGCAGCAATTGCCAGCACAGCGGCCCCCGCGGCACCAGTCGCGATGGGGGACCAGCGCTCCTACAACGAGATTCTCCACCCAGGAGGAAAAAACCGCTGTTGGAGATAGCTTCAGCTCGCGACCCGGGGGCTGCCCGCGTCGCTACTTCGTTCAATCTATAAGGAAGGCGATCATGGGGTATCTCATCGTTTTCATCGGCGCGGGTTTCGGCGGTATGGCGCGGCACGCTGCCAACATGGCGGCGCTGCGCATTTTCGGGTCGAACGGATTTCCGTTCGGCACCCTGGCGATCAACGTCTTCGGCTCGATGCTGTTGGGGATCGTCATCGAGTACGTTGCACTACGCTATGGCGCATCCCCGCAGGTACGGCTGTTTCTGGCCACCGGTGTTCTGGGCGGTTTCACCACGTTTTCCGCCTTTTCCCTGGAAACCGTTCAACTCGTCGAGCGTGGCCAAGCGGGGGTGGCACTCGTCTACGTTGTGAGTTCGGTCATTCTCTCCGTTGGCGCCCTGTTCCTGGCGATGCTCTTGTTTCGCGCCGCATTCGGGATCGATGCGAGATGAGGGATGGTCTCGCGGCATAGCCTGGAAAAGGAACTAGGCTCTGTACGAAAACTGTCTGCGCTCGCCCATACAGCGTTAAAAATCGGCTCAAGGTACTCATTTACAACGCGTAAACTCCGTCTTTGGACTCGCGACGTCCATGTCGCTCGCTCTCCGAGCAGCGGAG
>NZ_PNRF01000031.1:71892-87275 GCF_002879615.1 Billgrantia endophytica
CAAATCGGCTTTCCTGCCGATTTGTCGCCGATTTTTGCCTTGTCTGGCCATCGCTCGTCGTCTTTTCGTACAGAGCCTAGTCGAAGAAGGCCAGGGTACGGACCTCGATACTTTCCCTGGGCGGGGCATCCGGTGGCGTACCGGGGTCCCGGAAGGCGGTATGCGGCGTAAAGCGAATACGTCCATCGCGACGTGAATCATAGCCCTTGATCAGCAAGGCTTCGTCACGCCGCATGTCCGGAAAGTAATACCAGCGTTGGCGCGGGTTGTAGGCCAGATGATAGATTTCACCGACGCGGTCTGGATACACGAGGTTGGTGGCCAGCAGGTCGTCGGGGTCGAGTGTCGAAGCGTCGAGTACCGCCAGTGGCGAACGCTTGACGGGGCCGCGTATCGGCCGCCACAGGTTGATCTGGGCCACCGGCGTATCGCCCAGCTCGGCAGCCTGCTCCTCGCCCAACACATCGCGGATGCGTTCGCGGCCGGAGCGCTCGGTGTAGTCGTTGTGCGCCCGGCTGGCGGGGCCGCGAATATTGCGCTGTTCGGCATCGCTGCGCCGGGTATGGTCGAAGACCACAACGCGGCTGGCCCCGGTGGCTTCCTTGATCAACGCCTCGACCTCACCGTAATAGACGGTCTCGACCGCCGTATCGTCGTACAGGTCGTCGACCGCCGTTCCCCGCTCGTGTCGCTCGAACCCCTGTGCGTCCAGGGAAAACGCCGCCGATGCCAGCCGGCCATCGTGTATCGTGACATCGCGTTCTTCCTGTTCGGCGAAATAGTGCGGTTCACTGGCTCCCGTCAGCGCTTCGGTATGCACATAGGGCTTCTCGTCCTTCTTGACCAGAAAGGTGAGTTTCGCGGTGATGTCGGCGCGCCCGCCAGAGGTAGGTTGCATGCGATGTCTCCCGGCCGGTGGGCTCTCTACTCGATGCCGGCCTGCGGTTCCCGAATGAACGGCTTGAGAAGCGCCTTGGCTACCAGTAAAAGGATAGCCTCTGTAAAAGAATAGTGTCTATCGTTCTCCCGATCATCCGGGCCCGGTACTCAACCACGAGGCTTGCCATCACGATGCGATTATGGACGCTCCACCCCAGATATCTCGATCCGCAAGGCCTGGTCGCACTCTGGCGCGAAGCCCTGCTCGCCCGTGCCGTGCTGTGCGGCCAAACCCGTGGTTATAAGAATCACCCCCAGCTCGAGCGGTTCAGGGAGCACCCGTTGCCGCTACTTGCCATTGATGCCTACCTGGCGCACGTTCACGCGGAAGCCACAGCCCGTGGCTACGCCTTCGACGCCGGCAAGTTCGAACCGGTCGGCAGCGTCGAGCCCATTGCCGCCACGGCGGGGCAGTTGGGCTACGAGTGGCAGCATATGCTGGCGAAACTCTCCACGCGTAATCCCGAGCGGTACGAGAAATGGCGCGGCCTGGGCGAGCCGGAATGCCACTCCCTGTTCCGCGTATCCCCGGGGCCCGTGGCGGCATGGGAACGTGTGCGCGGCTAGGGCGGCTTCGGCATGAGAAAGGGCCCGAGCCGCAGCACCGCGCTTCCACCAGTGGCTGCCTCAGTGGCTGTGCTCTGCGCGTAGCTGCGCCACGTCGTCCATGGCAAGGCCGGCGATCTCGGCGATGGTGTGGTCGTCCATCTCGGTGCGAGCGATCAGGTTACGGGCCGTTTCACGCTTGGCTTCCAGGCGGCCCTGTTCGAGGCCCTGTTCGAGGCCCTGTTCGAGGCCCTGTTCGAGGCCCTGTTCCAGGCCCTCCAGGCGGCCTTTTTCCATGCCCAGGCGCTCAGCCGTATTGATGTAAGGCATGTGCTTTTCCTCCTCGATGGCGTAGACCGCCTGTAGAAATTCGCGTTCCAACCCTTGGGGTAGCTGGATCATCCAGTCGATGACGGTGAACAGCCGCAGGATCTGCTCGCGTCGATAACCGCGCTCATACAGTCGCCGGATCAGCGCGACCTTGAAGGCCTTGCGGGCGTTACCGTCCTTCAAGCGTTTGGCCTGGATTTGGGCCATCACCACCAAGGCAAAGACATTTCTGCTGCCTTCCAGTTCCTCCCAGCGCGCCTCCCAGTCGATCAGCTTGGCCGTGGGAAAGGTAAAGGTCAGCTCGCAGCCCCAGCGGGCGTAGTGATAGGCCACTGGCCGGAAGCTCGGGCTGGTATCGGCGAGCACGGCCAGGCTGACCACATCCACCCCGTAGCGATCACGCAGTCGGTACTGGTAGGTGTACATGCGCTCGGCAAAGGCGTGTTCGGGCTCGCCCTGGACTTTGGCGTGGATCAGCACCCACGTCTCGCTGTTGTCGTGAGCGTAGACCTTGACCAGCTTGTCGGTATAGCGTCGACCGCTGTTGGCATCGGCGGTGATCTGCTGGAGCTCCTTGTCGAGGAAACTGTAGCCTCGCGACCAGTCCACCTGCTCATGGACCGCGGGAAACAACAGTTCCAGAAACTCCTGGGAGTAGTGCTCCAGAGCCCCCTTCATAATCACGGCTCAAAAGACGCCTTCAACGCTGCACAGGCTATTGTACGGCCGTGCAGCAATCAGGAGGACGTTGTGTTGCGCGGTTCGGGCTTGGTGAGGCTCTCAGCGGGGATACCAAACATGTCGTGCCGCTTCCGGATCATGGCCAGGGTTGGTTACGCTTGCCGTTGGGAACCTCATGGACGTGGTTGCGTTTCCGATGGCCGGAGCGCCAAGGATGTCGGAGCTCCAACTCGCGACCGCAGAGCCTGAACGAGCCGGAATGCCACCCCCTGTTCCGCGTGTTCCCAGGGCCCGTGGCAGCGTGGGAACGCGTGCGCGGCTAGGGCGAACCAAAAAATTTTTTCGCCATTCCCCTAAAGTCCTTCCGAAAGCGGCCGTTAATCAGGGTAACGGCCAACGGCGCCGTTGCGGCGGGCCCGGTAGTCAGGACCGCAACATCAGAATCAGCGGGCCCGCCAATGGAGCCCTCAACACAGGAAGGAACATCACATGTCCGTGATCAATACCAACATCACTTCCCTGATTGGCCAGTCCAATCTGAGCAAGTCGCAAAATGCCCTGCAGACCAGCATGGAGCGTCTCTCCTCCGGCCTGCGCATCAACAGTGCCAAGGACGACGCAGCCGGTCAGGCCATCGCCAACCGCATGACCGCCCAGATCACCGGTCTGGCCCAGGCCCAGCGTAACGCCAATGACGGTATCTCCATCGCCCAGACCGCCGAAGGCTCGCTGAACCAGGTCAACGACAACCTGCAGCGTATCCGTGAGCTGAGCGTTCAGGCCGCCAACGGCACCAACAGCCAGGCCGACCTGCAGTCCATCCAGGACGAAATTGACCAGCGCTTGAGCGAGATCGACCGTATCTCCGAAGAGACCAACTTCAACGGCGTTAGCGTGCTTGCCAGCGATCAAGGGCTGCAGATTCAGGTTGGCGCCAACGACGGCGAAACCATCACCGTTAACCTGCAAGAAATTAACTCCGAAACGCTGGGTCTCGGTACCTTTAACATCAATGGTTACGTAGGCGGCCTTGTCAATGCCAATGCTAGCCACTTCCAAGGTCTGAGTGGTTATGCTAGCGTTGTTAATGTTAGCCTTGCTGAAGGCGCTACAGCTGCAGTTTCAGATGTGGTGGTTGGGGATCTGCAGGTTGATGAGAACGGCAATTACTTCTTCGAAGTAGGTAGCAGTGCTGACGCGGTGTACTACTCTGCAGAGCTGACCTTTACGAAAAACACCGATGGTGATATTTCCAGTGTGACGGTGGATGTGGGCAACGAGATCGCCGGCGAACGTTCCGAAAGCCCCTTGGCGGCACTTGACTCTGCCCTGAACCAGGTCGATAGCCTGCGTTCCGAGCTGGGTGCGGTGCAGAACCGCTTCGAGGATGCCATCACCAACCTCAACACCAACGAAACCAACCTGCAGGCCGCCCGTTCGCGCATCGAAGATGCCGACTACGCGGTGGAAGTCGCTAACATGACCCGCGCGCAGATCCTGCAGCAGGCCGGCACTTCCGTTCTGGCCCAGGCCAACCAAATCCCGCAGAACGTGCTGTCTTTGCTGGGTTAAGGCTAGGTTAGTGTAGAAAATATAACGGGGCCTCGCGGCCCCGTTTTTATAGACAGGGATATAGAATGTAAGAACGCGATAAGTGGGAGTTTTATAAAGATAATCGTGGGCATTGGCGCTGACGACGCACAGCTAATAACGGACGCATTGTTGGGGCATCTACAGAGGGCTATAGCAGTAAGGTGAACTGTATAAAAAATGCACGTAGGAATGATTATCAAGGGTAATGCTGGAGGAGAGGTTATGGAGTGGGATGAAATAAAGTCGGAAGTAGAACAGCAGGGTAACGTTATAACACTTTCCATGGAGCAGCTTCGAAATGCTGCAGGGGCTAGTAGGTTAGGTGTAAATGTTCGTGAGGAGATTAGCAGCACACTAGCGGGCATGGGGCTCGGACATATTCCCGTAGACCTTCCCGCTTACCACTATGAGCAGGTACGTTTGTATAAGAGGGGGACAGCAGTGGGTAAGATGATTGATATAATGCTAGAGCCTGGCGAGCAGAATGATAGACAACTTACTGATCGCCTTGGTGGAGATGGGCCTGACTATGCGGCTATAGTTGAGCGAGTTCGTGAATTGGTTAACGAATGAAATAATGGGCAGTCACCTTGGTGAGCTGCAAGGTGTGATCGACGACACCCAGTACACCATTCAGCGCTTCGAAGCCACTGACATGGATGCCCGAGGGCCGCGAGGCGCTGCTGACGATTCTTGGCAAGGCAGTAGAAGTGACATCGTACTCATATGCTAACGGTACTGGGCAAGCTATAGAGCACTGAGAAAAACGAAAATGGGGCTAAAGATACTCGCTGCCAAGCCGATAGAAATAATAAGAGGCGCGCTGGTGATCATGCATCAGTACACTTCATATTGTTACTGTGCCTGCGATCATCTATTCAGCCCCGGCGTTGTACATATCGATGCCGAAAAGGAGCGGGAATGAGCTCACGGGAAACCATCGAATCGAAGATGCACCTACTGATACGCCTCAAGGCCTTACCCTGGCCAACGTGATCCACATTGCCGCTGTGCTGCGTATAGGGAAGCTGAGGACAGTCATCGGGATATGCCTAACCACTGTTAGGCAACCGCAAAATTTCTCTTTTTGTTGTTGCTTTTTCATCCAGAGAGGTAGGGAGAATGATGAACAAGTATCGTGTCACGCTCAAGTACGGCGACGTAGGAAAGTACAAGCATAATTCGCAAAACATAACGGTTGAAGCTGAAAGTGACTTAACTGCCATGCGACTAGCTGAAGAAAAATTTAAAAGCAGCAACTCAGCCTATAAGAATAAGGAAGTGGATATTGTTAAAGTTGTGAAAATATAGCGCCTAATCATAATCACTGAATTCAGTGGGCCGCTTCCGACGGCCACTGAATCTAAGCTTGAGGCTGCGGAAAGATATCCATTATGCTTGAGAAACTAGCCAGCTTGATATTTTATTTTCTCAAACCAATTTATGCGTTTGAGCACCGAAAGCGTATTCATATAGGAACATGTGTATTATTTGAAATCAGTGGGAAACACTTTCTCATAACTGCCGCCCATGTTCTTGCGCAACGAAGTGCAATCCAGCTTTACTTACAGAATTTGCCTTTGAGAGGTGGGTACTGGACAGCTACACATCAGGATCCGGATTTCGCTGTCTATGAAATGTCTTATGAAGAGATAAATGCTTTGTCAGATTGCAAATTTTTCAGTGAGACATTGATTGACGGCCCGCCAATTAAACAAGGGAAAGCATGCCAATTACTAGGCTATCCAGTATCAAAGAATAAAAATTTCATCAACTCGGACGAAGAGGTTTGTCCTGAAATTCGCTTGGTTGAAACTAGGGTGGCCACCTCCGACAACAGCAACATAAATTGCGAATATTATTTTTGGGTTGAGTACCAAAAAAATCTATTTTCGCCCCAAGGAATGAGTGGTGGCCTGATTGCAACGCTTGATATCAGCCAAGTGCCAAGGCTACAGATCCTTGGCATGCCAATAGAATATGATAAGAGAAAAACTGCTATCAAGTGCGTTAGATACCAGTTGATAGTCAATAGCGTGCAGCGAATATTGGGAGAGCAATCTAACAAATAATTCAAGCCGACGCTGGACTTCCCCCACTCTAGTGGCGCGCTTTAACTCAAACCTTTAAGTATGGATCTATTTCACGAAATATTGAAGGAAAAGCTGATATGACTAAGTTGGCAACTCGAAAGAAAGAAGTAGAGAATCTGGAGGGCATCAAGATCGAAATTTTTGATAGCTCCGGCAATCCTATGGACTTGAATACGCAAGGAATTCCTGCCTACAAGTACATACGCAAAGCTTCGGGAACAACTACTGTAGTGGAATTCAGAGCACGATTTGAGCAGGCCTACCCAGGGCTGACCTGTGACGTTCTTGAGCCAAGCGGGCAGGCTGCTCATGGAAACAAACAGCTCAATAAACTTCGGTAACCATACCCAATGTCCCAACGATTCATTCAAGCCGATGCCGCTTCACGGTGCGGTTTAATGCAAGCAATGGTATCCATACCTCCTGGAGACAAACCATCACTCTGCGGCAGATACCGGCGTAGTGGACTATTGTTGTTCTCGTTGAAGCGGAGCCTCGCCGTTGGTTTCGATGGCTTGCAAAAACGCTGAACTTGCCATCGGTTACCCGCTGCGGGTGGATCTGCGGATAGCCGCACTCCATCAACTCGGTGAGCCGGCCAACGCCTGCGAATGCTCCGGTATACCCCAAGCCCCCAATAGCCCCCGTATCGCCGCGCTAATCCCGACTTTGAAAGCGTGGCGAGGCGCTAGGCTGGTAGGCTTTCATTGACCGCTTCCCGGTGATGCCGCCATGTCGAAGAAACGCCGCGCTTCCAGGCCCCGTTCCAGCAAGCTCCGCTCCGTTGCGCCGGTTCCCGGCGCTCGCCGTCACGCTGGCGGAGAGCTGGGGGCTGCCTTGTCCGCCCTTAACCAGCTCTTGAAAGAGGAGCGCGTGGAGGAGGCGCTGGCCCGGAGTCGTGAGCTGATCGCCGAGCATCCCGAGCACCCCGGTGTGGCGCAGCTCCACGGCTGGGCCTTGCTCAAGCAGGAGGCGTTTGCCGAGGCGCGGCCCTACTTCGAGATGGCACTGGCCAAGGCACCGGATGATCCGTCGTTGTTGACCGCCCAGGCGCGCTGCTTGATGGCCGGTGAGGCGCCGGAAGAGGCCCTGGCGCTGCTGGAACGCGTGCTGGCGCGTGACTCCCGTCGTGTGGATGCCTTGAGTCTGCGTGGCGGCGTCTATCGTGCGCTGCAGCGGATTCCCGAGGCCATCGAGAGCTATCGCCAGGTACTGGCCATCAATCCGGGGCATCTTGCCACCCATGTCAACCTTTCGCATCTGATTCGCTACCAGCCCGGCGATAGCGCATTTGATGCGCTCAAGGCGCATTACAACGATCCTGCTACCAAGCCCGTAGAGAAAGTGCGCTGCGGCTTTACGCTGGGCAAGGCCTATCTGGATATCGGCGACAAGGCGCAAGCCTTTGCCTACTACCGCGAGGCCAATGCGCTGGCCATGGCTCAGACGGCTAATGCGCCTCAGTCGCCGGAGTCGCGGCTGCGCTTTATTCAGAGCCATTTCACCGCCGCGCTTTACCCGCCCTTGCGCGAGGGTGGCCAGCCCGAGATACCGCAGGTGATCGTGTCGGGGTTGTCGCGCTCGGGCAAGAGCT
Organism: Billgrantia endophytica; assembly: GCF_002879615.1. Lineage (GTDB taxonomy): Bacteria > Pseudomonadota > Gammaproteobacteria > Pseudomonadales > Halomonadaceae > Halomonas > Halomonas endophytica. Next base: position 79,669 of record NZ_PNRF01000031.1, read on the forward strand.
TGGTCGAATCGCTGTTCAGCGGCATCGAGGGCGTCAGCCTGGCGGGAGAGAGCACCACGCTGAGCGACTACGTCAAGGAGCGGATCGAGGGGCACGGTGGCAACCTGGGCGATTATCTCAAGCAGCTGACGCCGGAGCGTTGCCGCGAGGATGCCCAGGGCTACCTGGCGCGCCTGGGTGGTGCGGATGAGGTGCAAGTCACCACGATCCCCAGTGATCTCTGGCTGCTGGGCGTAATCGGCCTGTGGTTGCCTCATGTTCCCATTATCTTCTGCGTGCGCGATCTGCTTGACCAGGGTGTGACCTGCTACTTCCACCACTACCAGCACATGGAAGCGCATGGCTACACCTACGACCTGGAGATGCTGGGCCGCCATATCGGCTGTTTCGAGAAAACCATGGACCACTGGACCAAGGTGCTGCCCAACCCGATTTTCCTGGTGGACTACCGCGAGCTGACCGAGAACCCCGAGCAGGTGGCCGGCAACCTGCTTGGCGCGCTGGGGCTAGAGCGCTCCGCTGCCTACCAACAGCAGCTGGCCCGCAACGCCGAGCAGATCACCGAGATCAGCCCCATCGTGTCGCTGGATATTCCCATGCCGATCCGTAGCGACTTCAACGGCATCGGCCATGATTTCATCGAACACCTCGATCCGTTGGTCCAGGGGTATAAGTCCGTGCAGAAGGCATTCGATGAACCGACGAGTGCCGCGAATGGCAGCGCTCGGCCTGGCGCTATTGCCACCACAACGGCAATGACAGCCACAACCGGCGATCCGTTGGCGTTGGCACAGGCATTGACGGTGCCCCCCGAGGATGACTTCAACTGGCAGTTGCCGGGGCGTGTCGTGGCGCTGGACAACGGCGGTAGCTTCGTGTTGCAAGCACGCTTTCCGGCGCTGATGCGCAGCGGCGCCTTTGCCGTGGTTTGCTTCGATCCGGCCAGCCGTCTGGCCAATCAAGCGGGGCTGGCGGAGCTGGACGAGTTCCAGACCTTTCCCCATGTGGTGCTGGGGGATGGGCAGCCTGCCACCCTCGGCGCCTGCCTCGACCCGGCGCTGAGCGCCACCCTGGAGCCGCTGCCGGAGGCGCAGTTGCCTGAGCATCGTCGCGGTGGCGCCCGGGTGTTGGCCAGGCTACCAGTGAACAGCATTGCGCTGGATAGCATCGAGGGGCTGGAGAGCCTGGACTACCTGGTGCTGGATGCCTGCAGCGACAGCGCGGCGATTCTGGACCATGGCCGCAAGGCGCTGGCCGATGCGCTGCTCATTCAGGTGCGTGTTGCCTTCCAGCCCACCCATCAGCGCCAGCCCAACCTGGCCGAGCTGATGCATTGGGCGGCGCGTAACGGCTTCCGCTTCTATCGGCTGCACGAGCCCGGCTATTACGGCCACCTTCCCAAGCGTGACGACTTGACCCGTCGCCAGGCCAGTGAACTGGAGTTTGTCGATGCGTTGCTGCTGCCCAGCCATGCGCGTATGGCATCGTTGAGTGACAAGCAGCGCATCAAGCTGGCCTTCCTGCTGGACGCACTATACGGCATTCATGATCTGAGCCACGCCTTGCTGGCCGCTGTCGAGCCGCAGCGTGCCGAGGAGTACCTGACGGCGCGGGGTTATCTGGGTGGGGAGGCTTCGTCGGCGTCGGAAAGCGCTGCCGTCAAGAACCAAAGCCCCGTGGCAGCAGCGCTATCTCAGGTGCGGCAGGCACTGGCGAGGCATAGTGTTCACCGAGCGCTCGGGATCGCCAGCCGCTTGCATCAGGCGTTGCCCGAGGAGCTGGAAATCAGTCGCCTGTATGCCGAAAGCGCTTCCCTGGTGGGGCATGATGGAAAAGCCCTGGAGAGCTTGACCACGCTGCACAAGCGATATCCCCACGATTTGTCGCTGGTGGCCGCGTTGGCGAGGGCGCAGCTGCGCGCCGGGCTATGGTGGGAGGCGGAAGCCACTCTTCAGCCCCATGCCGGCGATGGCGAAACGACCGATATCAAGCGTTTGCTGCTGGAAAGCTACCTGGCCCATGAAGGCCAGCCCGCCGAAGCGCACGATGCGGCGCTAGCGCGTTGCCAGGTGCTGCTGGCGGTGCAGCCTGACGACCCGGAACTCAAGGCCTGCGAAGCCAGCCTGCTGGCCAGAGCAGGGGAGACCGACCGGGCGTTGGCGAGCCATGCCGAGGCGCTTGCCTGGCTGGGGGGCGAACAGGGGCCAAAGCGGGCCCGCCTGCTGCGTGCCCAGGCCGCCACGCATGAACGTGGGGGTGATACGCAAAACGCTTGCCAGCAGCTGTGGCTGGCCTGTTCCACGCGTCCCTATTCGCGTGAGACGGTGCAGGCATACAAGGATCTCAAGCGGCTGATGCCGCAATGCCCGGAGGGCGACTTTGCTGAGTTGGCACCGCTGCATCGGCGTATCAGCGAGATATGGGCGGGCTACAAGGGAGAGAGCCTGCAGCACAGCTTCGGTGACTTCGGGCTACCGTACCAGGGCTTGGAGCGCCTGAAGCTGCCCGGCACGCGACCGGTTGACTACCGCCTGGGGATTTATCCGCTGGCCAAGTACCTTCCGCCGAAAGCTCGCGTCCTGGATATCGGCTGCAATCATGGCTTCCTGTTGCTCGGGCTGGCGGACCGGCTTGGCTACGGCGAGGGGTTCGACATCAGCCAGGCGTGCATCGACGTCGGCAATGCGGTGGCGGAGCATATGGGTATCCGCCATGTGCACCTCACCAGCAAGCCATTCGAACAGTTCGAGTGCCAAGAACCGTTCGACCTGGTGATCGCCTGCGCGGTGCACCGCTGGATCGGCATGCCGCTGGAACAGTTTGGCGAAAAGCTCTACCAGTTCTGCAGGCCGGATGGCCTGGTACTGCTCGAGAGCCAGGGCATTCGGGAAACCGACAAGACGGAAGTCGGCTTCGCCCAGAACGCCCAGGCCATCGCCAGCGCCGGTTTCGAGGTGATCGAGACCGGGGGGCTGTGTGACGATGACGTCAACTACCGGGAGTTTTGGTTGCTGCGGCGGCGTTGAGGCGTTACCCCGCCATACTGACGCCCTGACCCTGCACCTTGCCGTTACCGGCAAGGTGCAGGGGGAGGGGGAGGTTACTGTCGCTGGTTCGCCAAACATTTTGGGTTGGGGGACTAAAGTTGCTTTCTACCTTGCCGATAGAACCTATAGAGACAGAGACGTGGTGGTTGCCATTCGTGTCGTCACTGTGCTGATGGGCATCTACTCAGGCTCGGCATAGTAATAGATTGCTGTCAAAGAGGTGGGAATGAGTTTGCGGGAATTGGCTAACGCGTTCCACGTTTCCGCCGTGCTGCGCCCTGTGAGGCAGCGCTGTGATCTAGGGCGGGCGTCATGGCAAAAGCTGCACGTACGTTTATTGGGGATAGGCTGCCGAGGTATGCTTAATATTCATGAAAAACAGCGCGTTGCAAGGGTAAAGTACGCGCATTTATTGACTTGAACGTGTAGGCGCGTTCAAGTGGACAAACGAGCTTGCTATATAATATAGCTGTTAGGTATCTCATAGCTTAAAAGCCACCGAAAGGAGAAATATATGGCAGCAATTAGAAATATCGTACGAGACTTTAGGGTCGAAGAGGCAAAAGCAGAAAGGAAATGCCATGCAAGTTCATTGCATACCATCCATCCTGGGGAAAAGCACTTTGCTTATGATGATCCTGGCAGAATAAATATTTGCTCAAAATGTGCTGAAGGTGTTCTCAATGTGGCGGCAAATCACATTGAAAAAATCAAAAATGAATTAGCGAAGTAAATTTATAGGAAAATAGGAAAAATATGACAACTGTATGTGGTGTTGAGTTAAAAGGGCACGAAGCCATTTTTACCATCGTTGAAAAAAAAGATGATGGTGGTTTCGTGGTTAAGCCTATAGATACGAAAAAAATAGCATTGAAGGACAGTGAAAGCAGAGAAAGTATTAAAGAGTTTAAAGAGCAAATTAACAATTTTATTGCCGACAATAATGTGGAAACAGTTTGTATAAAAAAGCGTAGTAAAAAAGGAGAGTTTTCTGGAGGCGCTGACACATTTATAATGGAAGCAATGATACAGGATTCTGATGCTAAAGATGTAAAATTAGTTTCTCCGCAGGCAGTCTCCGCTTATCAAAAAAAGAATAATATCGTTGCGCCAGACGAATTGAATAAGTATCAGCATAATGCCTATCTAACAGCCGTAACTGGCGCGAATAAATAAACCTAACAATCGCAACCAGCGGAAATATTTTCCATTCCTTGTTTTGCGGTTTAACGCTACGCTACCGCAAAGCAATGCACTCCAAATATTCCGCTGTTGCGGGCGTTAAATTTCTGAGCAGATTTCAGCACTACGAACAAAAGGAGTAAAAAGTTGCCTACTTTAGGAAATATGATGATTCCTGCACCAAACGGCTGGGAAGAGTTTGAGAGTATTGTAAAAAGCGCCTTGGAATTGAGGTGGCGAACAAGTGACCTGACAATGCATGGGCGACAGGGACAAAAGCAAAATGGCGTAGATTTATACGGAAGAGATGACCTTGCACGTTTAGTGGGGATTCAATGCAAATTAACTACGAACTCAATAAATGAATCGCTAATAAATGAAGAGATTTTTAACGCAGAGAATTTTCAGCCAGCTATATCCACCTTATATATTGCTACGACATCTCCTTCAGATGTAAAGCTACAGCAATATGTCCGCATCTTGTCGATGGCCAGGGCTCAGGAAGGAAAGTTCTCCGTTGGTATACTTTTCTGGATGGATATTATTCAAGATCTAACAAAAGACGTAAATGCTGTTAGGCGCCATTACCCTCAGATGTTTCCAGCATCAGAGCATACTCAGCCCGTTGTCTTAGATTTAAGGCAGCGAGATATCGAGAGTCTGAGGGGGCTCTTAGAGTATATTGATGTGGAGAGTATTCCTTATGCGATAGATATGGCTCCAAAATCAGTAGACTCTGATTTTCTTTGCGAGTCTGATACCTTCAATTCAATAAGGGCAAATCCTTCTTTTTACATCCACGATGAGGTGTTGAGTCTAAAGCTCCACTCTTGGCTTGATAAGTGGTATGAGATAATATGTACAGGTCGTTTTATTTATGATTACCACGGAAATACAAACCTCTTGATATTCCCCATGCCAATGGATTGCTTTAGGAACCAGGAGGAAAATAATCTTTATAAGCAGTTGGTAGTACTGTACCAAGAGTTTCTCACTATCTTCTATGACTTCACAAGTTTTATTAATCAAAAATATCCAGAGATAAACTTTAAAGAAACGAGTGCTAAGGCAAGGCAGTGGAACGCTCAGTTTCGAGCACGCGAAATTTAACAAGCGCATGTTGTCGGACTGGTTTTCCGCTGCGCTCCAAACCAGCCGCAAATGCGGGCGTTAAGCAGAAGAGGAACCATTGGAGTGCTCATAAAATTGAAGGACTACGAGCGCATTTATAAGGTGGTCAACTCCATTGTGAAGAATGAAGGAGCTGATCCCGCTGTATGCTGCATTTTTTTCAGTGCGTATGGCTCTTACATTTTGTCTCAGCATTTCAAATTGAACGCGCAGCCGAAAGCCGGACTGGCGGCTTATCACGTCGGGAATAATGATGTTGTAGTGTTCGGCGAAGAGACCGAGAGGGGACTGACTGGGGGAAACGATGCCTTTCATTGTTGGGTGGAGGCTGATGGGTGGATTCTAGACTTTATGGCGCCAGCGTTTTCACGGCTACCTAACACCCGCTCTTCCATTCCTCCCAAGATGTTTCAGAAGCCGCTTTCAGCTATGGCATCCTCGCCACTGGAGTTGGCTACACCTGGGGGTTTTTATGTGGAAGCAAGTCCAGCATCCACTGCAAAGCATATGAGCATACTAACCCAGAGTATGGCCTACGGGGATCTGGCTGAAATTTGCTCAGCTTGGTTCAAAAAGGCTCCGAAGAAGATGATTCAAGAAATTGGCATTGCAGATGCTTCGGGCAACCAAAATATGGTATCCCTAACCGGCAGGAATCTCGTGGGTGCATGGTAGAGCTTAACAATCGCAGGCACAGCGACGTCTTTTCCATTGCGGCTTCGCCTTCATTTCAAAGCCGCGCATGCTGCGGGCGTTGGGGCTGTAGAAAGTGTGTCGCAGGCACACGGAAGAACTGTCTATCTTGGCAAGTTCTTCGGTGTAGAAGCTGCATGAAAGATGAAGGTGGGCCTTCGAAGTCGACTTTCAGGAGTAGGCTTCAAACCACCCCAAGCTGCGTTGTTAAAGAGCCAGGGCAGTGAGCGTTGGGGTCAAAGCCGCGAGAGGATATCTCAGGCAGGTGTGGATTAGAGAGACGAACAGACGAATATATGCTATTGATAACTTGTCTGGCTGAAACGAGGACCACTTTTTCAATCACTCAGCATTCCTTTCTCCTGCATCCTCTCTCTGAATGCCTTTAGACCGTAATCGTTCAACTGTTTCTTTTTTTGCCTTAGCGAGTCGATTTCTGATCTCGTCAGCCGATCTGAAACCAACGAGGTAAGTGGCTTTTCAAAATTAATCGCGTACTCAGATCCGTAGCCACCGAGTAGGCGATCGACCTCGTTGCAGAGCCGATCAAACGAGAGATAGGCACTCAACGGCAACCATGCGTACTTCATCTGCCGCCACAGAATCTCAATCAGATTCAGCTCCGGCGAGTAAGCCGATAGGTAGACCAGGTGTACACGATGCGACATCCACTCCACTATCTTCCGTCTGAAGGCTTTGGAACGATGCATGCTGGCATTGTCGAGCACCACGACGGCGAAGGTATCGGGGTCTTTCTGGGCCACAAACTGGTCAAACGCTTCGATGACCGTCTCGGTGGTCACCGCTTTGGTGGCGGTGTGGTAGATCAGCTTCCCGGCACGGCTGAGGAACCCCAGTACGTTCAGCCTTCGGCTATGAGAGTAAGCGGTCACCTCGCAGGGCTTGCCGATGGGGCTCCATGCATATGGGACCGATGACGATTGTGAGAAGCCCGATTCATCAAAGTAGTAGAGCTCATGTTCCCCTTGGTCTTCACGCTCCTGGAGCGCTTTCAGCAGGCCCTGAGTGTTGCGGAAATCCGTCTCGTCACGCCGCGCCTTGAGGGAGTGCCGAATGCGCTTGAAGCTGAAGTCATTTTTTTTTCAATGCCCGGCGAAGGGTCACCGTGCTGACCGTCTTGCCGGTCTCTTCTTGCAGACGTGCCTGCAAAGATCGAATCTGATGAGGTTGCTCGGCGACCAGCTCCTGCAGCCGCTGGTGATCGCACTCATCCAGGATCGGCGTGCGTCCACTGCGTGGCTTATCGATGAGCCCGTCGAGGCCCGACGTCTCCCACTGTTTGAGCCATCGAGATACGGCATCGCGGCGGACCTGCAGTATCTCACTGATCTGGTCGATGGTATGGCCTTGATCACTCAGCAGGATGGCATGCGCACGCCGACGTGAGGCGCGCTTCTCACCGTGGTGATAGGCGGAGGTCAGCGTCTGCTGCTCAGATTCAGTGAGAGGGGCAACGAAGCGCCTAGCCATGGTTCCATCCGTGTTAGAGATCCTAGCATGGATTCTACACGAAAATTTTTGATCAGGTACTTA
>NZ_PNRF01000044.1:0-24631 GCF_002879615.1 Billgrantia endophytica
GCGGCTCCCTGCTCGCCGCCAGCCTGCTGCTCGCCGGCACCGCCCACGGCGCCAACCTGCCCAGCGGCGGCGAGATCGTCCACGGCAGCGGCACGATCTCCACCCCCGGCGCCCAGCACCTGCGCGTCGCCCAGGCCAGCGACAAGCTGATCGCCAACTGGGACAGCTTCGACATCGGCGAGGGCCACCGCGTCTCCTTCGACCAGCCCGGCAGCGCCTCGGTGGCCCTCAACCGCGTACTCGGCAGCGATGCCTCGCGGATCATGGGCCAGCTCGACGCCAACGGCCAGGTGTTCCTGGTCAACCCCAACGGCGTGCTGTTCGGTCCCAACGCCCGAGTCGACACCGCCGGCCTGGTGGCGTCCACCCTGGATATCCGCGACGAGGACTTCCTCAACGGCCACTACCGCTTCCAGGCTGATGCCGATGGCAACGCCGCCGAGGTATTGAATCAGGGCACCATCACCGCCCACGACGGCGGCGCCGTGGCGCTGCTCGGTGGCCGGGTCAGCAACGAGGGGGTGATTCAGGCCCAGCTCGGCAGCGTGGCCCTGGCCGCCGGTGACGCCATGACGCTGGACTTCGCCGGCGACGGCCTGCTCAGTGTCGAGATCGACCAGCCGGCCCTGGACGCGCTGGTCGAGAACCGCCAGTTGATCCAGGCCGACGGTGGTCGTGTACTGCTCACCGCCAGCGCCGCCGACAGCCTGCTCAACAACGTCGTCAACCAGCAAGGCATCGTGCGCGCCCGCAGCCTGGAAACCCGCAATGGCCAGATCGTGCTCGAAGGCGGCGACAGCGGCCGCGTCCAGATCGCCGGCAGCCTCGACGCGGGCAGCGATACCGGCAGCGGCGGCGGCATCCAGGTCAGCGGCGAACATATCGCCCTGAGCGGCGCCACCCTGGACGTTTCCGGCGCCACGGGCGGTGGCAGCATCGAGATCGGCGGCGGTTACCGTGGCGGCGGCGACCTGCCCCACGCCCGCAGCGCCACGGTGGACGCCACCAGCACCCTCAGCGCCGATGCCACGCACCACGGCGACGGCGGCAGCATCGTCGTCTGGTCCGATGGAGAGACCGTCGCCCAGGGCGGTTTCTCTGCCAAAGGGGGTGCCCAGGGCGGCAATGGCGGTCTGGTCGAGACCAGCGGCGACCAGGTCGTGCTGAGCGGCATCGACGTGGACACCCGCGCCGAGCGCGGCGACACCGGCACCTGGCTGATCGACCCGGACGGCTTCACCATCGGCATTGGTGGGGACATGACCGGCGAAGCCCTGACCGCCGCACTGGAAAACAACAACGTCGAGATCGAATCGGTCATGGGCAGCGGCGAGGACGGCAATATCCACGTCAATGACGCGGTGAGCTGGTCGCAGAATACCCTGACCCTGGATGCCACCAACAACATCTACGTCAACAATGTGATGAGTGCCACCGGCGAGGCGAGTCTTGTCGCCAATTATGGCGATGGCGTCGATGCCGATGACGTGCCTTACGGGCTATATACCACGCAGAGCGGGGAGCGCGGCCAGTTCGCCGGCCGGGTCGATTTCAGTGGCGGCGGCGAATTATGGCTCGGCGGCGAACAGTATACGGTGATCTCCAGCGCCGAGCAGATGGCGTGGCTAAAGGACGCCCCCGGCGGCAACTACGCCCTGGGCACGGATATCGGGGCCAACGCCCTCACTCATAGCTTTGTCGAAAGTTTCTCCGGCAACTTCAACGGTCTCGGCCATGGGCTCAGTCACGCCAATAATTTCCACCAGGGCGGTTCCGCCAATGGCCTGTTCGCCACCCTGGAAGCCGGCGCCATGGTCAGCAATCTTGACTTGGGTGGTATCATTAATGGCGACGCCAGTATTGGCAATGTGTCCGGCGGCTCACTCGGCAAGTTCGCCAATATCAACCACGGCACCATCGTCAACAGCGTTGGCACGGGCTCCATGAGCAGTGCCACCAATACACAGAGCATCGGCGGCCTGGCCGGCACCAACCATGGGCTGATCGCACGGAGCTATTACTCCCACGGCCTCCAGGCAACGGTCGTTGGCGGTGGGCTGGTCGGCACCAACGAGACGGGCGGGCGGATCGTCGATAGCTCGGTGCGGGCCACGGGCACCAGCATGCAGATAAGCGGGTCCGCCGAGAGCGTGACCCATGCGGGCGGCCTGGTCGGCATCAACAGGGGGACGATCGAACGCTCCTATGCCGATTACAATATCGACCTGGGGGCCGATTATCTGTCTGCTGGAAGCGGCGTGGGCGGCGGTTTCGTCGGCCTGAACGAAGGCACCATCGATCAGGCTTATGTGGTCAAGAGCATCGATTACCGGCTGAACTCTAACCGTGTGCGTTATTACGGCGGCTTCGTCGGGGTCAATAGCGGCACGATCAGCAACGCCTACGCCTACGATGCCCTCGCGAGTTCGGCTTCTCAGGCGCCGCACGCCGGCTTCGTCCATCACAATACCGCCACCGGCACCATCGACAGTGCCTACGCCGAGTCGTATCGGGTCCAGTTGGGTGATGGAAGCACCGAGCAGCATGCGTTCGAGAGAATAAACGATAACCCCGGTGGCATCCAGAATGCCTACTGGAGCTACGACCATCTTTTTTCATACGGAACGGGGGCGATATCCATCGAGCCGCACGCCAGCAACGTCGCGACCTACCTGGACCCCGAGCAGAAAAACGCCATCGCCAACTACTCGGGCTTCGACCCGCTCATCTGGGGCACCTCCGCCGCCGGCAACCCCATTCTCAACAACTTCTCGCTGTATATCGGCGGCGACGTGGAGTATGGCGACAGCGCCGGTGCCCTCCTCGGCGGGTTGAGCGTTTCCGGCCTGCAGCGCGGTGACAGCGCCGGCGACGTGCTGATGGTGCTGCCTCACAGTGGCCACCGCGACGCCGGCGAATACGGGGCCGGCAATGTGCTGGCCCGCAGGCCGGACAACGACGCCTACGCCGGTTCACCGGGCGGCGGGGTCCAGGGCAGGGTCACCATCACCCCCAGGGCACTGACCATCGTCGGCGTGGTGGCGGACAAGGTCTACGACGGCACCACCGACGCCACCCTGATCGAGGGCGTGGCCAATGGCGGCCTGGTCGGCCTGGTGGGCGACGAGACCCTGAATATCACCTATACCTCGGCGCAGTTCGCCAATGCCACCGTCCTCAACAGCGGTGTCCGAGTCGTCAACCTCGACTATGAGGTGAGCGACGGGGCCAACGGCGGCAAGGTCAGCAACTACACCATCGCCACCACCACGTCGGCGGGGCTCACCGCGCGACCACTCAGCGCCGATGACTTCGCCTTCATCGTCGCCGACAAGAGCTACGACGGCACCACGGCCACGGCTTACGAGATCGTGACACTCGACCCCGTGTTCGCCAACTTCACCAACGTGAACCTCAACCAGCCGACCAGCGGGGCCATCGATTTCGAGGGCGCGGACGCCGGCAGCTACGGCTTCACGCTTTCCGGGCTGGAGCTGACAGGCGGGACCGTCGCGAATCGGCGCAACTTCGAGTTGCAGTTCAGCGAGCTTTCCACCAGCGCCAGCATCACCCCGCGCGTGCTGGAGGTGTATGGCAGCCAGGCGGCGGGGGGCGGCGCGTCGGTCGACCCGGCCAGCCTGCAATTGAGCAACCTGGTGCCGGGCGAGGCCGTCAACCTGAGCGGCACGCTGACCCTGCCCTCTACCGAGGCGGGCAGCTACACGCTCGACCTCGGCACGCTCTCCCTCGACGACCCCAACTATGTGCTGGCCGACATCGGCAACTTCATGATCGGCGACGTCACCCGCTCGGTGAGCCAGGTCGTCCATGGCGACGTCACCTTCGACAGCGATGACGACCCCACCCTGATCAGCGTGGCCAGCGACAAGGCGCTGATCGACTGGAACGCCTTCTCCGTGGCCCCCGGCGAGAGCGTCACCTTCGCGCAGCCCGGCAGCACGTCCATCGTGCTCAACCGCGTGCTCGGCGACCAGCAGAGCCTGATCGGCGGCACCCTGAACGCCAATGGCCGGGTGTTCATCCTCAACCCCAACGGCGTGCTGTTCGGCGCCGGCTCATCGGTCGATGTCGCCGGCCTGGTCGCCACCACCCTGGGCATGGCCAATGACGACTTCCTCGCCGACAATTACCGGTTCGTGGCCAGCGGCGGCGACGGTGCGGTGGTCGCCGAGGGCGATATCGTCATCGCCGATGGCGGTTTCGTCGCCCTGGCCAGTGGCGGCGGCGTCGAACATGACGGCACCACCCGTGTCGGCGGTGGCGATGCCCTGCTGGTGGCCGCCGACGAACTGCGCCTGACCCTCGCCCCCACCGGCAACGGCCTGGCCGGCTACGCCATCGACCGCCTGGCCGGCACCACCCGCGTTGCCGGTGACATCGATGTCGCCGCCACCAGCGGGGGTGGCGACGGGCTGATCGAGACCGCCGGCGCCACCCTGGCGGTCGACGAGGCGGCGCTGACCACCGGCGATAACGGCACCTGGTCGCTGAGCCTGCCGGATATCGCCATCGGCAATGGCAGCGGCCACAGCCACGGCATCGCGTTCGTCGGGGAGCAACTGGCCAGGCGCCACCTGCGCCTCAACGCCATCGGCGGCGCTCTCGTCGTCGACGACGACCTCACCTGGCCGAATGACACCACCCTGGGCCTGGCCGCCCTGGGCCAGGGCAACGGCGGTATCGAGATCAACGCCCGCATCGACGTCGAGGGCGACGCCGCCGGCCTGACCCTGGACGGGGACTACCGCATCGACAGCGCCAGGCTGGATTTCGATGGCAACCCCACCGGCCACGCCAATGCCGGCATCACCCTGCAAGGCGCCAACGCCCACCTGGCCATCGATGGCCATGACTACACCCTGCTGCGCGACATGGCCGATCTCGACGCCATCGATGCCGACGGCGGCAACGGCCACTACGCCCTGGCCCAGGGCGTGGATGCCTCGGGCACCGTCTACGACGGCGCCGTGATCACCACCCTCTCCGGCACCCTGGCCGGGCTCGGCAATACCATCGACGGCCTGACCATCGATGCCGGCCTGGGCGGCAACGTCGGCCTGGTCGGTCGCGCCACGGAGGGTAGCGTGATCCGCGATATCGGCCTGACCAATGCCGATATCAAGGGGCATACCTACGTTGGCACCCTGCTGGGCTCGGGAGACGGCGTCACCATCGACAACGCCTGGGCTACTGGCAGCGTCACCGGAGTCGCCGACGATACCAGCAACAACGATGCCAGCAGAGGGCTGGGTGGGCTGGTCGGTCGTCTCGCCAACGCCAGCCTCCTCGGCTCCCACGCCGCCGTGGATGTCACCGGCGTGGCCAGCGCGATCATGGGGGCTTCCCACGACACCGGCGGGCTGGTGGGCAGTGCGGCACGGACCACCATCCGCGATGCCTATGCCACCGGAGAGGTGACCGGCACCCACTATCTGGGCGGGCTGGTGGGCAGTTTCGACTCCGGGACCATCGAGAACGCCTGGGCCACCGGCGCGGCGATCGGCATACCGGGCACCAATGCCAACAACCCCGAATCGGGCAATGCCCCCCGGCATGTCGGCGGGCTGGTCGGCGAGATACTCAGCAGCAACGGCCCCAGCATGGCCAATAACGTCTGGGCCGGTGGCGATGTGACGGGCGGCAACTACGTCGGTGGCTTGATCGGTTCGTTCACCATCCCTTACGGCTCGAACTATAGCGCCACGCTCACCAACGCGTCCGCCTCGGGCGATATACTCTGCTACGCGCAACCGGAAACCCACTTCGCTTCGGGCCAGGTTGGCGGGCTGATCGGCTTGAATGACGCCAACGTCACCAACGCCACCGCTTCCGGGAATGTCACCTATGTGCAGGACGAGCGGTTCACGGAACCCACGGAGGTGGGCGGGCTGATCGGCGAGAACAGGGGCGGCACCATCACCAACACCCATGCCACCGGCAATGTCAGCGGCGGCAGCCATGTGGGCGGGCTGATCGGCAGGAACCGGGAGGGCGGGGATATCATCGACTCATCGGCTGGGGGCAACGTCCTGGCCACCAATAGCTTTGTCGGCGGGTTGGTCGGCTCCAACAGTTTCAGCACCATCAGCGGTTCCTCGGCCAGCGGGCATGTCACCGGCTGGAACCAGGTGGGTGGCTTGGTGGGAGCCCATGGCGGCGCCATCCTCGATTCCCATGCCAGCGGCGATGTGACATCCACCTCACAGTGGGAGCTCGCCGAGGATGGCAGCCGGCTGACCGGGACCTGGACAGGAGGGCTGGTCGGCATCAATAGCGGCACGGTGGAGAACTCCAGCGCCAGCGGCGACGTCTGGGGCGGCGATGCCGCGGGGGCGCTGATCGGCCACCACACCTCTGGCGTCGTCACCAACTCCCATGCCTACGGGGCGCTGGAGACCAACGGCCACGAAACCGGGGGGCTGGTCGGCCTGATGAGGCCAGGCGCCAACACACCGGAGGATGCTGTCCCCGCCAGCGTGGCCGACAGCACCTGGACCCCGCCCGAGCCGGGCAATGGCGGCGTGCCCATCGACCCCGCCAACCCCATCGATCCCGCCGACCCCACCCCAGGCACCCCCGGCCAGGGTGACGATGACGATATCGCCGGCGGCGGCCCCGTCGACCCCGGCCAGGAAGGTGACGGCATCATCGCCGATGGCGGCCCAGATGGCGGCCCAGATGGCGGCCTGGATGGCGGCCTGGATGGCCGCATGCAGGCTTCGCTGAGCACGGCCACCCAAACCGCCCGGCAGCTTCAGCAGCGCACCGTCGCGGGCGGTGCCCAAGGCACCCCTGGCGGCAACAGCGCTTCGGCGATGGACCTGCTCAACGCCAGGGCGCGCGCCGGCGGTGGCGGCGCCGACGACATCACCCCCGCCAGCTTCTCGGCCAATATCCAGCAAATCGAGGTGGATGGCGTGGTCTACGACCTGGAGGTCGACGACTGCGACGGGCCGGACTGCGAGGAACCGACACAGGGGGCCCAGCCATCACCGGATCAGTGGGAGCTGTAGGCGTGTAACCGTCGGGTGAGTGGTAGGCAGCGAAGGCCACCTGCCCGGCGGCTTCCGAACGTATCCTCAAACTCTCTATTGCGATGATCGGCACTGGCGTTCACTATTCATGAAACTGTGGTTTCAGGGATCGGCATGTCCAAATCGTCCAAGGAACGTTCGTTCCTCTCCCGTGTACGCAGTACGCTGCCGTCGCTGCATCCCGCCGAGCGCCGCCTGGGCGAATTCGTGTGCGACTTCCCGGGTGAGCTGGCCAGCTATGACGCCCAGGAGCTGGCCAAGTTTGCCAATGTCTCCAAGGCGACCGTGTCGCGCTTCGTGCGCCGCCTGGGCTACGAGAGCTACGAGGCCGCCCGCAAGCATGCCCGCGAGGAGCAGAGTACCGGCTCGCGGCTGTTTCTATCCTCGTCCGAAGCGGGCCAGGCCGAGCATTCACTCGCCAGCAACCTCGAGCAGGGCAAGGCCAATCTGGATCGTACCTTTGCCACCATCACCCAGGCGGAAGTGGACGAGGTGGCCGGCGCCATTCTTGGCGCGCGCAAGACCTGGATCATCGGCTTTCGTGCCAGCCACCCCTTTGCCGACTACCTGCGCTGGCAGCTCACCCAGGTGGTCGAACAGGTGGTCAGCCTGCCCGGCGGCGGCGAAACCCTGGGCGAGCATCTGGTCAACTTCCGTAAAGAGGACTGCATCGTCGTGTTCGGCTTGCGCCGCCGGGTGGCCGCGACCGAGCAGATCCTGTCCCATGCCAAGGAGTGCGGCACCCGGCTGCTCTATATCACCGACGAGGGGCTGGCCCCGGAGCCGCTCGCCCACTGGCACTTCCGCTGCCATACCCTTGCGGCGGGGCCCTTGTTCAACCATACCGCCGTGATGGCGCTGTGCCACCTGCTGGCCATGCGAACCATCGAGATGGCGGGCGATGCCTCGCGCACCCGCTTGCGCAGGATCGAAATCCTCAACGACCGTTTCGAAGAACTATAGCGGCCCCTGAGCCACGTGCGAAAAGTCGGCGAGCGATGGCAGTTTTCGTACAGGCCTAGCACCGTATTGGCGCATCGACGCCAATGCTCGCACCCTTGGCGTGCACCCACCCCTCCCTGGATATTTCATGCCACCTTGGCCAACGAGGTCCAATCCGCTGTTTTGTTTATGAAACCACAGTTTCTTGCGATAGACGGCATGAAACTTGGATCAACATCACAGGTGCAACTCCAACAACCGGCGGCGATGGTCACCGACACGCCCCGGAACGCTCCCTCATCACACCGTCATTCACACAGGACCGAACCATGATGAAACGTACCGTGCTTGCCGCCATGACCACCGCGCTGATGGCTTCCGCGGCCCAGGCCGAAACCCTATCCCTCAAGGTGCTGGGGCAACCCGCCGGCTCGGGCTTGATCGCGCAGCAGAAGGAGCAGCCGTTCTTCGAGGCGCTCGCGGAGCACACCGGCCTCGACGTCACGGCCCAGTACATCCCCGTCGACGTGGCGGGCATTCCCGATACCGATGGCCTGCGCGTGCTGCGTTCCGGGCTTTTCGACATCGTCTCCCTGCGCGGTCCGCAGGTCAGCCGCGACGAGCCTTCCATTCTCGGGCTGGACCTGATCGGCCTGAACACCAGCTTCGCCGCGGGCCGCGAGAACGTGTCCGCCTTTTACGACTACGTCGACTCACGCCTGCAGGAACGCTTCAACGCCAAGCTGCTGGGCGTATGGCCGGCGGGTCCCCAGGTCATCTTCTGCAGCGAGGAGATCGGCGGCCTGAGCGACCTGCAGGGGCTGCGCGTGCGCGTGGGCGACCAGAGCGCCGCCAATTTCGTGGGCGGGCTGGGCGCGACCGGCATCTCGATGCCGTTCGGCGACGTGCAGCAGGCGCTGGCGCGCGGCGTGGTCGATTGCGCCATCACCGGTCCGGCTTCGGCCAACTCGGGCGGCTGGCCCGAAGCCGCCACGACGGTGCTGCCGATTGCGCTACAGCTCGCCATCAACGGCTATGCCATCAACCTGGATACCTGGAACCGCCTCTCCACCGAGCAACAGGCCCAGCTCGAAAGCGCCATCGCCACCCTGAGCGACGACATCTGGGAATACTCCGAATCCCTCTACGAAGATGCCATGCGCTGCAACGCCGGCGAGTCGCCCTGCGAGTTCGGCACGCTCTATTCGCTCACCGAGGTGCCCGTTGCCGAGGCGGACCTGGAGACAGTGGCCGCGGCGGTGGAGGAGATCTCCCTGCCGACCTGGGCGCGCCAGTGCAACGATGTCGCCGCCGACTGCGAGGCCGCCTGGCGCGAGAGCGTCGGCCAGCAGCTTGGCCTGTAACGGCACCGGGAGTCGACGATGAACACCTATGCCCGCTTTCTCGGGATCCTGTTCGGCGCGATGATGATCCTGCTCGCCCTGCTGATCACGCTGGAGACGATCATCCGCAAGGTCTTTTCGCTCTCGCTTGGCGGCGTCGACGAGCTGGGTGGCTATGCCATCGCCATCGCCGCGCCGCTGGCATTCTGCGTCGCCATGGTCGAACAGGCGCATATCCGCATCAATCTGTTGCACATGCGCCTGCCCGCCACCGTGCAGGCCGTGCTCAACGCCCTGGCGGCCCTCTCCCTGGGGCTGCTGGCGGCCTTCCTGCTCTACTTCACCGTGCAGACGGTGCAGGACACCCAGGCCTACCGCTCGATCGCCCAGACACCCTGGGCCACGCCGCTGATCTACCCGCAGTCGGTCTGGCTGGTGGCCATGTCCGCGTTCGCCCTGGCGGCGTTCGTGCTGTCGGCCAAGGCCCTGCTGCTGCTCGCCAGGCGCGACTGGAAGGCTCTCAACCGCCGCTTCGGCCCCAGCTCGGCCCAGGATGAGCTGGAGGCGGAACTGGCCGATCTGGAAAAACGCGAAGGAGGCCAACCATGAGCATTCCACTGATCGGGGCCGCCTTTCTGGTCATGCTGGGGCTGATGCTGCTGGGCCTGCCCGTCGCGGTCGCGATTCTCTTCGTCGGCGTCCTGGGCGGCTACCTGATGTATGGCTCGCCGCTGGTCGACATGATGGGGGGCGTCGTCTGGAGCAGCCTGAACAGCCCCTCCATGCTGGCCATCCCGCTGTTCATGCTGCTCGGCGAGCTGCTGCTCCGCGGCGGCATCGCCGATCGCATGTACGCCGCACTCTCGGTGTGGTTCAACAGGCTGCCGGGCGGGCTGCTGCACACCAATATCGCCACCTGCACGCTGTTTTCCGCCACTTCGGGATCGTCGGTGGCGACCGCGGCCACGGTGGGCACCATCTCCCTGCCGGCGCTCCAGCGGTACCGCTATCCGGTGCGCCCCTCGCTCGGCTCGCTGGCCGCCGGCGGCACCCTGGGGATACTGATTCCGCCCAGCATCAACCTGCTGGTCTATGGGCAACTGGCCAATACCTCGGTCAGCCAGCTGTTCGCGGCGGGCCTGGTACCGGGCCTCACCCTCGCCCTGCTCTTCTCCGTGTATCTGTTCATCGCCCATGGCAAGGCGGGAAAGGAGGCCATGGTGGAGGTGAACCTGCCGCTCGCGGAAAAGCTGGCCATGTCCAAGCATCTGATCCCGCCGCTGGTGATCTTCGGCGTGGTGATGGGCAGCATCTACGGCGGCCTGGCGACGCCCACCGAATCCGCCGCCATCGGCGTGGTGATCGCGCTGGCCTTCATCGTCTTCGGCGGCAAGCTGAGCGCCGAACTGTTGATCCACTGTTCGCTGCACGCCGCCAAGACCACCGGCATGGTGATCATCGTGCTGATGTGCGCCCTGCTGCTCAACGTGACCATCTCCATGCTGGGCGTGACCCAGGCGCTGACCCAGTGGGTCGCCTCCTTCGGCCTGAGCCAAGTCGGCCTGCTGCTTCTGCTGCTGCTCTTCTACGTGGTGCTGGGCACCTTCATGGATGCCATGTCGATGCTGGTGCTGACGGTACCGATCACCGTGCCGATGGTGATGGCGGTTGGCGTGGACCCCATCTGGTTCGGCATCTTCATCGTGCTGATGTGCGAGATCGCGTTGATCACCCCGCCCGTGGGCATGAACCTGTTCGTGGTGCAGGGCGTGCGCAAGGATGGCGGCAGCTTCAACGATGTGATCTGGGGCTCCATGCCGTTCGTGATCATCATGGCGCTGTTCACCCTCGCCATCATGGCATGGCCCGACATCGTGATGTGGCTCCCCGACCTGCTGGCGGGGCGCCGATGAACGACACCGATAGGCAACATCGTCCGGAAGAGAGTCAGCGGTTCCTGGTGATCAATCCCAATACCAACGCCAACGTCACGGGCAGTATTCGCGAGATGCTGCGCTCCCTCGTCCCGCCAGGCGTCATCGCCGAGGCGGTGAATCCCGGGGCGGGGCCCTATGCCGTCGAGAGCGAACGGGACAAGGCCAGCGCCACGCGCCATGTGCTCGAGCTGATCCGCGAGCGCATGGCCGAAGGCTACGCCGGCTACGTCCTCGCCTGCTTCGACGACATCGCCATCGTCGAGGCCCGCGCGCTGACCTCGGCCCCGGTGATCAGCCTGGCCGAAGCGGGCATCCGCCAAGCCCATGCCACCGGTGGCCCCTTCACCGTGATCACCACCTTCGAGGAGGCGGTGGCGACGATCGTCGCCCTGTGCGACGCCCATGGCATGGGCGCGCGCTGCACGGTGAAGGCCACCGGCATAGGCGTGACCGACACCGCCGCACGGACCGCCCGGGCCGAGGCCCGCCTGCATGGGCTGGTCGAGCGGGCCATCGCGGAAGGCGCCACGGCCATCGTGCTCGGCTCCGGTGCCTTCGCCGGCAGGGCCGGTGCCCTGCAGGCACGCTACGGCATCGAGGTGATGGACGGCTTCGCCGAGGCGCTGGACTACGTCATGCGAAACGCCGAGGCACCTTGCCGCGCCTAGGTTGTCCGGGCAGGCGATCATCGTCACGGCGGCGGTTCGGCCCGCCCCTGTACCCAGACGGGCATTACAGACTCACCACGCCAAAGAGAATGAAGGCCAGCACCAACACGAGCAGGAAGACGGTCTCGGATACCATCAAGATGACCGGTTTCCACCCCACTATGGCCAACTTCTGGAACGAGGTCTTGATTCCCAGCGCCGCAATGGCCGTCACCAGACACCAGCGGGACAGGTCGGTCATGCCATCGGCGACGCTCACCGGAATCGCGCCCAGGCTATTGATGATCAACAACACCACGAAGGCGATCAGGAAGCCGGGGAGCTTGGGTATCTAGCTCTGTCCTGCTCCGCCTTCGCCATTACGGAACAGGAGGATGAAACACATCACGACCGGCACCAGCATTGCCACCCGAATCAGCTTGACGAAGGTTGATACATCGCCGGCTTCCTCCGAGATCATGTATCCCGCACCGACGACCTGGGCGACATCGTGGATCGTTCCTCCCAGGAATACCCCAGCCTGCTGGTCCGTAAGACTCAACACTCCGGCTATCAAGGGGTAAAGTACCATTGCCACCGTCGACAGGGTCGTGACACTCACCACCGTGAGGATGGTGTTGCGCTCACTGTTGGCACCACGGGGCATGACGGCAGAGAGCGCCAGCGCTGCCGATGCCCCGCATATCGCAACCGCCCCTCCGGTCAATAGCCCCATGTCTCGATGCAGCCCAAGCAGCCTGGCCAGCAGTACCCCCATCAGGATGGTCAACACTACGCCGACGACTACGGTGACAATCGGTCCGATACCCAGCGACGTGACCTGCTCGATGGTAATACGCACACCAAGCAGCGCAACGCCAAACCGCAGAATGACGCGGGCAGAAAATTCCACCCCCTCCACACAACGCCCCTCCTCCGACAGGAAATGCAGCGACATGCCGAACAACAGGGCATACAGCAGAGTGGGGCCCCCGTAGTGATCGGAAATGAATGTCGTGGCCAGCGCGATGGTGATACAGATCAAAACGCCTGGCACGATATCTTTGAACCATGGCCTACCCGGAGTACTTCCCTCCCGAAACATGGCATGACTGATCCTGTTGGCCAGCCGATTCATCAGCTTCTGAAACATATGGGGCACCCGATAGCTTTTGGTTCCTTTGAAAGGAAAAGACTGCCCAAGAAAAAGAATGAGGGTTAGCCCCAGATGAAACGTCATCATGAGACCAACCCCCTGTCATGCGTGCCGAGGCCAGACAATGTAGCAAACGATACCCTCGTAGCCGGGTCCATCACGATATCGTAAAACCCGACTATCGGCGATCAAGGTCCTCTCGGATCAGGTCCGCCGCTTTCTCGGCGATCATGATAGTGGGGGCATTGGTATTTCCGGAGACGATCGTTGGCATGATGGAAGCGTCAACGACTCTCACGCCTTCCAGCCCATGAACACGGAGGCGCTCATCCACCACTGCCATGGGGTCGTTCCCCATCTTGCAGGTCCCCGCCGGGTGGTAGATCGTCTGACTGAACTGGCGAGCGGCTTCCAGAAGCTCTTCATCCGTCCGATACGTGCCGCCCGGCACATACTCTTCGCTGATGACTTCCGATAAAGGCTGCGCGCCGGCAATCTCGCGCGCCACCTTGATGGCATCGACCACGACACGCCGGTCTTCCTCGGCGCTCAGGTAATTCGGCTGGATAGACGGGTAGATGAAAACGTCCGGACTGATGATCTTCACACTGCCGCGGCTATGAGGGCGCAGTTGGCACACCGATGAGGTGAATGCCGAGAAGGGGTGTACCCCTTCGGCAGGCTTGTCCGCGCTCAGCGGCTGCATATGAAATTGGATATCGGGTCGCTCGAGCTCCGGTCGTGAGCGGGTAAATACGCAGACTTGGCTGGCGGCCAGAGTCAGCGGACCCGTGCGCGTCAACAGGTACTGAGCGCCCACCGCCCACCTTCTGAGCGGATGACGAATTTCGTCGTTCAGGGTGCGACAGCGGGTCTTGTAGACAAGCCGAACCTGGAGATGATCCTGGAGGTTCTCTCCCACGCCTGGCAGCGCGTGCAGACACTCCACGCCGACTGATCGCAGATGCTCGGGATCACCGATGCCGGAGCACTGCAAGAGTTGCGGCGATCCTATCGCCCCACTGCTCAGGATTACCTCATGGTTGGCTATTGCGGTCTGCTCTTGCCCCTGCCTGATGAAGGTGACGCCCTTGACTCGCTTTCCTTCCAGCAACAGGTTCCGGCAATGGGCTCGTGTCACGAGAGTGAGATTGGGCCGTTTCAATGCAGGACGCAGAAAGGCCTTGGCAGTGCTGCAGCGAAAGCCATTCAATGACGTCTGTTGAAAATAACCCACTCCCTCCTGCTGGGCGCCATTGACATCATCATTGGCTGGAATGCCGATGGCTTTGGCCGCCTCGATGAAGCGATCCGCAATTTCCCGACGCAAACGCAGGTCGGACACATGCAAGGGCCCCTTTGTCCCATGGTACTCGTTGGCACCGCGCGATTGACACTCGGACTTCTTGAAATAAGGGAGCACCGATGCATAGTCCCAGCCCGCATTTCCCGCCTTGGCCCAGCTGTCGTAGTCGTCGCGCTGGCCTCGGATATAGAGCAGACCGTTGAGGGAACTGGACCCACCCAGCACCTTTCCCCGAGGCCACTGAAGGCGCCGCCCGTTGATGCCGGCGTCGGGGTCAGTGATATAGCACCAATCGGTGCTGGGGTTGTGCATGGTCTTGAAGTATCCGACAGGAATATGAATCCAGGGATTCCAGTCGCGCCCACCCGCTTCAAGCAATAGCACTCTGATAGCGGGGTCCTCACTCAACCGGTTGGCCAGCACGCAGCCAGCGGACCCGGCCCCGATGATAATGTAATCGTAGTCAAGCTGCTGCTGTCGTCGCGATGACCCTGCTCCTGTGCGCATACAACACACCCCACGTTCGATACGAAATATCTCGATATGATCGTACACGCACAAATGATCGTCAATATCGATACAAAAAATCTCAAAAAAATTTGAAAGCTCTGGAAGAGTCGCCTAGTTTGGTACTGGCCTCATCACTAAATTCCTTCCCCGATCAAGTGGCGAGGCAGCGGTAAACGAAAAAAAAGCTCACAAAAATAAACTGTTAGGAGATGCGAGCATGCCCAATCGACAACACCCAGGCCTCTCACGTCGTGATTTCCTCCATGTCTCGGGCCGCTTCGGCTTGACCTCGACCCTGCTGGCCGCCTCAGGTCTCGGTGCCGGGCTCACTGCATCCAGCCTGGCGAAGGCTGCCGAGAATGAGCAACAGAATCGCTACCAAACGGAGCCCAAGTTTCGTCTCCGTTTCGGCGCGGCCGGATTCAATGAGCGCAATCTTGATATCCAGAAATCAGGGCAACTTTTCTTTGCCCGAGACCTGGAGGAGCGAACCAATGGGGCAATCCGCGTCGAGTTCATGGGAAGCAATGAGATATGCAACCAGCTCGACTGCATAAGCCAGGCCCAGCAAGGCATCGTCGATATATTCTCGGCATCGACACAGAATTCGGCGGGAGGGGCTCCTTACCTCAACGTCCTGGACTTTGCCTACATGTTTCCCACCGTGGCATCGATGTTTCACTTCTTCTATCACCCTAGAAGCGAAGAGCTGCTGCGTGAACCAATGAGACAACGCCACAATATTCAGTTTCTTTTCACGCATTGCGACTTGCGCGGCATCATGCTGGGCCTCAAGTGGGCGGACCGGCCGCTCGTCACCAGCCTGGAAGAACTCGCCGGCACCCGAAACCGGGTAACAGGAACGCAGCTCGGCCGCATTGCAATGCAACACCTGAATCTCAACCCCTCACCCATCGCCTGGGAAGAGACGCTCGATGGCCTCCGGCAGGGTCTTCTGGATGGCGCCGAAACCTGGATGAGCGCCGTTGCCTATGCAGGGATGGCCCCCGTGGTCGCCCAGGCTGTTGACCTGAGATTCTTTGCCGGCACCGAGCATACCGCCATGAGTCTTTCCTCCTTCGAGAAACTCGACAGTGACTTGCAGGACCAAGTGATGGAGTCGGCTTACTGTGCCCAGATATATACACAAGGGATGAATGAAGCGGGTCGTTACCAGATCGTGGGAGCCAATGAAAACCCGGCTCCGGGCACAATATTTGCCGAGAACAATGTGCGAGTCGCACCGTTGTCGGATGAAGAACGGCACAAGGCGGAACAGATGTGTTCCCCCGAGTTCAATCCAGAGCCTTGGGAAGCATGGCGCGAACGCCTGAACGGCTGGGCGGGTGGCATCGATGTCTACAAGGAGATCCATGGCATAGCCAGAGAGATACCGCACGACCTGGCCGCGGTAAACGTCCGACCGAAACGCTGGTGGCGCGGATAATTCAGGAGGCTCGTCATGGCAAATGGAACCGACATGCAGCACACGTCAGTGTCAGGATACCTGAGGCCGCTCAAGTGGCTCGACGAGAATCTGGAGAAAGCCATCATACTGGTTTCTTACACAGGCATGGCCGGGATCATTTTCGTCGAAGTAATACGGCGCTTCATCTTCAACCTGCAGGCTCCATGGAGTACCAGCATCCCCGTTCTACTTTTCCTCTGGCTGACATGGTTTGGCGCCTCACTCAATGTCAAGCAACGCAGTCATTTGTCCTTGAACGAGATCCGCATGCGACTGCCCTACACAGGGCAGTTCTTGTGCCTTGTTCTTGATGCAATCTTGTGGATAGTTTTCGCTGTATTGGTGATCTATTTTACCATCGACCAGGTAAAGCTGGCACATCAGAACTTTGCCATCGTACCTGGGACAGATAACGTCATGCAGTGGTGGTTTTACCTGGCCACCCCCCTTGCATGGACGCTAATCATCTTTCGTGTACTACAAAACCTGCTTGAAGACATAAGGTGCTTCAAGAGAAAGGAAGACTTCAACCTAAAACCAATCGTTATGGACTGATGGAGGCCACAATGACTGACGGTACCTTGATTGGCCTAGTGACACTTGGCGTCACCATCTTGTTCCTGGTGGGCGTTCCAATCTTTCTAGTTCTTGGATTCTGGATAGTTGGCACCAGCATTATCATCGATTTCACCATGGCCAATATTGGCGTCACCCTGTTCCAGGGCCTCAGCTTCTTCGGGCTGCTGGCATTGCCACTCTTCATCCTTACGGGCGACCTGATCAATGCCGCCGGGATAGCCAAGCGATTATCGGATTTTGCCTATTCGGTATTGGGATGGATGCGTGGTGGCCTGGGAATGGCCACTCTAGGTGCCTGTGGCTTGTTTGCGGCCATTTCGGGTTCCAATGCGGGTACTACTGCGACAATTGGTTCAATCATGCAACCCGAGATGGTCAAGAATGGCTATGATGACCGCTTTTCCGCTGCGACAGCAGCCTCTGGCGGTACCGTCGGCATCATCATTCCCCCCAGCATCATCTTCATCGTCTATGGTTTCATGATGAATTTGTCGATAAGCGATCTTTTCATTGCCGGCCTGGTACCTGGGATGCTGATGGTTGCGGGCATGATGTTCGCCTGCAACCTCGCAGCCCGCAAGAATGGTTGGGGTAAGCTGATTCCCTTCAGGCCACGCGAAAGCGGGAAATTTGCACTTAGGGCCTATTTAGGCTTTGCAACTATTGGCGTTGTCCTTTATGGGATCTATTCCGGCAAGTTCTCACCGACAGAGGCCGCTGCTATTACCGTAGGCTTCACCCTGATTGCCGGCCTTCTCGTGACGAGGGAAATCAGCCTAATGAAGCTGCCCTCCATTCTTCTTCGTTCAGGGAAGATCGCAGGTATGTTGGCACCATTGATTGCCATATCGGTGGTCATGCAGCAACTTCTTTCTGTGCTGGGTGTCGGTCCCATGCTGAATGACCTACTCACTGGCCTAGGCAATTACTATCTCGTTCTTGCAGCCTGCATGGCAATCGTATTGCTGGCCGGGATGATTCTGGAAAGTCTTCCTATTACGATAATATTGGCCCCTATCCTCGCACCTATCGCGCAAAGTGTCGGGGTCGATCCCATTCACTTTGCTGTCATCTTCCTGGTAGGCGCTGCCATCGGCTTCATCACGCCGCCCTTTGGTCTCAACCTCTATGTCGCGAGCAGTGTCACCGGCATCCCCTACATAAGGCTGGTCCGATTCATCCTTCCTTACTTCTTTGCCCTGATCCTCTGCTGGCTGGCAATTGCCCTTTGGCCGGCCCTGTCAATGTTCATGGTCAACCTGGGTGGCTGAAGCAGCGCCAGCGGTACCAGGAGGAATTTTCCAGTTACCATGGGAGCGGACCGATTCGCCGAGACTACCAAGGAGCCGCCATGCCCCAGCCCAGCCGCAGTACCAGCTCGAACTCGACGTTGTTGAGGGCGATTGCCATCATGGAAGAAATCGCGAATGCTGACCAGAGCCTGACCGCGGCAGATCTCGACAAGCGTCTGGACATTCCCAAGCCCACCATTCATCGATTACTGGGGCAACTGGAAACAGAGGGCCTCGTCCAGCGCGAGCTGGACGGCAGACACCTGATGCCAGGGCCCCGCCTTCGCCGCATGAGCCTGGGGATTCTTTCCAATGCCAGCTTCAGTGCTCCGCGCAGAGCTTTGCTTCAACAGCTGGCCAAGAAGGTGGGAGAAACTTGCAATCTCACGCTCCTCGATGGCCATGAAGTGCTCTACTTCGACCGGGTCGAAACCAATTGGCCAGTGCGTATCCAACTTGCGCCTGGGTCTAGACTCCCCTTGCATTGTACGGCCAGCGGTAAGTTGTTCCTGGCCATGATGCCCCCACACCGGCGCCATGCCTTGCTGGCCAGCTTGTCGCTCGAAGCCCACACCCCATACACCCTGACGACCCCGAGTGTGCTCGAGGAACGACTGGTACGGATTGGTCGAGACCGCTTGAGCACCGACAACGAGGAGTTCATAGAGGGAATGGTGGCCATTGCGGTGCCGGTGTACGACAGAGTGGGCAACCAGCTCGCCTCCCTGGCCATACACGCCCCACGTATGCGCCACTCTCTCGACACGTTGCTTGAATGGGCACCGCTGATGCGACAGACGGCTTCCGAGCTGGAGGTTGCCCTCGAAGCCTGAGCGTCACGGGTTCTCGGCCTCGGGTTGGTAGCGGATCATGGCGGCGGGATGGCGGGCGAAGATCTTAACTGGCCGGCGGCACAACCACGACAGGAACATGGCTTCTCTTGAGAACCCCTCTGGTGACCTTGCCGGCATAGGAAGGGGTAAACCCACGCTTATTGGAGGCCATCAAGATCATGTCACAGCCCAGCCTGGACGCCTGGTTGACAATTATCCTGGCCGGATAGCCCTCGACCACCTCCATACTGCCAACGCGAGATCCGATCGCTCCGTCTGCATCTCCGTAAGCGTCCCAGAAACTTTCCAGCTTGGCTTCCAGTTGCTGCCTTGCGTCGTCCAGACGCTTACGGATCAGTTCGCCCAGTATCGCCTTGTCGCGAATATTGACGCGCAGTGTATTCATGACGTCGTCATCCAGGGACTTGACGGCATGCAGGATATGCAACCTGGCTCCAGTGGCCGATGACAGTCGGAATGCCTGTTCCAGTACCACGTGGCTATCATCGCGAAGCCCGACACAGCACAGTATGCTATCGATTTTCTTGTTCATTCCCTCTTCCTCTCAAACTCGGAATTTCAATCATTTCAGCATTCATTAGCAGCCATATCGATTGAAAAGAGTTATTCAATAGCCCAACACTCTAGGCAGCCAGAGGGCGATCTCTGGAACATAGGCAATAACAAACACCGCAATGATCGAGGCAGCGGCGAACGGCAGAGCACGGTAGGAAATTTCTTCGATGGAGGCCCCCCCGATCCCTGAAGCGACGAACAGGTTCTCGCCAAGGGGCGGCGTCTGGAAACCGATCGCCAAGGCACAAACCACCACGATACCCACGTGCACGGGGTCAGCCCCCAACATGTACATGATCGGCAGTAACACTGGTGTCAGTATCATGATGGCTGCCAACGTTTCCATGAACATGCCAACGAACAGCAAGAACATGATGATCAAGGCCCAGATGATATACATGTTCTGAGTGAAATCCAGCATGGCAGAAGCAATGTAGGCGGGAACCCGCTGTTCAACGAGTAGCCTGCCAAAGACCGTAGCGGTGAACAGAATCAGCAGCACGCGTCCACTGATCCAGGTCGTGGTCTCCAGGGTTTTCATGGCAGGTCGTAGCTTGAGCTCCTTGTGGATGAAAATACCGACCACCAAGGTGTAGAAGATGGCCACGATAGCCGACTCAGTCGGAGTAAAAATACCCGAATAGATACCACCGAGAATGATGATGGGCGCCAGAATGGACCAGATACCACGCCGCAGGGCGGCCTTGATGGATGTTGTCGACCAATGATCCGTCAACCCGCGATAACCATGCTTCTTGGACAGGAAATAGTTCATCGTCAGCAGGCTTCCCGCCATTACCATGCCAGGAAAGACACCGGCAATGAACAGCTTGGAAATCGACAGAGTCTGGAAAGGCCCATGGGCTGCCACCGCTTCCGGAGGTGGCATCATCCCCATACCGGTGATGCCGAAGATCACCATCGGGATGGAAGGTGGAATCACGACGCCCAGGCCACCGGATGAGGCAGTGATGGCGGACGCATATCCACGATCGTAATGACGCTGCACCATGGCCGGAATCATCAGCATACCCACGGCCGCCGTCGTTGCCGGACCGGAGCCCGAGATGGCACCGAAGAACATACAGGCGAATACCGTCGCTGCCGCGAGTCCACCCGTGGCCGGACCGGCAAATGCCTCGGCAATATCAACCAGCCGCCTCGATATCCCGGAGGCTTCCATCAAGGCACCTGCCAGAATAAACGCCGGCAACGCCATGAGCGGAAAGGAGCCCACTGAAGTAAAGGCAATCTGAACGAAAGCGACAGGGTTCTGCCCAATGTAGAGAAAGGCTGCCAGTGCCGATACGCCAAGCGATACAGTAATGGGCGCTCCCAATAGAAGCAGCAGGAAAAAAGTGCCAAACAGCACGTAAATGAAGGTGGGGTCCATGACGTTTTCTCCGGCTCGGTCCTTCAGCTCTTGTCTCGAGGATTGTTTTGCACACGCATCATTTCTTCTATCTGCGCATTTTCAGGATCCATCACGTCCTTGTTCATTACATGACGAACATACATATTCTGTAGAATGCGAAGGGACATGATCAAGAATGCAAGAGGAAGAATCATGTAAAAATATTTCATGGGAACCCCCATCGTCTGGGACTTCCAGAACACATTCATGCGATTGAAGACAAAATCATAACTTAGATAAACCAGGTATAGATTAAAACCAACCCATATCAGGTCCGTCAGGATATTGCAGATTTTTTCCACAATACGCGGAAAGAATCTAAATTGAAACGTCACTCGATTATGGGCTGACATCTTTGCCGCATAGACAGCTCCCATATAGGCAAACCATACAAAAGCATAGGTGGCGAGTTCATCGCCCCAGGCCAGCGATCCGCTGAATATATTACGCAACACGATCTGAACAAACAGCAAGAACACGAAAAACACCAGGAGAAACTGGCAAAGATAGTTTTCCAGGTTATCCAAAACCTTCAAAAGTGCCTGTTTCATTTGCCGGCATCTCCCTGATGCTTTTTCCCACATTTCCCAAAGGCCGCACTGATTCCATGTTCAGCGCAGCCCTTTTGGGGTATAGCGCTCAGTTCAAGTCTCGACCCAACGCCTGAAGCGCTTCTTCCAGTCGTTCCTCACCGCCGATGCTGTCATAGAAGCGCGGCCATATGCTCGAAGCACGCTCGATCCACTCGCTCTCGTCATTGGCGGGCTTGATGATCTGTATGCCGTGTTCTTCCACCAAAACCTGCTTGATGCTCTCTTCTGTTTCCAGCAGGTAGTCATAGCTGTAGGCCGTGGCTTCCTGGCCCGCTTCCAGCACGATTTCCTGCATCTCGGGGCTCAGGCTCTGGAACTTGGACTCGCTCATGACCAGCGGCTCCAACGAGAACACGTAACAGATATCGGTGATGTAATCCTGCACCTCATAGAACTTCATGGCGTTGATGGTGATGTAGGGGTTGTCCTGCCCATCCACGACACCCTGCTGCAGGGCTGTGAAGGTTTCGGACCAGGCCATCGGCAGTGGGTTTACGCCCCATTCCTGATAGGAGGCAATCATGATTTCGTTACGCGGCACCCGGATGGTCAGACCACGCAGGTCATCCGGGGAGGCAACCGGTTTGCTGGAGTTGCTGAGTACACGACATCCCGAATAGGCCCAGGACAGCACCCTGACACCGGCATCCCGGATGGTATTTTCCACCAGTTGCTGGCCGATCTCACCCTGGGTAAGCGTCTTGGCATCTTCGGGGCTGGTGATCACATAGGGAAGGGTCAGTACACCGACCGTGGGCGAGAAGGGAGTGATGTTATTGATCGCCAGTACAGACAAGTCCAGAATTCCCATGCTAGCGCTACTGACCGTATCCTCCTCGCTACCCAACTGGCCATTGGGGAACAGGTCGATATTGACTTCGCCATCGGTCTTTTCATGGATCAGCTGGGCAAATTTTTCACCCATGGCATACTGGGTGCCCCCCTGCGCATCACCCAGGGCCATGCGCCAGGTTTCTGCCAGTGCATTTTGGCTGATCACGGCACTGACGGCCGCCACGGCTACAGGAAGCATCATTTTTTTCATGCCACTCTCCCAGCAAGATGTTGTTATTTGAAATGGACCCTGGAGCAGCACACTGGTTTGTTTTGTGTGAAATGTGCTGCTCCCTGCAGCCACTTTACCTCCCCCGCTGCGGGAGACTAGGGCCAGACACCACCCGTCGATTGGTCCAGTCCGATTGCCAGGTACATCGCTTCATTCCACGTGCTTTCTTGCCACCATATTCACCCGCAACCTACTGATTTTGCAATTGGCAAACTGGACAAGATACTGTTTTCTTGGCATGTTCGAAACTCACGCATGCCATTTGGAATCGGTTTGCCCGCCACGGCCATCTGCCTTCGAGCCCCCCACTAGGGGATCATTTCCCTATCGAGCAAATCATGAGCCAGCTTCTGTTCCACCTCGATTCCAGCCAGCCGACAAGCCTGCAGCAACAGCTGCGTGAGCAGATCGTTCATGCCATCCTGGATGGACATATCCCGGTCGATGAAGCCCTGCCGTCCAGCCGCAAGCTGGCACGCGAGCTGCAGGTGGCGCGCAACACGGTAATGCTGGCTTATGAGCAATTGCTTGATGACGGCTACCTGATTGCCAAGAGCCGCAGTGGCTACTTCATCAATCCAGAAATCCTCGCGGGGCGTGCGGAGAAACCTGTGCGCCTCAACGATATCGACGCCGAGCGCATGCCCTGGGAAAAGCTGCTGACGATGCGGCCGTCTCAGCAGGAAACCATTCGCAAGCCCAGCGACTGGCACCGATACGATTATCCCTTCCTCTACGGCCAGATCGACCCGGCACTTTTTCCTACCCAGCACTGGAGAGAGTGCAGTCGCGACTCCATGAGCGTGCCGGCCATACGAAGCTGGTCGGTGGACCATCTCAGTGACGACGACCCACTGCTGGTCGAACAGATTCACAAGCGGCTATTGCCTCGGCGGGGGGTCTGGGCCAGGCCCGAGGAGATTCTCGTCACGGTCGGCACCCAGCAGGCGCTGTGGATAGCCGCCATGCTGTTGCTGAAACCGGGCAGGCGGTTCGGCATGGAGAACCCGGGCTATGTGGACATGTACAACATTGCCCGGCTCTTCACCGACGACATCCAGCTACTGCCGGTCGATGAGCAGGGGATGCAACCCATCGAGGAACTGACACGGTGCCAGTTGGTTTATACGACACCCAGTCACCAGAGCCCCACCACAGTGACAATGCCGCTCGAACGGCGTCGGCAGCTGCTCGATATGGCCGAAATGGAGAATTTCCTCATCATCGAGGACGATTACGACAGCGAAACCAACTACCTCAACAACCCGACGCCCGCCCTCAAGAGCCTGGACAGGCATCAACGGGTCATCTATGTCGGCAGCCTCTCAAAGACGCTGGCCCCAGGGCTTCGACTCGGATACATGGTTGCGCATCCCGCATTGATCCGTGAGGCTCGCGCGCTGCGCCGCCTGATGCTTCGCCACCCGCCCACCAACAACCAGCACGCGCTGGCACTGTTTCTCGATCGCGGTTATCACGACGCACTGCTGCGACAGATCCACCAGACATTCGAGAATCGGTGGCACTGCATGAGCGGGGCTCTGAAGCGCCATCTACCCAGTCTTCATACCCCGTCCACCTTTGGCGGTTCCTGCTTCTGGGTCCGTGGCCCCGAGGGACTCGACGGCACCCGGCTCCAGTCGCTGGCCCGAGAAGAGGGCATTCTGATCGAGTGCGGACACCTTCATTACTTCGATCGCCCAGGCAGCGAGTTCATGCGGCTGGGCTTTTCCGCCATACCCGAAGAGCGCATCGAACCGGGCCTCGAGCGCCTGGCCCGGCTGATCCCGCAAGCCAGGAAATAATCGAGTCTCGCCTAAGCTTTGTACGAAGAGTCGACGAGCGATGACTAGACAAGGCAAAAATCAGCGACAAATCGGCAGGAAAGCCGATTTGGGCAGCTCCGCTGCTCGG
>NZ_PNRF01000044.1:24681-138218 GCF_002879615.1 Billgrantia endophytica
AGCTCCGCTGCTCGGAGAGCGAGCGACATGGACGTCGCGAGTCCAAAGACGGAGTTTACGTGGTGTAAATGAGTACTTTGAGCTGATTTTTAACGCCGTATAGTCGAGCGCAGACAGTTTTCGTACAAGCCTAGTGAGGGCGCTCGGACCTGGCCAAGTCCTGTAGCTCCGTGACAAGGCGGTCAAAACGCTCTCCTGACCGACCGATACAGACCAAGCGACAACTTCCGCTCTTTCCTGAGGCAGGCTGCCAGTTCACCCTCTCCCCACTGAGTTGAAATAGGTAGCGGGATGAGCAGTCCTGGCGATGCAGGAAGCCCTTTGCCCGGAGCAGCACGTCCCGGAAGCCGAGCAGCAGATCCTGCAAGCGCTTGGCATCAATGGGAGAGTGCATGGACAGGCTGACGGACTTCCAGCCTCCCGCAGCCACGGGAATGCGGTAGCGCGGCCTGGTGTCGACTGCGGCAGAACGGGACGACATCAGGCCAGCTCCTTGTCGATCCATGTTTTCAATACGGGCCGTCGGGTTGATATCCCTTAGCCGCTGGATCAACCGTTCCTCTTCTCCACACGGCAGGCGATTGACCAGTATCCGAGTCGCCGCATGTAACTGGGCACACCAGGTTTCCTCGATGAAACGATCGGCCTGGTAGCGCATGATCTGGCCGCCATCGACCAGACACACCACCTCTGCCAGCTCAAGCCGAGCAGAAACCTTGGCGATATCGACAATACGTGCCGGATCGGCGATGCCACTGGTCTCGATGAAAATCGCTCGCGGCCGGCTATGCAGTCGCATGGCCTTGGCCAGCCGTTCGGCCAGGGTCCCCCCCAGCGTACAGCAGATACAACCGTTGCTCAGTTGCAGCATCCGATCATTGTGATATTCGATCAACTCGACATCGATATTGATATCACCGAAGTCATTGACGATGATCAGCGACTGCTCCGGTATGCCCCGGTGAATGAGACCGTTCAAGTAAGAGGACTTGCCCGCCCCCAGGAAGCCCCCGATCACCGTCAGCGGAACCTTGCCATGACTATTCGGTGACATGCACCCTGCCCCCCAGGATCGTTGCAAGCACACCGATCTCCTTCAGGTCGCCCGGCTCACAATCCAGCGGACTCTGGTCGAGTACCGTCATGTCCGCATACTTGCCGATCTCCAGGCTTCCTACGAGATGGTCGAGGCGAAGCGTATAGGCCGCACCGAGTGTGATCATTTCCAGTGCATCCTCCACCGAGATGCGCTCTTGCTCACCTAGCACCTTGCCGGAAGCCGTTTCCCGCATCACGGCACACCAGGCCGTGAACAGAGGACCCAGCGGCGTTACCGGCGCATCGCTATGCATGGCGACAGGAATACCCAGCCGCCTGGCCGATGCCAGAGGCTCCAACCGCTGGCATCGTTCATGGCCAAGCGTATGCAACCGGTGGATATCTCCCCAGTAAAAAAGATGATTGGCAAACATGTTCAGGCATACCCCCTGGGCGGCAGCTCTGCGCAGCTGGGCGTGGTCGATGATCTGGCAGTGCTGGAGAGTGTGCCGATGGTCGCTTCGGGGCCACAGCGTGAGAGCGTTCTCCAGTGCATCCAGCATGAGTTCGACCGCTTCATCCCCGTTGGTATGGATATGTAGCTGGATACCGGCCTGATGATAAGCCTCCACCATCTCGCACAGCGTCTCGGGCGGCGCATTCCAGATACCGTTCGGCTGGCCATCATGGTAATGGGGCCATTTCAATCGAGCCGTATACCCTTGTATCGATCCGTCAGTCATCAGCTTCACTGGGCCGAAATGCAGCTTGTCGTTACCCATTTCGCAACAGTTCTGGAGACGCTCGATCCCTTCTTCCAGCGTCCAGGCCATGCCACTCATGGCGGGTACCAGGCGTACCGGATAGTCATCCTCGCTCGTTACCTCCCTCAAGGCCGAGATACCCTCATCCGTCATGGGGTTGTACAGGTCAGTAATGGTCGTGACCCCGGCATTCCGTGCCACCCGCGCGTAACGGCGTAACGCACGGGGGGTACCCACTGCCTCAAACAGATTCATGCCCAAGGCCTCGAACACCGCATGCATCGCTGCCATTTCCTGTAATTCGCCGTTGGGTTTTCCATCGCCTCCTACCTTGACCCCTTCGACATCGGCATGCCGATCCAGACCTGCCAGTTGCAGCATTCGGGAATTGACCGTCATCACATGCAAGCTGGCATGAACGATGACCAAGGGGCGATCGGCGACAGCGACATCCAGCGACCGTCGGTCGAGGCGCTCTCCTTCGAAGTACACCGGGTCGAAGCCCCAGGCCACCAGCGGCTCGCCAGGAGAAAGCATGCCGGCATGGTCACGAAGCTGCTGCTGCATGGCGGTGATGGTCCGGATGCCCGGCCAGTCGTTGCCATCGGGGTCGCGACGAGGAAAATACCCCAGGTAGAGGTGTTCCCACATTGCCCCTTCCAGAGCATGACTATGCCCTTCGACGAACCCCGGGAGAATGATTTGCTCCGAGAAGCGCTCATCGAGGATGACCTCACCCAAACCCGCCATCGCCTCCTCGGGCCCAACAGCCAGGATACGCCCATCCCGTATCGCCACATGAGTCGCTTCGGGTTGAGAAGGGTTCATTGTCAGTATCTTGCGTGCCACATACACCGTCGTCGTCATGATGCACTTCCTTTCGCAGCGACACCGCTACTGAACGGGCGGCGGATCAGCATGAGCGGAATCATGGCGAGGAAGAACAGCGCCGTTCCGCCGAAGATGGCGAGATAGCTCCAGCCTCCCAGCGATGGCACCAGGGGGGCGAAGATGAACAAAATATGGAAAGTAGTGATGATGATGGCCAGATTGAAGAAAGCGAGCTCCTTCGGCACCGTCGTGCTGAAATCGGCGTCCATCATGCGCAGCAGCAGCAGGCCGGTTCCAGTCGAGCCACAGCAACAGCCGAACGAGGTCAAGGCGCGTTCATGCCCCAGTTTTCCACTCAGCCGCCCAATGAAGAGGCAAATGATGAACGTCGCGAGGGTCACGGAAACGACCACCAGTACAATCGGAGCCAGCAAAGCATAAAGCACGGAAAACTGGATGCTCATCAGGGTGCCCACCACCATGAAATCCACGGCAGAGCCGGTTATGCGCTTGAGACTCTCATCGTCGACGCGATGACTCAGGCCCACGCGGTCAATGACCAGGCGCATGAGCACACAAACGCCAAGACCGTGGAGGAAGAAGAGGTTATGGCTGAACAGCACACTCAGATTGATGCCACCCGGCTCCGCACCCACCACGACCCCTTGCATGAACACCAGCCAGACATGCGTGATGACATAGGCGATGGCCAGCAGGCCAAGATGATAGGCCAGCGAATCCAGGCTTGCCGGGTGGGAAATCATCCGGCCTGTTTCCGGTGGGTTCTGGGCTGGATAGAAACCCGAGCGAAAATTCTCGTCCAGCCTTGATGCCTTGTTGGCATTGTGGCCGCGACTGATGAAACGCTTGGCCATCGGGACGCCTATGGCGAAAGCAACCAGGAAGCCTACCGAGGCAAAAATCAGGCCTACCTGTGCAGCATGCTCGATACCATACTCACTTTCCCAGAGCCCCCCATAGGTCAGTGCCTGCCCCGGCCCTTGAGTGAAGCCGTGTGTGACGATAGCACCTAGCCATTCGCTGACACCTGACCCGGTAATGGCATCGTAGCCCCGTATGACCAGGTAGCCGATCACGCCCTGCAGTCCCAGGCTGATGGTCCAGATGATCGTCAGCCACATCCCTCCGCGCATGATACTTCCCCCCGAGAGAGAAGCTTCCCGGCTAGTGCCAGTCAAGCATAGGGACATGAAGCTGAGAGTAAAGAAGTGAAAGGTCAGAGAAGCGAAGTCACTAGATTGATAGCCAGGAATCCAACCCAGCGAGAGAAGGATAAAACCGATGAGGCCCCCGATGATGCTGGAAGGAATCAGCATGTTTCGGAGTAGTGAAAATCGGTTTCTCAGAACGCTACCTACCACCAGCAATCCTGCCAACAAGGCAAAGGCGATGACGCCATGAAATGTATCTTCCATATCAACCTCTTGCATTGTGCTTATTATGGGAGAAGAGCCAGAAAGGCCCCTGCTCCGGGGAGTCTTAACAAGACATCGCAGCGTCTTGTCGCTTCAGACTAGAAAACCCGACGTGACTTGTATAATATCAATTAAGCAATATTTGATACCTCAAAGGCATCGTGAAATGCGCATAGAAATCCGACACCTCCGCGCCTTCATTGCCGTTGCCGAGCTGCTTCATTTTCGCCAGGCGGCAGAACGGCTGAATCTCGCGCAGCCCGCATTGAGTCGTACCATTCAACAGCTTGAGGAGGCGTTAGGCGTGCAGCTTCTGGCTCGAACCAACCGCCAGGTGGCCATCACCGAGCCGGGGCATACCTTCCTTGATGCGTCCAGGAAGCTCCTGGTTCAACTGGATTTGGCCATCCTCAACACGAGACGTGCCGGGCAGGGTGAGGTAGGGCGACTCAGCATCGGCTACACCGACTTCGCAATCACGGGTAGGCTTCCCCTCATTCTCGAAGAGTTCAAATCTATCTACCCGGAAATAAAGATTGATTTATTGTTCGGGTCAACCGAAGAGCAGTTATCACTGCTGAATGATAGCCGCATCGATTTCGCCTTCGTTACCGGCCCCAACCGTGCCTCGAATCTGACGACCATTCCCATTCAGAGAGACCGATTCATTGCTGCAGTCAGCAACCGACACCGCTTGGCGTCCCGGACATCGATCAGGCTGGAAGACTTGGTAGAAGAGCCTTTTATCGTTGGCTCGATCGAACGCTGGAAGCATTTCCGCCGTCATCTCGACTCCCTATGCATGTCAGCGGGGTTCATGCCCAGAATTTCCCAGGAGACCTTCAATAGCGAAGGCATCTTCGGCTTCGTGGCAGCGGATTTTGGCGTCACTATCCATCTCGAATGTGCCAACAATTACATTAGAAAAGGAGTGACGACTCTACCGATAGAGAACGCGAACCGCTACCTGGAAACAGAGGTCGCCTGGCTATCGACCGCCAGGTCCCCGGCTCAGAAAGTATTCGTAGACTTCATACAAGGTCATAGCCTATAGCTGCATGACAGCGCGTCAAATCATAGCACCTCGTCTTTCAGGTAGTACCAGCGGTAGAGAAAGCGCTGGCCGAAGCGCCGGAAAGGAGCGAAAGTACGTGACTCCACCACGTCACGGATATTGGGGTACGGCAGCTTGGAGGTGAAAATCGGCAGGTCGAGCTGATGACCGTCACCGGCGATCCACTGCGCCAGCCGGCGCCCCGCCTGGGCCGAGTACATCACGCCATTTCCACCATAGCCCAACGCATAGAATATCGACTCCCGTGGGTCCGGCTGGTGAATCCGCGGCATCATGTCATGGCTGACATCGACCCAGCCCCACCAGGAGTAGTCCAGCGGTATGCCCGCGAGCGCCGGAAACTTGCGAACCATGTTGCCGACCAGCACGTTTTCGTACTTCTGCCGTGGTGCATCTCGCCCGGTAATGGCACTGCGGCTTCCGATCTGCAGTCGATTGTCCGGCAGCAGTCGATAGTAGTGGCGCAGCACACGGGTATCGGTGATGACCTGGTGCGTCCTGAGGCTACAGGCATCGATCTCGTCCATCGTCAACGGCCTTGTCACCACGGAGTTGGAGAGGATAGGCAGAAGTCGATTCTTCACCTGCCGGTGCAGACTCTGTGAGGTATAGCCTCCTGTGGCAATGCCCACCGCCCGAGCCTTGACCACGCCTCCCGGGGTTTGCAGGTAATGCGCCCCGTTGCGAGTCTCCCAGCCCTGCACCGGACTCGACGGGTGCACCCTGGCTCCCAGGGCTCTGGCTTTCTCGAGATAGCCGAATGCCAGTTTGCCGGCATGGATGCCGATCCCCTCGGGCTCATGCATGGCTCCGGCGGCTTCCTGATCCCCGACCCAGTCACGCTTCACCGTATCGGCATCGAGGATGCGCGCCTCGTAGTCGAACACATCCCGCAATAGCCTGGCTTCCTTCTCCAGGTCCGGCATGACCTTGTCACGGTGGGCGATATAAAGGTGCCCGCCATGCTGAGGTTCACAGTCAATCTCCTTGATCAGTGACTTGAAGGTCGCCATGCCCTCAATGCATTCGGCATGCAGCTTGAGTGCGGTATCCAGACCATAGCGCTCGATCCATTGGGAACGCTTCAGTCGTCCCGAGGCACACTGGGCCTGGCCACCGTTACGAGTACTGCACCCCCAACTGGTGCGGTTGGCTTCGAGCACCGTGGCCCGGATGCCGTACTCCCTGGCCAGGAAGATGGCCGCCGTCAGGCCGGTGAAACCGGCTCCGATGATGACCACGTCAACCTCCATGTCCTGGGTGACAGGGCCATCGTCGGCGGGTGGCTCGCCCGCCGTGTCGATCCAGTAGGTTGGCGCATAGTCGCGGCCTTGTCCCGGCGTGGCGCTCTTCAGCGGGTCGTAAGCTGGATCATAAGGTTGGGATGGGGCGGTAGAGCGGCATTGCCCGTCTCCCGCCCTGCTGGCGATTGTCTCCATGATCGGCTCCTTCTTGTCTGGATCTCGACGCACACCGATTTAGTGATGGCTGCCTGAAAGGGGTGGCCGGTTCTTGCGGAAGGCGTTTTTCACGGCGATCTTGCCGTCGCGAAAGGTGAAGGCGTCGATCATGCGTGCCTCGGAGCGGACCCCTTCGGTGGTCGTGCCCTTGTAGGTGGTTTCCGAAAAGCCGCGGTCCCCGATGACGAAGTGTTCACCATCGACCCAGCGGGCATCGGGGGCCGTCTTCCAGGCATTCTCGAGTCCTTGGCGCACGTCAGCCTGGCCGACAAAGCTCTTGCCGACCAGTTCCGGACCCGCAATCGCATGGAACACGCAATCGTCGGTCATCATCTCCATCACGGCATCGATATCATGACGATTCAGGGCGTCGCTGAAGGCCTTGAGAAACTCCACATCCGGCTGGCGCATTGGTTGCTCCCGTAAACTCGTTGGTCATTGTAAGTGCGCTTGTTTCACGCAAAAGGCCCGATGGCATCCTTGGTGCCAGGCCTGTCAACGAGAGTACTGGTGTGCCTGGCTCGCGCTTAGCACCAGTTGCCACCCACCTATTGGGCCAGGAAGCCACCCGGTGGGATCGGTGGTTCAAATCAATTCGGACTGAGGATGCTCCTCAAGGCGGTGGCGCGGTGCATAGGGAGCGGGGTCCATCGACGGCTGCCGCCCCAGCAGCCCATCGACCATCAGGCGCGTCGAGGCGGGGGCCAGAACGAGCCCGTTTCGATAGTGCCCCGCATTGACGAACAGCCCCTGGATATCCGGCACCTCGCCAATGAAGGGAATACCATCCGGTGCCGCCGGCCGGAGCCCTGCCCAGTGATGCTCGATCTCGCAGTCGGCCAGCGCCGGCAACATGGCAATGGCGCTCTGTCGCAGGGACTCGCGCGCCACTTCGGTGGGGGTCTTGTCGAAATCCATTTCTTCCAGGGTCGAGCCGATGAGTACCCTCCCATCCGCACGCGGAATCAAATAGCGGCCGTCGGCCAGCACGACCCGCTCCAGCAACATTCGTCCCCCGGGCATCGGCGGCGTGCGAAACAGCATCATCTGGCCCTTTACCGGCTTCACGGGCAGGGTGATTCCAAGCCGACCCAGCAGCACCCCGCTCCAGGCACCGCCGCACAGCACGACCTGGTCGGCGGGGAGGCACCCCCGCGTGGTCTCGATGCCGGTCACTCGTCCCCGATCCATGCGGAGCGACTCGACGCTCACCTCTTCCTCCAGGCGCACCCTCTCCAGCGACATCAACCGCGCCCTCAGCGCCTGGCAGAGCCTTGGATTGCGAATGCTACCCAGCGTCGGCATCCAAAGGCCGCTCGTGAGTTCCCCGGCCAACCACGGTTCCTTGTCATGGATGAAGTCGGCATTGACGACCTCCAGGGGCTTGCCCAGGCCCCTGCCCCAATCGAATGCCCTGTCGCCGTCATCGACCCGCAGATAGAGCAGTCCCTTCTGGCGGTACTCGGAATCGATTCCTGTCGCTTCGAGCAATTCCGCCGCCAGGGCCGCATATTCTTCCTCGGCATTCCGGGCGAGTTCCGATACCGGCTCGCTGTAGCGCCATGGATAGAGCGGCGAGATGATGCCGCCTCCCGCCCAAGACGCTTCCTGCCCGCATCGCCCACGCTCGACCAGGACGACACTGCAGCCTGCCTCGGCCAGTTGGCAGGCAGTCATCATGCCGATGACCCCACCGCCGATAACGAGAAAATCTTTCACCCAGGCTCTCCCATGTACGCCCATCGTCAATCACCCCGATATCGCAGGGGCAAGCCCCGCCGGGACGAGACTCACTCAGACGTGGTCTGGTGCCTCTCCGACACATACCGTGCCCGACACGTAGCAGAATTTTTTATGATACAAAATATTCCGAATAACGAAACTTATTCAAAAACTAGCCCTGCGGCAACCATACGTCAAATGGAAAGTTTCGTAAAATGGTACCATTTGATTGATTTTCAGAAATTACTGTATGCTGCCTATCACCCTGACCCCGTTCGAGGCGGGTACGCTCTTCGAATGGCCAGACACATCGATAACGCCCCTCTCAGACGGGCCGAGGAGGCAGTGATGACAGACCTCATGAATACCAGACCCGACATCATGCTGTCGGCCCGGGAGCTCTTCGGTATCGACAGTGACCTTGAGGTACCGGCTTTCAGTGAACGGAGCGACCACGTGCCCGAGATCGACGACGTCTATCGCTTCAACCCGGACGTGACCCTGGCGATCCTGGCCGGTTTCACCCGAAATCGCCGCGTGATGGTCCAGGGGCTCCATGGCA
Organism: Billgrantia endophytica; assembly: GCF_002879615.1. GTDB lineage: Bacteria > Pseudomonadota > Gammaproteobacteria > Pseudomonadales > Halomonadaceae > Halomonas > Halomonas endophytica. The sequence continues at coordinate 33,570 of NZ_PNRF01000044.1, forward strand.
CCGGCAAATCGACCCATATCGAGCAGGTCGCGGCACGCTTGAACTGGCCCTGCCTGCGGGTCAACCTCGACGGCCATATCAGCCGCCTGGACCTGGTGGGAAAAGACAGCATCGTGGTGCGTGACGGCCTGCAGATCACCGAGTTTCAGGAAGGCATCGTGCCCTGGTCGCTGCAGCGGCCGGTGGCGTTGATCTTCGACGAATACGATGCGGGACGTCCCGACGTGATGTTCGTCATTCAGCGCATCCTGGAACGCGATGGCAGCTTTACCCTGCTCGACCAGAATCGGGTCATTCACCCTCATCCCTGTTTTCGCCTCTTCGCCACCGCCAACACCCTGGGCCAGGGCGACCTCAGCGGCCTCTATCATGGAACCCAGTTGCTCAACCAGGCCCAGATCGACCGCTGGAACATCGTCGCGCAGCTCGACTATCTCTCTCACGACGAGGAAGTGAAGATCGTACTGGCAAGGGTTCCCGCCAAGGCCGACGAACGGGGACGCAAGCTGATCGACGCCATGGTGGAAGTCGCTACCCTGACCCGGCGGGGATTCGCAGCCGGCGACCTGTCGATGCTGATGTCGCCACGCACCGTCATCACCTGGGCCGAGAACTGCGAGATCTTCCGCGACCCGGCGTTGGCGTTCCGTCTCTCGTTTCTCAACAAATGCGACGAAGCAGAGCGCCCCATCGTCGCCGAGTTCTACCAACGCTGTTTCGATCAGGAACTGGATGAGTCCTGGCACCATGCGACGGACGGCAAACCGTGAGCACGCCCCAGCGACTCAACCGGCAGCGGCAGCAGGTTGCGGAACTCGAGGCCGCGGCGTTGCGTGCGCTCACCGGAGACCGGGAGTTGCACTATCGTGGGCAACGGCCCCAGCGCGGTATGCAGCCTCTGGCGCTCAACGCTCCCCACCTGAAGCTGGCGACTGGCAACATCGAATTGGCGGCCCTGCGTGGCGTCACCGATGCCTTGGCGATGCGGCTACAGTACTCGAAGCCCGCCCTGCATCGACACTGGTGCCCCGAGCCTCCGGTGGAACGGCTGATATTCGAGCTGCTCGAACAGCTGCGCACCGAGAGCCTGGTCAGCGGGACCATGCCGGGCATGGCAACCAATATGCGGTTGCGCTTCGAGGCGTGGTGCCGTGAGTTTCATCGTTCGGGGCTGACCGAGAGCGCCCTGGGCATTCTTCTCTACAGCGTGGCTCAGATCTGCTGGTCCCGCCTGATGGCCAGGTCGGTGCTGGAGGAGACGGAAGATGTCATCGAAGCGACCCGTGCCGCCATTGCCCCGGCAATCGGTACCGCCCTGGCCGGGCTGCGCCGGTATCGTCACGATCAGGCTGCCTACGCACCCTATGCGCTGGAAATAGCGCAGTGGGTGGGAGCCAGCGTCGAGAACGCCATGGCCGAGCGGGCCGAGGACGACGAAGCAGCGGATCGCGTACAGCAGCGCTTTGCGCTACTGCTGGATTTCGAAGACGAAACGCAGGACAGCTTCACCACAGCCACGACCGGCGACAGCAAGCATTTCGCACAGGCCCAGCAGCGCTATCACATCTACACCACGGCACATGACAGCGTCGTGCCTGTCGACAGCCAGGTACGTGATGCATTGCTGGCCGAGTATCGCGACCACCTCGATGCCCGCATCGCGACCCAGGGCGTCAACCTTCGACGATTGGCACGCCTCTTCTCGGCTCGACTCAGCACACCGCGCCGCGATGGCTGGCACTTCGGCGAGGAGGCCGGTGTGATCGATGGACGCCGGCTGGCGCAGCTGGTCAGCTCCCCGACCGAGCGTCGCCTCTTTCAGCGGGAGCGCTACAGGCCTCGGGCCAACTGCCTGGTGAGCTTTCTGGTCGACTGCTCCGGGTCGATGAAAATGCATGGTGAGCCTGTTGCCATGTTGCTCGACCAATTGAGCCGAGCGCTTGAAATGGCCGGCGTCACCACGGAGGTGCTCGGCTTCACCACAGGCGCCTGGAACGGCGGGCGACCGTATCAAACCTGGCTGAGCCGGGGCAGGCCCGCGTCTCCCGGACGCCTCAACGAGGTTCGCTATCTCGTCTTCAAGGACGCCGATACCCCCTGGCGCCGCGCCCGCCGGAATATCGGCGCTCTTCTCAAGCACGACATCTACCGCGAAGGCATCGACGGCGAAGCCGTGGAGTGGGCCTGCGCCCGCATGACCGGCCGGGACGAAACACGGCGGCAACTGATCGTCATCTCCGACGGCTGCCCAATGGACAGCGCCACCGGCCTGGCCAACGACAAGTTCTATCTGGACAACCATCTCAAGGAGGTCGTGGCACGTCAGGAAAGGCTCGGTGAGGTCGGTATAGCGGGTATCGGTGTAGGGCTGGATCTCAGCCCTTTCTATCGCCACAACCTGCCCGTCGATCTCTCCCAGGGGCTGGATAACGAGCTATTGATGAACATTGCCGGGTTGATCATCAACGGCTGCACATATCGGCGCTGATCATCCACCGCAGGTACTGTCATCCCACGAAGGCATGAGCTCGGACATTCTGACTGGGGTCAGATACCGAACTCTGACAGGATCAGCCTGAGACCGATCAGCATCAGGAAGACAAAGACACCCCGGCGCAGCAACAGGGGAGATAACGGTGGCGGAAAACGCCGACCCGCAAAGGTAGCCAGCGTAATGACAGGGATCGACCAGGCGGCCAGCAACAGGATCTCGGCATTCAGCTGCCCCTGGAGGCCAATGAACAGGGTACGCACCGCCGAGGTGACGGCAAAAAGCAGAATCAGCATATTACGGATTCTGATCAGCCCCATGGGCTGCCGGTAACAATGATAGATCAGGGGAGGGCCGGCAATACCGAACAGGCCACCCAAGAGGCCGGAGAGACCGCCATACAAGGCGAAGCTGCGACGCGAGGATAGTGCCGTCTGGCAATTCTGATGCAGCAACAGGCTTGCTCCACCGTAGATGATGACTATCCCCAGCAAGATGCCAAGCAGTGAAGAGGCCCTATCGCTGAGATAATCCAGCAGCAATACGCCAACCAGAATCGCAGGCACGATACCTAGCCCGGCCGCCTTTGCCGAAGGCCAGTCGATATGATGGAGCGCGCCAGGCAGCGCCACCAGACAGTTGATCAACATCATCAGACTGACCACCGCAGCGACCGAGGCCACCGAAGCGATGCCGAGACCGCTGGTCGCTCCCATCACGATGAGACCAAGTCCAAACCCGGTCACGGTATGGAAATAGCCAGCCAGGGCGGCAACGACAAGAAAGTGCAGCAACAGTGGGTCATTCACGACATCAGCCAATTGCTCTGGCGCCTCGGGCCTCCGCGGCCTGTGCCTGTATCGTGGTCACGGCAATGACATGGTAGATATCGTTGACGCTACAACCCCGGGACAGATCATTGGCCGGCCTGGCCAGCCCCTGCAGCAATGGTCCGATCGCTTCGGCCCCACCGATACGCTCGGCCAGCTTGTAGCCGATGTTACCGGCTTCCAGGTTGGGAAAGATCAAGACGTTGGCATTGCCCTTGACTCGGGAGTCCGGCAGTTTGCGTTCGGCAATCTCGGCAACGATGGCGGCATCGAGCTGGACATCCTCGTCGATGGCCAGGGCCGGACGCCGCTCCTTGACCCGACGCGCGGCATTGACCACCTTTTCCACATGGCCATGACTGGCGCTGCCGCTCGTCGAGAAGGAGAGCATGGCGACCCTGGGTTCCTCGCCCAACAGCGACTCGGCGCTTTCGGCTGCCGCCAGGGCGATATCCGCCAACTGGTTGGAATCGGGATCGATGACCAGGCCGCAATCGGAAAAGATCATTCCCCCCTTCAGGTTGTGAAACGGTTTGCAGAGCATCATCAGGAAGAAGCTGGATACCAGCTTGTGCGCCGGATCGACCCCCAGTATCTGGATGGCCGTTCGTACAACCTCGGCGGTAGGATGCACGGCGCCGGCCACGCAGCCATCGGCATGCCCCTGACGTACCAGCAGGTTGGCGAAGCACAGCGGCTCGTGCACCGCTGTTCTGGCTTGCGCGAGCGTCATGCCACGCTTCCTGCGAAGGTCGTGCAATACTGCCGCCAGATTGGTGGTCAAGCGGGAATCGGCGGGGTCGACCACGTCAAGGGCGGCCAGATCGAGACCCCGGGCCGCCGCCACCGCCAGGATGTTCCGCCGGTTGCCCACCAATACGATCTTGGCAACGCCGTCCTCGGCGGCATTGATGGCCGCCCGAAGGATGCGCTCATCCTCGCCTTCGCAGAGCACGATACGCCTGGGGGACTGGCGGGCTCGCTCGATGATTCGCTTCAGTGCCTTCATTGTCGTCTCCTTCCATGTCCGATACGCGTCGGCATCGGCCATGACAGTGAAAAAACCCCCGGCCATGCCGGGGGAAGACCACTTCCACTGAAACCACATTCACTCAGACGTAGTCCTGGTACTTCTCCAGCAGGCGTACCGGCTTCTTCAACGCATCCCGGCGGAACGGGTCGCCCAGCTCCCGGGTACACAGTATCTCCACGATGCAGGTCTTGCCTTCGTTCATCTGCAGGTCCACTGCCCTCTTCAGCGCCGGCCCCACGTCTTCCAGCCGGTCCACGGTGATCCCTTCGGCCCCCATCGCCCGACCGATCTCGGCGAAGCTCTGGTTGTCCAGCTCCCCCGCGACGAAGCGGCGGTTGTAGAAGTCCACCTGGTTCTTCTTCTCGGCTCCCCACTGGCGGTTGTGGAACACTACCGCGGTTACCGGAATGTTGTGACGCACGCAGGTCATGGTCTCCATCAGGCTCATGCCCCAGGCACCGTCACCGGCGTAGGAGATCGCCGGACGGTGCGGCGCGGCAACCTTGGCGCCAATGATGGTGGGAAAGGCGTAGCCGCAGTTGCCGAAGCTCATGGCGGCAAAGAAGCTGCGTGGCTTCTCGAAACGCAGGTAGCTGTTGGCCACCGAGTTGATGTTGCCGATATCGGTGGAGACCATGACGTCCTCGGGCATGGCCTTTTCCAGCTCGCGCAGCACCTGCCGCGGGTGCAGGTATTCGCCACCGGAGAAGGGCGTTTCCCTCTTGGCCTCGTCGATGGCGTCGAGGCTGAAGGGGTCACGCTCGTGGGTCCACTCGTCGAGTTCGCGTTCCCAGGCGGCCTTCTCGGACTGGATGGTGTCGTGGCGCTCGGCCTTGGTGGTATCACAGGCCAGGTCGCGCCCGGCCAGCCGTTCGCTCAGCGCGATCGCGGAGGCCTTGGCGTCGCCGCAGATGCCCACAGCGATCTTCTTCACCAGGCCGAGCATCTTGTGGTCGGCGTCGATCTGGATGACCTTGGCGTTGGTCGGCCAGTAGTCCAGGCCGTGCTGCGGCAGGGTACCGAACGGCCCCAGCCGGGAACCCAGCGCCACCACCACGTCGGCCTGGGCCAGCAGTTTCATCGCCGCCTTGGAGCCCTGGTAGCCCAGCGGGCCGCACCACAGCGGGTGGCTGGCGGGGAAGGAGTCGTTGTGCAGGTAACTGTTGACCACCGGTGCACCGAGGCGCTCGGCCAGGGCCTGGCACTCTTCCACCGCATCGGCCATCACCACCCCACCGCCGGAGATGATCACCGGGAACCTGGCCGTGGCCAGCAACTCGGCGGCCTCGTCCAGGCTTTTGGCCCCACCGGGGCCGCGGTCCAGCCGCGACGGCTGGGGAATCTCGGCCTCGATCTCGCCGTAGAAATAGTCCCGCGGAATGTTCAGTTGGGTTGGGCCCATCTCGGCCATGGCCCGGTCGAAGCAGCGGCCGGTGTACTCGGCCATGCGCGCCGGATGGGTCACATGGCCCTGGTACTTGGTGAACTCCTGGAACATCGGCAACTGGTTGCACTCCTGGAAGCCGCCCAGGCCCATGCCCATGGTGCCGGCTTCCGGGGTGACGATGACCACCGGGCTGTGCGCCCAGTAGGCCGCGGCGATCGCGGTCACGCAGTTGGAGATGCCCGGGCCGTTCTGGCCGATCACCAGGCCGTGGCGGCCGGAGACGCGGGCGTAGCCGTCGGCCATGTGGCCGGCGCCCTGCTCATGGACCACCGGAATCAGGCGGATACCGGCCGGGGCGAAGATGTCCATGGCGTCCATGAAGGCCGACCCCATGATGCCGAACATGTCGGTGACACCGTTGGCGACCATGGTTTCGACGAAGGCCTCCGAAGGGGTCATCTTCTGCTTGCCCTGGGCCACTGGGCGGTTGTCTACGTTGTCTGAAGTGCTCATAAGGGTCCTCCACGGCGCGGCCGCTTCATCATGATCTTTTTATGGTACGAAGGGTTCCGAATAACGAAACTTGCTCAAAATTTAGCGTCGCGTCAACCACGCGTCAATGGAAAGTTTCGAAAAATGGTACAAATTGATTTCTTTTGAGGAACAATATACCTTGATGGAAAAGGAGGCAGCGCCATGACGAGTAGCAAATCCGACATCACCAAGCTTGAAGGCGACACACCCGCGCAACGTTTACTGGCACTGCTGGAGGTGATAGCCGAGAAGGATCAATTCTTCACCCTGCAGAGCATGGTCGAGGAAACCGGCCTGCCGAAACCCACCCTGCATCGCATGCTGCAGCAGCTCGAGACCTCCGGCATGCTCCAGCGCGAGGCCGACAACCGCCACTACAGCAAGGGAAGCCGACTGCGCCGCCTGGCCGAAAACCTGCTGCTCAACGACACCGTGCACGGTGCACGCCATGCGGTGCTTGGCCAACTGGTCGACGAGGTCGGCGAAAGCTGCAATATCACCGCCCTGTCAGGCGGAGAGGTCCTCTATCTCGATCGTGTCGAGACCTCGGCAGCCCTGCGTTTCTACCTCCACCCCGGGTCCCGGGTCCCGGTGCACTGCTCGGCAAGCGGCAAGCTCTTTCTGGCCCAGATGAGTCCCACGCAGCGCAGGCGACTGCTGGAAACGCTTCCTCTCAAGGCATTCACCAACAACACCTTGACCGATATCGATGCGCTTGAAACCGAAATCGAGACGGTTCGCCAGCATGGTTATGCCTTCGATGACGAGGAGTTTCTATCGGGACTGATCTGTATCGCCGTGCTGGCACCCAACCCCAGGGGCAGGTCCAACCTGGGAATAGCCATCCAGGCCCCCATCATGCGCATGACGCAAGAGCAGGCGCTCCAATGTCTCCCCGCGCTGCAACGCGCCGCCGAGGCCATCGCCGCCATCGATCGAGATGCCATGCCGCACGGCAGCTCCCTGGCCGAATTGGCAACCTAGCCTACGCTCCCAGTGGCGGCAACACGCCGCCCGGCATATAACCAATCGAAGTAACAATCATCGTATTTATTCCTGTTCTGCCGATTCGAGTGACTTATAATGGGCTTGTAAGCGCTAGCCCGTTTCTGATGCGCTTGTGCGGGAGACAGGTCATGATCGAATACAGGAAAACCAGCCGGCGAGAGCTAGAGGAGAGGATCCTTTTCCTCCAACTGACGCTCACGACGCTAAAAGAGCAACTGGATGCCCAGCACAGTCTCGATGACGGCTCGCCAAGAGGCAGGGACGATCGTCCTCCCGCCTGCCGGCCGCCCGCGACTCCGACGTCCGACTGTTTTGAAACCCCTCTGGCCATTGCCGCGGGCTAGGCGCTCACGGTCGCAGGGCTGACCTTTCCTCTGGACCGCTGTGAATGGACGCTCAACTCAATAGAGCAGATTGAGTACCAGCAGCGACACCACGAGGAAGAGTAGGGTCATCACACCCCCGGCCTTCATGTAGTCCGTCACCCTGTAGCCGCCCGGTCCCATGATCAGCGCATTGACCTGGTGCGTGGGAATCAGGAACGAGTTCGAGGTGGCTATCGCCGCGGTCAGGGCAAAGATGCGAGGATCTGCATCCATCCCCATCCCCTGGGCGGCCAAGGCGATGTTCACCGCCAGCGGCACCAGCAGGACCGTCGCGCCGACATTCGACATCACCAGGGTGAAGAAGGTGGCCAGTATCGCGATGACGGCCTGCAGCACCCAGGGCGACACGTCACCGAGGCTGATCAAGGTGGTCTGCGCGATCCAGGCAGCCGTCCCGGTATCCTCCACCGCCCCCCCCAGAGGAATGAGGCTCGCCAGAAGAAACACGGTCTTCCAGCTCACCGCATCGTACGCTTCGTCCATGCTCAGGACCCCGGTCAGGATCATGCCCACCGCCCCGGTCAGCAATGCCACGGAGAGGCGCAGGTCCGTGAACAGGATGAGCCCGAGCGCGACGGAGAAGAACAGCAGCGCCGCGGGAACCTTCTGGGGGCGCAACTCCTCGCGTGGGTAGTCGGTGGTCATCACCACGAAGTCGCGCTCCTTTTCCAGCCGCATCAGGGTGTCCCAGCGGCAGTGCGAGACCAGAACGTCCCCCGCCGCCAGAGGCAGGTCTCGAATCCCCTCTTGCAAGGTCTCCCCCCCGCGATGGATGCACAGCACCGAAAGCCCATAGGACTTGCGCATGGCAATCTCCTGTACGCTCCTGCCAATCAATCCCGACCGCGGCGGAATCACGACTTCGGCAATGCCCGACTTTTCCGGCGCCAGGGCGTCGGCGAAGACATCCAGATCCAGTAGCGTACAGCCAGCGCGTTGCTCGAACGCGTTCAGTTCCTCGCAGTGGCCGAGGATAGCAATGCGTGCGCCGGGCTCTATGGTCAGCCCGCGCCAAGGTCCCACCCGCAGCTCGCTATTCATGAACGTGGCCACGGCAACCACGCCAGCGCCCTGCTCCAGGTCGCCGATTACCCTCCCTGCCAGCGGATGATCCTCGGGGATGCGCACTTCACGTATCAGCAGGTCGAGGCCGTACACTTGCTGGTAATAGCCGATCACGCTATCGCTGCCGCCGTCACCGCTGGCGGCCGGCAGTACCAGCCGTCCGAGCAGCACGAAGTACAGGATGCCAGTGAACAGCAGTGCCAGGCCGACCGGCGTCACATCGAACAACTCGAAAGGCTCCATCCCGGGAGGAAGAAGGTCGTTCAGAAGAATCAATGGGCTGGAGCCCACCATGGTGATGGTGCCCCCCAGGATCGTGCAGAAACCCATCGGCATCAGCAGCCGTGACATCGGCAGCCCTGTACGCCCCGAGATGCGCGAGACGACCGGGATGTAGAGCGCCGCCGCCCCCACATTCTGCATGAAACTGGAGATCACACCGGCGGTGCCGGAAACCAGCGGAATGATGCGCGGCTCGGTCTTCCCGCCCACCCGCATGATCAGGGTGGCGAACCGGCTCATGATGCCGGTCTTGTCCAGGCCGGCACCGATGATCATCACCGCTATGATGGCGATGACGGCATTGCTGGCGAAGCCGTCGAACAGCGCCTGGGGGTCGGACAGCCCCTCCAGGCCGGGCACCAGACCGAGCAGGCCAAGCAATACCATGATCGACACCGCCGCCACGTCGATGCGTACGATCTCCGAGACGAACAGATAGATGGTGAAGCCCAGCAGGGCGAGTACGACGACCATCTGGGGTGTCAGCGCAAGAGTTTGCTCCATGATGGGATGTCCCGGCCGGTGGAAGGGGGCGGGAGTGTATCGACAGCGACGACCGACCGTCGCTTCCCGACCCGGTGGCCGGTAACGACACGCTCCCTTCGAATCCAGCGAAGCGCCGGTTTCAGCACTGTTGACGACCGTAGAACAGATTCACCACATGACGCGCCTCGGCGAAGAACAGCCACCGCTCGGCCAGCAGCCCAATGCCGAGCAATGCCGGTGCCGACAGCGCCAGCGTCAAGGACAGCGGCGTGGCATCGGTACGTAGCAGCGCGACCAGCAGCAGGAACGGCAGGATGAAGCCACATACATACACCACGATGCGCAGCTGGTTGATGCGTGCGGCGGCAGCCTCGTAACTGAATTCGCGGTTGAGGAAACTATCGCTGCTCTGTCCCGATTCGAGCAGCTTGATTCGGGCACGCGTTGCGCCCACGGCCGTATTGATGGTCGGCCCCTGTGGCTTGCCAATCCAGAAGAAGTACACCGCCTTGGCCAGGCCCGCGGTAATGAGCAGCACCAGGGCCAGCCTGCCCGCAACGGCGGGGGACTCACCGAAGGCCACCGTCACCCCCGTCAGCAGCACCGCGCCCGAGGCCAGGCTGAGCAGCAGGTAGTTGGTGGGCACCAATGGGCTGTTCCACTGGGGAATCGTGCGCAGGCTGGCGTAGATCATGCCGGTGGCAAAGACCGTGGCCAGAGCAAGCAGCAGTACCAGTACACCGACAAGGGTCATCCCTGCCCCATGCGCCCCGCCCGTCGACCACAGGCCGAGCAGATAGAGCGCTACGCACGGATAGAACAATACGGAGAACACCGCTTCCCGGGACAGCCAGGAGGTACGGAAGCGGAAGAAGGCCCGCCAGGCGTTCTTCGGGTTGGCCAGGTGCAGAGTCGAGGCCAGCAGGCCAGCGGTGGCCAGCACCACACCGGTGACGATCGAGGTCAGCGTTCCGGACACGCCCAGCCCCGGCACGCCTCCGAGCAGGCCCAGGCCGACGGAGAGGATCACCAGGCCGAAGCCGGCGCCGGAAACCACGGTGAAGAAGATCACGGACAGCGCGGGATGCATTGGTTATCTTCCTTATACGGGTGAATGGGGTTAACGGACGATGGCCTTGTCAATCCAGCTCTTGAAGCGCTCGGAGAGAGACGGCAACGGCGCACCCGGCGTGGTCTCCGCATGGGGCTTGTTACGCGGAGGGAGGTAGCGGTTGACTGGGTTGTAGCCGAGCTCCGGCAGGGATTGATAGCCGTTGCGCTCACGCACCAGGCGGCTGACCTCGGAGTCCGGGTCGTCCAGGTCACCGAACGCCCGCGCACTGGTGGGGCAGGTGATCACGCAAGCCGGCTGCCGATCGGCCTCGGGCAGCAGCTCGTCATAGATGCGATCCACGCACAGGGTGCACTTCTTCATGGTACCGACGGCCTCGTCCAGCTCGCGTGCGCCGTAGGGGCATGCCCAGGCGCAGAGGTTACAGCCCATGCACTTGTCCTGGTCCACCAGTACGATGCCATCCTCCTCACGCTTGAAGGAGGCACCGGTGGGGCATACCGTCACGCACTCCGCCGTCTCGCAGTGCATGCACGACATGGGCATGTTGATCGTCTTGTTGTTGGGGTAGGTATCCACCTCGTAGGTACGCACCCGGTTGAATGCCACGCCGCTGGGCTCCTCGCCGTATGGCTGGTAGTCGGTCAGCGGGCCCAGGGTCCCCGAGGTGTTCCACTGTTTACAGGCCACCACGCAGGCGTGGCAGCCCACACAGGTATCCGTATCAATGACCAGGCCGAGCTTCATGCCTACCTCCGCTTGATGATGTCCATGAACGAACGGCGCAGGGGCACCGCCGCATGTGTCTGGTAGCGCAGCTGGTCCGGTGGTGTCGGCGCACCGGGCAGTGGCTTCACGGTGGCGAAATGCGGCCAGCTGCTCTCCACCTCTTCCGGCTCGGCCGGGGTGATGCTTACCTGCAGGTCATACCAGGCGGCCTGGCCGGTGATCGGGTCGGAGTTGGTGAGGCGCCGCTCGTCATCGGCGGCCGGCAGCAGTTCCGAGATCAGGTGGTTCATCAGGAAGCCGCGCTTCGACTCGGGCGCATCGGGCGACAGGCCCCAGGCACCGCTCTGCTTACCGATCGCATTCCAGGTCCACACCGTGTCCTCCTGGCAGCCTTCCATCAGCTTGACCTGTACCCGGATGCGGCCGTTATGCGACTCCACCCACACCCAGCTCTTGTCCGCGATCCCGAGGCGCTCACCCCGGCCGCGGTTCATGAACAAGTAGTTCTCCGCGGTGATCTGTCGCAGCCAGGCATTCTGCGAATCCCAGGAGTGATACATGTGCATGGGGCGCTGGTTGATCGCATGGAAGGGATAGCGCTGCTGGTCGACGCGCTGCTCTTCCAATGGCACGTAGTACTGGGGCAGCGGGTCGAAGTATTGCACCAACCGTTCGCGGTCCACGGTCTCGGGCGGCAGCGGGCCGTCATAGAGCCCCTGCCCTGCCAGACGAAACGTCTGCAGCACCTCGGAGTAAAGCTCCATGACGATGGGCTCGCTCGAGGGATTGAAGCCCACCGCCTTGGCCCACTCCAGGTAGTCGCGATTGGCGAAGCGATAGAAGCGCATGTGCTCGGGCAGGTGGTGCTGAAAAAAGCCGCCGTTTTCCTTGTATTTCTCCCACTGCCGGGGGTTCGGCGCGCCGCGCATGTGCTGAGTGCCGTCCTCGCCGCGCCAGCCCGCCAGGAAGCCGATGCCGGGGGCCTTCTCCCAGCGGGTAATGAAGTCGGTGTAACCGTCGTACTTGGGCTTGCCCTCCTCGTCAACGAAGGCCGGGAAGCCCAACCGTCCGGCCATGTCTACCAACACCTCCTGCCACGGCCGTACGTTCCGGTCCGGCTCCAGCACCGGCAAGCGGACGGAGTCGCACGGCGAATCGGGCTCCGAGATCGGCCGGTCGAGCATGGAGATGGCGTCGTGACGCTCCAGGTAGGTGGTGTCCGGCAGCACCAGGTCGGCAAAGTTCACCGTTTCCGAATGGAAGGCATCCACCACCACCAGGAACGGCAGCTTGTAGTCACCTTGATCATCCTTGGCACGCAGCATGTCCTGCACGCTGTTGGTGTTCATGGTCGAGTTCCAGGCCATGTTGGCCATGAACAGGATCAGCGTATCGATGGGATAAGGATCGCCGTTGACCGCGTTGGTGATGACCATGTGCATCAGCCCATGGTTGGCCAGCGGCGCCTCCCAGGAGTAGGCCTTGTCGATGCGCAGCGGGCGGCCCTGGTCGTCCACCACCAGATCTTCCGGCGAGGTGGGAAAGCCCAGCGGCGGAGCGGTCAGCGGCGTGTTGGGCGCCATGTCCCGGGCCGGCTTGATAGGTGGGGGCGTATGCCGGGGGAACGGCGCCTTGGCCCGATGCCCTCCCGGCACGTCGATGGTGCCGAGGAAGACCTGCAGCAGGTGGAGCGCGCGACAGGTCTGGAAACCGTTCGAGTGAGCCGAGATGCCGCGCATGGCGTGCATGGCCACCGGCCGTCCGATGAAGCGGTCATGCTTGCGGCCGGCCCAATCGGTCCATTCGCATTCGATCTCGATGGTTTCCTTGAAGGCCACATGGGCCATCTCCAGCGCCAGCCGCTCGATGGTTTCCGCCGACAGGCCGCAGACCTCCGCCGCCTTCTCGGGGGCGTACCGGGGATCGAGATATTTCTCGGCGATCAGCGTCATCACCGTGCGCGTGCGACGCCCGTCAGGCAGGGTGTGCTCGCCGAACATGGCCGCCTGCACGCCGGGCGTCATACCGTTGACGAACGTCTCCACGGCGGTATCCCACACCAACGGCTTGCCCGCTTCATCGCGGGCGATCAGGCCGTCATCGGCATGCCCCGGATTGTCGATCACCAGGAAGGGGGCATTGGTGTAGCGTCCCAGGTAATCCCAGTCCACCAGGTCGCGGCTGAGCAGCACATGGCACATGGAGAGCGCCAGCATGCCATCGGTGCCGGGACGGATCGGGACCCACTCGTCCGCCACCGCCTGGTAGCCCGTGCGCACCGGGTTGATCGAGACGAACTTCGCGCCGCGGCGCTTGAGCTTCTCGATGCCGATCTTGATCGGGTTGGAGGCATGATCCTCGGCCACGCCCCACAGCATGAAGTACTTGGCCCGGTCCCAGTCGGGGTCGCCGAATTCCCAGAACGACTGGCCGATGCTGTAGAGCCCTGCGGCGGCCATGTTCACCGAGCAGAAGCCGCCGTGGGCGGCCCAGTTGATGGTGCCGAACTGCTGCGCCCACAGGCCGGTAAGGGCCTGCATCTGGTCGCGCCCGGTGAAGAAGGCCAGCTTCTTGGGGTCGGTGGCGCGAATCTCGCGCAGCCGCTCGGTGAGGAGTTCCAGCGCCTCGTCCCAGGAAACCTCGACGAACTCGCCATCGCCGCGCTCGGTCCCCGGCTTGCGCATCAGCGGGTTGCGCAGCTTGGCAGGCGACATCTGCTTCATGATGCCGGCGTTGCCCTTGGCGCAGAGTACTCCCTTGTTGACGGGGTGGTCGGGGTTGCCGCGGATGAAGCGGACCCGATTGTCCTCCACGGTTACCTCGATACCGCAGCGGCAGGCGCACATGTAGCAGGTAGTGTGGCGTTTCTCCTGGGCCGAATGGTCTTCGAACGCTGGCAGCTCCCGAGCGACGGAAGCCGCATCCGCGCGAGGCACGGTACCATTCGGCGCGAAGAGCATCTGCAGGGCTTTATCGAACACGGGTTGCCTCCTTCGAGCTGCCATCCGGCCTGTCGCCGGTTCCGCAACTGCTGGCCGTCAATGAGTCTCAAGCATTAAAAAGGGCATAAGCTAATTTCTATCTAGAGCTTAATCGCGGCTAAACTATAGCGACAGTTCATGGAAGTTAAGTCTACATAACCTGAAGGAATGGAAATGAACCTGCACCTGCTCCGCATCTTCGTCGCCGTGGTCGATGCCGGCAGTTTCTCTCGTGCCGCGGAAGCCCTGAGGATCAGTCAGCCAGCTGTGTCCAAGGCGGTACGTGAACTCGAGTCGCAGTTGGAGACCACGCTGCTGGACCGCCAGGGTCGCTCGTTCCAGCCGAGCGAGCCCGGCCAGGCGCTTCATACCTATGGCCGAAGCATCTTTGCCTTGGAGCGGGAGGCCCATGAAACGGTAGCGGCTTTCTACGGCCTCGAGCGTGGGCGGCTGACGATAGGCGCCAGCACCACCATCGCCACCTATTGGCTGCCGCCACTGGTCGCCGAATTCCATCGTCGCCATCCCCATATCGAGATACGACTGGTCAGCGAGAACACCAAGCAGATCATCGAATCGCTCATCGACTGTCGGGTGGACGTCGCCCTGGTGGAGGGGGTGGCAGTCGACGCACGGGTGGAGGCACGTCCCTGGTTCAAGGAGGAGATGGTGATCATCGCCGCCGACTCCCTTGAACCCAGCCAGGTGATGGATCTGACAGGTCCCGATTCGAAGCCGGTGTGGGTGGTACGTGAGCCCGGCTCGGGCACCCGGGAAGCCACCGAGGCGCTGTTGACGGAACTGGGTACCTCGAGCCCTCAAACCATCGAGGTCGGCAGCAACGAGGCGATCGTCCAGACCGTCTCGTCCGGAATAGGGCTAGGCCTGGTACCCCGTATCTGTGCCAGGGACCAGCTGAGGCTGGGCCGGGTCAGGCAAGTGGACATCGGCAAGCCGGCGATCCAGCGCCAGCTCTACCGGGTGCGACTACCCCATCGCACGGTCAGCCAGGCGGCGATTGCCTTCGAGGCACTGCTGGCGCGCCAAACCGCCGAGTCATGAGCCGCCTTGTTCAGGCCCGCCGTGGGCGAGTGCATCACACGGGAAACAGGAACACGGGACGCCGTGACTTGAGCGTCACCTTTCTCGCCACCGAGCCGATGATCATGTCGTTGACCCCCGAATAACGACGCGAGCCCAGGACGATGCAGTCCGCATCGATGCGGTCGGCCTCCTCCAGGATGGTCCGTCCCGGCCGGCCGGTCAGCACACGGATCTCCGCCACCCTGGCATGCACCGCTTCCTCCGACTCCAGGGTGGAGCGGGTAAACTGTTCAAGGCGTCGCTTTATTTCGTCGATCGCCTCCTCGAACGTGGATTCCCGATACCCCCCCATTACCGAGCCGGAAATGTAACGCTCGGCGATATTGTTGCGAATGATGGAGGGCTCCTCGATCACGTGAACGATGTGGATATCCGCACCGTACCGTTCGGCAACGCTCGCAGCGCAGCGAAAGACATCGGGTCCCCGCGGACCGAGATCGGTGGCATAGAGGATTCGTTCAATCTTGAATGACATGGCACTTTCTCCAGAAGCTCCGGGGAGCCGGACTCCCCGGAACCAGGTTGCGCTTCGTTCTGACGGGAGGACCGCTAGGCACGACTCGCCATTTGCTGCTCTTCGGCCAGTTCATCG
Source organism: Billgrantia endophytica (assembly GCF_002879615.1). Taxonomy (GTDB): domain Bacteria; phylum Pseudomonadota; class Gammaproteobacteria; order Pseudomonadales; family Halomonadaceae; genus Halomonas; species Halomonas endophytica. The sequence continues at coordinate 49,550 of NZ_PNRF01000044.1, forward strand.
AGCATGTCGGCGATCTTCAATCTCTGCACCTTGCCGGAAGGCCCCCTGGGCAGCCATTGAACGGAGTGGATGCTGCTGGGCGTCTTGAACTTGCCGACCTCCTTGCCGCAAAACTCCCGCAGCTCGGTTTCGCTCGCCTGCTTGCCGTTCTTGAATACGACGCAGGCCATGATCTGCTGGCCATACGTCTCATCCTCCTGCGCATAAGCGGCGGCCTCGAGCACCGCAGGGTGTTTCAGCAGCGCATCGTCGATCTCGCGCGGGGCGATGTTCTCGCCACCCTTGATGATGAGCTCCTTGAGGCGCCCCGTGATATAAAAGAAGCCATCCTCATCCTGATAGCCTAGGTCCCCGGTGCGTAACCATCCGTTGCTCGTCAGGGTTTCGGCCGTCGCCTCGGGATTCTTGTAGTACTCCTTCATGACATTGTCGCCGCGTACCATGAGCTCACCGATCACTCCGCGCGGCGCTTCCTCGCCGCTACTCGCCACCACCTTGACCTCGTTGCGATAGGCGATGCCGGGCGAGCCATACTGCGCCTGAAACGGTGGAAGCGGGTTGGAGAGAATCTGAGCGGCCGTCTCGGTCAGACCCATGGTCTCTATCAGCGGGATGCCGAACTCTTTCTCGAAGGCCTTGTGGCTGGAAGCCGGCAGCGCCGACGATGCCGAGCGCCCGAAGCGAAGCCGCGCATAGTCGGGATTGGCGCGAACGCTGGTCTCCTGAGTGTCGCCGTGTTCCTGGAGATAGGCGACGATGGTGGGTACCACGCTGAACCAGGTGCATTGGTAATCGCGGATCCAGTTCCAGAAAGCACGCGTGCTGAAGCGATGCGGCATGACGACGCTGCCGCCGCTGATCAGCGGAGCAATGACGGTGACGATCTCGGCATTGATGTGATACAGCGGCAGAACGCACAGCGCGCGGTCCTCGGACGAGAGCGCATGCGCTTCGACCGTATTCTTGCCGCCCGCGATCACGCTGCGGTGGGTAAGCAGCACCCCCTTGGGCTTGCCCGTGGTCCCCGAGGTATACATCAGCAAGGCATTGGCCTCGGGCTCGAGAGGCTCGAGCTGCACCACCTCGACCAGCCCCACTGTCGGCCATTGCGGCCCCTGGTCGGGGCAGGCGGGTATCACGCTTACCGGTCGCCGGACCCTGTCAGCGAGCCGGCTCGCCCGCTCCTCGTGCTCCCCCGAAGCAAACAGTATGCTGGCGTCACAATGATCCAGCACATACTCGAGCTGACCATCACCGGCGATGGCATTGAGCGGTACCGCGACTCGCCCGCTAGCCATCACGGCCAACAGCAGAATCGCCGTCCACAGGCCGTTATCCATGAGCATGGCGACATGCTCCCCCCTCCTGCTGCCCATGGCGTCGAGCTGGGCCGACACCAGCGCCACCTTGTCCCGAAGCTGCGCGAACGTCAGCTCTTCGCCACTTTCCGGAGCGATCAGAAACGTCTTGTCCCTGCAGTCGGTGGCCAGCGAATTGATCAGATTGAGAACCGTCATTGAAATACTCCCATTCCTTGCCCTTGGTTAACGTCAGGAATCGGCAAGGCCGTGCTTTTGCAGGTAGGCGCCGAAGAGGTCGTCCATCGTGGGTTCGCTGGGTGGAATCGTGCGCGCAATACGGGTGATATTGAGATAATGGCGATAGTTCATGTTGTCGGAGATGCTGTTCTGCCCCCAGGTGCCACAGCCCATGGAGAGGGAGAACGGTAGGCCGTTGTCGAAGTTTCCACCGTTGGCGAAGGCGTGTGCCTGGTTCACGATCACGCGGCAGACGGGCATCTCCAGCCCCAACCTGCGGATGTTTGCCTCGTTCCGGGTATGAATGCCACAGGAGTGGCCCTTGCCTTGATGGTCCAGCAGGCAGCGGGTCTGCTCGAAGGCCGCCTCGAAGTCCCTTGCACGGTAGATGGCCAGTACCGGGGAGAGCTTCTCACCCGAGAAGGGATACTCCTTGCCGACGTGCTGCTCCTCGACCATGAAGAAGGAGGCCGACTGAAGCTCGGAGCGGGTCAGCCCGGCACGCCGCGCAATATCGGGCGCGGCGCGGGCGATGATGTGGCGGCTCAGGCTGCCATCCTCCCACATGGCCGCTTCGAGCTGCTGCTTTTCCGCTGCGGTCAGCATGACTCCGCCACTACGTTCGAGGGCCGCGATGGCCGACTCGTAGACGGCATCGAGTATGACCAGGCTGTTCTCCGACGAGCAGCTGGTCGCGTTATCGAAGGTCTTGGAAGCGGTGATCTTGCGCGCCGCATCGTCGAGCTCGGCGGACTCGTCGATGATGACCGGTACGTTGCCCGCCCCCACGCCAACGGCCGGGGTACCGCTGGAATAGGCAGACCTGACATTGTTCTGCGAACCGGTGACCACCACCAGATCCACCTGGTTCATCAGCTCGTAGGTGGTCGCCTTGCTGACCGGGATCGGCAGCTGCTGCACCAGGTCCCGCGGGGCACCGACCCGGTCGAGCTCGGCATGCATGAACTCCAGCAGCAGGGTGCATGCCGCCTGCCCCTTGGGCGATGGTGCCAGAATAATCGCGTTGCGCCCCTTCAAGGCATTGATCGTCTTGTTGGCTGGGGTGGCCGCGGGGTTGGTCGACGGAACCACGGCGCCGACCACGCCGACCGGGCGGGCGATTTCCACCAGGCCGAGCTCGGGCAGCTCCCGGATGACACCGACACTCTTCGCCTGCTCGAGATCCCGCAGCAGCCCCATGGTCTTGCGGCGATTCTTGGTGATCTTGTCCTCGACGTTGCCCAACCCGGTGGTCTCGACCGCGAGCTCGGAGAGCTGGCGATTGCGCTCGGGCTGTACCAGGGCCCAGGCGACAGCCGTCACGACCTCATCCACCTGCCGCTGGCCATAATGCTCATATTCGGCCTGGGCCATACGGGCACGTGCCACCAGCGAGGCCACGGCGGCCCGGGCGTCGGACGTGTCCTTCAGTTGACTCACTTGTGTGCTGCTCACCATAACCGTTGCTCCATTATCGGACGATTCAAGCATCTTAGATACATGAGTTGGTACACATTGGTGTCCTGCGCATCTCTTCGTGAGACATGAACCGATGCGAGACACACTTGCCTGCGGGCTTCAATGTTGCCGGGGATGCCGCAGCGGCTCGGCTGCGGCATCCCACCGGGTTGCCGGGGGTCGCATCCCCGCGATCAGTCTTCCTCGGCCAACTCTTCCAGCTCTTCGGGATCGAGGCTGGCGAACAGCTCCTCGAGGTAGGCCTGACGCTCTTGCCACATCTCCTTGAGCTCCTCGCGGCCCATGACACGCATGGGCGAGCCGCCCGCCTTCAGCTGTGCCTGGACCTCCTCGTCATTGAACATCTCGACAGCGCCTTCGGAGAGGATCTTCAGTCTCTCCTCGGAGACACCGGAGCGCGTCATCAGGCCACGGTAGTTGACGCTGGAGTCATCGATGTCGTAGCCCGCCTCCTTGAAGGTGGGTACGTCGGGCAGAAACTCCTCATCTCGCTCCAGATCGGCGATCCCCAGAATCTTCACGCGATCCTGGCTTCGGTAGGCGTCCGAGAGGTTATTGAAGCCGGCCATGACCTGCCCACCCTGGACAAAGCGCAAGGCATCGACCCCGCCATCGGTGGGCAAGTACTTGAGCTCGATTCCCGCCTCGTTCTCCAGCTGTACCGTTGCGATATGGTGGCCGACGAACAGGCCGGCGCCGGATACGGTAACGCGCCCGGGGTTCTCCCTGGCATATTCGACCAGGTCGTCGATGGTATCGAACGGGCTATCGCGACCGACGATGAGAACGGCCGGGTCCACCCCCCAGTTGGCGATGGGCTCCAGGTTGTCGATATCGTAGTGCGTGTCGTACATCAGCGATTGCGCAATGAAGTGCGGCACGTTGTAAGCAGCGATATCGTAGCCCTCGTCCCGGCTGTTCTGGACCAGATAATTCCAGCCCACCTGGCCACCGGCACCCGGCCGGTTGACGATGACCATCGGCTCGCCGAAGTAGGTCTCTGACTTCGACGTCGCGATACGGGCCTGGAAGTCGGTGGCGCCACCGGCCGAGTAGGACACGATGACGTTGATGGGGTTGCTGGGATAGTCCGCCAGAGCGGAACCACTGACGGCGAGCATGGCCCCCGTCACGATTCCGGCCAACAGCGTCTTGTCTTGGAGCAGGCGTTTGTTGTTCATGTTACGTCTCCTTCGTTCTGGGGAGTTGTTATGTCGTGCGGTGTTTAGATCAAGATCCCCTGGGGGACCTGAACTCGGAGCAAAGCGACAAATATGAGATACAACACTCCTAGGAAAAGGCCCGTGATGACGGCGCCTTTGATGGCTCCGCGCAAGCTGATGCGTTGCGGGGAGTAGATCAGAATGATCAGGAAGAAAGCGATGTAGGAGGTCGCAAAGAATCCCAACCATTCCATGACCCACAGAAAGCCGGCGAGAATCAGTATCAGCGGCCAGATGCCGCCCCACGGGATCGGCTCTTCATCGGCTGCGGTGACCGGCTGCTTCGGGACCCAGGCCAGCAGCACCATGATCGCCGCAATCCCCACGGCCACCAGGGCGGTCATCTGCGGGAACTCGTAGCCCGGCAAGTTGGGCATGAACGAGGCGGCCGCCAGGCCCATGGCCATCAGCAGAGTCGCCAGGGCGGTAAAGCGATGCTTGCGATGACTCATCATGATTCCACCTCCACGGTCCGTCCGGTCGACTGGCGACGTTGGCGCGCGCGCACCTTGAATTCCGCTGCGACGCTATAGCCGATCGACAGCACACAGAGGAAGATCAACAACAGATTGACGCCCCCGGTGAAGAAATACTGGAAGGTGCCGTCCATTGCCTGGCCGAGCATCTGACCCTGCAGCAGATTGGTTTCCGCGATCGGACCGAGGATGATGCCGAGTACCACCGGGCCAGGGCCGAAACCGAAACGCATGGCGAAGTACATGGCACAGCCCATGGTCATCATGATGATCACGTCGGAAGTGCTGTTCTGAACGCTATAGGTGCCGAACACCGCCAGGATGGCCACGGCTGCCGCCATGTGTTGCTTGGGTATCTGGATCACGTACCTGCTGAACCGGCTGATATAGAGACCGAACACCATCATCAACACCTGGCTGACCAGCAGGGCACCCATGAAGGTCCATGCAACCGAGGCGTGCTGGGTAAACAGGTCCGGACCGGGAAACAGGCCCTGGATCAGCAACCCACCCAACAGCACGGCGGCTGTGGGACTGCCGGGAATACCAAGCGACAGCATGGGTACCAGGGACGCCCCGACCATGGAGCTGTTCGAGGTCTCCGAAGCAATCACCCCATCAGGCTCCCCCTTGCCGTAGGCCTCGGGGTTGCGGCTGAACTTCTTGTTCTGGTCGTAGGCAATCAGGCCGGCGATCTGCCCGCCAGCGCCGGGAATCAGACCCACCAGCACCCCGACCACGCTACCGATGCCCAAGGCGCGAACCCTCGACAGGTTGTAGACGATCGAGGCCCAGAGTGGGCGATGCTCCATGCCGAAGGTCTTCCCGCCGCGACCGCGCCTGGCATCTTCGACCATCTGGAAGACCTGCGGTATCGCGAAAAGACCGATTAACGCGGGGATGATGGTCACGCCGCCCTGTAGATGATCGGTGAACATGAACCGCTCGGTCCCCGCCACCGGATTGAAACCAATCAGCGATATCCAGATGCCGACGGCACCGGCCAGCAGCCCCTTGAGCACCGTTGTGCCGCCTAGCGATCCGATGACGGTGATGCCCAGGATGGCGATCCAGAACAGTTCCGAGGGTCCGAAACCCAAGGCGAAGTCGGCCAGCAACGGTGTAAAGAAGATCAGAACCAGCACCCCGATCACACCGCCGATCCCTGAGCTGATGAAGCAGTAATGCAACGCCTCCGTGGCGCGGCCACTCTTGGCCATCGGGTGGCCGTCGAGCATCGTCGCGATGTTGGCCGGCGACCCGGGGATATTGACCAGGATGGCGGTCACCGCACCGCCCGCCACCGTGGCGGTATAGATCACGCCGAGCAGGATCAGGCCCGAAGAGGTATCCATCTGAAAGGTAAAGGGGATAAGCAGGGCAACCGCCATCGTGGGACTGAGACCGGGGGTCGCCCCCAACAGCAGCCCCACTACGGTTCCGACGATGAGAATCACCAGATTCCAGCCGCTCAGAACCTCGGGTAAATATTGGAATAACTCCACGGGTCTTTTCCTCCGCTGGCAGGCCCAAGCTCCGTCGGGCATTACTTGTTATATGAGGGACCGCTTGTTTGTTATGGGGTCCGCTTGTGCCCAGGTCATATACATAACCTACCTAACGTATTAGACTAGACGTCAGAGGCTGTCAAATCGCGAAGGCATGCCGGAGGAAGGCAGCGTCAGGGAAGCAGGAAGGAATCCTGGATTCAATGTAATCCATTGATAATAATGATAATTTATTGACAATTGCGCGGTAGGGGCTCAGACGAGCCGATATCGCGCAAAAGGAACACGAACTTCGTATACAACATTGGCAAGCGCCCGTCTGGGCCGGCAAGGCGTGGTAGCGGCAGGAATACGAATGGAAAAACAAACTGGCTCGAACAGCTGCGAAGCGCGTTTGAACCGGTGGTTGAGGGACCCGTCGAAATTTGACAATAATTGCAAAGGGATCTGTTTTGTACAGTATCTGTCAATAAAATATTCTCCCAATGCAGAGGGAAAAATCAGCAGTGGCGGGAACCGTAGATCAATGCACTGGGATGCAAAACTGGGGGAAGCGCTGTGGAGATGGAAGCAGAAGTCGATAGGCTGAGCCTGTTTACTGTAACGCCGCTGGAGGCGGCCAGGGGCAAGCCGCTCTATCGAGTGGTCGAGGACCACATTCGCACCTTGATAAATACCGGACAACTGGTTCCCGGGGACCTGATTCCATCTGAATCACAGCTGGCGAAAGCTCTGGGAGTGAGTCCCGGGACGGTCAAGAAAGCCATTACGAACCTGGTCTGGGAGAAATTGCTCTTCAGGCATCAGGGAAAGGGAACCTACGTCTCCAGAGTCGACTTCGAAAAAAGCCTGTTCCAGTTCTTCTCCTATGGGGATGCGGAAGGCCGCTCGATCCGCATCCGCAAGAAGACCACAGCCCGCCGGCGTCAGGCCGGTCCAGCGGATATCTGCAAGCGGCTTGGGGTAGAGCCGGGGTCGGAACTCATCTATATCGAGCGGGTGGGCTTGATCGGCGAGCAGCCCATCCTGGTCGAATATTCCTGGTGGCCGGCCACCGTGGTACCGGGGCTGGAGGACGAGAGCATCTACATCCCGGATTTCCTCTATGCCATGGTGCTCAATCGGTACGGCGTACCGGTGGTGCGGGCCCAGGAAACCCTGACAGCCGATGCCGCCGATGACACCACTGCCACGATGATCGGCATCAAGCCGGGAACACCGGTGGTGGTGCTCAAGCGGGTGACCTACACCACCGGTGACCGCATCGTGGAAGTGCGCACAACCAAGGGTCGAGCCGATCGCTTCAGCTACAAGACGGAGATCCGCTAACCGGTACATCGCCGGCATCGATAAGCCAGGCTGTCATAAGGCGCCTTTCAGCCGCTCGCTGCGCCGGCGCAGCAGCTCCATGGTGATCAGCATCAGGGTCGACAGCAGGATCAGGATGGTAGCCATGGCGGCGATGGCCGGGCTGATGTTCTCGCGAATGCCGGAGAACATCTGGATCGGCAGGGTCCGTTCGGTGGGGCTGGCGATGAAGAGTGCCACGACCACCTCGTCGAACGACGTGGCAAAGGCAAACAGCCCGCCGGAGACCACCCCGGGGACGATCTGCGGCAGCACCACGGTGAAGAAGACGCGCAGAGGGTTGGCCCCGAGGCTGGCACCGGCGCGCACCTGATTGAAGTCGAAGCCCTGCAGCGTGGCATTCACGGTGATCACCACGAAGGGCACCCCCAGTACGGTGTGGGCCAGTACCAGGCCGGCATAGGAGTTGAGCAGGCCCACCTGAGCGAAGAAGAAATACATCCCCACGGCTACGATCACCAGCGGCACCACCATGGGAGAGATCAGCAGCGCAATGATCAGCCCCTTGCCAGGAAAGTCGGCACGGTTGAGCCCCACCGCCGCCAAGGTACCGAAGGTCATCGCCAGCAGGGTTGCCAGCGGAGCCACGATCAGGCTGTTCTTGAGCGAGTTCATCCAGGGACCCGAGCTGAAGATCGCCTCATACCAGCGCAGCGAGAAGCCCGGCAGCGGATAGGTCAGGAAGGAACTGCTGCTGAACGACAGGGGAATGATCACCAGCACCGGCGCGATCAGGAACAGCAGGACCAGCCCGCAGACGCCGCGAAACACCCAGAACCAGACCTTTTCTATCGGCGATGCATAGGGAGGCAGTGCCATCGTGCTTCTCCTGAACGGTTCAATTTCTGATCAACTGTTTGCGGTTCACCAGGCGGTGATAGACCAGGTAAAGCATCAGTGTGACCACCAGCAGGATGCTGCCAAGGGCCGCTGCCATTCCCCAGTTATTGGTACTGTTGGTGTAGTAGGCCACGTAGTAGCTGACCATCTGATCGGCCGGTCCGCCCACCAGTGCCGGGGTGATGTAATAGCCCAGTGCCATGATGAACACCAGGATGGTGCCCGCGGCGATACCGGAAACCGTCTGGGGAACATAGACCTGCCAGAAGGCGGCGAAGGGATGTGCCCCCAGTGACACGGCGGCACGCTGGTAGCTGGGCGAAATACCCTTCATGACGCTGTAGAGCGGCAACACCATGAACGGCAGCAGGATGTGCACCATGGCGAAGAACACTCCGATGCGATTGAACACGAGTTGCATGGGTGAATCGATCAGTCCCGAGGCCATCAGGCTCTGGTTCACCAAGCCATTGGACTGCAACAGGATGATCCAGGCCGCGGTACGGACCAGCAGCGATGTCCAGAACGGTAGCAGGACGAGGATCAGCAGCAGGTTGCTGGTCCTGGCCGGCAGGGTGGCCAACAGGTAGGCGAGCGGGAAGCCCAGCGCCAGGCAGATCAGGGTGACGCCTCCAGCGATCACCAGGGTACGCTGGAAAACGGCCTGGTAGAGACGCTCGCCCTCACTGACACGCTGAATCTGGCCGGTGTCATCACGTTCGAGATCGACAGACGCCAGGAGATATCGATCCGTGGTCGCTGGCGCAGCCCGCTGAATGCCCAGCCATGTGGAGGTCTCTCCCCAGGCGGCGTCAATATCGACCAGCGTCTGGGTCCAGTCGCCGCCGCTTTCGGCACTGACGGACGGCAGGCCACGCAGCGTTCGCATCAACAGGCCACGATAGCCGCTGTCTTCATAATTGAGCCGGCGGCTGATGCGTCCCAGACCGCCACCCTGCCGGGAATCTCGAAGCTCTTCGACGAAGACGCCCACGGTCGCCTCATCGGGAAGACCCATGCCATCCCATTGCTGCAGCCCGGCCGTGGTCAGTGGCATGACGGATTCGAGCTCGGTGTTATCGACGCTGCGCCACAGCATGCTGCCGATGGGCACGACGAAGACGATGATCAGGAACAGTGCCAGCGGTGCGACCAGACCGAATGCCTTCAGCTTGCGCAACCGCTCGGCGCGGCGCAGTTGAGCCTTCAGGCTACCGGCAGGCCCGGCCTCGGAACTCGATGCTGCCGTGGACATGGATAGGCCCCCCGTCGACGAAGCGTGGCACGCCAGGACCAGGCCCTGGCACCACAGGGAAAGGGGCGGCGGCCCTGATGGCCACCGCCAGGCTCATGGATCAGCGTGCCGCCCAAGCGTTGAAGCGCTGCTCCAGGTCCTCGCCGTAGTCGACCCAGAAGGCGGTATCCACGGCCAGAGCGCCTTCCATGTTTTCTTCATGAGTGGGCATGCGCCGCGCCTGCTCATCATCGAGCCGAGCGATGGCGTCTGGATGTACCGGCCCGTAGGGGATCTCGCTGGAATAGGCGGCCTGGGTGTCGGGCTGGCTGGCGAAGGCGATGAAATCATAGGCCTCGTCGACATGGTCGCTACCGGAAACGATGGCCCAGTAGTCCAGGTCGTAGATGCTCTCGTTCCAGACGATTTCCAGGTTGCTGCCCTCTTCCTGGGCGGCGGCGATGCGACCATTGTAGGAAGAGGTCATCACCACGTCGCCGGAAACCAGCCACTGAGGCGGCTGGGCTCCCGCCTCCCACCACTGGATGTGCTCCTTGATTTCGTCGAGCTTGGCAAACGCCCGGTCGACACCCTCGGGCGACTCGAGCACCTGATAGATCTCGTCGGCAGGCACGCCATCGGCCATCAGCGCGAATTCCAGGGTGTACTTGGCCCCACGACGCAAGCCACGGGTGCCGGGAAACTGCTCCACGTCCCAGAAATCGGCCCAGGAGGTCGGCGGTGTGTCCAGCGCGTCGGCATCGTAGGCCAACACCGTGGACCAGACGAAGGTACCCACGCCGCACTCATCGAACGCCGCATCGATCAAGACGCCCCCCAGGCCCAGCCGTCCCCAGTCGATGGGTTCGAACAGACCCTCGAAGCAACCACGAACCAGCTCCGGGGATTCCATCTCCACCAGGTCCCAGCTGACGTTGCCCGTCTCTACCATGGCACGGATTCGCGACAGCTCACCGTTGTAGTCCCCGGGCGTAACGTTGACCCCGGCGCTCTCCGCAAAGGGGCCATAGTAAGCCTTCTGCATGGCATCCCCCGACGCCCCGCCGAAGGAGATGACGGTCAGCGCCTGGGCACTGGTGGACACGGCCAGCCCAAGGGCACACAGGCCACTGGCAGCGACGCCACGGCCAAGGCGAGAAAGAGGAAAGCGGTTGTGGGTCATATCATTCTCCTGGTCGCGGACGACCTTTCCATTGTTGTTACTGAGTTGTTACTGATGTGAACAGTTGATGCTGTTGTTGTTGCCGTGTGGATGACTGTTGCCGTTACCACCGCCGTGGGGGCTCCAACGTCAGGAGGCGTTCAGCGCCCGGACGTCCTCATCTCGCCAGCCAAGCTCGATGACATCACCTGGCTGCATGCCGCTCGAGAAATCATCCACGGGGACACGTGCCACGAAATCGTCGTTGCCGGCCAGCTCACAGCGCACGCGCAGGTGGTCACCCAGGTAGATGAACTCCCTGACCCGTGCCTGCAGCCGATTGGGTAGCGCCCTGGCCGAGCCGTTGAGCTTGACCCGTTCGGGCCGGATCGACAGGCGCGTCGCGTCGCCTGCGCCCAGGTTCGGGCCGATGAGCGCCCCCGTGCGCAACCCTTCACCGAAGCTGACCCGACACTGCCGGCCTTCCACGGATTCGATCGTGCCCGATAGGGTGTTGTTCTCGCCGATGAACTGTGCGACGAAGGCGTTCGCTGGATGCTCGTAGAGGCGACTGGGCGTATCGATCTGCTGTATGACGCCGTCGTTGAAGACCGCCACCCGGTCGGACATCGTCAATGCTTCGCTCTGGTCATGGGTGACGAAGACCACGGTCAGGCCCAGTTGCTCGTGAAGCTGCTTGATCTCCAGTTGCATGTGTTCACGCAATTGCTTGTCAAGGGCGCCCAGAGGCTCGTCCATGAGGATCAACTGCGGCTCGAAGACCAGAGCGCGGGCCAGCGCCACGCGCTGTTGCTGCCCTCCCGAGAGCTGTGTGGGACGACGTTTGGCAAACTCGCCCAGCTTGATCATGCCCAGGATATCGGCCACCTTCCGGTCGGCCTCTGCCGCCGGCATCTTGCGGGTCTTCAGCGGATAGCGGATATTCTCCTCGACCGTCATATGCGGAAAGAGCGCATAGTTCTGAAACACCATGCCGAAGTTGCGCTTGTGCGGAGGTACGCTGTTGAGTCGCTGGTTGCCCAGGAAGATGTCACCGTTGGTAGGGACCTCGAAGCCGGCAAGCATCATCAGGCAGGTTGTCTTGCCGGAACCGGATGGACCCAGCAAGGTAACGAATTCCCCTTTGTGGATGGTGAGGTTGAGATCCTTCACCACCAGGTTCTCGCCATCGAAGGTTTTCTGTACGGCATCGAAGCGAATCAAGGGTGTCGATGGGTGGGCACTCGGTTTGCTTGTCGTGTCATGAGGCATCGTTTCACCCGTGTCTATTAGGTGGGTGCAGTGACGTCGACAATCAAAGACGTTCACTCAAAATTTCCACGTTTCCAACCTATTCATCGACGCGCCCGTCGTCAAGTATATTCCACATTCTCCTTCAGCCCTCTTTCAACGCAACGTGGTGCAGACCTCCTGTCATCATGCGTCGCTTTCACGGCATCGGAGCGGCCTTCGGCCTGGCAGAAAAGACAACAGAAAAATCAAAGCCCTTTCACGGTCACGCTCGCTGGCCTAGAGTGGAGGCATGTTCAGCAACAATGCAGGAGGCTAGCCCATGACGGCGCAAGACCGACCCTCGGTCATGGCAGGATCCGAGCGACGTGCCCAACTATCGCTCTTTGCCCGGAATTTTTTCAAACACCCACGGATGCTGGGCTCGATCATTCCCAGCTCTCCGTTCCTGGTACGGCGGCTGCTCGAGCCGATCAACTGGGAAAGTGCCAGGGTCATCGTTGAATATGGGCCCGGTGTCGGAACCATCACGCGAGAGATCCTGGACCGCCTGCATCCCGATGCCACCCTGGTGGTGCTGGAAACCAATGACGAGTTCGTCGATTTCCTGCAGCGTTCCATCAGCGATCCACGACTGCAGGTGATTTCCGGTTCCGCCGAGACGATCCAGGCGGAGCTGGATCGGCTGGGTCTCCCGGCGGCCGACTACGTGGTGGCGGGCATTCCCTTCAGCACCATGCCGGCAGACTGCAGGGAGCGCATCCTGCAGGGTAGCCGGGAGGCCTTGATGCCGGAGGGGGCCATGCTGGTCTACCAGTTCTCACCCAAGGTCCTGCCGGCTCTGCGCCAGATCTTCTCTGCCGTGGAATGCGGCTTTGAACCCATCAACATCCCCCCGGCAAAAGTCTATTTCTGCCATCCCTGAGCCTTGTCATGGGCCGGGCCAGGCGGCGTTTCCGCCTGGCCTTCATCCGGCCTCGCGCCTGGCTTGAAAGGCGTGCCAGCTCCCGGGAACTGGTCCGGGTGCATGAATGGGAATATCCTTTCTGAACTGCATACCGTTCATGATCTTACTGTACACAGGGAGAAAGAAATGCCCGGCTTGCTGCCCGACGTCGACCCCGATGGCCTGCTCGAATACTCGGTGGTCTATACCGACCGTTCGCTCAACCATATGTCCCAACGCTTCCAGGGGGTCATGCGTGACATTTCAGCCACCCTCAAGCAAGTCTACAATGCCCGCAGCGCAGTCATCGTACCCGGCAGTGGCACCTTCGGCATGGAAGCCGTCGCCCGACAATTCGCCACCGACAAGACCTGCCTGATAGTACGCAACGGTCAATTCAGCTATCGCTGGAGCCAGATCCTCGAAATGGGTGCCATCCCGGCGGTGGCGTCCGTGCTCAAGGCTCGCCGCCTGGATCCATCAGACTCGCTCTCCCCCTTCGCCCCGGCGCCTGTCGAAGAGGTGGAGCGCACCATCAGGACCGAGCGACCGGAGGTTGTCTTTGCCCCTCATGTCGAAACATCGACCGGTACCATCCTGCCGGACGACTACCTCAAGCGGATCGCCGCCGCCGTCCATGAGGAGGGTGGCCTGTTCGTGCTGGACTGCATCGCCTCCGGCACCCTGTGGGTGGACATGGAGGCGATCGGCGTGGATGTCCTTGTCAGCGCTCCCCAGAAGGGCTGGAGCGGCGTGCCCTGCTGCGGCCTGGTGATGCTGTCCGAGCTGGCCAGGAAACGCATCGAATCCACTGTCAGCACCAGCTTTGCCTGCGACCTGCGCAAGTGGCTGGACATCATGGAAACCTATGAAGGCGGCGGCCATGCCTATCACGCCACCATGCCCACCGACGGCCTGGCGCGGCTGCGTGACATCATGGACGAGACCGCTGCCTATGGTTTCGAGAGGGTCAGCGAGGAGCAATGGGCACTGGGCAAGGCCGTTCGCGCGATGCTCGCCGACTACGGCTATTACAGCGTGGCGGCCCCCGGGTTCGAGGCACCTGGCGTGGTGGTCTGCTACACCCGCGACTCGGGTATTGTCGGGAAGTTTGCCGCTGCAGGCATCCAGGTAGCCGGCGGCGTGCCGCTGATGTGCGATGAAGGCGATGATTACCAGGCTTTCCGCATCGGCCTGTTCGGCCTGGACAAGCTGCATGACCGCGAGCGCAGCCTGGCCAGCCTGGAGGTTGCCCTCAAGCAGATCGCTTGACAAAGGCGGCGTGAGCCGAACGAGAAACGAGACAAGGGGCGGCCAGAGGGCCGCCCCTTGTCTTTCAGCTCGAGTCAGGCCAGGGCCTGAAATCCGAGCCAGGTGATCAGGATATTGAACGCCTGGGCCAGCGCATCGGTGATTCGCGTTTCGCTCAGTAGCCGCCCATACCCCTCGGCACCATGCCCAGGTTATTTTCTACCGACTTCACCCCCGCCGTGTTCTCGGCAGCCACCTGGACAGCCAGTTTCTCGTTCTGGCTTTCCACCAGCCCCCACAGCTGTACGACCCCATCCGAGACAATGATGTTGATGCGATCCGCCCAGACACCGGTGTGACCCTCGACCTCCCTGAGGATGGCGTCACGTATCTCGCGGTCATCGGTACTGACCGTTGCTTCAGCGCTTGGTGCAAGGGCAGAGAACCCCCGCAGCAGATTGGCGCGGCTGACGATGCCGACCAGGCGGCCGTCACGAAGCACGGGCACCCGCTTGATATGGTGCTTCTCCAGGAGCCTGGCAACGCGGTGCAGGGCCTCGTCCTCGGCGATGGTGATAGGGTTGGGCGTCATGATTTCATGAGCCTTGCGCGCGTGGGACTTGATGTAGTCACTGGCGTTGTCGGCACCGGCAAAGATCGACTTCAACCACCACGACTTGCGCCGGTCGGTGCCGTTCTCGACCCGACGCATCAGGTCACCTTCGCTGACGATGCCCAATACCTTCTGATCGGCATCCACTACCGGTAGCGCACTGATATTATTCTCGAGCAATAGCCGGGCAATTTCACGAACGTCGTCGTCTGGCGACACGGTGATGACCTTGGAAGTCATGACATCAGCAGCTTGCATGGCGGCATCTCCGGAAGAAACAGGAAGGCAATGGAAGGCGACTCTGCTTGACTCTAGTCCGCCTTGGCGGTACTCACAAACTGACGCTTATCGTTGACATTAGCAGTCACGCGGCTCTTCCGACTTGATATGAAGCAAGAGTCTCCTCACAAGCCTCCTCTCACAAGCCCTTAGCCAACGCCCTTACTCAGCCCCCTTCCTGGTGCACCTTTTCGACGTCGACGATGCGTGACCGGCTCATGACGATCTTCCACCGCTGGATCACCGCTTCGTCGCTGCCACCTTCTTCGCGGATGACCAGGTTGAGCAGGTGTCGCTTCTCCACCGACTCACGGGAGACCTGGCCGTCCTTCTGGCGGTAGACGTGGTGGGAGCCCTTGTCCATCAGCCGGGTCAGCAAGGAGAGGTCCAGTGACAGCGTCTCGCGTGTCTTTTCATAGCCGCTGAGAAAGCGGGTCGGCGACATGCGTGAACTGGAGCGGTAATGGAGCACCACCTCCTCGCGCTGGGCCACGTTGCGCTTGCGCACCCGCTGGATCTGCTCATCGAGCTTGCTGAAACGCTTGTAATCGAACCATTCGAGCTGGCGGCCAACCAGCGCATTGCTGGTCGCGTCCAGGTACTGGCGCCGCCACTTGGGGCGCCCCTTGCGCAACAGTCGCCATAACGTGTTGCGCAGGTCGTCCTTGAAGACCTCACGCATGGCATAAAGCACGGCCATGGCCAGCACGAACAGCGCCGTGATGTCTCCCAGGGTGTCCCGTGCCTGGAGCAGCCCCAGCGATACGAAGATCATCACCACCGCCGTCGCCAGCGCCTTGACCGCCTTCTGCTCGCCGATGCCCAGTTCCTGGCTGCGCTGCTTGAGTGTCACCGGGTATTCAATGAGCCGGTGCAGCAGACGCATCTTGTTGGACATGCGCGTGGGGTCGTGGGTAACCCGCTCGGAGTTGTACTCCGCCTGCCTGCGGTGTTCATTCTCCGCCTCGCAGATGGCCAGCAGGCGCTCACGAATACCGCGAAACACCCTGCCCCTCGGCAGGTTCGCCACCAGCGCCAGCAGGCGTTGCTCGGTGAACCAGGACAGGTAATTATCGATGTTGTCATAGTACTTGAGCAGCGTGCCATCGCTCGGTCGGTTACGGCGCAGCCGGCGCAGTATGCCCTGGGCCAACTCGCAGGATTCCTCGAGCTGCTCCTGCAGGCGTATCGCTGGAGTTGCGACCTCCTCCGTTCCTCCCTCGCCTTCCGATTCGCCGCTTGTCGCGGCCACATCCCCGGCGGCCTCCGGCTCTTCGTCTCGATGTCCCTGGCGCTGCTCGATCTCCTTCACCTCCCTGGCCGTGTCCAGCAGCATCTGGATCGAACGCTCCAGGGCGACAACATACTGATAGGCATACAGGCTCAAGCTCAGCCGGTACTGCTCACTGCTGAGCTTGCCGCGACTCGCGAGACGACTGAGGACCAGCGGAAGGTGGTGCTTGTCGCTGTAGTAGGTGAGCTTGACATGGATCGCTCTGTGGTAGAACGCATCCTCGGAAATGATGTGATCGTTGAGCCCCAATTCCCCGGGCACGAAAAGGAAGACATCGAGGCGATGCGAGATCTCCTCCTGTAGTACGCGAGAAATCTTGAGATGAAAGCTGTCCTTGCGCTCGACGGTGATCACGTCGTCGCTGCTCCTGACTTGGGGGTTCGGGCCAGTACCTTGAAGCTACCGGCGCTCTCTCGATAGTACTGCGCCCCGGGGCCGGCTGGCCATGGCTCCCTTGGCTCAGCCATCGACGTCTCACCCTTCCGGTGACGCCCCCCGCGGGCTGGTGTCTCCCTGCGGATCGGCCACGCCGGCCTCGCCCGGCGCCCGGCCTTTGGCATCACGGCTCTGTCTTCGGGCATTGCCTTCCGGATCGTCCCCCGTGGCATCGCCCAGCTCGCTGCCCGAGACGCTTTCCATGCTGACGCTGAGTCGAGGCATGCCGAGGTCGATGTCTTGCGCTTCCATGCGCCGCTTGAGCAGCAGGTTGAAGGAGCGTGTCACGTCCCACTGCATGACCGGCGCGGTGCGGAAACGCATGCGCAACACGGCGGCCCCCTCATCGAAGCGATCGATGCCTTGCATCTCCAGTGGCGACCAGATGTGGTGGCGCATCATCGGGTCCTGGCGCAGTTCCTGGGCGGTTTCCTGCACCAGTGTGATGGCATCGTCGATCTTCATGGTGTGCGGGATTCGGATGCGCATCAGCGCGATGCCGAAGTGTCGCGACATGTTATGGATCGACTGGATGGCACTGAAGGTGATGATATGCAGGATGCCGTCGAGGTCACGCAGTCGCACGGTGCGCAGGGTCAGCCCCTCGACGGTGCCCATGTGGCCATTGATCTGGACGAAATCATCCACCGCCAGAGAATCCTCGACGATGATGAAGATGCCGGTAATCAGGTCCTGCACCAGCGTCTGGGCACCGAAGCCCACGGCCAGGCCGATAACGCCGGCACCGGCCAACAAGGGGGTCACATTGACCCCGATATTGGCCAGCCCGACGATGCCGGCGATGATGACGATGGTGGCAAAGATCACGTTGCGGATCATGGGCGTGATGGTCTGGGCCCGCGCCTGATTGACCCGCCGCCCCCTGGAGCGGGCCGAAGAAATCAGCGCCCGCTGGATGGCGGTATCGGCAAAGATCCAGGCCAACCAGGCCAGTAGCACCGTGAAGCCCAGTGCCAGCAAGGCCGGCCCGATGTGCATGCCCGCCACCCCTTCCTGGCCCAGGCCAAACAGCGAACCGCCCCATACCTGCAACGACAGCTCGGCAAGGATGAACCAGGAGACGACATGGGAAAGCGCATAGCCGAAGCGTTCGAGACGCCGGCGGTACTCGCTGACCCCCCGACGCTTGCTGCGCCGTTCGCTATGGCGGCGAATCAAGCCAGTCACCACCAGCGTCATGACCAGCAGCGCAGCGGAAATGATCGACCGGGCCAGCGCCGCGCCCACGTCGCCTACCGTGACGGAGATCGCCAGTAATGAGCCGACCACTACCAGCAGAGCGGGGACATGCCATAACTCACCGACGATACGGGCCAGTTCGATGGTGGAGCCACCCTCGCGGCGTATGCGCCAGGAACGATTGCGGATCAGGTGCTTGATCGGACGCTTGAACTTGAAGATGAAGCGCACGCTGAGGAGCGCCGCCAGCATATTGGCCAGCACCGAGCTCAACCCGGCCAACTCCTCCCCCAGCATTATCGACAGGCGAGCGGAATTGAGCGCATCACCAAGGGCAATGAGTGCGCCAATCAGAAACAACATCCGCAGGCCCTGCTGCTGCAGGGTCAGCACCGCGATGAAGCGGTGACCACGGGTGAAGACCGACACCACGCACTCCACGATCACCGAAAGCGCACGACCGCAGAGCGCTACATAAGCAAGAACCAGCGCCAGGGTACGTCCCGGACTGGCCGGCAACAGTTGGGCCAGGCCCAGCATCAGCAGGAAGGCCAGGGCCCAGGGCAGCATGCGTCTCAGGAAATGCAGGCCCAACAGCCAGGCGCGAGGATCACGAGGCAGGTCCAAGGGCAGCTCATAGCGCTTGAACAGCAGCCTGCCCAGGGCAATCAGGATCACCAACAGACCTGCCCAGACCCCCACCATGACGGTGCTGTCCACGACGATGCGCATCATCTGCGAGGTCCCGGTTTCCACCATCAGGTCGCTGAGCTCCGACCAGCCTTGCTCCAACTGACGCTGCCAGTCATCGATGGGCGACTCGCCGGCCTCGGCCTGCCCCCCCAGGTCACCGAACGTTTCCGCCAGGGCTCCGAGCAGGCCCTGGCGTTGCACGTCGGTTGTGCCGTCAGCGCTTTCGCCATGCACTTGCTGGAGTTCGCGCAGGCTGTCCAGCAAGGCATCGCGGCGCTCGTCGTCCTCCAGAGTCACGATCACCTCGTCCAACGCCTGCTGGAACGATTCGGCGTCATGCTCCTCCGCCTCGTCTTCCGGGCCCCCGGCCAGCCCCGTCATCGGTAATGTCTGCGCATTCAGTGGATTGCTGATGACCAGCAGCGCGGTCACGATCAACAGCCATGCCCCATCCCCGATCCATCGACTGCCAATCGTCATCAGCGCCTGAAGAAAACCGCCTGGCATCGCCACGACTACACTCCCTGTCCATGTTCTGGTCCGCTCGCTTCAGTGTGACAACACAAAAGCGGGTGTTGGTTCCTGCCGAGCGTCCGCAGCACTATGTTAGGCTGGCAAAGACGTTCGCTCGAGTCGCACAGGATGCCTCCATGCAGCCGCAACCACCACCCGAAACCTTGAGTTTTCAAGGCAGAACCCGGCGAGTGGGAGTCGAAATCGAATTTTCCGGCTTGCCGCCCCTGGCAACGGCCGAGCTGGTCAGGGACCTGTTCGGTGGCGAGCTTCGCCTGGTCAGCCCTCATCGCTTCAAGGTAGACGGCACACGCTGGGGCACCTTCGTCATCGAGCTGGACACGCAATATGCCCACCCCGATGACAAGCTGCTGGCGGAGGTTCCGCGCAAGGACAGCGAGTGGGAGCGCCAGCGCCTCCAGATGCGGGTGGAGTTCCACAGCAAGGCCCGCGAACTGATCGGTGATGTCGTGACTGGCCTGGTGCCCACCGAAATCGTCTGCCCACCCGTACCCTGGAACGAGCTGGGCGATCTGGATGCGCTCTTCGCAGCCCTGTACAGCCGCGGCGCCAAGGGCACCGATGCCAGCCTGCTCTATGGCTTCGGCCTGCATCTCAACCCCGAGGTCGCCAGCCTGGAAACCGTTGACATCCTCAAGCAACTGCGCGCCTATCTACTGATGGCAGAGTGGCTGCGCAAGGAAATCGACATCGACATCACCCGCGAAGTACTGCCCCACGCCAATCCCTTTCCCAAGGCCTACGTGCTCAAGGTGCTGGACCCTGCCTATGCCCCGGATCTGGATACCCTGATCGCGGACTACGTCGAATTCAACCCGACACGCAACCGGGAACTGGATCTCTACCCCCTCTTTGCCTATCTGCGCCCGGATTACCCACACGCGCTCTTCCACGACAAGCTGGTCAAGGCTCGGCCGACCTTCCACTACCGCCTGCCCAACGCCCAGCTCTCGCAACAGGGATGGGGCGCGGTGGTGGAATGGAACCGCTGGCTGGTGACGGAACAGCTCGCTGCCGACCCGGAAGAAGTGACCGGGCGCGCCAGCCGCTATGTCAGCTATCACACACGTTCACCCCTGGCCCGCTGGCTCGGCAGGCTGCGTGACTGGGTCAGGGAGGCTCGTGCCGACTCATGACACGTCCCCTGATCGGCATCACCTCCTCGGATTACAAGAGTCGTATCGCCTGGTGGTTTGACTGGTTTGCCGTCTGGCGCCATGGCGGACGTCCGTTGCGTCTCTCCCCCTCCCGACCGTTGCCGGTATCCCTGGACGGCCTCATCATCGGCGGAGGTGACGACATCCAGGCACACCTGTATGGCGGTGAAGTTCAACTCGACGTGCGGGTCGACCCACAGCGTGATGAGCTGGAGCTGGAACTCATCGAGCGCTTCGCTCCCCAGGGAAAGCCGGTGCTGGGCATCTGCCGTGGCGCCCAATTGCTCAATGTCCACCTGGGCGGCACCCTGGATCCGGATATCTACACCACCCACGAAGGACTCAAGCGGCGGCGAACCGTGCTGCCTCGCAAGACGGTGGATATCGTGGCGGACAGCCAGTTGCACCGTATCCTCAAGGTCAACTGGTGCCGCATCAACAGCCTGCATCATCAGGCCGTGCAACAGACCGGCCAGGGGGTCGAGATAGTGGCCCGCGACCGCGATGGCCTGGTACAGGGAATCGAGTCCAGACAGCACGACTTCTTGATCGGCGTGCAGTGGCACCCGGAGTGGTTGATCTTCAATCGCCCACAACAGCGCCTGGTGCGTGCGTTGATCGATGCCGCGCGGAGCGGAATGACGAACGAGTAGCGGCCACCGCAGCGGATGGCCGCTCGCAACAGGGCAGGAAGGTGTCAGTTTTCCAGCGAGGCGTCCAGCGTGATCTCGGCATTGAACAGCTTGGAAACCGGGCACCCTTTCTTGGCCTTGTCGGCGGCCTCCTGGAAGGCGGCCTGATCGGCGCCGGGGCTGCGCACGCGGGTCTCGAGATGCACCGCGGTGATGCTGAAACCGCCGTCGTCCTGGCTCAGGGTGACGGTCGCTTCGGTCTCGATCTTCTCGGGCTCAAGGCCCGCCTCGCCCATGATCATCGACAGCGCCATGGAGTAGCAGCTGGCGTGAGCCGCTCCGATCAACTCTTCCGGGTTGGAGCCCGGTTCACCCTCGAAGCGCTTCCCGAAGCTGTAAGGCACATCCTTGAGCACGCCGCTCTCGGTCGAGACCTGGCCCTGCCCTTCCTTCAAGCTACCTTCCCAGACAGCGCTTCCGGTTTTCTTCATGCTCATGTCGACTCCTTTGCCATGCTCGGAACTGGCCTGTGGGTAATGGATACTGGCACGTCGTGCCATCACCCTTCCTCACCATAGCCCATCACGCCAAGGTTGCCAGCATGCCCCGCACCTCTATGGAAATCATTTCCGCCCCCGACTCAACCTCGAATGCCACGCAGCGCCTCCAGCCCCCCGGCCAGGGCATCATGGCCCAGCCGCCGCATCTCCTCGATATTGCGCTCGGGGATGGCCTCGGGATCGGGATAGTGCTCCAGCGCCCGCTCGAGGCTCGCTTCGCGCAGCAGGTGCAGCATCGGCCAGGGCGATCGGTTGGTGAAATTGGCGGGGTCGTCCGGCTCGGCGTCCTCGAAGCAGTAGTCGGGATGAAAGCTGGCCAACTGGTAGATCCCTTCATAGCCCTGCTCCGCCAGGAGCGCCTCGGCGATGGCCAGGAAATCGAGGTAGTCGTCGAAGTCATCGAGTCCTTGGCTCAACACCAACAAGGTGGTCTCGATACCGGGCGTTTCATCCAGCCGCTGACACTCCTCGATCAGCGTCCGTAGCGCCGGCTCCCACTCCCTGGCCACGATGTCCGTGTAGCGGACCGTATCGCGGGCCAGCTCACGACCGGCGAAAGGGCAGACATCATGGGCGACCACGAAGGTCTCGACCCAGGTACGGGTGGCGGCAAGGATCGGGGAAGGCGAAGCAGTCATGGCGGGACTCGGCAGATGAAGGGAGTCACATGGTCCGCCGGGGGAGACCGGATTGCAAAGCCGATCGCCCCCGTCAGGGGCGCTTCTCGTCACGGCGCGAGGCAAGCCGGTCGGCCAGCCGCGTCGGTTCGGGCAGCTTGGTGCGCCCCAGGCAGCTCACGACCCATTCCAGCGAGGTCGCCAGCGAGATTCGGTGGCCCAGCGAAACGTAGAGGGGCTTCACGGCCAGCCGCGAGCGCAGCACGGCACCAATGATCTCACCGCGATGACGCAACGGTGTCCACTCGCCACGCCCTTCGGGAACCGCATCGTGACTTCCGCACAGGCGGGACTTGGCCACGCCGATGGTCGGCAGGTCGAGCCACAGCCCCAGGTGCGAGGCCACCCCCAGCCGCCTCGGATGGGCGATGCCCTGCCCGTCGACCATGACCAGCTCCGGCCGGGTGGTGAGCAGGGCGAAGGCGGCCAGCGCCGCCGGTATCTCGCGAAACGACAACAGGCCGGGAACATAGGGCATGCGGGTCGGCTCACGGTGGACCACCTGCTCCACAGGGGTCAGACCCGGCCAGGTCAGCAGCACCACGGCGGCGCGGGTGATCTCCCCGCCCTGCTCGAAGCCGATGTCGACCCCGGCGATGTGCCGCACCGGGTCGAACCGGTCTTCCCGTTCGATGCGCCCGGCCAGGCGCTTCTGCAGGGCAATGGCCTCGTCAGGTGTCAGGTTCCAGTCGTGCAGCGCTGCGGCGGTCATGCCCGGCCTCCTGCTTCATTCATGTGACTCGCGTAGACTATCGCTTCCATGTCGCTCGTCACCATAGCAGGAAAGAGGCTGATGAAACTGATCCACACCGCCGACTGGCACCTGGGCCAGACCTTCCACGGCCAGGAGCGCCACGTCGAGCATCGTGCCTTTCTCGACTGGCTGTTGCAGACCCTGGAAGCGCGACAGCCGGACGCCCTGCTGATCGCCGGCGACGTGTTCGACGTGGTCAACCCTTCCCTGCGTGCCCAGGAGGAGCTCTACGGCTTCATCGTCGAGGCGCATCGCCGCCTGCCGCGGCTCGACATCGTGATGATCGCCGGCAACCACGACAGCGGCAGCCGCATCGAGCTGCCCGGGCCGCTGATGCGGCGTCTCAACACCCATGCCCTCGGCCGCGTGAACTGGTGCGACGACGGCAGCCTCGACGCCGAGCGGCTGCTGGTGCCGCTGACCGATACCCGGGGTGACGTCCGCGCCTGGTGCCTGGCGCTGCCGTTCCTGCGCCCCTCCGAGGTCACCGGTATCCGGCGCGACAACGAGCCTGCGCACGATGGGGGATACATCGCCGGCATCCAGCGCGTCCACCGGGAGCTGATCGACGCGGCTCGTCGGCAGCGCCAACCGGGCCAGGCGCTAGTCGCCATGAGCCACGCCCACCTGCGTGGCGCCCAGGTCTCCGAGCACAGCGAGCGCCCCATCGTGATCGGTGGCGAGGAGTCGATCTCGGCGGCGCTCTTTCCCGATGACATCGCCTATGTGGCGCTCGGTCATCTGCACCGTCCGCAGCAGGTCGGCGAGGCGCGCATCCGCTACAGCGGCAGCCCCCTGCCGATGGACTTCAGCGAGGTGCACTACCCGCATCAGGTGGTGGAGATCACCCTCGAGGGCGAAACCCTGGTCAGCAGCGAACCGATCCCAGTCCCCCGTACGGTAGAGCTCATGCGCATCGGCCCCGCCCCGCTGGCCCAGGTGCTGGCAGAACTGGAAACCCTGCCGCGCGGCAACGAGGAGCCCCCCGAGCCCCTCCTGCCCCGCGAACGATGGCCCTGGCTCGAGGTACGCGTCGAGCTCGAGGCCCCGCGCCCCGACCTGCGTTACCTCATCGAGACGGCGCTGGCCGACTGCCCGGTGAGCCTGCTGCGCATCCACACCCGCTTCCCCGACGCCGCCGACAGGCGCGATGGGGCGCGAGTGACACTGGAAAGCCTCGGCCCCCGCGCCCTGTTCGAGCGCGCCTGGCAGGAGGCCTACGGCTCGGACCCGGACGACGACATCCTGCGCGACTTCGACGCACTGTGTCAGGAGGTACTGGATCACCAGCCGACCCGCGAGGGCAGCGCATGAAGATCCTTGCCGTTCGTCTCGAGAACCTCGCGTCCCTGGCCGGACGCCATGTGCTGGACTTCACCCAGCCGCCGCTCGCCGACGCCGGGCTGTTCGCCATCACCGGCCCCACCGGTGCCGGCAAGAGCACCCTGCTCGACGCCCTGTGCCTGGCGCTCTACGGCAACACCCCGCGCCTGCGCGGTGCCCGACAGGATCAGGCGCGCCTGCCCGACGTCGGCGACAGCGACGTGACCAGCTTCGACCCGCGCACGCTGCTGCGTCGTGGCGCGGCAGGCGGTTACGCCGAGGTCGATTTCCTCGGCCAGGACGGGCATCGCTATCGGGCCCGCTGGGCGGTACGCCGGGCACGTGACAAGGCCGAAGGCCGCCTGCAGGCGGCCGAGCAATCGCTGACCGATCTCGAGGATGGCCGGATCCTGACCGCGCAGAAGCGGGAGTTCGACCGTCTCTTGCCCGAGGTGCTGGGCCTCACCTTCGAGCAGTTCACCCGCGCCGTGCTGCTGGCCCAGAGCGAGTTCGCCGCCTTCCTCAAGGCCGACGACAACGACCGCAGCGACCTGCTGGAGCGCCTGACCGGCACCACCGAGTACTCCGACATTTCCATCGCCGCCTATCGACGCGCCAGGGAGGCGAAAAAATGCGTCGATGCCCTGGAGGCCAGGCTGGCCGACGACCTGCCCGCGGACCCCGACACCCGGGCCACGCTGGAACGCAGCGCCGACGACGCCGAGCGCCAGTTGCATGCCATCCAGCAGGAAGCGCAGCGCCTGGAGGCCGACAAGCAGTGGCACGAAATGGATGAACGGCTCCTCCGGGCCTACGTCGAGGGACGCCAGCAGCAGCAGCACGCCGAGACCCACTGGCAGACGCTGGCCGAAGCGCGCGCCGACAGGGAGTGGCGGCGACGACTGGCACCCCAGCGCCATCGCCTGCTGCGCCAGGCCGCGCTGCCCAATGAGATCGCCGCGTTGGAGGATGCCCACCGCCAGACCCTCAAGGCGCTAGAGCAAGCCAAGGCCGCCCAACAGGCCGCCGGACAAGCTCGAGACCGGGCCGCACAGCAGTTGGACGCAGCCATCCAGGCCCGCCATCAGGCCGACCCCACCCTGCACCAGGCACGCGAGTACACCCAGGCCCTCGCTACCTTGGAGCAGCAGCTGACTGAACTCGAGTCGCAGCATCATGACTGCCGACAACAGGCCGAACGGCTGGCCGGGCAGCGCAGGGAAGCCGAAGCCAGACAGCTCGAGCACAAACGGAAGCGCGACGAGTGGCAAGCCACGCTGCGCCAGCTGATGGGCAATCACGAACGACTCGATGCCGCGCGTCAGGCGGCCCAGCGGGCCCATGGCCAGGCCGCCCACCGCAGCCTGGCGCTGGGTGAGCTGGAGAGCCGGTGGCAGGAGGCCCGGCGTGCCAATCTGGCCCAGCGCCAGCTTGGCGAACGAATGGTCCTGGATGAAGAACGTCGGGCCGAGTTGACCGCTCTGGGCAAGGTCGCCCGGGAACGGCTCGATGAGCGGGAACGTCACTATCGCACTCTGCACGACGTCATCGAACGCAGCCGTGCTGCCCGCAGCGAGAGCGTGATACGCCTGCGCGAGACACTGCAGGAAGGCGAGCCCTGCCCGGTGTGCGGCGGTGTCGAACATCCTTTCCGCCACCGACCGCCGGTTTCTCCCGAAGCGGCGCAACTGGCCGCCCAACAGGCCCAGGAAGAACAGCAACTGGGCGAGGCCCGGCAGACATGGGAGCAGGCCCAGCGCGAGCGCAACGATCTCGAAGGCGAGTACCGTGCCGTCATGGCAGCGATGGCACGCTGTCGCCAGGAGTTGCAACAGACCGATAGTCGCCTGGCTCAGGCGCAGCAAGCCCTGGCCGAACATCCGCTGTACGCCGAACTCACCGCCATCGACGCCACCGAGCGCGACGCCTGGCTGGCGTATCAGCGCCGCGTGAGCGACGACGAGCGCGAACATGGCGAACGCACGCTTCAGGCACTGGCCCGCGCCGAGGCCGAGCTGGCCCCGTTGGAGGAAGCCTTGCGCCAGGATGAGCTCGGGCTCGCCCAGCTCGAGGCCAGGCGAACCGCGCTCGAAGAGGAACTGGGCAAGCGGGCCGAACGGCTACCTCCCTTGCATCAGCAGCGCAGCGACCTGACCGCTACCCTCCGGACACTGCTCGGCGAACATGCCTCCGTCGACGCCTGGCAGCAGGCGTTGGAGACGCGCCAGGAGTCAGCCCGCCAGCAGCGCGACCAGGCCATCGAGGGCTGTCATGGTGCCGAGCGCGAACAGGCGCGGCTCACCCAGCGGGTGAATCACGAAGCCGAGCGCATCGAGCAGCTCATCCGGGAAGGCGCCACGCTGGAGCGGGAGCTGACCGACTGGCGCCAGGCCCATCCGCAGTTGGACGACATTACGCTGGCCCGACTACTGGTGCAGCCCGAGGCAGAAGCCGAGCGTGAGGAGCGCGAACTGGCCAATGCCGACGAGGCCCGCCAACGCACCGAGGCGAGCCTCGCCGAGCGGCGCCATGCACTGATCGAGCATCGGCGAGAGCAGACACTGACGGATGTGGCAAACGGCGACGAAGCGCTACTTGGCGAAGAGGTCGCAGTGGAGATCGGCAACCGCCGGGAGGCACTCGTCGCCGAACGGCAGGTCCTGGCGCCAAAGCTGGAGGAAGCCCAGCAGACACGCGACGAGGCCGTGCATGCGCGACGTGACGACGACCGCCGCCGGGCGCGCCAGCAGGCGGGCCAGGCCGAGCGGGATGCGGCACGCGCCGAGCAGGTGCGCTGGGGACGTATCAGCGAGCTGATCGGATCCGCCGACGGCAAGGCGTTCCGCCGCATCGCCCAGGCCTACAACCTGGAGCTGCTGCTCGACCACGCCAACGCCCACCTGGCCAACCTCGCACCGCGCTACCGGCTGGTGCGCGGCGGAAGTCCGCTGGGCATGCTGGTCATCGATCATGACATGGGCGACGAACAGCGCTCGGCACACTCGCTCTCGGGCGGCGAGACCTTCCTCGTCTCCCTGGCCCTGGCGCTTGGCCTGGCGTCGATGACCTCCGGCAACCTGGTGATCGAGTCGCTGTTCATCGACGAGGGCTTCGGCAGCCTCGACCCACAATCGCTGGCGCTGGCCATGGAAGCGCTCGACGGCCTGCAGGCCCAGGGACGACGCGTCGGGGTGATCTCGCACATTCAGGAGATGCATGAACGCATCCCGGTGCAGATCAAGGTGGAGCCGCTGGGGAATGGCGCCAGCCGGGCGAGGCTGGTGAGTGGTTGAGCAGGCGTTCGAGTAGTGGCATTGCCGCAAGCCATCATGTACGATATTTTGTACGTACCATTTTATGTACAGGAGAAGAAAAAATGGACGCCATCAGCTATACCTCCGCTCGCACTCATCTGGCCAAGACCATGCAGCAGGTCTGCGACGACCATGCTCCGGTGATCATTACTCGCAGCAAGGCCGACTCCGTGGTGATGATATCGCTGGAGGACTACGAAGCCCTGCAGGAGACCGCTTACCTGCTGCGCTCACCGAAGAACGCCCGCCGCCTGCTCGAATCCATCGCCCAGTTGGAGGATGACAAGGGCCAGGAGCGGGAGCTCATCGAGGAATGAAACTGACCTTCTCCGAGCACGCCTGGGAGGACTACCTCTACTGGCAGAAGAGCGACAAGAAGGTGCTTCGCCGTATCAATCAGCTCATCAAGGAGATCCAGCGCACGCCCTTCGAGGGAATCGGCAAGCCGGAACCGCTCAAACACGGCCTGGCGGGGTACTGGTCCCGGCGCATCAACGACGAACACCGCATCGTCTACAAGGTCACGGAGGATGCGCTGCTGATCGCGCAGTTGCGATATCATTACTGAGCGGGTGCCAGTCCGGTCTTATTTGAACTTGGGGCTGAAGTTAAAATAAGCAGCGTCGCTATGTTAACCAGCGGCATCATGACGCCGGGTACGGCGCGACCGCATTGCCGTCTTCGGTCATCAGACGAACCAGCTTGGGATGCACGAACAGCTTTTCGCGCCCGGCACGGATCTCCTTGAGCACTCCGATATCGCATAGCTGCTGAAGGTAGCTGGAGGCGGTCTGGCGCCTGGCGATGTCACGCTCCACCAGATTGTTGATTCGACAATAGGGCTGCTCGAAGATCACCTGCACCAGTTCATGGCTGTAGACCCTGGGCAACTGCTGCTGGATATGGCGGGTCGTATCCTCAATCAACGTGCGGGTCGCCGCAATCTTGTCGGTGGTCCAGCGGGCCGTATATTCCACGGCCTTGAGCATATAGATCAGCCACTCCTGCCACCGCCCCTCGCGAGTCACGGCCAGCAGCAGGCGATAGTAATCAGGCTTGTGCAGAACGATATAGCGACTGAGATAGAGGATCGGCAGCGTCAGCAACTGCTGCTCGATCAGATAGAGGATGTTCAGCACTCTTCCCGTACGCCCATTGCCGTCGGTGAAGGGGTGGATCGCTTCGAACTGGTAGTGAGCCACGGCCATCTTGATCAGGGGATCGACACCATCCTCCTCGTGGAGATAGCTTTCCCAGTTCGCCAGCAGTCTGCGCAGCGCCTCCTCCCCCATGGGCGGGGTATCGATCACCTCACCGGTCGCCTGGTTGGAGAGGGTGGTACCCGGCACCCGCCGGATCTCCATTTCGACGCCCTTGATGGTGCTGCAGATCTCCACTGCCGTATTGGTGCACAGAGGCCGCCTGGCCAGCTCGCGGTAGCCATGGCTCAGCGCGGTACGATAGCGCAGCGCCTCCTTGGTAGCAGGGTCGGCGTGGGTATCTTCCTGGGCAAACTGGAAGAGCCTGTCAGTGGTAGTGACGATGTTCTCGATTTCGGAACTGTCGCGGGCTTCCAGCAGAGGCAGCAGGTTGATGAGCAGCCCCTGGTTGGGCAGCAGCTCGCCCGCCTGCTTCAGTTCCGCCAGTGCCACCCTAGCCGGAATGCAGGCCTTCAGCACGGCAGGCCTCTCGAGCTCTTCGGCGGGTGGCAGCGGCGGTAAGCCGTTATAGGGTTGGTCAGGACGCCAGCTCATGTTCATTTCTTCCTGAAAAATCGACACGTCGTCAGCTTATGTCGATGGCATCGACATAAGCTGACGACGTGTCGAAAAAACTGCGTTTCATAAACATATCGTGGTGACATGTCGATGCCATGGGTACGTCAGCGAGCACTTCATCGATGTGGTTGCCGAGTACGGCGTCGCATACTCGCTACTCGAAGGGAATCGACACCTCACCCAGGGCGGCACGGCGAATAAAAGCGCCCCGTTGTCGGGGCGCCTCTGTCACCACTCTTTCAAACTGGATTACGCCAGGTCGAA
This sequence comes from Billgrantia endophytica, assembly GCF_002879615.1. GTDB lineage: Bacteria > Pseudomonadota > Gammaproteobacteria > Pseudomonadales > Halomonadaceae > Halomonas > Halomonas endophytica. The sequence goes on from NZ_PNRF01000044.1 coordinate 79,333, forward strand.
GCGATCCGCGTTCATCACCTTGTTCCATGCCGCCACGAAGTCCTTCGCGAACTTCTGCTTCGCATCGTCCTGTGCGTAGACTTCCGCAATGGCACGAAGCTGGGAGTTGGAACCGAAGGCCAGGTCCACGCGCGTTCCGGTCCACTTCACCTCGCCGGTCACGCGATCACGTCCCTCGAACACGTCTGCGTCCGCCGACGCCGGCTTCCACTCCGTGCTCATGTCGACCAGGTTCACGAAGAAGTCGTTGGTCAAGGCACCGGGGCGGTCGGTGAACACACCGTGGCGCGAGTTGCCGTGGTTGGCAGCCAGTACACGCATGCCCCCAACCAGCACGGTCATCTCCGGCGCGCTGAGCCCCAGCAGTTGGGCCTTGTCGACCAGCATCTCCTCGTCGGAGACGGTGAAACGGGCACGCCGATAGTTGCGGAAGCCGTCGGCCTCGGGGCGCAGCCACTCGAAGGACTCGGCATCGGTCTGCTCGTCGCTGGCGTCGGTGCGCCCCGGGGTGAACGGCACCTCGATATCGTGACCGGCATCCTTCGCGGCCTTCTCGATGGCGGCAGCGCCACCCAGCACGATCAGGTCGGCCAGCGACACCGTCTTGCTACCGGTCTGGGTCGCATTGAAGTCGTTCTGGATGCTCTCCAGCGTCTTCAGCACCTTGGCCAGTTGCTCGGGCTGGTTGGCTTCCCAGTCCTTCTGCGGCGCCAGGCGGATACGTGCCCCATTGGCCCCGCCGCGCATGTCGGAGCCCCGGAAGGTCGAGGCAGATGCCCAGGCGGTGGATACCAGCTCGGGGACGGACAGGCCGGAGGCAAGAATCTTCCCCTTGAGGGCAGCGATGTCCTGCGCATCGATCACCTCATGGTCGACAGCGGGCACCGGGTCCTGCCAGATCAGCTCTTCCGCCGGTACTTCCGGGCCCAGGTAGCGTGCCTTCGGACCCATGTCGCGGTGAGTCAGCTTGAACCAGGCGCGAGCGAAGGCCTCGGCGAACTCCTCCGGATTCTCATGAAAGTGCTTGGAGATCTTCCGATACTCCGGATCTTCCCGCATGGCCATGTCCGCGGTGGACATCATGATCCCCACGCGCTTGGACGGATCTTCGGCATCCGGCGCCATGTCTCTGTCGGTCAGGCCTATCGGGCGCCACTGCTGGGCACCGGCCGGGCTCGTGGTCAGCTCCCACTCGTAGCCGAACAGCACGTCGAAGTAGCTCATGTCCCACTTCGTCGGCGTGGGTGTCCAGGCCCCTTCCAGACCGCTGGTGATGGTGTCACGGCCCTTGCCGCTCTTGTAGCGGCTCTTCCAGCCGAAGCCCATCTCCTCCATGGGTGCGGCTTCCGGCTCGGGGCCCACGTTGACCGGATCGCCCGCGCCGTGGGTCTTGCCGAAGGTATGGCCGCCAGCGGTCAAGGCCACCGTCTCGTAGTCGTTCATCGCCATGCGGGCGAAGGTGTCGCGGATGTCCCTGGCCGATGCCAGCGGATCGGGGTTGCCGTCGGGGCCTTCCGGGTTGACGTAGATGAGGCCCATCTGCACCGCGGCCAGCGGGTTCTCCAGGTCGCGCTCGCCGCTGTAGCGGCTGCTGGCGTGGTCGCTGGTGGCCAGCCACTCGTCTTCCGCGCCCCAGTAGATGTCCTCTTCCGGCTGGTAGACGTCCTCACGTCCACCGGCGAAGCCAAATGTCTTGAAGCCCATGGATTCCAGGGCGACGTTGCCCGTCAGGATGTACAGGTCGGCCCAGGAGAGCTTGTTGCCGTACTTGCGCTTGATCGGCCACAGCAGGCGCCGCGCCTTGTCCAGGTTGCCGTTGTCGGGCCAGCTGTTGAGCGGCGCGAAGCGCTGGGTACCGGTGCCGGCACCGCCGCGGCCGTCGCCTACCCGGTAGCTGCCGGCACTATGCCAGGCCATGCGAATGAAGAGCGGTCCGTAGTGGCCATAATCAGCCGGCCACCACTCCTGGGAGTCGGTCATCAGCGCTTCGAGGTCTTTCTTGACGGCCGCCAGGTCGAGCGACTTGAACGCCTCGGCGTAGTTGAAATCCTCCCCCAGCGGATTGGATTTGGGAGAGTGTTGATGCAGGATGCTGAGGTTCAGCTGGTTGGGCCACCAGTCATGATTTGAGTTGCCGGTATCGCCTTGCTTGGTGCGAGAACCGTGCATGACGGGGCATTTACCTGCACTGCTGTCGACTTTCTGATCCATGACGCTCTCCGTTAGTGACGCATAGTTCTGGTGCATAGAATGCAAACCGTTGAGCCGATGGGTTCCTCTCGAACGTTACGCCCTGAAAGCCGTACCGGCGGGACGTCAGCCATATCACCGTAATGTTTCAGTCAAGTGGCGATATGTTTCCCTGCTGTCCATCAACGTGAGAATAGGTATAACAGCTGATTCTGTAGGAGGGGACTTGTTTTTGCGCACCAAGGTAATAGCTAATATCAATGACTTCTCCCAGTCTCATTGAAGCAATCATTCCCAATGAGCCACCTCATCCCCCGGTCGACCCTCCCATCGTCCCCAGCCGTGTTAGGCTTCTTGCATTACCTTGAAGGAATGGGAGTGATCATGACCGCGGCCGAGATGCTCGAGCGCCTGGTGGGATTTGCCACCGTTTCGCGCGATTCCAACCTGGACCTGATCGCCTTCGTCGAGGGCTACCTCGACGAATACGAGGTGGAGCATTGGCGGGTGGAGAGCGATGACGGCAGCAAGGCCAACCTGCTGGCGCGCATCGGTCCTGCAGTGGCAGGCGGCGTGGTGCTGTCCGGTCATACCGATGTGGTGCCGGTGGATGGGCAGCCCTGGAGCACCGACCCGTTCACCCTGGTCGACAAGGGTGACGGGCGACTCTACGGCCGCGGCACCTGCGACATGAAGGGCTTCATCGCCTGCGCCCTGGCCGAGGTTCCCGAATGGGTGAAACAGCAGCTACGCGCCCCGATCTATCTGGCGTTTTCCTACGATGAGGAGATCGGCTGCCTCGGGGCGCCGCGCATGATCGAGCGCTTGATGGCGGAGCATCCACGCCCATCGGCCATCATCGTCGGCGAGCCCACCTCCATGGCTCCCGTCGTGGCGCAAAAGGGGATCACCAACCTGCGCACTACCGTGACCGGCCGCGCGGCCCATTCCAGCCAGGTCAACCAGGGTGTCTCGGCGATCCACGTGGCCGCCCGGCTGGTAACGAAGATCGAGGATGTCATGGCCGAGCTGCGTGCAGAAGGTCGCGTCGACGAGGCCTTCAACGTCGCCCACTCGAGCCTGCATGTCGGCAGGATCCAGGGCGGCACGGCCATCAATATCATGGCCCGGGAATGCACCTTCGACTGGGAGATCCGCCATCTGCCCCAGGACAGCTTCGATGCGCTCCTGGCACGAGTCACCGCCTGTGCCGAGGCACTGGAAGCCGATTTCAAGGCTCGCGCCCCCGATGCCGGCATTCACACCGAACTTCTGACCTCCACGGTGCCGGCCCTGGCGGACCGGGACAATACCGCGGCCCTGTCGCTTTGCCGCACTCTGCTTGGGGAACGACCCAGCGAGGCCGTGGCCTACGCCACCGAGGCCGGCCAGTTTCAGGCCGCGGGATTGTCCACGGTGATCTGTGGTCCGGGCAGCATCGCCCAGGCGCACCAGCCCGACGAGTACATCGAGATCGAACAGCTCGAGGCGGGTGAACGCTTCATGCAGGCTCTGGGGCGCCGGCTGGCAAGCGGCTAGGCACCAAAACCAGGCTCGGCAAGCCCCGCGACTCCTGTCTTCATCTGCAGCAGACTGCCAGCCAGGGGCCAGCGCGCCTTGCTCCCGGTATCCAGGTGCTGGGTGGCCGTGGCGACGTAGAGCGTGCGCAGGTCGGGCCCGTCGCCGTGTTCGGCGCCAGCGACTTCCCACCGGATGGCTTTCGCCCAGGGCGATCCCGTAGTCGCCCTTTTCTCTATCAGGCAGCATCACGTCAAGCGGCGCACCGCCAGCTCCACGCCGCGCAGTTCCGCCAGCCCGCGCAACCGGCCGTAGAGCGGATAGCCGGGCGCGGTGTCGCGCCGCCGGTCGTCGAGGATGTGGTGCCCGTGATCGGGGCGCATCGGCAGGCGCGGGCCGCCCTCCCGCTCCCGGCGCCGCTCCTCCTCCACCAGTGCCTGAACCACCGCCACCATGTCCACGTCCCCCGCCAGGTGGGGCGCCTCGTGGAAGGTGCGCGGCTCCCCCGCGTCGCGCCGGGTCGAGCGCAGGTGGGCGAAGTGGATGCGCGGGCCGAAGCGCCGCGCCATCTCCACCAGGTCGTTGTCGGCACACACCCCGTAGGAGCCGGTGCACAGCGTCAGGCCATTGGCCGGGCTGGGCATGGCATCGAGGATCCACTGGGCATCCTCGGACGTGGAGACCACCCGCGGTAACCCCAGCAGCGGCCGCGGTGGATCGTCGGGATGGATCGCCATGCGGATCCCCAGCGCCTCGGCCACCGGGACGACCGCCTTCAGGAAATACCCCAGATGCTCGCGCAGGCGTCCGGTGTCGATGTCGGCGTAAGCGGCCAGTGCCTCGCGGAAGCGCTCGAGGGTGTAGTGCTCCTCGGCCCCCGGCAGGCCGGCGATCAGGGTATCGACCAGCCGGTCGAGCCCGGCCCGGTCCAGGGAATCGAGGTGGGCTCTCGCCGCACGCTTCTCGGCTGCGTCGTACTCCGCCTCGGCGCCGGGGCGCTGGAGCAGATAGAGATCGAAGGCGGCGAAAGCCATCTGGTCGAAGCGCAGCGCCAGGGCGCCATCCGGCAGGCGGTACGCCAGATCGGTGCGGGTCCAGTCGAGCACCGGCATGAAGTTGTAGCAGACGGTGTCGATACCGCAGGCCGCCAGGTGGCGCAGCGTCTGGCAGTAGGTATCGATCAGGGCGTCGCGCTCGGGCAGTCCCTGCTTGATCGCCTCGTGCACCGGCACGCTCTCCACCACCGACCAGGTGAGGCCCGCTTCCTCGATGAGGCGCTTGCGCTCGGCGATGGCGTCGATGGGCCACACTTCGCCGTTGGGGATACCGTGCAGCGCAGTGACGATACCGGTAGCCCCCGTCTGACGTATTTCCCCGAGTTGGATGGAGTCCTTGGGGCCGAACCAGCGCCAGGTGTGTTCCATGAACGTCTCCTCGTCTCAGGTTTGCAGACAGACGTCGATCGCTCCGTCGGGCCCGTACTGCGTCAGGTGTCGATAGGCGGCGAGCACCGCCGCCGTGAACCCGGCGTCGGCCGCCAGGGCCGGTGGCACCACGTCGTCCATGACCAGGAAGGCGTCGACCAGCGCCTCGGGGTCCCGGCCGTAGCGGTCGTGCAGCCCGGCGAAACGCCCCGTCAGGGGGTCGTCGATCGGGTAGGGAAGGCCCCGCAGATCATGGCCGGCGGTATAGCGGATCCAGGCGGCCACGCCCAGGGCCGTGCAGGGTACCGGCCTGCCGATCTCGACACACGCCTGCGCGCCCAGCAGCCAGCGCTGGGGCAGCTTCTGGCTGCCATCCATGGCGATCTGCTGCAGGCGATGCCGCAGGCTGTCGTTGGCGAAACGCGTGAGCAGCGACTCGGCGTAGGCAACGAGGTCCATGCCCTCCGGCAGGCTCAGGGTGGGGGCCGCCTCTTCGAGCATGTAGCGACGCAGCAGCGCGCGCAGGTCATCACGCCTCACCGCCTCGAACACCGTCTCGATGCCGGCCAGGGCCCCCAGGTAGGCCAGCAGCGAGTGGCTGCCGTTGAGCATGCGCAACTTCATGGTTTCGAAGGGCGCCACGTCGGCGACCATCTCCACACCCTCGGCCTCCCAGTCGGGGCGTCCCAGGGGAAAGTCATCCTCCACCACCCACTGGGAGAACGCCTCGCAGACCACGGCGCAGGGGTTCTGAATGCCCAGGTCGGCGAGGCGGGAGAAGTCGGCGGCGGTCATGGCCGGTACGATGCGATCGACCATGCTGCAGGGAAAGGCCACCTCGGTGGCGATCCACCTCGCCAGGGCGGCATCACGTCGCCGTGCCAGCTGGATCACCGCGATGCGGGTGCGCTTGCCGTTGTCCGGCATGTTGTCGCAGCTCAGCACCGTGAAGGGGGCGACGCCCCGCTCACGCCGCCGGGACAGCGCCTCGACCAGCAGGCCCGGCGCGGTGCGCGGGCGGGAAGGGTCGGCGATATCGGCGGCGATCATCGGGTCGCCCAGCAACAGCTCGCCGCCGGCCGGACTCAGGAAATAGCCCTTCTCGGTAACGGCCAGGGTGACGATGCGCACTTCGGGAGAGGCGAGCCGCGCCAGCAGTGCGTCGAGATCCCGCCCCCAGTGCCCATCGCCGTCGCGACCGGAGCTCTTGTCTTGCCCCGTGAAGTGCGTCTCCTCGATCACGCCGATCTCGCGCAGGGTCGCATGCTCGCTGTCGGCGTACTCGACCACCGGGTAGCGGTACCCCGCCTCCCTCAGGTCGTCCACCAGCCCCACGCTCGAGCGCAGGTTGGCGCTGCTCACGCCCCAGGCCGTGTCGCCGGTGCGCCGACGATGGCGCTCCAGATAGACCGTCTGGTGGGCCCGATGGAAGGCCCCGAGCCCCAGGTGAACGATGCCGATCCGGCCTTCACCGGGGGCCGCTGCAACGTAGGTCACGTTCATATCCATCCATAATCCTCACATATCGCGCACGGCCAAGGGGTCTATTCACCCATCAACAGGTTCGGCAGCCACAGGGAGATCGCCGGCACGTAGGAGACCAGCAGCAGCACGGCGAGATTGCAGAGCAGAAACGGCATGAGCGCGCGCGCCACGGTCAGCATGGGCAGCTTGCCGATCCCCGACACCACGAACAGGCAGACCCCCACCGGCGGCGTGGTCAGGCCGATCATCAGGTTGAGTACCATCATGACGGCGAAGTGCACCGGTTCGATGCCGACCCCGGTGGCCACGCCCAGCAGCGCCGGAAAGAGAATGATCAGTGCGGCGATGGTCTCCATGAAGGCGCCGACGAACAGCAGGATCAGATTGAGGATCAGGATGACGATGATCGGGTTCTCGCTGATGGCGAGAATCAGGCCGGCGATCATCTGGGGCACCTGCTCGCTGGTGAGAATCCAGCCGAACAGGTTGGCGAGCCCCACCAGCAGCAACAGCGCCGAGGAGGTGAGCACGGTATCGGAGAGGATGCCCGGCAGCTTGCGCCAGGAGATGCCCTTGTAGATGAACATGCCCACCACCAGGGCGTAGAGGCTGGCGACGATGGACGCCTCGGTGGGCGTGAAGAAGCCGCCAATGATGCCGTAGAGGATGATCACCGTCATCAGCAGCGCCCAGAAGGCGGTCTTCGCCTCCTTGAGCAACTGCGGGAAGGGAACGCGCGCCTCCTTCGGATAGCCGCGCCGCACGGCAAGGATGTAGACGGTGACCATCATTGCCACCCCCATCAGCAGGCCGGGGATGGCACCGGCCAGGAACATGCGCCCCACCGAGATGCCGCTGAGCGAGCCGGCGATGATCATCGGCACGCTGGGCGGAATGATCGGCCCGATGGTCGAGGAGGCCGCCGTCACCGCCGCCGCGAAGGGCTTGTCGTAGCCGGCACGCGCCATGCCGGGGATCATCACCGAACCGATGCTGGCGGCATCGGCGACCGCCGTGCCCGAGACGCCGCCGAAGATCATCGACCCACCGACATTGGCCAGCCCCAGGCCACCCCGGATATGCCCCAGCAGCGCGTTGGAGAAGCGGATGATGTGCTCGGTGATGTTGCCGACGTTCATCAGGTTGCCGGCCAGCACGAAGCCCGGGATGCACAGCAGCACGAAGGTGTCGATGCCCGCGTACATGCGCTGGGGCACGATGGTCAGCGAGATGCCCTCCATCAGCAGATAGATCAGCGAGGCGATGCCCAGGGCGAAGGCGATGGGCATGCCGATGAGCAGAAGAGCCAGGAACACGCTGAACAGGATGATGACTTCCATCACGGCGTCTCCTGCTCGTTGCGGTCGAGCGGACGGAACATGGCGATGCCCCCTTCCAGAAAGCCGATGACGCCGTAGAACAGCAGCAGCCCGAACGTCACCACGGTGGAAAAGAAGATGTAGAGCATGGGGATCCGCAGTGTCGGCGAAGTCTGCCAGGCGCCGTTCTGGGCGTACTGCCAGGCATGGGGCAGAACGACCCAGGCGAAGCCGGCGATCAGCAGGCAGATCAGGGCCTGATAGGCGGCCCGTGCCCGGATACCCAGGCAGTGGTGGAAGAGTTCGACGTTGACGTTGCGGTTCTTGCGCAGCACCACCCCCGCCGCCAGCGCCACCATGTAGAGGAACAGATAGCGCGACAGCTCCTCGGTCCAGGCCGGGGAAAACGGCAGGAACAGCCTCGAAACGACCTGCAGCAGCACCGTGCCGGCGATCGCCACCAGGGCGACAACGGCCATGCCGGTGAACAGGGTATCGATCCAGCCGATCAGGCGCCCCACCATCCCCTGGAATCCGGGCACCGCCGCGAGGGTGTCCAGGCTATCGATGGCTTCCTGCTCGATCGCCTTGTAGTCCGGGCCCATAAGCCTCTCCTCATGGTTATCCCCCATGGGGGCAAGCATGGGCTCATGCTCGCCCCCGGGGGGTGCCTTACAGGTTCTGGATGGCCTCGAACAGGGCCCGTTGCTCCTCATTCAGAACACTCTCCACCGCCGGAAGAGCCTTCTCGGCGAAGGCAGCGGTATCCACCTCGATGAACTCCATGCCACGTTCGCGCAGCAGCTGCTCGAGGCGCACCTGATCCTCCTCGAACAGTCCGGCCTGATACGCCTGCATGACCTCGGCGGCATCGAAGACCACCTGTTGCAGTTCTTCCGGCATCCGCTCGAGCTGGTTCCTGCCGATCACCACATAGATCCAGCTACGCACGTGGCCGGTGAGATTCAGGTAGTCCTGCACCTCGTAGAAGCTGGCGCTCTCGATCAGGCTCAATGGATTCTCCTGGGCCTGAATGGTGTTCTGCTGCAGCGACGTGAACACCTCGCTGAACGCCATGGGCGTGGGACGAGCGCCCAGCGCCTGCCAGGTATCCACGAACAGCGGCACGTTGGGCACCCTCAGCCGGATACCGTCGAGATCATCCGGATGCCGAATGGGCCGGTTGGAGGTCAGCTCACGCGAACCACGCTCGAACCAGGCCAATGGCACCAGGTCGGCGCGCTCGGTGATCTGCGCCTCGATCTCGGCACCAACCTCACTTTCCACCACCCGGTGCAGGTGCTCGGCATCACGGAAGGCATAGGGCGCCGCCATCATGGCGGCCTTGGGCGCCCAGTTCTGCAGGCTTTCGCCGGTGATGGTCATGTCGGCGGTGCCCAACTGGATGCTGTTGATCACGTCCATTTCGCTGCCGAGCTGCTCGTTGGGATAGATCCGCACCTCGATTCGCCCCTCGGAACGGGTCTCGACCTCCTCCTTGAACCTCTCGGCCGCCAGATGCCAGATATCCCGTTCATTGGCCAGATGACCGAAACGCAGCGTGAAGTCCGCAGCCAGTGTTACCTGGCTCACGGCCAGGGCCACGCCCAGAACGGTGCCGGTGAAGAGTGATTTCATCATGGTGTCGACTCCTGCATGTGAGCATGCGAGTTGTTGTTGATCTTCGTGTGGCGTGCTGAGAATCAGCACCGGCCGTCAGGCACCGATCTGGATCAGTACCTTGCGGGCCTTTTCAGGATGGTGCTCGAGCATGTGGATAGCGCCCGGCATCTCGGCGAACGACAGGCGATGGCTGACCAGCGTCAGGGGGTCGAGACGCCCCTCGGCCATCAGCGCCAGCACCTCCGGAAACTTGCGGTTGTTGAGGCGCGACCCCACCAGGGTCAGCTCCTTCTTGATCACCTCGAGCTGCACCAGGTCGCTCGGCGTGGGAGCGAAGCCCAGCAGGCCGATGCGTCCGGCCGGCGAGGCCAGGCGCAGCATCGACGGCAACAGCGCCGGCACGCAGGCGGCATCGGCAATCAGCGGCAGGCCCTCTCCGCCGGTCAGGCGCATCACCTCGGCCTCGACGTCATCGCGGCTGCCGTGGACGGTATGCCACGCGCCAAGCTCACGAGCCGTGACCAAGCGCTCGTCGATCACGTCGGTGACGATCACCTCGTCGATGCCCTTGGCCCGGGCCATCTGCAGGATGGTCAGGCCGATCACCCCGGCACCGAACACCAGCAGACGATCCCCCGGGTGTGGCTGCATCCGGTCGAGGACATTGGCGGCGATGGTGTAAGGCTCCACCAGGGCGGCGGCATCCAGCCCCAGCCCCTCGGGCAACGGGTGCAGGTTGGCGGCCGGCACGGCGACGAGTTCCTCGAAACCACCGTCGCGATGCACGCCGATCACCTCCAGGGCGGTGCACACGTTGGGGCGCCCGATGCGGCAGGGGTAGCAGCCGCCGCAGCTGATCACCGGATCGATGCAGACCCGGTCGCCCACGGCCACCTCCGCCACACCCTCGCCCACCGCCTCGACGATGCCGGCGAACTCGTGCCCGGTGATGCGCGGGAAGCGCACGAAGGCATTGTCGCCATGGATGATGTGCATGTCCGAGCCGCAGATGCCGGCATAGGCGACGCGTACCAGTGCCTCGCCGGCGGCCACTCCCGGCACCTCGACCTCGGCGAGCCGATAGTCCAGGGGGGCCTTGACCTGAAACGCTTTCATGGGCGGTTACCTCCTCACCAGTGCCACAGGGTGCCGTCTTCCAGCCGATTGACCGGCAGGCTGGCACGCGTGTAGGGGTACTGCTTCGCCAATGCCTCATCGATGTCCACGCCATGTCCCGGCATCTCACCGACGATGAAATGACCATCCTCGAAGCGGTAGTCGTGGGGGAACACCTCATCGGTGATCGCCTCGTGGGGCATATGCTCCTGGATGCCGAAGTTGGGCACCCAGGTATCGAAGTGGATCGCCGCACCCAGGCATACCGGCGAGAGATCCGTCGGGCCGTGGAAGCCGGTACGCACGTGGTAGAGCGCGGCCAGGTCGGCGATGCGGCGCAGATGGGTGATGCCGCCACCGTGGGTCAGCGGGGTGCGGACGTAGTCGATCCACTGGTTCTGGAGCAGTTCGCGGTAGTCATGGATCGAGTTGAACACCTCGCCCACCGCCAGCGGTGTGGTGGTGTGCTGACGAATCAAGCGGAAGCTCTCCTGGTTCTCGGCCGGCACGCAATCTTCCAGCCAGAACAGGTGATAGGGCTCGACCTCCTTGCCCAGCCGCGCCGCCTCGATAGGGGTCAGCCGGTGGTGCACGTCGTGCAACACGTGGAGCTCGTCGCCGAAGCGTTCGCGCACCGCGGCGAACAGCTTGGGAACGTGATTGAGATATTTTTCGCTACTCCACACATGTTCGGCGGGAATCTCCGAGTCCGCCGGCTCGTAGCGCTCGCCCTCACGCTTGGCAACGCCGTAGATGGTGGCAATGCCGGGTACGCCGGCCTGTACCCGTACCGCACGGTAGCCGAGCCTGACGTGTTTCTCGACTTCCTCAAGGCAACTCTCGATATCGCGGCCGGTACAGTGGGCGTAAGTCATCACTCGCTCACGACTCTTGCCCCCGAGCAGCTGGTAGAGCGGCATATTGGCCGTCTTGGCCTTGATGTCCCATAGCGCCATGTCCACCGCCGATACGGCAGACATGGTCACCGGCCCACGTCGCCAGTAGGCACCCCGGTAGAGATAGTGCCAGATGTCTTCGATACGGCTGGCATCCCGCCCGATCAGGGCGGGAACCACATGCTCCTCGAGATAGGCAACCACCGACAGCTCACGCCCATTCAGGGTGGCATCGCCGATACCATGGGTGCCCGATTCGGTCACGATCTTCAAGGTGACGAAGTTGCGTCCCGGCGAGGTAACGATCACATAGGCATCACTGATTTTCATGGCTGCTCCGTCGAAGTAATGAAAGGTACCGCTCAACGCTCGAAGAGATAGCGCTGCACGTTGTCGTAGCAGACCGCACGCACCAGGTGGCCGATACGATCGGTATCGTTGGGTAGCTCGCCACGCTGCATTTGCGCGCCGAGCATCTGGCAAAAAATGCGGCGGAAGTAATCGTGACGCGAGAACGACAACAGACTGCGCGAATCGGTGAGCATCCCCACGAAGCTGCGCAGCAGGCCGAACTGCATTTGGGTGGTGAGCTGGCGCTCGATGCCGTCACGCTGGTCGTTGAACCACCAGGCCGCCCCGAACTGAACCTTGCCGGGAATGCCATCGCCCTGGAAGGAGCCCGCCAGGCTGGCAAGCATCTCGTTGTCGCGCGGATTGAGGTTGTAGACCACCGTACGTGGCAATGCCCTGTCGCGGTCGAGTGTGTCGAGAATCGCCGCCAGTGGTTCGGCGTAGGTCACATCGCCGATGGCATCGAAGCCGCTGTTGGGGCCGATCTCGGCCAGGCCGCGCTGGCTCAGGCTACGCAACGCCCCCAGGTGCAACTGCATCACCCAGCCGCGACGGGCGTACTCGCGCCCCAGCCATAGCAGCACCGCAGTGGTAAAGCCGCCGGATGCCTCAGCGGTCAGCGCTGCACCCTGACGCCGGCGGTCGATCAGTCGGTCGAGCTCAGCCACCGTGGGCGGCACCACGAACACCGGCTTCTCCAGGCTGTGGTCCGACAGGCAGCAGCCGTGTGCGGCGAAATGGTCGAGTCGCTGGCCGAGCGCCGCGAGCAGGTCGTCGAAGCGCCGGATCGGTACGCCGCTGGCCGCCTCCAGCTCCCCAAGGTAATCGACGAAACCGGGCTGCTCGATCTTGAGCACGGCATCGGCTCGAAATGTCGGCAGCATGGTTGGCCCCTTGCCGCTCACGGCGTGACGGCGATGCTCGTCAAGCGGATCGACCGGGTCATCGGTGGTGCATACCGTGCGGACATTGAAGCTGTCGAGGATGCCCTGGGCGCGCAACTCCGGGGTCGACAGACGCGCGCGGGAGGCGGTCCATATCTCCTCGGCGGTCTCAGGCGAGAGCAGCGTATTCTCGATACCCAACGGATGGCGCAACTCCAGGTGCGTCCAGTGGTAGAGCGGATTGCCGAGACAATCCGGCACCGTTTCCGCCCAGGCCTGAAAGCGCTCGCGGTCATCACGGTCACCGGTGATGCGGCGTTCATCGATGCCGGCACAGCGCATCGCACGCCACTTGTAATGATCGCCCTTGAGCCACAACTCGGTGAGGTTGTCGAACTGTACGTTGCCGGCGATCTCGACCGGGCTCAAGTGCGAGTGGTAGTCGCAGACCGGCATGCAGGCGGCATGCTCGTGATAAAGACGTCGGGCCGCCTCATTCTCGAGCAGAAAATCCGGCCCCATGAAGTCGATTCTGTCATTGAAGGTCATGGCACACTCCGCCGTTATCGGGACTTGCCCTGGAACCAGTGTCAGCCCATCAGCAGGTTGGGCAGGAACAGTACGATGTCGGGAAAGGCGATGATGCCAAGCACTACCACGAGCACCGCGATGGCGAACGGCAGCAGCTCACGGCTGTACTCGATGAACGAGCAACGCAGAATGCCGCAGACGGTATACATCGAGATGCCCACCGGGGGCGTCATGCCACCGAAGGTGACCAGGGTCATCATCACCAGGCCGAAGTGCACCGGATCGATACCCGCCGCCTTGATCACCGGCACCAGGATCGGCGTCAGCAGCATGACCACCACGGTGGCCTCGAGCAGCATGCCGAGCAGCACCAGCAGCACGGCCAGCGTCAGCAATAGCGTCACTTGGCTGGAGAACACACCCAGCGTCAGCTCGGCGATGGTCTGGGGAACCCGTTCGAATGAGACCACATAGCCGATGATGCCGGAGAACATGATGATCAACATGATCATGCCGATATCACGCACACTGGCATGCATCGCCGCGATGACCTCCTTGAGCCCCATCTCGCGGTGGATCACGCATCCCACCAACAGCGCGTAGGCCACGGCGAAGGCGCCCGCTTCGGACGGGGTGAACAGGCCATAGCGAATGCCGACCAGCAGCCATACCGGAAACAGCAGTGCCCAGATGCTGCCGCGCGCAGCCTTGAGAACCTCGCGCCCCGAGGGGAGCCCTTCGCGCACCGGCGTGTAGCCGCGCCGCTTGGCGACAAAGTGAGTGGTCACCATCAGCGCGATCATGAGCAGGAAACCAGGCACCACGCCGGCAATGAACAGCCGGCCGATCGACACCTCGCCGAGGTAGCCGTAGAGAATCAGACCAATGCTGGGCGGGATGGTGGCCGTGATCAGCCCTCCGATGGAAAGCACCGCACCGGAAAAGCCGGGGCTATAGCCCTCCTTGATCATCCCCTGCCCCAGCACCCGCGACTGCATGGCGGCATCGGCCACTGCCGAGCCCGAGACACCCCCCATCAGGGTGCTCAATACCAGGCTGGCCTGGGCCAGACCACCGCTCATCCACCCGGCCAGCAGTGTGGAAAGACGCATCAGGCGGGGCGTGATGCCGCTGGCATTCATCAAGTGACCGATGAAGATGAACAGTGGCACCGCCAGCAACGGGAACGACTGGGTCGCGGAGACGATACGCTGTGCCCCGATATTGATCGGCAGAAAGGTATCGGGGAGGAAGAAGTAGGTGAACCCGGCGATGCCGATGGCGAAGGCGACGGGCATGCCGATGGCCATCAACACGAGGCCCAAGCCAAGCAGGAGCGCGGCCGTCATAACGGCTCCTCCACAATTTCGTCATCCGGAGCCAGGCTGAAGACGATACCCTTGGCCGCGATGCGACGCGTGAGCGAAACGATCATCAGCATCGCGCCCACCGGCAGGGCCAGGGTGATATAGCCATAGCTCAACCCGGCCACGCCCATCGGACGCTGCCAGTTGGAAAGCGCCAGAGGAAAGCCGTACCACGCCAACAGGAACAGGAAGCCCAGCATCAGCACCAGGCACAGGCCGGCGGCCAGGCACTGGAGCAGCGGCGGCAGGCGCACAGCCAGCGCATCGATGCGCACCTGGCCCCCGCGACGCAGGGTGATATCCGCACCCAGCACGGCAGTCCAGATAAACAGGAACTGGGCCAGCTCGGCGCCTCCGGCAAAGGGCTGGCCGATGGCCCGCGCCGTCGAGCTGACCAGCATGACCAATGAAGTGCCGCCGAGCAGCAGGATGGCGAGCCACTCCTCGATTCGATCGTACCAACGCCACATAAAGAATCCTCGACCCCGGAGGTCCGTCTGGCAGAGTGTCGGGGACAGCCGGCTCAGGCCGGCCGCAGCCAGTTGTTATTCTTGCGCCAGGAGGGGGATCACCCCCCTGCTACCAGCTCCTCACGGTATTGGTCGTAACCGAGCTCTTCATAGACGCCACTGACCCGCTCGCGGAACTCCTCGACATCCACCTCGGTGAAAGTCACGCCCTCGGCCTCCATGCGTTCACGCACGGCATCCTGGGCATCGACGGTGGCCTGACTGGCTTCCTCGCCAGCCTTGGTGAGTTCCTCGTCGAGGATGGTGCGCAGTTCCTCGGGCAGCGACCGATACCACTGTTCGGAGGTGGCGATGCCGGTCATCAGGTGGATATGACCGGTAAGGGCGATGTGACTGGTGACCTCATGCAGGTTCTGGCCTTCGGCGGCGGTCAGTTGCGCCTCGGCGCCATCGATCGAGCCCAACTGCAGCGCCGAGTAGACTTCCGACCACGGTAGCGGCGTTGGCGTGGCGCCCATCGCCTCAATGGTCTTGACCCATACCGGCGAGTTGATGGTGCGAACGCGCACCCCGCGCAGGTCGTCCGGGGTCTCGATGAGCTTCTGTGTCAGCATCTGGCGGGAGCCCTGGAACCAGTTGTAGTTGAGCAGGCGCAGGCCGCTGCTCTCGGCCAGACCCTCGACCCATCCCAGGTAGAGGTCGGACGAGGTGATCCGGTCGTAATCGCTGTGGTCCTCCACCAGGTAGGGCGCGCTAAGAATGCCCAGCTCCCGCTGGTATTCGGAAAGCCTGCCGGCATCGATCAGGATGGCAATATTGGCGCCACTGCGGATCTGCTCGACCACGTCCTCGTCGGAGCCGAGTTGGCTGTTGGGGAAGACGTTGACGATCAGTTCTCCTTCGGAGCGTTGTTCGATCGCCTGCCTGGCGCTCTCCATGGCCTGGACGATGGGGTCCTGGGAGCTCAGTGCCGAGGACAGGTTCAACTGATAGGCCGCGTGGGCGAGGTTGGCGCCTACGGCCAGGGCAATGGCCGAGACGAGTGCGGATGTCTTCATGTGAGTCTCCTGGCGTGCATCATGTTGTGGTTATCGTGTCGAACGGTATGGCGTGTTGTTGTCGCTGACGACAGCGGTGGAAGTTCCATCGAACATTTCGGGGAAACGGCGCATGAGTTCGGGCAGCGATTGCAGTATCTCGCGCTGATGGAGACGCATGGCTCGGCTGGCCGCTTCGGGATCCCGGCCGGCAATGGCCTCGACGATCATCGAGTGCTGGTCGGCCAGCTTGGCGATCGGTGTCGACTCGGGAATGCTCAGGTAGCGCACCCGGTCGAGCTGTGCCTTGACCTCTTCGGTGACACGCCAGGCCGCGGTATGCCCCGCGCCTAGTGACAGCGAACGGTGAAAATCCTCGTCGAGCTGAAAAAAACGGTCGTAGTCGTTAGTCTCGATGCAGCGCCGTTGACGCTCGATCAGTTCATGCAGGTCATCGACCGTGCGATCGTCCAGCCCCTGCTCGGCAGCCTCCTTCGCCACCGCGACCTCGACGGCTTCGCGCACGAAGCGCGCTTCGAGCACGGCCCGTTGCGAAATCCGTATCACGTAGGTGCCACGCTGTGGACGCACCTCGACCAACCCCGCTTCCGACAGCCTTATGAAGGCCTCTCGCACCGGCTGTCGACTCACCGAGAAGATATCGGCCAGCTCTTTTTCGGATAGCGCCTGGCCTGGCGCCAACACCATGCGAATGATGGACAGGCGCAGCACCCGGTAGAGCCGTTGGCGTACCGAGCCTCTGTCGTGAGTGTCCTGCCATAGGGCCTGCAGACCGTTGTCCATGCGCGTTCTTCCCGTCTCGTGGTTGCAGCAGGGTCGTCACCTTGCCGACATAACTAGTATGGTAGTATGGCAATCAAAAAAGAGAAAGAAAAAAACCCAGGCCGGGATTTCCCGACCTGGGTCATTTCGTTCTCGATCGCCTGGCTGGCGATCATGGGCTGTCAGGCAGTGGTGCGACGACGGATCGGCGCATCGCCATCCTGGCGACGACGCGGGGCCCGTTCGGGAGCACCGCTGTCCTCGCTGATTTCAAGCGGACGGCCGGCGACCCGGGCGCGCGCCATCTTGGCAAGGATGCTGGCCGGCAGCGAGCTCGGCAGCTCCACCACGGAGAAGGCGTTGCGGATATCGATGCGTCCGATACGGGCCCCTTCGATGCCACCTTCATTGGCCAGGGCGCCGACCAGCTGGCCCGGCTTCACGCCATCCTTGTGACCCACGGCCACGCGATAGCGGGTCATGCCCTCGCTGGGACCGCCCTCACGGCGACGCGGCGGCTTGCCGTCACGGGGTGAACGCTCGGCACGCTCGTTGCGGTCCTTGCGCGGCGGCTGCATACGACCGATCGGTGTTTCATCGGCGCGAGCCATGGCGGCAAAGGCGCAAGCCAGTTCGATCGGATCGTGCCCTTCGGCGACCAGGCGCTCGATCAAGGCACGCTGTTCCTCGGCACCGGCTGTCAGTGCGCCCTGAGTACGCAGGAAGAAAGCATTGTCACGATGAGCGCGGATGGCGGCCTCATCGGGAATCGGCATATCGGCCATGTGCTGACCGGTGGCCTGCTCCATCCAGCGTACCTTGCGGATCTCGCGAGAGCCGACGAAGGTGATTGCGATGCCGGTCCGACCCGCGCGACCGGTACGGCCGATACGGTGGGTGTAGGCTTCGCTGTCCTGGGGCAGGTCATAGTTGATGACGTGAGTGATGCGCGCCACGTCGAGGCCACGAGCGGCCACGTCGGTCGCGATCAGCACGTCGACCTTGCCACGCTTCAGACGGGTGATGGTGCGCTCACGCAGGCTCTGATCCAGATCGCCGGAGAGGCTCGCCACGTTGACACCCCGGGCGGAGAGCTGCTCCATCAAGGTGGTACAGGCGGCGCGAGTCCGCACGAAGACGATAGCGCCGTCGACGGGCTCGACCTCGAGGATACGTGACAGGGCTTCCAGCTTGGCGCCACCTTCGACGCGCACCAGGCGCTGGTCGATGCTTGCGGCAGTCCCCACGCTGGCTTCGATCACGACCTTGACCGGATCGACCAGGTAGCGATTGACGATGCGCTCGATCTCGGTCGGAAGCGTGGCGGAGAAGAAGACCCGCTGGGCATCCTTGGGCGTATCGGCGACCACACGCTTGACGTCGTCGATGAAGCCCATGCGCAGCATTTCGTCGGCTTCGTCCAGCACCAGGGCGGAGAGGCCGTCGAGCTTGAGGCTACCGCGGTCCAGGTGGTCGATCACACGGCCGGGTGTGCCGACCACGACCTGGGCGCCACGCTTCAGCGCACCCAACTGCTCGCGGTATTCCTGGCCGCCACACAGGGTGGCCACTTCCAGGCCCTGGAGGTTCTGGCCGTACTTGCTGAACGACACGGCCACCTGCTGGGCCAGCTCACGGGTCGGCGCCAGCACCAGTACCTGGGGCTCGCGGCGGCTCAGCTCGAGACGAGAAAGAATCGGCAGTGCAAAGGCAGCGGTCTTGCCGGTGCCGGTCTGGGCCTGGCCCAGCATGTCACGGCCTTCCAGCAGTGCAGGAATGGTCTGCATCTGGATAGGTGAAGGAGTTTCGTAGCCCAGGGTTTCCACAGCGGAGAGAACGGCAGGCAACAGAGCAAGATCGCCGAAGCTCGGCGAAGCGACAGAAGTCGAGGTCATCAATCACACCTTGGTAGGCCGGCAGGGGCCGGCAAATCACATTGAGGCATCCCCGACGCAAAAGAACGGTCGGGCGCACTGCGCTTGTCGAGGGCCACCGTTGGCCGAAGGGCAGAGCGAGTCACGGTATCGGGGACGCCGGTCGCACCTGGCATCCGGTTCGCGTCCAAAGGACTGGCGAACCGCTAAGGCGACCTTTCTGCGCCGATGTCGCCGGTTGGCGGCATCTGGTGGCGCTCCATCTTCACATCTCGGACACTGTCGGAAGATGACCGCAGGTCTCGGTGATTCGGCTCAGGCAATTTCAGCGCCGGCGAATCGTCATGATGGCGGGGTCAGCACATGCGAGGAGGACGCATGCTACCATTGGCACGCCCCCCTGGCCAGCACTTTCAACGCTACGGCCTTGCGAAACCGTCAAGGAGCTTGTCCATGCCAACGCTGTGGGTCGATGCAGACGCCTGCCCCAAGGTGGCGCGCGAGATCATCGTGCGCGCCGCCGAGCGTACCGCCACACCGACCTGGTTCGTGGCCAATCATACGATTCCCCTGCCGCCCTCACGCTGCGTCAGGTCACTCGCGGTGAGCCATGGCTTCGATGCCGCCGACAACGAGATCGTGGCCCGCCTCGCCCCCGGCGATCTGCTGTTCACCTCCGACCTGCCCCTGGCCATGGAGGCCATCGAAAAGGGCGCGGCGGTGATGACCACTCGTGGCGAGATGCTCGACAAGAGCAACATCAAGGCGCGGGTGCAGATGCGGGACTTCATGGAGACCCTGCGTGCCAGCGGCGAGCACACCGGCGGACCCAAGGGGTATACCGACACCGACCGGCGCGAGTTCGCCAATGCGCTGGACAGGTGGCTGGCGAAGAACGCCTGATCCCCGGAAGCCTGCCGTGCCGGTAAGTCCCAGCGCAAAGCGGCGCCGGGGACAGGACGCCACGGAGGTCACCGTCTCACCCCTTCTCGCGAATCCCCTTCCCCGCCAGGCGTTCCCGGTCGTGGGGCCGATCGAAGTCGAGCAGCGGCCCTTTCGGCACGATACGCGTCGGATTGATGGTGTCGTGACTGTAATAGTAGTGACGCTTGATATGGTCCATGCTCACCGTCTCGGCCACGCCCGGCCACTGGTAGAGCTCGCGCAGGTAGTTCGACAGATTCGGGTAGTCCTCGATACGCCGCAGGTTGCACTTGAAGTGGCCGTGATAGACGGCGTCGAAGCGCACCAGGGTGGTGAACAGACGAATATCGGCTTCGGTGAGCCATTCGCCGGCCAGGTAACGACTACCGGCCAGTCGCGCCTCCACGCGATCCAACGCCTCGAACAGCGCCACCACATGCGTCTCGTAGACCGCCTGCTCGGTGGCGAAACCCGACTTGTAGACGCCGTTGTTGATGTGCTCGTAGACATCCTCGTTGACCGCATCGATGGTCTCGCGCAACTCCTGCGGATAGAAGTCCAGGCGATTGCCGGTCAGGCCGTCGAAGGCATCATTGAACATGCGCACCAGGTCGGCCGACTCGTTATTGACGATACGCCCTTCCCGCTTGTCCCACAGCGCCGGCACCGTTACCCGGCCGGTGTAGCGCGGGTCGGTCAGGGTGTAGAGTTCGCGATGGAATTCCACGCCATTGACCGGATCGCCGCTGGCGCCCTCGTCCTCATGATAGCTCCAGCCCTGGTCGAGCATCAGTGGGCTGACGTGAGAGGCCCCGACCAGTGCATCGAGCCCCTTTAGCCGCCGCATGATCAGGGTGCGATGCGCCCAGGGACAGGCCAGCGAGACATAGAGATGGAAACGATCGGCCTCGGCCGGCAGCCCGGGCTGGCCCTTCGGGCCCGGACGGCCGTCTTCGGTAACCCAGTCGCGCAGCTTTGCAGACTCACGCACGAACTCACCGCCATGCTGGCTGGTGTCATACCACTGGTCGTGCCACTTGCCGTCGATCAACAGGCCCATGAGGCGCTCCTGGTCAGGAATTTTGTCTGCCCACAGCTTAAGCCAGCTTACTCGACGCTCAAGCGCAGTTTTTCCCTTGGTCATTTCGAAAATATCGAATCACCAGGGACATTGCTCTCGACCGCGTCTTGGAGCGCTTCCGCCACCGCATGGGTCGCGGGGCCTGCCCGATCCCGATCACGGAAGAACATCTGCATGGGCACGAGACGTGCCCCACCGGTAGCCAGTGGCAGGGGGCGCATGGTCTCCGCATCCAGGTCAACGCCGATTCGGGTTTCCGGCAGCCAGGCGAACCCCAGGCCCCGCCTGACCATGTCGATGGACGTTTCCAGATGGCTGACCGTCCAGCGTTGTTCGGCCTTGAGCCAGCCGGCGTCCATCGATTGACGCTGTGCCGAGTCCCGCACCACCAGCTGTCGATAGCGCTGCAGGTCGCGCAGGTCGAGCTGGCGGCCAAGCGCATGCAGCGGGTGGTCATGGTGAGCCACCGCCAGGAATCGCACCTGCACCAGCGGCTCTCCCAGGAACCCTTGAGCCGCGAGACCGGACACCGCCAGGTCGGCCCGTCCGTCATAGAGCATCTCGATACCGCCATTCAATACGGTTTCATGCAACTGCACCCGGACATGGGGAAAGGCTGCGGAAAAACGACTCAGCGCCACGGCCAGGGCACGGGGAGGAAATATCTGATCCACCGCCAGTACCACTTCGGCCTCCAGACCTTCGGCAAGTCGGCCCGCCACGTCCTCCAGCGCCTCGGCGCTCTCGATCAACTGGCGCGCCCGGCGCAACAGCATCTCGCCGGCCTCCGTGAGCCGAACCTGTCGTCCCGCAGGCTCGAGGACCTGAACGCCCAGTTGCTGTTCCAGCTTATGGACGGCGTGGTTAAGCGTCGACGGGCTCTTGTGCACGACTTCGGCGGCCCGGGCAAATCCGCCATGATCCACGACTGCCGCCAGCATTTGCCATTGGGCCAATGTGACACGCGACATTTTCGATTTCCTCGAACAATGGGTGCGAAACTATGCGCTTAATTTTCGAAAATCCCGTCCTAGAATGCCAGACATATCCTTGAGATTGGAGCAGGTCACATGAGCGATTTGTCACACCCACGTCGCGTCGACCGCTTGATGCGCAGCCAGCCCAGTCAAGATGGCGATGGCGTCAAGATTCAGCGCATTCATGATTTCGGCGGCGGCCTCGACCCATTCCTGATGCTGGACGAACTCGGCTCCGACAGTCCTGACGATTACCTTGGCGGCTTCCCGTCGCACCCCCACCGGGGCATCCAGACATTGACCTACGTGTTACATGGCGGACTGACCCACGAAGACCACCTGGGCCACACCAGCACCATTCGGGCAGGCGATGCCCAGTGGATGCATACCGGACGCGGTATCGTGCACTCGGAAATGCCGCTGACCGATAGCCGGGGGCTGCACGGGTTCCAGATGTGGCTCAACCTGCCTGCCAGGGACAAGCTGAGTCCGGCCACCTATCGGGACGTCCGCAGCGACGAGATGCCGCACCTGATAGGACAGGACGCCGACCTGATAGCACTGGGCGGCCGCTGGCGGGCGACCGATGGCGAAGCGGTGGAGGGTCCGCTGAATGCCCTGGCGGGCAACGGAGCCGTCGGCCATGCGCGACTCGCGGCGGGCGGCGTCCTGAACCTGGAAACCGCCGACGAAACCTTGGCGATCTATGTCTTCGAAGGCACCCTGACCGTGGCGGATGACACCGTCGCGGCCGGTCAACTGGCGCGACTCGAGGAAGGCCAGACCCTGTTGCTGCGCAGTGAGGATGGGGCCCAGTGCCTGATTCTGGCCGGCACGCCCCACCGTGAAGCGATCGCCCACTATGGCCCTTTCGTGATGAACGACATGCGCGAGATCGAGCAGGCACTGAGCGACTATCGAGATGGAACCTTTACGGGCCAGTGAGGCCTCTTGTGGTAACGCCATGTAGCAGCTGCTCGGTCAAGTGGGGTTGCCAACGACACGTCATTGCCGTTCAATGAAGATATAGAGAACGGTGTTCGACAACATCGGCACGGCTCGGGCGAAGCTGCCGGATCGCCCGGGGCGCCTCTTCCTGTATGTTCATACAGACTAGGCAGGCCATATATCATGAGTTAAGGTTCCCATGCCTTTTTATATTCATGTCACCTATTTATATGGCCGATATCCATGTTGCGAATCCTCCATTCGCTGCCCCGCACGCATAAGTTATTGCTGCTACCCGTTGCCACCATGGTCACCGTGCTGGGCGCACACAAGATTGTCACCCTCGTAGAGAACACCCAGCGTCAAGGGCAGACACCCGACACCGTCCTGTTCCCCCTGACGCCCCAGGCCCAACCCGGCCTCCCCTCGTTGAACAGTGAACGCTACTCGGTAGCCGATGCCATCGAAATCGCCACCCAGGCCATCGACGCCACTCGCGACCACATCCCCCTTTCACAGCTGAAACCCACCGAGATCATCGATCTCGACGGTACAGGGCTGGCCGGCATCGCGAACGCAGCCGCCTCTCCCGAATCTCTCGCCTCCCCCCCGACACCGGGGCCCGAGGCGCTCATGTCTGACGAGCGACAGGCCAGCAGCGTTGACCTGGTCGCCACCCTGGACTCCGGGGCACTGCACATGGCCCTCGTGATCGGCACCCTGGCCAGCGGCATGCTGGATGATACCCATACCGATGACGAAGCCCTGGCCGCCGGCGCCACCTCCTATGACGATATTCCCGATGAAGACTGGGCCTTCTTCGACGACGGCCCCATCGTCTTCGACCATGAAGTGGCGGCCACCGAGCCTTTCGTCCCCGAGTGGCGCACCTACACCGTCCAACAGGGCGATACCTTCGCGGTGCTGGCACAGAATGAGTTGGGCCTCGGTTATAGCGAGGCTATCCGGCTTCTGGAAAGCTTGCCGGACCAGAGGCTGTTGACGCATTGGCGAGTCGGCAACACGTTCGAGTACCAGTTGGATGAACAGGATCGGCTGGCGGCCATGCGGGTCATGAAGAATGCCCGTGAAGGCTTCCTGCTGGAACGCGACGACGATGATTTCGACGTCGCCACCATCGAACGTGCCGGCGAAGCCACGCAGCGCCTGTTCGCTGGCACCGTCAGCGGCAGTTTCGCCCGTTCGGCCCAGGCAACCGGCCTGTCCAGTACCGAGGTGGCCCAGGTATCACGGCTGCTCGAGCGGAAGCTCGACTTCCGCCGCGATACCCGCCGGGGCGACGAGTTCCAGGTGCTCATCGAATCCGACATCATCGACGGGGCCAGCTTCGACTCCCGCGTGCTGGCCGTCCAGTATGCAGGGGCACGCATGGACCTGACGGTGGTGCGCAACAGTGCCGACAACAACTTCTACACGCCGGATGGCCAGAGCCTGGACCCAGCCTTCAGCCGCTACCCCTTCGAGGGCAGCTACCGCATGAGTTCGAGCTTCAACCCCCGCCGCACCCATCCGGTGACCGGCCGGGTCAGCCCTCATCGCGGTACTGACTGGGCCATGCCGATCGGCACCCCGGTCCAGGCACCGGCGGATGGCCGTATCGAGAAGGTGGGTAATCACCCGGTGGCCGGTCGCTACGTGGTGGTGCGCCACGATAACGGCTATCGCACCCGTTATCTCCATCTGTCACGCGCACTGGTCAATCGCGGCGACCGGGTCGAGATGGGCGAGCGCATCGCACTGTCCGGCAACACCGGCCGCAGCACGGGCCCGCACCTGCATTACGAGGTCATCGTCAACAATACCGCTGTCGATGCCATGCAGGTCGAGCTGCCGGAGAACAAGAGCCTGAATGGCGAGAAGCTCATGGCCTTCCAGCAGGAAGCCGAACCGCTACTGGCCGCCCTGCGCAATGGCGAAGCCGGGCCCGCGGTAGCCCGGGCGTCCGAGCACGACTCGGAAGACGACTGACGCCACACCGCACGGTCATCACCGACGCCCCGCCAACCAGCGAGCCGACGCCGCGCTGGTTGGCGGGGCGTCGGCTCGCTCCGGAAGCAAAACCGTCTGCTGAAGCGGTCGCCTGACCCCGATGACCCTCGGCATTCCCCCGGAGGTTCCCCGCGTGTCTTCGCCCCACCTACGCAAGACCATTCCCTCCCCGCCCCCGGAGGACAACAACCGCCTGAGTGTCTTCTTCGGCGTCTTCCGCTACAGCCGCCGTGCGCTGGCGCTCGTCTGGCAAACCTCGCGACCGCTCACCCTGGGCCTGGCCGTGTGCACCCTGATTGCCGGCATCTTGCCGGCAGTGGCCGCCTGGATCGGACAGCTGATCGTCGATGCCGTCGTGGCGGCCATGGCACACCATCGCGATACCGGCAGCGTCGAGTGGTGGCCAGTGTTGCGCTACGTACTGGCGGAAGCCGGCGTCATTGCCGCCATTGCCATGGCCCAGCGTGGCCTGTCGGCCCAGCAGTCGCTCCTGCGCGCTCTGCTCGGCCAGAAGGTCAACGTGATGATCCTCGAGAAGGCCGGTACCCTGTCGCTTGCCCAGTTCGAAGACTCGGAATTCTATGACAAGCTGACCCGCGCCCGTCGCGAGGCCTCCATCCGCCCCCTGGGCCTGGTCAACAAGACCTTTTCCCTGCTTCAGAACGCCATTTCACTGATCAGCTTCGGCGTGCTACTGGTGCAGTTCTCGCCATGGGCGATCCTGATACTGGTTATCGGCGCCCTGCCGGTGTTCGTCTCCGAGGCAAAGTTCTCCGGCGATGCCTTTCGGCTGTTCCGCTGGCGCTCGCCCCAGACCCGCATGCAGGTGTACCTGGAGACGGTGCTGGCCCGGGAGGACAGCATCAAGGAGGTCAAGCTGTTCGGTCTGGAGCCGCTGCTGCTCGATCGCTACCGCAAGATCTTCAATACCCTCTATGGCGAGGATCGCCGCCTGACGATCCGCCGCGAGACCTGGGGCTTCCTGCTCGGCCTGCTGGGTACGCTCGCCTTCTATGGCGCCTATGCCTGGGTGGTAGTGGAAACCGTGACCGGCCAAC
The DNA here is from genome assembly GCF_002879615.1 of Billgrantia endophytica. Lineage (GTDB taxonomy): Bacteria > Pseudomonadota > Gammaproteobacteria > Pseudomonadales > Halomonadaceae > Halomonas > Halomonas endophytica. The sequence continues at coordinate 105,199 of NZ_PNRF01000044.1, forward strand.
TCACCCTGGGCGAGATGACCATGTACCTGATGGTCTTCAAGCAGGGCCAGGCGGCGCTCTCGGCGAGCCTGACCTCGATCAGCGGCATGTACGAGGACAATCTCTACCTGTCGAATCTTTACGAATACCTGGAGCAGCCGGTGGCCGCCGAGCGAGGCACACTCACCCAGGGGGCCAAGCCCGGCGATGGCATCCGCTTCGAGAACGTCGGCTTCACCTACCCCGGTGCCACGATGCCAGTGCTGTCGACTATCTCGCTGCATATCAAACCCGGCGGAAGCCTGGCACTGGTTGGCGCCAACGGCTCGGGCAAGACCACCTTGATCAAGCTCCTTACCCGGCTGTACGAGCCCAGTGAAGGACGCATCCTGCTAGACGGCAGTGACCTGCGGGACTGGGACATCCAGACCCTGCGTCGACGCATCGGGGTGATCTTCCAGGACTTCGTGCGCTATCAGATGAAAGTGGGCGAGAACCTGGGCGCCGGCGACGTGGCCGCCTTCGAGGACGAGGGGCGCTGGCAGGAAGCCGCTCGGCGCGGCCTCGCCGAGACGTTCATTGCCGACATGCCCGGCGGCTATCACACCCAGTTGGGCCGCTGGTTCAAGGATGGCCAGGAGCTGTCGGGCGGCCAGTGGCAGAAGATCGCCCTGTCGAGAGCCTACATGCGCGAGAGTGCCGACATCCTGGTGCTCGACGAACCCACCGCGGCCATGGATGCCGCCGCCGAGGCCGCGGTCTTCGCCAACTTCCGGGAACACGGCGGGGACAAGATGACCATTCTGATCTCGCACCGCTTCTCCACCGTTCGCTCCGCCGACCTGATCCTGGTCATCGATGGCGGAGAAATCCTCGAGCAGGGCGACCACACGAGCCTGATGGCCACCAACGGCCGCTATGCACGGCTGTTCAGGTTGCAGGCCAAGGGCTATGAGTAAGCCTTCTTGCACAGGATCGGGCCTTCCGGGAGCAGGCCTTCGCATGGCTCAATGGCCGGTTTGGAAAAGCGTTCCCGCCTACAGCGTCAACGGCCGATCCAATGCCTGCAGCAGGGCCTCGTCGCGCCCATAGATATCGGGCCGGAAGGCCAGCTCGCCATCGTCTGCCGGATGCACGGTCCAGTAGTGGAGGATGACCGGAACGCGCTCTGCCAAGGGGACATTGCGGGTCTGGCCATTGGCGATCTGCGCCTGAACGTCGTGACCACTATCGGTATCGTCGAACAGCAGTTGGGCGAACTCCAGCACATCCTGCACCCGGATACAGCCTGAACTGAAGGCCCGCTGCTCCCGGGCGAAGAGGCCCTGGGCCGGGGTATCGTGCAGATAGACCATATGGTCATTGGGAAACCGGATCACTACCTGCCCCAACGCGTTATGCGGCCCCGGGCTCTGGCGCAGTACCACATTGCCCGGCCGTGACCAGTCGACTTCCCATGGGTTCAGCGGCACACCCGACGGGCTGAGTACCTGGATCCGCTCCCGCCACAGGTAGCCCAGGTCCTGGCGCACACGGGGCAGAACGTCCTCGCGCAGGATCGTGGGCGGAATCGTCCAGGTCGGGTTGACGGTCATGTGGGTGATGTCGGAGCGAAGCGACGGCGTACGCCGGTAGGGCTGGCCCACCACGATGCGTGAACGCCAGATTTCACCATTGGGACGGAAATAACTGAGTTGGTAGCCGGCGATGTCCACCAGCACGAAGGATTCCGGCAGCCCATGCAGCAGCCAGCGGGCACGCTCCATGTTCAAGCGTATCTGATCGATGCGGTCGCCTACCGGTACGTTCAAGGCGGCCAGGGTCTGGGCGCCGACGATACCGTCCACCTCCAGCAGATGACGCCGCTGAAAGCGACGCACGGCAGCGTCTAGCCTCTCGTCGTAGCGCCGAGGGTCCGGCCCGTCCAACGCGGCTCCCGGGAAAGCCTCGATGGCGGTGGCCATGACCTCCAGCTCACCCATGATGGCCAGGCGTTCACGCAGCAGCAAGACATCGTCATCGAGATCGCCCGGTCGCAGCGCCCGTTCCCGTGGAGGCAGGCTTGCCCAACCGCCCAGGCGCTCGATGGTCCGATACCGGGCCAGGCCGGAGCGAAGTCGTTCATAGGGCGTATAGCCAGGGCGCGCTTCGGCGAAGGCCTGTTCGAAGCGCTGTGCCTCCACCGCCCGGGAGATCGCTGTCGGATCCAGCTCGGCGGCCTCGGCCGGGATCTCCCACCCGGTATCGATACTGTGTGGATCCACCTTCCCACGCTTCAGGTGTGCCAGAACCGTCAGCAATACCTGACTGGTGTGCAGGTCGAAACGGGCCTGTTGCTCGCTATCGTCCTCGGCATAGGCTTGGCGATGCCCTATCACCAGATCATCGGGCCGGTAGTCCTCCGGCCTGAGGCCGTCCGCATCCAAGGTGTGTAGCGCCGCGGCAAAGGCTGCAACGGCCTGCCCGTCCCGCCAGGCCGGTCGATGCTCGCGCTCCCGGTACAAGGCCCGTACCGTCTCCGTTTCGTCGTCGACCAGCCGGGCAATCTCCGCTGTCACTGCTTCAACGCTTGCCTCTCTGTCGGCCGGCTCACCCTGGGCAAGGCCCGACAACCCCAACAGCACGGCCAGTACGCCACCAAGTGCAACAAAACACCGCATGCTTGCCTCCTGCTTCGTTGATGACTCAAGTAGCCTTCCTGGCGTCTGGCTTCATAATAGAACCTGCACAGGGCTACAGGCTCCGTTTCGTGTGTCCATCCGGGCCAAGCCATCAATGGCCTTGCACACCATGACCTGACCAACCGACCATCACAGGTTTCCCATGATCAGATCGCCACTGTCCACCCGATTTTCCTTCGCCGTGCTTATCGGCGGCCTGCTGATCGCCACGCCCCCAACCCAGGCCGGGGACTTTCTGGCCCAGGCACGACTCTCCGACGCCAGCCTGGAGCAGACCTTGACCCGACTCGCCCCCCAGGCCACCCCCCATGTGCTGCAGCTGGCCGCCAACGCCCTGACCTGTGCCGAGCCGCACGCCGAACGGCTGGCGGTGATCGACTATTCACTGCCTTCCACCCAGCCGCGCCTGTGGATCTTCGATCTGGCAGAGAAGCGGCTGCTATTCGAGGAGCTGGTCTCCCACGGCCAGGGCTCCGGTGACGCCGAAGCGACGATTTTCTCCAATACGCCGGAAAGCCATCAGTCGAGCCTCGGCCTGTTCCGCACCATGAACAGCTACTACGGACGCAACGGTTATTCGTTACGGCTGGAAGGTCTCGAGGCCGGCGTCAATGACCTGGCCTACCAGCGCGCCATTGTCATTCATGGGGCCGACTACGTCAGCGAAGCCTTCATCGAGCGGACCGGCCGCCTGGGTCGCAGCCATGGCTGCCCGGCGGTACGTCAGGAGGTGACCTACTCCCTGATCGATAGCATCAAGGAGGAGCAGTATCTCTTCGCCTACTACCCGGACCCCGAATGGCTGGAAGCCTCCGCCTTCCTGGCCTGCCAGGGTGATGGGCGCCAGTTGACCATGAATTAGCCTTGCCCTGTTGCCGCGTATTTTCCTGTCTGCCACGACAAAGCGTCGGCTGCGCCAACAAGGAGCAAGCTTTCTCCGGCGATGCACCATCGTCACCCATCCAGGCTCACGCAGCAGGCGGAGCCTACCCTGGCCCCTTCTTTCCGATCGAAACCAATTGATTGACGAAAAAGAAAAACTACCATAATGGCATGTTGCTTGCTTGAAAAAGTCAACTGCTGGTAGGCGTGGACCAGGCTCCCCAGGCCAAGTGATGGGAGTACGAGTGCGTCGAACCTGACCTTCAACGACGAAGGACACGTTCCCGGATTCGCTACTATCCCATGCGAGGCTTGACCCATGGACATACGCGGCAAGGCCAACAGGATTCGCCTGTTGAGCCTCGATACTCCTCAGATGCGAGCCTTTCACTTCTCCTGGTTCGCCTTTCACATCTGCTTCTTCGGCTGGTTCGGTATTGCACCGCTGATGGCCGTGGTCCGCGAAGACCTATCTCTCAGCCAGACCCAGATCGGCAATACCATCATCGCCTCAGTGGCCATCACCATCATCGTTCGCCTCTTGATAGGCGTGTTGTGTGATCGCATCGGACCACGCAAGACCTATACCGGCCTGCTGCTGCTCGGCTCGATCCCGGTGATGAGCATCGGGCTGGTCAATAGCTTCGAAGGTTTCCTGCTGGCACGCCTGGCAATCGGCGCGATCGGCGCCTCCTTCGTGATTACCCAGTATCACACCACCATGATGTTCGCGCCCAACGTAGTCGGCACGGCAAACGCCACCAGCGCCGGCTGGGGCAACCTTGGCGGTGGCACCACGCAGATACTGATGCCGCTGATCTTCTCCGGCCTTCTGATGCTGGGGGTCAGCGAAACGCTCGGCTGGCGACTGGCCATGGTGGTGCCGGGCGTCGTGATGTTCGCCACCGGTATCGGCTACGGGCTGTTCACCCAGGATGCTCCCAACGGCAACTTCAGTGAGTTGCGCGCCAGGGGGGAGCTGCCCCGGGCTGACGGTGACAGCGGTGCCGGCCAGACATTCCTGACTGCCGCCAGGGATATCCGCGTCTGGGCCCTCTTCGTGGTCTATGCCCTCTGCTTCGGGGTCGAACTGACCATCAACAATATCGCCGCCATCTACTTCTTCGATCATTTCGACCTGACACTCGCCACCGCGGGCATGATTGCCGGCCTGTTCGGGCTAATGAATGTCTTCGCCCGCACCATGGGCGGCATCTTCTCCGACCTGTTCGCCAGAAACGGCGGACTCAAGGGCCGGGTACGCTGGCTGTTCATCGCCCTGGTATGCGAAGGCATCGCCCTGGTCGCCTTCTCGCAGATGCATGTCCTCTCCTATGCCATTGGCATCATGCTGGTCTTCAGCCTCTTCGTGCAGATGGCCGAGGGTGCGACCTATGGCGTCGTGCCCTTCATCAACAAGAAGGCGTTGGGAGCCGTGGCCGGTATCGTCGGCGCAGGCGGCAATGTCGGTGCCGTGGCCGCCGCGTTCCTGTTCCGTTCAGAGGCCATTACGTACCAGCAAGGGCTCTTCTACCTCGGGCTGACTGTGCTTGCACTTGCCTCCTGCGCTCTTCTGGTGCGTTTTTCGGAGGAAACGGAAGCCGAAGAAGCCGCCGCCTATCAGGATGCCGTGGGTGAGGATAACGGTGCTGGTGCCCTGTCACTACGCTGACTGGCTCACGGCCGGACGACGACCACCTGGACCATCACTGCGCCGCCTTCGGGCGGCACGATGCGTTGAAGCATGGCACTGAAATTGCTTCACCTGATAACGGCTGCAGCACACGCTCGCGGCGAGCCGCCCGGGTAACGACGAGGTCATCAGAATGACACCTGCGGAACACCTGCTGTTGGCAGCCAAGCGCTGCGAAATAAACGCCCTGGAACATTTGGCCACGACCTGTGAGATCGTCGGGGATATCAGCCGCTTCATCCATGCACTGCAAAAGGAGCGGGGCGCCTCCAATGTCTATCTGACATCCAGGGGAGAGCGCTTCGAAACCCGGCGCCGGGAGCGCATTGCGGAGTGCCTGGACACCGAACGGATCATGCGTCAGCGCCTCGATATCCTGACCAGCGAGGGTGGTCGCCCAGTGGCCAGTGCGCGGCTGCTGGAACGTATCGCCCGAGTCTCGAATGCCCTGGACAGCCTCGACGGACTGCGCCGGGACATCGAATGCCTGCGCATCAGTGCAGACGAATCGACGCTGACCTTCAACCGCTTGATCAGTGGTTTGCTGTCGGTCGTCTTCGATGCCGCCGATACGGCGGGGGACCCGGAGATCACCCGCGCCCTGGTCGCCATCTTCCATTTCATGCAGGGCAAGGAGCTGGCCGGTCAGGAGCGCGCCTGCGGCGCCATCGGATTCACGGCAGGTCATTTCGATGACACCCACCGTCAACTGCTGCTGCACCTGGTCGACGCCCAGCAGCGCTGTTTCGATACCTTCAATGAGTTCGCCACTGCACAAGCGCGCCAGAGCTGGGACGAGGGCCTGCCACCTCGCACCCAGGCGGGCATTCACCAGTTGCGGGACATGGCGTGCCGCGGTCTTCCAAGGTCCACCACGGGGCGAAGCCTTGGCGAAACCTGGTATGAGCTGACCACTCGCCGCATCGACGCCATGATGGCCGTGGAAGATACCCTGGCCGATGAGCTTTTCCAGATGTGCCGCTGCAAGATTTCCACCGCACGAGAACATTTGACCAACCGTGAGAGACTCCAGGCCTCCCTTGCGGCGGAAGACGAGACACCCTCCATGTGTCAGCAATTGGTCGAGCTGCTCGATGACCAGCCCTCTCGCACGCTCGGCAATCTGACAGCCACTGCCGTCGACTCCCCTCTCAATCGCTCGCTGATCGAGCTGATGCAGGCCCAAGCGGCACGGCTTCAAGGACTCAGCGACGAGCTCGAGCATACCCGCAAGGCATTGCGTGAGCGAAAACTCGTCGAACGCGCCAAGGGCTTGATCATGGACAGCCAGCAAATGACCGAGGAGCAGGCCTATCGATTCCTGCGCAAGATGTCGATGGACCAGAGCAAGAGCATGACGGAGCTGGCAAACAGCATTCTCGACTTGTCCGATATTCTCAAGAAACGCGCCGGACAGGATATGTAGAGGGCACCGCTGGTGCAGACAGGTTCGGTTTCGCACCGTTAACGTCCATCAGGCCGCCAATGCCATTTGATGCCCGTCATGATGAAAAAAACAACTTGTTGTTTATATTTATTTAAATAGTGATAGATGCATCCATGGCACCCAAACTGCAAAGCATCTAGTGCCCGCTGAGTCAACGACGGTTCAGCCTCGAAGCATTTACTCGATATCGGACAACGGCGTCTGCGTAGATTCCCGTGACCTTCACGGCGAACTCCTCGCAGACGCCGTTTTTTTGTTGGGAGTCATCGTCATGAACAAATCATTCCAGGGACACTCGCCTCAGCGTCGCCGCTTCCTGAAGAGCACTGCAGCCGTCGTAGGCGGTTCCGCCCTGCTCACAGCATTGCCGGGCAACTGGGCCTTCGCCGCTGGCAAGCCTGAGACCACCTCGGCCAAACTCGGCTTCATTGCCCTGACCGATGCCGCTCCACTCTTCGTGGCCGATGAGAAAGGCTTCTTCGCCGCGCACGGCATGACCGACGTCGATGTGCTCAAGCAATCCTCCTGGGGCACCACCCGTGACAACCTGGTACTCGGCTCGCAGCGCAACGGCATCGACGGCGCCCATATCCTCACGCCGATGCCCTACCTGATGTCCGCCGGAGCCATCACCCCCAATAATCAGCCGGTACCAATGAGCGTCCTGGCGCGCCTCAACCTCAACGGGCAGTGCATCTCGGTGGGCCGAGAATATGCCGATCTGGAGGTCGGGGTCGACGCCACCGAATTCGGCCAGGCACTCGCCGAAAAACGCGCCGGCGGCAACGAGGCGAGCGCCGCCATGACCTTCCCCGGCGGCACCCACGATATGTGGATTCGTTACTGGATGGCCGCAGGAGGCATCGACCCCAACCGCGATGTCTCGACGATCACCATCCCACCCGCACAGATGGTCGCCAACATGCGCGTAGGCAGCATGGATACCTTCTGCGTCTGCGAGCCATGGAACCTCCAGCTGGTCAACCAGGGCATCGGCTATACCGCCAACACCACCGGCGAGCTATGGAACGACCATCCGGAGAAGGCCTTCGCCCTTCGCAGCGACTATGTGGAAGCCAACCCCAATGCGACCCGCGCGCTGTTGATGGCGATCATGGAAGCCCAGATGTGGTGTGAAGATCCGGCCAACCACGAGGAAATGGCCCAGATCTGCTCGCGTCGCCGCTGGATCCACGCCCCCTATGCCGACCTGATCGACCGGATCCAGGGCAACTTCGACTATGGCACCGGCCGCGTGGTCGAGGATCATCCCCAGATGATGCGCTACTGGGACAAGCATGCCTCCTACCCCTACAAGAGCCATGACCTCTGGTTCCTCACCGAAAACAAGCGCTGGGGGTATCTGCCCCAGGACTTCGATAGCGCAGCATTGATCGAACAGGTCAATCGCGAGGATCTGTGGCGCGAGGCGGCCGAGGCGCTGGGCGTCTCCTCGGAGCAGATCCCGACATCGACCTCGCGCGGCGTCGAGACCTTCTTCGACGGCAAGGTCTTCGACCCCGAGGACACGCAGGCCTATCTCGACAGCCTCGAGATCAAGCGCCTCGCCTGATGGCGACCTGCCATCACCCTGATCTCACACCACGGGAGAATCGCCATGAGCGTTTCACAGCGTGCCGATAGCGTGACTCAGCCGGCTCCAGCCAGTTGGACACCGTATCTACAGGACCTGAAGGATGTTCTCGTCCAGAAAGTCCTTCCTCCCCTGTTGATCCTTGCCCTGCTCGGCGGCATCTGGGAGATCCTCTGCTCGTCGCCGGGAGCCGCGCTGCCACCGCCCTCGCAGGTACTGCGCGACACCTGGGACCTGATCATCAATCCCTTCTACGACTACGGCGGCAATGACAAGGGCATGGGCTGGCAGATATTGGCCAGCCTGGAGCGGGTGGCCTATGGCTACTCGCTGGCAGTCATCGCCGGTATCAGCCTCGGCGTCCTGGTCGGCCAGTCCACCTGGGCCCTGCGCGGCCTGGACCCGGTCTTCCAGGTGCTGCGCACGGTGCCGCCACTGGCCTGGCTGCCTATCTCGCTGGCCGGTTTCCAGGACAGCACCCCGTCGGCCATCTTCGTCATCTTCATCACCGCGATCTGGCCCATCATCATCAACACCTCGGTAGGCGTACGTAACATCCCCGAGGATTACCGCAACGTCGCACGAGTGCTTCGCCTCAATGGCTACGAGTACTTCATCCGCATCATGCTGCCCGCCGCGGCACCCTATATCTTCTCGGGGCTGCGTATCGGCGTGGGCCTGTCCTGGCTGGCCATCGTCGCCGCCGAGATGCTGATCGGCGGCGTGGGCATCGGCTTCTTCATCTGGGACGCCTGGAACGCGTCGATGATCAGCGACATCATTCTCGCCCTGATCTACGTCGGCATCGTCGGCTTCATCCTCGACCGCATGGTCGCCTATGTGGGTAACCGCGTGACCCGCGGCACCAGCAAGGGCTGACAGGAGATATTCCAATGACTGCACGTTATCTGAGCATCGAACAGGTCGACATGACCTTCTCGCGCGCCGGTGTCGACAGCCAGGTTCTCAAGAACATCAACCTGAACGTCGAACGCGGTGAATACATCGCGATCATCGGCCATTCCGGCTGCGGCAAGTCAACCCTGCTCAACATCGTCGCCGGCCTGATCAACGCGACGTCCGGAGCGGTGATCCTCGATGGCAAGGAGGTCAACGACCCGGGGCCCGATCGCAGCGTGGTGTTCCAGAATCACTCTCTGCTGCCCTGGCTGACCGTCTACGAGAACGTGGCGTTGGCCGTCAACAAGACCTTCGCCCGCACCAGGAGCAAGGCCGAACGACATGCGTGGATCCTGAAGAACCTGGAAATGGTCGGCATGAGCGCGGCGCTGCACAAGCGGCCCGATGAGATCTCCGGCGGCATGAAACAGCGCGTGGGCATTGCCCGGGCGCTGGCCATGGAACCCAAGGTGCTGCTGCTCGACGAGCCGTTCGGCGCCCTCGATGCCCTGACCCGCGCTCACCTGCAGGAAGAGGTGATGCGCATCCAGGAGGAGTTGCACAACACCATCATCATGATCACCCACGACGTCGACGAGGCGGTGTTGCTCTCCGACCGCATCGTGATGCTGACCAACGGCCCCTCGGCGAAGGTCGGCGAGATCCTCGACATCGACCTGCCGAGGCCACGCAACCGCATCACCCTGGCCGACGACCCGCGCTACAATCACTACCGCCAGGAAGTGCTGCGCTTCCTCTACGAGAAACAGCGCAAGGTGGAAGACTTGGCCGAGCGCCGCAGGAAGGAACAGAGCGCTGCGGCGTTGGAGAAAGAGCGGGCCTGATGCCCGACTCTCTCGAAAACGGCCACTCGCACGAGTGGCCGTTTCTACACCGAAATCTCCATTCCCAACAAGAGAAACGATAGTGTCTTGCCATGGCCATCCAGATTCATACCGGCCAGGCACGATACAGGCTCGACCGCGACCCAGCCGCTACACTATCGATAGCAAAGAGTGCTCGAAGCCGCATGGCGGCTCCGATGCCAAGACTCACGAGACTCAACCGGAGAAAGACGATGGAAGGAATGAGCGCACGCGGAAGCTGCCTGTGCGGCGCCGTACAACTCGCCGTAGTGGCCGCCAGGCAGAATCTGGGCGCCTGTCATTGCAGCATGTGTCGCACCTGGGGAGGTGGTCCGCTGCTGGCTTTGGAATCGGTCAGCGAAGTCGAGATACAGGGTGAGGAGAACATTACCGTATTTTCCTCTTCGGATTGGGCCGAGCGGGGCTTCTGCAAGCGCTGCGGCACCCACCTCTTCTACCGACTGACGACCGGCGACCACTATGCCATCCCGGTCGGCCTGGTCGACGGGGGCGAGGCGTGGACCTTCGATACCCAGATATTCATCGATCAGAAGCCCTCCTTCTACGACTTCGCCAACGACACGCACAACATGACCGGCCAGGAAGTGTTCGACGCCTACCAGGGCAGCTAGTCACCCACGCCAACGAGGAGTCATTCCCATGCCGCTTTCCGTAGGCGACAAGATCCCCGACATCGCCCTCAAGACCAACGGGCCCGACGGCCCCAATGACATCGACACCGGCAAGCTGTTCGCCGGCAAGCGCGTGGTGCTCTTTGCCGTGCCGGGAGCCTTTACACCAGGCTGCTCCAATACCCACATGCCCGGCTTCGTGGTCAAGGCCGACGAGATCCTCGCCAAAGGGGTGGATGTCCTGGCCTGCCTGTCGGTCAACGATGCCTTCGTCATGGATGCGTGGCAGAAGAATCAGAATGCCCATGACATGCTGATGCTGGCCGATGGCAATGCTGATTTCACCCGGGCGACTGGCCTCGAGAATGACCGTACCGCCTCGGGCATGGGGGTTCGCAGTCATCGCTACGCGCTGATTGCCGATGATGGCGTGGTGCAGTACATCGGTGTCGATACCGAACGAGGCGTGGTCGATAGTAGTAGTGCCGACGCCGTGCTGGCCCATCTCTGAGGCCAATGCTGTTCGGACCACCTTCTGCATACGAGTGCGCATCCCTAAAGTTTTGGGGCCTTCCGCCGATTGGTACTGTAAGAAATCGATAGAACGGATGTCGCGTATGGCCATGGCATATGCATCCATGCTGCCACCAGGAGATGCGCCATGCAGAGTGCTGATACCGACCAGTTGGCGAATACGAAAGGCCAGGATGAATGCCTCGCGACACTGCTGCTGGTCGAGGAGGAATCCAGCGCGCTCGACTTGCTCGCTACCGCGCTGCAAGGAGATGGCTACCGTCTTCTGAAAGCCAGCGGGGGTGAAGCCGCCCTGGCGTTGATGGAAAGGGAAAGCGTGGATCTGGTCATCACAGGCGCCCGCGTACCGGACATGGATAGGGTCGAATTGCTGAGCGCCATCCAGCAGAAATGGCCCGACTGCATTCGTGTGATGCTCACTGACCAGGCTGATCCGAATGCCATGGTGCACGCTATCAACAAGGGGCGCGTCCACAGCGTCATCACCCAGCCGTGGAATGACGAAGAGCTGCACCTCATGCTGCGCCAGGCGCTGGCCCATCAACATGCCGAGCGTGAGCAGAAGCGTCTGGAAGCCGCCACCCAGCAACAGAACCGGACTCTTGCCGAGCTCAACTCGACGCTGGAACAGCGGGTCGAGGCCCGCACCCAGGAGCTGAAGCAACTCTCGGACATGCTGGATGCCGCCTATGTCGAGCTGGAGCGCAGCCATGTCACCGCCACCCGAGCGCTGGCATCATTGCTCAATCTCCGTCTCTCCTCTCCTCTTCAGACAAATGCCCAGGTCGACGCCCTGGTCAGGACCTTTGCCGAGATTCACGATCTGGATGAAACGCTCAGGCGGGATCTGCTGATGGCAGCCGCTCTCTATAACATGGGGCGGCTGATCTGGAGCGATCGTCTGCTGAATACGCCTGAACAGAAACTGTTTGCCCAGGACCAGGTCGCCTATCAGCGCTATCCGGTAACGGGCGAAAAACTGTTGACGTCACTGGAGCATCTACAGGGCACGGCCAGGATCATTCGCCATCATCGCGAGCGCTGGAACGGCACCGGCTTTCCCGACCAGCTGGAAGGAAACGCCATCCCGTATGGGGCCCGCCTGCTGGGGCTGGCGGTGGACTTCACCGAACTGCAGCGCGGCATGATATTGCCACGCAAGGTCCCACGCCAGCAGGTGCTGAGCCTGCTGCGCAAGTTCTCGGGACGGATCTACGACCCGGACCTGTGCAATGCATTCGTCAAGATGTGTCTTGAACAGGCACCGGATCTCGGGGTCGTGGGCCAGTCCGTCGAGTCACTGGTAAGCAGCAAGCTCAAGCCCGGCATGATTCTCGCCCAGGACCTCTATTCCGAGTCTGGCATTCTGCTGCTGCATGAAGGAAAGGAACTGACCCGAGGTCTCATCGAGAAGCTGATCCACTTCGAGGAAGTGGAAGACATCCGCTACTCCTTGCTGATCAGAAAGCCGGAGAGCCAACGTTCCGGGCCTGGCTCTGAAAGTCATAGACTTGAAAACAAGACGTTACCCCCCCAGTGAATGCTGACTCACTCCCTCGGGTCTACCGGGCCTCCGCCCCCAGTTCCTGCAGCTTGCGAAACCACTTTGTGCGCACCTGCTCGCTCAGCGACTCCACCCTGCCAATCAGCGTCTCATTGATGGGCGCGATGCCGACAAAGCCGAGAACGTTGCGCTCCAGCGCCTTGACGCCATGTGCGCGGTAAAGGTGGCGATAGATCATCGCGGGCATGCCCATGGTGACCACTATTCTTGCTGAGCGACCAGTCAGGCTTTTCTTGCCCAACGGACTGCCCTCGACATATTCGAAGGCGAAGCCAGGCCGCATGACCTGCTCCAGGAAGGCTTTCACCATGGCTGGCATGCCGCCCAGCCACAGCGGAAAAATCAGCACCAGGTGCTCACACCAGCCGATGGCCTCCTGGGCCTCCTGCAGCGAAGCGGGTAAAGAACCCTCCTTCCACGACTTCTGACTTCGCAGCAACGGGAACTCGAGCCTCGCGATATCGATCATGCGCACGGTATGACCGTTGGTTTCGGCTCCCACCCGATAGTGTGCGCCCAACGAGTGGCAGAGGTGCGAATCACTGGCATCGGGGTGTCCCTGAAGGATCAAGATACGCTTGGTCATAACGCAGGCACTCGCACCAGGCAGAAGGAAGACAGCTGGTTTCAGCCTAGCCGCAAACATGTGATTCACACCTGATCGATATCAGTTTACCGGCTCTTCGATTACCTCCTGCCCTCAGGCTAACCAGGCCGACGGGAGCCACGGCATGCACAACTCACCGGCATGCAAGCAAAAAAGGGCCGGCACATCAGGCCGGCCCTTGCGTAGTCCATCAGTCAGACCATCCGCCCCATCGGGCTCAGTCTTCCAGCTCGATCTCGGTGGCAATATGGCGCCCATCGCGATAATCGAAATCCACCTCGACCCGCTGCCCCTCCTGCAGATCTTCGAAACGGCTCAGACCGTCATCATAATCGGTGCTGTCTGTCACCTCGAAAGTGATCCCCTGCACGGTCAGCGTGCGATTCTCCGCATCCACCGCCTCTATCACACCTTCGATGTCATCCGCGCTGACGGATATCGATACCCCCGCTATCGCCGCTGCCGCCATCCATTTCCACAGTCGAGTCGTCATACAGAAATCTCCATTTTCATTGAGAGGCATGATCAAAAGCCTCAGGTCCAGAGTACGGCAAGTTTCCTCCTGCCGCGTGCTGGCATGGCTCATCCAGCGCTTGCAAGTACTCACTCTTCCACCACTTCGACCTCATCATCGAGTACAGCCTCAATATAGAACATCTGCACCGTGACGGCCGCCACCACGGCGAGAGGCATAGACAGCCCTGGCCCTTCTTGCCGAGTGTGCCGGACTGGCCTCGACCATCCGCACCACGCTACCCACCACGATCAGGCAGGGAGACGGAAGAGGCTCTTGAGTCAGTTTGGCCGGCATGTCCGCCAAGGTGCCAACGAGCGACACCTGCTCCGGCAGGCTGGCATTGGCGACCAGCATGATCGGCCAGTCGTCCGGTAGCCCCGCCTGGCGCAGGCCCGTGCAGATGACCGCCACCTTGGAGAGCCCCATGTAGAACACCAGGGTTTCGTCCCGGCGGGCCAGTTCGGTCCAGTCGGGCTCGCCGCCCTCGCGACACAGCTGTGCGGTGATGAAGCGCACCTGTTGGGCATGACCGCGGTCGGTGAGCGGAATGCCCATCCCGGCACTGGCGGCCGACGCCGCCGTGATACCGGGCACGATCTCGGCAGGCACGTTGGCCTGTGCCAGGGCGGCCAGTTCCTCTCCCAGGCGCCCGAAGATACCGGGATCGCCACCTTTAAGGCGCACGACCGATTTGCCCTGCCCCGCCAGCCTGACCAACAGTTCACCGATTTCGGTCTGGGGCACGCTGTGATGCCCCCGGGCCTTGCCGACATAGTGACGTTCGCGGCCTGCCGGGATCAACGACAGCACCTCGTCACCGATCAGGCGATCATAGACGATGGCGTCGGCCTGCTGCAGCAGCCGGGCGGCCTTCAGGGTCATGAGCTCAACGTCGCCGCTGCCGGCGCCCACCAGGTAGACGCAGCCCGGGCGGCAGTCGCCACGCAGTGCCAGGGAGGGCATGCCGCCACACTCCCTGCCTTCGCCAAGGCAGCCCGCATAGCGGGAGCCGATTCCGAGACGGGCCAGGCCAGCGTTCAGGGCATCACGCGACAGTGACTTCAGGTTTCGGCTCAGCGCTCGCATGGGCCCTCTCCTCTTCGATCAGGGATTTCAGTTCGGGGATACAACTACCGCATCGGGTGCCGCACGCCAGCCGGGCGCCTAGCGCTTCGACGCTGCCGTCACCGCCGCGAATCGCCTCACGGATGCAGCGTTGGCCCACCTGATGACAGCTGCACACGACAGGCCCGCTGTCGGCGCCGCCATCGTCACAGCCGGCCAACAGGCGTCGATGCCGGGCTTCGTCCAGCCGTTCGCCCCGGGCCGCCTCCCGGAAGCGCTCGTCGAGCCAGGCCAGCCCCGGCAGCTCGCCGGGCGGCCCCACCATCAGCCACCAGCGCAGACGACCATCGACGACGCCAGCGGCACGCAAGCGGCCGCTGGCCGGATCCTCACACCACAGGGACGGCGCCACTGGCAAGTATACTTCCAGCCAGGCCAGCCAATCGCGATCATTCGTGGCAGTGGCATCGCCACCGGCCAACTGCCAGCGCTGGCTATCGGCCAGCGGTATACGCGCCCAATAGCGGGCATTGTCACACCATTTGGCATCGCCTTTCAGGTCGTTGGCCACTATAAGGGTAGCGTCCCAACCGTTCTCCAGCGGCTTGAGCGAGACAGCGCCATGCTTGGACTCGGGCTGACCGGAAATGGGGTCGCGGTACGCCGCCAACAAGCTACCCATGCGCGCGGCTCCACTGAACTGGCCGGTCCAGTGCATGGGCACGAACACCTCCCCGCGGCGCTGCCCTTTGGAGAGCCGAACCCGGCCGATATAGTCACCGCCGGCGCCGCTCAATCGTGCCAGTTGCCGATCGCTCATACCGTAGGAACGCGCATCGTCGGGATGCAGTTCAATGAAGGGCTCGCCACGGTGGTTCATCAGGCGTGGCGACCGAGCCGTGCGTGTCATGGTATGCCACTGGTCCCGTACACGGCCCGTGTTGAGGCGCAGCGGACGGACATCGCTCAAGGCCTGCCGTGGCTGTCGCGGGCGAATGGCAATCAGTTGAGCCTTTCCGTTCGGCGTGGCAAAGCACCCATCCACGAAGAGCCGCGCAGTACCACGGGGAGCAGCGGCCGTGACCGGCCATTGAATGGGTTCCAGCGCATCATAGGCCGCCCGGTCGAGCCCGGCCAGGCCGGAGACATCGAACAGGCGAAAGCTCCCGGACTGGTTGTCAAAGCCGGATAGCCTGGCATGCTCGTCGAAGATCTCACTGGGATGCTCATAGGCGAACGCCTCGCCGAATCCCATTTCCCTGGCGACCTGGGTGATGATCCACCAATCGTGCCGTGCCTCCCCCGGGGGTGGCAGAAGTCCGCGCTGCCGCGAAATGCGCCGCTCGGAGTTGGTCACGGTGCCGTCCTTTTCGGACCAGCCCGAGGCTGGCAGCACGATATCGGCATAGGGCAGCAGGTCGGTGTCGGCCATGCATTCGGACACGATGACGAGGGGACATCTGGCGAGAGCCTCCCTCACGCGGTTGGCATCCGGCAGGCTCACCACTGGGTTGGTGGCCATGATCCACAGCGCCTGCACCTCGCCCCGCTCGATGGCCTCGAACAGCTCCACCGCCTTGTGGCCGGGCCCGTCGGGCAGGTCCGGCTCAAGGGTTTCGGTTGCCCAGAAGCGTGAAACCCGTTCGATGGCACCCGGCGTGTGGTAGTCCATGTGCGCCGCCAGCTGATTGGCCAGCCCGCCCACTTCGCGCCCCCCCATGGCGTTGGGTTGACCGGTGATCGAGAAGGGGCCGGCCCCGGGCAGGCCGATCTTGCCCTCGGCCAGATGGCAATTGATGATGGCATTGCACTTGTCGGTACCGCTGGAGGACTGGTTGATGCCCTGAGAGTAGAGGGTCACCACGTGAAGGCGACTGGCGAACCAGTGGAAGAAGGTTTCCAATCGTTCCACGTCCACATCGCAGTCGGCCGCAATGGCTTCCAGCGACGTGTCGTCCTCGCGAGCCGCTGCCAGGGCCTCTTCCATCCCCTGGGTATGCCTGTCCAGGTAGACCCGGTCCAGCTTGTCCCGGTCATCCATCCAGGCCAGCAGACCATTGAACAGCCGGGCATCGCTACCGGGGGCGAGGCCGAGATAGAGATCGGCGATCTCGCAGCTATCGGTGACCCTGGGGTCGATCACGACTACCCGCATCAGCGGGTTGACCTGCTTGGCCGCCTTGATGCGCTGATACAATACGGGGTGATTCCAGGCCAGATTGGAACCCACCAGCACGACCAGCTCCGCCTCTTCCAGGTCCTCGTAGTTGCACGGCACGGCATCGGCACCGAAGGCACGCTTGTAGGCGGCGACCGCCGAGGCCATGCAGAGCCGCGAGTTGGTATCCAGGTGCGGGGTACCCAGAAAGCCCTTGAACAGCTTGTTGGCAACGTAATAGTCCTCGGTGAGCAGTTGCCCCGAGAGATAGGCCGCCACGGCATGGTTGCCGTGATCGCGACGCGTTGCGTGCAGCCTCTCGGCCACCGTCTCCAGCGCCGTATCCCAGCCCACCTCGACGCCATCGATCCGCGGTCGAGTCAGCCGTCCATGATCACCCAGGGTCTCGTGCAGCGCCGCCCCCTTGACGCATAACCGCCCAAAGTTGGCGGGATGTTCGGTATCGCCGGCAACGCCGATGATGCGATCATCATCGATCTCGGCCTGAACGCCGCAACCAACGCCGCAGTAGGGGCAAGTGGTTCGAGCCTGGTGCATGACGACCTCCTGTGCGCTCGTGCATAAAAAAACGACGCCCACCCTTCGCCTCTCGAGGGAGGCGGAAGGTGGGCGTCGTTGCCGATGATGAAGCGCCGCCATGGCGCTTCGTTCTGCGTCTACCCAGTCAGGCAGCAATTTCCATACCAGTTGATGGGATTTCCATACAGGCAAGTGACTTTGCACGGTCGCCCCGACATCCGACCCGGTCACAAAGCGACTTTCAGCGATACCTTGCCTCATGGTTCTGCGGGGAAGGCCTGCCCCGCACCAAGGTGGTGCTGGAATGCCGTTCTCACTTGTCGCTGGTGATAGCGTTGACGTGCCGGCTGCCTGGCATGGCTCGCCGTAGCGGTATCTGGAATGCATCTTGCATTGCAGCACACAGATGCAATGCGACTAGCGAGACTGCCATGCCCCCACCGCTGAATGTGCTGCTGGTTGATGATGAGGTCGTGCGCGCCGCCATGGTCGAGGAGGCCCTCGTCGCCGAGGGTCACAGGGTGATCTGCCGACTGACGAGCCCGGCTAGCCTCAACGAGATGGTCGCCCGGCACCAGCCCGACGTGGTGATCATCGACATGGAATCACCCGACCGGGACACCCTCGACAGCATGGCCCTGCTCAACCGCGAAAACCCGCGGCCCGTGGTGTTCTTCGCCGACCAGCACGACCCCGACACCCTGCAGGCCGCCCTCAAGGCGGGTGTCAGTGCCTATGTGGTCGACGGTCTGCTGCCCGGTCGGGTCAAGGCGATCATCGAGGTGGCCATCGCCCGCTTCGACGCATTCCAGTCCATGCGCCATGAGCTGGAGAAGACCCGCAACCAGCTGACCGAGCGCAAGCGCATCGAACGTGCCAAGGGCCTGCTGATGAAGCATCAGGACTGTGATGAGGAACAGGCCTATCGCATGCTGCGAAAGCTAGCCATGGATCGCAGCCAGCGCATCGCCGAGGTGGCCGATAGCGTCATCGATATTCTCGAACGCCTGAGCCCGCGTTCGTCTGACCCGACATCGTCGAAACAGGGGCCTCTTCCATGAGCGCGATGGACATGAACAAGACACCGGAGCTGAACCGTTTGACCCTGGGCTTCGTGCCACTGCTGGATGCCGCCCTGCTGGTCATCGCCCGTGAACGGGGTTTCTTCGCCGCACAGGGGATAGATGTCTCCCTGTCACGGGAAAATGCCTGGTCGACCCTGCGCGACAAGGTGGCGGCCGGCCTGCTCGATGGCGCCCAGATGCTCTCGCCCATGCCGCTGGCCATGAGCCTGGGGCTGGAACGCGCGCCCTGCGATGCCCTGGCCCCCATTACGCTGAGCCGTAATGGCAACGCCTTCGTCCTGTCGACGTCACTCTGCGAGCAGAGCGGTGCCGCGCTTGGCAGCGAGCCGGCCGCCAGCGCCCGGGCGCTGGGCAACTGGCTTGGCCAAGGCCGCCGACCACGCCTGGCCATGGTCTACCCCTTCTCCTGCCAGCATTACCTGCTGCGTGAGTGGCTCGCCCTGGGCGGCATCGACCCGGACCGGGACGTGGAATTGGTGGTGCTGCCGCCGCCGCGCATGGTGACGGCCCTGAGTGAAGGCCAGATCGATGGCTTCTGCGCCGGCGAGCCCTGGGGCAGCCTGGCCGAGCATTATCGTGTCGGCCGCCTCGTGGCCAGCGGTGCCCAATTGTGGCCAGAGCATCCCGAAAAAGTTCTCGGTGTCACTCACTCCTGGGCCCACCACTATCCCGCTACCCTGGCCGCGTTGATCCGGGCGCTGGTGGCGGCCAGCGAATGGCTCGCCGAGACACCCGAAAACCGCCGCCAGGCGCTGGCTTGGCTCGCTCTTCCCCCTTACCTGGATCGCTCGGTGAATCACCTCGACAGCCTCCCGCTGGATACCGCACCGATCCATCAACGACTATACGGCCCCGGCGTACTGCGCCCGGATGTCGAGGCCATGGGCCGTATTGCCGAGCAGTTGAACAGATCCCTGCGTCACGTCGAGCGCTCCCTGGATATCCCGGCTCTCCACGAATGCTACTCCCCTGTGCATTTCGACGCGGCCATGCACCAGTGACGTGCAGGGGGCTCGTCCTGGAAGGCTGATCGAGCCCCCGAGTGCCTGCCCATACCATTGATAAATAGTGGTTAAAGCCAGGGAATCGGCATCTTGGCTGGCTTCTTGACTGATAAGACGTAATACGGCGATCAACGGCGATCGTTCTACAGACAGATGGAATGGGCGAAGGCGCCCCAGTGCAACCCCTCATCAGAGCGGGGTTCCACCGGGGCGCCTTTTTTTTCGTCTCTCTTTAATCGCTCCCTGCGAGGTAACGGATATGCAACAGGCCACGACCGAGCACCTGGTGATCGTCGGCAACGGCATGGCGGGCCATCGCCTTATCGAAGCCCTGGTCAAGCAGCCGGGGCGCCCGATGTCCATCACCGTGATCGGTGACGAATCGCAGCCTGCCTACAACCGTATCCTGCTCTCGCCACTACTGGCCGGCGAGATGGAGCGGGATGCCCTCTCCCTGCATGACGCCAACTGGCATGCGCAGCAGGGCATCACGCTGGTGCTCGGCGAGCGCGTCATCACCATCGACCGCAAGACGAAGACTCTGACCACCGACGCCGGCCGCACCCTCGATTACGACCGCCTGGTACTGGCCACCGGGTCGCGCCCGGCGATGCCGCCGATTCCGGGCCTCGCGCTGGCCGGCGTCCACGTCTTTCGCGACCTGAACGATGCCTTCGCCCTGAGGCGCGCAGCCGAGACCGGTGGCAATGCCGTGGTGATCGGCGGCGGCCTACTGGGTCTGGAGGCCGCCGAAGGGCTGCGCAAGCGCGGCATGGACGTCAGCCTGATCCAGCGCGACGACCGGCTGATGAATCGCCAGCTGGATACCACGGCCGCCAGGCTGCTCGAGGCCGAACTGAGGGCCCGCGGCCTCGCTATCGTCACCGACGCCACCCTGGACCACCTGACGGAAGACGGCCAGGGCCATGTCACTGGCGCCAGGCTGAGCGACGGGCGGTGGCTGCCTGCCGCATGCGTGGTGGTAGCCATCGGCATCACCCCCAACACGGCGCTGGGGCGGGACGCCGGGCTCGAGGTGAACCGCGCCGTGATCGTGGACGACACTCTCACCACCTCGGACCCGGCCATTCACGCCCTGGGCGAATGCTGTGAATTCCAGGGCAATACCTTCGGTCTGGTAGAACCTATCTGGCAGCAGGTCGAGGTGCTTGCCGCCCACCTGTCCGGCCAACCGGTCGATGGCTATGTCGACACGCCCTGCGCCACCAAGCTCAAGGTCAGCGGGGTTTCGCTTTACGCCTTCGGCCCCACCGAACCGGACGCCGACCACGACGTGCTCACCTACCGAGATCCCGTGCAGGGCGACTATCGCCGCCTGCTGCTGCGCAATGGCCGCATCCAGGGCGCCGTGCTCTATGGCGATACGGCCATGGGCCCCTGGTACTTCGCACACTCCCGTGACGGCACCGACCTCGGCCCCTGCCGCCAGGCCCTGATGCTCGGCACCGCCGATGCCGACGCCCTGCTGGCCGAGCATGACCTCAATCCAGAATCCCCGGAACGCCCCGTCAAGGAGGCCGCCTAACCATGTCAACGACATCTCTCACCACCAAACAGAGCCTGATCATCATCGGTAACGGCATGGTCGGACACCACCTGGTCGAGCAACTGGTCGAGCAGGGTGCGACCGAGCGCTACGACATCGTGGTGTTCGGCGAAGAGCGCCATCTCGCCTATGACCGGGTTCATCTCTCCGAGTACTTCTCGGGCCGTGACGCCGCTTCATTGGCCCTTTCCACCCGCGGGTACTACACCGAGCACGGCGTCACCCTGCACCTGCACGCGGCGGTGACCGGCATCGACCGTGAACGAAGCGAGGTGATCACCGATCAGGGCCGTCATCCATACAACCGACTGGTGCTGGCCACCGGTTCCACCCCCTTCGTGCCGCCGATTCCCGGTAGCGATCGCGAGAACTGCCTGGTCTACCGCACCCTGGATGACCTGGACGCCATTCGTGCAGCCGCCAAGAATGCCACCACCGGCGTGGTGGTGGGCGGCGGCCTGCTGGGTCTGGAAGCGGCCAACGCCCTGCGCGGCCTCGACCTGGACACCGCCGTGGTCGAATTCGCACCTCGACTGATGCCGATGCAGGTCGACAGCGAAGGCGGCGGGCTGCTGCAGGAGAAGATCGAGGCCCTGGGCGTGCAGGTACTGACCGGGCGCGTCACCCAGCGCATCGAGAATGGTGAGGCAAGCTTCCACCGCATGGTGTTCCAGGACGAAAAGGTACTCGAAACCGACCTGATCGTCTTCTCCGCCGGTATCCGCCCCCGGGACGAACTGGCCCGCGACTGTGGCCTGGAAATCGGCGAGCGCGGCGGCGTGGTGATCGACGACCGCTGCCTGACCAGCGACCCGGCCATCCTGGCCGTGGGCGAAGTGGCGCTGTGGAACAACAGCATCTTCGGCCTGGTGGCGCCCGGCTACCAGATGGCCAAGGCCGCCACCGGAACCCTGCTCACCTCTTCCAGCGAGCCCCAGGGCGGCACCTTCCACGGCGCCGACATGAGCACCAAGCTCAAGCTGATGGGCGTGGACGTGGGTGCCATCGGCGATGCCCACGGCGACCGCACGCCCGGCGCCAAGATGTTCCGCTATCTGGACGAGATCAAGCAGCAGTATCGCAAGCTGGTGGTCTCCAGCGACGGCCGCCGCCTGGTCGGTGCCATGCTGGTGGGCGACAACAGCGTCTACGACACCCTGCTGCAGTACTACGCCAACGGCCTCGACCTGCCCGAGGACCCCGCCGCACTGATACTGCCGAGCAGTGAAGGCACACCAGCCCTGGGCCCCGACGCCCTGCCGGAAACGGCCATGATCTGCTCCTGCCACAACGTCACCAAGGGCGATATCCGCGCGACGCTGGATGCCGGTGCCGTCGATCTTGGTACGGTCAAGGACTCCACTCGCGCCAGCACCGGCTGCGGTGGCTGTACGGCGCTGCTCAAGAGCGTGGTCGACCACGAGTTGGAAGCCCGTGGCGTGAAAGTCGACAAGTCGATCTGCGAACATTTCCACTATACCCGCCAGGAGCTCTACGACATCGTCCGGGTGGAGGGCATCAAGACCTTCGGCGAGCTGATCGATAAGCACGGCAGCCCCGATACCCATAAACTTGGCTCTTCATCAGCCCCGATGCTTGGCTGTGACATCTGCAAGCCGGCGGTGGCCTCGATCCTCGCCTCCTGCTTCAACGAGCCGATCACGGACGCGGCGCACATCCCGCTGCAGGACACCAACGACACCTTCATGGCCAACATGCAGAAGAACGGCACCTACTCCGTCGTTCCCCGCGTGCCAGGTGGAGAGATCACCCCCGACAAGCTGGTGGTGCTGGGTCGGGTGGCGAAGAAGTACGAGCTGTATACCAAGATCACCGGCGGCCAGCGCATCGACCTGTTCGGCGCCCGCCTGGAGGACCTGCCGGCGATCTGGGGCGAGCTGATCGAGGCCGGCTTCGAGACCGGCCACGCCTACGGCAAGTCGCTGCGCACCGTGAAATCCTGCGTCGGCAGCACCTGGTGCCGCTACGGCGTGCAGGACAGCGTGGGCATGGCGATCTACCTGGAGAACCGCTACAAGGGCCTGCGCGCGCCCCACAAGATCAAGTTCGGCGTTTCCGGCTGCACCCGCGAGTGCGCCGAGGCCCAGAGCAAGGACGTCGGCATCATCGCCACCGAAAACGGCTGGAACCTGTACGTGTGCGGCAATGGCGGCATGCGCCCGCGCCACGCGGAACTGCTCGCCACCGACATGGACGAGGAAACGATGGTCCGCACCATCGACCGCTTCCTGATGTTCTACGTACGCACCGCCGACCGCCTGCAGCGCACCTCGGTATGGCGCGAGAACCTCGAAGGCGGGCTCGACTACATCAAGCAGGTGGTGGTGGACGACAGCCTCGGCCTGGGCGCGGAGCTGGATAGCCAGATGCAGACCGTGGTCGACAACTACGAGTGCGAATGGGCCAACGCCATCAAGGACCCCGAGAAACTCAAGCGCTTCCGCACCTTCATCAACGACGCGCGCCCCGATCCGGACATCATCGTGACCGAAGAGCGTGGCCAGCTGCGCCCCGCGTGACGCCGCCAGTGATTACCGCGCTCGCTGCAGGAAGGGCCTCGGCTCGAGACAGGTGGCATTCGCCAACGACAGCAGTGACCGCAATATTCGAGGACATGACCATGAACACCGCCACAGCAGCAGCCAAGACCATGACCCGGACCTGGCAATCCCTCTGTATCCGCGCTGACCTCGTGCCCTTCTCCGGTGTCGCCGCCTGGGTGGAAACAACCGAAGGCCCCGCCCAGGTGGCCATCTTCTATTTGCCGGGCTACGACACCGAGCTCTACGCACTGGACCACCACGACCCCTTCTCCAGTGCCAACGTCATCGCCCGCGGCATCGTCGGCGACCTCAAGGGCCAGCCCGTCGTCGCCTCACCGATCTACAAGCAGCACTTCCGTCTCGAAGACGGCCAGTGCCTGGAAGACGAAAGCGTAACGCTGCGCACCTGGAAGGTGAGCTTCAAGGGCGATGAGGTGTGGATCGAAGCGTGAGGTTGCGGCCTTAGAAAAGCAAAAGCCGCCGACGCTGGGGTAGCGTCGGCGGCTTTGGGTAAGCCCGTCCTCATCTCAGCCGCGAAAGGCTGCCTCGATCTGGGCGATGTCGATTTTCCTCATCGTCATCATGGCATCGAACGCCCGCTTGGCGGCGGCGCGGTCGGAGCTGGTGAATGCCTTCGTCAGCGCAACCGGGGTAATCTGCCAGGAGATGCCCCACTTGTCCTTGCACCACCCGCATTGGCTCTCCTGGCCGCCATTGCCGACGATGGCGTTCCAGTAGCGATCCGTCTCGTCCTGATCTTCGGTCGCCACCTGAAACGAGAACGCTTCGCTATGCTGGAAGGCAGGCCCGCCATTCAACCCGAGGCACGCCACGCCCAGCACGGTGAACTCGACCGTCAAGACGCTCCCCTCCTTGCCCGCTGGGTAATCCCCAGGGGCCCGGTGCACCGCGTCGAGCGATGAATCGGGGAAGGTCTCGGCATAAAATCGTGCGGCTTCCTCAGCGGCGCCATCGTACCAAAGGCAGATCGTGTTCTTTGCCATGTGCTTCATGATCAGCTCCCTTCACTGGGTGATTGCTATGAGTGGCAATCTAATGTCGAACGGAGCTGATCGAAATCGACAGGGGTGGTGGTGCCTAACGCCAGCCATCAGGCGCGCGAGGTACGAGCGTCGGCTGGATGGCCTCGTTATGCGTACATCAATCGCCCTCGCGGCTCCGGGACCGGCCAGCCAAGCTCCCTAGCCGTCTCGATCCACTCCTCAATGACCTGCTGAGCGTTCGCTACGGCCTGTTCATAGGTTTCGCCGTCCGCCATGCAGCCCGGCAACTCCGGAACCTCCACGACGAAGGACTGGTCCTCATCGCTCCAGTAGATGATCAGCTCATACTTAATCGACATCAGTCTCTCCCAACCGGTACTTGACCAGGATACTTCTAACCTGTTTGACCTGATACGGCTTGGCCTTGCTCCCCTTGGGCTGCAGATTGAGTATCTCCGCCACGCCATCCCGGGTAAATATATGGTGACTGCCTCTGACTCGTTCCTCGAAGCCGAGCCGGACCAGAAGCTGACAGAGGACTGAAAACTCAACATTCGTGTCTGAGCTTCCCGACAGGATCTTCTGCCTTATCTTCGAATATCTTCCCATTGTCTGATCATCCTTGTGCCTCTCGGATTCCAGTACGCATAACCGTTCAGCATTTATTCGCCGTGCGGAGCATGGCGAATAAATGCCTGTTGGACTAAGCCGCCCGTCAAGCTGCTGCGCCGCTTCTATAGGGTATTGTATTGATCGCTGAGCTGCCTGAGGGGATAGATCGCTCGGGCGCGGATCGCTGGTAACGCGTGTGAACAGTGTTCGTGATCATTATACCCGTCTTTTCTTGACCCAATTTACCCCAACGTAACCCGTCTGCTGGCCAAAAACCATCGCCGGGACGAGCGCCGCCGCGGCCCGCCAGCGGGCCGGGGCGCCGAGTCCGTTGTCTGGCCGACTCCGTGGTGTGTCTGGCGTTACCTCATGCTCGATAGCGTTGCCTCCTATGGTTGGATGGTCGGCCGAGGGTGGGTCGCTGGGGCGTAAGGGTCCCGATCACCCGCAGCGTCGCTCGCCGGCAGTGGGGGCAGGGATAAGTTGGCGCCGGATCGCTGGCCGCGGAATCGGTACTCGGTGGCGACTCGATGACTGCCAAGGCTTGGCGGATCTGGGCCAGGCGTCGCCGCCGGCAGCGATTGGCCAGAAAGCCGTAGTGACGGACTCGCATCAGCCCCTTGGGCAGGACGTGGAGCAGGAAGCGGCGCACGAACTCTCCGCCATCGAGCACGAGCCGTTTGTGTCGGTCACGATCGCGGTAGTCCTTGTAGCGCAGGGTGACCTGGTGGTCGTCCACGGCGAGGATGCGGGCGTTGCTGATGATGATCTGGCGCGTGTAGCGTGCCAGGTAGCGGACCACGGCCTGGGTATGCTCGAGGCAGTCCTTGCTGTAGACCACCCACTCGGTGGCCATCAGGGTATTGAGCTGATCATCCACGTCACCGGGCCGAGTGACCCGGTGGAGCTCGCCGGCATTAGCCGCCCGGCGCAGAGCGCTAACCAGGTGCCCACGAAAGTGGCGCGATAGGGCCCGCACCGGGAACAGATAGTGGCTACGCGCCCCACGCCAGCCGCCGTCGTCGCCCAACGCGCCGCCGGGGACCAGACAGTGCAGGTGCTGCACATGCTGGCTCAGGTTCTGGCCCCAGGTGTGGAGCACGGCACTCATGCCCATGTCGCCACCGAGGCGTTTGGGATCGCGACCGAAGGCTCACCCGTAGTCCGCAGCCATAGCACAGTTCGAGCATCATGCGATGCTTGGGGTTGTGGCAGGCGGCCAGGATCCGCCTTACCTCGTCGCGCGTCAGCAGTTCCGGAATGCGCTGCGGTGTCTTCGGCACCACCAGCGATACCTCCACCGACGGCCAGTGCAGCACTTGCAGGTACAGGAAGCGCACGCCATACAGATAGACGCGGCAACTGGCGGCGGACAAACCGCGCTCCTGGACCAGGTGATGAAAGAAGTGCTGCAAGTCGTCGGTGCTCAACGTATCAGGCGAGCGGTGGAAGTAACTCGCCAAATCCGTGATCACCATCAGGTAGTCGTATGAGTACGTTGCGCAAAGCCACGCTGACGCATGGCCTCGATCATCTTCTGTCGCAAGGCAGTCATCGTCATCACTCCTGTTCTCTGACCCACGTGGGTCAAGGAACAGTGTGGTGCGATGAGGCAAAAGACATGATGCGGCGACAGCTACCGCGAAGCGATTTAGTTCAACGATAAGCTTTGGGGCGGCTGGAGCGCAGCGTAAGCCGTCCCAGCCACGATAGCGGCGACAACAGCGCCTTGTTAGCCATCGATGGGCTCCGGCGGAGTCTCAAGAACGAGTTGATAAAAAGCAAGATCGAGCCAGCGGCTGAACTTGAAACCTGCATGCTTGATTGTGCCTGCATGGAAAAAGCCCAGCCTTTCATGTAGAGAGATACTTGCCTGGTTAGATGCATCTATACCGCCAACCATTATGTGATATTGTTGTTTTTTTGCCTCTTTAATGAGTTTCTGCATTAGTGCAAGACCGATGCCCTTGCCGCGATGCTCTTTATGGATGTAAACAGAGTGCTCGACTGTGTATTTGTATGCTGGCCAATTGCGAAAAGCTCCGTAACTGGCAAAGCCGAGCAAGTGGCCAACTTCGTCGAAGGCTCCGATGACGGGATACGAGCCTGTCTCTTTGACTTTGAACCAAGGAGCCATAGTTTCCAAGCTGCGCGGTTGGTAGTCATATAGCGCCGTCGTATTGAGTATTGCATCGTTAAAAATATCAAGGATTTCACGGGCTGTAGTGTCATAGGTACAATGTGCAAATCGCATTCGCGCCCCCAGTGGCTAACGCCTGCCATAACCGGACCCAAAAAGCAGAGCGACGAGGAACGAGGAGCGGCGCTTTTTGGGGTCCGAGTTTATGGCCTTGTTAGCTGATTTTTTGCTTCGACAATGCCACATGCTATTCGACTCTAGAATACGTTTTACCATCAAGAACACGCTGAACTTGAGCAACATTTTTTGCGCCTATACGCGTAAATATTTCTTCAGCTGAATACTCATTGGCAAGTTGGCGTATCGCTCTAATTTGCTCAACTGACAATCTGCCATCTCGACCACAAATTTGAGCAACAGCCCAATCATTATCTCGCCATTTTTCAGCTACCCAAGGCGCGGGGAGGCCTTTCCTAGGGTGCTCTTTGAGCCATTCACCAACGATTCTGTCACGTTCATCTGGCATCGGGACAACTGATTGTTGGAGCAATCCATTCTCTCGAAGATAACGCAAACCAGATTTGCCGCCTGGAATCATATTAAGGCGGCGTTGATCTTCCCAATGGCCTTCAACTAAAAATTCTTCGGTTGCGTACAATTTTTCAAGATCATCAGTTATACCCATTACCTTATGATTAACATAGGTAATTCGTCCTTTCTCCTTTTCTTCTCGATATTTCCTATGGAACAACAATGGACTCCCGCCATTGATGGCTCTTTTATGCTCAGACCACCGCTTCTGCCAACTACGCGTTGTGACCCCTACATAAAAGAACCCGTCATTTGGATAAGAGCCACCGTGCCCAAAAATATGTTGATAAAGTACATACGCTTTTTTGGGAAAATGCTTTGGCGACAACAGGAAATGGGCGGGTATAGAAAAGAGCAAGCTCGGCTGCGTTATCTGACTTTCATCAAGTGTTGTTTGGCCTTGCCTTGCTGCTTGAATAAACAATGGATCAGTCACAAGATCGATAGAAATAATCGGCTGAAGTGCTCGCTCCGCTTCTTCGAGGGGCCGTCCCGATTGGTATTCAGTAGCTGCCCCGACTGTACGATGACCAGCCTTTAATTTTTGAAAAGGTGCTACAAAGCCAGGGGCTTTCCCAAGGAACGTTAACTGGACAACTGGAATCATCTGCCCAGGCTTTACCCTAAAGATTCCATTCGGATTCTTCGCAACTTTGATCCATTCCGCTCCGTAGGGTGATTTTTGTATAAAATTATTGAGCAGGGCTTCTACTTCGCGACGACGAGCAATCATTGGTTTCGGGGCTAAATGCTCCCACCATAATTTGTTGATTTTTACGTCACTTCGCATCTATGAGAATCTCTTCTTAAAACAGCTAACACCGGAGTTAAGCGGCGCCGCAAAGCGGCGTCGGCTTGAATGAATTGTTATGTGGCGTGACTCGCCTCCGAACGTAGAAATTCGAGTAGCACCTCACCGCGTGGTGACAAACGGTAACCGGTTCCAAGGCTTTCGGTAAGCCCGAGGTTCTTGAGTTTCCTCACGTTGAGCTTGAACCGCTCCTTCCCCTGACCGACAAGACCACACAAGTCCCCCGCACGAACCCCCGGATGAGAGCTTAGAACTTCCAAGGTACGAAAGGTCCACTCCCCCTCCAAAGTCCGTGCATCCAATCGACTGAGTTGACTCCGCAACTCTTGGAGCTCCCCGTCTGTCGAAGACTGTGTTTCACGCAGTGCGATTCGTGGATCTGGGCGCAATGGTCCAAGTTCAATCCGGTAAAACTCACCCTCGCACCGACGCCGCAATTCATCCAGTAACTCCCCTCTCGACTCGTACCCAGCACGATGAGCATCTGCTTCCGAGATGGTGTTCAGGGCCACTGGCTCCACAGACTTGATGCTGAGTTGCCCGACGGGAGTAAGCAAAGTGCCGCCTTCTCGCACGGATGGCCGCCGCCAGCGCCGGAAAGCCAGTGTAACGACCCCTATGCGAATGCCCTCAAGGAACTCCTTCCGAAAAAGCATCAGATCACCCCCGCTTCAGCCACATAACGCCGAACTAAGCCGCTGGCCGTAGCGCAGCGTAGGTCAGTCGGCTTGAGTGACGTGTTATGCGTGGCCAAATCTTGTTGCCACTGAACTTGAATCGTGCAACTGAGGCTTGTAGATGGGCATAGAGGATATAGCGCCCTAAGCAGGTTGCCTCGACTCGGTGGTTTCATTCTCATGTGGCGGCGAACCTGCGAGAAGACGTTCGATCAGATCGGCAGCCTCCATTGCTCCACCACCCTCGTGCAGAGTCGCCGCAAGAGTGCGGGCCGAAGCCGTGTATGACGAATCGTCCAGCAGTGTTTCGACGGTTGTCCGTAGTTCCCTCGTGCTGACCTTCTGCCCACTAAGGTGTTGCCGCAGCACAAGGCCCGCGCCACGGTCCGCGACCGCTTGGCCGATAAGGAATTGCTCAACCTGCTGGGGAATCACGACCATCGGCACCTCGAAATGGAGCCCCTCCATCACACTGTTCATTCCGCCGTGCGTCACGAACACTGCCGCCTGCCGCAGCACCGTGAGTTGGGGCACAACGGCCCGCACCACTATGTTCGACGACACTGACTCAAAATCCGCGGGGCCCATGGCACGGCCGACGACCAGTAGCACGTTCGCAGGCAGCGCTGCGAAGGCGTCAATGCAAGACCTGAAAAAGTCTTCGCCCCCACGGTGCAGTGTCCCCAGGGATACCAGCACCAGGGGAGTTCCGTCTTCAAGGAGACGTTCGAGTTGCCGGTCAATCTCCTCGGAGTGTGGCGCGGCATCGATGGAAGGGCCGACGAAGTGGCTACTCGCATCGCACCGGTCATCGGGGGGTTGAATCCATGCAGGAATTGGGAAGATCGTTAGATCACCTCGGGCCGGGAACATCGGACTCGATGGTAGGAGGTCACGACCGGGGCTTCGCAGAAGCCGGCGTCGCGCGCCGAGGGTTCCCGGCAGAGAAGTCGCGGTCTCCCACACTACGGCGAGACACTCGCGAACAGTCAAACTGCGGAACGCGGATGCGTTGACGAGGATCGTAGTCATAAGAGAGATCGCTGGACGGCGCAGACTGGTTGCGAGCATTCGCCCCCATAGGGCGTTCGAGTCGAACATGATTGCGTCCGGCGGGTCCTCCCGCAGTTCCGACTCTAGCAGCGGCAACAGCGTCTGCGTTGCCTCCAGTAGTCGCTGTACGACCTTCGCCGATCCGCCGTGAGCGTTGGCATCGGCAATTACTTTGGAGGAGATGGTCCCGTCGGGATAGGCGCGAAAGGTGGCCCCAGCCTGCTCGGCAACGGCGCGGAACTCCTCGGTGGCGTAGAAAGTGACGTCGATGCCGCGTCGGATCAGTTCGCGGACTAGCGGCGCGCTAGGGTTGACATGGCCAGCTGCCGGCATGGCAATCATGACGATACGGATCATCGGCACCTCCGTGCGGAATTGTCTTAAGTTCGAAGAGTGGAGCCTGGTGCTCTGGGCGCATAACGAGGCTGTAGAAAAACTCGATTCTGAGTCCCTCCCACCGCCTGTCTTCTTATTCTGTGTGCCGCCCACCAAGCGGACAATTTCCTTGACCAAGGGACCTAACTGACCATTTCGGTTCCTTGGTGATACCAAAGGCTCTCATCACCGGCATTTGGCGGCCACCTTCAGGCCTTGTAACCCCTTTATCACGTGCCTAACCGACCATAATTGGCAAGCTTCTCAATGTTATGTATCAAGCAGTATAACTGCCACTGACCCTGTACCTTCTTCTTGCCACGAAGCCCGAATCGGTTCAAACGTTTCGTAGTGCCGATGTTGCCGAATACCGGCTCCACCACTGACATTCGGTGACTATATATCTCCTTACCTTGCTGGCTATCCACTCGGTGCTTCATCCAGTCTGTGTAGCTCGGTTGTCCGTCGCTCTTTATCGTAAAGGAGACTTGTCGGCCAGCTCCGTTGCGGTGATTTGCCGAGGCGGGGTTCTGCATGCAGCGGTGCTTCTTGGGGCAGTGCCGGCATTGCAGCAGTCGCCCCTCGAAATGTGCTCGTAGCTTGCCATTCTCGGCTTCCCGTTGCCCCCGGTAGGTCAGGGATTCCCCATTGGGGCAGATACAGCTAAGGGTGACCGGGTCGAATTGGAATTCACTGGCCGGAAAGGTGGCTTTCCATCCCTTGTCTGGCAGGTTCTGGTGCCGCTTGCCGTACTTGTCTTTCTGCTCGGCAAACCTCGGGTCCCGGCTACGGAACTGATTATCCGGCACATAGCCATTGATCTGTCGTTCGTGCAGGTACTTCATATTGGCCTCATTGGCGAAGCCCGTATCAGCAGTGACGACGGTGCCTTGCTGGTAGATGTTGTCAGCAATCCCCAGCTTCTTGAAGCGGGCCTTCACCCTCTCGAGTACCGGTTGCAGCGTGTGGTGTTCCTGTCCCTCTCCAAACGCCTGGGCATCGATGATGATTTGGTGCTTCTTGTCCACCGTGGCCACGCCGTTGTAGCCCTGGATCGTGCCCTTGCTGGTGGTCATCTTGGCGCTTTGGTTATCCGTGATGTTGCTCTTCACTTCCTTGCTCCGCTTCCCCCGGCCCATCCTTGGGCTGTGCGTCTTTAGGAAGCGGTCGACTTTGTTCATGGCAGCATCTAGCGAGAGGATCGTCTTGGCCCGACGAATATCCCGATCAAGCTCGGCTTCCGTCTCGGCTTCATCCCGCGCGTAGTGTTCCAGCAGGTGATGACGAATCAGACGTCGCAGCTTCTCCCGCTTCTCGCCCAGCTCCTTGAAGGTGCCAGACCACCCCTTCGAGGCATCCGAGGGCATCTTGCAGCCGTCAATGGCAAAGAGTTCGTTGCCCAGCAGGCCTTGCTCATGGCACACCAGCAGCACCTGCTCAAAGAGGGCTTCAATCTCCTCGGTGTGGCTGCTGACGAACTTCGCCAAGGTGGTGAAGTGGGGGACGGTATCGCAGGACAACGCCTTGAAGATGATGTTGGTTTCGCAGCACCACTGCATCTCGCGGCTGGAGGTGATTCCCTTGGAATAGGCGAACAGGATGATCTTCAGCAGGATGGCGGGGGCATAGGCCAGCCGGCCCGTATCGTGGTTGCGGTACTGGGGATGGAAAACCGACAGGTCCAGCTTGTGTTCGATCAGGTAGTGGACGGCGTGCTCGAAAGTGCCGGGCTGAAGCTGGTCCTGGTAGTTGAGCACTACCATGGCGCTCTGATCATGGTTGTAGGGCTTGAAGCGGGGCATGTTGACCACTCCTCGGCTGTTTTCCTGATCCTACCAAAACGGCGTGGGCTGCGGGCTTTTTCTACAGCCTCAACGC
>NZ_PNRF01000012.1:0-255608 GCF_002879615.1 Billgrantia endophytica
CCAGGACACCGCCCTTTCACGGCGGGAACAGGGGTTCGAACCCCCTATGGGACGCCACTCCATTCGTCAGATGCTGGATGACCCTGTCGTCCAGATGGGACAAGCGGGAATAGCTCAGTGGTAGAGCACAACCTTGCCAAGGTTGGGGTCGCGAGTTCGAATCTCGTTTCCCGCTCCAGTTCATGATCTGCAGAAGTCCATCGTGTCCTGTCGTTCATTGAGAAATATGGCATTAGTTCATTTTTCCATTCCAGAAATATCCATCCGTATCCGCCCCATGTCCGTGATCTTTGAGTCCATCGATGCAGATAGATGGTCCCCTTGGATCGCCCGTTCGATCCCGGTGCCATTCTGCCATTCGTGTGCGGGTGGCGTTGCCGCACTGATTCGGCCGCCGGCTAGGACCGCTCTAGTCTAGCGTCGTTTATTCACCGAGCAGGAATTCATGGATGCGTTTCATCCGTGCGTGGTGCACCTGGCGTATGATGGTGGGACGGAACAACCAACACCGCTACTTGATTCCGTCCGCAGGGCCTTGCCTATGCCTCCCCGCCCTTTGTCCGGCGTGGTGTGTTGAGGGCGGGGTAAATCTCTGAGTGTGGGTCGGGACAAGGAAAGGTGAGTGGGTAAAGAGGCATTGTTCGATAAGATGCTGGAGCGAGGCAGAAGGCGTTACGGTTGTCCGACGCGCCCTCGAACCCATTCAAGGCTGGATTCGGTAAGTCAATCCGATTTTACGAGTCACTACGAAGGTGCGGGAAGGACAAGACATGTGGAGCGTGCGCTCAGCGGAGAAGCACGACAATGCCAAGCTTTCTTCAATCCAGGCCGTCAGAGCCGTGGCGGCGTGGGCCGTCGTAACGGGCCACTTGCTCAGTGTGGCGACCATGGTATCGAATGGTCTTCCGGTATTTTCTAAACTGTACGCGTACTTTGGCGTACTGGCGCATGCTGGAGTAGATGCATTCTTTGTCATTAGTGGCGCCATCATGGTGCTGCTTTACGGGAAAGACAGCAATGAACCCAGGTTGTCAGCGACATTGCGGTTCTTGGCAAAGCGGATAATTCGCATCTATCCATTATTCTGGGTA
The DNA here is from genome assembly GCF_002879615.1 of Billgrantia endophytica. Taxonomy (GTDB): domain Bacteria; phylum Pseudomonadota; class Gammaproteobacteria; order Pseudomonadales; family Halomonadaceae; genus Halomonas; species Halomonas endophytica. The sequence continues at coordinate 1,092 of NZ_PNRF01000012.1, forward strand.
ACCGCAGCCGTTACGTACTATGCAGGAGTGCGCCTAAATCCGGAGTCGTTCATTGGGTTGCTCAGGCAGATAATGCTAATAGACGTTCCAATTTTTCACCCTGTTGCATGGACTCTGGTATATGAAATGCTGTTTTACGTTTCAGTCGGGATTACCATTCTTATTTTTGGAAGACACCGTCGTTTGGGATTCTTCTTTCTGGTGGCGGCCATCTTTTTATCCGCCTGGTTGAACCCGCATGGTGTATTCGGCCACCCTATCATCATTGAGTTCGCCTTCGGAATTGCGGCAGGTTCAATGTATCGCTGGAGGTCCGTGGCCCCTCGCTTCTTTGTGATCGTGGGGAGCGTACTTCTTGGTTCGGGAATGATATATGTCTCCGGCATCGATGATTTGACCACCGTCAACATAGCGAGGATCTGGGCGCTGGCAATACCGGTTACGCTGTTGATTTATGGCATCATGTGCCTTGAACGAGACCAGCGCCTTACGGTGCCGGCCTGGTTGGTCCGGGCTGGAGATGAAAGCTATAGCGTCTACCTCTGGCACTTCGGGATCATAATCGGGTTGGGATATTATTTGGCGTTGAAAGGCATGCAAAGCATCCTGATAACTATCGTGTACATGATCGTTTGTGTTGTCTTGGTCGCAATTGCCTCCCGCTACAGCTACCTCGTTTTCGAGCGTCCGATCATGACTCGTGCCTTCAGGACATCGGTCACGACAGAAAAGGCTGGAGCGACAGCCACGGACAAAGCTTAGTTTCTGGAACCTAGTTGCTGGCGGTGGGGCGCACGACGATCTCGCTGGTGTCGACGTCATCGGGCTGGTTGATCACATGGGCGATAGCAGCGGCGATGGCATCGGGTTTGAGCGCGATTTGACGGTAGCTCTCCATCGCTTCGGCCGCGGCGGCATCGGTGATGGTGTTGGCCAGTTCCGACTCCACCACGCCGGGATAGACGCAGGTCACGCGGAGCTTGTCGTTCTCCTGGCGCAGCCCGTCCGAAATGGCGCGTACGGCGTATTTGGTAGCGCAGTAGATGGCGCCGGTGGGCACGACGAAGAGCCCGCCGATGGAGGAGATGTTGATCACCTGGCCGTTACCCTGGGCTTGCATGGTCGGCAGAACGGCGGCGATACCGTACAAAACCCCGCGGATGTTGACGTCGATCATGCGGTCCCACTCCTCGACCTTGAGCGAGGCGACGGGTGACAGCGGCATCACGCCGGCATTGTTCACGATGACGTCGATGCGGCCATGGGTCTCCAGGGCGAAGTCGGCGAAGGCTTGCACGTCCTCTCGCTGCGTGACGTCCAGCGCACGATAATCCACCGTGCCGCCGTCGGCGTGGATGGCTTGCGCCAGTGCCTCGAGCCTCGCGGTGCGGCGGGCGCCGATCACCAGGCGATGGCCCTGACTCGCCAGGCGGCGGGCCGTGGCCTCGCCGATACCGCTGCTGGCGCCGGTGAGAAGGATGACTTTCGATTCATGATTCATGGTTGAGTGTCCCCGTATCGGTAACTGGTAGCGGTCCACGTGGCTCGTTCGGGTCTTACGAAGCGACCGTCGAGACAAGCGTAGGGACGTGCCGACGATACCGACAGGTGCGTTTCTATTGCATGATTGCCCAATCCTATCGGGAGGAAGTGTTTGAGGAGATCAAGGGACAGGGGTGCGTTACTCTACGTGTGATATCGGCAGAATGTGAGTTTCCTTCCATGGCATCACCGGTCATACAAGCGCCCCATGAACGGATGGTCGAGCTGCTGTATCGGCTCGCCCCCCACGAGGGCTACACCCAGTCGTTGCTGGATGGCGTGCGCTTTCTGCGCTCGAACCGTCCCTTGAAGCACACGCCGGTACTGTATGAGCCGAGCATCGTCATCGTCTGCCAGGGGCGCAAGCGCGGTTATCTGGGCGATGAGGTCTATCTCTACGATGCCCAGCACTATCTCGTGCTCTCCGTGCCGCTGCCCTTCTCGTCGGAAACCGAGGCCAGCCCTGAAGAACCGATGCTGGCCATGGCGATTCGCCTGGACATGGCAGTGGTGGCGGATCTGGTACTGATCCTGGATCAGTCGAGTGGACACTCGATTGGCGCGCCTCGCGGCATGATCTCCACTCCGCTAGGCGAGCCGATGGCGGACGCGACGCTCCGATTACTCGACGCGCTGACCTCACCCATCGACGCGCGCATTCTGGCGCCCGCCATCGTGCGCGAAATCTGCTATCGCGTGCTGATCGGCGAGCAAGGAGGAAGCGTGCGCGCGGCCCTGGCCCATCAGGGGCAGTTCGGCAGGATCGCCAAGGCGCTGCGGCGCATTCATGCCGACTATGCCGAGACACTGGAGGTTGCCCGGTTGGCCGGTGAAGTGGGCATGAGTGCACCGGCCTTTCATGTCCACTTCAAGGCGGTGACGCGCACATCGCCCATTCAGTACATCAAGTCGACACGGCTGCATCATGCCCGCTTGATGATGGTGCGGGATGGCTTGACCGCCGCGGCCGCGGCGGCCCAGGTGGGCTACGAGAGCCCGTCCCAGTTCAGCCGCGAGTTCAAACGTTTCTTCGGCCGACCCCCGGGCGAGGAAGTGCGCGAGATGAAAAGCACCCTTGCGCTATTACCGCCCACGCAGGTGGCCGGCTTGGCCCAGCCTCACTGAGTGGGTGCCCTTTACCCATACGCAAACGGGCCACCCTGATGTGCTCCTCAGTCTGAAGAGCCGCTGGTTCACCTATATTCATTTGGTGCATCTCTAGGCCGTATGTTCCACTGTATTCTCATCACTTCCGTGTCCTGACGGCCGGCAATTTATGTTCTCATGTGAACTGCGACATGCTCTCGTAACCACCGTAACCACCGTAACCACCGTAACCACCGTAACCACCGTAACCACCGTAACCACCGTAACCACCGTAACCACCGTAACCACCGTAACCACCGTAACCACCGTAACCACCGTAACCACCGTAACCACCGTAACCACCGCGCTGCCCGCGGTTTCCTTCCGGCAGCATCAGCCAGCGTGCCTCGGTCAGGCGCAATTGCTTCTGGAATTGCAGCGGCGTGAACGAGGTCACGGCGGGAAAGTGATGGATAGAATGTTGATGGGCTCATTCCGGTCACAACCACCAGCGCTCGGCCGGAAATATCTATGCAAATCCGGCTCAAAGCACCACGACCGAGTGTGCCACATTCTGCACATGGCCATTGGCCAGCAAGGTATCGGATCGCCGCACCGTGCTGGCCAGCCAACGGCCAGTAGTATAATCTCTTGCGCCAGTTGCGCTTGCAACATGGCACTTGTTGGGCGGTCGAGACCAACTTTCTCGGTGGCGCCGTCCACGACATCCCGGATTGCAACAAGTAGTTGGCGGAGGCGGCTGTGCTTGGCCGCGTTGGCCTGCCGGACGATATCGGGCCGGTGATCGCTAGCCTGTTGTCCGAGAATAACCGCTGGATCAATGCCCATGGATCGAAGTATTCGGTGGCAGGTCATCTGATCGAGATGAGAGATCGCTGCGCCGATGCCACCTTACATCACAGCGCTGCACAACGCTGGCTGGTTCCACGAGATCAGCCATCTTCCTGCCAGTTATATCTGCCATTACGTCTTGCGCAAGAAAGCGAATAAAGTACATCGGCACACAATTCTGGTACTAAATTCAATGGGTTACCCACAGAATGATCTCGGGGAATAGGGTGAATAGCCCCACTGCGCCGAGTAGAATCAGCCAATAAGGCAGGGAAGCCTTGGCCGCAGAGGGCAGATCGACATCGTTGTTGGAAATCGACGATAGCACAAACAGATTGAGCCCTACCGGCGGTGTAATCATGCCGATCTCGATCAGCAGAGTGACGATAATGCCGAACCAGATTGGGTCGAAGCCGAGGCTGGTAACCATAGGGAATGTGATCGGTAGGGTCATCAGCAGCAACGAGATGCCATCGAAGAAGCAACCGAGCACGAGATAGACAAGCACGATCATTAACAGGATGCCGTAGGGGCCCAGGCCGAATCCCGAGATCGCATCGACTGCAGCACGCGGAATGCCCAGTAGGCTGACGGCCTGAGACAGAATCACCGTGCCAATCAGAATCATACCGATGGCGGCAAACATCAATGAGGCATGCTTAAAGGCCTGCCACAAACGTACTATATTTAGGTCGCCCCAAGTCATACCCAGCACGATGCTGGCGACCACGCCCAGCGCAGCAGATTCTGTGGGCGTGGCGATGCCCAGGTAGATAGTGCCCAGCACGAAGAAAATCAGAATCGGCAGTGGCCAGATCTCCAGCATTCCTTGACCCACCTCGCCCCAGTCCATCTTATCCTTCGCGATCGGCGTTACTGCGGCGCCGATATTGGCACGGATGATGATCCACAGCGAGAAGGCACAGGCGATCATCAGCCCCGGCAACATGCCGGCAATGAACAGCTTGCCGATCGATACATTCTGAGTAGCGCCATAGATGATCAGTGCCAGGCTGGGCGGAATCAACAATCCCAGAGTGCCGCCAGCGGCTAGGGTCCCCACCACCACGCTGGGCGAGTAACCGCGTTGCTTCAACTCGGGATAGCCCACTGAGCCAACCGCTGCCGCGGTGGAGGTGCTGGAGCCACTGACCGCACCGAACAGAGTGCACACTGCGATATTGGTATGCAGCAGTTGCCCAGGCACCCGCGCGAACAGTGGTGTGAGACCGTTGTACACCCGTCGCGATACACCGCTAGCTAGCAGGATCTCACCGAGGAAAATGAATAGTGGTACGGCGCTGAGAGTGAAGTCGGTGAGCATATTCCAGGACGCATTGATCGCCAGCGGCGTGGCTCCGTTGGCTTGGAAGTGCAGCAATAGCATCCCGGTGAGGCCGAGCGCGGCACCCAGAATCGCCCCGCTGGAGAGCAGCACAATCAGGCTGCCACTGAGCAGTAGCCAGCTCATTGTGATACCTCCTCTTCCAGTGGCCGGTCGGCGACGGGCTGGCGTATACCGTGACGAAACTGCACCAATATGCACAGCAGCATGGACAGCGGCATGATCGCCATCCATGGCCACAGCAGAATACCGCTGATATCGGCTCGCGAATTGATTGAGCGCGAGAAGTCCATGAAATCCCATGCCTCATAGGCGAACACCACGCAGAACGTCAACAGCGTCAAGGTACCAATGATGTCCATGATCCTGGCCATGGGAGGTGGCACGAGTTGCCGCAGGATCTCGATCCGAATGTGACGGCCCTTATCTAGCACGTGTGGTAAGCACAGAAAGGTTAGCGACAGGAACAGCAAGCCGGCCAGTTCGTCGGAGAAACGCAGCGGCCGGCCACCCAAGTAACGCATCAGCGTACTGACGAAGATTAACCCCGTCATCACCGCGCCGCTGGACACTCCGAGCAGAAAAGCGCAGTGCGCCGTTCTCCCGATCAGCAGGTTGAAGTTTCGCAGCATTGGTATCGCCCAAAGTGGAAAGGAAAGGGAAAAGCTGGCAAGGACCGCCGACTTCCGGATCGTCGTTACTCAGAAAGCGCCTGAGTGACACTCTCGTAGTAACGGATACCGTCGTCGCCTGCGTTTTCGGCCATGCGTTTCCAGGTCTTCCAGGCGGCGGTGACGAAGGTTTCCACGTCGGCGTCGGAGAATGGCTCCAATAGGGTGATGCCCAGCTCCTCTCGCTCTTCCCGCGCCAGCGTTTCGCGCTCGGCATCGACGGCGAGTTCGCGTGTGGTCTTCCAGATCTCCTGCCCCGCTTCCTCCAACGCCTGTCGTTGGTTGTCGTCGAGCCGCCCCAAGGCACGTTCGCTGATGCCGAAGATCCACGGTGCGGCGGCCCATGGGTGCAGGTAGGATTCATACTTGGTGACTTCTTGCAACGAAACTGTTTTAGCCACCGTCGACAGGTAGTAGGCGCAGTCCACCACTCCGGTCTGTAGCGCCATGTACATATCGTTCTGTGGGATCACCTGGGCGGCTATCCCCAGTTCATCGAAAGTTTCGACTAGATGCCGCGACCAGACACGCACCTTCTTGTCCTGCAGCTCTTCAAGGGAGTTGACGGGCTCCTTGCAGTGCAGGCCGACGTCGAAGATCGGCGCTACCACACCACCTACCGTATGGATATTCCATTTAGCGAAGCCATCGTCGTACATCTCCTTAATTACTGGCAGGATGTCGAGGTGCTGGTCGGCTTGGGTGATTGCGCCTTGGGCATAGATCGAAGCTAGAGCTGGTGCGTCGCGGGTATAGTACTCGCCATACAGCAGCGCCATGTCGGCCATGCCACGCTGCAGGGTACGCAGGATGTCGGCTTCCCTAAGGCCAAGTGCGCCAGCATGGTAGACATCAATCTTCAGTTCACCGCCGGACTTTTCCTCCACTAGCCTGGCGAAGGCGTCGATATGCTCGGCTTCGGGACGCGATTGCGTCAGCCCACTGTGGAAGTTGAGGGTGATGGCATCGGCCTGTGCTGTGGCCATCATGGTAGTCAGACTCAACAGTGTCACTATCTTGGCTAGTTTGCATAAATTTTTGTCTTTCATTGTTTTTGTCTCTCAAGATGAAGGAGTAATATCATCTTGAGTGGTAACCTTGGTCTGCAGGAGACCGCTTGCGACATTTTCATGTTGATTAGCGACAGCGTTGAATTTGCCGATATCGAGTGTGCCTTCAGTCAACGTGGAAGTTTGCGCTTACATGCTATGGAGAGGGCTATTTTCAATCCTGCTGGGAAGACCTTTCATCATGGGATCTCACTTTGAGAGCTTATTGAAAAATAAGAACATGGCGTATATCGATTCCGATCGGGGTGGCGCGACACCATCCCGGGTCAAACGGGTTGCCTTCGTGCTAGTGGAGCATTTCTCTATGATGGCCTTCACTGGGGCGGTCGATGCGTTGGTCACCGCCAACCTGATGCGTTCAGCCACCCTGTACGAAGTGCTGGTGGTGGGTACCGAAGGTGAGACGGTACTCAGCGACCTGGGTATCGAGATCCCGGTTGATTGCCAACTGTCGCGACTCGACGAACGCCAGTTAGATATCCTGATCCTGTGCGGTGGCTATCGCGTTCAGCTGTGTGCCAATGCCTCGATGCGGACCAAGCTTAAGGCCGCCAATGCTGCCGGGGTGGTGCTTGGCGGGCTGTGGAACGGTGCCTATTTCCTCGCCGAGGCCGGTCTGCTGGACGGTTACGAGTGCGCCTATCACCCGGATGGCCGGACGATGATGAGCGAGGATTTTCCCAAGGTCAGGATATCCAACCACAGTCATGTGCTGGACCGCGACCGTATCAGTTGCGCTGGTGGCAGCAGTTCGCTAGACATGATGCTGGCGGTGGTCAGGGACGACTGTGGCAAATCATTTGCCAGCGCCATCGAGGAAGTGCTGAGCTGCGACAAGATGACCGAGGTCATCGATGTCTCGGTAGCCAGCATCGATCGCAACCCTGCCTTGCCACAGTCGCTGAAAACGGCGCTTGAGTTGATGCGCAACAATATCGACGAACCGTTGTCGATCGTCGAGGTAGCCCATTGCGTCGGCATCTCCCGGCGTCAGCTCGAACGGTTGTTTTGTCACCATGTTGACGCCAGCCCATCGCGCTACTATCTGGAACTACGTCTGACCCACGCCCGCCAGTTGTTGCAACAGACTAATAAGCCAATCCCCGATATCGCAGTGGCCACCGGCTTCGTCAGCATTTCCCACTTCCGGCGCTGTTTCCACCAATTGTTCGATATTTCGCCTGGGCGCTTCCGCAAGACGTTCTTGCAGCAGTTGTCGTGATCTTCTCCTGTTTGTCGGCATGCACCAAATACGTGCCTATGAGTCATTGAGCCAGGTAGTTATGGTCGAGGGGTGGTGATGGTTCTGGTCAAGTCAGAGTGGGCACTTGGTTAGCGCACCTTGCGGCAGGATCGCCAAGGCGCTGCGGCGCATTCATGTCGACTATGCCGAGACACTGGAGGTTGGCCGGTGAAGTGGGCATGAGTGCACCGGCCTTTCATGCCCACTTCAAGGCGGTGACGCGCACATCGCCCATTCAGTACATCAAGTCGACACGACTGCATCATGCCCGCTTGATGATGGTGCGGGATGGCTTGACCGCCGCGGCCGCCGCGGCCGCGGCGGCCCAGGTGGGCTACGAGAGCCCGTCCCAGTTCAGCCGCGAGTTCAAACGTTTCTTCGGCCGACCCCCGGGCGAGGAAGTGCGCGAGATGAAAAGCACCCTTGCGCTATTGCCCCCCACACAGATAGCCGGGTTGGCCCTGCCCCACTGAATGTGAGCCTTCACCCATGCGCAAACGGGCCACCCTGATGGGTGGCCCGATGGGGCGTCGGTGCCAAGCGGTGGCGTTACAGGAGGCGGGTCTGAAGGATGTATTGGTTCACTCCCTCGCGCTTGCCGCCCAGGACGTTTCCACGCACTTCGAAGACATAACGGCCGGGCTGTACCGCTTGATTCAAGGCGATCTGTCCGCCGCCTACCTGCTCGGCCGTGCCGACGACATTGCGTTGCTCATCGAGCAAGACCCCGTTCAGACGGAAGTGAGGTGCACCTGCATATCCCACGACGTTCCGGCTGCGGATGTCCAGTTGCGACGCTTGCCCCACCTCGAGAGCATAGCGTTGCGTGCCGGCTACCTGCTGAAGGGTCGAGGTGCCCGGTTCCAGCGTACGTGCTCCGGTTCCTCCCATCGCGGCGGCCTGTGATATCAAGCCCAGTGCCAACGCACCGGCGGCCATTGTCTTCATCATGATGGTTGCGTATTTCATGGATTTATCTCCTTGCATTGATTTGCATGCCACTAAACGATGCCTCTGGATCGCCAACCGGCGGGCGCCTTGGTACCGCTGCTGGTGCCGGTGGGAAGAATGGCTTTCGATTCGTGGCGCAGGTTCGAGCGCCTCCGTGCCGGTGGGTGGCACCTCGCGCGGCTCGATCGGGCCAACCTGAGTGGCGGTGTTTGAGCGAACTGTGCCGCAAGTGGCTGCCTGGCCATGGATGGGACGTTGCGTTGCGGTCGACGTGACCGTTAGGAAAGAGTAGGGAAAGGCAGGTCACACCAATAGGTGTATTTCTATCTAATTATTGCCTAATCCTACTTATGAAGAGTGTTATAGGGCTAAAAACATGGAATAAGTTGCCTTTTATTTCCGTTAATTAGTGGCGTGTTGTCGGGTTCTCATCGCTTCCGTATCCTTGACGGATGGTAAGCCGAACATCCGGCGATATTCCCGCGAGAACTGCGATACGCTCTCGTAGCCCACCGCGAACGCCGCGCGTGCCACACGCTGCACATGGCTGTCTGGCCAACCAAGACGTCGGATCGCCGCTCCGTGCTGGTCGGCCAATAGCCAGTGCCTCTTGCTTACCGCTTGTTGGATGCCATCAACTGTTGCCGCCGAAACTCGCCCTGGCGTTCGAACATCCAACCGGGATATTCGGGCGGGAGTTCGCTGACGCGGTTGAGCTCGGCAAGCTCGTCGTTGCTGAGCGTGACTCGCGTCGCGGCGATGTTGTCGTCGAGCTGGCCGATGCGTTTGGCGCCGACGATCACGCTGGTCACGGCGGGTCGATGCAGCAGCCAGGCCAGCGCGATCTGGGCGACGCTGACGCCCTTGGTGTCGGCGATGTCGCGCATGGCGTCGATACAGCCATGGGCGCGTTCCAGCTCCACCGGGGGAAAGTCGAAGATGTCGCGGCGGTTGCCGGCCTCGGCCTGGCCTTCGCGGGTGTACTTGCCGCTGAGCAGGCCGCCGGCGAGTGGGCTCCACACCATCAGGCCGAGTCCTTCGCTTTCCAGCATGGGAATGAGTTCGCGTTCCAGGTCGCGGCCAGCGAGCGTGTAGTACGCCTGTAGCGACTGGAAGTGGGCCAGGCCCTTGCGTTCGGCGATGCCGAGCGCTTTCACGATCTGCCAGGCCGCCCAGTTGGAAGCGCCGATATAGCGTACATGGCCATGTTGCACCAGCGTATCGAGAGCCGCGAGGGTCTCCTCGATGGGGGTGGCCGGGTCGAAGCCGTGAACCTGGTAGAGGTCGATGTGATCGAGTTGCAGGCGCTTCAGGCTGGCCTTCACGCTCTCCATGATGTGATAGCGCGACAGCCCCCTGGCGTTCGCGCCCTGGCCGGTTTCTCCGAACACCTTGGTCGCGACCACGATCTCGTCTCGCGGTACCTTGAGGTTCTTCAGCGCCTGTCCGGTAATGCGTTCCGAGAGCCCTGCGGAGTAGACGTCGGCGGTATCGATAAAGTTGATGCCGGCATCGAGCGCGCAGGCAATGAGCTTTTCGGCATCGTTCTGCTGGAGGTCGCCGATCTTGCTCCACAGCTCGCCTTCACCGCCGAAGGTCATGGTTCCCAGGCATAGCTCGGAAACGAACAGCCCGGAATTGCCGAATTTCCGATATTGCATGATCACACTCCAGAAAGAAGGTCGATTCAGCGAGTTGCGACGGAGGTGCCGCCCGTGATGATGTCATTCACGAACGGACCGGTGATGAAGTCATGGGGGAAGCCGAGATCGATCCGACTGATGTGGTCGAGTCGCATCAGTTGCTCGTCATCGAGCGTGAAGGCCAGGGCCCCCAGGTTGTCTTCGATCTGTGCCACATGGCGGGCCCCGAGGATCGTGCTCGTGATGCCGGGCCGGGTCAGCGTCCAGTTGAGCGCTACCTGCGCCGGCGAGCGTCCGACCTCTTCGGCGATGGCCTTGACCTCATCGGCAATGGTCAGTTGCCTTTCGTCCGGCAGTAACAGGCGCTGTTGTCCACCGAAGGCATCGAGTGCTCCCGCTTCGTTGGCCTGTTGCCGGTGGGCGATGTCCTCGCGGCGGTACTTGCCGGTCAGTACGCCCCCGGCAAGGGGCGACCAGGGTGTCACACCGAGCCCCAGTTCCATCGCCATAGGGATCAGGTCGCGCTCGATGTCACGCATGGCCAGGCTGTATTCGACCTGTAGGCCGATGAAGTGAGACCAGCCCCTCAAGTCGGCTAGCGTATTGGCCTCGGCGACCTTCCATGCCGGGAAGTCCGATGCACCGACATACAGCACCTTGCCTTGCCGCACCAGATCATCGAGCGCGCGCATCACCTCATCGATGGGCGTGCGGTATTCCCAGGCGTGAACCCAATAGAGGTCGATGTAATCCGTGCCCAGCCGCTTCAGCGACGCCTCCACGGACTGCATCATGTTCTTGCGGTGGTTGCCGCCGGCGTTGGGGTCGCCACGGCGCGTGTTGAGAGTATACTTGGTGGACAGGACGAAACGCTCCCGGTCCCCCGCGATGCAACGGCCGACGATCTTCTCGCTCGTCCCGTTGGTGTAGAAATTGGCCGTATCGACGAAATTGCCGCCTCGTTCGGCATAGGCCTGGAATATCGCCTCGGAGGTCGCGTCGTCAGCGCCCCAGCCCCAGTCGGAACCGAACGTCATGGTCCCCAGGCACAAGGGCGAAACGCGCAGGCCCGAGCGACCGAGCAGCCGGTAGGAATCCAGTGTCGTGAGAGCTTGGCTCATCGTGTTGCCATCCTCATCAAGGGTTGCGGTATCGGCGACCGTGTCGGGCTTGGTCGCGGCATGCAACGAGGACATTACGCTGGCGCTGACCGGAGATTAAGGAATGCCTTATTCTGGTATCCGCACTTCCCCCTAAGAGGATGTCTACAAAAGGGTTGCACTTGGCAATACTGCATTGAAATATCCCTCAAAATGCTCATTTACATTGTGTAAGCTGCGCTTTTTTCAGGATATTTCGCCTTGTCTTGCCTTCGTTCACCTGTTTTGTAAACACCCTCTGAGGAATCCGCATTGCTCAGCAACGAACGTCGTAGCGAGATCGCTACCTTCTTGAAACTTCGGCGTGCTCGGCTACAGCCCGAGCACGTTGGCCTGTCGCGTGGTGCGCGGCGGCGCACACCCGGGCTACGCCGCGAGGAAGTCGCCGAATTGGCGGGCATCAGCACGGAGTGGTACGCGTGGCTGGAACAGACACGCAATGTGCATCCCTCCATGGATGCGCTTCAGCGCATCGCGGTCGCATTGAGGCTCGAACCCGCCGAGCAGCAACACTTGCTGACGCTTGGTGGCTATGGGCCCGAGAATGGCAGTAACGGTTCGGCCCGCGAGGCGGTGGTGAGCCCGCAACTGCAACGGCTGATGGATCAGTTGGACTGCTGCCCGGCGTGGATCATGGGGGCTCGCTCCGACATCCTGGCCTGGAACCAGGCGGCTACCGTGGTTCACGGCGACCTGGACGGCATGTCGGGCATCGAAAGGAACGGGATCCACCAGTTGTTCCTAAACGCGAAGGTGCGTCACATGCTCGTGGACTGGGAGGCCCATGCCCGGGATTGCGTTGCCAAGCTGCGCCTGACCTATGCCAACTACATCGACGATCCCTGGTTCAACGAGCTGATCGGGTTGCTGATGTCGAAAAGCCTGGAATTCGCCCAGTGGTGGGACGAACATGACGTGAGGCTCCCTCAGGATGGCGTGAAAGCCTACGACCATCCCACCATGGGCCGTCTGGTGTTCGATTACGCCATCCTGCAAGTGGCGGGTGGCGACGGTATCCCTTTGCATCTGATCACCTACGTGCCCGCTAGCGGTACGGCGACCCAGGAAAAAATGCGAGACCTGATGAACATCGCCAACCCTTTTACTCTCCGCCCCGAGACCCCAGCCGACACCGATGCCATCGAGCGAGTCACCGTGGCGGCCTTTCTCGATGCGCCCCACACTGACCACAACGAGCAGCATATCGTGCGTGCCCTGCGTGAAGCGGGCGCCTTGAGCCTGTCGTTGGTTGCTGAACAGGACGGCGAGGTAGTGGGGCATGTCGCGGTGTCGCCGGTCACGCTGTCGGATGGCACGCCGGGCTGGTTTGGGCTGGGGCCGATCTCGGTGATACCGGCGCGGCAGGGCCAGGGCATCGGTTCGGCACTGGTGCGAGAGGCGCTGGAGCGGTTGCGGGCTAGCGGTGCTTCGGGCTGTGTGGTGCTGGGGGAGCCCGGTTATTACGGTCGCTTTGGTTTTCGGACAGTGCCGGGGCTCACGCTGCCAGGCTTGCCGGAGGAGTACTTCATGGCCTTGTCCTTTGATCACGAATTGCCGAATGGGCAGGTCGCCTACCATGCGGCTTTCGACGCGACGGCCGGTTCCCCCGTCAAGTGATCCTTGAAGCCGCGAACGCCGCCTGCCGCCTGCCGCCGGCTCAACTCGGCGATACGCGCCTGGGGGTCGGTTTCGGCTCCCTCGCTGATCTCGCGCAACAGCTCGAATACCGTCAACAGCCGCGACTCGGCGCCGATGAACTGCTGCCCCTGCAAGGATGCCAGCCACTGCAGGGCCTTCTCGGCGGCCAGCAGCCGCCAACCCGGGTGATGGCGCCGCAGCGTAGTGAGGAAGTCGTAATCCATGGCGATTCGGAGAAGGCCGGCAGTGTCGTTGAGGTTCTAGTGTCTCTGACTCCTGTCGGTACTGGCAAGGCGCGGCACGCATTCGGCAGCGCAATTGGACCGTCGATTTGCCGGCTTTAATACGGTGGCGACGTCCGTTGCCTCTGCAGCTTCGCCGCTTCCGTCCACCAGGCAAGGTCATCTGCGAAGCGTGCGAAGGAGCGCTCGAGTGATTGGCCAGGATCGCCGGTGGGGTTGCCGTCTTCATCCAGTGTCTTGGTGATCGGGCCGACGGCCACCGTACTGGAGATGACCACCATGCCCATCTCGGATAGCGTACCGTGCCAGAGCATGCCGGAACGCACACCGCCAAGGCGCCCGGCGGAGTAGCTGACGATGCCGGCTGGCCGCCAGAACCATTCCTCCAGGAAGTGATCGGTCAGGTTCTTGAGTCCGGGCTGCATGCCCCAGTTGTATTCGCCGGTAACGAAAACGAAGCCGTCCGCCTCGCGAATCTTGCCCGCCAGTGTCTCCATTGCCTCCGGGGCCTCGCCCGGCGGGTATTCTTTGTACATGCGGTCCAGCATCGGCAGGTCGACCTGTTTGGCGTCGATCAGCTCCGCCTCGATTCCGCGGGCCCTCAAGGTCCGCGCGGCGTACTCGGCCAGGCGGATACCGGTACGATCGGAGCGATAGGAACCATAGAACACGAGGATGCGGTCGGACATAGGAAAACCCTTGCTCGGAGAGCGGACGAAACAGGATGAATGGCCAGCGAGTCACTTCAGCGTAGCGCCAGATGCGAATGCGTGCTGCGCGATGCCCTCGATGAAATCGAAAAAGTCAGCGGCTAAGCCCCCGGCACGAAGGAGGGCGTCGAGCCTGGCGAGGCGGTGAATCGGAACCAGGCGGGCCGGCACGCTTCGTGCCGGCCCGTGGTCGTTCAGGTGAGGTGGTGCACGTCTTGCAGGCCGTACACCGGGGTGGGAATACCCTCCATGCGTGCCTTGAGCTGCAGCGCTAGGTAGTGGGAGTAGTGGCGCGACTGGTGCAGGTTGCCCCCGTGGAACCACAGGGCATCCTGCTGGGTGGGTTTCCACATGTTGCGCAGCTCTCCTTCCCAGGGGCCCGGGTCCTTGGGCGTGTCGGAGCCCAGCCCCCAGCATTTGCCAACCTTGTCGGCGACTTCCTGCGAAATGATGCGCGCCGCCCAGCCGTTCATGGAGCCATAGCCGGTGGCGTAGACGATGAGATCCGCCGGCAGTTCGGAGCCGTCGGTGAGTGTCACCGAGCGCGGGTTGATGTGTTCGATGCCGACACCGCTGCGCAGCTTGATATCGCCGTTGGCGACCAGGTCGCAGGCGCCCACGTCGATGTAGTAGCCGGAGCCACGCCGCAGGTACTTGAGGAACAGCCCGGAATCATCGGCGCCGAAGTCCAGCAGGAAGCCGGCGTCTTCCAGCTTCTTGTAGAACGTGGCGTCGCGCTCGCGGATCTGGTCGAAGGCCGGCCGCTGGAAGTCGGGCAACACCTTGTAGGGAATCGAGGCGAAGATCAGGTCGGCCTTGTCGTGGGTGATGCCGTTCTGTAGCGCCTCTTCGGAATAGAGCGGGCCAAGGGCCAGTTCCATGAGCGAGTCGGATTTCACGATATGGGTCGAGGAGCGCTGCAGCATGGTGACGTCGGCGTCGTTCTCCCACAGCGCCGCGCAGATGTCGTGGGCCGAGTTGTTGGAACCCACCACGATGCACGTCTTGCCGCGGTAGGCATCCGGGCCCGGGTGCCGGCTGGAGTGCTGTTGTTCGCCCTCGAAGGTCTCGGCGCCCGGGAAGTGCGGCACGTTCGGCATACCCGACATGCCGGTGGCGAGTATCAACTGCTTGGGCCGCAGTGTGACCCGCTCGCCGTCGCGGTTCACATTCACCGTCCATTCGCCGGTCGCTTCGTCGTAGCGGGCGCTCTCGCACTCGGTGGCGCTCCAGTAGTTGAGCTCCATCACCTTGGTGTACATCTCCAGCCAGTCGCCGATCTTGTCCTTGGGCGCGAACACCGGCCAGTTTTCGGGGAAGGGGATGTAAGGCAGGTGGTCGTACCAGACCGGGTCGTGCAGACAGAGCGATTTGTAGCGGTTGCGCCAGGAATCGCCGGGCCGGGGATTCTTCTCCACCACGATGGTGGGCACGTCGAGCTGGCGCAGGCGCGCGGCGAGCCCGATGCCGCCCTGGCCGCCTCCGATGATCACGCAGTAGGGCTGGCGCGTGTAGCCGAGTTCCGACTCTTCACGCCGGCGAGCCTCGAGCCAGGTCTCGCGTGATTTGCTGGCGCCGTGCTCGGCTCCCTTGGGGCGGTGCGGGCCGCGTGGCTCGGGAAAGTCCTTGAGCTCCTGCATGGTGGTCAATAGGGTCCAGCATTTGCCTTTCTTCAGGCGCAGGAAGCCCTTGCCGTGGGCGACATGGGTCTCGAAAGTGAACCACGCCTCGGTGACGCCGCCTGCCTCCGTGGCCTCGCCGTCGACCTGCCAGTTCGTGGGGTGCGTTTCGCTCAGGGTGGCGTTGAGCATCGACTGGATGTCGTCCTTTCCTTCCAGCGTCTTGAGGTTCCAGGTAAAGGCAACCAGGTCGCGCCAGTAGCATTCTTCGCCGAACAGTGCCATGACCTGCTCGATGTCGCGTTGCTCGAGGGTGGTCTCGAAATTGCTCAGCCAGCGTTGGGCGGTTTGAGTTGGCGTGCGTGTCGTCATCGTTGTTCTCCGCTTGTTGTTCATGGGGACGCCCTACATTCATGGCAGGAAGCGTGCCAGATGCCATGTTTGACGCGGAGTCTTCGTTAATCCATTGAAAAAAAGGCAGTCTTCTGACAGGAGAGGCGGGGTCGATTTTATCGTTGAGCCACCGAAGAGAGACAGCCGTGACACCTGACACGTGACAGCTGTGACGCTGACGTTACAGCTGTAACCCCCGACCAAGGGCGAAGGCGGCGCCGATTGACACCAGGGCCTGGCGGCATAGGCTGGAAGCAGGTCCGCCAGACAACAACAAGAGCCTGACGCCACGCGACGACCGTCACGACTGTAATAACATGGCGAGATGGGCATCGGAGAGACAGCGATGCAACTGCGCAACGAGCAACGCCAGCATATCGAGACCCTGATCCGGCTCAGCGAAGGTCAGATGACGGGCCTGGACGGGTGCCGAGAGGTGATCCGGCGTTCCTGGGAGCGCTGCGTCGATGAGTATCGGCTCGATCCGGGGCGCCCACGTCCCGCACGCGTCCTGACCCAGCAGGCGCTCAGGGAACATCGGGAGCCGGTAGACGAGTTGTTGCACGTGGCCCGTGCCGGTGTCGATCGGCTCTTCGCCCAGGTCGCGCCAATGGGCTATGTCCTGTTGCTGACCGACCGGCGCGGCATCACGGTGGACTTCCGTGGCCAACGGGAGCAGGACCATGCCCTGCGTCGGGCCGGCCTCTACCTTGGGGCCGACTGGGACGAGCGCCATGCGGGGACCTGTGCGATCGGTACCTGCATACACGATGCCAAGGCCATCACCTGCCATCAGAGCGAGCACTTCGACGCGACCCACATCAGCCTGACCTGCACGGCGGTGCCGATCACCGACCCTCAGGGGCAGGTCATCGCGGTGCTGGACATCTCCGCGCTGCGGTCGCCGCGTTCCCACGAGAGCCAGAACTTCGCACTGTCGCTGGTGAATCTGTACTCGCGGATGATCGAGGATGCTTACTTCCTGCACCGTTATCGGGACTGCCTGATCCTGCGCTTCGATATGGCCCGCGAGTTCGTCCACCTCAACGGCCGGGGGCTGATCGCCATCGAGGAGGACGGCAGCATCATCGCCGGCAACGGCTTCGGCCGTGCCCTGATCGACGCGCACCTGAGCCGCTGGCCGCCCTGGTCGCCGGGTCTGGTTCCCAAGGCCACCCAACTGCTCGACGGCGAGATCGGGGAACTGCTGGGCATCCTGTCGGCCAGCGACGATCAGATCCGGGCTTTCCGTATCCGTGCCAGCGAGGCGATATGCTTCGTTACCCTGATCGAGCCGAGGGGGCGTCGCATCGCCACTCGTGCCGTGCCACCTTCGCTCACACCGGTCCCGGCGCTGGACAGGCTGGCATCCGACGACCCGGCCATGCACCGGGTGCTCAAGCTGGCGCGGCGTCTGCGCAACGAGGAGGTCAGCGTGCTGATCACCGGGGAGACGGGCACCGGCAAGGAAGTGTTGGCCCGGGCCCTGCACGACAGCGGCAAGCGTGCCAAAAAGCCATTCGTGGCGGTGAACTGCGCCGCCATTCCCGAATCGCTGATCGAGAGCGAACTCTTCGGCTACTTGCCTGGGGCCTTCACCGGCGGGAGCAGCAAGGGCATGCGCGGGCTGATCCAGCAGGCCGACGGTGGCACGCTGTTCCTGGACGAGATCGGTGACATGCCCCTGTCGTTGCAGACCCGCCTGCTGCGGGTACTGGCCGAGGGCGAGGTGATGCCGCTGGGGGCCGAAAAGGCCGTTCGTGTCGATCTCCGGGTGATCACCGCAACCCATCGCGACATGGATGCGTTGATCGCCAACGGACGCTTCCGGGAGGATCTCTATTACCGACTGAACGGTGCCCGGCTGCGGCTGCCGGCGCTGCGCGAGCGGGCCGACCACCACTACGTGATCCGCAGCGTCCATGAATCACTGGTGGCGAAGCGCGACCGGGACGTGCGCCTGCGGGCCGATGCCGTGAGTGCGCTGCTGGCCTACGCCTGGCCGGGTAATATTCGCCAACTCAAGAATGCATTGGGCTTCGCTCTGGCAACGGCCGAAGGTGACGAAATCACGGTGCATGACCTGCCGGAAGAATGCCAGGGTGGCCTCGCCGGCGTGCCGCAGGTCCTCGAACCGTCCTCGCGGAACGCGACATCCGACGAGGGCCGGGCACTACTCGGCCTGCTGCGGGAAACCGCCTGGAACGTCAGCCTGGCGGCGCGCCGGCTCGGTGTCTCCAGGCCCACGGTCTATCGGCGGATGCGCCGATACGGCCTGGTTCCCCCGAACCGAAAGGATGCCCATCTGGAGAACGCCCTCCATTAAACGCTTGGGCGACAGCGCCCCGAGCGTCTCCCTGTAAAAACGACCCATTGGTCTCGTTCGGTCGTCGCTGAGGCTCGAAGCTGAAACCTTATCAGGCTATCTTTTGTCAGACCGGCATTGGTCCCATCCGCTGCGAGCGAAGCGCCGAGCCGGAATCATCCCCTGACAGGAGTTTCCATGAACCAGGAGCACGAGTACGTTCCGCCGAGAATTTGGACGTGGGAGAAGGAGAGCGGCGGCCAGTTCGCCAACATCAACCGCCCCATCGCCGGGCCGACCCACGACAAGGCATTGCCCGTCGGCCAGCACCCGTTCCAGCTCTACTCCCTGGCCACGCCCAACGGGGTGAAGGTCACGGTGATGTTCGAGGAGTTGCTGGCACTCGGTCATCAGGAAGCCGAGTACGACGCCTGGCCGATTCGCATCATGGAGGGAGAGCAGTTCGGCAGCGGCTTCGTCGAGATCAACCCCAATTCCAAGATCCCGGCACTGGTCGACCGCAGTACCCCGACACCTACCCGCATCTTCGAGTCCGGTGCAATCCTGCTTTATCTCGCCGAGAAATTCGGCGCCTTCCTTCCCACCGATCCGGCCGGGCGCACCAAGGCGCTGAACTGGCTGTTCTGGCAGATGGGTAGCGGACCTTTGCTCGGCGGTGGCTTCGGGCACTTCTATGCCTATGCGCCCACCAAGATCGAATACGCCATTGATCGCTTCGCCATGGAGGCCAAGCGTCAGCTTGACGTGCTCGACCGACGCCTGGCCGAGGCACCTTATCTCGCCGGTGACGACTACAGCATCGCCGATATCGCTACCTGGCCCTGGTACGGCCAACTGGCGCTGGGACGGGTCTACGACGCGGCGGAGTTCCTGCAGACTCAGGAGTATGAGCACGTGCAGCGCTGGGCAAAGGCGATCGCTGATCGGACGGCGGTAAAGCGCGGCCGCATGGTCAACCGCACATTCGGTGAGCCTGGGGAACAGCTGCATGAGCGGCACGATGCCAGCGATTTCGAGTTGAGGACGCAGGACAAGCTCGAGGCTGAAGAATGAACCAGGGGAGCATCCAGATACTTGAGCTCGATCACTTCAGGGCGATGGTGCCTAATCCATCAGCGTGACCATCACCGGCACGGTGCCGCGATGGAGCATGCCGAGTTTTCTAGCCGCACGCTTGGAGAGGTCGATGACGCGCCCCTGGACGAAGGGGCCACGGTCGTTGATCAGTACTTCCACTTCCTGGCCGGTATCCGGGCGGGTCACCAGCACCTTGGTGCCGAAAGGCAGCTCCGGGTGGGCGGCCGTTAGCGCATTCTGGTCGAAGGGTTCGCCACTGGCGGTAGCGGCACCCTGAAAGCGGTCGCTGTAGTAGGACGCGATGCCTTGCTGGGTTTCGTCGCTTTTCGTGTCGTGCGCCTGCGCGTTACCGGTTATCAGCAGGCTTGCAAAACAGCAGGTAAGAAACAGGTGGGATCGGACTCCCATGGCGTTGCCTCAGGTTCTCGTGTAGCGGATCGCGCGTCCATCGATGCGATGAGGTGCCGTTAGGCGTTGAAATAATAACCGCCGCCTACATCGACGGCAACCAAAAACGACGTTCGGCGACGTTGGCGACAGGATGAAGACGTTCATGTAACCAAGCGTACGGCGCTCAAGCCCTGTACCAAGGGCCAAACTTCTGGAAAAGTGGCCTGCTCTCACCAGCGCTTCCGCAGGAAGCCATCGATTCCACCCTGTGGGAGACTGCTGAGTGGAAGACGAGAACGCGGCGTGGTTTCCCTCAATCATCGCTTTCAGAGACGTGCAATCCCTGGGCGATGAGCGCGTCCGCCAGCGCCCGTGATGCCAGGGAAAACTCCACGCGTGCGGCGGCCAGTGCGCTCTGGTCCTTCGAAGCAGTGTCCCGTTCCAGGCCATCGAGCCGTGCCTTGGCACATGCCAGGCGGCGAGCCAGCCTATTGTCGGGGTGGAGTGGGCTTGACAACTCACTCGTCATCTTCAGGACGTTCATGTCTCGGTCTCCACAACGGCACACAGCTCCTGGGACGACCCCAGGCTGCGCCATTCATACCACCGCTAGCCTAAGATATCGGTCCGTTGAGGCTGAACTTGAGCCCTTCATCAGGGGCGAGACGCTTTTGGCCATTTATGGCATCTTGGGGTTTTCCTAGCGGAGGCATTCACTATGGCAAGCATCTTCACCCGCATCATCCAGGGCGAAATCCCGGGTCACTTCGTCTGGGAAGACGAGCAGTGCGTGGCCATCATGACCCTCAACCCGATGAGGCCGGGGCATCTGCTGGTGATCCCGCGCCAGGAAATCGATCACTGGGACGATCTGCCGCCCGGGCTGGCGGCTCACTTGATGAGCGTGTCGCAGACGCTGGCCAAGGCGCTCAAGCAAGCCTTTCCCTGTGAGCGGGTGGCGATGATGATCGTCGGTCTCGAGGTGCCCCATGTGCACCTGCACCTGGCGCCGATCGATGCGATGGAGGATATTCGACTGGAAGGGCTGGCCCAGGCAGAACCCGGGCAACTGGCCGAAGCCGCCGAGCGCATTCGCGCAGTACTGTAGGGGCTCTTCGCATCAAGGAAAGAGGCCACGCGTGTCAGCAACCGTCAGGTTGGCTGGCCTGCTTCCCATGGTCGGGAGGATTGTTTGGCGAGCAACGGCCATGAATCCGCAGGCCTCAGGCGCGATAGGCCTTGGCCGTTTCAACCCCCTTGCTCTTGTTCTCCATCGAGGCAATGAGACGCAGGCGGCGAATGGCTTCGGTTCGGTTGCGACCGTTTTCCTTGGCGGCGTAGAGCCCTTCGTCGGCCTGCTGGATCAGCAGGTGGGGTTCGATATTCCTGACGGGTAGCAGGGAGGCCGCGCCGATGCTCACGGTGACGTGACTTGCCACCGGCGAGGCGTGGAATGGAAGTGCCCGTCCGGCCAGCATGACATGGATGCGCTCGGCAATGTGCATGGCCCCCTCCAGCTCGGTGCGGGGCATCAGGATCGCCATCTCCTCGCCGCCATAGCGTGCCACCAGATCACCTGGGCGCCCGGTCGTCTCTTCCAGAACGGCAGCCACGTGTTTCAGACAGTCGTCACCTTCCAGATGCCCGTAGGTGTCGTTGTAGATCTTGAAGTGATCGACGTCGATCATCAGCAGGCTGAGGGACTGGCGTTCGCGTGCGGCACGCCGCCATTCCAAGGTGAGGACACGCTCGAACTCACGGCGGTTGGCAATGCCCAGCAAGCCGTCGCTGGTGGCCTGGCGATGCAATTTGATGGTCAACGCTTCAAGCTGTTTCTGGCGACGCTCGAGCTGCGCCTCGCGGGCCCGATAGGCATTGCGGATCGGTCGCAGAATCAAGACAGTCGCCAGGGCGAGGCCGATGGAGAAGGAAAGCAGTGCCAGGCCGGTGCGCAATACACCGGTTGCGAGATCCGCCATGATGGCGGCTGGAATGGCGACGTTGTCGGGTGACAAGCCGCCGAAGGCAAATACGGCGCCGGTAACGAGTACCACCGCCAACGATAGGCCGATGAGGTTGGGACTGATCTGTCGCGGGGGCTTGGGCTTCATAGGCATAGGATGCGTCTCGTTCCAACGTCCGTTCGCAGTGCTGAATAGAGCTTCAAGCTGACGCGCCAGGCCTGCCGATTGTTATGAGGTGATGTTTGGGCGGCAAAAAAATAGGGCCGCAGGGCGGCCCAAAGTACGCAGGGAACTATGAAATCTTGCTAGCTGTCCGTAAGCGAGCCGATTACGACCAGCTGTGAATGAGGGGAGGCATCCTTGCCAGGTCTCTATCCCATCTGCCATTCCGTGACAGTACAAGACAAGGACCTCCAATACTGGGCTTGGTCATGGCAGAATCGCCTGTCGAACCCAGTCATGCTTTCCTGTTTTCTCATAGAGCGAGAAGAGTGCCAGGTATAATATTTCTAATACAGAACAATGAGATAGCCCATGGTTATGTTTCCTGAGATATCAGGCGATATAGCTGGGGTCTCAAAACGGCCCTTGCTGCGTCTCTGTTTGGAGACGTATATTTGAGCCGGATGGGAAATTTCATGATAAACAGCATGTTAAATGGTAGTCATTT
Organism: Billgrantia endophytica; assembly: GCF_002879615.1. Taxonomy (GTDB): domain Bacteria; phylum Pseudomonadota; class Gammaproteobacteria; order Pseudomonadales; family Halomonadaceae; genus Halomonas; species Halomonas endophytica. Next base: position 23,684 of record NZ_PNRF01000012.1, read on the forward strand.
TGCGACACGACGATAGGGCCCCCTTGCTCCCTCTGGTCGATTGAAGCCTGGATGCAGGAGCGTGATGGGCCGACATCCTTGATGTACTGTAAATTCAAGTAAGCAAGGATGCACTTGTAAGGAGGAATACTATTCTCATAGTGGAACATGCTTATAAACCATCACGTGACAACTATACGTGATGAAAGAGAAACCGAATGACGATTGCAATGAATAGAAGGATACCTGAGCATGAAGACTCAGTATTATGCAGCCTCCAGCCTGGATGGCTTCATTGCGACGACACAGCACTCACTCGACTGGCTGCTCCAGTTCGGCGATATCGAAGCAACCAGCTACCCCGCCTTCATTCGTGAAGTTGGCGCCATTGCCATGGGTGCCCATACTTATGAGTGGTTGCTGCATCATTGCGTCAAGCCTGATTCGGAAACACCGCAGCCTTGGCCTTACGAGCAACCGACCTGGGTGTTTACTTCCCGCTCTCTCCCCGTCATTCCCGGCACCGATGTCCGCTTCGTCAACGGTGGCGTGCGGCTTGTCCATCGGCAGATGGCGGCAGCCGCCGGTAACCGGAATATCTGGATAGTGGGTGGGGGCGAGTTGGCCGGTCAGTTCCATGACCATGGTTTGCTCGATGAGCTGATCATTCAAGTCACGTCAGTGACCCTGGGCAGTGGCTTGCCCGTGTTGCCAAGGGAAATCACGACACCGCCACTGCAGTTGACCTCGGCGACTGCCTATGGTGATGCCTTTGCGGAACTCCGTTACGAAGTGCCCAAGGTGACAATTGCCCGTCAAACGAAAACACCCCCTTCAGGGCGTGCCTGAAGGGGGTGCGGTAACGTCATACCCCGGTTTGTCGGACTATCGATACTGGGGGTTTTCCTCGAAGAGTTCTGCCTTGGCATGCAGCATCACATCTTCGCAGGCAGCTTGATGGGCAAGCTCCGTGAGTAGCTTTTGCGTCACTTCAAAGCCTTTGCCGAGACAGGTATCGACATCCTGGGGGCTTAGCTGAGGTGTGACATTGCAATCAATCTTTAGCGTTCTTCCACCGCCGTCCAGCTTGTCTGCGAATTCCCGCATTCGCCACGCGATGCGCTCCTTCCAACTCGCTGTTTCTTCCATGCCTTCGTTTACGCTAAACGTGCACTGCCATTCAGGTTTGTACACCTTCATGAGAAAACCTCCGTGCTGGCTTGGAAAAATGATCGATCGTGCTGTCTACTCCGCATGAGAAAAATGATGCAAAACCACTATACAGCCTTTGCGTCGTCGAAAAAGTGCAAGACGTATGAATTTCGGCCAATATTGGCCATATTCCCGACCTCATGGCATCAGAAGGCCCCGCCGCTCGCCGGGACTCTGGTCATGGTATGTGGCCTTGCGGGCACGGCGTCGTGTGGCCATGGCAAGGCCACCAGGGCTGTCGAGGTCAAAGCCGTACCAGCATCTTCCCCTTGTTGGCGCCTTCGAAGAGCTTCAGGAAGGCATCCGGTGTGCGCTCCAGGCCCTCCTCGATGGTTTCTTCGTAATCGATCTCACCCTTGGCGACCTGGGGGCCGACTTCCTCCAGGAAGTGAGGGTACTCGGTCCAGTGATCGAAGATGATGAAGCCCTGCATACGAGCCCGACGGATCAGGATCATGGCCAGATTGCCGGGGACGGAGCTGGGCTTCCCGGCGTTGTAATCGGCAATGAGACCGCACACCGCAATACGTGCGCCAACGCGCAGGTTGTCCAGTGCCGCTTCCAGGCAGATGCCGCCAACATTCTCGTAGTAGATGTCGAAGCCGTCCGGGCAGGCTTCCTTGAGGTCGGCACTCAACTGCTGCGCATCCTTGCCACGGTAACTGATGGCCGTGATGCCGATCGATTCCAGCCAGGCGAGTTTCTCCGGTGCGCCGGCAATACCCACCACGGTGCCTCCCTTGGCCTTGGCCAACTGCACGGCCAGCGAACCCACGGCACCGCTGGCGGCACTGACCAGAACATTGTCGCCTTCGCGGATTTTGGCGATGTGGTTCAGGCCCGTCCAGGCGGTCATGCCCGGCATGCCGAGCACGCCCAGATAGGCCTCTTCGGGCACATCGACTTGCGGCAGCGGCTCCAGAATATCGGCCTTGAGCTGGGCAATGTCCCGCCAGCCGGCCATATGACGGACCTTGTCGCCCTTGGTGAAACGCGTATCCCGTGACTGGATCACCTCACCGACCGCGGCACCTTCGAGCGGCTCGTTGAGCTGGAATGGGTCGATATAAGTCCTCACGCCGCTCATTCTGCCACGCATGTAGGGGTCGACCGAGAGCCAGGTATTGCGGATTCTCACCTCACCCTCTTCCAGTTCGGGTAGCTCGGCGGTGTGCAATTCGAATAGCTCGCGTTGCGGCGTGCCTGTGGGGTAGTCAGGGATGGTGAAATAGCGTGACTGCATGGGCGTAACTCCTGTGCACGGTGAGATCACGTCTAGCACTTGGCTCTGTGCCGTATGGTTCAGCAATGCAGGCAGTCTAGATATCCCCGTTCCATCTGGCTAATGCCGTGGGCCTGGTTCGGTTCCACCGCTATTTCAACTCCACTTCGCTCAGCGCCAGCGTCAGGCGGTCCAGTAATTGGCCGCTATGGCGCCAGAAGTGCCAGTAGAGCGGCACCGCGAGGGACTGGCCGGGTGCGATGCTGGCCAGCCTGCCTTTCGCCACCAGGGTATCGGCCTGCATCATTTGCGGGATCATGCCGTAGCCCATGCCGGCAGTGGCCAGGCGCACGAAGCCTTCCGAAGAAGGGCACAGGTGATAGGGAAAGCTGCCATGGTAACCGCACTGAGCGAGAAAACGGTGCTGCAGCTGGTCATGGGGGCCGAATACGATGGCGGGTGCCTGACGAAAGGCGTCGGCGGCGGGGCCATGGGGAAAGTGACGGGCAATGTAGTCCGGCGTGGCCAGCGGGTGATATTCCATTTTCCCCAGCGGTACACAGCGAGCCCCGGCAATGGGCTGGGGGCTGGCGCACAGGCACGCTGCGACGTCGCCATCGCGCAGCCGCTTGAGCCCTACGTCCTGGTCCTCGACCACCAGATCCAGCAGCAGACCTTCGGCCTGGCACAGTTCACCCACGGCGTCGGCCCACCAGGTCACCAGGCTGTCGGCGTTGATCGCGATGCGCAGCCTTGGCGCGGACTCCTCCAAGGTGGGCAGGGTGGTGCGCAAATCACGTTCGAGCAACTGGACCTGCCGGTAATGATTGAGCAGCCGCTGGCCTGCCGGGGTGGGGTGGAGCTCGGGGTGGCGGATCAGTACCGGCTGCCCCAGGCGGATTTCCAGCGACTTGATGCGTTGGGAGACGGCGGATTGCGAGAGCCCCAGTGCGTCACCGGCGCGCTCGAAGCCCCCGCACTCGATTACCGCCGCCAGCGCCTGAAGAAGTTTGTAGTCCAGCATGAGCTGCTCGCCATTAGAAGAACTGATGTGTCATTAGCAGGATGATTTCCTGGTATATCGGCTCACCATTATGCTTGCGTGTTCCGGAAGGAGTCGATTCACGATTTCCTCGATGGAGGGGGAGCCATGTTGGAGAGTTACCTCACCGGGCTGGTGGTATGCGGTGGCATCATCATTGCCATCGGTGCGCAGAACGCCTACGTGCTGGGCCTGGCCGTGAGGCGGGAGCACCACTGGTGGTCGGCGGGTCTATGCATGAGCACGGATGTACTGCTGTTGACGGCCGGCATGTTCGGTGTCAGTGCCATTCTTCTGACCATGCCGAGCGCAATGGAGGCGATGCGGTGGTTGGGGGTGGCCTTCCTCTCGTGGCTGGCCGCCCAGGCTTTCTACCGTGCCGCTACCGGGCGACAGGCGCTGGCGGCGGTGGCGGATGGGCGCAGCCTGAAGCATGTACTGCTCGCCACCCTGGCGGTCACCATTCTCAATCCCCAGGTGTACCTGGACACCCTGCTGCTGGTACCCGCCATTGGCGCCCAGCAAGAGAGCGCCACCACCTTCGTGGCCGGGGCGAGCACCGCTTCGATCCTGTGGTTCAGCCTGCTGGCCTGGGGTGGGTCGATGCTCTCACCCTGGCTTTCGCGCCCCCTGGCCTGGCGCCTGATCGATGGGGCGATCGGGCTGATGATGGCGGTGGTGGCGGTTCACCTGGCCAGCAACGGGGTGTAAAGCAATCCGCTTGCCTACTACTCGCCCAAGCGGCGACTTCCTCGGTGGGCCGCCACCATAACCCTCGTTACACGCTGATCCTTACGTCAGTGGGTCAGTAATCAGGCCATAGGTTTCCGGGCGGCGGTGCAGGTCAAAATTGAAGATATGTTCCCGGATCTCGCAAGTGCGGTCTAGGTCACATTCATAGGTAATCAGTTCGTCCTCCTGGCTACTGGCCATGGCAACGATCTCGCCAGTGGGGGCGATAATGCAACTCTGACCAAGCAGGTCACAGCCTTCTTCCTTCCCCGCTTTTGCCACGCCCACGACCCACATGCCGTTTTGGTAGGCTCCAGCCTGCATGCAAAGATGGTTATGGAAGCCCTGCAGGTGATCATGTGCAGGCACCGGCGGATAGTGTATGGGTGTGTTGTAGCCGAGCATCATCAGCTCGACTCCCTGTAGCGCCAGCATTCGATAGGTTTCCGGCCAACGACGGTCATTGCATAGCGCCATGCCCATGGTGCCGCCAAAGGCCTGTGTCGTGCCGAATCCAGTATTGCCTGGCTCGAAATATCGTTTCTCGAGATGCTGAAACGGGCGCCAGGGTTCATGTTCACTGTGGCCTGGCAGGTGGACCTTGCGATACTTGCCGATAATGCTGCCGCTGGCATCGACCAGGATGGATGTATTGAAGTGACGGGGCGTTTTCGCCTCCAGTGCCAGCTCCGCATAGCCGAGGTAAAAGCCGATGCCTAGCTCACGGGCCGCTTCGAACAGGGGCTGGGTTTCGGGGCCTGGCATCTCCTGCTCGAAGAAGGCGTCGATATCGGCCTGATCTTCCATGTACCAGCGTGGAAAGAAAGTGGTCAGGGCAAGCTCGGGGAAGACTACCAGGCTGGCGCCTCTGGCGTGGGCCTGATGCATCAGTTCGACCATGCGTGCGACTGCCCGGGCACGGGTTTCATTTCGTGCAATGGGGCCCAGTTGGGCGGCCCCCACAATCAGTTTGCGGCTCATTAGGCTTTCCTTGGACAATTACCCGGCGAGGTCCAACAGGACTCTCAGCAAGACATTGGTACCCGCTTCCAGGTCTTCGGGCGCGGTGTATTCGTTGATGTTGTGGCTGATGCCATCGACGCTGGGTACGAAGATCATGGCAGTGGGGCAGACCCTGGCCAGCATCTGGGCGTCGTGTCCGGCGCCGCTGGGCATGCGCATGACGGAGTGTCCGAACGCCTTGGCGCTGGCTTCCACACAATCGATCATGTCCGTGTCGAAGGGCACTGGGTCGAAGCGTGCTAGGGTGCGATGCTGCACCTCTATGCCCTCCCGCTCGGCCAGTCGTTCAATAAAGTCCAGTAGCTCGGCTTCGGCCTGCTTGAGTCGATCGTTATCGGTATTACGCAAGTCGACAGTCAAGCTGGCCTGGTTGGCTACCACATTGACCAGATTGGGCTCCATCTGCAGCGCTCCGACCGTGCCCACCTGGTCGCCACCGATGCGGTTAGCCAGCTCACGTACGAAGGAGCCGGTGGCCATGGCGGCATATCCGGCATCATGACGCAGGCGCATGGGCGTGGTGCCAGCGTGGTTGGATGTGCCGGTGAAGCAGAACTCCTGCCAGGAGATTCCCTGTACCTTTTCCACTGCCCCAATCGTGATGCTGGACTCCTCGAGTACCGGGCCCTGCTCAATGTGCAACTCAACGTATGCATGCACATCAGGATTGCCCACTGGTTCGCTACCGCGGGCACCGATTTGCTCAAGACAGTCACCGACTCGCTGACCGTCGATTCCCTTGGTGGCCAGCGCATCATCGAGAGACATGCCGCCGACATACACCAGGCTTCCCATCATGTCGGGGGCAAAGCGTGCTCCCTCTTCGTTGGTGAAGAAGGCGACACATAGAGGACGGCGCGTGACGATGCCGGCCTCGTTGAGGGTCTCGATTACCTCGAGCCCGCCCAGTACACCCAGGTTGCCATCATAGATACCACCGGTGCGGACGGTGTCGATATGCGATCCGGTCATCACCGGCGGGCTGTCCTCTGTGCCGGGTCGCAGGCCGAACACATTGCCCATGGCGTCGCTGGACACCTGAAGACCCAGTTCGTACATCCAACTGATAACGAGCTCTCTTCCCTGGCGGTCCTCCTCGGTTAGGGCGAGGCGGCAGCAGCCACCACCTGGCAGGGCGCCAATTTCGCCGAGTCGCTCCAGGCGGCTGATCAGGCGTTGCCCATTGATTCGCAGTGTGTCATGCATGATTGCGTGCCTCCGCTTCAACCTCGGCCGACGGGCGGCCTACCAGTTCGCGATAAACCTCTTCGTCGGTGGCGCCTTCACTGCCGATCAGCAGGATACGACTGTCGGCATCAAGCCCTAGGGCCTCGCTCAAGGCGGTCTGTTGTCGTGCGATCAGCAGCCCGACGAGTCCCGCTACCGCGCTTTCACCTGCCACCAGTGGGCTATCGCCATCGATCCCCGCCGCTAGCAGTTTCATGGCTTCCACCGCCGCCTCGTCGGTTACGGTGATAAAGTCGTCGATACCGTCCTCGAGTACTTCCCAGGCCAGCAGCGAGACCTCACCGCAGGCAAGTCCCGCCATCAAAGTGTCGAGATCGCCATGGACGGCAATGGGACGCCCTGCTCGTGCGCTCTCGTAGAGACAGGCCGCTCGGTCGGGCTCGACCACGATCACTCGCGGCCGGTCGGGGCCGTAGGCTTCCCAGAGCTGGGCCAGTACCGCGGCCGCTAGCCCCCCGACCCCGCCCTGCACGAAGCAGTGTGTTGGCGGCTTGGGCAACTGCTGCACCGCTTCATCGACCATGACTGTGTAGCCCTGCATGACGTCGCGTGGCACGGTCATATACCCGGGGTAAGAGGTGTCCGAGACCACGAACCAGCCGTTGGCCTCGGCATCCGCCGCCGCCTGGCGCACCGAGTCGTCGTAATTGCCGGGGATCCGGCGCACTTCGGCGCCGAAGCGTGTGATGGCGTCCTCGCGCCCCTGGGAAACGGTGGCGTGCAGGTAGATCACGCATCGTGCGCCGAACTGCTGGGCACCCCAGGCCACCGAACGGCCGTGGTTGCCGTCGGTTGCGCAGCATACGGTGATGCGTGACTCTTCCTCACGGTAGCGTCCTGCCAGCAGGTCGGCCGAGGTGACGTCCGGTGGGAGGTGCTCCTTGAGCAGGCGCAGGACGGCATAGGCTCCGCCCAGCGCCTTGAAGCTGTTGAGTCCGAAGCGCCTGGCTTCGTCCTTGTAGTCGAGTCGGGCGACGTCGCAGGCCTTGGCCAGCCCGCTCAGGGCCACCAGGGGGGTGGGGGCGTAGCCGGGCCAGGTGCGTACCTCGTCGCGTGCCGCACGCATTGCCTCCTGGGACAGGATGGCGCGCTGACGCTCACCGATGGGAGCCCCTGGCAGAACCCGGGGATTGTTGTAATGCTGGATGGTGTCTTGAGTAATCAGCTGGCGCATGACGATCCTTGGTGTCGATCCGTCAGGTCGATCTGTGCAATCGATCCATGAGTGGGAAGCAGGGGGCAGGCCCCCCGCGATCAGGGTGCAGCACGTTCTATTGCGATGCGTTTTCGATTGCTTCGAGGAAAGCGGCCAGCATTTCTTCACCTTCAGCGCCATACTTTTCCGAGATGATTTCCATGACCGCTGGCTGAGTGGCCTCGCGGAAGGCATCCATCTCGTCTGGCGTCAGGGAGTGAACTTCCATGTTGGCGGCGAGATGTGGCAGGCCGCGGTCCGAGGCTTCGATGATGCGGCTGATGCCGCGGCCGGCAACGATGGCCGAGCGGGCGGCGGACTCCACTACCTTCTGCTCCGTTTCATCCAGGCTGTCCCAGAAACGATTGCTGACTACCCAGACATAGGGGGCGAAGAGGTGGTTCGTCAGTGAGAGGTACTGTTGCACTTCATCGAAGCGGGCGAAGGATATGATCGGGATAGGATTCATCTGCCCGTCGGCGACGCCCGTCTGCAGCGCGGTGTAGACCTCGGACCAGGCGATGGCGGTGGGCTGGCCACCCAGCGCCCTGATGACCTCCTGATGGGTGTCCAGACCCATGGTACGGATCTGCAGGCCCTGCATGTCGTCGGGAGTACGCACCTGGCGCCTGGAGTTGGTGATGGCAAACAGGCCGCCGGAGTCACCGAATCCGAGTACCTTGAGGCCGGTTTTTTCCTCGATATCGACGGCAAGCTTATCGCCGAAGGGACCATCGAAGACTTCATAGGTAGTTGAGACGTCGGGGAAGGCAAAGGGGACGTCGAGTACGCCGATCATCGGGTAAGCCGAAGCAAAACCCCCGACCGAGTGAATGCCGGACTGCACCACGCCTGCGCGAAGTTGGCTTAGCACGCCGGCGTCATCACCAAGCTGCCCGTTGGGGTAGGTTTGCACGGTGACCGAGCCGTTGGTGCCCGATTCGACCAGGTTCTTGAACACCGTTGCCATGGCGCCCGAGCCGTTGTCGAAAGGGTTGTCATTGTTCAGATGATGCAGGCGCATCACCTTCTCAGCGTAGGCGGTTCCGGCGAGGGCCAGGCTGGCTGCGGCGACGGCAGCAATAAGGGATTTCTTGAAACGTGTCATGGTGATTCTCCATCTTGTGCTTGTTGGTTGAGAGCGCATAGTGCCTAGAAGCCCAGCAGGCGTGGCACGAACAGGGTCAGGTCAGGCCAGAATGCAATCAGCATCAGGACGCCGACCTGGACCAATAGGAACGGCCAGAGCGCGCCACTGATCCGTTCAATTTTTTCCCCGGTAACCGACGACAGTACGAATAGACAGGCGCCGACTGGTGGGGTCATCAGGGAAATATTGAGGGCGAGGATGATCATGATGCCGGCATGCACCGGGTCCATGCCGATGGCGTTGGTCAGTGGAACCAGTACCGGGGCCAGGATGATGAGCGCGGCGTTGATATCCATGAATAGCCCGATGGCAAGCAATAGCAGCAGAATCATGCCGATGATCGCTTCGGGGTTCGTCGTCAGGGCAAGAAAGCTGGCCGCCACCATCTGGGGCAGTTGGACGAAGGTCATCCACCAGCCGAGGATCGAGGCCGAGGCGATGATCAGGAATACCACTCCTGTGATACGGGCGGTTCGCTCGAGCATGTCGAAGAGGTCGCTCCACTTCAGCGAGCGATAGATCACCGTGCCCACCAACAGGGCATAAAGTACGGCCAGGGAGGCGGCTTCAGTAGGCGTGGTGATTCCGAAGAGAATGGCGCCCAGGATCATGACCGGCATGAGTATCGCCAGCAGACTGGAGCGGAAGGTGGAGAGAATCAGCTTGAGACTGGGTCCACCCTCTCCCTTGGGCAGGTTGAGACGACGCCCCAGCGCAGCGATCAGACACATGCAAAACAGGGCGATGAGGAGCCCCGGCAGTATGCCGGCAGCGAACAGCCCGGCAATGGAGACACCCATCAGCGAGCCGTAGATCACCATCAGGTTGGAGGGTGGAATCGTCGGGCCGATGATCGAGCCGGCAGCGGTTACGGCGCAGGCAAAAGGCCGGGTGTAGCCTTGCTTGACCATAGCCGGGACCATGGTGTTGCCAAAGGCGGCAGCGTCGGAAACGGCGGCCCCCGTCATGCCAGAGAACAGCACCGAAGCGAGCATGTTTGAATGGGCCAGCCCCCCTCGTAGATAACCCACCAAGGCATTGGCGAAGTCGATCAGGCGTGATGTGATGCCGGAGCGATTCATGATCTCGCCAGCAAGGATGAACAGTGGCATGGCCATGAAGGTGAACAGGTCCAACCCCTCGAAGAAGCGGCGAGGTGCCATGGTCAGGAATTCCGGCCCACCCAGTTGTAGCAGCCCGGTGACACCGGCAATGCCGAGTACGTAGCCGATAGGCAGGCCGAGGATCAGCAGGCCGAAGAAGGCCAGGGCAACAATCATCATTGGATGTTCTCCTCCGGCAGTTCGATAGCCGCCACCTCGGGGGGATGGAGATAGTCACGCAGCATCACGACCACCGTCTGAAAGGCAGCGAGTCCGGCCGATACTGGCACCGAAGCGAAGGGGATCAGCATGGTCATGCCGAAGATGGTGGCGAACTGGCTACTGCCCTGAATCGACATGTGAACGCCATACCACGTCAAATAGAGGAAAAAGCCCAGGCCGATCAGGTCGAGCAGGAGTCGAAGCAGGCGCTGCTTTCCTGGTGAGAGCAGGCTGAACAGCATGACGAAACCGATATGTTCGCGCCTGAAGACGCCTGCTGGTATGGCCAGCAGGGCGGCCCATATCATCACGTAGCGGGCCAGCACCTCCGTCCAGGTGGCCCCCAGCTCCAGGCCGTAGCGGGACAGGATGCCGAACCAGACGATCAAAACCATGACGCCTGCGAGTACGGCACATAGCTTGATGACCACGGCATCCAGGTATTTACCAAATGTCAGCAGCTTGCCTAACAGTGGGTGATGGGGCGTTGTATTTGTCGTTGGCATGGTGCCTCCCAGGGATGAGCCTGGCCGATCTTGACGCGACATGGTCGGCCTCTCGCTTCCAGACTGAGACAAATTTTTCACTTCGTCAAGCATGTGAAAATGAATTTTCATCTTTCCTGTGTGATGGCATCATGGTAAGCATGGACACCATGAAAGAGCCCCTGACGCTGGAAGCGCGTATTCAAGCGCATTACGAAGAGCTGCCCCCGGCTGAGAAGCGCCTGGGTGACCTGTTGCTGGGTTTCCCCGGCGATATCGCTACCTATAGTGCTGGCGAGCTGGCCGAAGCTGCCGGTACCTCGCGGGCGGCGGCGTCGCGCTTTTTTCAGCGGCTGGGTTACAAGGACTTCAATGAGGTGCGTCTGCAGGTGCGCGAGGCCAAGCGCTGGGGCTCGCCGGTCTATCTCTCCTCGGCTTCACGGGCAAGCGGAAGGGGGGAGGGCAAGTCCGTGGCTAGCCAATCGGTGGCCGATCACCTTGAGCAGGAAATTCACAACCTGACGCTCTCCCTGGAAGCCATTCGACCGGATACACTGCGCGATGTGGTGGATGCTATGGCGGGTGCACGGCGGGTGCACGTGGTGGGCTTCCGCAACAGCCGCATGTTGGCGCTTTATCTGCAGCGTCAATTGTTGTTGCTGCGTTCTGATGTGTTGCTATTACCCCAATCCGCCCAGACTCTGGGAGAGGACATGGTGGATATCGGCGAGGGCGACGTGGTGGTGATGATCGGCATGCGCCGGCGGGTCGGGGTGGTAACGCGTATCATGGAAATTTCCCAGGCACAAGGGGCCAAGGTACTGCTGATTACCGATCCCTCCGCCACCCAGACGGCGCGGCTAGCCACTTGGACCCTGACGTGCCAAGTTCGCTCCCCCTCATTGCTCGACAGCTATGCTGCTGCCATGAGCGTGTTGAACCTGCTCTGCTCGATTTTGTTCCAGCGCGCAATGAGCGAAGGCTTCGAGCGTCTGCGTCGGGTCGAGACTTTACACGATGAGCTCGATGAGCTTGACGCCTTTGCCTGGTTGACGAATCAACCTGACAGCGAGGAGTGACGACCAAGTCTCACTCTGATTCCCGCCATGCCTGGTGACCGCAACTCAGGCAGCGATAGAATGCCTCGAAGCCGGTACTGGAGTCGGCCGATTCCCGCACCGTTCCCCTCTGGTAGGTGAAGGAGCGCAGCGAACAGATCGGGCAGCGGATCTCCTCATGGCGCGGCGCGGGGGGTGACGCCTTTTCCGGAGGGACGGGGGGGCTCGGCTGGGCTGCGGCCTCTGCCGCCACACGGTCGAGATCGGCGCCGAGCTTGGCCGCCAGCTGTTGCGCTGCCTCGGCCTGTTCGGTTCCCGCCAGGTTCGCCAGCTTCCGGATCCCTTCCTTGACGGCTTTCAGCCGGGATGTGATATCGGCCATCGGGCAGCCCTCTTGAGGATTTGCTGGGACTTGTAACATCGTTATATCAGCATAACCCGCACTGGTCTCGATGGCACAGCGAGTTGCCCCGTCCCCCATGTGACCCCATTGGCTATGCTTCAGGATGGATGTTTGCGTAGGACCTCCGGCGCCGGATGGCGACTCTGCCATTTGCGTCGGCCGAAGGGAGGCTGTCATGGGCGAACAGCAAGGCAATGTCATTTATCACAAGCGTGGCTGTGGCTGGTCTGACAAGGCGATTGGCCTGCTGGAAAAGCACGACGTGTCCTTCGAGGACCATGAGTTTGCATCGAAAACGGAGGAGGAGGAATTCAAGGCGCAGCATGGCGTCGGCACCACGCCCCAGGTCTATCTCAATGGTGAACATATCGGTGGCTATGACGCTCTGGCCGAGCATTTCGGTGAGCAGGACGACGAGGAGGAGAGCGCGACCTCCTATGTGCCGGTCATTGCGGTATTTTCCACCACCGCGCTACTGGCGTTGGCGACACAGGCCGGCATCATGGGTTTCATGGGCTTTTCGCTGGCGGTGCTGGCGTGTCTGAAGCTGATGGACATCCCGGGCTTCGTGCAGGGCTTCAGGCAGTACGATCTGATCACCCGGCGCGTGCCGGCTTACGGAAGGGTTTATCCCTTTGCCGAACTCTTCGTCGGCCTGGGTTTTCTTTCCGGTTTACTGCCCCTGGTGACCGGCCTGGTGGCCATTCTCGTTGGCATCGCGGGCGGGTTTTCCATCATCAAGGCCGTCTACGTCGACAAGGCGGATCTCAATTGTGCCTGCGTTGGAGGCAATTCCAATGTTCCGCTGGGCGTCATCAGCTTTACCGAGAACGCCATGATGGCCGGCATGGGGCTTTGGGTACTGCTGCGGCTGATGTGAATCCGGCCACCGGCATGAGTTGCCTCGACTCAAGGCGGCGGCGCTGCCCGACAAGATGCTCGTCGATCACACGTCCCGCTGGCGGTTGGCGAGTGTGGCGAGGGCGCTTTCCACATTGGCTAGCGCTGCCTTTCCTTCGGCTCTCCCTTTTTTCTGCAGCCACCAGAGTTGGTGGATGGCCCTTATCCTGACCGTGACGCGCTGGATGCCCAGCACCTGGGCCATGGCCAGCCGGTGCAGCCCCTTGTTGATCTTGATGAGATTGCCATCGCGATCAATGGCCACGCCGAGCCGATCGCTCCCCATGCTTGCCTTGAAACCGAAGCAACTCATGTCTTCCATATAGAGCCGGTAGCGCTGAAGGTAGGTGAGGATGCGCGCTTCCGAATTCAGCAGTATGCCTTGTCGATGGGAGCTCACGGGGGCGCCGCGTTCCAGCGCCGCCAGCAGGCGGGCATAGCCGTGACTGGCGGTCAGGTCGAGGCGATGCTGCCAAAGGTCGGTAATGAATTCCCGTCGATCGCTTTCAGCCAGTTCCGTCAGCACCAGGTCCCAGTCGCCAGGCCAGATGAAGACGTTGGACGCCTTGCGTCGCAAGGCTCGGTTCGGGAAGGAACGGGGAAAGTTGATACCCTTGTGCAGCACGCTGGTATCGACTTCGAGGTCCAGCTTTCCATCGAGATAGGCTTCGATGCTACGCCGTGGCAGGCCTTGGGCTTCCAGCATGGCACTGCCAGGTTTGCTTTCCAGCCAGCGATGAAGCAGGCCGTTTTCCAGCGGGCCTCCCAGACGGCGCTTGAACCCTTCCTTGATGGTGAACGCGATGCGGGACTTGAGCATGCGGTGCCGGAGAGCCGGGTCATACAGTGGCGGATAGGCCCGTTCGCCGGTGGGAGTTCGCGGGGAGTGGCGCTGGTTGATTTCCGCCGTGATCAGCGTCTCCATGTCATTCCTGAAGCGTTCGGTGGGCGTGACCGGAGGTGTCGTCTCTGCCAGTGCCTGCAAGAAATCACCGCTCAGCCCGGAAGGGCGAGGACCGGTTGGCGATGACATGGTCCCCATGTCGGCAAGGCCAAGGCCCTCCAGGCGCTGAGCCACTTCCCGTCGGGAGCCGTGAATGGCCAGCAACTGGGTGTAGAGTCTGCTGCCGAGAATGGTGTACAGCCAAGTGGCGGCTGGCTGCCTGGCGTCCCACTGGTCGAGGTTGCGCCAGGCGAGCAGAAGCATATCGCCGCATACCGCTTCGCCATGGTGCGGCTGCTCGAAGAACAGATAGGCAAGGCCCAGCATGCGTGGCAAGCAGGTCGCCGCCAGGCGATCGAAGGATGCCTTGGTGCCCTCTGTGCAGCCAAGCAGGAGGGCTTCCAGGCTGCCATCGCCCGGCGTGGGGGAAGGAGGAAGGGAGGCTGGGTTGGCCAAGATCGAGTCTCTTCTTGTACATGAGACTGCCCATGATACTGATTTTGGCACGGGGCGCCCCTCGGATTGCTTCGCCCTACGCAATGATGGCGAGCCGCACAGCCGTGGGCCAGCTTCACGGCTTCACCTCAGGGTGATGACCGTCCGGGTGCCTTTCGTTTGCAATCTGTTACGCTTCTCGATTTACTCAGAACAAAGTCCGCTGAGGCTAGTGCCAATACTTGTGCCACCCGTTACGAGAAGTAGCGTCGTGGCTCGCTAGGCACCACAGAAAAGGGGGCAGGGATGCAAAAGCCGGAAAACGGGGGGAGCGAGTTGAGTAGGACGCTCACCGGCCTTGGCGCCGATAGCGTGCCGGATAGGGCTGACGGAGCCTGGTATCGGTATTGGCACGGCTTTTTGACATCTGGCGGGCGTACGACGGAAGAGTGTCCCGACTATCTCAGGATTACCCTCTTGAACCTGGCCGGTGCGGCCAGCGTTGTCGTATGGACGCTGTCTCTGTTCCTTGTCTTTCTTGGTCCGCTGGAAGCGACGCTGGAACGGGTGATCCTCGACCTGGCAGGACTGCTGGTTTCCATCGGTATCATCGTCAGCCTGCGCCTGGGGGCACCGGTCGTGGTGGTGGCCCAAGCGGCCCATGGCTTTCTTTTCCTTGCCCTGCTGAGCCTGGCCATTATCAGGGTAGACAACCCCCTGATGCTGGCGCTTCCGCTGGTCTATCCCGCCATGGCCTTCCTGCTGCTCGACGATATCCGTCGAGGGATAGCCGGTACGCTGCTGATGACCGCCGTGCTCAACATTGCGATCTCGGCGGGGCTTGGCCCGGCCACGCGCGACAGTGCCACGTTGTTTGGTGGGGCGCTGACCGTTACGACTGGCATGGGATTCCAGGCAGTGGTGGTGGCATTGTATGTCCATCATCGAAAGCGGGTCATGTCACGCTTGCGGGCGGTCAGCGAGCAGCTTGCCATATTGGCCAGTCGTGATCCGTTGACCGGCTTGTACAATCGGCGCTCCTTCATCAGGGACCTTCAGCGCGAGCTGTCGCGGCGGGAACGGGATGAGCGCCAACTGGCCCTGCTGCTGTTCGACGTGGATCGCTTCAAGGCCTATAACGACCGTTTCGGTCACCCACAAGGGGATAGGCTGCTCAAGCGCCTGGCGGATGTGGCCCGGGAGGTCTTCTGCCGTGGCGAGGATGTCGCGTTCCGCCTGGGAGGAGAGGAGTTTGCCGTCATCTTCCGCACCGAAGACAGCACCCAGGCCGCCGACATGGCCGATCGGCTGCTGACCATCATCGAGGACCTGGGCGAACCCGCTCCCGCTGGCCCAAATGCCAGTCTCACCGTATCCGCCGGGCTCTGCCTGGTGGATGGTGAAAGTCAGAGCACGGCGAGCCAGGTCTATAACCGGGCGGATGAGGCGCTTTACCACGCCAAGAAACTGGGTCGGGCACGCTGGATCTGCGTCTCCTGTTGAATACGCAGCCACCCTCAATCACCCGGTCCATGTTCCATGCAGCGCTCGGTAATGGCAGGACCCTGCATCAATGCCGCATTGAGATCTCGCAGGGCACTGCGCAAGCCCTCCTCGAGCACCGGGTGATAGAAGGGCATCTCGAGCATGCGATTGACGCTCATGCGCTGTTCCAGTGACCAGGCCAGCAGGTGCGCCATATGCTCGATGCGCGGGCCGAATAGCTCGGCGCCCAGGAATTGGCCGGTACCGTGTTCGGCATAGAGCTTGATCAGCCCCCGGTTCTGGCGTATCACCACGGCTCGACCCTGGTCTTCGAAGGAGGCCTCACCCATGGCGATGCACTCGCAGCCGCCGCAGCGCTGCTCCATCTCTTCCCGGTTGGCGCCCACCTTGGCGATCTGCGGCTCGGTGAAGACGATGGCCAGCGGCACGTTGCGACGGCCGGCGCGCAGGGCCGGGTAGCGACCGGCGTTATCGCCTGCAATGCGCCCTTGGGTATTGGCTTCGTGCAGAAGCGGCAGCTCATGATTGGCATCACCGGCGATGAACACATGACCGGGAATATCGTCACTTTTA
The DNA here is from genome assembly GCF_002879615.1 of Billgrantia endophytica. Taxonomy (GTDB): domain Bacteria; phylum Pseudomonadota; class Gammaproteobacteria; order Pseudomonadales; family Halomonadaceae; genus Halomonas; species Halomonas endophytica. The sequence continues at coordinate 40,115 of NZ_PNRF01000012.1, forward strand.
CGGCACTGCAGGGTGAAACGGTTGAAGTAGGGCAGGCCCTTGTCATTCAAGGCCAGTCCGGCCTTGTCCAGGTCGAGTGTGTCGACGTTGGGGCGTCGGCCGGTGGCGGCCAGCAGGTAGTCGAAGCGTTCGGTGAGACGCTGGCCGGTGCCACGCTCGATAAAGGTGATGACGACCTGGTCGCCCTCGCGTTCGATGGCTTCCACCTTGGCTTCCGGGTCCAGGTAGAAGCTCTCGTTGAAGGTGCGGTCGGCATAGTCGCGAAGGGCATCGTCTTCAAGGGAGCCGAGCGAGCCGCCATTGCCGAAAATGCGCAGGCGTACCCCAAGGCGATGAAGGGCCTGGCCAAGTTCCAGGCCAATGATGCCCGGGCCGAAGACCGCCACCGACTCCGGCAGGCTATCCCAGTCGAAGATGTCGTCGTTGACGACCAAACGGTCGCCTGCGGCGTCGAAGAAATCGGGCCAATCGTTGCGCGATCCGGTCGCGATGACGATGCACCGTGCCGTCACTCGGCTGTGGCTGCCGACGAGCAGGACGTGCGGGGTTTCAAAGCGGGCGTGCCCTTCCATGCGGTCGGCTTTGTCGATTCGTTGCATCGATCCCAGAACCTGCTGCACGAAGCGGTCGCGTTCCCGCTTGATCCGGGCCATGACGGCGTGCCCATCGATGTCGATCTCGCCGACCTTCACGCCAAACCCGTCGGCTGATCGGGCCTGGTGAGCGGCTTCGGCTGCGGCGATCAGCAGCTTCGAGGGCATGCAGCCTACTCGGGCGCAGGTCGTGCCGTATTCGCCTCCCTCGATCAATATCACGCTGTCGGTATGCTGTCTGGCAGTATGCCAGGCACTCAGGCCGGCGGTGCCGGCTCCAATGATGGCGATATCGACATGACGTTCCTGCATTTCGCACTCCTCCTGAGCTGGGCACTGCTTCCACTATGGCACAGCCGTTCGTGGCGGCCAGGTCGTTGGCGGTTCACTTTGGCATCACCTTGCGAGCTGTTACCCTGCCTGGGCGGTTGCCGCAACGTGGTAGGGCGGACTCAAACCATGGCATCGGGCCCGCCGGGTGCGAGCGGTACCATCATCCTGGAACATGACGATCGATGTCGAAAATTGAAGCGATAAACCTGCCTGCCCCCGGTGTGACATGTTCGAACTGTCACGCCTGTTGCTGCCGCCTGGAAGTGATGCTGCTGACCGATACCGGCGTGCCGGAACGGTTCGTGGAGTCGGATGCATGGGGAGGGCAGGTCATGGCGCGCCTGGACGATGGCTGGTGTGCTGCGCTGGATCGCGGCACGATGATGTGCACCATCTACGAAAACCGCCCCTGGGTATGCCGGGAGTTCGAGATGGGGTCCTACGAATGCGTGACGGAACGCGACGAACATATGTAACCGACCCTGCATGTCCGACCGGCAAAGCCGATGGCATCGAACGTTCACTCTTGACGGTGCCTTTCTGCTATTCTTGCGACCTCAATCTTCCATCGCCTCTCGGCGCTTGCTTCCCGGCTCCCGCCTTCGCTTGCCTGTCGCTCCGGCCCCGCCATTCATTGCAGGATGACTTTCGTGTCTGATTCCACCCCCAATTCCGGTCTTGTCCATGATGGTGCCTTCACCTCCCTGGCCCTGGTTCCGGAGTTGTTGAACAACCTGGATTCACTTGGCTATCACGCCATGACGCCCATCCAGGCCGATAGCTTGCCTGCCATGCTGGCCGGGCACGATGTCATTGCGCGGGCGAAGACCGGCTCGGGCAAGACGGCTGCATTCGGCCTGGGGCTTCTCTCGCGGATCGTGGTGGCGCAGTTCCGCGTACAGGCATTGGTGCTTTGCCCGACACGAGAGCTGGCCGATCAAGTGGCGGGTGAAATCCGGCGTCTGGCGCGCAGCCTGTCCAATGTGAAGGTGTTGACGCTGTGTGGCGGTGCTCCCTTCGGCCCACAGCTCGCTTCGCTGGCTCATGGTGCTCATGTCGTCGTCGGCACGCCTGGCCGGGTGGAGGAGCACCTGCGCAAGGGTTCGCTTAGCCTTGATGCGCTTGACACGCTGGTGCTGGATGAAGCCAACCGGATGCTCGATATGGGGTTTCAGGCCGCCATGGATGCCATCGTCCGCGAGACGCCGAACAGCCGCCAGACGTTGCTGTTCAGCGCCACTTACAGCGATGACGTCCGCGCCATTGCCGAGGGGCTGATGCGTGATCCCCTCACGGTGGAGGTCGCGGAAGCCCATGATGAGACCACTATTCAGCAGCATTTCTACCGAGTGGCGGATGAATCGGCACGCTTCGAATCGTTGCGCCTGTTGCTGCTGCACTATCGCCCGGGGGCGAGCGTGGTGTTCTGCAATACCAAGCGCGAAACCGATGAGGTGGCTGGTGCCCTGAGCGAGGCAGGGTTCAGTGCCTTGGCCCTGCATGGCGATCTGGAACAGCGTGACCGCGATCGCCTGCTGGTCCTGTTTTCCAACAGGAGCGCCTCGATTCTGGTGGCGACCGATGTCGCGGCGAGAGGGCTGGATATCGACGCGCTGGACGCGGTATTCAATTACCGCATCGCCCGTGAACTCGAGGTGCATGTGCATCGTGTCGGTCGTACCGGGCGGGCCGGAGGCCACGGCGTCGCCTGTACCCTGGTCAGTGAGCAGGAGGACTATCGGCTGGCACGGCTCGGTGAGTTCCTTCAACAGCAGCTGGATGTCGAACCGCTGCCATCCCGCCGTGCGCTGACGGGCGAGCCGATGATCCCCGCCATGGTGACGCTGCAACTGGATGGCGGCAAGAAACAGAAGGTGCGTCCCGGTGATATCCTGGGTGCGCTGACCGGCGATGGTGGTATTCGTGGTGACCAGATAGGCAAGATCAAGGTGCTGGAGCGAAGCGCCTACGTGGCCGTACAGCGCGAAGTCGCCCAGGCGGCACTTACGCAGCTGAGTGCGGGAAAACTCAAGGGGCGTTCGTTTCGCGCCCGGCTCGTCAGCCGCTGACATCGAAAGGCGGTACGTCCGCAAGGTGATATGCCAAAGTGGTGATATGAAGATACCCAAACGATTACAACCGCTGGTCGACGACGGCATGATCGATGAAGTCGTGACCCAGTTGATGAGCGGAAAGGAAGCCCAGGTCTATGTGGTGCGTGCCAGTGGAGAGCTGCGCTGCGCCAAGGTTTTCAAGGAAGCCAAGCAGCGCAGTTTCAAGCAGGCGGTGCAGTATCAGGAAGGCCGCAAGGTGCGCAACAGCCGCCAGGGCCGGGCGATGGCCAAGAAGACACGCTATGGGCAGAAAGAGCAGGAACAGGCCTGGCTGAACGCCGAGGTCGACGCCCTCTACCGGCTGGCATCGGCAAACGTACGGGTACCCACGCCCTACGGTTTTGTCGATGGCGTGCTGCTGATGGAAATGATCACGGATGCGGAGGGCTTCGCCGCCCCGCGCCTGGATGACGTCAGCATCAGCGCGGAGCAAGCCCGTGAGTATTATGCCAAGGTCATCAGCGACGTGGTGCGCATGCTCTGTGCCGGCCTGGTCCATGGCGACCTGTCCGAGTTCAACGTGTTGCTGGCCCCCGACGGCCCGGTGATCATCGACCTGCCCCAGGCGGTGGATGCCGCTGGCAACAACAGCGCGGCGATGATGCTGGAGCGCGATGTGAACAACATGCGTGCCTACTTCGGCCGCTTCGCCCCGGAGCTGTTGGATACCGACTACGGCAAGGAGATCTGGGCGCTCTACGAGGCGGGTGAATTGCATCCTGATAGCAAGCTGACCGGTTGCTTTGCCTACGATACCACCGCAGTGGATGTCGACGACCTCCTGGCGGTGATCGAGGATGCCCGGGAAGAACAGGATGAGCACCTGGCGATGCTGGCCCGCAACGAGGAGGATGACGAGCAGTAGGACGCGACGTTCGTGCCGGTGCCGCCGCACAGGCGGCATGGGCTGGTTTCGTGCGAGCGACGATCTCTCTTCTTTTTCCTGTTATCCCAAGCCTCCATGGGGCCGGTACAGGCATCAGGCGCGCCCAGGGTGACTCGCCAACACCCCTTGAGGCCTTGAACGCATAAAGATTGTCTTTCATGGTTGACCTCAATTCGACTTGAGGAATTAGCCTTCCGAGGTGCCCCTGTCGCCGGGGGCCGCTGCAAAGAGCTGGGCTCTCCCGGCTCAACCACCTTAGGAAGGAGACAACGACCATGATCTCTCATCACGCGCGGCAGCAAACCGGCCAGCACGCGCCACGACACGGCGCACGGCAGCACGAATCCTCTACCTGGGAATCGGCGCCGCTGGACCTCGAGGCCTACCTGCAGCGCATCGGCTATCAGGGCGCTCTGTCCCCGAGCCTGTCGACGCTGCGCGCACTGCAGCAGGCCCATCTTCAGGCAATACCCTTCGAAAATCTGGAAATCGTCACGGGCGGCGAGATCCGGCTGGATCTCGCCAGCCTTCAGGACAAGTTGGTCAGCCGCCATCGTGGCGGCTATTGCCATGAGCAGAACATCTTCTTCGCCACGGTGCTGGATCGGCTCGGCTTTCAGGTGGCAGGGCGCAGCGCCCGAATGCTGATGGGCGAGAGTGAGCAAAAGGTGACCGGACTGGGGCACACGATCCTCAACGTCAGCGTCGAGGGAAAGCAATGGCTGGTGGATGTCGGGGTCGGCAATATCGGGCCCCGGCAACCGATACCGCTGGAGGAGGACGTCGACGTCAGTCACGGCGGATGGCGCTATCGGCTGGAACTGACGTCAGCCGGCCGATGGCTACTTCGCCACTGGCGCGACGATGGCTGGTTCAATCTCTACCAGTTCAACGACGAGCCCTACTTTCGGGCCGACTATGAAGACCATAACTTCGTGGTTTCCACGCACCCAGACTCACCCTTCACTCGCCGTATCGTAGCGCAGCTCAATGGCGAAGCCGTTCGCTACGCGCTTACCGACAGGGAGTTGAAGGTCTTTCGACCCGAGGCGCCAGCCGAGCAACGCGAGATCGCGGCGGCAGACCTGCCGGCGCTGCTGCGCGAGCTCTTTGGACTGACACTGGATACGCAGCAGACCCAAAGACTGCTGCGGCGTGCCGAGGGCATCCGAGGGGAGTCATCCGAGGGCGAGCCGCTCGGCACCTGATCCGCCAGGGAAGCATGTCGGTGCGGGGTTAAAGGTCGGGCCTGGGCGGTAATGGGTCAGGACTTGGAATCGTGCTTTGGCTTGCCCTTCTGTTTCGCCGAGGCCATCTTCTCCAGCTCCTTCTCGTCCATGGACTCGTACATCTGCTTCGCGGCGCCATCGAGTTCGCTGACCTTCTTTTCACCACGCTTGGCGGAAAGCGCGGCTCCGGCGGCCATTTGCTGGGCTTGGGACTTGGCTGGCATGGTGTCTCTCCTGATTGGTTCACTCGATGCAGTCATCCATTACTCATGAGAAAATTAGCCAGTGTCATTCCCCCGCGCCACTGCAGAGACGTTACGGATGATGAACACAGGTAACCATGGCATCGTCGAGGGAGCCTTCCAGTCCGGCATGACGGACGCCAGGGGATGGGTGGCGGTTATCCGGGGGATGGCCGAAACTGGGGCCAACATTCCAACGATAGAGGAGGTCTCGTGAAGCTTCAGCATGCCACCTGGCAGGAGGTCGAAGCCTACCTGCAACGCTCGACCGGGATCATTGTGCCGATTGGCTCGACCGAGCAGCATGGGCCCAATGGCCTGGTCGGTACCGATGCCATCTGTCCGGAAACGATTGCCTGGGAGCTTGGGCAGCGTCATGACATCCTGGTAGGACCGACCCAGAACCTGGGTGTGGCCCAGCATCACCTGGCGTTTCCAGGCAGCATCAGCCTGCGCCCCAGCACCCTGATAGCCGTGCTGCGTGATACCGTGGCATCCCTCGCCCGCCATGGTTTCACGCATCTCTTTTTTATCAACGGCCATGGCGGCAACATCGCCACCGTGAATGCGGCCTTTGCCGAAATTTACTCGGAGCATAGCGTTCGAGCGGGAGGGCAGACCGGGCCCAACCTGACCCTGTTCAACTGGTTTGCCGGCCGTCGCGGTCGTGAGCTGGCCGAATCGCTGTATGGCGACGCTGAAGGCAGTCATGCCACGGCGTCGGAAGTCTCACTCTCCTGGTTTGCGCGCCCGGAGGCGGTGAAGTCGGTCTCGATGTCGCCCAAGGTGGCACCCGTCGGCAGCGCGCAATGCGATGCCGATGAGTTTCGTCGCCGTTTTCCGGATGGGCGAATGGGCTCGGACCCCTCCCTGGCCAGCGTCGAGCACGGTTCACGCTTTCTCGAAGCGGGCGTGGAAGACGCCTGGGAGGCGTATCGCGCTTTCACCGGCCGGGCATGAACGCCGTGCTTCGTATCCTCTTTGGCCTGGCAATGGGCTATGCGCTGGTCGTGATACTGGCCTGGTTCTTTCAGGAGCGCCTGCTCTACCTGCCCCACATGGGGCGCGAGCATATCGGCACGCCGGCAGACCGTGGCCTGGAGTGGGAGCAGGTCGACCTTGAAACAGAGGATGGCCTGACCCTGGATGCCTGGTGGGTTCCAGCCGAGAATGCCCGGGCCAGCCTGTTGTTCTTCCATGGCAATGCCGGCAACATCTCCCACCGACTGGACTCGATTCGTCAATTCAACCGCCTCGGCCTGTCCGTGCTGATCGTGGACTATCGGGGCTATGGCCGCAGCGAAGGAAGCCCGTCAGAGGCGGGAACGGCACGCGATGCCCGGGCGAGCTGGCGCTGGTTGACCGAAGAGGCCGGCGCCTCACCTGACGAGATCGTGCTGTTCGGTCGTTCCCTGGGGGCCGCCGTGGCGGCGGAGCTGGCCGTGGCGCTGGCGGCCGACGACAACCCTGCGGCCGTCATTCTGGAATCGCCGTTTCGCTCGGTGCCGGCCCTTGGCCAGCAGCTCTACCCCTTCCTGCCGGTTCGCTGGCTGGCAACGCTGGACTACGACACGGAACGCTACGTGACCGCGTTCAGGGCACCGTTGCTGGTGATCCACAGCCGCGAGGACGAGATCATCCCTTTCTCCGAGGGCGAGGCCGTGTTCGAGGCCGCCAGCGATCCCAAGGAGTTGCTGGTCATTCGTGGCGGTCACAATACCGGTTTTCTCGACAGCGAACCGGAGTACTCGGACGGTATCGAAGCTTTCCTGGAGGAGATTGCCGGCCTGCGCCGGAACTGACGGCTGTCTCCAGGCCGGTCGGCTTCAGCCCTGGTCCGCTTCAACGTCGGCGTTGTGGAAAACGTTCTGCACGTCGTCCAGGTCGTTCAGGGTGTCGAGCAGTTTCTCGAACATGGCCACGTCGTCGCCTTTCACCGGTGTCGTGGTCTGTGGTACGAACTGGATCTCGTCGACCTCGAAGTCGATCTCGCCGAAGGCGTCCAGCAGTGCCTGCTTGGCCTTGGCGTATTCGGTGTGCGGCGCAAACACGGTGATGTGACCATCCTCGCTTTCGATATCGGTCACGTCCACGTCGGCTTCCATCAGCGCCTCGAGGGCAGCCTCTTCGTCGTCGCCACCGAAGGCGAGGATCGCGCAGTGGTCGAACATGTGGCTGACGGTGCCAGGGGTTCCCAGCTTGCTCTTGGCCTTGTTGAAACAGGCGCGTACGTCGCCAAAGGTGCGGTTCGGATTGTCGGTCAGGCAGTCGACGATGACCATGCAGTTGCCGGGGCCAAACCCTTCATAGCGGGCCGGGGAGAAGTCCTCGCCACCAACGCCGCTGGCCTTGTCCAGCGCCTTGTCGATCACATGGCTGGGCACCTGGTCTTTCTTGGCGCGCTCGATCAGTCCGCGCAGGCTAAGGTTGCCGGCGGGGTCGGTGCCGCCCTGCTTGGCGACCACGTAGATTTCACGGCCATACTTGCTGTAGACCTTGGTCTTGGCGGCGGCCGTCTTGGCCATGGATTCCTTGCGGTTCTGAAAGGCCCTGCCCATATCGTTGTCCTGTTGCGTCTGACATGAGGCAGAATTCTACGAAACAGAACCGGTAGGGAACAGTGTTATTTCACCGGGATGCCGACGACATGCTCCGTGTCATGGCTACACTGCAGGTTCCCATTGCACACTGGAGTTTGTCCATGGACCACCATCGCTATCGTCACGCCTTGTCGGCACGGTTGGAAGCAACCGAACTGGCCTTCCCGCAAGCGGAATTCGATGCACGTCGAACACGAGTCCGGTCTGCCATGGAAGCTGCGGGGCTGGATGCCTTGCTGCTCACCGATCCTGCCGATATCCACTACCTGACCGGCTACAACACCTTCGAGGTATCGGTCCATACCTGCCTGGTGGTGTCGATGGAACGGCTGGTGCTGCAGGTACCTTCCATCGAGACGGGGCCTGCGGTGGTCACGGCCTCGGTCGATGAAATCCTCGGCTACCGCTGGGAGGGCATCGGCGAGGTGATCGAACCCCTGGTCGACACCCTGACTCCCTATCGTGCAATCGGCCTGGACATCTTCGCGGCCAGCCTGCGCCATGGCGTGATCCGTGAATTGCAGGCGCGTCTCGGCGCCGGGCGCTTCCATGACAAAGGTGGTGAGCTGCTGGACCGCATTCGCATCGTCAAGAGCGAGGCGGAGCTGGCATGCCTTCGGGAGAGTGCCCGTATCACATCATTGGGCCTGACGGCGGCCATGGACGTCATCGAACCAGGCATTACCGATAACGAGGTGGCGGCGGAGGGCGCCAGGGCGATGCTGGCGGCAGGTAGCGAGTTCATGAGCATGCAGCCCATCGTCACCACCGGCCGCCGGATCAGCGTGATCCATATGAACCACCAGCGTCATGCCATTGCCGCCGACGAGCCGGTCTTCCTGGAGTTTGGCTCCGCTTTCCGGCGTTACACGGCTCCGATGATGTGCACCGCCGTCGCCGGCCGGGCCAGCCGTGAGATGCATGCCATGCGGGACGTCTGTCGCGCCTTGTTCGAAGCGCTGACCGAGGCCATGCGGCCTGGCAACGGCTTCGAGGACGCCGCCCGAGCCGCCGAGGCCGTATTGGCACCCCATGCCGATAGAGTGTTCTTCTCCGGGGTATTCGGCTATGCCGTAGGGGCTCAGTTTCCACCCAGTTGGGTGGAGGGAAGCGGTTATATCGCTCGTGACCAGGTCCGTGAGTTTCAGGCCGGCATGGTGTTTCACCTGCCGCTTTGCCTGCGGGTGCCGGGAGAATGGGGCATTGGCATCAGCGATACCGTCCTGGTGACACCCGATGGGGGCGTGCCGATCACGGACAATGCCTGGCGGATCCGCGAGACATGACGTTCTCCTTGGCCGGCCCCTCGATCCGCTATGACTATACTGAGTCACTGTCAGGCGAGGGCTCGCCTGGTGCATGAGCAGTGCCTCGGGCAACCGAGGTTCGTCACCCGGATTGTGGAGGGCGTCATGACTCACACAGTGACAGCGGCATACGATAGCGCGATGAAGGCCACCAATGCTTATGATGAACTGGTGTCCGAGGGGTTTCCCCGGGAGAAGCTGTATTTCGACAGGGGAACCAACCAGATCAAGGTCATCATTCCAGAGACGTCACAGCCGGAGGTGAAAGACATTCTACGCCGTCATGAGCCGGACGAGGTCTGGACACGTCCATTCGAGGAATAAACGCGATTTGCCCCCCTGGAGTACCTCGAGTACCCGCTCTTGTCTTCCGCCGTCCTGGCGAAGCCGGTTTCCATGACCTCGGTCGCTATGGCGTATCGGGGCCAGGCAAGGCAAAGTGACGAAATGTGACAAGCTGTGATTGTCGTGTTTTCTCCGGGGGGAGTCATGGGGTGAAGGATGCCAACTCACTGAATGGTCGATTGGCGCTGGATTCGAGCGGCCTGAAACGACACCGCAAGCGTCTGGGCCTGAGCCAGGAGGCGCTGGCCCAGCATTGTTTCGACCGGCGGCTGTGTGTCTCCATCGCCTCGATCAAGCGAGCCGAGAGCGGCAAGCCCGTGCTCTACCGCACGGCCCGCCACCTGGCCACCGTCTATGATGTCGACGTCGAAACCCTGGCGGCTTCTTCCGGCGATGTCGTGGAAGAACCGCGGTTGGGCGATGCGGGCTTTGAGGATGACGCTCCCCGAAGCGTCATCCGTCTGGTGGCGGTCGGTTCGGCTATGCCGACAACCTTTGATGCCTTGATCGAGCGCTTCGGTGGGATGCCGCTTCCCGCCACGGACTTGTCGCGCCGTGAGGCTGTCTTTGGTGTGCCGCGCGCGTATCGCAGTGATGCCTTGCGTTGCATGCGTTGTGCCTGGGCCTTGCTCGAAGAGAGGCGGGATTCGGCCAACCCTGTCGCCAGGCTATGGATCGATGCTCGCCAATGGCCACTCGGTGAAGCCCCGATGGATCCCACTCTGCCCGCTGGGTCCACCGGGGAGACCCCCAGCGTGTGGACCGAGCGAAGCGTGGCCGTACAATTGACGGAAAGCTTCGAATTCGACGAGGGTGGCCAGGGCTTCCTGCGCTGCGCCCGCTCGCTGGATGATCAGGCGACCCGCCTTGACTTGATCGGACGTTATTTCGAGCTCGGGCAGCTCAAGTCCGCCCTCGACATCACCTGCCCCTTTCCCTGATCGACCTCGCACCGCTACGCGCCCAGGAGGCCCAGGCGCTTGCCGCGCGGTTTGCCAAGGTCGAGCCCGCCCATGCCGCCCCGATTGGCTGGGGACGCCATCGGATGCGTCGTTCCAGGCAACCTCTCGGCTCTGGCAGAGCGGTACGGAGTAGGGGCTTGCCATGACCATGCCCCGTTTGGCACTGCAGCATCAGCCTGGCGGAGCGACTCAGCGGTGATGACCCAGCAGCAGCGTGGCTAGCCGCTCGGACTGTTCCAGACACTGCTCCTGGAGTCCGGCTCCACGGGTCCAGCCGCCGGCAAACAGCAGAGGGCATGTCTCGACCCCGGCCGCCAGCGCCGCCGTGGTGTCCAGGTTCCAGATGTCGATCTCCTGCTGGGCCTCGATGCAGTCGGCGTCGAGCACGTTGTGCTTGAAATAGGTCCAGGCCTTGCGATGCAGTGTCCCGTCGAGCCCTGCGAGTTCCGCCTTGTAACCGCTGTCGTGCATGTCGCTGCCGGACCCTGGGCGCACCAGTTCCGGTATACCTTCCAGTCCAAGCCCACCATGTCGGTCGAGCATGTCCCGCTGCGGGATACGATTCAGGTCGTCGACCAGCGAGACGAAGTACTGCGGCAGGCCCGCCCGATCCTGGACGGGATTGGCCATGTCGTTCTGATGCCGGTTGGCCACGTAGTCGATTCGATAAGGGAAGAATGTGTCCTCCTTGTCGCGTACTTCGATGTTGTAGGTACGCCAGAGGTTACGGTTGGCCGGAAGGCGGTGCGAAGCGGTATGGCAAACGGCAAAGCTTCGCGTATAGCGCACCTTGTCGAGGATGCGCCGCAATCGATGGTGGACGTCACCGAGACCGTCGCCAAACTCGAGAATGTCGAGGGCATTGTCGGCGTGAGTCGCCATGATCGCCAGGTCGTAATCACGGGTTTCCGTGGCGTCACGGTCAGCCACGGGTATGCCGCCAATGGCCACCTTGCCGGACGCGACCTGAACCTCGATGGCGACATTGCGATGAATCTGGACCTTCGGTCCCTGCCGGGCGGGAGACACGACATGGCTGGCCAGAACCTCCAGCCAGTATTGCGCGCCCTTGTCGAAATAGCGCCTGTCCGGTGGATCGCCACCTTCCTGTACCCGGTAGTACTCGAAGGGAGCCTGCAGCGGCATCCCGGCGGGCCCCCTGTCGTCGGCGAAGTACATGGCAGAGATACGGGGATAGTAGATCTGGTTTCTCACCACCTCGAGCCGGCAGGGTAGCTCCGGGTCCTCCCAGTCGAGGTCGATCTCCAGCTCTTTCGCGGCTTTCTGCAATGTCTGGCGCGGGTCGGCGATGCAGCCGTCGAAGAAATCACCCACGGTATAGCGCGGTGTGATCCTGGCGTCGTCGAGCAGGTCGAGGGCAGCGCGGTGGACGACCTTTATCAGCGGAGCCAGTCTGCCGCCATCGGCATGGTCCAGTCGGAATGCAGGATCGGAGACTCCGTTGTCCAGGTCGGCATCGTCGGTCAGGGCGAACCGTCCATCCCGGGAAAAATAGCTTTCGCTATTCTGCAGCGGTTTCATTTCATCAAGATGGCCGATCTCTTCCATGACCGCCCTGAGTCGGCGATAGGTGGCGAAATTGACATCGTTGACGCCGAGGTCCGCCCAGCGGACATAGCTTTCCGGCTCGTGGCCAGGGCGGTAGAGAGTCCCCAGGTCTACCCAGACGGTCTCGGCATTCCCCCCCAGTATTGCCTTGCGCTCAAATAGCTCGATTTCCATCGGCCGAGCTGCCTGGGCCGCGAATTTCTGCAGATAATACGCCAGGGATAGCCCCGAAATGCCGCCGCCAATGATGGCGACCCGCCGCGGTGATCCGCTCATGCCCCTTTCCCCCCTTGCTGGTAATACTGGCCAGCTTCGGTCAACCGGATGCAAGACACCACCCCCTGAACTGCAACTGATACCGAAGTGATACGGCCACATACGGAGGAGGTTCCCATACATGGCGGACGAGTTTTCCGGCCTTCGCAAGAAGGCTTGCCATGATCCTGGGCAAGGCGTGGTCGCACCGTACCGACAAGCGATGATACCGAACTGATACAGCTGGGCGATTCGATGCGTGTCATACCTATGTTCGGCGGTTGGGTCTTGGATCCCGACCTGCATGAGCGGAGGCTGACATGAACTCTTCCATTGACTGCCCTAGCTGTGGCACTCGCATCGACCTCGATCTCGCGACCTTGATTGGAGCCCCGTGGTTCGAGTGCGGTGGCTGTTCGGCTACCATCGGCATTCACTATGGCAACCGGGCGCGCGCCCAGCAGGTCACGGCCGGGTGGCATGACCTGCTGCGCAAGCGCCGGGCGCTGGCGCGTCGTGCCGCACGGATCAGGCGATCGTCAGCGGAAGAGGAGGCAGAACCTGGAGCTCAGGAACTGACCTTCATGGCCTGATCGTCCAGGGCACTGGCGCGACGGTAGGCGTCACGACCGCTGACCCGTGCCCAATAGTCACCGAAGGCGGGGCAGGCTTCCAGGCTGCCGAACTGAAGACCCCAGCCGATATGCGAGCCCAGATATACATCGGCCGCCGAGAAATGTGACCCGGCGATATATTCGCTGGCACTGACCGCCTGCTCGAGCGTTTCGAGCACCGCCTCGATACTGCCGTAACCGACCCGGCCTTGCTGCTCGGTATTGGGTTCCATACCGAGATCCCGATCGGTCACCGCGGCCTCGAGTGGGCCGGCGGCGAAGAACAGCCAGCGATAGTAAGCGCCTCGTTCGGCAAGCGGTGGGGCGAGGTTGGCGTCGGGAAAGGCATCCGCCAGATAGGCACAGATGGCGGCGCATTCGGTTATCACGGTTGTCCCATGGCGTATCGCTGGCACCTTGCCCATCGGGTTGATGGCCAGGAACTCGGGTGATTTCATGGCGGGGCCGTAATCGATGACTTCCGTTCGATAGGGGGCTTCGACTTCCTCCAGCATCCAGCGGGCGATACGCCCGCGGGACATGGGGTTGGTATAGAGTACAAGCGAGTCGTTCATGACTGATCTCTCGAGTGGCTGTCCTGAAGATAGCAGCTCAGGAGCGTCATGTACCTGGCTTGTTAAGCGATACCCAACCTGCAAAAACGGGCAATGGCTTCACCCGGCGCGACGTTCCCCGACCCGAACGCTGGCGGACTTCGCTGTCGCTTCGCTCGCCACTTTTGTAAACACCCTCTCGGGAATCAATTGGGATCGAGGAGGCGTGGCCCAGAGCCTTCTTCGGCCAGCTCATCTTCCGGGTTGCGCAGCGGACAGTCATTCATCGACAGGCAGCCACAGCCGATGCAGTGATCGAGCTGGTCGCGCAGCCGGGTGAGGCGCGCAATGCGATCATCGAGCCCCTGGCGCCAACTGGCAGAGAGCCGTTGCCAATCGGCGGCGGTAGGAGCCCGGGAGGCAGGCAGCGTCTCGAAGGCATCGCGAACCTCGGCAAGCGAGATGCCGGTTCGTTGGGCGACCTTGATAATGGCGACCCTCCGCAGTACATCGCGGCTGAAGCGACGTTGGTTGCCGGCATTCCGGCGACTTCTGATGAGCCCCTTGGATTCGTAGAAGTGAATGGCCGAGACCGCCAGTCCGCTTCGCTCAGCGACTTCGCCAACGCTGAGTTCGCGGTGAAGGTGCGGCTGCATCATCATCTCCTTGATACCGGTTTGGTCCGATGTTGTATCTCGCCGTGTCGACCATGGCAAGTTAGTCGTCATCTTTGATCTATCATCGGCTGGCTCAAGTCTATGATCGTTGCGCAATAGCCTGGCTGACGGTATCGTAATGAATTCGTAACATTGGCAGGCAGGCACGTGAATTCGTACCATGAGCAAGATGGCCTGATACCATGGTCTGGCAAGAATGCCACTTACTATCAAGTTTCGTGATGGATCCTATGACGAATATTGATTTCCCCTGCCGGCCGGTGGCTTTTACGTTTATTCCTTTCCACTACCCCCTCTCATGGAAAAGGATGTCCAAAGTATCATGAAGTCGCTCGCCCGAGGCTAGCCGCCATACGTCCGAAAGAAGATATCGTCGTTTTTCTTCTTTTCGTTTCTTGACCTCAACTTAACTTCAGGTCTTAACCTGCAGCTCAACGGATCGGGCCACTGGCTTGCTCCGATGTTTTCCTGATGATTGGTGATGTCATGTTCCGTTATTTCGAAAGCCTGGTGAACCCTTATCCGTCGGGGGAGCCCGAGACGCCGCCCAAGGGACTTTTCCCCTTCATCCTGCATTTTTCGCGTCCGGTGCTGCCCTTGCTGGTGGCCATGTCGTTGCTCACGGCACTGGTATCGGCTGCCGAGGTACTGTTCTTCAGCTACATGGGTGAGCTGGTGGACTGGCTCTCGGGGGCCGAGCGGGAAGGGTTCTTCGCCGAGTATGGCTGGCGGCTCGGCGGCATGGCGGCCCTGGTCGTGATGGGTCTGCCTCTGCTGGTGCTGCTCCAGTCCCTGCTGACCCACCAGGGCATCTTCGGCAATTACCCGATGATCGGCCGCTGGCTGGCGCACCGCCATATGCTCGGCCAGAGCATGGCGTTCTACCAGGATGAATTCGCCGGACGGGTCTCCCAGAAAGTGATGCAGACGGCACTCGCCATCCGCGAGACGGTGATGAAACTACTGGGGCTGCTGGTCTACGTGGTCATCTACTTCGCCGGTGCCATGCTGCTCATGGGCAATGCCGAACCCTGGTTGATGCTGCCGCTGGTGGCCTGGCTGGCGGGTTATATCGCCATCATGTGGGTCTTCGTGCCACGGCTGCGTCAGGTTTCCATGGACCAGGCCGATGCCCGGGCCCGCATGACCGGCCGTATCGTCGACAGCTACAGCAACATTCAGACCATCAAGCTGTTCGCCGATACCCGTCGTGAGCAGGCCTACGCCCGCGATGCGATGGAGGGCTTCATGGTGACGGTGCATCGGCAGATGCGGCTGGCGACCCTGCTGTCGGTGAGCCTGACGCTACTCAATTCGCTTCTATTGACGAGTGTCGCGGGCATGGCGATCGGCGCCTGGTATTACGAGGCCATTTCGCTGGGCGCCATTGCCGTGGCCATCGCCCTGGTCATGCGGATTCGTTTCATGTCCGACTGGATTCTGTGGGAGGTGGCGAGCCTGTTCGAGAACATCGGTACCGTTCAGGATGGCATCAACACCATTGCCCGGGAGCCTGGCGTCAAGGACCTTCCCGGTGCCGCCATGCTGAGCGTGCCCCGCGGCGCAATCCGCTTCGATGCACTGCGCTTCGGCTATGAGCGTCCCGATGGCGAGGGGATTCGCGTCTTCGACGGCATGAGCCTGACCATCGCCCCCGGCGAGAAGGTCGGTGTGATCGGCCGCTCCGGGGCGGGCAAGTCGACGCTGGCTAACCTGCTGTTGCGGTTCTATGACCTGGAGGGCGGGCACATCCTGATCGATGATCAGGATATCGCCGACGTGACCCAGGAGTCGCTGCGCCGCCAGATCGGCATGGTGACCCAGGACACCTCGCTGCTGCACCGCTCGGTTCGGGACAACATCCGCTATGGCAGCCCCGATGCCAGTGAGGCGCAGGTACAGGAAGCGGTGCGGCGGGCCCATGCCGATACCTTCATCGATGACCTGGTGGACCTCAAGGGACGACGGGGCCTGGACGCCCACGTGGGGGAGCGTGGGGTCAAGCTATCCGGTGGCCAGCGGCAGCGCATCGCCATCGCCCGCGTGCTGCTCAAGGATGCGCCCATCCTGGTGCTCGATGAGGCAACGTCAGCGCTCGACTCCGAAGTGGAGGCGGCGATCCAGGAGCAGCTCTACACCCTGATGGAAGGCAAGACGGTGATCGCCATCGCTCACAGGCTGTCGACCATCGCCATGCTGGATCGACTCGTGGTGATCGACGAGGGACGTATCGTCGAGAGTGGTACCCATCAGGAGCTGCTGGCCCGTGATGGCCTGTACGCCGCCCTGTGGCGCCGTCAGTCCGGCGGCTTCCTGGGGCTCGACATCAACGGCGAGCCAGAGCCGCAGGATACGCCGGCGTCGGCCGAATACGAGTGATTGGCACTGCTGTTTTCCGACCTCATTGACCCAAGGAGAACCGTCCTGCAATGAAACAGATACGACGTGAAGCCATCAACCCCCCGGGCCTGCCGAACACGTTGCAATACGGGTTCAGCCAGGCGGTAGTCGTCAGGGGGGGACATCGGGTCCACCTTTCCGGCCAGGTCGGTGTGGATGCATACGAGCGTCTGGTGGGGCCCGATATCGAGGATCAGGCATTCGCCGCCCTGGACAACATCGCTTCCATCCTGAAGAGCCTGGGTGGCGACCTTGCCCATGTCGTGATGCTGCGCATCTATCTGGCCGAATTCGCCCGCTACGACCAGGAGTCGGTGGTGAAGGCGCTACGAGCCCGCTTTCCCGTCTCGCCACCCGCGACCTCCTGGGTGATCGTCAGCGGCCTTTCCGAGCCGGAGTGGCTGATCGAGATCGAGGCCGAGGCGGTCTTGCCCGAGGAGATCGTGTCGAGTGGCAGCGTGAACTCAGGCGGGTTCGTCGAGAGCCTCAGTGGTAGCCACCAGCTCTGACGGTAACTGCCATGGCGGTGGCGCTGCCTGGGTCTTGAGCTGCATGCGCTCGACCACGAAGTCGACAAAGGTGCGTACCTTGGGTGAAACGAGCCGACCGCCAGGGAATACGGCATGCATTTCGACCTCGGGGCCTTCCCAGCCATCGAGAATGCGGCGCGGAGGCTGAGGTGCCGAACTGAGGCAGGCGATGAACTCGTTGGCGAGCATGATCCCCTGGCCGTCTTCCAGCGATCCCCGAAGGACGAAGGGGTCGTTGGCGATGGCCACCGGGTCGACCTCGACCTCGACGACCTCCTGGCTCGCGCTGTTGCGTAACTGCCAGACGTAGCGCTGGCCCCGCTGGTCCATGGACTTGGCCAGAACGGGATGAAAGGCCAGCTCCGCCGGCTCTCGAGGCTCACCATGGCGGGCGATGTACGTTTCGCTGGCATAGACGAACGAACGATGACGAGCCAGTAATCGTGCCACCAGGCTGGAGTCGGGCAGGGGGCCAACCCGAATCGCCACATCGATCTGGTTGGCGACCAGATCGAGGCGCTCATTGGAGAGGACCAGTTCGATGCGGACTTCGGGGTGCAACTTGCGAAAGTCCTGCACCAGGAGCGCCGTGAACTCGGTGCACATGGTGAATGGAGCCGTGACCCGCAGCCAGCCTCTTGGGCTCTCCTCGAGCTGATGTACGGCGATCTCCGCCTCGCCCAGGTCCCGCATGATGCGGTTGCAGTAGTCGAAGTAGATGGCACCCGCTTCGGTCAGGCTCAGGTTGCGGGTCGTGCGGTTGAGCAGCCGTGCACCCAGACGTTGTTCCAGGCCTTGTACTTTGCGGCTGACAGTCGTCTTGGACAGGTGGAGTTGTTTGGCAGCCGAAATGAAACTGCCATGTTCTACCACCTTGGCAAAGATCAAGGCGTCATTGAGATCTTGCAACATGTTGTTATCTCGTTCCGTTCAAGTGGAGCCAGGGAACTGTCCCACCAGAGGGATAGTATTTCCCTGCCGACCCGACTAATCAAGTGTTCGACAAGGCTTTAAAGTTGTTTGCGGTCCAGGTTTCCTGAAGATCAATTAGGGGAGCTTCAATCGACTTGATGAAGTAGGCGTAATACAACCACCAAATCTTGGCTTGAATCGATACTGAAAACCGCTACTTAGAGTAAAATAGAGGGTCGTTCATGAACGTCCAAAAGATGTTCCCGTCTTCGGGTTCCGGGCGAGTGTTCATGGTTACCACCATGCTCGCGGGACTTGTTTTTCTGTCAGGGTGCGACACTCAAGCCGACAGCGAGCAGCAGGCGCCCCCGCCACCCCAGGTCAGTGTGGCCGATGTCATGATCGAGAATGTGCGCTTCTGGGATGAGTTCACCGGCCGTATCGAGGCGGTGGAAACGGTAGAGCTGCGTCCTCGTGTGGCGGGGTACATAGAGAGTATCCACTACATCGAAGGTCAGAGCGTCGAAAAGGGGGATGTCCTCTTCACCATCGACCAGCGCCCTTACCAGGCCGAGTTGTCGCGTGCCGAAGCCGACCTGCAGCGCATCCGTGCACGGGCCGAACTCACCCGTAGCGAGGCCGCCAGGGCCGAGGCCCTGGCCCAGACCCACTCGATTTCCCGCGAGGAGCTGGACCAGCGGCGGGCGGCCGCCGCACAGGCGGAGGCCGATATCCTCGCTACCCGGGCGTCGGTCGACACGGCAAGACTGAACATGGAGTTCACCGAGGTGCGTGCACCCATTGCCGGCCGTACCGGCCGTGCCCTAGTCACCGTGGGAAACCTGGTGTCGGATGCCACGCCATTGACCAGCATCGTCTCCCTGGATCAGGTCCATGTGCACTTCTTCAGTGACGAGCAGACCTACCTGCAGTACGACGCCATGTCGCGTTCGGGAGAGCGCGCGAGTTCCCGTGACGAGAGGACGCCGGTTCGTGTCGGACTCGCCACCGACGAGGGCTTCCCCCATGAAGGTGAGGTGGATTTCGTCGACAACCGCCTGGATGCCGCTGCCGGGACGATCCTGACCCGGGCCGTGCTGGATAACAGCGAGGGTCGCTTTGCTCCGGGTATGTATGCGCGGGTGCAATTGCTCGGCAGCGGGTTCGAAAACGCCATGTTGATCGATGACAAGGCGGTGCTGACGGACCAGGACCGCAAGTATGTCTATGTCGTCGATGAGGAAGGCCGTGCACATCGGCGCGATGTACAGCTTGGACGGATGGTGGATGGGCTGCGGGTCATACCGGCCGGGCTCGAGCCGGGAGACCGGGTGGTGGTGCGAGGTGTCCAGCGAATCTTCTTCCCGGGCATGCCGGTTGCTGCCGAGAGCGTCGATATGAGAGAGGGCCGCTCCACGCCCAATGAACTCGCCGCCATACGCTGAATGACAACAGGCGTTTGCCGAGCGCCATTTCATCCCCTGTCGTTGATGTCACCTTCGAGGCGGGCTCGCCGCCTGCCTCGACGAGGGAGTCTTGTCATGAATTTCGCGAAATTCTTCGTCGATCGACCTATTTTTGCGGCGGTGCTGTCGATCCTCATCTTCATTGCCGGGGCGATTTCCCTACCGCTGCTGCCGGTCAGCGAATACCCGGATGTGGTGCCGCCCACGGTTCAGGTACGGGCGGTCTATCCGGGTGCCAACCCCAAGGTCATCGCCGAGACCGTTGCCACGCCTCTGGAAGAGGCGATCACCGGAGTCGAGGACTTGATGTATATGAAATCGGTGGCGGGTTCCGACGGGGTACTGGCGATGACGCTGACCTTCCGCCCCGGTACCGATCCGGATGCAGCCCAGGTACAGGTTCAGAATAAGGTCAGCCAGGCGCTTGCCCGGCTGCCGGAAGAGGTGCGTCGCCAGGGCGTAACGACCGACAAGCAGTCCCCCGACCTGACGATGGTGCCGCAGCTGATCTCGCCTGATGGCCGCTACGACAGCACCTATCTGCGCAACTACGCGGCGCTGCACGTGCGCGACGAGCTGGCGCGCCTGCCCGGCGTCGGCCAGGCGATGCTGTTCGGTGCCGGCGACTACGCCATGCGGGTGTGGATCGATCCCGACCGCGCCGCCGCAAGGGGGTTGACCACCGGCGATATCCTGGCCGCGATCCGCGAGCAGAACGTGCAGGTTTCGGCGGGCCAGCTCGGCGCGCCGCCGACGCCGGAGGCCTCGGACTTCCTGATCTCGATCAACGCCCAGGGGCGGTTGACCAGCGAGGAGGAGTTCGGTGACATCATCGTGCGGGCCGGCAGTGACGGCCAGGTTACCTACCTTTCCGATGTGGCGCGCATCGAACTCGGCGCCGCCGAGTATTCGCTGCGTTCGCTGCTCGACAACCAACAGGCGGTGGCTATCGGTATCTTCCAGGCGCCGGGCTCCAACGCCATTGAGCTGTCCGACGCGGTGCGCGAAAAGATGGCCGAGCTGGCCGAGCGTTTCCCCGAGGGGGTGGAGCACGAGATCGTTTACGATCCGACGGTGTTCGTGCGCGATTCCATCAAGTCGGTGATCAAGACGCTGCTCGAGGCAGTGCTGCTGGTGGTGCTGGTGGTGACGCTGTTTCTGCAGACTTGGCGGGCCTCGATCATCCCCCTGCTGGCGGTGCCGGTGTCGATCGTGGGAACCTTCGCGGTGCTCTACCTGCTGGGGTTCTCGATCAATACCCTGACGCTGTTCGGCCTGGTGCTGGCGATCGGTATCGTGGTCGACGATGCCATCGTGGTGGTGGAAAACGTCGAGCGCAATATCGAGGAGGGACTGGCACCGCTGGCGGCGGCGCATCAAGCGATGCGCGAGGTGAGCGGGCCGATCATCGCGATCTCGGTGGTGCTGTGCGCGGTGTTCGTGCCGATGGCCTTTCTCGAAGGGGTGACCGGCCAGTTCTATCGCCAGTTCGCGGTCACCATCGCCATCTCCACGGTGATCTCGGCGATCAACTCGCTGACACTGTCGCCGGCGCTGGCGGCGCTGCTACTCAAGCCCCACGACGCGCCCAAGGATCGCTTGTCGCGGCTGATCGACTTCCTGTTTGGCTGGCTGTTCCGCCCCTTCAATCGCTTGTTCGGTGCCAGCTCCGAGCGTTATCAAAGCGGGGTGGGGCGCAGCCTGCGCCGGCGTGGCGTGGTGTTTGGCATCTATGTGGTGCTGCTGGCGGCCACCGGGCTGATGTTCCAGGCGGTGCCGGGTGGGTTCATCCCCACCCAGGACAAGATGTACCTGATCGGCGGCACCAAGCTGCCCGAGGGGGCCTCGTTGGATCGCACCGAGGAGGTGGTCCGGCGCATGACCGAGATCGCCCTGGAAACCGAGGGAGTCGAGGCGGCGGTGGCGTTCCCCGGCCTCAATCCGCTGCAGTTCACCAACACACCCAACTCCGGCACGGTGTTCTTTGGGCTTGAGAGCTTCGACGACCGCCAGCGCAGTGCCGAGGAGATCACCGCCGAGCTCAACGGCAAGTTCGCCGCCCTGCAGGAGGCCTTCAGTTTCGCTTTCATGCCGCCGGCGATCCTGGGGCTCGGCTCCGGTTCAGGGTTCTCGCTGTTCGTGCAGGATCGCGCCAACCTTGGCTACGGCGAGTTGCAGAACGCCGTCGACGGCCTTAGCGGGGCGCTGGCGCAGACCCCGGGAATGGGCTATCCGATCACCTCCTACCAGGCCAACGTGCCGCAGCTCGACCTGCACGTGGACCGGGTCAAGGCCAAGTCGCAGGGGGTGCCGCTGAGCGATTTGTTCGAGACCCTGCAGGTCTATCTGGGCTCGACCTACGTCAACGACTTCAACCGTTTCGGCCGCACCTGGCAGGTGATCGCCCAGGCCGACGGCGACTATCGTATGGATGCCGAGAATATTGACCGTCTGCGCACCCGCAACGACTACGGTGAGATGGTGCCGATCGGCAGCATGATCCGTATCAGCGAGACCTTTGGGCCGGATCCGGTGATCCGCTACAACGGCTACCCGGCCGCCGACCTGATGGGCGAATCCGACCCTCGAGTGCTGTCGTCGAGCCAGGCGCTGGCGTTGGTCGAGGGCCTGGCGCCGGCGGTGCTGCCCGCCGGCATGACCTTCGAATGGAGCGACTTGAGTTACCAGCAGGTCAACCAGGGCGGTGCCGCCCTGGTGGTCTTCCCGCTGGCGATCCTGCTGGTATTCCTGGCGCTGGCGGCACTCTACGAGAGCTGGACCCTGCCGCTGGCGGTGATCCTGATCGTGCCGATGTGCATGCTCTCGGCGCTGATCGGGGTGAAGCTCACCGGCGGCGACAACAACATCTTCGTCCAGGTCGGCCTGGTGGTGCTGATCGGCCTGGCGTGCAAGAACGCCATCCTGATCGTCGAGTTCGCCCGCGAGCTGGAGATGCAGGGACGCAGCATCGTCGAGGCGGCGCTGGAAGCCTGCCGCCTGCGCCTGCGACCGATCATCATGACCTCGATCACCTTCACCGCGGCGGTGGTACCGCTGATGCTGGCCGGCGGGGCCGGCGCCGAGGTGCGCCAGGCGCTGGGCACCGCGGTGTTCGCCGGCATGCTCGGCGTCACCCTGTTCGGCCTGTTCCTGACCCCGGTATTCTACGTCGCCCTGCGCAAGCTTGTAACGCGTCACCGGCCGCAGCCCCGGAAGACCCTGTCAGTGGAGGGGCAGTACCATGCGTAACCTGCTGCTGAGTCCGATTGCGATGCTGCTGCTCGCGGCCTGTGCCATGGGGCCGGATTACACGGCACCGGAACTGCCCCAGCCCGATGAGCTCGTACGTGCCGAATCCGGGCTCTATACCACCGAGGCGGTAGAGACAGCGTTCTGGCGCCGCTTCGACGATCCCATGCTGTCGCAACTGGTGGACGAGGCGCTGGATGCCAACCATGACCTGCGTATCGGGCTGGCGCGCTATGACCGAAGCCTCGCCCTGCTGCGGCAGTCCCGTGGCGACCTGGCGCCGAGGGTCACGCTCGAGGGCGGCGTGGCGAATCAGCGCCTGAGCGCCGACCAGATGCCGGGCGGCTCACGCGCCGACCGCGACAGCGATAGCATCGATGCCGGCGTGGCGGCCTTCTGGGAGCTGGATTTCTTCGGCCGCGTTCGGCGCAGCGTCGAGGCCCAGCGCGCCGAGGCCGAGGCCACGGCCGCCGACCTGAGTGCGCTGCAGGTGGTGGTGGTCGGTGAACTGGTGGATACCTACTTCCGGCTGCGTGGGCTGCAGGAACAACTGCGGGTTGCACAGGCCAATGCCGAGAACCAGCGTGAATCACTGGCGCTGGTCGACGCCCGGCTCGACGCGGGGAGAGGCACCCAGTTCGACAGCGTTCGGGCCCGTGCTCAACTGGAGAGTACCCTGTCGCGCATACCTGCTCTGGAAGGCGAAATCGCCGCGGCAACGCATCGTATCGCCGTGCTGACGGGCAAGTCGCCTGGCACCATGGTAGCGATGCTGGAGCGCCCGGCACCGCCGCCTGCCTTGCCGACCCGGGTGGCTACCGGTCTGCCCGGTGAACTGTTGCGGCGTCGTCCCGATATCATTGCCGCCGAAAGGCGGCTGGAGGTGGCCAGTGCGCGGATCGGAGTCGCCACCGCCGACCTCTATCCCCGTTTCACCCTGACCGGATTGCTCGGCACCCAGGCGGCCAGTACCGGCGACCTGTTCGGCCGCGACAGCGAGACGCGCCTGGTGGCATTGGGTGTCGACTGGTCGTTCCTCGATGCCGGGCGGGTACGGGCTCGCATGGCGGCCGCCGATGCCGATGCCGACGCCAACCTGGCGCACTACGAGCAGGCGATCCTGCTGGCGCTCGAGGAGACCGAGACCGCGCTGGCCCGCTATGCCCAGGCGCTGCGTGAGCGCGAGCACCTGGTCGATGCCGCCGTGGCCAGCGCCGATGCGGCGCGCCAGGCCCGGGTACGCTTCGAGGTCGGTGTCATCGACTTCCTGGAGGTCATCGACGCCGAACGCTCGCGGCTGGAAGCCGAGGACAGCCTGGCGCGCAGTCATACCCGCTCGGCGACGGCGCTGGTGGGGCTCTACAAGGCCTTGGCCGGCGGGTGGGAGGGGTGAGCCGAGGAAAGGCGCAGTATTCCTGGCCTCGCTCGCGAGGCAGCCAGTTTCGTGATTCCCTGCCACAATGGCTCGGAACCCCTGTGAAAGTGAGTTGCCTCGATGCGCCGTCATGAAACAAGGAACCTCGCCTCGTTGCCGCTGCTGCATGCCGTGGTCATGGCCATGCTGCTCCTCTTCCTGGCCGGCTGCCAGACCCAGCCCCCGGAGCCCCCCGACGAGGACAAGCTGGCCATCGATCGAATGCTGCAACTGATCGACGAGCGGCTCGAGGTTGCGCCGATAGTGGCGCAATCGAAATGGAATTCCGGTGCCGCCATAGAAGCCCCGGAACGCGAAGCCCAGATCCTCGACCAGGTCGCGAAAGAGGCTGGCGAGACCGGAGTCGACGAAGCGTTTGCCCGTGAGTTCTTCGACAGGCAATTTTCCGCCGGCAAGCAGATCCAGCGTCGCCTGCATCATCAATGGCTGCAGGAAGGGCGGCCGCCGTTTGCTGACCCACCCGATCTTGCCACCGACGTTCGGCCGGTGCTGGATCGCCTGACACCGCAGCTCATCGACTCGCTCGCCGACATGCAGCGAATCGCACAAGTCGAGGGTGCGGGGCGTTACCTGAGAGAGCGTGCCATCGTACTGGTTCAGGATGACTTCGATGGCGAGCCCCGCACCGTGGCTCTGCAGCCTCTGCTCGACCGCATGGAGCCGTAAGCGAGGCGGCCCTGTTGATTCAGGGCCGCCATGCCATGGGGTGCTCTGCCTTGACACACCGTGTTCATCCCAGTCTCCCCAGCCTGAACTCGCCACCGATCTATGGCTATTGACCCACCCCGACCTGCGTTGGGTGGCGAGCATTCGCACTTTCATGGCATTTGTCGCCGGGGCGCTGTTTGCTAGCGACCGGCTGGAGCCTGCAACGCCAGGCTGAGCCGCCGGCTCTCGCCGCTGGTGGTAATCGCCACCCGCAGCCATCGCTTGACCTGCCGCCGGCATGTTGAGCTAGTCTCTTGTCATGTTCAATGTCAGGATCGATAAGGAGTACGGCATGAAGGTCGTGACACTTCGCAGCCCCGGTGGGCTGGACCAGTTGGAACTCGTCGAGCGCGGCGCGCCCGGCGAACCGGGACCGGGCGAGATCCGCGTACGCATTCATGCCAGCTCGCTCAACTTCCACGACTACGGCGTGGTCTCCGGTAAGATGCCGACCGAAGACGGTCGCATCCCCATGTCCGACGGCGCGGGCGTGGTCGAGGCGGTCGGCGAAGGTGTCGATGAGTTCGCCGTGGGCGATGCGGTGGTCTCCACCTTCTTCCCCTACTGGCTCGACGGCCCGGCGCGGGTCGGCGACTTCAGGACCACCCCCGGTGACGGTGTCGACGGCTACGCCCGCGAACAGGTGATTCGCCCGGCTACCTGGTTCACCCATGCGCCCAAGGGCTACCGCCACGAAGAGGCGGCCACCCTGACCACCGCAGGGCTCACCGCCTGGCGCGCGCTGGTGGTGGACGGCAACCTGAAGGCCGGTGATACCGTGCTCACCCTGGGTACCGGCGGCGTCTCGATCTTTGCCCTGCAGTTCGCCAAGGCGATGGGCGCGCGGGTGATTTCCACTTCCTCCTCCGATGCCAAGATCGAGCGCCTGCAGCAGCTCGGGGCCGACCACACCATCAACTACAAGGCCGAGCCGGAGTGGGGCAAGAAGGTGAAGGCACTGACCGACGGGAAGGGCGTCGACCACGTGATCGAGGTCGGTGGGCCGGGCACCCTGCCGCAATCCATCGATGGCGTACGCATCGGCGGCCATATTTCGCTGATCGGCGTGCTGACCGGCCGTGGTGGCGAGATACCCACCGCCAAGCTGATGGCCAAGCAGGCGCGCCTGCAGGGGCTGATCGTCGGCAGCCGTATCCACCAGCAGGAGATGGTGTGCGGCCTCGAGGCCAGCGGTATACGCCCGATCATCGACAGCACCTTTCCGCTGGAGGAGATCGCCGATGCCTTCCGCCACGAGGAGGCGGGTCGCCACTTCGGCAAGATCTGCCTGTCGTTCTAGCCCGGTGAGGCAGGTGCTGCGAACTGTTGCAGCGTTTCCTGGGTGGCCGCGTTCGCCGAAGGCCGGGGCGTAACCGGCGGCGAGCGCGAGCTGGCTCAGCCGCCGCCGCTGACGCCACATCTCCAACAACTGCCCGGGGGTGTGGGAGGTGGTGTTCATAGGCCCAGATTAGCGTCAAGCGATATGCCTGGCTATTACCTCGCAGGTAATCGTCAGGCCGCGTGCGGTGGGCGAAGCTAATGGTGAAATGGGGCGTCGATATTCTTGGCTGAGGCGACGCCTTGCTCGAAAAATTTCGACTGGCTATTCGCCATGACTTCCCCGACAGTACGGCGTATGGGAGCCCGCCTGTGTCAGGGGTGGGGGTCGAATATCGCTTGTCGAGGGAACGAGAAATGAAAAGGCGTTTCGCCACGCTGTTGGGATCGTTGGCCATCGTCCTGATGGGATGTACCGCCATGGAGCGTTCGATGACCCATGACGAGCCTCTGGAGAACACCTACTGGAAGCTGACCCGAGCCGGCGATGTCGCGGCCGAGGCGGTGGACAACCAGCGCGAGGCGCATTTCGTGCTGCATGCCGAGGAGAGCCGCGTGGCAGGCTCCACCGGGTGCAACCGCCTGGCAGGCAGCTACCAGTTGGAGAACGAATCCCTGAGTTTTGGCCCCTTGGTCACCACACGCATGGCGTGCCTGCAGGGAGGCGAGACCGAGCAGGCCTTTCTCTCGGCGCTGGAGGCGGCGGCCACCTGGCAGATCGAAGGCCAGGCGCTGACCTTGAGCGATGAGTCAGGCGCAGCCGTGGCGAATTTCGAGGCGGTGCATCTTTACTGAGCGGCGCTACCTCGCCGCTAGCGAGCTGCTCGACCGTGATCCCCACCAGGTGCACCGGTTCATCAATGGCCTGCTGCGGCGACTGGGCGTCGTTCATGGACACTCCCTGTAGCTGAAGTATGTGAGACGCTAGCCGTATCGGGCTCGCGCTGCTGGCGCAGGGCACCGGGGGGGTAACCGTGGATGCGCTTGAAGGCGCGGCTGAAGGCGGCCGCGCTACCGTAGCCCAGGCGATAGGCGACGCTCTCGATCGGCTGCCGCTCCCGGCCGATCCACTGGGCCGCCAGGCGCATGCGCAGCTCGGTCACGTAGCGGTGCGGCGTCATGCCCGTTACCGCCAGGAAGCGTTCGGCGAACACCGAGCGCGAGCTGCCCATCTCGGCGGCGAGCTCCGCCACCGTCCAGTTGCGCCCCGGCTCGCGATGCAGGGCGGCGATGACGCGACCCAGGCGCGGGTCGCGCAGCGCCTCGATCCAGCCGGTGGCATCGCCGCAGCCGCACTCCACCCAGCCGCGCACGATGAAGGCTGCCATCACGTCGGCGAGCCGCGCCAGGATAGCGGCGAAGCCTGCCCGTTCGCTCTTCGCCTCGCGCTCCATCGCCTCGAGCATGGGCAGGATCTCGGGCTGGCGCTCCAGCAGGGTGCCGACGTACATCACCTCGGGCATCAGCGAGACCAGGGCGTGCATGCTGCCCAGGTCGAACTCCATGCAGCCGCTGAAGGTCAGGGCGCCATCGAGGGTGCAGCCCTGGGGGCAGGCGCGAATCGCGCTGACCGCCTCGCACAGCGTGGCGCTCTCGAAGGTGGTGATGTCCTGAGCCGGCTGGTCGGGCGCGGAGAGCAGGGCGTGGGGGCCGCCCCGCGGCAACAGCAGGGCATCGCCCGTCGAGAGGGTATGAACACTGCCACTGGGGCTGCGCAGGTAGACGGGGCCGCGTGCCACGAAGTGGAATTGGGCCCAGCCCTCCACCTTGCCGAACTCGACTCCCAGCGGAGGCGAGAGCTGAATGCGACGGTAGGCGATACCGCGCAGCCGCATGCCAAGCAGCAGCTCGCTCACCAGGTCGCTGGGCAGTTCCGGTTTGGGCATCTCGGTTCCTCGCTGTCCGTCATTTGCTTTTTTCATCCGGTTTCGGACGAATGATCAAGCATTCAAGAGCATTTAATATAGAACGTCCGAGGCGACCCCTCTAGTCTTCTCGTTCCTGACGAACGTTTCTCTAGGAAAGGAGAACGAGCATGAACGAGTTGGCACAGCGGGCCAGGCCCGCTTGGGGGGCAGTCGTTTCAATGGCCCTCGGTGTATTCGGGCTGGTAACGGCGGAGTTCCTGCCCGCCAGCCTGCTCACGCCCATGGCGACGGACCTGGGAATAACCGAGGGCATGGCGGGCCAGGCGGTAACGGTCACCGCCGCGGTGGCACTGGTGACCAGCCTGCTGATCTCCACCGCCACCCGGCGCATCGACCGGCGCCATGTCCTGCTGGGTTTCTCGACGCTGCTGGTGGCCTCGAACCTGATGGTGGCTTTCGCTCCCAACCTGACGATTCTGCTGCTCGGGCGTGTGCTGCTGGGGCTGGCCCTGGGCGGGTTCTGGACCATGTCGATTGCCACCATGATGCGCCTGGTGCCCGAGGAGCTGGTGCCGCGGGGCCTCTCGATCATGTTCAGCGGGGTTTCCGCGGCGACCATCGCCGCGGCTCCATTAGGCAGTTACTTCGGCGACCTGCTCGGCTGGCGCGATGTGTTCCTCATGGCGGCGCTGCTGGGCCTGCTGGCGCTTGCGGTGCAGTTCATGACGCTGCCGCGCATGGCGCCGAGCGGCCTGACCCGCCTGCGTACCCTGTTCGACGTGCTGATGAGGCCGCGGGTGGGCCTGGGCATGCTGGCCGCGGCCCTGGTCTTCACCGGCCACTTCGCCTTCTTCACCTACATTCGGCCGTTCCTCGAGACCGTGACCGGCGTTGGTGTGACCGGTGTGGCCATTATCCTGCTGGGCTTCGGCGTGGCCAACTTCGTGGGTAACTACCTGGGTGGCTGGATGGTCGAACGCAGCCTGCGCCTGACCATGATCGCGATGCCGCTGCTGATGGGGACGCTCGGGGTGGCGCTGGTGCTGCTGGACAGCACGCCGGTCACCGATGCCGCGCTGGTGGCGATGTGGGGGCTGGCCTTTGGCGCCATTCCCGTGGCGTGGTCGACCTGGCTCACCCGCACGGTGCCCGACGAGGCTGAAAGCGCCAGCGGCCTGCTGGTAGCCGCCATCAACCTGGCGATCGCCACCGGGGCGGCGGCCGGCGGTGTCATCTTCGACCTGGGCGGCGCCCTCAACGTCTTCGCCGCCAGCGGCGCGGTGCTGCTGCTGGCCGCGCTGATGATCCTGATGGGCGTAAGAACCCGGCCACTGGCTACTGCCTGAACTCTGTCTAAACGTGAAGGCAATCCAAGTGCAGCCCGCTTCGGCGGGCTGCGTTTTTGCCATTGCCCCCATTCGCTGCTAGCGTGGAAGCCTAGAAGAACCAAGGACAGGAGAAAGGGATATGGATTCAGCCGTCAACGCCATCGTGGGGCAGGCCTTGGTCATGCAGCAGGCCCAAGCCGCACAGCAGGTGCAGCTCGAGGTCTACAAGGCAGCCCTGGACATGCAGAAGGATCAGGTCGCTGCCCTGATGGCCTCGGCTTCGGTGGAGCCGCAGTTGGCCAATGATGGGATGGTGGGCACCCAGATCAACACCTACGCCTGATCTCCCAATGCCCACTTCACCGCCTCCTCGGCGTGTATCGCGGTGGTGTCATAGAGCGGCACCGCGGTATGGCACTGCTGCACCAGCAGGGCAATTTCGGTACAGCCGAGGATCACCGCCTGGGCACCCCTGTCGCGTAGCGATGCGATGATTTCCAAGTAGCGCTGACGCGACGTCTCTTGCACCTGACCCAGGCACAGCTCGGTATAGATCACCTCGTGAACGAGGTCACGCTGAGCCTCGTCGGGTATCAGCACCTCGATATCATACGCTCCGGCGATGCGCCCCTTGTAGAAGTCCTGCTCCATGGTGAAGCGGGTGCCGAGCAGGCCGACACGGCGAATGCCGTCGCCAGCCAGGCGTTGTGCCGTGGCATCGGCGATGTGCAGCAGCGGGATCGAGACCGCTTCGGCCACCTGCGGGGCGACCTTGTGCATGGTGTTGGTGCCGATCATCAGGAAATCCGCACCGCCGGCTTCCACGCTGCGGGCGGCTCGGCACAGGATCTCGGCGGTGGCGTCCCAGTCGCCGACGTGCTGCAGCCGCTCGATCTCGGCGAAATCGACGCTGTACAGGCACAGCTTGGCCGAGTGCAGCCCGCCCAGGGCAGCCTTCACGCCTTCGTTGAGTGCGCGGTAGTAGCTGACGGTGGATTCCCAGCTCATCCCCCCTAGCAGGCCGATGGTCTTCATGGTCATGCGATCCTCTTGTTATCGTTGCTCCAACCTGCCTTGTCGCCGCTCAGGTTTCGTATTCGTCGTGGCGGCGATTCCATACATAGGGTGGCGTTTGCGGCCAGCCCGGCGGTGAGTCCTCCCAGCTCTCCTGGCGACCGTAGGGCGTCAGGTCAAGGTAGGTCCACAGGCTGCCGAGATACTCGACGCCGCGCTTGCCGCTGAAGTAGGTGCGGAAGACCCGTTCACCGTCGCGCAGAAAGACGCTGATGCCATGCCGCTCGCCGCGATCGGTGTCGGGAGCATGGCAATTGCAGCTCGTCACGCCCATGTCCTGGTTGAAGTCGCTGCCGAGCGATGAGTACCACGCCGGATGCTGCCAGCCCATGCGTTCCCGATAGCGTTCCAGCTTGGCCAACGGGGCTCGTGAGACCAGCACCAGAGTGGTGTCGCGGGCGTGCAGATGGGCGGGGTGGGTCATGGCATCGACCACCCAGGAACAGCCGTCGCAGCCCGCTTCCCAGTCGGGGCCAAACATGAAGTGGTAGACGATCAACTGGCGGCGCCCCTCGAACAGGTCGAGCAGGGTGACCGACCCCCTGGGCCCCTCGAACATGTAATCGGCCCGCACCTCGACCATCGGCAGGCGGCGGCGCTCCGCGTTCAGTCGGTCGCGCTCGCGGGTCAACGCTTTCTCCCTGGCAATCTGTCGGGCGAGGGCGGTCTGCCATTCCTCCACAGGTACGATTCTGGGCAAGGCGGCGGGAGCAGGCATTGGCGAATCCTCCTTGGTTGGGTCCAGTGGCTCATGCAAGGTTGAGTTGCCACGATACACCGAAGCGGTCGTTGAGCCAGGCGAAGCGGGCGCTGAAGCCGTAATCGTCTGGAGGCATCAGCACCTCGCCGTCCGTTGTCAGCTGCATGTAGAGGTGTTCGAACTCGTCGTTTCCCTCGCACTCGACGAACAGGGACATCGAAGGCGTAAAGGTGAAGTCGTGGCGTACCGGGCTGTCGATACACAGATAGCGATGGCCCGCCAGGCTGAATTCGGCGCTCCTGATGCTGCCTTCCGCTCCCGCTTCGTCGGGCCCGTAGCGCTCGATCCGGGTGACTTCGGCATCGTCGAACAGCGAGGTGTAATAGCGCATGGCCTGCTCGGCGACGCCGTTGAACATCAGGTGGGTGGTGACATGATGCGCCATCGGTACTCCTCCATTGTCTCATTGGCGCCTCCCTGAGAGTGTGGGTCGCCATCATTGGACTGTAAAAGTGCTTCCAGCCTGTGCAGCAGGCTGCTTCAGTGCGCGACCGCGGGGCTCGGCACTCTTTCTTCCCGAGTTTCTGGTTGCACAGGATCGGCGGTCCCTTAATGAACGGCGGCCAAAGGGTGCGAAGGTGGTTCAATCGTTCTGTATTTTCTCATTGAGATCGCCAAATCTAGCAAGATAATGCCAGACTTTCTTGAGATCTTGAGGGTCATGTAATTGCTCGTTCACGGCATGTCCAATCAGAGCAGGGTCAACCTCACCATCAACAGCAATAGTTTGGGCTATTCTTGCATATTGTGGTCCACGATACGCTTTGTTCCGTTCTATTACGGATACGGCTAGCTTGAATCCATGATGCCAACCAGTTTGGCAGGGCAGCCTTGACGCCGCACGTTCAATTTCAGTGCCTTTGAAGCAAGGGTCGAGTATCAGCGCCGCAACATCCCTTTCCAGAACGATGGAGCCATGGATGTGGGCCTCAATATAGCTGTCCAGTTTGTCAAGATTATCGCGATCTGCAAGATCGATCAGATTTTTTACCTTGCGGGCATAACCGAACTCTTTTGGGCGCAGCCAACTCTCCGGGTAGCAAAATGTTGTTCTGTCTAGAACATTCCCGTTTAACCGAAAGTACGACGACCCGAATCGTGGAGACCCGCCAGATAGCCAGGAACGATGATTCAATGTCCCGTACTTGGGTCGTTCCGAGGAGGAAGCGCTATCGTAGAAACCCTGAAATACCTGGCTTTCCCACCTCCATCTATCACCGCCCTCGAACGCGGTCAATCCACCATTGCTCGTATTGGTTTCAAACTGTGATTTCAGTACGCCATCTGAACCTATTGCATCTAGAATCAACATGCCAGAGCGCGTAAGACGGTCAGGATGGAAGTTTATGGTGATATCCAGTTCGCGCACTTCATGGGTATCAAGGCATAAGTGACGAAAATGTTCTATCACCTTGTGCTGCGCGATGCTCAGATCCTTTTCCATGTCGTTATGCCATTGTCGAGATTTACGATGCGTGCGCCAGGAGAAGCCTGGTCACTTGGCAATCGGCTGCGAGGCATAGAAACTCCCCAGGAACCTGGAAGGTCTTGCCACCTCCATCGACAAGGCCTCGGCTTCGGGCCGCTAGAAAGCAGCCCAGGCCCTCTGGCGGGTGACGCCGCCAGAGGGCCTGGGCGTGGAAGACCCGGTCCAGGTTCGTTGCGCTATATTCAACCATATGATTTAGATAGACTGCCGCCCGTATTTTATCAACCGAACGATTGAATAGTATTAGAAGCGCGTATCCCCAATCGCGGGCAGGACCACCTCCTTCACGTAGGCACTCGGCGACAGCATCAGCAGGGTGCGTACCAGGTGCACCACGTCGTGCATGGGGACGAGTTCGCCGTCGCCGCGCCGGGCCGCGCGTTCGAGAGGCACGGCCAGGTCGTCCTCGGTATTGAGATAGCCGAGCTGCAGGCAGGTAACCGCCAGGCCCTGGTCGCGAAAGCCCTCGCGCAGTGCCTCGGCAATGCCGCGCAGGGCGAACTTGGTGGCGCCGAAGGCGACCT
The DNA here is from genome assembly GCF_002879615.1 of Billgrantia endophytica. GTDB lineage: Bacteria > Pseudomonadota > Gammaproteobacteria > Pseudomonadales > Halomonadaceae > Halomonas > Halomonas endophytica. The sequence continues at coordinate 73,476 of NZ_PNRF01000012.1, forward strand.
CCGGCCTGCCATGGCCAGGCAGGCCGGAGGTCGAACCGGTGAGGATGATGCGCGGGGAGGGGGAGCGCAGAAGCGTGGGAAGCAGCGCCTGGATCAGCAGGATGGCCCCGCTGACGTTCACCGTGACGATGCGCTGGATCTCTGCGGGGCTGTCCGCCAGGAAGCGGTAGTCCTGTTCGAAGGCCCGGCTTTCCCACAGCCCCAGGTTGTAGATCAGCACGTCCAGCCCGTTCTCCGCAACGACCTCGACCACGCCGGCGGTGGCCCGCTCGGGTGACGCCAGGTCGGCGGCAATCCACTCGGTCTCGATGCCCGCGCGCTCGGGCAGCTTCGCCGGCACGCTGCGCGAAACGCCGATCAGGTGATCGCCGCCGTCACCCAGCCCCTCGATGAATGCCCGGCCCAGTCCCTGGCTCGCTCCCACGATCATGATGCGCATGGTCTCTCCTCGCTGCGGTGACGTTGCCAGCACCGTACGACCTCAAGCGCAGCTGAGGTCAAGCCATGGTGCCGGGAAGGTGAACGGCGCGGTCATGGAATAGAGCGCCCCGTCCAGGAGGTAGCGGGAAAAAGCCGCTGCGGTACCCACCACAGGAAGATCGCCATGCCGATCAACTCGACCAGCGACTGGAACACGATGGCGACCACCGCCAACTCGTAGGAAGCGGGAAGAGAAAGCGCCAAAGGCAGAACGACGAAGGAGTTGCGCGTGCCCAGGCTGAAGGCCAGCACGCGCCCTTGGGCAGTGGGGAGTTCGAACACTCGGGCCAGCAGGCGAGCCAGCAGTGCGGCGGCGATCAGAAAACCGGTGAAGGCCAGCAGCAGCCCGCCGAGCACGGGCAGCGAACCGGTAACGACACCGAACTGCGTGGCGGCGATGGAGAGGACCACCAGGGCCAACAGGGGCACCGGTAGCCAGGCCAGTCGCTCCATGTGCCGTGCTCGGCTGCGGCGGCGCCGTGCCCACTTCTGTGTGAGGAATGCCAGCAGCAAGGGCAGCAGAATCAGCCCCGCAAAGGCCATCAGCAGCTCGCGCTGTACCACGGCGACCAGCAGGTTCTGGTCGAGGAACAACCATAGATAGAAGGGCAGCAGCATGAGCTGAAGTAGCAGGCTGATCGGTGAGAAGGCGATGGCATACTGCGCCCTGCCGCCGCCCAGGTGGGAAAAGGTGATGAACCAGTCGGTGCACGGCACCAGCAGTACCAGCAGCACGCCCAGGCGAACCGCCGGCTCTGCGGCGAAGAGGCTCGCCAGCCCCCAGGCGACCAGTGGCAGCAGCAGGAAGTTGCCCACCACCGCGGCCGCCATGAACCGCGTATCGCACCATGCGCCGTGCAGCTGTGTCAGCGCTACCTGAGTGAAGGTGACATAGAGCAGCGCGCCCAATAGCGGCCACAGCAGCGCTTCCAGCACGCCAACCCGGCCCGGCAGGGCCGTGCTCAGGGCCAGGCCCATGGCGATGGCCGCCAGATAGACCAGCACCTGATATTTCTCGAGCGCCTGGCGTGTCAAAGGCGGGCTCCCTGGGCTGGCCAACGCTCACTTGCTCGCTCGATACGGACCAGGACGACGGCCTCGGCCGCGAGTAGCCTTTCGATCTCAGCGGTTACCTGCTGTCCGGCATAATGCTCGAAGTAGCTATGCCGCTCCTCGGCCGTCAGGGCAGGGGCAAACGCATGAGCATAGAGATCCTCGACCGTATGCCCCGTACGCTCCAGGACGCTTACCACGTGAGTCGTCAGCGGGGTGCAAAGGCTCTCTGAAAGAGGGTGCGCTCTAACCACCAGGCAGTGCATGGGCTTCCTCGCGAGCAAGAGGCTGAAATACCGAGATTAACAGAATGTTCGTGGTCTGGTTGGTCGTGCCTTGACCTCAATTTCACTTGAGGTATTAGGCTCCGATCGTGAAGCCACATTAAAGGAGGGAAACCATGCAGCGCGTTCAACCGGATATCTGGGAAACCGAAGTTGAGAGCCCCTTTCCCGGGCTGACCGTTCACGCCTACCTGCTGACCCGGGACGAGGGCAATGTCCTTTTCTACAACACCGGCCATCAGCATGAGATCGACAGGATGGCGGAGCTGGGCGGCGTGGCCTACCAGTACCTGAGCCACCGGGACGAACTGGGGGAAACGCTCGAGACGATCCACCAGCGATTCGAGGCCAGGCTGGGTGGCCATCGTGCCGAGCTGGTCGACTTTGCCCGTTACCGCACGCCCGAGGTCCTGTTCGAACGGCGCGAGATGCACCTGGGCAACGTCGAGGTGATCCCCACGCCAGGGCATAGCCCTGGAAGCACCTGCTTCCTGGTGCATTCGCCCCACGGCAAGCGCTACCTGTTTACCGGGGACACCCTCTACCGTGGCGAACGGGGCGATTGGCACGCCGGCTTCATTCCCGGCCACAATGACGAAAGAGACCGGCAAACGCTGGCCCAGAGCCTCAGGCTCCTGCGCGAACTCGAACCGGACGTGGTGTTCGGCAGTGCCTTCCTCGGTGACATGGGCTTCCAGGAAATGGCGCCGGGCGACTGGCCGGGTCATGTGGATGGTGCCCTGGAGCGCCTGCTGGGCTGAGGGGCGCCGCTACACCGCCGGTGAAGTCAGGGTCAGCACCCGGGCGGTCAGCGTGGCCGTGTCCAGCATCAGCATGGCTTCCTGTTCGCCATCCAGGCTGGCGACACGCTTGCCGCGATCGATCCAGGCCGCCGAGCGGCCCCCGCCGGATTCGCCGTCGCAAGGCCCCACGCAGTTGACCATCAGGATCGTCATGGCGTGTTCGCGGGCGAAGGTGGCGTAGTAGGCATGGGCCTCGTCCATACCCGGCGCGAACTTGGCCACGCTGGCCAGGTAGACATCCGCCCCCAGGCATGCCGCCGTGGCGACATGGTCGGGCTGCAGCGACTCGTAGCAGATCGCCAGGGCCAGACGGTGTTCGCGGGTTTCGATCAGCAGCGGTCGCTCGCCGGCCGAGAAGTAGGGCAGTTCGTCGTCGTGCAGCCGCTGTTTGGCATAGGCCTGGCGCCCCGAATGGGGCTGAAACACCACCAGGCCGATCTGGGGTTTCGCTGAAGTGACCAGCGGCAGCCCTACGCCTATCACGATCTCATGGGTATTGCTCAGGCGCTGGAACACGTCCAGGCGTGGATCTTCCGGGTGGGTGGCCAGGCCCTTGGCCAGCGTGGGCTCGTAGCCGGTCAGCGAGAGCTCGGGAAAGAAAATCAGCTCGGTGTCGTGCGATGCCGCCAGCTCGACGAACCCGGCGTGGCGTGCCACGTTCCCTTCGATATCGCCCGTTGTCGAGGCGTACTGCACGGCACACAGCTTCATCGGCTCGCTCCCTGTTGGCCGGCTCTCAGCCAAGCGTACTCCATTTTGCCGTTGGGTAAACGACGCTTTGCGAAACGCCCAGCGAGCAGGGTTCGACCAGGCGCCCAGGAAATTGCGCAATCAGGAACGGCTCAGTATTGCCGCAATCTGGTGAGCTCACTCTCGGCAACGTCGACCCGCACGGTGCCTTTCTGCACCAGAAGATCGGCGATGATGGCCACTTCGTCGCCCTGAACACCTGCCATCAGGGCGATGTTCTTGGCGTGCAGCGCCATGTGCCCCTTCCGGATGCCGGTGGTGGCCAACGCCATCGTCCCTCTCTATCAGGCGCTGGCGGCACTGGACGACTGTGCGGCATTGATCGCCAGAGCGACCCGCCTCGGCCGATCGCCCGCGGCGACAATGCGGTGGAGCCCCACCGGCATCATCCGTTTGTCTTGCGGCTTCGCAGGGCGACCAGCTGTCTGCCCATGAGCAGCAGGGTCAACGCCAGCGCAATCGCAAGCACGGTGGCACTGATGGGGCGTTCGATGAAGCGGCCGAGATCACCCCCGGAGAGCAGCATGGCGCGCCGTAACTGCTCCTCCATCATGGGGCCGAGAATGAAACCCACCAGGAGTGGCGCCGGCTGGAACCCGGCGAGCTTGAAGGCGTAGCCGACGATGCCGAAGGCAAGCACGAACAGGATGTCCAGCGGCGAATGGTTCACGGTGTAGACGCCAACGCAGATGAAGCAGACGATCGCGACGTGCAGGATCTCGCGCCTGATGCCCAGCATGGCGACCCAGATCCTGATCAGCGGGACGTTGAGTACCAGCAACAACACGTTGCCCACCCAGAAACTCATGATCAGCCCCCAGAAGAGTTCCGAATTCTCGTTCATCAGGGCGGAGCCGGGGGAAATCCCGTGGATCATCAGCGCCCCCAGTATCAAGGCCATGGTCGCGCTGCCGGGGATGCCCAATACCAGGGTCGGAATGAAAGCCGTCTGGGCGGCGGCATTGTTGGCCGACTCGGGTGCCATGATGCCTTCGATGGCACCGCTGCCGAATTTTTCCGGTCGCCGGGAGACGAGTTTTTCCAGCGCGTAGCTGAGGTAGGCGGCGACGGTCTGGCCGGTACCGGGAAGCGCGCCGACCAGGCTGCCCAGAATCGATCCGCGCAGCACCGGCGCCGGCGATCGCCGCATCTCGCTCCTGTGGGGCAGCATCTCCCGGAGGCTTACCCTGGCAACGCCCGCCTTGGGATCGGCAGGATGCCTCAGGACGAAAAAAACCTCGGCGATGCCGAACAACCCCATGGCCAGCACGATCAGGTCGATGCCATCGAACAGCTCGTACATGCCGAAGGTGTAGCGCAGCGTGCCCGAATTCACGTCGGTACCCACCGTTCCCAGCAACAGCCCGAGCGCCACCATCATGAGGCCCTTGATGGCGGAGCCGCTGGCAATGACGGCCGCGCAGATCAGCCCCAGCAGCATGACCGAGAAATACTCCCAGGGGCCGAAGTCGAGCGCGAACCTGGCCAGCAGGGGAGAGAAGAGGATCATCGCCAGTATGCCGACGGTGGAGCCGAGGAACGAGGCCATGGCCGTCATGAACAGCGCCATGCTGGCCCGCCCCTGCTGGCTCAGGGGATAGCCGTCCAGGCAGGTCACGGCCGAGGATGTGGTACCGGGAAGATTGAGCAGGATGGAGGTGATGGAGCCGCCGTACTCCGCGCCGTAATAGACGCCCGCCAGCATGATGATGGCCGCGGCGGGTTCGAGATAGAAGGTGATCGGCAGCAGCATGGAGATGGCGGCGAGAGGTCCGATGCCGGGCAGGACGCCGATGAAGGTGCCTGCCATGACGCCCAGGAAGCAATAGAGCACATTGCTCAAGGCAAGGGCGGTGCCGGCGCCCAGCGCGAGGCTGGCCAACAGGTTATCCATAGGTGCCTCTGAAGATGGGGAGCGGCAAACGCAGGAGGATGACGAAAAGCAGGTACATGAGCAGGCACAGCGACGCGGCCAGGGCGAGAATGTGCCGGACCTTGAGCTTTCCCGTGCCAATGCCGGAGAGCGAGGCAAGGAGGAAAGTGGCGGGCAGCAACCCCCAGGAGCCGATAATGGCCGCAAAGCCCGCCATGCCGGCGGCGATGGCCCCCATGCCTCGCCATACAGACCCGGTGCCTGCCTCCCTGCCCTTGGCGGCGGAGCAAAGGCATACGACCGACAGCACGATCAATGCCAGCCCGCAAACGAAGGGGAAGGCGCCCGCGCCCCAGTGCCGCATGGAGCCAAGTCCGTATCGATAACCGCCAAAGGAGAAGATCGTCCCCGCAAGCAGCAGCAGCGCGGCGACGGCCTTCTCCGCGTGGTAGCGACGTGTCGGGCGGCTCATTGTACCGATATGCCGGCGGCGCCGATGATCTCCGACCATTTTTCGACCTGCTCGGCAATCTGCTCGGCGAACTCCCGGGGCGTGCTGACCACGGGCACGAAGCCGAGACCGGCGATGCGGGAAGACGTTTCCGCCGAATTCATGAATTCGACGAGTGCATCGTGAATGATGCCGACGATCTCCTCGGGCGTGTCCGAGGGAGCCAGTAGCCCCTGGAGATGATCGACTTCATAGCCTTCCAGGCCGATCTCGTCGAATGTGGGCACCTCGGGCAACTGTTCCGAGCGCTGCAGCGTGGTGATGGCGAGAGGCGTCAAGAGGCCGTCGTCGATCTGGCTCTGCACGCCGGGCAGGGAGGAGAAGCCGCTTGGCACGTCGCCTGCCACCATGCCGGCAACGGCGGGCCCGGCGCCATTGTAGGGCACGTGCTCGAGGGAAATGTCCGCGTAATGCGCGAGCAGTTCTCCCGCCAGATGCTGGGCCGTGCCGATGCCGGGCGAGCCGTAGTACGGCATCTCGCCGGACGCCATCCGCTCGAGCATCTCCTGCGCCGACTCGACCCCTATCCCGGCGTTGGCGACCCAGATGCTGGGCGCGCTGGCCACGTAGGAAATGGGCGCGAAGCTCTCGACGGGATCGTACGAGACGGACCCGTAAAGACTCGGATTGATGACCAGGCTGCTGCTGACGAGCACCAGCGTATAGCCGTCGGGGCGCGCATTGGCCACGGCCGTCATGCCGATGTTGCCGCCCGCTCCCGGGCGGTTCGCGACGACGACGCGCTGACCGAGCTCGTTGCTCAGGCCCTCGGCGACGATGCGCGCCAGCGCATCGGTGGAGCCGCCCGGCGCGAAGGGCACGACGATGGTGACGGGCCGCTGCGGATAATGCTGTGCGTGCGCGGCGGAAGCCGTCAGACCACCGACGACCAATGACATGGTCGATGCTACTATCCAGTGCTTGAACTTCATCGATTTCCCCTTATTGTTTTTGCCGGGTTGGGTCGTGATGGCGAGGGCGATGCCCGCCTCGGTGGACTACGAAGCCTCTTCGACGACTCGCGGTCGACGCCTGGCCTTCAGCAGTCCGTGTAAAAAGCAGCCCAGCATGCCGAGAATGATCAGCAGCGATACCGGACGGGTGAAGAAGGCGGTGTACCAGCCGTTGCCGAAGATCTGCATGGTGCGGATGAGCTCCGAGTCGGCCACCGGGGCCAGGATCACCCCCATGACCACCGCCGCGGTGGAGTAGCCATGGCGTTTCATGAAGAAGCCCAGCACGCCGAAGGCCAGCATGGTCCACACATCGAACATCGCATTGCGCAACGCATAGGTGCCGAAGATCGAGAGCATCAGCAGCACCGGGATCAGCATCCGGGTCGGAATGGCCAGGGCGCTGGTCATGGCGCGCCCGGTGATCACCGCGAAGATGACCATCAGCGCCTGCGACAGGATCGCCGCGCAGATCAGGCCGTAGACCAGCACCGGCTGCTGGCTGACGATCTGCGGGCCGGGCTGCAGGCCCTGCATGGTCAGGGCGCCAAGGATCACCGCCGTGGCCACACTGCCGGGCACGCCCAGCACCAGGGAGACGGTCAAGGCGCCGCCGGAACAGGCGTTGTTGGCGGTTTCCGAGGCCACGATGCCTTCCAGCGATCCCTTCCCATACGCTTCCGGCTGCTTGGAGAGGCGGCGGGCCAGCGAATAGGAGGTGAAGGAGGCCAGGGTGCCGCCGGCAGCGGGAATCAGACCGACGAGAATGCCAAGCCCGGTGGAGCGCAGGATATTGAAGGGCCGCCTCGGGGCCTCGCCGAACCCCCTGACGATGGCCCGCACGTCGCCAGGCACGTGCTTGCGCATCTCGACGACCCGGTCGCGGCTCGCCAGCTCGATCAGCTCCGAGACGACGAACATGCCGATCAGCACCGGCACCACCTGGACGCCCTCCACCAGGTACATGGTGCCGAAGGTGGCCCGCCACTCGCCGGTGGGCACCATGCCGACGGTGCCGACCAGCAGCCCGAACATGCCGGAAGCCAGCACCTTGATCAGCGAGCCTCCACCCAGCGCGCCCAGGATCATCACCCCGCACAGCGCCACCAGGAAGATCTCCGTCGGGCCGAAGCCAAGCGCCACGGAGGCGATCGCGCCGATGCCCAGCAGCATCATGAAGTAGGAGAGCGTGCCGCCGATGGCCGATGCGGCGATGGCCGCCCCCAGGGCCTGGGAGGAGCGTCCCTGCCGGGTGAGGGCGTAACCGTCCCTGGCGGTGGCGGCGTTTTCCGGCGCGCCGGGGGTATTGAGCATGATGGCGGTGATGGCGCCCCCGTAGGTCACCGCGACGTAGACCGAGGTCAGGAACACCAGGCCCGAGAGCGGGCTCATGGTGAAGGTCAGCGGCAACAGCACCGCGACCGCCATCCCCGAGGAGAGCCCCGGTGTGGCGCCGACCAGGATGCCCAGCGCACTGCCGAGTACGGCGAACAGGATCGTGTCGCCACCCAGGGCGGCCTCGAGTCCGCTCATCACGTGATTGAGCAACTCCATACGCTTCCCTCAGTTGACCAGAACGCCCAACAGGCCCATGGGAACGCGGGCATGCAGCAGCGTCGAAAACAGCAAGTAGAGTGCAACGGCGCTACCCAACGGCAACGCCGCCAGGGAGATCGGCCGCCGCTCGCCAAGCGCCCATTGCAGCGCCAGCACCGCCAGCCATACGAAGACGAAGCCTCCCAGTTGGCTCCACGCCAGCAACAGCAGCACGGGCAGTGCGACGACCAGCGCGCGACGCCGGGCGATGTGGCGCGACGTCTTCTCGGGCTGCTGTCGTGAGTCCCGATGACGCAGGAATTGCACCAGGTTCCCCGCCATGAGCGTGAGCAGCGCCAGACTCAGGGCCAGGGGAAACAGGCGCGCCTCGAACGACAACCCGTAGGCTTGCCACCAGTACGCCAGCGTGAACGACAGCATCGTCACGGGCACGACCAACCCACCGACGGATAAGTTCTTCACGTAAGCCACCCAGGGAAATTCATCGACACCGCGCCGGCCAAATGTCCAGCGCCTCGCATCATTCGCCGGTCGCCTCGAGCAGGGCCGCTTCGGTCGCCCGGAAGGATTCGGCATACTCCTCGCCCGGCGCGCGCAGCGAGAGATCGTCCAGGCCGGAGGCTTCGACGGACTGCAGGTAGGCATCCGATTCCATCGCCGCCAGTATCGCCTGCTGCAGGCGTTCATAGCGCTCGGGATACTCCTGTTGGAATGCGCTCTGCACGGCATAGACGCCATAGCGGGCCAGGAAATCCGGGGCGGGCACCTCGACGTCGTAGGGCGCCAAGGCCTCGACCAGGGTCTCGGCCTCGGGCCAGCGCGGGCTCTCCTGCGGTGCCGCCACCATCAGCGCGCGCGACTCCCCACGAATGTTCAGGCGCGAGAAGTCGTCACCCAACGTCGCGCTCACGTGGCCGCCCAGCATGGCGTTGGCCGCCTCGCTGCCGCCGCTGTAGCCCACGATGCGCACGTCGATGTCCAGCGCCTTGGCCATCCACTTGGCGAACAGCTCCTGAGCGTTGCCCTGAGCGGTGGCAATGGTCAGCTCGCCGGGATTCTCCCGAGCCGTGTCGACGAACTCGGCGAAGCTCTGAAAGGGACTGTCGTTGGCGACCATCAGAATGCGCGGGTCCACCACGTCGACGGCGATCACCTCGAAGTCGGAGCGGCTGAAGGGGGCGTTGCCGATCACGTCGGCCATGGTCAGGTCGGGTTCATTGATCGCCAGCATCACCGGCGCGTCCGTGGGCTCGCGCAGCATGACCGTGGCGGCGACCTGGCCGCCCCCGCCGGGCAGGTTCTGCACCGTGACCGGCACGCCGAGTTGCTCCTCGAGCGGCCCGGCAAGAACGCGGGCCTGACGGTCGGAGCCGCCGCCGGCGGCAAATGCCACGATGATGTTGAGCGGGCCGTCCGGCCAGTTCTCCTGCGCCCCGGCCGACAGGGGCAGGGCCGCCAGCAGTACCGCCGATACGCCAAATAGCTTCGCAACAGAGATCTTGTTCTTCATCGGTTTCCGCCTCGAGTTGTGATTATTATGCTTCGACGATGGGCCGCTCAGCCTCCGATATCGTCGATTCACTCATTCAGAATGCAATTAGCATAGTCAACTAGTCAACATGTTTTTCTATTTCCCTTCCACCTGATGCACCTGGTAGGGGATGCGGAACTGCTCCTTGTAGACCGATTCGCCATAGATCAGCGGGCGACTGGCGGCGTTACTCAGCACGTAATCGCGGATCAGCAGGGGCGAGCCCCGGGTGATCTCCAGCAGTTCGGCGATCTCGGGCGTGGCGGAGCCGACGCGAATGTTGCCATGGATGTGCACCACCGGATCCTGCAGCACTTCAGCAAGGATGCGGTGGATCGACATGGTATTGAGCTCGCGCACGCTCAAGCGGTCGCCGATGGTCTTGGACATGTAGCGTCGCTCGAGACTGAGCGGCGCATCGTTGACCAGCCTCAGTCGCTCGAGCAGGTAGGTGTCCTCGGCCGCCAGGCCCAACGCCTCACATGCGCTCCGGCACGACTCGGCGCGAAAGCCGATGAGCCGATAGGAGACCCGCTCCCCGCTGCTGGCCATCTGTTCGTCGAAGGAGCGGATGCGCGTGGTTTCCAGCGGAATGTTGAGATCGGCCTGCCTGACGAAGCTGCCGCTGCCGGGGCGCCGTTGGACCAGCCCCTCGTAGACCAGCTTCTGCAGCGCCCGTGCCACGGTGGCCCGCGTGGTACCGAACTGCTCGGTCAACTCCTTCTCCGAGGGCAGCCGGTCCCCCGGCGCGTACTGTCCGGATTCGATGCTCTGCCGGACGAAGTCTCCAATCTGTGCGTAAATCGGCGTGAAATCTGCTTTTTTTGGCATTGGTATCGATATTTCCAAAGGTAGCTTGAAATGAATAGTCAACTAGTCAAGAATGCTTCTGGCGTATGAGATATTTGCCGACAGGCCACGCTGCCTGTCAAGTCAGGTGAAATAAGTTGACTCATCAACCTGTGAAATGACAGCTCCAATAACGAGATGGCAAACAGATGACCGATACCAATACCGACGCGGTCGAGGCTCCCGGGCGCTTTATCGCCGAACGCTTCGCTCGCCTGCAGTGGGAAGATTTGCCCGACACCGTACGCCGCACCACCCGCTTGTTCCTGCTCGACACCCTGGGCGTGATAGCGGGGGCGGCCAGGGCACCCGGCATGCATGAACTACTCGCCACGCTGGAAGACTTCGAGCCTCCAGGGCAAGCCACCGTGCTGCTCAGCGACACGCCACGCAGCCCGACCGTGGCCGCCCTGGCCAACGGCGCCGCGGCCCATGCGCTGGATTTCGACGATCAGCACGATCCGGCCCGGGTGCACGCCTTCTGCGTGGTGCTGCCGGCGGCATTGGCCGCGGCGGACGCCCGCGGGGAGCTGGACGGCAAGCGCTTTGTCACCGCCCTGGCCTGTGGCGTCGAGCTGTTCTGCCGCCTGGGTCTGACCTGCCACAACAGCCTGGGCAAGGGCTGGCACCCCACCACCGCGCTGGGCTCGCTGGCCGCCGCCCTGACCGCCGGCATGATCTTCGATCTCGATGGCGAGCGCATGACCCACGCACTCGGCCTGGCCTACACCCAGATGAGCGGCACCACCCAGTTCATCGCCGATGGCGCCCTGGCCAAGCGCATGGGGCCGGGCTTCGCCGCGCGCAATGGCGTGCTGGCGGCGCAACTGGCCCGCGCCGGCATCACCGGTCCGCATCGTTACCTGGAGGGCAAGGCCGGGCTGTTCAATCTCCACGAGCGCGGCGAGGTGACGCCGGAGATTCTCACCGAGGGGATCGGTAGCCACTGGCACATTCTCGACCTGTCGATGAAGCCCTATCCCTGCTGCCGCTGCGTGCACTCCACCATTCAACTGGGACTGGCGCTGCACCGGGAGGGGCTGCGCCCGGAGCAGGTCGCCGGCGCACGCATTCTGCTCGGCGAGGTCAACGCCGGCATCGTCGGCGCCGATTTCGACATCGGCCACGCCAACCCGGTGGTGCACGCCCAGTTCAACGCCGCCTACGGCCTGGCCACGGCGCTCGCCGACGGCCGCGTCGACATCGCCTCCTACACCCCGTCACGCATCCGCGACGAACGCAGCCGGCTGGCCGGGCGCTTCCATACCGAAATCTCCGCGGAGATTCCGGCCACGGCCATCGCTCCCGCCCGCATCGAGCTCGATCTCGCCGACGGTACCAGCCTGGTGCGCGAGACGCTGACCATGAAGGGCGCTCCGGACGATCCGATGTCCGAAGAGGAGGTACTGGACAAGTTCTTCGCTTGCATGAAGTGGGGCTTCGACACACCGCGCGAGGTGGCTCAGCCGCTGGCCGAGCGCCTGCTCGGTATCGAGGCGCTGCCCGACATTCGCCCCTTGATCGCGGAATTCTCCCGCATGGGACGCGCTTGACTGGAAACGGGATGAACACCATGACACAACCAACCTACCGCCTCGGCGTCGATATCGGCGGCACCTTCACCGATATCGTGATGATCGGCGAAACGGGAGAAGTCTTCTCCAAGAAGCTGCTCTCGACCCCCAGGGACTACTCCGAGGCGATCGAGAACGGCTGCCGCGAGCTGATGGCCGAGATCGGCGTGAGTGCCGCGCAGATCCGCGAGTTCGTGCATGCCACCACGGTGGCGACCAACACCATCATCGAGCGCAAGGGCGCCCGGGTGGCGCTGGTGACCACCGAGGGCTTCCGCGACGTGCTGGAGATCGCCCGCTTCCGCACGCCCAAGCTCTACGACATCGACTACCGCAAGCCCGACCCGCTGGTGCCCCGCGACCGGCGCTTCGAAGTCGGCGAGCGCATCGGCGCCGACGGTGCGGTGGTGACGCCGCTGGACGAGGGCGGGTTCGAAGCCCTGGCTCAAGCCATCGAGGCCTCCCAGGCCGAATCGGTGGCGATCACCTTGATCAACGCCCACGTCAACGCCGAACACGAGCAGCGCATCGCCCGCTTCCTGCGCCAGCGCCTGCCCGAACTCGTGGTCACCGCCTCGTCGGACCTGGTGCCGCAGATCGGCGAATACGAGCGCACCTCGACCACGGTGGTCAACGCCTATCTGCGCCCCATCGTCACCCGCTACGTGGAGTCGCTGCAGCGCCGCCTGGAGGCCATCGGCATTGGCGCGCCGCTGATGATCATGCAATCCTCCGGCGGTATCGCGCCGGGCCACCTGGTCAAGGATCAGCCGATCACCATCATCGAGAGCGGTCCCGCCGCCGGCGTGCTGGGCGGCGCCCGCCTGGCCAGCCATCTCGGCCTGGGCGACCTGCTGGTGTTCGACATGGGCGGCACCACCGCCAAGGCGACGCTGGCCGACAACGGCACCTACAGCGTCTCGCCGGAGACCGAAGTGGGCGGCGAGCCGGTGCTGGGCACGCGCATGATTCGCGGTGCCGGCTATCCGGTGCAGGTACCCACCATCGACATCGCCGAGGTCGGCGCCGGCGGCGGCAGCCTGGCCTCCGTCGACAGCGCCGGCGGCATTCGCGTCGGACCGCGCAGCGCCGGTTCCGAGCCGGGTCCGGTGGCCTATGGCCGCGGCGGTACCCAGCCCACCGTCACCGACGCCAACCTGATGCTCGGCTATCTCAATCCCCAGGCGCTGGTGGGCGGCGACCTGGAACTGGACCACGAGGGCACCCGGCGCGCCTTCGAGCGGCTGGCCAGCGAACTTTCGGTGGCGGAGACCGAGGCCGCCTACGGCGTGCACCTGATCGCCAACGCCACCATGCTGCGCGCCCTGCGCGGGGTGAGCTCGGAGAAGGGCCGCGATCCCTCGCAGTTCACGCTGATGGCGATCGGCGGCAATGGCCCGGTGCACGCCTGCTCACTGGCCGAGAGCGCCGCGGTGGAGCGTATCGTGATCCCGCCGGTGGCCGGTCTCTACTCGGCGCTGGGCATGCTGTTCGCCGATGTCGAGCACCAATTGTTGCACGCCTTCTACCGTCGCCGCGACGAGACCGGCGCCGCTGAGCTGCAAGCCGCCATCGACGAACTGCTGTCGCGGGGCGCGGCCCTGCTCTCCCGTCAGGGCTTCGCCGCCGACAAGCAGGAACTCAGGATCGAGATCGACATCAAGTACGCCGGCCAGACCTCGCCGCTCACCGTGCCGCTGGCCAGCGCGTGCATCGACGCGGCCGCCCTGGCCAAGCTGGACGACGACTTCCACGCCCTGCACGCCGAGACCTTCGGCTACGCATCGCCGAACGAGCCGCTGCAATTCGTCGCCGTCAAGGCGGTATGTCATGGGATTCCCGAGCATCCGCGCATGCCGGAGCGCTGCCGGCGCGGCAACGAGCGCAGCCTGGGGGCGAGCGTGCGCCGCGCCTACTTCGGCGACGCCGGCTGGCACGACACCCCGGTGATCACCCGCACCGAGCTGGCCGAAGGCCCGCGCCAGGGGCCGCTGATCGTCGAGGAGTACGACACCACCTGCGTTATCCGGCCCGGCTGGGTGGCCTCGCTGGATAGCTGGAACTGCTTGCATGCGACCCGTCGCCAGGAGGCCGCGCAATGAGCCCGATCAATCCGATTCGCCGCGAACTGCTCAAGAACGCCCTGATCACCATCGCCGACAACGCCCTGGTGATGGTCACGCGCACCGCGCGCACCGCCAACGTCAAGAACTCCATGGACTTCTCCGCGGCGATCTGCGACGGCGAGGGCAACCTGGCCGCCCAGGGGCTGGCGGTACCCGTTCACCTCGGTGTGGTGATGCCCGCCTTGCAAGGCTGTCTCGACCACTTCGGCGACGACATCCAGGAGGGCGACGTGCTCGCCTCCAACGACCCCTACTCCGGCTGCTCGCACCTCAACGACATCTTCACCTTCAAGCCGGTCTACGTGGATGGCGTGCGGGTGGCTTTCGTCTCCCTGGTGCTGCACCACACCGACCTGGGCGGCCGGGTGCCGGGGGGCAATGCCGCCGACAGCCAGGAGATCTTCGAGGAGGGGCTGCGCATCCCGCCGGTGAAGATGCGCGAGGCGGGCCGCGACAGCCAGGCGGTGCTGCGCATGATCGAGTTCAACTCGCGGGTGCCCGACCGCGTGCTGGGCGACCTGCGCGCCCAGCTCGCCGCCCTCGACGAGGCGGCGCGGGAAGTGGAGCGCATCGCCCGTGAGTTCGCCCCGACCGCCTTCGACGCCTATCTCAAGGACCTGGTCGACTATGCCGAGCAGTTGACCCGCGACTCCATCGCCGAGCTGCCCGACGGCGAGGTGGAGTTCGACGAGTACAACGACGACGACGGCGTCGGCAACGGCCCCATTCACCTGCATCTCAAGCTGATCAAGCGCGGCGACGAGATCGTCGCCGACTACACCGGCACCCAGCAGGACACCGGCGGCGCGGTGCACTGCAACTGGGAGTTCACCGTCTCCTGCACCTACGCCGCGCTGCGTACCGTGCTTGCCGCCGAGATCCCCAACAACGCCGGGCTCTACCGGCCGATCAAGGTGATCGGCCCCAAGGGCACCTTCGTCAGCGTGCAGTACCCCGCCGCCGTCGGCTCGCGGGGGCAGATCGGCTTCCGCCTGCGCTCCATCGTGCTCGGCGCCCTGGCCAAGCTGGTGCCGAATCGCATGCCGGCCTGCGCCGGGGGCTCTGAGTTCGCCATCGTCGCCTCCGGCAAGCACGACGGCGGGCGCCCCTTCCTGCACCTGGAGTTCCACAACAACACCGGCCTCGGTGGCGGCCCGGACCGCGACGGCCAGGACGCCGGCCCCTACTGCATCGGCAACCTCGCCAACGTGCCGGTGGAACTGATCGAGGGCGAGAACCCGATTCGCGTCGAGCGCTACGAGTTCCTGCCCGACACCGGCGGCGCGGGACGGTACCGGGGAGCGCTGGGCCTGGTGCGCGAGTACCGTTTTCTCACCGACGACGTGCGGGTGCAGGTGCGTTCCGACCGCTACACCTCCAAGCCCTGGGGGCTGTTCGGCGGCGGCCCCGGCGCCGGCGGCCGGTTGACCGCCAACCCTGGCACCGAGCGGGAGGAGGCGTTACCCTCCAAGTTCATCCGCCACTTCCAGCGCGGAGACGTGCTGCGCGCCGAGATGGCGGCGGCGGGGGGCTACGGCGCGCCGGCCGAGCGCGACCGGGCCGCCATCGCCCGCGATCTTGCCGAGGGCAAGCTGACCCTGGCCCACGCCCGCGAGGTCTACGGATATGAGTCAAGCGAATAGGGCGGCGAGCCCCGATGCCGCGCCAATGCTAGGACCCAACGCCAGCTTGATCGGTGAGCGCGATGCTCGCTCGCGTCTGGCGACCCCGGCGCTGCTGATCGACATCGAGACGCTGGACGCCAACCTGGCCAAGATGCAGGCGCTCTGCGACCGGGCCGGCGTGGCGCTGCGCCCGCATGCCAAGGCGCACAAGTGCCCGGAGATCGCCCGGCGGCAGCTCGCCGCCGGCGCGACGGGCATCTGCGTGGCCACCCCCGGCGAGGCGGAGTGCTTCGCCGAGGCGGGCATCGACGACATCCTGCTCACCTCCACCTTCGCCACCGACAGCGCCTGCCGGCGGGTGGTGGCGGTGATGGCCCAAACGCGGCTGGTCTGCGTGGTCGACCACCCCTCCATCGTCGCCACGCTGGGCGCTCTGGCGACTCGGGCCGGCATCGAGGCCGAAGTGCTGATCGACGTGGACCTCTTCCGCCACCGCGCCGGCGTCGCCTCGCCCCGGGACGCCGCCGAGCTGGCACGGGTCATCGAGGCCACCGAGGGAGTGCGCCTGGCGGGCATTCAGGGCTACGCCGGGCATCTCTCCCACTGCCGCGAGGTGGGCGAACGGCGACGCGGCGCCGAGCAGGCCCGGGCGATGTTGAGCGGGATGCGCGACGCCATCGAGGATGCCAGCGGACGCAAGGCGGACTGGATCACCGGCGGCAGCACCGGTGCGCTGCTGCAGGAGATGGAAGGCGTCTACACGGAATTCCAGTGCGGCAGCTACGCGCTGATGGACACCGAGTACGCTGCTGTCGACCCCGACGGCAGCGGCCAGCCGCTGTTTCCGCCCAGCCTGTTCCTCGCCGCCGCCGTGACCAGCGCCAACCACCCCGGGCTCGCCACCACCGACGGCGGCGAGAAGCGCCTGGCCAGCAAGTACGGCGTACCGCCCAGGGTCATGCGTGGCGCGCCGCCAGGCACGGAGTACCGCGCCACCAGCGACGAGCACGGCCAGTTGCTGCTGCCGGAAGGAGAGTGGGTGGAACTGGGCGCCTTGGTCGAGGTGGAAGTGCCGCACTGTGACCCGACGGTCAATCTTTTCGACCACATCCATGTGGTGCGCGGCGAAACGCTGGAGGCGATCTGGCCCATTGAGGCGAGGGGGTGTTGATCGTGAGCGTACTTCACCCTCGATCTGGACGATGTCCGTAGCTATGCCGTTCCGGTTGCAACCCGATTGGCTGGAAGGGTTGCCCATGATTCCGACACAGGAGTCGCGGCCGCCATGGTTCTCTCTATCCCACCGTAACCGATAGCGCGGCGACCCAGCCGCCGTAGCGGAAACCACCGGTCGGGTCTTCCTGCGGCCCGCCGGAACCGCCGTCGCAAGGCCCCACGCAGTTGGGCGCAGCCGCTGCTTGGCATAGGTCTGGCGCCCCGAATGGGGCTGAAACACCACCATGCCGATCTGCGGTTTCGTCGAAGTGACCAGAGGCAGCCCCACGCCGATCGTGATCCCATGGGTGTCGCTCATCGGCGCGGCGTGCCACGTTCCCTTCGATATCACCCGTTGTCGAGGCGTACTGCACGGCACACAGCTTCATCGGCCCGCTCCCTATCGCCTGGCTTTCCGGTAAGCTAAGCCATTTTTCGAAACCACCACAATGGCCTGCCGTCGATGGCCGCAAGCCCGAGGCCGATCAGCCCCATGCCGGCCAGGTGGCGCCACTCCAGCCGCTCACCCAGCACGAAGATACCCAGCAAGATGGCGCTGGCCGGGATCAGGAACGTGACCAGCAACAGGTTGGTCGCCCCAGCGCTTGCCAGCAGGCGGAAATAGATCAGGTAGGCCAGCGTGGTGGAGAACAGCGCCAGACCGAACACTGCCGTCCAGGTGTCCAGCCCCGGCCAGGGCTGCTGCCAGAAGCGCTCCACCAACAGCGCCAGGGGCAGGAGCACTAGCGCCGATGCCGTGACCTGCCCGCAGGCCGCAACCAGAGGCGAGCAACCCAGGGCACCAAAGCGCCGCCCGAACACTCCGGCAAAGGCATAGGAGAGCGCGCCGGCCAGCACCGCAAGCTGCGCCCATGAATGGCTGGTGGCACCTTCGTGAACCTCGGCGCCCAGCATGTACACCACGCCGGCAAAACCGATTGCTACGCCCGCAAGGCGTGCCGGGGTGAGAGATTCGTCGCGTGTCAGGAAATGCGCCACGACGATGGTGAAGAAGGGCGTGGTGGCGTTGAGAATCGACGCCAGGCCGCTGGCGATATGCCCCTGACCCCAGGCGATCAGGCTGAAAGGAATCATGTTGTTGAGCAGGCCCATGCCGAAGAAGGCCATCCACAGCCGCGGGTCGCGCGGCATGCGCTGGCCCAGTAGCAGAATCAGCGCATGCAGCGCCAGCGCCGCCAGCCCCACGCGCAGGGCCACGATGGTGAGCGGCCCCAGCTCCGCGACCGCCACCCCGACGAAAAAGAAGGAGCCGCCCCACAGCACCGACAAGGCCAGCAACAACACCCACTCCGTGAGCCCCATGGTTCGATCGATCGTCTTCATCGCTGTACTCCGGTTGGTAACGAAACCAACCTAGGGCAGCAAGGCGACGAGGGAACTCCGCTTCTTGCGCTGGAAGTTGTAAATGGCCGAGCGCTGGCGCAGCAGGGTTGCCGATCAGGCGTGGCGCCTAAGGCTCACCAAGCGTTAGAATTTCCCGTGTACGATGCACCAAGGGGGGCGCCAATGTTCACACCTGCGGATTCCATCTCTCGCACGCCGCTGGTGGCCGTCTATGGCACGCTGAAGCGTGGGCAGCGCAACCACTACTGGTTGAAGAGTGCCGATTTCCTTGGCAGCGACCGGCTGACCAGCGCGACCCTCTACGATCTTGGTCCCTTTCCCGGTGCCAAGCCCGAGCCATCGCGCGGTGTCGAAGTGGAGGTGTTTCGCGTCGATGCCAACCTGCTTACCGAACTGGACAGGCTCGAGGACTTCCGCCCGCGCCAACCCCATGCCGGGCTCTACCATCGGGCCATTCACGCCACCAGCTTCGGTCCGGCCTGGCTCTATCTCTACAATCCCGAAGTGGCCGGCTGCGTGTCAATTCGGCAGGGTGGATGGCGACATTAACCTTCTCGCTGCATCTTCTCGCGCCTTGCCACTTCCGCCTCAGTGGGCGGGTCCATGGCGAAGTCGCCGGTTTTCACCTCGCCGTCGCACTCATACTTGGCGATCACGATACCGTTGGGTGATACCCGATTGGCGACGAGCTTGAAAGCAGACGCCCTCGCGCTGTCGTCGAACAGCCTCTTGCCGTTTCCCAGTACCACGGGGAAGGTAAACGTATGAATTTCATCGACGAGGCCGCTGGCAAGCAGCGTGTGGACCAGCTCGGTGCTGCCTTGAGTGATTAACGCCGGCCCATCTTCCTGCTTCAGCCTGGCAACATCGGCCGCGGCGTCGTTGAGGGCCACCGAGTCCTTCCAGGTCAGCTCCAGGCCTTTTTGGGTCGCCACGTACTTGGTAATCGAGTTGAAGGTTCTGGCGATGGCGTCATCCGGGCCATCCTCGGCATAGGGCCAGTGGGCGGCGAAGATCTCGTACGTCCTGCGCCCGAGCAGTAGATCGAAGGGCCGCTCGAACAGCTTGTCGATCGCTTCCCCGAACACCTCGTCCACCAACGGTGCGACCCAGCCGCCGTAGCGGAAACCATCGGTCGGGTCTTCCTGCGGCCCGCCGGGCGCCTGCATGACACCGTCGAGTGACACCATGGCGGCAACGATCACTTTCCGCATGAACTCATCCTCCGGGTTTGCTCTCGTACCCGGTATTCGAGCGGGATGCGGAGAAATCGACGGGGCGGCAAAGCGACGACCTCGTCAACAGGGCCTGTCTCTGATTAGATGCCATTCTGGTGTCATTCGTCCCTGACGATATCCATCCCATCGATACCCGGAGCCTGCTCATGTCTCGCGCCATCGAAATCCCCGCTGCCGACGGCATCATCGACGCCCATGTCTTCACGCCCGGGAGCGCCGAAGGCCCACTGCCGGCCGTGGTGCTGTTCACCGATATCGGCGGCCTGCGCCCCTGCTATCACGAGAAGGCCCAGCAGATCGCGGACAACGGCTATGCCGTGTTGATGCCCAACGTCTACTACCGCGATGCGAGCGGCCCCGTCGTGCCGGCGGGCAAGTCCTTCCGCGACCCGGACGTGCGTCAGACGCTGTTCGAGTATGCCGGCCACCTGACGCCCGAAGCGCAATCCCGCGACTTTGCCGCCCTGTTGGACTGCATCGACAGCGAGGCCGAGTTCGCGGACGGCAAGATAGGTGTGGTCGGCTACTGCATGACCGGCGCCTTTGCGCTGCGCATGGCGGCCGAACACCCCGACTGCGTCGTCGCCGCGGCTGGTTTCCACTCAGCCAACTTGGCAAAGGCCGACGATCCGGGCAGTGCCGTGCACCTGGTCGGCACCATCGAGGGGCGCGTCTATCTCGGTCACGCCGACAAGGACGAGCTGCTGTCCCCTGAGCAGATCGCCCGCATGGACGAAGCGCTGGCCGCAGCCGGCGTGCACTTCACCACCGAACTCTACAAGGGTGCAGCCCACGGCTTCACGGCCAAGGACGCCCCATCGTACGATGCAACCGCCGATGCCCTGCATCACAAGCGGCTGGCCATGCTCCTGGAAGAGACGTTGTGACGGGGCCTTTTATTCCCGCTATGGCATGGTCGCGGCGAAAGACCGTGGCCTTGCGCTCGGCGGGCGCCGAGCTCTCGGGGCATTGCCAGGTGCCATCGGCCGGGTCGCACGCTGCAGTATTGAATAGCGGGCCGGTGTGTGCAATCTGGTGAAATCACTCGTTTGGCGACACACCGCCGCTGTTCCAGGGCGGTGTGCTGCTGGGTGGCTCTATCGTTACGAAGCCGGTTGTGGAAGTCGGGCGATGACCTTGATTTCGAAGTCGAAGCCCGCCAGCCAGTTGACGCCGACGGCGGTCCAGTTGGGGTAGGGCGGTTCGCCGATCGCCTTCGTTCGAACCCTGTCGATCGCTTCCCACTGGGCTTCGGGGTCGGTGTGGAAGGTGGTCACGTCGACGATGTCGTCGAAGGTGCAGCCGGCGGCTTCGAGAACGGCTGCCACGTTGTCGAAGGCGAGCTGGACCTGGTTTTCGAAATCCGGCTCGGGAGAGCCATCCTCGCGGCTGCCGACCTGACCCGAGACGAACAGGAAGTCGCCCGAGCGGATCGCCGCCGAATAGCGGTTGATCTCGTAGAGTGCCTGCCGTCCGGCAGGGAAGACTGCATCGCGTTTGGCCATGGTGCCACTCCGGTTATTGGTCCGGTTACTGGTTTAGCCAAGCCGGGTTCATCCTTTACCCGGTCAGCATTGATATACGGGCCGTATGTGTTTTATGCTGACACATACGTGCTGTATGTCAATACACATACGATGCGTATGCGAATTTTTCTGCAAGAAAGATTTGAGGAGAGGGCGTGGCGACGAAACGTGCGCAGATGATGGAGGAAACCCGGGCCAAGCTCATTCGAGCGGCGCGGCAGGCCTTTGCGACCAAGGGCTATGCGGCAGCTTCGATGGACGATATCACTGCAGAAGCCGGCCTCACGCGAGGGGCGCTCTATCACAACTTCGGTGGCAAGAAGGGGCTGCTGCAGGCGGTGGTCGATCAGATCGACCAGGAGATGGTGACGCGAATGCTTGCCGCTCAGGCCCGTGCGGCAAGCCGGTGGGATGGTTTGCTCGAGGAGGGCGTGGCCTACATCGAAATGGCACTGGAACCGGAAGTCCAGCGCATCATGCTGCTGGATGGGCCGGCGGTGCTCGGCGATCCATCGCAATGGCCCAATCAGAATGCGTGCCTGCAACGTACGGCACAGACCATTCAGGCCCTAATCGATGAGGGCACGGTCAAGCCGCTGGATGCGGAAGCCGCAGCCAGACTGATCAATGGCGCGGCGCTCAATGCCGCCCTATGGATCGCGGCCGCCGACGAGCCCCGCGCCGTACTTGCGAAGGCTGTCGAGGCGTTCCGTCAGCTCGCGACGGGCTTGCTGAAACCGAAGGGTGACGCCGGATAGAAAGGCGTATAGCCCTGCTAGTCGCTATTGGCACCGACGGTTTCATGCCTGTATTGGTACGTTCGCTCACTCATGCTGCAAGACGTTGATGAGTTTCCCGAAGGGATCGCGAACGTAGAACCGCCGCACGCCCCAAGGCTCGCTGACGGGCCCGTACTCGATGGGCACGCTTGCTTTCTCGAAGCGGGCCAGTGCCGCTTCGATATCATCGACTTCGATGGATAGGTCGGGTACGGGAGTGCCGGAGCCGCCTTCGGTGCCGAAGCTTACCTGCACCGTCATCGTCTCGTCCGAGCCGTAGGTGCGGAACCAGCCGTGATCCATGAGCAGGTCGAGACCCAGGATTTCCCCGTAGAAAACCGCTGCCTTGTCGAGTTCCTCTGTCGCCGTGTTGGACATGATGCGTTTGACTTTCATGTAGCGCCTCGGGATGCCTTGTCGTGTGTTTTGTCAGTGCTGCGCATGCCGGTTGAGAAATGCTTAAACATAGCCGCTTCGCTATCGTCCTGCCTGTTCTATCCTTTCCTTCGGCCTTCACTGTTCAGGCACCTTCCACACCCGAGGAGCTTTCCAAGCGGCATCCTCTATCGCCTTGCGTCTTTTACCGATGACCCCAGCGGCGGCAATCCCGCCGGGGCATGGTTGGGCGAGACGCTGCCCGAGCCAGCAGAGCCTTGTTGTCGGCGATCGGCTCAAGGCCTGAGCACCCAGTAGTCGTTCTGGATGTCGTGCGGCAACCGGTGGACCTCGATGTTGCCGAAGCCGGCCTTGGCGAAGTACTCCCGCGCTTTTTCCTGGCCCCACATCGTTCCCAGCCCCTCGCCGCCCTGGGCGAGTGAGACGCTCATGCAGTGCATGATCGACAGGGTGTAGAGCAGCGTGCCCATGGGGTGGTCGCGGTCGCCGTGGTGGTGGCTGGACGAGTGGATGTCCTGGGCCAGATAGACGCCTTCCCCACGCAGGGTGCGGCGGATACCCTTGAGCAGGTTCAGCGGGTGGGCCTGGTCGTGGATGGCATCGAAGGTGGTGACCAGATCGTGGCGCTGTGCCGGGGCCGTGCGGTCGAAGTCGCTGAGGTCGCGCTGCTCGAAGCGCAGGTTGGTCAGGCCCCGACGAGCGGCGCGCTCCGTTGCCCAGCCGATGGCCTCCCTGGAGAGGTCGTAGCCGGTAAACCGGCTGGCGGGGAAGCGTTCGGCAAGCTTCATCAGCGCCAGGCCGCGTCCGCAGCCCAGGTCGAGCACGTCGATGCCCTGTGCCAGCCTTGCCGGCAGTTCCGGTGCCAGGGGCAGGATGGCATCCAACAGCACGGGCAGCACCGTCTGGCCGCTGTCCTCGGCCATGACCTCGTGGAAACGGGCATAGCACGTGTACGGTACGCCGCCGCCGTGGCGGAAGCATTCCAGCACGTCGTCCTCCACCCGGCCCATCAACGGCAGGTACTGGGAGAACACGGCAAGATTGGCCTCGCCGCCATCGGTCAGCAGTGCGGCGTGCTCGGGTGGGAGGCGGTAGGTCATGGCCTGCGGGTCGTGCTCGACCAGGGCGGCGACCGTCGCGCCACCCAGCCACTCACGCACGTAGCGTTCGTCGAGCCTGGCCTTGGCGGCAAGTTCGCTGCTCGTCACTGGTTCGCCGTCGGCCAGGTGGCCGAGCAGGCCACAGCGGTGAGCCAATGAAATCAGCTGCAGCAAGGCACCCTCGTTGAGGGCACGTACGAAGCGGGCCTCGAAGTCAGCGGCGCGGAAGGCGTCGAAGGCGGTGGAAGGTTGGGTTTGGGCAGTCATGGCGGTTCTCCTCAGGTTTTGTTGTGTGCATTGGAACGCCCATTCTGGCGCTCCCGGCTGGGCTACACTGAAGTCCCTACGGACAAAAACCGGCGGTTTCCGCCATGTCGATACACAAGCCCTCCATCGCCTTGCTGGCCATCCCGGAAGTGGCGGCTTCCACCCTGTACGGGGTCTACGATGTCTTTGCCGCGGCGGGGCGTGACTGGCCCGCCCTGATCGAAGGCAAGGCCGGCGAGTCGTTGTTCGCACCGCAGGTGGTCGCTCGCAGCGGCACGTGTGAATTGACCATCGCCAACGGTGTGCGCATCGTTCCCGACGCCGGCTTGGATTGGGTGCCCGACGTGGTGTGCATTCCCGAGATCATGCTGCCGCCCGAGGCGGTGCTCGAAGGTCGCTATGGCGAGGAAGTCGAGTGGCTCAAGCGCTGCCATGCCGAAGGCGCCATCCTGGCGACCGCCTGCTCGGGCGCGCTGTTGCTGGCCGAGTCGGGTCTGCTGCGGGGCGAGGATGCCACCACGCACTGGGCCTACTGCGATGTGCTGGGTCGCTATCCGGGTGTTCGGGTTCATCCACATCGAGCCCTGGTGATCGGCGGCACCGGGAGTCGCCTGGTCATGGCGGGGGGCGGTACCTCCTGGAGCGATCTGGCGCTGTACCTCGTCGCGCGCCTGGCGAGTGTCGACGAGGCGATGCATCTCGCCAAGCTGTTCCTGATCGACTGGCATGCCGCCGGCCAACTCCCTTTCGCCATGCTTGCGCGCACCCGCCAGGCCGAGGACGCCGTCATTGCCCGCTGCCAGACGTGGATCGCCGAGCATTACGACGAGCCGTCGCCCGTGGCCGCCTTGATCGAGGTTTCCGGACTCAGCGAGCGCAGCTTCCACCGTCGCTTCAGGAAGGCCACCGGCCTGACGCCCATGGAATACGTGCATACCCTACGCCTGGAGGAGGCCAAGCAGATGCTGGAGACCGAGGCGGTGCCCGTGAATGCCATTGCCGAGGCGGTGGGCTATGAGGATGGCGCCTTCTTCGGCCGGCTATTTCGGCGTAAGGTTGGCCTGACGCCGGCCCAGTATCGTCGCCGCTTCGGGGGGCTGCGAAGCGCCCTGACGGGTTGAGAAGTTTTATGACCAAAGCAGTGCCACGGTATCGATTACAGGCGTCGGCGTAGTATCACGGTAGCGAGCAGGTGAGTAGCACCGCCGACGGCAGCGATCAGGGTGAAGGCGCCGGGTGCAACCTTCCAGAAAAAGCCGAGCATCGCCTCGAGGCCTTCGGGGCTGGCCGAGAAGTCGTTCATGCGCATTGGGAGGTCTCCTGAGTGAAAGAAGGGTTCCACTCTAGCCAGACAGATAGTGGCGGAATTGTAGGTTTTCGACCTGCTAGTCGCTCTGGTGCCGGCCTGACGCTTAGTCGGTTCAACCCTTGCGCTGCACTGCGTCCCTACGTGCAGTGTTTCTGGCAGGCCAAGGGGCAAGCCAGTAGCGAAGCGGCGGGTGTGGAGTTGCTGCATCCGGATGGTGCCGCCGGCCTGCTGTTCAACTTCGGTGGCATGCTCGAGCGCGACGGCGAGTGAGTGGGGGCCGTCGCCCATAGCCGCGAGCTGATCAAGCTGGGCGGGAGCGCCACTTCCTTGACCGATACTGCCTTTACCGCCGGCTATTTCGACCAGTCGCACTTCATCCACGACTTCAAGTCCGTCACCGGCTTCACCCCGGGTGGCTATCTCGACCATGTGCAGCGGCGCTATGGCTAGCCGCGGCTGATCCGAACCGACGGCAATAATTACGGGGCTCTGGCGGGTGTGTGTAGTGCAACACCGGCCATGACCAGCGCAATGCCGAGCATATCCTGGCGTGTCGGGATTTGGGCGAGCATGATCGCGGCGATGAGAGTAGCAGTCGCCGGCAGGACCGTCAGGGTCAATGCTCGGGCGCTTGGCTTGTCGCTCACCGCGTGGCTGCGCATCCGGCCGATACCGGGCCAACTGCAAAGGGTCGCCGAGCTACTGAAAGGGCTGCCGGAAATTACCGAGTGTGACCGTATCACGGGCGATGATTGCTTCATCGCCCGAGCGCATCTGGCATCGGTCGAGCATCTGGAGCGATTGATCGACGAAATCATTCCCTATGCGATGACCAATACCGCCATCGTCCAGTCCTCCCCGGTCGAGCATCGCTTACCGCCGTGGAGCGGCTCCGAGGTGGGCGGCACTCGCTAAGTTGCCGATTCGTACTCGTCGTGGCGTTTCACCCAGTCCATCAGGTTGCGGTGAGGCCCATTTTCATTGCGGCCGCGGGGCGTCATGTCGAGCAGCATGTAGGTACTGTCGACGAGTTCGTCGCCGCGCCCGTAGGTCGAGTAGGTGTGGAAAATTTCGCCATCGGCGTTTCGGTAGAACACGCTGAGGCCGGACAGGTCCTCGATCGAGACGTTGCCCGTGGTGTAATTGTAGGTGACGTCTCCCTGGGCGATCTCCTCGGGGGTGAACGAGACCTGGTGGTCGTAGTTGAAGTCGCTGCCGTGCGAGGAGACCCACTTCACCTGCCATCCCATGCGCTGGCGGTAGGCGTCGATTTCGGTGAGCGGAGCCCGCGAGACCCGAACCAGACTGACGTCGTGATGTTCGAGGTGCACCCGCGTGCCTTCGATGTGGTCAGCCGTGAAGGAGCAGCCGATGCACCCCGCCCCCCAGCCGGGGCCGAACATGAAGTGGTGGACGATGAGCTGGCTACGTCCATCGAACAGCTCGCCGAGCGTCTTGTGGCCTGCGGTCGTATCGAAAACGTATTCCTTTTCGACCTTCACACACGGCAGGGCGCGTCGCTTGGCGTTCAGGTCGTCGCGCAGACGGGTTAGTTCCTTCTCCCTTGCCAGTAGCTCCTTGCGGGCGGCGAGCCATTCGTCACGGGAGACGACGGGTTGGGATATTTCATCGTGCGCTAACATGAGGACTTCTCCTGCTGCTGACGTTACACGAGTTAGTCGTTCTGAAGGGGCCGGATTCGACAGGTGTGCAAGTGCCGCGCACAGCGCCGTTGACTTATTTGCCTAAAGCAACTATTTATTTGCTTTAGGCAAATATAAAGGCTTTTCCCATGAGAACAGATCGGCTTCTTGAAGAGCGCGCCGGGATCGTACGTAGCTTCAACCGCTTCTACACGTGGCAGATCGGCGTGCTTCATGAGCACCTCCTGGAGAGCCAGTTCTCGCTGACGGAGGTCCGCATCCTCTATGAGCTGGCGCATAGGCCAATGCTTACCAGCTCGGATATCTGCCGGGAGCTGGGCCTCAACGCGGGCTATGTGAGCCGGGTGCTGAAAGGTTTCGAAAAGAAGGGGCTCGTTACCAAGACCCCCTCGCCCTCTGACCGGCGGGCTGCACGATTGCAGCTGACGGATCAGGGGCGGGCGACTTTCATGCCGCTGAATGAGGCATCACAGAGCGAAGTCGTTGCCATGCTGAAGCGGTTATCGGAGCCTGAGCAGCATCAGTTGGTCGAAGCGATGGGCCAGATCAAGGGCCTGCTCGGCGAAGTGGATTCGGGTTACCTGCTGCGCGACCCGCAGCCGGGCGACATGGGCTGGATCGTCCATCGGCAGGCCGTTCTGTATGCACAGGAGTACGGATGGAACACGGAATACGAGGCGCTGATTGCAGAAATCGTCGCCAGGTACCTGCGTGATTTCGACTCGCGTTGGGAGCGGTGTTGGATCGCCGAGAAGCATGGAAGCGTCGTTGGGTCCGTGTTCGTCGTTCGGGAAGACGAAGCGACCGCAAAGCTGCGGCTGCTCTACGTCGACCCCTGCGCCCGCGGCCTTGGGGTAGGCAGCCGCCTCGTGGATGAATGCCTCAGGTTCGCCCGCCAGGTCGGCTACCGCAAGATGGTTCTGTGGACCAACAGCGTATTGACCGATGCGCGCCGGATCTATGAAAGAGCGGGTTTCGAACTGGTGGAGGAGGAGCCGCATCACAGCTTTGGGAAGGACTTGATAGGTCAGGTTTGGAGCCGTGAGCTGTAGGGTCCACGCCTTCATCGCGAAGCATGATTCTGCCCTGGCAAGGGCCTAATGCCGAACAGCAGGGCGTAGAGCACCGGCACCGCGACCAGGGTGAGTAGCGTGGCGAAGGCGAGCCCGCCCATGATCGTCGTCGCCATGCTGGCGAAGAAGGCATCGCCGAGCAGGGGCAGCATGCCGAGAATGGTAGTGCCGGCAGCCAATACCACCGGCCTGAGGCGGCTGACGCTGGCTTCCACCACGGCCGGGCCGCCCGGCTTGCCCTCGCGAATCTGTGCGTCGATCTCGTCGAGCAGCACGATGCCGTTCTTCATCAGCATGCCGGAGAGGCTGAGCAGCCCAAGCAGAGCCGTGAAGGTGAACGGCATGCCGCTGGCCAGCAACCCGATTACCACGCCGCAGATCGACATGGGTACCACCAGCCACAGGATCAGCGGCTGGCGCCATTTACCGAACAGCAACACGCTGATCACCAGCATGGCAAGAAAGCCCAACGGCAGCTGAGCGCGCAGCGAAGCCCGCGAGCGGCCGGAGGCCTCGTGCTCGCCACCCCACTCCAGGCGGTAACCGAGGGGAAGGGGGATCGCTTCGATGGGCTCGCGAATGCGCGAGAGGCCCTCGCTGGCGGTTACGCCACTCACCATACTGGCTTGAACCGTCAAGGTGCGCATCCGATCGCGGCGGCGGATGACGCTCTCCTCGCTGGTGGTTTCGAAACGCTCGATGACTTGCCGTAGCGGGATGGGCACGCTGCCATTGGCACTTTCCAACTGCCTCTCGTGCAGGCGCGTCACGTCCAGACGCTCATGCTCGGGTGGCCGCAGCACGATGGGAAGCCGGCGATCGTTTTCGCGATAGGTGGCGGCCTGGATGCCGGTGGTGGCGAATTGGAGCGCGCGCATGGCCGCGTCGCGCTGAACTCCCGCCATGCGAGCGCGCTCCTCGTCGAATACCGGCTTCAGGATCAGTTCGCGCTGGCGCCAGTCGTCGACGATGTCGGTCAACAAGTCGTCGCGCTCCATGATCGCCTTGGCCTGGTTGCCGAGGTGGCGAAGCATGACCGGGTCGGGACCCGAGAAGCGAGCCTCGATGCCGACGACATTGGGGCCGAACATGAGGCGCTCGATCCTGGTCTGCGCACCGGGATGATGCGCGTCGAGCCGCTGCCGCAGCCGTGCTGCCAGCGGTTCTATCTGGTCGCGCTCGGCTGTACGGATCATGAACAGGCCGTAGCTGGAACTGGGCCGCTCCGGTGTGTAGGTGAGCACGAAGCGACTGGCGCCGCGCCCCACGAACTGCGTTACCGACAGCACTTCCGGCTGCGTGCGAAGAAAAGCATCGAGATCCTGCATGTGACGGTCCGTCGCGCGAATGTCGGTGCCTTGGGGCAGTTGGTAGTGCAGGAAGAAGATGGGCGTATTCGAGGCGGGGAAGAAGGCCTGCTTGACGAAACCGAAGGCGAAGATGCAGCCGGCGGTGAACAGGATGAGGCTCAGCAGCGTAAGCAGGCGCCAGCGCAACACGCCCTCGAGCAGCCGGCGATAGCCTCGATAGAGCCTGCCCGTGTAGGGCGTCGTGGCTTCGTGCACCGTTCTCAGCAGATAGTGTCCCAGCAGGGGCGTGACGGTGATGGCGAGTATCCAGCTCAGCAGCAGCGAAACGGCGATCACCGCGAACAGGGAGAAGAGCAGGTCGCCAGTGGTGTCGGGCGAGAGGCCAATGCCGGCAAAGGCCATGATGCCGATGACCGTGGCGCCGAGCAGCGGTATCTGGGTGCGTCTGGCAGCGGTGCTGGCGGCATCGCGGGCATTGGCTCCGCGCTGCATGCCGATCAGCAGGCCTTCGGTCACCACGATGGCATTGTCGACCAGCATGCCCATGGCGATGATCAGCGCACCCAGCGAGATGCGCTCCATCTCGAGGCCGAGCACGCGCATGAACAGCAGTGTGCCGAGCACCGTCAGCAGCAGGGTGGCACCCACCACCAGGCCGGCGCGCCAGCCCATGGACAGACACAGCACGCCGATGACGATCGCCACGGCCAGCGCCAGGCTGACGAGAAAGCTGCCGATGGCCTCGTCGACCACCCGGTGCTGCTCGTAGATCGGATGGAGCTCGACGCCTAGCGGTATTCGTTCCTGCAGTTCGTGCAGCCGGGCGTCCACCGCCTGGCCCACCTCGACGATGTTGACGTCGGCCACCCCGGCGACGGCAAGCGTGAAGGCGGGCTCTCCGTTGAAGCGAATCAAATGGTCGGGCAGCTCCGTTGCGCTACGCCGGATCGTGGCGATATCGTCCAGGCGGATCTGTTCGGTGGTGCCGGGGCGACCGATGCGCAGCTCCACCAGGTGAGTTGGGCTCGCCAACTGTTGGGAGAAGGCGATGCGCAGGCGGCGCTCATCCAGGGTGATGGCACCGCTCTCGGCGATGTCGCTGGCGGCGCGCAGGGTCTCGATCACCTGCTCCAGCGGTACGCCGAGGCTGGCCAGGCGCTCGCTGTCGAGCTCCACGTACAAGGCCTCGCTGCGCTCGCCGGCGGTGGTGACCTTGGCGACGCCGTTCACCCTCAGCAGCTCCCGACGCAGGAACCTCGACAGATCGCGGATTTCCGCATCGCTCAGTTCCGGCGCCATGATTGCGTAGTAGATGCCGTAGACGTCGCCGAAGTCGTCGTTGACCAGGGAAGGGCCGGCTCCCGGCGGCAGGCTGGCCTGGGCGTCGCCGATCTTGCGGCGCAGTTCGTCCCAGAGCTGCGGCATGTTGCGGCTGGGATAGGCGCGCTTGATCTCGACCTCGACCTCGGAGATGCCGGGGCGCGACCGCGAGCGAACGTAGTCGACGGCCGGCAGTTGCTGGATGGCCGATTCGAGCCTCTCGGTGACCTCCTGTTCGACCTGCTCGGCATTCGCCCCGGGGTATGGCGTGGTGATGATGGCGGTCTTGAGGGTGAACGAAGGATCTTCCAGCCGGCCCAGGGTCAGCATCGCCCACAGGCCGCCCAACAGGCAGGCCAGAATGATCAGCCAGGTCTGGACGGGGCGGTCGATGGCGGTGCGGGCGATATCCATGAGCGTGTCCTAGTCGAGATGCGCCTGGGGTCTCACCCGCATGCCGTCGCGCAGCAGGTGGGTGCCGGAAGTCACGATCGGCTCGCCTTCCGTCAGGCCTTCCAGCACCGTCACGCGGTCGGGTAGTGCAGCGCCGAGGGTAACGGGGCGTGGCGTTACCGTTTGCGAATCGGGATCGAACCGCCAGACGCGCATCTGGCCGTCGTTGCCGGGGTCCAGTGCCGAAAGCGGTACCGTGACGCCGGTTGGCGCGGGGGAGAACCGGGAGACGACGATGCTTGCGGTCATGCCGGGCAACAGTTCGAGCGCGCTTGGACGAGGCAGGGTCACGCTGACCGGATAGCTTTGGCCCACCGGGTCGGGCTGAGGGCGATGCTCCCGATAGCGGACCGGAAAGCGCCGCTCGGGAGCGGCCTCGAAGATGGCCTCCATGCGGTACGCCTCGGGGTGTTCGAGGATGGCGCTGAGCCGCTCGGGCACATGAAAGCGCAGGCGTAACTCGCTCATGTCCTGCACGCGCAATACCGGCGCGTTCGCGGCCACGGTGGCGAAAGGCTCAGCCAGCCTGCGGGTCACCAGGGCGTCGAAGGGGGCCTCGATGCGGGTGTAGGCAAGCTGTCGGCGGGCCTGTTCGAGCGCGACGGCCTGGGTGCGGAACTCAGCCTCCGCCTGCTCGAAATTGGCCGTCGAAGCGGCGTTCTGGGCATGCAAACGGCGTAGGCGCTCGTATTCCCGCCGGGCCTGCTCGTGGCGCGTCTCCACTTGGCGCAGCGCCAGCTCGAAGTCGGTCGTATCAAGCGTCGCCAGCGTTTTGCCGCGTGTCACGAGGGTGCCCTCGTGCGGGCTATGGTCGGTGAGCTGGCCGCCGACCTGGAAGGCCAGATCGACGGTGCTGGCGGCTTCCACGCGGGCGACGAAGCGGTGACTCGACGCCGGGGATGGCATGGCCGTTTCCACCCGCACGGGGCGTATCACGTTGTCGTGGTTGGTGCTGGCGCCGTTCTCGGTGCAGGCGGTGAGCAGCAGCGCCATTGTCAGGGACAGCAGAATGCGCGGCAGCCTGGGCGGTGTGAGTGCGAGTTGGAACGCTATCGGGAACATGTTGTTAACGCCGTTAATATAGCAGGCTTGAATGTATTGTTAACGCTGTTAATATGTCAAGCGACAAAGGACGTGAAGCGAGATCGCGAGTGACGGAAAACGACAGTGCACCGAAGCGCCGGCGGCGGAAGAAAGAGAGGCTGACCGTACGGCAGATCGCTGAGGCAGCGCTGACCCTGGTGAACCGGGAAGGTCTGGATGGGCTGACGATGAGAGCCTTGGCCGATGCCATGGACGTGCAGGCACCGGTGATCTACCGTCACGTGGCCGACAAGCGGCAATTGCTCGATGAGATGGCCGATGCCATCGTGGCCGCCGTTCCGCTGGGCGGGCTCGATGACGAAGATGCCTATGTCAATCTGGCCGAGTTCGTGCGGCGCCTGCGGCGTACCTTGCTGATGTATCGCGACGGTGCGCGTATCGTCGGTGGCAGCTACTCCGCCAAGCACAGCACCTTGCGCGGTGCCGAAACGCTGATGGCGCTGCTGGTGAAAGCCGGTCTCGATCGCGACCGGGCACTCTGGGCGATGACGACAGTGCTCTCGTTCATTCTCGGCGAAACGCTGGAGCAGCAGGGGCTGCCCGATGAACCCGGTGAGGCCACGGCGGCCATTACCGCTTCCCTTGGCGAGGTGCTGTCGAGTCCCGATTTTCGCCATCTCGATACGGAGCTGATGGCACGCCGCTTCTTCGATTTCGATGGTCGCTTCGAATTCGGGCTTGCCATGATCCTGGCGGGAGTGCGTGAGCAGGTTGCCGGCACTGATCGGGAGAAAATCGGTCTCGCTTGACACCTCGATCATCGAGGTATTAAGTTGCAGCCATGAACAAGGCCAAGACCGAGGCGGCAACCGGCCGCCGGATCCCCGATTACAGCGACCCTTCCTACTGGCGCGGCACGATCAAGATGTCGCTGTCGAAGTTCTTCGTGCTCAGCGTGCTGCACCGCAAGCCGATGCACGGCTACGAGGTGGTGCAGGCGGTGGAGAAGAGCACCAAGGGCTGCTGCAGCCCTTCGGAGGGTACGGTCTACCCGATGCTCAACGAGTTCGAGGCGGGCGGCTACCTGAGCTCGACCGCGGAGGTGGTGCAGGGGCGCTCGCGCAAGGTCTACGCGCTGACGGAGAAGGGGCGGGATGCCTTTCAGGTGGCGGTGGACGCCTGGCTGGAAGCTACGGACTGCATCCTCGAGAGCCGCCGCATGGCTGGTGGGGCGGCGAAACGGAGGGAGTGAAAGGTGAGAGCCAGGCGTTTCTTCAGGTCTAGATACCTCGATGGTCGAGGTAGGCGATGAGCTCACGTACTGGTGTGGTCGTCGCCCTGGGCGTTTCCCAGACACTTGCCTGGGGCTCGACCTACTATCTTCCGGCAATCCTCGCCGTGCCCATGGCGCGCAATCTCGGCCTATCCACTAGTACGGTATTCGCGGCGTTCTCCTCGGCGCTGGTGGTATCGGCCGTGCTGGGGCCGGCGGTGGGGCGACGCATCGACCGCTTCGGCGGGCGCGATGTGCTGGCGGCCTCGAGCCTGGTGTTTGCCCTGGGCCTGGTACTGTTGGGGCTGGCGAATGGGCCCGTGTTGCTGTGGGCGGGGTGGCTGGTGATCGGCGTCGGCATGGGCATGGGGCTGTACGAATCGGCCTTCTCGACCCTGGCGGGGCTCTACGGCCGCGAGGCGCGTGGCCCCATCACCGGCATTACCCTGCTGGCGGGCTTTGCCAGCACGGTGTGCTGGCCGATCACCGGCTGGCTCAACGCCGAATTCGGCTGGCAGAACGCCTGCTTCACCTGGGCGGCGGTGCATCTGCTACTGGGCCTGCCGCTCAACCGCCTGCTGATTCCCCTCGGCATCCAGTCGCCCGCTCCTCCCGCCGAGACGGCAGCGGTCGAGGCGAAGACGACCTGGCTGCCCATGGCGCTGCTGGCTTTCGTCTTCGCCGTCACCTGGTTCGTGAGCACGGGCATGGCGGCGCACCTGCCATGGCTGCTGCAAATCGCAGGCTTGTCGCCTGCTGCGGCCATCGCCGCCGCGGCGCTGGTGGGGCCGGCCCAGGTGGCGGCGCGCCTGCTCGAGTTCTCGCTGCTGCGGCGCTTCCACCCATTGCTCTCGGCCAAGCTGGCGGTCGTCGCCCATCCCATCGGGGCGCTCGGCGTGATGACGCTGGGGGCGCCCTTGGCCACGCTGTTCGTGCTGCTGCACGGTGCCGGCAACGGCATTCTCACCATTGCCAAGGGTACGCTGCCGCTGGCGATCTTCGGCCCGCACGGCTATGGCCTGCGCCAGGGTGTGCTGATGGTGCCGGCACGCTTCGGCCAGGCGCTGGCGCCGCTCACCTTTGCCCTGCTGATCGAGCGCTTCGGCACCCAGGCACTGCTGTTCTCCTCCGCCCTGGGGCTCGCGGCCCTGGTGGCGCTGCTCGTTCTGCAAACCCACGCCATGAAGGAGGCGACATGAGGCTCCGTACGCTCAACGACCCCGACCACTTGCCGGCGCTCGACGAGCGCTTCGCTCTCCGGCGGCCCGGCCGGGGTCTGCCGGATCCATTCGGCCATCCGCCGCGCATCCTGCTGCTCTACGGCTCGCTGCGCGAACGCGCCTATTCGCGCCTGGCGGTGGAGGAAGCCGCGCGGCTGCTGCGTCATTTCGGTGCCGAGACGCGGATCTTCGACCCTTCCGACCTGCCGCTGCCGGACCAGGTGGTGGGCGACGACCATACCGCCGTGCGCGAGCTTCGCGAGCTGGCTATCTGGTCCGAAGGGCAGGTATGGTGCAGCCCCGAACGCCACGGCCAGATCACCGGTGTGATGAAGACACAGATCGACCATCTGCCGCTGAGCATGGGGGCGGTGCGGCCCACCCAGGGGCGCACCCTGGCGGTGATGCAGGTCAGTGGCGGCTCGCAGTCGTTCAATGCGGTGAACACCCTGCGCCTGCTGGGGCGCTGGATGCGTATGGTCACCATCCCCAACCAGTCCAGCGTGCCCAAGGCGTACCAGGAGTTCGACGAAGCCGGCCGCATGCTTCCCTCGCCGCTCTACGACCGCATCGTCGACGTGATGGAGGAGCTGGTGCGCTTCACCCTGCTGCTGCGGCCCCACAGTGAGACGCTGGTGGACCGCTACTCGGAGCGCCGCGAAGCAGCCGGCGCCAAGGCCGACCCGGTAACGGACAAGGCGGCGGTGAGCCAAACTTCATGAGCTTCCCTTCTTAATACTCGATGGCCAGCCGCAGCCTGTCCTTGTGCTGGATGCCGTTCTCGTAGATCGGCGTATCGTAGTGGGTGAGGAAGTGGTCCCGCTCCACGGCGACGACCCGGAACCCCGCCCGTTGATAGAAGGCGAGCTGGTAACCGAAGGTGCCGGTGCCCAGTTCCAGGCGTCGTGCGCCCGGCTTTCCGGCCATCTTTATGGCATGCTCCAGCAGTTTCGCACCAATGCCATTCCCTTGATGCGCTGGGGCGACGGCTATGTTCATCAGCTCATATACGCCATCCCCCATGGGCTGGATGACATAAGCCCCGACCGTTTCATTGCCGATTGTCGTGACGTAGCAGCTCGAGTTCTCGAGATAGCGACGGATTTCGTCTACGGATGGATCTGCTTCCAGCAGAAGCTCGAGAGGGGCATCTGGGCTGGGTACGGGTTTGATCAGCATGTCGATATTCCTGCGATTTATCGGGTAGCGGCCGTGCCCGTGTGACGCGCCGACTGACAGAGGCTACAGGGACGAGGCCGGAGCGCCAAGCGCCCCGGTGTCGCCATCTCCCAGAAGGCGCCATCACGCCGGCTGCGGCACACCTGGCGTGGCCATTTCGGCATGCAGTTGCTCGACCAGCCGGTCGATACGCTCCAGGGCACTTTTCGTCGAGGCCGCCAGCGCTTCGCCGCCTTCCTCCTGGTGCTCGATGGCGATGTCGTGGAAACCGCCGATGCCGATGAACTGCAGGGCGGTGCGTGCGCTCGGCTCCAGGTGATTGAAGGGGGCCAGGGGGCCCTGTCGGTCGAAGCCGAATCCACCCCGCGATGAGAGCAGCACTGCGTGACGGGGACGGTCGGCCAGCAGCGGCACGTAGTGTTCCAGCGGAACGTAGGGATGGGCACCCTGCTGCATGTCGAAATCGACCGTGCGGCCGATGCGGACGATGTTGTCGATCCAGGCCTTGAACGCGGCCGGCGGGCCGAAGTTGTACAGGGGAGCGCCGAGTACCAGGATGTCGGCCCGTACGACCTCGTCGACCAGGGCATCGCTCTCGGCAAGCACGGCTTTCATTGCCTCCGTCTTTTGCTCAGCCGGCGTGAATTCCGCCTCGATCCACTCGACGCTGGTCAGTGGAGGCGGGTTGGCGCCGATATCCCGATAGACGATCTCGGCGTTCGGCTCCAAGGCACGCCAGCGGGAAACGAAGTGATGGGTCAGCCGGCGGGTATGCGAGCCGTGGTCGTGGCTGCCGGCACGGCCGGGGCGTGGGCTGGCATCGAGGTGGAGTAAGCGCGTCATGGGATTTCTCCTTCGCTGGGTGTAGGATCTCTTGGGTGAGTTGTTTTCAGCCTTGCTTGCGGCTCGTTTCATCAAGCCAGAAGCCTCGTAAGGCGACAAACGACGATTCTTTTTCGATAGCGGAAAATAAAACTCAGCCATGATGCCGCGACGACTCCCCTCGCTCTCCGCCCTTCGCGCCTTCGAGGCGGCGGCGCGACACCGCAGTGCCAAGCGGGCGGCCGAGGAGCTTTCGGTCACGCCGACGGCGATCAGCCATCAGATTCGCCAGCTCGAGGAGAGCCTGGGGGTGGCACTGTTCGTGCGTCGGCCACGGCAACTGGTGCTGACGGCTCAGGGCCAGGTGCTGCTCACCGTGCTGAGCGACTCCTTCGATGCCATCGCCGAAACGGTGACCAAGCTGCGCCGTCCGCCGGCGCGGCAGGCGGTAACGCTCTCGACCACGCCGGCAGTGGCCGCGCGCTGGCTGCTGCCCTGGGTGTGCCTGCTGCGCGATGCCCATCCGCAGATCGACCTGAGCATTCAGGTCTCTCACGAGGCGGTCGTCCTGGATGGCATCGTTGCCGACATGGCGATTCGCTATGGCGAGGGCCCCTGGCCAGGGCTGGTCGCGGAGAAGCTGTTCGACAATGTCTTCGTACCCGTCTGCAGTCCCGTGCTGAAGTTGCGTGAACCGGCCGAACTGGTGCGCCATACGCTGCTCCACTTCTCTTCGCCCGCACCGTTGGACTGGGTGGCCTGGCAGCGCCAGGTCCAAGTGCCGGGGCTCGACATCAGCGCCGGGCTGATGTTCTCCGACGAGACCCATGGCATTGCCGCTGCCCTGGACGGCCAGGGCATAGCCCTGATGAGCCGGTACCTGATCGAGGAGGAGCTGCGCCAGGGGCGCCTGGTACAGCCATTCGGCCCTGAGGTAAAGGCCGCTCCCTTCCAGCTCGTCTACCCGCCCGAGCGGCGTGAGGAGCCGGCTATTGCCGCCGTGCGCGAGTGGATCGTCGGATTGCTGGACTCCCAAGCCAGAGAGAGCGGCTGCCGTGCGATAGTCGAGCGCCAGTCATGACGTCAGCCGTGTCAGCTTGTCGGGATTGCGCACGATGAAGATGTCGGCGGCATGTCCCGCGCGGTCGTAGCCAAAGGTCACCGTGGCGACGACATGCTCCTCTCGGTACATCACGAAGCCGGGGCCACCGTTGATATCCGCCTCGCGCCACTCATAGTCGGCCCAGTAGCCGCGTAGCCGGTTCGCCAGGAAGGCAAGCACTTTCCCCAGGCCATGCAGCGGCTCGAGCAGGGCGGGTACCTTGCCGCCGCCGTCGGTGCTGAGGCGCACCTCGGCCGATAGCAGGGCGGCGAGCCTTGCCGTGGCGCCTTCGGCAACGGCGAGTTGGAACGCCTCCAGCAGCGCCTGCTGGCGTTCCCGCGGTGGAGCATGACGCTCCTCGGCTGCCTGCAGGTTGGCGCGTGCCCGGGAGACCAGCTTGCGGCAGGCCGGCTCCTTGAGTTCGAGCATGGCGGCGATCTCGGCGTGGGGCGTGTCGAAGATCTCATGCAGCAGGTAGGCTGCCCGCTCCTTGGGCGAGAGGCGCTCGAGCAGCAGCAGGAAGGCGGTGGAGAGCGAGTCGGCCAGCTGCATGCTGCGTTCCGCATCGGATACGGCAGCGGTCTGAATGGGCTCGGGCAGCCAGGCGCCGACATACTCGACCCTGGCCCGGTGGGCGTTGCCCAGCAGATCGAGGCAGCGCCGCGTGCAGGTCGTGGTCAGCCAGGCGTGGGGCGTATCGATAGCCTCACGATCCGCTGCCTGCCACTTGAGAAAGGTGTCCTGCACCGCATCCTCGGCGTCGGCACGTGAGCCGAGGATGCGATAGGCCAGCCCCAGCAGCATGGGGCGGGCCTCTTCAAAGCGATGCAGGTCGAAGTGAAGCAAGTCGCTAGGTGACATCAGGCTGTCTCGGAAACCGGAGCCGCCTTGTCCTTGGCCCAGGCCACGGTGGCGGCGTGAATCTCGGGCGGATGAGCAAGCAGGGGCGTTACCGCGACGACATAAGCATCGTATGCCGGTCCCTGCATGAAGGCCTGCGCATCCGCACCGTCGGCGTAGCGCTGGAAGACGCGGATCGTGTTGGGATCGCCATCATCGTAGCAGTAGAAGTAGGCGTCGTGGACCTGGCGCTCCTGGATGCTCGGCATCAGGTGAGTCTCCCACGCGCGCCGTACCTCTTCGCGCTTGCCGGGAAGTGCCTTGTGCTTGATGAAAAGCGTGCTCTGACTCATGTGTGGCTCCTGAATCGCTGGGGTGAGATCGATAGATGGCCGAATGGCCGTCACTGTCATGACGATTCAGGTGGGCGCTATGTGACATCGCCCGCAATCGACGATACCTGGTTGACCGAGACGATGGTGCCGCTCCAGATCATCTCGAAGTGGGCCGTCTGCACCATGGACGTCACCGGCCTTGGGGACATCAGGCCCCAGCAGGTGGCCCTGGAGGCGCGCACCGAATGGTAACGCAGCCCCAGCGTGCCATTTTCCTTGAGCGAAAGCCCAAACTGGCGGGAAGCGCTGTAGTCGTCCGGTGCGTAGATGGCGTGCGTGTTGGGGAGCGTCAGTCCATCCACCATCCCGGCCTCGTCGAACTCGCAGGCCAGGCCGCGAAACACGAAGCGCTCGTAGCTCAAGTCGGGCACATTGCGCCAGTAACTCTCCTGGTGATGCTGGACCTCGGCCAGGGCGGTTTCCATGGTGTCGCCCAAGTACAGGACGCCGAAGCTGCCATCACTGAAACGCGAGCCATCGGGGTTCACATGGGTGAACGGCGCCACTGCATAGGAACATCCGGGGATACCGAAGGGGATGCTTTCGGGTGGGATCAGGTCGAGGCGTCCGGCTTGGTTCTGCAGGCGAGGGTTGGTCAGTGCCTGCAGCTCATAAAGCGCCTGGAACTCGTCGGCATTGGCCACATCGTCGAAGACGCTGATGGGAGGAAATTTGGAGTTAACCAGTCGATAGGCGCGTCGTTGCCTGCCAGGCAGTTGGGGAAGTGCCTCCAGGCGCCTTACCATCCAGCGCCTCGCAGGGTGTCGATCCGCTTGAACGTCTCGTAGAGAGAGATGAAGTCCCCCTGTGCCATGACTTCCAGCGGCGTGCGGCCATGGAAGAAGACGTTGTGGTTGGCCATCGACATGAAACCGTAGAGGTTTTCCGGATTGTCGAAGACCACCCGCAGCGCCGAGTGAATGTTCAGTACCAAGCTGATGCGCGTGAGCTGATCGGCATCGAGGCTGACCTCCCAGGCCGGGTCGCGTCGCTTCGCCCGCGCATAAGTGCTGCGGGAGACACGCAGTATCGCCGCGCCCTGCTCACCGCTCGCTCCCCACTTCTCGAGGATTGCGACTGCGGCCTTCAGCCCCGTGGCGGCGGTGGACTTGCTGTGGTTAGCCGCTTCGATGGCGTTCATATCGATGCTCATGATGTGTCTGTGGACGTAATTATAGCATTAAAGTGTCTACAGATGAAGCGACCGACATCACGAAGCGAGCGTGGCGCCGCCCGGCGGCCAAGGTCCGGGCCTTCATCGACCGGCTTGCCGAGCGGCCTCCTTTTCGTAGTTGATCATCCAGGCGACGCCGAATCGGTCCGTCAGCATGCCGAAGCGGTGCGCCCAGAAGGTCTCTTCGAGGGGCATCTCCACGCTGCCGTTGTCGGCCAGCGCATGGAAGAGCCGTTCGGCCTCCTGCACCGAGTCGACGCCGACCGCAATGCTCGCGCCCTTGATGCCTTCGTAGGGCGCCGGGCAGAAGGGGGCATTATCCGAGGCCATCAACAGCTGATCGCCGATGCGCAGTCGGGCGTGCATGACCAGGTTACGGGCCGACTCGGGTATCTCCATGCCTTCGCTATCGGGCATTTCGGCGTAGGTGGACATGGCCTCGAGCTTGGCGTCGAAGCAGCGCTGGTAGAACTCGAAGGCATCGCGGCAGTTGCCGTCGAAGATCAGGTAGGTGGAAAGCTGCATGGTGGGTCTCCAGGGGATCGTTGTCGGTTCTACTTCCCTTCATCGATTCACCCTAGTCGATTTCGACGCTCCCTCGATCATTTTCTCTCTGCCAGGCGGTGGAGGCGGGCGGCCTGCTGGGCGAGGGCGTCGCAAAGCTCCGGTGGGTCGAGGATCTCGAAGTCGAACGGCTGGTGGGCCAACTGGCGGGCGAACCAGGTCAAGCTGTCGGTGCGGGCGTGCAGCATCACGGCGTTTCCGTCGGGCGTGAACACGCCGATATTGCGGCCCAGTTCTTCAACGGCATGGGTAAGGTCGGTGTGCAGGCGCACGCTGACGGCGATGGCGCGGGGCAGGCTGGCGATGCTGTGTGCCAGGTGCTCGGCCGGGTTGAAGTCTGCCGGTCGTTCGAAGCTGGCCTCGAGCGGTGTGGCCTCAATGATGCGGTCGAGCCGGAAGCTGCGCAGGTCGCGGCGCAGATGGCACCAGCCGCTGACGTACCAGCGCCCACCGCGAAAGACCAGGCCGTAGGGGTTGAGCATCCTACGGGTGGCTTGATTGCGGTCGTCCCGGTAGTCGAGCCGGACCCGCTGGCGTGCCTGGGTGGCGGTGGCGAACAAGACCAGCAGGCGCTCGTCTCCCGGCGCCCTTGCCGAAGGCAGTTCCAGCCGGGCGCTCTCGCCCAGCGCCTGCGCCTGTTTTTTCAACCTGGCGGGCATGACCCGCTCCAGCTTGGCGCGTGCGGTTTCCAGCGCCGGCGCGGTCTCGGCGATGCCTAGCCCTTGTGCGGCGAGCAGCCCCAACGAGACGGCCAGCGCCTCATCGCTGTTGAACATCAACGGCGGCAGTTTGAAGCCCGGCATCAGGCGGTAGCCGCCATGCCGCCCCCGCTCGGTGGTAACGGGAATACCGAGCTCTTCCAAGGCCTGGATGTAGCGTCGTAGCGTTCGACGATCGACATCCAGCCGCTCGGCCAGCTCCCGGCCGCTCATATGGCGGTGGGTCTGCAGCAGTTCGAGGAGTGTCAGCACGCGAACGGTAGGATTGGCCACGCTGAATTTCCCGTCATAAATAGGGCATGATCTGTCCTATTTAGCCATTACCTTGCTGTCATGGCCAGGACGTAACCGCCTGGTCGCATCCAACAGCAAGGAGATATCCGATGGAACCTGTACTTTTCTATGGCGTACCGCAAGGCTGTTCGTTCGGCTCTATCGTGGCGCTCGAGTGGCAGGGCCAGCCCTACCGGCTGTGCCGCATCGAGATGATGGAGCAGCCCTGGGCCCCGCTCTATGCCAAGGTCAATCCGCTTTTCAAGACTCCTGCGTTGCTACTCGAAGATGGAGAGCCTCTTACCGAGAGCCTGGCGATCCTGCAGCACCTGGCGGCACGCGACCTCAGCAGGCGGCTGGGCTTCGAACAGGGCAGCCGGGCACATGATCGCTTGAACCAGATGCTGGCCTACCTCACCACGGACTTCTTCGCGGCCTTCGGGCCACTCTGGACGCTTTATGACACCCAAGGAATGAGCGGCGTGGAGCAGGAATTGCTGCGCCGGTTGGGTCGTGAGCAGGTCGCGGAGGGCTGCGCCTACCTCAACGGATTGCTGGTCGCGCGGGAGTGGCTGCTGGGCGATGCGCGCAGCATGGCGGATGCCTACTTCGTCGGCATCGCCCGCTGGGCTGAATATCACCGGCTTTTCGACCTGAAGCAGGAATATCCGAACCTGGCGCGGCACCTGGCGAAGCTCAGGGACGATCCCGCCGTGCGGTTTGCCGAGGCCATCGAACGCGGCGAGCAACCGGCGGGGCAGGGGCACTTCAGGGGGCATGTCAGCCTGCGGGAATTGGAGCCTCGTTTGGCCGCCTAGGAACGGTCTATACTGCGGCTTTACAGGGTTGCCGGGTGCGTTGTATCAGGCCGTGCCCGGTGATCCTGAAGAAGAATGGCGTCTCTCCGGTAAGTAAGGGCTTACCGGGGCGCTGTCCTTTACTCGGTATCCAACGACGCGTCATGACGCTCGCGGCTGTCGGCAGGCGCCTGGTCGCGCTCGTGCATACCGTAGTCGCGCATCACGGTGGCCACGCGCAGGCGATAGTCGTCGAAGACCACTTCGCGGCCCTGGGCCTGGGCGCTGCGGTGGCGCTCGAGCCGGCGCCACTGGGCCACGGCTTCCTCATCGCGCCAGAAGGAGAGCGAGAGCACCTTGCCCGGCTGGGTGAGGCTCTCGAAGCGCTCGATGGAGATAAAACCATCGATCTCGTCGAGCAACGGACGCAGGCTGGCGGCGATATCGAGGTACTGCTCGCGTCGGCCGGACTTGGGGATGACTTCGAAGATGACGGCGATCATGGGACACTCCGTTTTGACTTATTGGTGTTGAAGCGATGAGCCCGCTCCGTCTTGTTCAATGTCGCTTCATTGTGTCTCCTTGGCCTATGCTTGTCAGACATAAACAGTTAGGTGGAGAGCTAACGATGGTTGAGCCGGATCTGCCACGTCTTGCCCGCACCATTGGCGATCCGACGCGAATGGGCATGCTGGCATTGCTGATGGAGGGGCGGGCGTTGACCGCCAAGGAGCTTGCCTACGGCTGTGGCGTGCAGCCGGGCACGGCGACGGAGCATCTCAAGCGGCTTCAGCGCGATGGACTGATCGAGTCGACGGCACAAGGGCGGCACAAGTATTACCGGCTGGCGACAGCCGAGGTGGCGCATGCCGTCGAGGCGTTGATGGTGGTGGCCACACCGATGAAGGTAGTGTCGCCGTGCAGGCGACCGGCAGGTGCCCTGGGGGCTGCGCGGTTCTGCTACGACCACCTGGCAGGTGAGCTGGGCACGCGGATGACGGCCGTATTCCTCGAGAGGGGGTTCCTGGTGGCAGATGGCGAAGCCATGGACGT
Source organism: Billgrantia endophytica (assembly GCF_002879615.1). Classification (GTDB taxonomy): domain Bacteria; phylum Pseudomonadota; class Gammaproteobacteria; order Pseudomonadales; family Halomonadaceae; genus Halomonas; species Halomonas endophytica. The sequence goes on from NZ_PNRF01000012.1 coordinate 116,915, forward strand.
GACGGCTCGGGGCGAGGCCTGGTTCACCGACTTCGGCATCGATGTCGCTTCCCTACGCAGGCGTCGTCGGCGTTTTGCCTATCCTTGCCTCGACTGGAGCGAACGGCGCGATCACCTCGGTGGTGCGCTGGGAGCCGCCATGGCCGGGCGCATGCTGGAACTCGGCTGGATCGGCCGGCAGAAGCACTCGCGGGTGGTGAGTATCAGCGAGCTGGGGCATCGGGCACTGGCGAGTGAGTTCGGGTTCGTGATCGGCTTGCCGGAGAACGATCAAGCGGTCGCGATCTCGTCGTAACCCCGGTTGAGGAACTGCACGAAGCAGAAGCCATGACCGAAGGGGTCGGCCATCAACGCGAGCTTGCCCCAGCGATCGGTGACGGTGGGCTGCTCCTGGGTGGCGCCGGCTGCGATGGCCCGTTCCACTGCGGCGTCGATATTCTCCACCACCACGTCCAGGTGCACCGGGGTCCAGTGGCGCGTGTAGTGGCGCTGCGCTCCGGGCATGGGCTCCCCCGGGGCGTAAGCCGGCGATCCGGTGGCCTTGGCCAACAGGTAGATCGGCGCCGGGCCACCGATCAGCTCGACGCCGTCATCGCCGAACCGGCGTCCGATGTTGAGCCCAAATGCCTGCACGTAGAAGTCGATGCCACGCTCCAGATCGTCCACGTCCAGGTTGACGAGAAAATCCATGCCGCCTCCTGCCAATGAGCCAGGCCGATTTCGGTCAGTAATGAATGCGTCGGCGCTACCCGGTGAGTCAGTGCTTACCGGGGCGACACCTCTTGTCTGGAGGGTAGCAGGGCGCTGGGAGGATTGCCGCGCAGAAGCGGTGCCGTCAGGTGGCACCGCTTCCTGACAACTCAGGTGCGATTGATGGAGACGCCGCCGTCGGCCAGCATTGCGATGCCAGTAACGAAGCTTGAATCGTCGGAGGCCAGGTAGAGCGCCGCCCGGGCGATCTCTTCCGGCGTGGCCATGCGCTTGAGGGCGTGCAGGTTCTCGACGAACGCCAGGACTTCCGGTCCGGCATCGGGGGCGTTGGTGATGCTGGCTGGCGTATCGGTGCCGCCGGGCAGCAGGGCATTGGCGCGGATGCCGTTGCCACCCAACTCTGCGGCCAGCGTTTTCACCAGGCCGATGATGCCCGATTTGCTCGCGGCATAAGCCGCCATGCCCGGCATGCCGACGGTATGACCGACGAAGCTCGAGGTGAACAGCAGGCTGCCGCCACCTTTCTGTAGCAGCGCCGGGATCTGGTACTTGGCACCCAGGAAGGTGGCGGTCAGGTTGGTATTCACGACATCGTGCCAGTCACTCGGTGCCATCTCCTGCAATGGCTTCATTGGCCCGACAATGCCGGCATTGTTGAAGGCGATGTCGAGTCCGCCGAAGCGCTCCTGGGCAGTGGCGACCAGGCGCTGGGCCATGCGCTCGTCGCACACGTCCCCGGCGACGGCGACGGCAGTGCCGCCGTCACGTGCGATGGCTTCGACCAGAGCATCGAGTTCATCCCGACGGCGGGCGTTTACGATCACGTTGGCGCCTTCGCTGGCGAATAGGCGAGCGGCGGCATGGCCGATGCCTGAGCTGGCCCCGGTGACGATGGCGGTCTTTCCGGCAAGTCGATTCATGGCAGTATTCTCCATGGGTAGGTGAGAGACCGTTTGCGATCCCATGCTCACCCTGCCGGCGTTCGGGTAAGGCCTCACTCCGCTTCTTGCCGTCAAAAAATCTGGCCTCTTGATGATGCTATGCTGCGGATATTGCGAAATGCCGCGACGAGGCGGGTCCACTTTGAAAGCAAGAGATGGAGTGCGACAGGTGGGACCAGGGCTCATCCTGAACCAACGGAGAACGCCGAATCGGCAGCGGGAGCCCACCATGATCGAGAAGCCACATGATTCACGTGCCACGTTTGATACCGATGATGCGAAATGGGCGGCGGTGCTGAATCGCGACGCCACGGCTGATGGCGCATTCGTCTATGCGGTTCGCTCTACCGGTATCTACTGCCGTCCCACCTGTGCGTCGCGACGCCCTCGGCGTGAGAATGCCGAGTTCCATACGGATGCGGAGGAGGCCGAGCGGGCAGGCTTTCGAGCGTGTCAACGTTGCCGCCCTCAGGGCGAACCTCTTGTCCAGCGACACGCCGAGGCCGTTGCCCGCGCCTGTCATTTGATCGAGTCATCCGAGGAGCTTCCTTCACTTGATGACCTGGCATGTGCTGCGGGGTTGAGCCGCTTTCATTTCCACCGTGTATTCAAGTCGACCACTGGCCTGACGCCCAAGGCCTATGCCTCGGCACGACGAGCCGAGCGGGTGCGTAATGAACTGTTGAGCAGCGAGACGGTGACGGAGGCTTTCTTTGAAGCGGGTTTCAATTCCAGCGGGCGCTTCTATGCCAGTTCCAATCGCATGCTCGGCATGACACCGAAGCGTTACCGTTCGGGAGGGAAGGACATGGAGATTCACTTCGCCCTGGGGGAGTGTTCACTGGGCACGATCCTGGTGGCCGCCAGCGAAAAGGGCATTTGCGCCATTTCCCTGGGGAGCGATCCGGAGCAGCTATTGCAGGAGTTCCAGGACCGTTTTGCCAACGCCAATCTGATTCCGGGGGGTAAGGATTTCGACGCCTGGGTGGCTCAGGTGGTGGGCTTCGTCGAGGCGCCTTGCGTCGGGCTGGCGCTGCCGCTGGACATTCGCGGCACCGCCTTTCAGCAGCGGGTCTGGCAGGCGCTGACCGAGATTCCCATGGGCACCACGATCAGTTATGCGGAGCTGGCGAAGCGGATCGGCTCTCCCAAGGCGGTGCGCGCCGTAGCCAGGGGCTGGCCATTCCCTGCCACCGGGTAGTGCGCAACGACGGGGCACTCTCGGGGTACCGTTGGGGCGTGGAGCGCAAGCGCGCCTTGCTCGAGCGTGAACGTCAGCGGGAAGCCGGCAAAGATGGTTCGGGAAATTCTCCCTCCAGCGCGTCGGTAATGCCTGCCTGAGGCGTACGTTCCAGGTAGGTGGAGAGTACCACGTAGCTGCGTGTGGCCTTGACGCTGGGCAGGGCATAGAGCCGGGCGAGCAGCCCTTCCAGGGCGCGGCTGCTGGCGCAGCGCACCTTGAGCAGCATGCAGGTGTCGCCGGCCACGGAGTGGATCTCCTCGACTTCGGGCAGCGCCGAGAGCGCCAGCAGTTCCTGGGTCTTGCCCCAACCGGTGGAATCGACGTGGACGAAGGCGAGGAAGGGCTTGCCGGTGGCAGGGCCATCCAATACCGCCACGGTGCCGCGGATGCGTCCCGTAGCTCGTAGCCGTTTGACCCGTTCGTGCACGGCCGGCGCCGAGAGACCGGCGCGATTACCCAGCTCGGCGTAGCTGAGCCCGGCATCCACGGCCAGTTCGCCTAATATTTTTCGGTCGAAGGCGTCCAGGGGGCGTGCCTCCTGGCCCTTGTCCCGAACGGTTTCTGTTTTTTCAGGGTTCGGCATTTTTACGATTGCTCCGAATGGTATTCCTTTCTTCAATGTTAGTGTCGAACTGCATTTGGAGCGAGTCGTGATAACGCGTCATCTTCTTCTGTTGACCGCTGCCATTGCCGTCATTGGCGCCAACTCGCTGGCGCTGAGCCCCATTGCTGCTACGGTGGCGGCGTCCTTTCCGGGTCGCAGCGCCGCCGATGTGGTGACGGCAGCGGCCTTGTATGGCCTGGCCACGGCGGGCAGTGCCTTGCTGCTGGCTTCGCTGGCCGATCGTATCGGGGCCGAGCACGCGCTGATGCGGGCGCTGTTGGTGCTGTCGGTGTCGCTGGGCTTGGCCGCACTCTCACCCGTCCTCTGGGTGTTGTTCATCGCCCAGGCGTTTGCCGGCCTGGCGGCAGGCGTGGCATTGCCGGCGATCTATACCCTGACCGCTCAGGTGGCGGCGAAAGGGCGCGAGAGCCAGACGCTGAGCTTCGTGCTGACGGGGTGGACGCTGAGCCTGGTGGTTGGGGTCGGTCTTGCGGCGTTGCTGGCCGACCTGCTGCACTGGCGTGCCGTCTTCTCGGTACTGGCGCTGGCTGCCGTGGTATTGGCATTGGGAATATCGCGCTGCCGCGACTGGGGAACGAGAGCGGGCGGTGCGACGATGAGCTCCTCCCTCACGGCCTTGCGAATCCCTGGCATTCGTTCGGTGCTGCTGAACGTCGCTGCCTACATGACGGCGTTCTATGGCCTTTACACCTATCTCGGCCCGCACCTGGGCGAGGCTCTGCAATTGCCCGCTTCCTTCGCGGGGCTGGCCATCGCCGTCTATGGCCTGGGTTTCGGGGCCGCCGCACCGCTGGGCCGGTTGGTCGACCGGCATGGTGCGAGCGCCGTGGCCTGTGTGACCTTTGCCGGCCTGATGCTCGTCTATCTGGGGTTGATGGGTGCCGCGATGCTTCCGCTGGTACTGTTGGCGCTCTGTCTTGTCTGGGGGGTGGCCAATCATCTCGGCCTGAACCTGCTCATGCGGCAGCTTGCCGAAATCGATCCGGCGCAGCGGGGTGCCATCATGGGGCTGTATAGCGCCATCACCTATCTGTGCGTCTTTGCCGGGGCGCTGCTCTACCGGCCGATCTTCACGCACTTCGGCTTTGCCGCGTGTGCCTGGGCCTCGGCGATGCTGGTGCTGCCGGCCCTGGGCTGGGCGTTGGGGCAGTGGCGCAGGAAACAGGCTGCGCTACGCTGCCATTCGGAGACATGATGACTTCGGAAAGGAGGTGTTTCAGCATGATTGCCTACACGATGGTGGGTACCAAGAATCTCGAAAAAGCGCTGGCGTTCTATGACCCCCTTTTTACTGAAATGGGCTGGGATGTCTGCTGGAAAGATGATTCCTGCGTTTCCTATGGAAAGGAAGGTGATCTTGATTTTCCCAGGTTCTTTGTCGGTTATCCCTTCGATGGCCAGGCAGCCAGTGTAGGCAATGGCACCATGACAGCGTTCCAGTTCGCGGCCCCTGAGCAGGTCGACAAGCTGTATGAGATAGCCATCAGCAATGGAGGTGGTGACGAAGGCGCACCAGGTTATCGGCCTCAATATGCCGAAGGTTTTTATGCCGCCTATGTTCGCGATGGCGATGGCAATAAATTGGCGTTTGTCGTCTATCCCGATGAGGCAGAGGAAGAGAAATAAACCACCATCCTGAGATGCCGGTGTTCATCCACCAACAGCGTGGCGTGTTCGTACTCCCTCGGGTTGGATTCGGCGTCGAGAATCGTGCCGATGCCGTAGCGGTAGGCTTCATGATTGGGTTGCTCCCACCAGCGGCGAAAGTCCGGCGACAGCTTGGCGAGCGCGTCGATCAGCTCCTGCATGGCCGGGTCCTCGGGCGCGGCCGCCAGGTCGCAGCGGAACTGGGCCAGCAGGCGGGGGGCGTCCCGGCGCCAGTCTGGCAGTCGCCTGCGTAGCGCAGGGTCGGCGAACAGCAGGCGCATCATGTTGCGCTCGCCGGGCTCCCTGTCACTGAAGCCGAACAGGTTATCGGCCACGGCATTCCAGGCGATCACATCCCAGCGCAGGTTCATCACGTAGGCGGGCCTCGCCATGTCGTCCATCAGCGTCTGGACCAGTGGAGGAATCGTCTGCCATTGGTAGGCCTCCACCGGCGGCGGACGGCGGTGGGCGAGCAGGAACAGGTGGCAGCACTCGGCGTCGTCGAGCTTGAGGGCCTTGGAAACGCTGAGCAGGAAGCTCTCCGAGACGTTGATGTCGCGCCCCTGTTCGAACCAGGTGTACCAGGTCAGCCCCACGCCAGCGAGGGTGGCCACTTCCTCGCGGCGAAGCCCCGGCGTGCGCCGGCGGCCGGTGCTGGGCAGGCCGACGTCGGCCGGCGTCAGCTTGTTGCGATGATGGATCAGGAAGTCGGTGAGTTCGCTGCGGGTCCTGTCGAGGCTGCGTCCGGCCATGGCGTTCTCTATTGAGCAGTGACTAATGGGCAGTTACTAGTAGTAATAGGATAACTGGCTATATTGTAACCCTATCAGTATGGGCCAAGACTATCATGCCAACCCTATGGAAAGGAGGTATGGCATGGTTTCCCTCAATGAAGCGTCAGGCTCGCGGCTCACCCGACAGCGGGCGGGCATCAAGGAGTGGGCCGGCCTGGTGGTGTTGGCATTGCCCACGGCACTGCTCGGTCTTGATGTCACCATCCTCTACCTGGCGCTGCCCGCCCTGGCAGCGGATCTGCAGCCGAGCAGTACCCAGGCGCTGTGGATCATGGATGCCTACGGCTTCATGATCGCGGGCTTTCTGATCACCATGGGCACGCTGGGCGACCGCATCGGCCGCCGTCGGCTGCTGATGATCGGCGCCGTAGCCTTCGGCGCCACTTCGGTGATCGCCGCCTATTCCACCAGCCCCGCCATGCTGATTGCCGCACGTGCGCTGCTTGGCGTGGCCGGTGCGACGCTGATGCCGTCGACCCTGGCGCTGATCAGCAACATGTTCGGCGATGTACGCCAGCGCGCCCTGGCCATCGGCGTGTGGGCCACCATGTTCGCGTTGGGCATGGCGCTGGGGCCGGTGGTGGGCGGCGTGTTGCTGGAGCGCTTCTGGTGGGGTTCGGCCTTCCTGGTAGCGGTTCCCGTGGTGGCCCTACTGCTGATCGCAGCTCCGCTGTTGCTGCCCGAATATCGCACGCCTCGCAGTGAACCGCTGGATTTCACCAGCGTGCTGCTCTCGCTGGCGGCCGTACTGCCGGCGGTCTACGGCGTGAAAGAGATCGCCAAGGCGGGGCTCGAGCCCGTTCCGGTGCTGGCGCTTGTGCTGGGAGGGTTGCTGGCGCTTGCCTTCGTGCGTCGTCAGCGGCGCCTGGCTGATCCATTGCTCGACATGCGGCTGTTCGGTAGCCGCACCTTCAGTGCCGCTCTGATCGTGTTGCTCGTCGGTCTGGTCGGTGTTTCCGGCGTCATGCTGTTGGTCACCCAGTATCTGCAGCTGGTGGCGGGGCTCACGCCGCTGGCGGCCGGGCTATGGATGGGGCCGCCGGCGCTGATGATGGTGCTGGCGGGTATCGTGGCGCCGTTGCTCGCCCGGCGCATCCGTCCCGGCTATGTGGTGGGGGCTGCCCTGGCGCTCTCCACGCTGGGCTACTGGCTGCTGGCCACCGTCGAAGTGAATGCCAGTGGAGTGGGCATGGCGATAGCCGGGTTCTCGCTGGTCTATCTCGGCCTGGGCACCATCGCCGCGTTGGGCACGGATTTGGTGGTGGGCGCGGCGCCGGCAGAGAAGGCCGGTTCCGCCTCGGCCATGTCGGAGATGGTGCAGGAGCTGGGGGTTGCACTAGGCGTGGCCCTGCTGGGCAGTCTGGCCACACTCGTCTACCGTTCGCGCATTGACGGAAGCGTCTCCGATGACCTCTCCCCTGATATCGCCGTTGCCGTGGAGGAAAGCCTCTGGGCGACGGTTTCCGCGGTGAACCGCCTGCCCGAGGGAATGCTCGAGGAAGCTCAACTGGCGTTTACAGCGGGGCTCAACGTCACCGCCACGGTCGGCGGGATCGGCATCCTCGGCCTGGCTATCGTCTCGGCGGTATTTCTGAGGCACGTGGGAACGATTGGCGACGATACGCAGGGTGACGAGGCACGCGACTCGGAGTTCTGCCCCTCACCGTAGGCGATCGTCAATGGTGCCGTGATTGGATGAATGCCAGCGCGACCTGAACCAGTCTGCGGGGGTGGGTCAGATGCGGAGCGTGGCCCGCGCCCTCCAAGGTGACGAGATCGGCGTCGGGAATCAGGCGGTGCAATACTTCCATGGTCGGTGGATACCATGGCAGACCCCGTGAGCCCGTGGTCAGGCATACGGGGACCTTCAACGTTGCGAATCGCTCCGGCACGATGTCCAGCCGTGTGGGGTCCTTGGCCTGATCCAGCCATGTGTCGGCATGGGCGACGAAGCTTTCGCGCATCTCGGGCGTCAGCACCTCGTCCCACAGTGCGTCGCCGAAGCCGATATGATCGGCGAAGTAGCGTGCTGCATCGTGATCCCTGCCAGCCTCGAGCCATTGCATGGCCGTGGTCATGTGCCGTTGAATGATGGGCAGCAGCCTGCTGCCCTGTGGATGGTGCTTGAGCAAGCCGAACAAGGGAGGCTCGTGGGCAAGCACCGAATGCACACGGTGAGGGGATTGGGCGGCGGCCAGCAGGGCGATAGTGGCGCCGTAGGAATGTCCCATCAGGTGTGCCGGTGAGTCGCTGGCGACTTGGTCCAGCAACTGGCACAAGTCGTTCACATCTTCCTCGTATACACCCTGCCCCGGTGGGCACTCGCTGTTCCCGTGACCCCGTCGATCATAGCGGATGACGCGTAGTTCACGGACGAGTCCGGGAACCACCCGAGCCCAGGCAGCGTGAGTGTCCCAGGAGCCATGGACCAGGACAAGAGGTGCCCCGGCGCCGGTTTCCGTGATGGCGATGCGTAGCCGGTCGATGATCAGGTATCGCATGCGTGAGTCTCCATCGGGTCCCGTTTGGTATTGATGCCACGTCCATGCTACGCAATATTGTCAATGCTTATCATAAGCGTTCATATGCCGGGCGGAGCCATTCGTATGCCAGGTGTCGCTCATCGGGAAGGAGGACCATATGGTGGCCCAATTGCAGCATGCCAGCCCCTGTCGCTCGGAGTATCTGGCGCTGGATGACGGCCTCGCCGTCAACTGGCTGCGTTACCATCCCACGCGGGAGCTGGTCGAAGAGAGCCGCGACCCTCATGGTCGGCCGATGTTGGTACTGACCTTCGGGTTACAAGGCGAGTCGTGCTTTGTGGAACGCCAGGGGGAGCGAGTAGCATTCAGGGCCGGGTACACCACGATCACGGCGTTCGCCACCAGTCATGGCGAGCGGCGTTATCCGGAAGGGCAGGTGGTCGCTCAATTGCGCTTGCTGATCGGCGAGGAGCGGCTGCGTCAGTACGCCGGGGAGGCGCAGGTGGCGGCGTTGATGGGGAGTGGGACGCTCAGGCGCCTGGCATTCATGTCCACCTTCGGCAGCAGCCAAGCCCATGTACGGGCACTTGCCGGATACTTCAGGCATGATCGGCACAAGCTGAACATGCAGATCCATGCATTGAGCGCGTTGTCCCATGCGCTCGACGGACTGTTGCCCAGGCCTACGCCAACGGCGATGCCTAAACTGAATGACGAGGATATCGAGCGGCTCGAACGGGCGCGGGATATCCTGCTGGCGCGAATGGATCGGCCCTTGACGCTGGCTTACCTGTGCGCCGAGGTGGGTATGAACGAATTCAGCTTCAAGCGGGGCTTTCGCCGGTTGTTTGGCACCACGCCCCAGCGCCTGCTGCATGAATACCGCATGCACCATGCCCATGCCCTGTTGGAGAGTGGCTGCCAGGTGGCGCAAACGGCCTATCGGGTCGGTTATGCCTACCCTGGAAATTTCAGCGCCGCCTTCTCGCGCTTCTTCGGCCGAGCGCCGAAATCGGTCTTCGGCAAACGCCGTTGACGCCTCGCTTGCCGACTATGGGAGCAAGGCCTCCCACCCCGCCATGGTGCAGTCCGCAATGGCTCGCAGCATGTCCCGCGAGGCGCCGTCTCGCGCCTGGATGGACATGCCGTGCTGTACGGTGACGATATAGTTGGCAATGGCACCACAGTCCGTTGAAGGCGGGAGCTCACCTGCATCGACGGCCCGTTGCAAACGTCGTTCCAGCAGCTGGCCGTTCTCGAGCCGGTGCCTTTTCAGCACCTCGCAAACCTCTCTGTTGGCACACTGAATCTGTGGAGCGGCGAGTACGATCAGGCAGCCACGAGATTCGGGGCCTTGGGTGAAGGCCTCCGCCGTGGCATACAGAACATGCTCGATGGCTGCACGTGCCGTCGATGCCGTTTCCACCGCCTCCCAGATGCCGCTGCCCTCGGTCCGTATATAGAGCTCCACCGCCTCCCTGAACAAGGCTTCCTTGCTGCCGAAGGTGGCGTAGAGGCTGGGTGCGTTGATGCCCATGGCGCGGGTCAGGTCCGTCAGCGAAGCACTCTCGTAGCCCTGCGCCCAGAACACCTCCATCGCTCGTCGCAAGGCGTCCTCCCGGTCGAAGCCTCGGGGTCTGCCGCGTGGGGACATCTAGCGCTCCTTTTTTGTATCGATAACTACAAAATACCTTGACAACCACACAAATGTCTAGTCATCTTTATTTTGTATCGAATACTACATAAATGACATCAACGGAGGCGAGACATGCAGCAACTCAATGGAAAAGTGGCTCTGGTGACCGGTGGCAGCCGTGGTATTGGTGCGGCGATCGCCCGGCGCCTGGCGGCGGAAGGGGCAAGCGTGGCGGTGACCTATGTCAGCAGCGAGGCCCCGGCGCAGTCGGTGGTGGACGAGCTCGTGTCGGCAGGCGGACGGGCAATGGCAATTCGTGCCGACAACTGTGATGCCGCGGCGCTTGAGGCCGCCGTCGAGCGCACCGTGGAGGAATTCGGCGGGCTCGATATCCTGATCAACAATGCGGGCATCTTCCCGACCGGGACGATCGAGGGCGTCACGTTGGAAGAGCTGGATCGCACCATCGCGATCAACCTGCGTGCGCCAGTGGTAGCCGCCATGGCAGCGGTAGGGCATATGCCGGAGGGTGGACGCATCATCACCATCGGCAGCAACCTTGCCGTGCGGGTACCCTGGCCCGGCATCAGCCTGTATGCCATGAGCAAGGCCGGCCTGGTGGGCCTGACCAAGGGACTGGCGCGGGACCTCGGGCCGCGCGGCATCAACGTCAATATCGTGCATCCAGGTTCCACCGATACCGACATGAACCCCGCCGATGGCGAATACGCCGACCCTCAGCGCAACCTGATGGCCATTCCGCGTTACAACGAGGCCGCCGATGTGGCGGGGCTGGTGACCTGGCTGGCGGGACCGGAAGGACGCTCGGTGACCGGAGCGGAATTCACCATCGATGGGGGTGCCAACTCGTGAGGCTACCGGATGAAGCCCAGGATGGCCTTGGCCACCTGTCCAGGCGCTTCCCGGTGGGGGAAGTGCCCGATGCCTTCCAGTAATTGCCTCTGGTAGGTGCCGCTGAAGAACTCCTCCTTGCCGGCGGAACTGTCGGGTTGATTGCAGGTATCGGCGGCGCCGTGCAGTACCAGTGTCGGCACGGCCAGCGTGGGGGCGGGGTTGAGGCACGCTTCGTCTCGTTCGTAGGCGGGATCGCCTTCGGCGAAACCCCAGCGGTGGCGGTAGGAGTGCAGCACCACACTCGCCCAGTCGGGGTTGTCGAAGGCCTCGGCGGCCTGGGCGAAATCCTCCTCGCGGTACCAGCCCTGCGGCGCCCAGGTGTCCCACATCATGCGGGTGAAGGCGTGGCGGTCCTGCTCGATGGTGTGGGCCCCGCGAGGTGTAGCCATATACCAGTGATACCAGTAGTTGCGGGCCTGGGTAAGCGAGATCGACTGGTGCGGGTCGTTGGTGCCGTAACCCACCGACAACATCACCAGATGCGAGCCCGCCTCGGTATCGAGGCCACAGGCATTGGCCACGGCGCGGGCGCCCCAGTCGTGTCCCACCAGCACCGGCCGTTGCAGCTCCAGCGCCGCGGTGAAATCCAGCAGGTCACGCCCCAGGGCGGCGAGTTGTCCGCTGCGCGGTGTGGTGGCGTCGTGAAAGCGCGTCGGTCCGACGCCACGCAGCGCCGGGCAGACGACACGGTATCCCGACTGGGCCAGACGCTCGGCCACGCCAGTCCATCCCTCGGGACTGTCCGGCCAGCCATGCACCAGTACCACGGTACGCTGACCCCGCGGGTTCCACTCCAGGTAACCGATGTCGAGTAACGGCGTAGTGACGGATTCGTAATGGTCCATCTGCGTGCATCCATTCCTGCCAGAGATGGAGGAAGCATAGTCGCGATACTGCTGCCGATTGGTGATGAATCATCTATGATTGTTGATATTTCATGATGAGTCAGGGTTCCCATGGCAGGATTGAGAACGAGTCTGGACATCGTGCTGCTGCGCACCTTTCTGGAGGTGGTGGAAAGCGGTGGTTTCGCGGCGGCCGCCGAACGGCTGGCACTGACGCCCTCGGCGGTCAGCGGCCATATCAAGCGCTTGGAGCGGGCAGCGGAGACCCGGCTGCTGGCGCGTACCACGCGGCGCCTGCAAATGACCTCCGCCGGGGAGCTGCTCTTCACCTATGCGCGCAACATCGTCGGGCTGGAACGCGAGGCGCGTGCCCGGCTGGGAGGAGAGACGCTTCATGGTCGTCTGCGCATCGGCGCATCGGAAGACTTCGCCGGCAGCTGGCTGCCCGAAGTGCTGGAGACCTTCCATCGCTGGCATTCGCGTGCCGTCATCGAGCTCAAGGTCGGCATCACCGCCGACCTCATCGAGCGGCTGCGGGCCGGCGCCCTCGATGTGGTCTTCGGCAAGCGCTGTGCCCGGGCACCCGAGGAGGGCGAACTGCTGTGGGAAGAGGAACTGGTCTGGGCCTATGGGGCCCACCGGGCCTTCGATGTCACGGCGGAGGTGCCGCTGGCGCTCTTTCCCGAGCCCTGCGTCTATCGCGAAGCGGCCATCGCGGCGCTCTCCCTGGCCGACCGACCCTGGCGCCTGGCCTTCGAGAGCGGCAGCATGGCCGGTTGCCTGGCCGCCGCCAGGGCCGGCTTCGCGGTGACCCCCGTAGCGCGCAGCCAGTTGAGGGAAGGGCTGCGCACCCTCGCCTCGGACGAGGGCATGCCCGGGTTGCCGAATGCCTGCTTCTATGCCTTTGCCGGGAACGGTACGGCCGGCACCAGCGCGCTGATCGCCGAGGTCAAGGAAGCGGGTCGTCGGAGGCGCTTCGCCGGAGCACCGGATAGCCTTCGCTTGCACGAGTCAATGCCGACCGGTCGCCTCCCCCCTGGATTCTGATGTGGTCCACCCTGGTCCAGGGGCTATTCTACTTTGCCGCCAACAGCATCTTCTGGGGCCTGCTGTTCGTCTGCCTGGCGGGCACCAGCGTGGCCTTGGGACCGGCACTGCAGACGCGCTTGAGGGACATGGCGGAGGATGCCCAGACCATGGCCGCCTCGCTCAACCATGCCGCCTTCAACATGGCCAATGCCCTGGGGACCTGGCTGGCCGGCCTGTTCATCACGCTGGGGTTCTCCTGGTCGTCGACCGGCCTGGTCGGTACAGCCCTGGCGTTTGGCGGCCTGGCAATCTTCGCCGTGGGCGTAGTGATGGAGCGTCGTGGCGAGCAGGCACGCAACACGGCTTGAGTTTTCTGTATCGAGCCTGCCATGACGTCTTTCGAACGACGCTCACAACCAATGCTGCGCGCGAACGTCATGCGGATGCCGGAAACGCTCAAGACGAAATGGTTCAGGATCGACACAGGGCACATCGCCTGTTATCAGATCCGCCGCCAGTTGCCCTGCCGCGGGGGCAATGCCGAATCCATGTCCTGAGAAGCCTGTGGCCACTAGACATCCGGGCACATTCTCGACGGTCGAGATCACCGGAATGGCATCGGGTAGGGTATCGATCAACCCCGCCCAGGACTGGGCCACCTGCAGGCCGGCGAATGCCGGCAGGGCGCGCTTGAGGTCCTCGACCATACGCACCAGCGTCGGACGATGCGGCGCGGGGTCGAGCACGCGAATACGTTCGTAGATCGACACTCGCTCGGCCTGCCCCGGCCGCCAGCGCAGAACCTCATCGAGCCCCTGCCGCCCAAGGTGCGGTTGCAGTATCTCACGCTCGACCCGGTAGGCCGGCCAGAACAGGCGCAGGAAGCGCAGCGCGTCCGGCGTGACCTCGGCGAGATTGTTGGACGATGAGGCGATCGTCCACCCGCCGTCGAGACGTTTGCGCAGCGCCACCCTACCCAGGCTCAGGCAAGGCTCGACATCGACCGCCAAGGGCCGCGTCCTCAGCACCGAGGAGCGTACCTTGAGCTGCGGCAACGTTACCCCCAGGCCCGCCAGCAGCAGCCGCGACCAGGCACCACCGGCGATGACCACCGACTGGCAGGCGATTTCACCATGCTCGGTAACGACGCGCTCGATCCGTCCTCCAGCCCTTTCGATGCTGCGCACGGCACAATGCTGCTGCAGGTTGAGACCGCGCTCGATGGCGGCCTGGGCCATGGCCGGCGCCGCCTTCTGCGGCTCGGCTCGCCCATCCGCTGGGGTATGCAGGCCCCCGAACACTGGCCCCTGAAGGCCTGGAACCAGGCGCCGCATCTGCCCGGCATCCAGCAAGCGGCTATCGATGCCGTGTTCGGCAGCGGCCTCGCGCCAGCGGCCATGGCGTTCGAATTGCTTCTCGTCATGCGCGGCGTAGACGATGCCATGGCGACGAAATCCACACTCCCGGCCCAGCCTCTGGTTCATGCCCTCCCACATTTGCATGCTCGCCTCGATCAGCGGCAGCTCGCGCAGATCGCGACCGGTGCGTCGACACCATCCCCAGTTACGGCTGGACTGCTCGGCCGCCACCACGCCCTTCTCGAGCAGCACGGTATCGACTCCCTTGTCCACCAGCGCCAGCGCGGTCGCGACACCGACGATGCCGCCACCGATCACCACCACCTCGGCCCGCGTGGGAAACGCCGGCGTAGACTCCACGTTATCGACATTCGGTCCCATCTCTTCCTCCTGGTTCGGTGAAAGCGTCGTACAGGAATTCAGCTCTGCCCAAGGATGCGCTCCGGCGAGGTCAGCCGGCGATCCAGTGGGTTGAGGTGGGGCTCGATGCTCGCCACCTCGTCACGCAATGCCTGCACATAACGTTCGATCATCTCGGATGACAGTCGCGCGGAAAGGATCGTGAAGCCAAGCGAGGCGACCGGTCCCGTCTCGGCGACACGAATCGGCACGGCGATGCCGGCGACACCGGGCACCAGTTCGCCACGATCGAGGGCATAGCCCTGGGAGATGGTCTCGTCGATCAGCCGCCTCAGCTTGTCGCGCGTCAACGCCGGATAAGCGGCAATGCGCGGCCAATTACGCTCGAGAACCTCCTCGCGCTCATCGGCCGCCATGAATGCCAGCATCGACAGACTGCCGGGCCCTACACCCAGCGGTACATAACCACCGATCGACCCGGTCAGGGTCTGCAGCAGGAAGCTGCCGTCGTGGCGGTCTATGCATACCGAGTCGTCGCGATCGCGTGCCATCAGCATGGTGGTCTCGCCACTCTCCTGGCATAGCCTGGTCAAGGCCGGTTGGCACAGGCTGCGCAATCCGGGGCCATTGGCCGCCTTGGCACCAAGCACCAACAACTTGGTGCCGAGTCGGTAGCGTCGGCCATCGGGATCCTTGTCGAGCATGCCATGCTCGGCCAGGGAGTTGAGGATGCGGTGGCAGGTCGCCTTGTTGAGCTCCGCCTGCTCGCACAGCGCCTTGAGCGTCATGCCCTCGCGGCTCCCGCCGGCCACCAGGTCGAGCAGTAGCACGGCCCGGTCCAATAATTGTGCCCCGCTTTTTGGCGTGTGGTTAGTCATGGCGCGCCCCTTTTGTTTCATATTATGGAATTTATATAAAAAAAGTACCGCTTTGTGGAATTTTTCCTTGACGCTCGATTTTGCATCTCACATGCTCGAAACACAATCACAACAATCGTTATGTGGTGATATCAGATGACGATGCCCGACCTTCCCGACTCCCTGGCTCCTCTGTTTGTCCCATTGAGGATCAAGGGCCTGACGCTCAAGAATCGCATCATGAGCACCAGCCATGCCCCCGGTTACGCCAGTGCGGGCAGGCCCACCGAACGCTACATGGCCTACCACGAGGCCAAGGCCGAGGGTGGACTTGCACTGACCTGCTTCGGCGGCTCTTCCTCGGTATCGCTCGACTCGCCCGCCGCCCAGTGGCGACAGATTTCCGTCGCTGACGACGGCATCGTACCGGCGTTCCGGCGCTTCGCCGAACGCATCCACCGTCATGACACGGCGCTGATGTGCCAGTTGAGCCACCTCGGCCACCGCTCGCGCTACGATACCGAACACTGGCTGGCCCCGGTCGCCCCTTCGCCGCTAAAAGAGTTTGTCCACCGCAGCTTTCCGCGCAGTCTGGATCGCTTCGACATCAAGCGCATCGTCGAGGACTTCGGTCACGCCGCCCGACGCTGTCGCGAGGGAGACATCGACGGCGTCGAGATCATCAGTTCGGGCGCCCATCTGATCGGCCAGTTCCTGTCGCCAGCCACCAACCAGCGACATGACGGCTACGGCGGCTCACTGGCCAACCGCATGCGTTTCGGCCTCGAGGTCTTCGAGTCGATCCGCCGCCATGCCGGGAACGACTACGTGGCGGGACTGCGTCTGTCCAGTGACGAGATGAGCCCCGGCGCTCTCGATCACGCCCAATGCATCGAAATCGCCGCCGCGTTCGCCCACTCTGGATTGATCGATTTCCTGACCGTTTCCACCGCCCAGAATGCCTCGCCGCTCGGCCTGGCGCGTGCCATTCCCGGCATGTGGGCAGCCCCTCATCCCTATGCGGAATTGGCCGGCGACCTGCGCCGCGCGGCGGGCATCCCGGTCTTCCATGCCGGACGCTTCCTGACCCTTGAGCAAGGCGCGGCGGCGCTCGAGGCGGGACAACTCGACATGGTCGGCATGACCCGGGCACACATCGCCGACCCTCATCTGGTGCGCAAGGCCCTCGAAGGACGTACCCAGGAGATACGCCCGTGCGTGGGTGCCAACTACTGCGTCGAGCGCCTGCATCTTGGCGGCGTATCGCTATGCCTGCACAACGTCGCCACCGGTCGTGAAACCGCCCTGCCCCACATCATCGAAGCGGCACCGCGATCCCATCGCGTGGTCATCGTCGGTGCCGGGCCGGCGGGCCTGGAGGCGGCAAGAGTCTGCGCCGAACGCGGCCATCGGGTGGCGCTGTTCGAGGCATGCGAGACCGTCGGCGGACAAACCCTAGTCGCCGCCAGGGTCGACTGGCGCCGCAGCATGGCGGAGATCCCACGCTGGCTGGAAAGCCGCGTCCGCGCCCTGGGCGTCGAGTTACGCCTCGCCACGCAGGCGACTCCCGCCGAGGTACTGGCCCTGGAGCCGGATGTCGTGATTGTCGCAACGGGAGGTGTACCCAGCCTGGGGCAGTTCGAGGGCAGCCAACTGGCCGTCAGCGCGCGTGACATCCTTGCCGAAAAAGTGCCACCTGGCCGGCGCGTGCTGCTGTTCGACGACAATGGCTATCACCAAGGGCCATCCTGCGCCGAATACCTGCTCGAACGCGGCGCGGAAGTGGAGATCGTAACTCCCGAGCGTAGCCTCGGCGTGGAGATGAGCGCATCCAACTATGCCATCCACCTGCGCCACATCCATGCCGGCGGCGGCACCATCACCCCCGACCACCGGCTCATCCGGCTGGAGCGTACGGCACATGGCCTGCAAGCCGTGCTGCGCAACGAATACAGCGAACGCGAGTGCCTGCGCGAGATCGACCAGGTCGTCGTCGAGCACGGCTCGCTACCCGACGACGAGCTGTTCCACGCACTGGCGCCAATGGCCAGCAATGCCGGCAGGACCGACTGGCAGGCATTCGTCGAGCTCGCTCCCCAGCCCGAGCCGGACGACCCGGCGGGCTTCACGATCTTTCGCATTGGCGACGTACTGGCGAGCCGCGACGTGCATGCCGCCATGTTCGACGCCATGCGACTGAGCCTGGCAATCGGCATCGACCGGGCACCACGCACTACTCCCTGACCATGACATCCTAAACAAGGACAACACCATGTCACCGTACAATGCCCTCATCGGCGGTGTGACCGCCACACTACTGCTCGGCTTCGCTGCACAGGCTCAATCCGACACCCTCGCAGACATTCGGGAGCGCGACGTGCTGAGCGTCGGCATCAAGAACGACTACCCACCGTACGGTTACCTCGACGAGAACAATGAGATCGTCGGCTTCGAGATCGAACTGGTGCGTTACATCGCCAATGAGTTACTGGGTTCGCCGGACAAGGTCGAGCTGATCCCGGTAGTCGCCTCCAATCGTATCGAGTTGCTCAATTCCGGGCGCATCGACCTGATCATGGCGACGCTGGGGGTGACCGAGGAGCGGGCCCAGGTGATCGACTTCACCGAGCATTACGTCTCCGCCGCCGGCGCCTCGGTGCTCGCCCGCCAGGAAGCGCGCTTCGATCAGTGGGAACAACTCGAAGGACAGAACGTCTGCGGTATCCAGGGCGCCTACTACAACCGCACCCTGACCGACCACTATGGCATTCGCCTGGTCAACTTCACGGCACTGCCGGAAGCTTACCGCGCCCTGCAGGACAACCGCTGCGTGGCCATGGTCTTCGATGACATGACGCTGCGTCAGAAGCTCGGGGAGCCGGGCTGGGAAGGCTACAAGATCGCCGTCGAGCCCTATGAATACCTGCCGATGGCCGGTGGCGTGCGCAAGGGCGATGAGGCCTTCCTTGACGCCGTCAATGCAGCCATCGTCAAGGCCGAGGGAGAGGACCGGCTGATCGACTGGGAAGGCGAGTACGACATGCCTCCGTCCGACCACATCGCCGCACGCGCCGAAGCCGCGCGCGCTGTGGCCGAGTGACCCGAGCCCATGTTCGGACTCGACTACTCCTGGCTCGGCGACCCCGTCTACCAGCGCTGGCTGGTGGACGGGGTATGGGTCACCCTGCAACTGGCACTCGTCTCATCGCTGGCGGCGGTGGCGATCGGCCTGGTCGGTGCACTGGGGCAAACCCTGCGACTATGGTGGCTGGACGCCTGCATCGAGCTGTTCGTGGAAATATTCCGCAATACGCCACCACTGCTGCAGATGCTGTTCTTCTACTTCACCCTGACGCAGATCGGTTTCACCGTGACCGACCCCGTCACGGGATTGCAGCATCCCCTGCTCAGCGCCTTCGTGTCGGCAGCGATATCGCTGAGCCTGTTCGGCGGCGCGCTGTGCATCGAGGCGTTTCGCTCGGGGCTCGACGCGGTGCCCAAGGCAACCCTGGAAGCGGCTCGTTCGCTGGGCTACACCCGCCTGGGACTGTTCCGCCGCGTGCAGGCCCCAATCGCCGCGCGTGTCTGTCTGCCGTCGCTGACCAATATCCTCACCAACCTGTTCAAGACCACCTCGCAGGCCTCGGTGATCACCGTGCCGGAACTGATGTATGCCGCCGGGCAGGTCTACAGCGATACCTTCCGCACCCTCGAAATGATGCTGATGGTACTGCTGGTCTACGTCACGCTGGTCAGTCTGCTGGCCTGGGCGCTGACCCTGGCCGAACGGTTGCTCGCCTACCCCGGTTATGGCAAAGGATTCTGACATGCTCACCGACACCCGCTACCAGCGCCGCAAGCGCCTTGCCCTACTGGCCATCCTTGGCGCGGCGATCGCCTGGATCGCCTTCGACGCCTTGCTGGGCGGCAGCGCCGAGTGGGCCAGGGTCATCTCGCGCCTGCCCCTGCTGCTCACCGGCAGCGGCCCGGCATGGTCCATCCAGGGCGGCTTCGCCTTCAACGTGCTGATGGGAATGCTGAGCATGGCGATCGCCACACTGCTCGGTCTGCTGATGGGTATCGCATTGCTGGCACGCAACGCCTGGCTACGACGCGGAGCCTTCATGATCATGAATTTCCTGCGTAACTCACCATGGATCGTGCTGCTGTTCGCGATGCTCTATCTACTCCCTCACCGGGTCGAGCTGTTTGGCACGACGCTCTCTTTCTCTCCGTTCTTCAAGGCGGTCGTCGGCCTCAGCCTGCCCACCGCCGCCAACTTTGCCGAAATCATTCGCGGCGCGGTGGGCTCGGTGCACTCGGGGCAGTGGGAGTCGGCACGCTCGCTGGGCTACGGCACGGCGCAGATCTACCGCCAGGTGATCCTGCCACAGGCCCTGCGGCGCATGATCCCAGGGTGGATGAACCTCTATGCGCTGCTGATGATCGCCACGGCCCTGGCCACCGTCACCGGGGTACAGGAGGTGGTCACACTGCTGCGAACCACCCTGGCCATGGAGAGCGAAACCGCCCTGGTCTACTTCTATCTCACGGTACTGCTGATGTTCTTCCTCTACTGCTATCCCATCGCGTTGCTCGCCCGGCGTCTGGAGAACCGGACCAAGGGGGACGCCATATGACGGCACGCAACCAATCCCTGATCGAACTCGACGGTATTCGCAAGTCGTTCGGCGGCAACGAAGTCTTGAAAGGCATCTCACTGAACGTCGCCAAGGGCGAGGCGGTGTGCATCATCGGACCATCCGGCTCGGGCAAGTCGACCATATTGCGCTGTATCAACGGGTTGATTCCCATCGATGAAGGCTTCGTGCGCGTCGGCAAGCACCGCGTTCACGAGATCCGCCACGAACGCGGCATGCGTCCCTTGCGTCGCCAGGTGGCGATGGTGTTCCAGCAATACAACCTGTTCCCCCACCGCACCGCGCTGGAGAACGTGATGATGGCTCCGGTACAGGTGCTCAAGCACGATCCTGGCGAGGTCCGTGAACGCGCCATCGCACTGATGGCCAAGGTGCGGCTGGCCGGCAAGGAGTCGAGCTACCCCGGCGAGCTTTCCGGCGGCCAGCAACAGCGCGTCGCGATTGCCCGAGCGCTGGCCATGCAACCGGAGATCATTCTGTTCGATGAAGTCACCGCCGCACTCGACCCGGAAACGGTCAAGGACGTGCTGACGACCATCCGCGAACTGGTCGAGGAAGGCATGACCTGCCTGCTGGTGACGCACGAGATGCGCTTTGCCCGTGAAGTGGCCGACCGAGTCTGTTTCACCGACCACGGCCTGATCGTCGAGAGCGCGCCGCCGGCGGCGCTTTTCGACACGCCGCAGGATCCGCGCACCCGCGAATTCCTGAGCCAGGTGCTATGACCCCTTGCCCGAGACATGTCATGTCCCAACACGCCTCAGTGCTCACCAGCGACTTCCGTGCCTCTCCCTATTGGTGGGAAGCCGCGCCGCCGGAAACCTGTCTGGACCCATTACCGCCACGCACCGAGGTGGTGATCATCGGCTCCGGCTATGCCGGTCTCAATGCCGCCATAGAACTGGCACGGCACGGTCGCGAGGTAGTGGTGCTCGATGCCGAGGAACTCGGCAGCGGAGCCAGCACGCGAACGGGAGGCATGATCAGCAGCGGCCAGAAGCTGGTGGTGGGCGGCGCCATCAAGGGCATCGACTCGGCGCTCTTCGAACGCATGATCGAAGACTCCATCGACTCGTTCGCCTTCATTCAGCGACTGGTGCGCGACGAACGACTGGATGCCGACCTCGCCATCCACGGTCGCTTCTTCGGCGCCCACTGCCCCGGACAATTGCCCAAACTGTTCGAGATGGGCGACATCCTGCAGCGGGTCACCGGTGTCAACGTGCACCGTCTTTCACGCGAGAAGCAGCATAGCGTCATCGGTTCCGACTTCTATCACGGCGGCATCCTGGTAGACGACTATGGCGGACTGCACCCCGCCAAGTACCATCGAGCCCTGCGCGAGCTGGCCCGGCGTCAAGGCGCGCTGCTGCACTCGCATGCCCGCGTCACCGCGATAGACGAGGCCGGCGCCGACCGACGGGTCGTCACCGCCCGCGGTAACATCCTTGCCCGGGACGTCATCATCGCCACCAATGGTTACACCGATACCCTCGCCACTCCACGTCTGGCCAGACACGTGGTGCCGGTAAAAAGCTACCAGGTTGCCACCGAACCGTTGCCCGCCGATCTGCTGGAAGCACTGATTCCCGGTGGCCGAATGATCACCGACAGCCGGCGCGACCTCATCTATGCGCGTCCCTCGCCGGACGGCACTCGTCTGCTGTTCGGTTCACGCCCCGGGTTGTGGCAGATCGGCGATCGGGAAGCCGCCGTCAAGCTGCGCCGGCGCATGCTGGAAATCTGGCCCGAGCTGTCCGACTATCGCATCAGCCACGCCTGGAGCGGCAAGGTGGGCATGACCATGGACAAGACCGCACACGTCGGCGAGATGGACAATGCGCACTTCGCCGTGGGCTGCAACGGCAACGGCGTAGCACTCATGTCCTGGCTGGGTCATCGCATGGCGCAGAAG
The DNA here is from genome assembly GCF_002879615.1 of Billgrantia endophytica. Classification (GTDB taxonomy): domain Bacteria; phylum Pseudomonadota; class Gammaproteobacteria; order Pseudomonadales; family Halomonadaceae; genus Halomonas; species Halomonas endophytica. The sequence goes on from NZ_PNRF01000012.1 coordinate 138,935, forward strand.
CTGCTGGACAGCCAGCCGCGTCCCCTGTCGTTCGATCGCGAGTCTTTTCCGCGTCCGCTGCTCTATAACGGGCGCCCATGGTTCCTACCCGTGGTCAGTGGCTGGTATCGCCTGCGCGATGCCCTGGACCGTCGCTTCGGCTGAGCACGGGGCATACGCACGAAGGAGTAGGCCAATGCAAACCATACGCACCGATATCGCTGTCGTCGGCCTGGGCGCCATGGGCAGCGCGACGCTCTATCAACTGGCCCGGCGCGGTACCGAGGTCGTCGGCGTCGATCGCTTCCTTCCCCCGCACGACCGTGGCTCCAGCCATGGCGAGACGCGCATCACCCGCCAGGCGGTCGGCGAAGGTGCTGCCTACGTACCCTTCGTGCTGGCTTCGCAGCGCATCTGGCGCGAGCTCGAGGAAGCCAGCGGCCACGAATTGTTCCACGCCTGTGGCGGGCTGATCATCGCCCCGCGCGACGCCAACGCCTCGCACCATGGCAAGACGGACTTCTTCGCCACCACCATGGCCACCGCCGAGCGCTTCGGGATCGCTCACCAGTTGCTCGAACGCGACGAGGTCATATCGCGCTTCCCGCAGTTTGCCGGCATGACCGACGATCAGTCGGCCTATTACGAACCCGGCGCCGGCTACCTGCACCCTGAGCGCTGCATCGACGTGCAGCTCGGCCAGGCCCATCATTACGGCGCTCGTATACTCACCGGCAGTGCCGTGCAGGCAATGGAGAACAGCGCATACGGTGTGCGCCTGACGCTCGGCGACTCGCGCATTGACGCTCGCCAAGTGGCGGTGGCCGCCGGTGCCTGGTGCGGCGAACTGCTGGGCGCACCCTTCGCCCACCTGTTGACGGTGCGCCGCCAGGTGCTGCACTGGTTCGCACTCGACCCGCATGCCCGCTTCCCGCATCCCTCACCGATCCACATATGGATGCACGGCAGCGGCGACAGCGACTACTTCTATGGCTTCCCACCCCTGCCTGGAGCCCTCGATATCAAGGTCGCCACCGAACAGTACCACTCGGCGGTACACGCCGATGCCCTCGAGCGCCAGGTCGCCCCGCACGAGTCGGAAATGATGTTCGAACGCCACCTGCGCGGTCGCATGACCGGCGTTACGTCTCGGGTCGTCGATGCCAAGGCGTGCCTCTACACCGTCACGCCCGATCACGGCTTCATCCTTGACACGCATCCTGATATGCCCGGGGTATTCGTCGTCTCGGCCTGCTCGGGTCACGGCTTCAAGCACTCCGCGGCCATCGGTCAGGCGGTGGCGGAACGTCTCCTGGCGCAGCCCAGCGATTTCGATCTGTCGCCCTTTGCCCTGTCCCGTTTCCGGGTATGACGCCAATCTCTCCTGTTCATCGTTTCCGTGCCATCCGGTGTCAGCAAGATGAGATCACTCGTGCTCTGAGTCATGCCAGAAAGGACATTGGCCGATAACTTAGCGACTATTACAGTGGTGATTGACTGCCAGTAAGAGGTAACTCCGTAAGTGAATCTTATGATCCGGAATCCGAGACCTAGTCAATCGAAACTCGATGCCGCACCTTGACTGGAAGGGCTAAACGAGCCGATGGGGCCGATCCAGTCATCCTCGACGAATTTTACGTCGGGTGCATTTACTAACACCTCGGCGAGAGCCTCCAATCGTGCCTTGCCAAATGTGAAGCCAAAGGGAATCTGGGCGGTTGGCTGCAGCACAAATGCGACCGGGCCAGCCAACAATGCGTCAGCTAGTGCTTCCGGCAACGGCCCCTCCATATCGCAGGCAACTGTTATAGGCTTCAGGCCCAGCAGATCAAGCATAGCAAGCAACCGGGGCTTGGTAGGCTCCTCGACCGCAACCAAATCCCCACGACGGGCAGCACTCTTGATTATCGCAATGGGTCGCGGCAGTTGCCCTGGGCGCGTGGTGGTGGGGCCCCTATCGGGACGGCATCGAAAGGCTGAATGGACTTCATGAGACCGTCCAGGTGGAAATGCTCGGGTAGTCCGGCACGTCCGGCATCACGAATTTACGGTGGTGGCGAGGCTCTCCGCCAGGTTCTTCACCAGCGCGTCGATGCGCCGCTCGGCCTGGGCCAGGGAGTCCCGCAGGCGCTGGTCGGCGAACTCGTCGTACTCCACGGCGATGCCGTGTACCTCCTCGATGCCCAGGTAGCCGAACACGGTACGCAGATGCGGTTCGACATGATTGCTGTGCGCCATGCATTCGCCCGGCTCGTAGCCGAAATCACCCCGGGCCCCAAGTACCACCAGCCGCTTGTTCATGTCGCTGAGCATCGGCCAGTAGGGCAGGCCCGGGCGGGAGCGGTCGAAGCCGAAGGTGCGGCCAACGCGAACGATATTGTCGATCCAGGCCTTGAAGCCGGCTGGCACGCCGAAGTTGTACATCGGCACGCCGGCCACGATCAGGTCGGCCTCCAGCAGTTCGTCGACCAGGGCGTCGCTCTCGGCCAGGACATCATGCATCCAGGGTTCACGTGCGGCGGATGCTGGCCCACGTCGCGACGGACGATGCGGTCGCCAGGGCGCAGGTGCTGCCAGCGCTCGATGAAATGGGCGCTCAGGCGCCGTGAGTGGGAGCCGTGGGGCTGGACGCCGGAGCGGCCGAGGCGTGCGCTGGCATCGAGATGCAGTAGGGTCGTCATGGCACTCTCCTGTATCGATCAAAATTCACTCACCCGGCAGGGAAGTGTGAAGAGAAGCATCGCTGAGTGACACTGGCCAGACAAACGATCTATCCTTGATCAATAGACAAGTTGAATTTGTTCATGGGGTGTCATGCAAAGACGTCTGCTACCGCTTTCTCAGCTGCGTGCCTTCGAGGCGGCGTCGCGTCACTGCAGCTTCAAGCGTGCCGCTGAAGAGCTGGGCGTCACGCCCGCGGCGATCAGCCATCAGGTGCGTGAATTGGAAACGAGCCTGGGCGTCGCGCTGTTCGAGCGCCGCACCCGGAAGGTGGTGCCGACGAGCGCGGCGGCATTGCTTCAGCCAGTGCTGACTCAGGGCTTCGACGCCTTCGCCGACGCCCTGCAGGCATTGCGGGAGCGGGCGGTGCCGGCCAGCGTGACGCTTTCCTGCACGCCGGCCTTCGCCAGCCAGTGGCTGCTACCGCGCCTGGCCGATTTTCATGCGACACACCCCGATATCGATCTGCGCATCCATGCCAGCGAGGCGCTGCTCGACCTGTCGCGAGGGACGGCGTTGGCGATTCGCTATGGCGTCGGGCCCTATCCGGATCATGAGGCGGAGGAACTGGCCACCGACCGCTTCGCCCTGGTCGCGAGCCCACGGCTCGGCCTCGTTAGCGTCGAGGAGCTCGAGGGAGTACGCCATATCGAATTCGACTGGTACTGCCCGAGCCTCGGCCTGCCTACCTGGGAGACCTGGTGCCAGGCGGCGGGATGCTCTCCTGCCGTGCTGGGGCCGCGCCTCGCCTTCTCCGACGAGAGCCACGCGATCCAGGCCACCATCGCCGGTCAAGGCGTGGCCCTGTTGGGGTTGACCCAGATACGTGACGAGTTGGAGCGCGGTGTGCTGCATGTGCCTTTCGGCCCGATCCTGCCGGGGCTGCGCTATCACCTGCTGCGTGGCCGGACGGCAGAGGAGCGGCCTGAAATGACGCGGGTGGCCGCCTGGCTGCGGGAAGCGTTCGCGACGTCTCCCCTGGCATCGCCCGTTTCATCGAGTTAGACTCGCCGCACCACCTTCGATCTCCATCAGGAGCCTGCACGCCGATGAAGTAATTCCTGTCCACACCGATTTCGCTCGCCCTCCGGGGCGGTGTCTATCGTGTGCAGGTGGCGTGGTTCCGCTCGTTCGTCCCGCTTTTCCCATCGATCCTTGGTATCGCGCTGCCTGCCCCCAAACGTGGGAGGTAAGCCATGTTCGCGATCTGCCGTTTTTTCCACCTCGCCATCGCCTTCGACGGCGAGCCGCTGTTCGAGGGGCTCGACGCCACGCTGTCCGTCGGCGTAACGGGTCTGATCGGTGCCAATGGCCGTGGTAAGTCGGTGCTGCTCAAACTGCTGGCCGGCGACCTGGCAGCCCTTGCCGGTGAGATTCACTGGGCCTGCCCGCGTCTTCGGGTCGACCAGTTGGCGCCGTTGAGAGGCCCACGGGTCGCCGAGGCGCTTGGTGTGTCGGCACTGCATGAGACCTTCTCCCGTATCGAGCGGGGTGCGGGCTCGCTGGAGGATCTGGATCGCGTCGCCGACCTCTGGCATCTCCCGTCCCGGTGGCAGGCACTGCTCGCCGAGGCGGGGCTCGATATTGACCTGGAGGCACCGGTGACACGGCTCAGCGGTGGTCAGCGGACGCGGCTGGCGCTGTGCGCCGCTTTCCTGAAGAGGGATCACTACCTGCTACTGGACGAGCCGACCAACCACCTGGACGGTGCCGGACGCGACTGGCTGGCAACCAGACTGGCGGAGCATCCAGGCGGCGCCTTGGTGGCCAGCCATGACCGGACACTGTTGAGGCGCTGCGATCGGCTACTCGAGCTGGGCGAATCGGAGCTGCGTCCATACGGAGGAGGCTACGACCTCTATCGAGAGGTGCGCGAGGCCGAGCGAGCCGCCCTGGAGCGCCGTATCGAAGGAGAAGAGAAGACCCTGCGCCGGGTACGACAGGAACGCGAGGACGCCCGGCGACGAGCGGCGCGTCGTCAGGGGCAGGGTGAGCGGCTGCGCCGCTCCGGCTCCCAGAGCAAACTGCTGCTGGATGCGAAGGCCCAGTGGGCCCAGCGCAGCGCGTCGAAGGTTCAGGCGCGCCACGAGGCGCGGGCCGCTCGGCTCGAGGAGACGCTGCGGGACGACAAGATACGGCGCGAATGCCAGCGACCGCAGCGGCTGTCGGCGACCCGGGAGGGGCTGCGCGGAGGGGTCCGCCTGCACCTCGAGAGAGTGCAACTGCCCTGGGGAACGCATTCGCCGATCTCCCTGACGCTGCATGGTGGCGAGCGCTGGCGCATCGCGGGGGCCAACGGCGCGGGCAAGTCGACCTTGCTGCGGGTGATCGCCGGCCGTCTGGCCCCCCGGGCCGGCGAGTGCCGGCGCCACGGACGCTGTGCCTATCTGGATCAGGACTTCGACCTGCTAGATACGGAGCGGTCCGCCCTGGAGAACCTCTGTCGCCTGCACCCCGAGTTTCCTCCCGCCGACTGGCGCACCCGCTTGGCTGGCCTGCGGCTGCGCGGCGACAGGGCGTTGCTGCCGGTGGCGGCGCTGAGCGGCGGCGAACGGCTCAAGGTGGCCTTGCTGGCGGTGCTGGGCGGCGAACGGGCGCCTGACCTGCTGCTGCTCGACGAGCCCGACAATCATCTCGACCTGGATTCCCGAGAGTTGCTGGAGAATACCCTGGCCGACTATCCCGGTACGCTGCTGGTGGTCTCCCACGACGAGTCGTTCATCGAGGCGCTCGCGGTGGAACGGACACTGTGGCTTTGAGGGGTTGGGTGGGTCGACACATCGCCTGATAGACTCGATGCATCCAACCTTCTGGAGAGCGTGTCGATGACGCTTTATACCCTGCTGTTGTTCATCCCCGCCTGCTTCGCGCTGAACATGGCGCCAGGGCCCAATAACCTGCTGTCGGTGGCCAATGCCAAGTGCCATGGGCTGCGAGTCGCCTGCCTGGCTGGCCTGGGGCGCTTGATGGCCTTCGTACTGATGATTGGGTTGGCGGCGTCCGGACTCGCCGTGGTGTTGTATACCTCCGAGCGCATTTTTCTGGTCATCAAGGTGCTGGGCGCGCTTTATCTCTTCTGGTTGGCGTTCACGCTATGGAACGCCAGGGAGGGCGAAGAGTTGGATGGAGACGAGAAGCCGCACGCAGCAGATCTGTTGCTATTGGCCCGGCGGGAATTTCTGGTCGCGGCCGGGAACCCGAAGGCCATCCTGATCTTCACCGCCTTCCTGCCACAGTTCGTCGATCCGGCAGGCAATGTCGCCATGCAGTTCGCCATACTCGGTGTGCTTTTCCTGGCCCTGGAGTGGATCGCCATCGCCGCTTACGCCTTCGTCGGTTCGAACCTGCGCCAATGGTTCTCCCGGCCGGGGCGCAAACGGTGGTTCAATCGCGTTTGCGCGGGCTTATTGGCCAGCGCCGGGCTGGGCATGTTGAGCTCAAGGCAGGTGTGAATCGGACTGGGCAGTGGGCCGTCTGAAACCGGGTAGCTGAAGTCGCCCATCACAGGAGATGTCTTGTATGTCCATCGAACTCTGGCTGGCGTTCGTCGCTGCGTCCATCGTGATGCTGGCGATCCCCGGGCCGACGATTCTTACCGTGATCAGCTATTCCCTGGCCTCTGGTCGGCGCACCAATCTGCCTCTGGTCGCTGCCGTCACACTGGGGGACTCCACGGCACTGGCGATGTCGCTGCTTGGCCTTGGTGCCCTGCTGGCGACATCGGCCTTGTGGTTTACCGTGGTCAAATGGATCGGTGGCTTGTATCTGCTGTATCTCGGCATCAAGCTGCTGCGAGCCGGCGTGACAGCGGATGTGGTACTGGCTCCAGCCGGGTCTGCGCCACGCTGGAAGCTCTTTGCCAACACCTACCTGGTCACGGCGCTCAACCCCAAGGGCATCGTGTTCTTCATGGCCTTCCTGCCGCAGTTCATCGATCCCCGCGCGGCGGCGGGCCCACAGTTGTGGGGGCTGGCCGTGACCTTCGTCGTCCTGGCGACACTGAACGCCGCCCTGTATGCGCTGTTCGCCGCCTCCGCCCGTCGGGCGCTGGCAGCGCCACGCGCCCAGCGTTACTTCAACCTCGCGGGTGGGTCGGTGCTATCGGCAGCCGGGATCTGGACGCTGATGGCCAGACGGCCGGCGTGAGATCAGGGGCCGTGGAGGATAGCCAGGCGTCCGCCGAATCCGATCAGCAGCAGGCCGAATAGCCAACGCTGCAGGCGTTGTACCACTGGGCTTTCGGTCAGCCATTTCCCGAGCCGTGAAGCGCTCAAGGCATAGAGTGTGTCGAACAGGACGCCCGTGCCGACGACGAGCGTGCCGAGTATCACGAATTGCAGCAGGATGGCACCCTGCTGCGGTACGACGAAATGGGGCAGCAGCACGGAACAGAACAGCAATGACTTGGGATTCAGCAGATTGGTTAGCAGTCCGCGCTGCCACGCCGAACGTCGGGAGGTTTTGGGGCCAGGATGAGGTCTCGTATCGTTGGTGGCCAGGCTCGATCCAGAACGCAGAATCTGGATGCCGAGCCAGGTCAGGTAGCCGGCTCCGATGAAGCGCACGGCATCGAAGGTCCAGGGGGCTGTCTTGAACATCGTGGCAAGGCCGAAGGCCGCCATGACGACGTGCAGACCGCGGGCGGTGGCCAGGCCTGCCACCGTGGCAAAGGCCTGGGCGCCTCCCCGAGTGGCCCCGGTTTGCAGGATGAGGACCATATCCGGGCCAGGCAGCAGATAGACCGCGGCCAGCGCGCCGACGAACACCCATAGTTCCATGAAAGGAGACTCCCAGAGATGCATTGTGCCAGTAAAGTCTACTGACATCTTGGGGAACATGTCCTTGCGTAGTTGACTCATGGATTCATGGAAATTGGTGTATTATGTCAATGAAACTATCCTTTTGGTGGAGTTTATGCCAAAGAGAAAACTGGATGCCTTGGATTGCCGTATTCTCGCTGCGTTGCAACGGGATGCCCGCTTGACCAATGTGCAGCTTGCCGAAAGTGTTGGCCTGTCGCCTTCGCCCTGCCTGCGCCGAGTGCGCCTGCTGGAACAAGCCGGGGTCATTCGCGGTTACCATGCGGATCTTGATCGTAACGAAGCAGGCTTCGGTCTCACTGTGTTCGTCGGCATCAAGGTGGAACGCCACCATGAGAAGCAGGCGAATGCGTTCCGGGAAGCTATTCAGGCACTTCCCGAGGTCATCTCCGCTCACTTGGTATCGGGGGAAGCCGATTTCCTGCTGCAGGTCGTGGTCCCGGATCTGGCGGCGTACGAAATGTTCCTGACCGAAACGTTGCTGAGACTTCCCTGGGTGAGCGATATCCGCAGCAACTTCGCCATCCAGACGGTCAAGCATTCAGGGCCTTTACCGTTGCACCACTTACCCGGTGAGAGCGGTTCCTGAACCATTCTAAAGAGCAAACTGGATATGCATGCACGTGAATGGAAATGTCGCTGCCCTTTGGAGCATCGTGATGCCTTCATCGACTATTTGTACGAGACGGGAGTACGCGAAACCTCGGAGACGTCTGGTTTCCAGGGAGCACAGATCTTCACCCGGGATGTGGAGGGCATGGCAGAAATCACCCTGATCACCTATTGGGATGCGCTATCTTCCATCGAGGCCTTCGCCGGGGTGGACATCAGCAAGGCCAAGCTATACCCAGAAGATGGCAAGTACCAACTGCAGCCTGAGTTGACGGTTCAGCACTATGCTGTGATTGAGTACTCCTTCGTCACTGGTTGATCATGAACACGGCTTTCACGGAGACTCTCATGGTACCGATGAATGACCTGCTGTTGTTTGGGGTGGCGGCACTGGTCGTGGTGCTGACGCCAGGGCCGAACATGATCTACCTGTTCTCCCGTTCGATCTGCCAGGGGCGCCGGGCGGGAGTGATTTCTCTGCTTGGCGTGATGGCCGGTTTCCTGGTGCATATGCTGGCCGCCGCCATCGGCCTGACGGCGTTGTTCATGGCCATTCCCCTGGCCTACGAAACTCTCAAATGGGTTGGCGCGCTATATCTCCTCTACCTGGCCTGGCAAGCGGTCAGGCCAGGTGCCCGCTCGTCCTTCGAAGCGCATCGACTCGAGGTGGACCGTCCCAGGAAGCTATTTCTCATGGGTTTTCTGACCAATCTTCTCAACCCGAAGATCGCCATTTTCTACCTGGCTATCTTCCCGCAATTTGTCTCTCCCGAGCATGGGGCCGTCTTTCTCCAGAGTCTGGTGCTCGGCTTCACACAGATCGGTGTGAGCTTCACGGTCAACCTCATGATTGCGTTATCGGCGGCGGGTATCGCCGCCTGGTTCAGTCGCAACCCGGTGTGGTTGGCGATGCAGCGATACGTCATGGGTTTCGTGCTGGCAGGAATGGCGGCCAGGTTGGCCACCGAGCAACGTCATGTGACATGAAGGGGCGCGTAGATCAACGTTCCTTGCGGGTGTCTATCTCATCTATCCGGTAGCGGCTCGGCGAAATCCCGAAATGGGCTCTGAACTCGCGCGAGAAGTGGGCCGTGTCGGCGAAGCCGCAATCCAATGCGATCTGCGTGATGCTTTCGAGCTTGTTATCGATCATCCAGCGCCCGTATTGCAGGCGCATGGTTCTTTGGAGGCGCACCGGTGTTATGCCGAGTTCGGCCTTGAAAGCTCTTTCCAGTTGACGGCTGCTGACACCGACATAGCGCGCTATCGCGGGAAGCGGCGGTGGATGGTCGAGTTGCTGTTCCATGAAATGCACTGCCTTGCGTATTCGCGGGTCGGCGACATTCTCCAGGTCCTGCCGGAAATGTGCCTGTGGCAGGCTGGGGGCGCGAATACCGGTCAGCATCATGTGGCGCACTGCCTGCTGGGCGCGGTCGCGCCCGCAATGCCGCGATATGAGGTAGAGGCCGAGATCGATAGCGGCTGTAGAGCCGGCACAGGTGATGAGGTCCCCCTCGTCCACGAAAAGCCGGTCTACGGATGTGCGAACCTGGGGAAACTGTTTCTGAAAAGCGTCCAGAACGTTCCAGTGCACACACACGGTACGCTTCGCCGCCAAGCCGGCACGAGCGATGGTAAAGGTGCCCGTGCAGATGCCAAGTAGCCGAACCCGCTGATCATGCGCGCGACGCAGATAGTCGTTGAGCGCCGGGGCGGGTGTGTCGTTGAGGTAGTCGTTGCCGCCGCAAACGGCGATATAGTCGAATTGAGAGGGGTCGAGGAAATCATTCGTTCCTTCCACCCGCAGGCCACAGCTCGCTGCGCGTGCTTGCGCACCTGGTGTCATGATTTTCCAAGCTGCATGAATCTGCCGGCTCTGGCCGCCATCATCAGCTGCCAATCGAAGAGAATCGATCAGGCCGCCGAAGGCGGCAAGCGTGAACTTGTCCAGAAGGAGGAAGCCGACCCGCAGAGATGGCTCCACCGACTCGGGTCTTGTCATTTGCTCATCCCGGTCGCATTTACGCGAATTTTGTCGTTTATCTTCAAATCCGTGGCAACAGTCTTCAAGTTTTTATCAAGAATGACTGCAAGACTGTTATTGACTGCAATGATCAATGATAGTCATTAGTGAGCAACGGGAGAATAACATGAAATACTCGACGGTTCTGCTTACCACTAGCCTGCCTGCCATTTTCGTTTTCGCACCCCTGGCGGCCGCACAGCCCCAGTCGTTGACGGTTGCCTGGTATGGGGGAAACTGGGGAGATGCCTTCCAATCCTGCGTCGCGACTCCTTTCACCGAGGCGACTGGTATAGCGGTGGTGCCCGATATCGGTACTTCGACGACCACGCTTTCCAAGCTGCAACAGCAGGCCGGCGCACCCGTGATCGACGTCGCCTACATGGATGGCGGAATCAGTGAGCTTGCCGAGGAGGCCGGTGTCCTGGCTGACATCGACATTGAAAGTATACCCAACGCGGCGAATCTCGCCGATGCCGCGACCTATCGCAACGGCGATAAGGTATATGCCGTTGGCAATGGCTACTATTCGCTGGGCATGACCTACAATACCGACGAGATTTCCGAGGCGCCGGCCAGTTGGGATGCGCTGTGGGATGAACATTATGCCGGTGCGGTCACTATCCCCTCACCGAGCAACTCGGCTGGTATCCCTTTCATCTTCTTCCTTAACCAAATCATGGGCGATACGCCCGATGACATGAGTGCCACCATCGAACGCTTGAGGGAGCTTGATGCTGCCTTGTTCTTCGATTCATCCGGCGCGGCGAGCAACGCATTCCAGAGCGGTGAGGTGATCCTCGGTGCGCATTTCAATGTCGGGGCCTGGGCTCTGATCGATAGTGGCCTGCCGATTGGCTTTACCGTGCCTGAAGAGGGTGTCTGGGCGACGGATGCCCGACTTCACATCGTGGAAGGTACGCAGAACGGCGATGCCGCGCTGCAATTCATCGACACGGCACTTGGCGCCGAAGCCGGGCTTTGCTTGGCGGAGCGTCTTTATGTTGGTCCTGCCGTGACCAATGTCGATCTGACGGAGGAGGTCAGCCGTAAGCTTCCCTGGGGAGAGACAGGTTCGATCGATGATCTCATGCTCTTCGACTGGAACGAGGTCAACGCCCGTCGCTCGGATCTGACCGAAACGTGGAATCGCGAAGTCGTACGTTGATGGCTGGCGCTGACATGACCTTGCTCGCAATCGACGACATTTCGAAGAACTTCGGCAAGCATCAGGCTCTTTGCGATATCTCTCTCGCGATCGAGTCGGGCGAGTTCGTCTCTCTGCTGGGGCCGAGTGGTTGTGGAAAGACGACACTACTTCGTCTTATCGCCGGTTTCCTGCGGGCCGACCGGGGAACGATATCGATCGCTGGCGAGGATGTGACAGGCCTGCCGCCACACCGCAGGCCCCTCAACACTGTCTTCCAGAATTACGCGCTATTTCCACATCTGACGGTCGCGGACAATGTCGCCTACGGCCCCCGCAGGACCGGGGCGGGTAAGGCGGAAGCCTCGCGGCGCGCACAGGAGGCGCTCGATCTCGTCGGGCTTGGGGAATTCGGCGACCGCTACCCCCGGCAGATGTCTGGCGGTCAGCAGCAGCGCGTGGCGCTTGCCCGTGCCATCGTCAACCGGCCGAAGTTGCTGCTTCTCGACGAACCCCTCAGTGCGCTTGATCTGCAACTGCGCAAGCGGATGCAAATTGAACTGAAGCAGTTGCAGGAGAAGATCGGCATCGCTTTCGTCTTCGTTACCCACGATCAGGAAGAGGCGATGGCGATGTCCGACCGCATTGCGGTAATGAATGCCGGACGGATCGAACAGGTCGGCACCGGTGCGGAAATCTATCGGCGGCCAGCCACCCGTTTTGTCGCTGAGTTCATCGGAGAGGCGAGCCTCCTGCCGGTGCAGCGAACCGGTAACGGCGCTCTGACGATAGTCCCTGCGGTGGAGGCTTCCGGACGATCGGTGGCGGTACTGCGGCCGGAGCATGCGCAGATCTTTGCGGGCCAGGCCGATGCCTCGACGTCATGCAATCTGCTGAGCATGGAGGGACACGTCGAGACGGTCGCCAGTATCGGTGGCGTCACCAACATCTATGTCCGCGCGCTTGGCCACCTCGTTCACGCTCGCCGTCTGGGTCTCGTCGAGAGTGGTCTTCGCGAAGGACAGAAGGTCGTGCTCGGCATCGATCCACAGAACCTGCACCTACTGGAAGGGCCCCAGCCATGACGGCCTCTCGCTCGGTCATTCTCGGGCTTGTCGCCTTGCCGCTCGTCTATTTCACGGCCTTCTTCCTCGTGCCGCTGATGACGGTGTTCGTCGCCAGCCTGACGGATGCGCAGCAGGGTGGCATGACCTTTTCCAACTATGCACGCATCCTGCTCGACGAATATCACTGGTCCGTCATCGCCGTGACTTTCCGGCTCGGTATCTTGACCACCTTGATCTGCATCGTCCTGGGCTATCCGCTGGCCTGGTATCTGGTGCGTATCGTCAAGTGGAGAACATGGCGGAGAATCTGCGTGATCCTGCTCGTGTTACCGCTGTTCACCAGTAATATCGTGCGCTCCTTCGGCTGGATGGTGCTGCTTGGCCGCAACGGTCTCGTCAACGAGACGCTGCAAGCCGGTGGCTTGATCGAGCGCCCGATTCGCTTCCTTGGCACCGAGACCGGCATTCTTATCGGCCTCGTCTATATTCTCCTGCCATTCGTGGTTTTGACCATTGGCAATGCGCTGGCCAAGGTCGACCACTCGCTTGAGCAGGCCTCCGCCGACCTCGGGGCCAGCTCCGCATCCACCTTCTGGCATGTGACGTTCCCTTTGAGCATTCCGGGCGTCGTCTCCGGCTCGATCATCGTCTTCGCGCTTGCCGTGAGTGCGTATGTGACGCCGGCCCTGCTTTCCGGTGGCCGGGTAACCGTGCTTGCGGTCCTGGTGTTCCAGCAATACAGCTCGGTCTTCAACTTCCACTATGGTGGCGCGTTGGCGATCACGCTGCTCGTCTTCACATTGCTGATGATCGCGATCGCTTCGCTCGTCTCGCGACTGGGAGCACGCTGAATATGGCCATTCGCTTTCTTATCCGGGTCCTGGCGATCATGACGCTGGCCTATCTCATGTTGCCGCTGATAGTGATCATCGGCGCATCGCTGACGACGAGCGAGTTCCTTGCATTTCCGCCGCAGGGCCTGACTCTGCGCTGGTATGAGGTCGTCGTGCTGGATCCGACCTATGTCGACTCTTTCGTGACGAGCGCGATCCTCGCAATGCTTGCCACGCTGGTTGCGGTTGCGCTCGCCGTTCCGGCGGCGCTGGCGATCGCGCGGCACGATTTTCCCGGCAAGGCGGCTTTCTCGTCGTTGCTATTGTCGCCACTTGTTTTGCCCCATCTCGTGCTGGGTGCCGCGCTTCTCCAGTTTGGCTCCTCGATTGGGCTCGTGCGCAACTTCAGTGCACTCCTCGTTGGCCATGTCGTCATCGTGACACCATTTGTCCTGCGGACCGTGCTGCCTCTTCTATCAAGAGAGCAGCAGACACTGGAGGAAGCCTCCCGTGATCTCGGCGCCGATGCATTCACCACTTTCTTTCTGGTGACCCTGCCGCAGATTCGTTCGGGCATCATCTCGGGGGCGATCTTTGCCTTCATTACCTCGTTCATCAATGTCGAGCTGTCAATCTTCAATACGACGGCTTCACTGAACACGATCCCCGTCCAGCTCTTCAATTATGTCCAATATTCCGTCGATCCTACGATTGCGGCCGTCTCCGCGGCGACCATCCTTGCTGCAGTCGTCGCCATCATCGTGCTAGACCTTACGGTCGGCCTCGATTTCCTATCCGAAAATGAATGATCAACGCGCCACCTCAATCAGGAGAAAACCATGCAAATCCAGGACACGTTCGATGTCATCTACACCCATACCGAAGGAGAGCCGCTATGCATCATCCATAGTGGAATACCCTATCCCGTCGGCTCGACGATCCTTGAGAAGCGCCAGTTTCTCGAGACTCATTACGACTGGTTGCGCAAGGCATTGATGCGCGAGCCTCGTGGCCACTCCGATATGTTCGGTGTCTTCCTGACACCGCCTTCCAGCACTGATTTCGATGCTGGCTTGATCTATATCGACGGTACTGAATATTCTCACATGTGTGGTCATGGGACGATCGCCGTTGCCATGGCGATGGTCGCTCATGGACTGGTTGCGCGTGTCGAGAGCGGCATCACCCGCATTCGCTTCGAAACGACGGCAGGACTGGTAGTAGCGGAAGTTGCCTCCGAGGACGGGAAGGTTCTGTGGACACGCTTCGAGAACGTGCCGGCCTATGTGGCTGAGCAGGACGTCTCGATCGAGCTACCGGTCTACGGCAAGCTCAAGGCGGATTTGGTATGGGGTGGAAATTATTTCGGGATCATCGACCTCCGGGGTTCGACGCTTCGTATTTCGCCCGAGAACGGCAGTGAGTTATCGCGCATGGGTTTGCTGGCACGCGAGGAACTGCGCCGCAAACTGACGGTGCAGCATCCAACGGAGGGGCATATAAACAACCTCAACTTCGTTACCTTCTGGCACGAGCCGACCATCAAGGATGCCTTCTACAAGAACGTCCACGTTTTCAGTGCCGGTCAGCTTGATCGGTCACCGGGCGGTACAGGGACGAGTGCGATGATGGCCATGTTCGAGGCGCGCGGCGAGTTGGGCCTTGGTCAGCCGATCAAATCGGAAGGTCTCCTCGGCAGTGGCACGTTCGAAGGATGCCTGGTCGGCGAAACCACGCTCGGTAAGGTACGAGCGGTTCGGCCTACGGTGAAAGGGACGGCGGGATTCCTTGGCACTGCCCGCTGGACGATTGACCGAAAAGATGCGGTTGGAGGAGGTTTCAATGTCCTTTGATGGCAACGAGCGGCCAAATGAAGGGCTATTGGGCACTGCCATCGTGAGGCTTGTAGAAGAAAAAGTCATCGGTTTCCGCCGTCATGAGGTACTCCGATGTCCAGTGGGGAGTCACGCTCCTGTCATGGAAATACAGCGCGCCATCGGTGTGATCCGGTAGCTGCTGGTTGAGCGCTTTTCTGGCGACTTCCCTGGCGATGGCATAGGCATCCTCCTCCACCACGTGATCGGGCCTGCCATCGCACCACCAGGAAAACTGACAGGGGCCGTGTTCGGAGCCCTGGGTCACCACTGCGCATACCGTATCGGGAAAGCCCGCGTGGCCGAGGCGATTCATCACGACGTTGGCGACGGCTTCCATGTCGGCGTCGGCCACGCCCTTGGCTTCCCAGTAGATGGTGCGTGCAAGACACGTCAGCGTTTCGTCCAGCGGTGCCTCTCCCGTAGGGTCGACCGCCTGGGCCTCGGCCTCGGTGATCACTTCGGCAGGCGAGGGCGATGCCTCTCCGCCGGTGGTTACCACGGCCTGCTCCAGGCTCTCCGCCTTGCCTGTCGCGGCTTCCGCCATCCGCTCCTGATTGGCGGTGACCGATTGGCTACCGAGAAGCGCCATCGAAAGACAGGCTACTACCCATACCTTGCGCATGGCCACGTTCCGTATAGGTGTTATGCCTGGTTGCCCAGGTGGTGCCGGCTGCGCCTGTTGTCCGGTAGGAGAGGGTTGTGCTGAGGCCCTGGCGGCGCGGCATTGGCGTGCTCATGGCTTGAAGTGTTGGCGTCGAGGTGTCGGCCGGCAATACGGTTTTTCTACGATAAGGTGCTGATTTCGGCTCTCAGCGCCCAGGACGCGGTGTATCGGTGCATCGATATCGTCAACCACGCTATTCAGGTGCGGTGGGGTCCAATGGCGGTCGCAGGTACGGTGCTCCAGATGACGGGAAGGTCTCGACGATACTTGACCTCAACAATGCTTCAGGTCTTATAACGGATCATGTCTCCACTCACTGACGAAGAGGACATGATTGATGACCGATACGATAAGGCTTGCCGTGATCTACGGCAGCGTGCGGGAAGGGCGCTTCTGCGACACCATCGGGCAGTGGGTCGTGGAGCAGGTGCGCGGCCGAAGTGAGTTCGAACCGGACGTCATCGACCCGGCCGACAACGCGCCTCGGCCGGAGCTCTCCCGACGCCTCGATTCTGCCGATACCTTCATCGTGGTGACGCCCGAGTACAACCACTCCTACCCGGCGGCTCTCAAGGCGCTGATCGACGAATTCAAGGCCGAGTGGCAGGCAAAGCCCGTGGCCTTCGTCTCCTACGGTGGCGCGTCCGGCGGCCTCAGGGCAGTGGAGCACTTGCGCGGCGTGTTCGCCGAATTGCATGCCGTGGGGCTTCGCGACAGTGTCATGTTCCCCAATGCCTGGGAACAGTTCGATGAGGAAGGCCAGCTCAAGCAGCCGGACCGAGCCGAGCGGGGCATGGCAACCCTATTGTCGCGCCTCGAGTGGTGGGGACAAGCACTGCGCAATGCGCGCGCTGTCCAGAGTTATGCACAGGTGCTGGCATGAGAAACGGGCAAGCGGGGACTGTGTTCTGATGATCGAGCGGGCCGTCATGGTTGAGGCATGACGATACCGGTGGCGTCGCATGAGTCTAGGCAGGCAGCCCTGCGTGTTCATTCGCCATGTCGCTCGCGGCTATCCATGGGCGCATGCTCGCGCTCGGTCATGCAAGCAAGCGTAGCAGGGCATGGACAATAGGCTGGTGGCTGGTCAATGGACTGCGCTGTTCGCGTTACCGGTGTCGAGCCGTTGGGTGCGCAGCCAGCTGATCTCTTCGGCCCAGAGAGAGGGCTCGATGGTTTCCAGTATCAGTGGGACCTCGTCGATGCGCGGGTCGCGCATGATGGTAGTGAAGGCGTCGAGGCCGATGTTGCCCTGGCCCAGGCTATGGTGGCGATCGACGCGGCTTGCGTAGTCGCTCTTGGCATCGTTCAAGTGCATGCCGCGCAGATACTCGAAGCCGACCACGCTGCCGTATTCGTCGAGGGTCGCGGTGCAGGCCTCGGGAGTTCGCAGATCATAGCCGGCGGCAAAGGCGTGGCAGGTGTCGATGCATACCCCGATCCGCGACTTGTCGTCGACCTGCTCGATGATCTCGGCGAGATGCTCGAAGCGCCAACCCAGGTTGGTGCCCTGGCCGGCGGTATTCTCGATGACGGCCGTGACGCCTTGAGTCCGGTCGAGCACATGATTGACGGAGTCAGCGATACGTGTCAGGCATTCCCGCTCGCTGATCTTCTTCAGATGGCTGCCGGGGTGAAAGTTGAGCAGGGTGAGGCCCAACTGCTCGCAGCGCTGGAACTCATCCAGAAAGGCGTCACGTGATTTCCGCAGCCCCTCTGGGTCGGGGTGGCCGAGATTGATGAGATAGCTGTCATGGGGAAGAATCTGGCCGGGTCCGAAGCCATGCGCTTGGCAAGCGTTGCGGAATGCCTCGATGGCGTCATCGGTCAGGGGCTTGGCATGCCACTGGCGCTGATTCTTGGTGAACAGGGCGAACGCGTCGGCACCGATCTCATGGGCACGGATCACAGCCTGATCCGGCCCGCCGGCCGCACTGACATGGGCACCGATATATTTCATTTCTTCACGCTCTCCTTGGGGCAAATATCGTGGGGCGGCGCCTAGTACTGGTGCCGCTTGATCCCTGTGTTTCTACGATAGCATCCGAAAAGGCCGCCGTGAGTTTCCAAAGGCGTTGCTATGCTGGAAAGACGAATGTGTTGTCTGGCCATGGGGAGAGAAGACCATGCTGTCGAAACTGCTCGTCCTTATGGCTGCGGGGCCCGCTTCGGACCCCGTGTCGGCAGCATTGGAGCACGTTGAAAACCTGCATTCCTACCAGTTGACCCTGCATGGCCAGGGGGGCCGGGGCGAGGAGGTCATTCGCTATACCTATCAGAAACCCGGCTATATTCGCATGGACCTGGTGACGCCCCATAAAGGAGTGGTCCTGATCTATCGACCGGATACCCGAAAGGTACAGCTGTGGCCTTTTGGCTCTCCAGGGCGGCGTTCAGGCCTGACGCTCAGTCCGAACAATCGAATGGTGCGCAGTGCACAGGGTCACCGGGCGGATCAATCGGACGTCGGCACGTTGCTGCGCAACATTCAGGCGTTGCAACGCCATGGCAAGACCCATCTGCTGGGGGAAGCCGAATTGGCCACGCATCCTGCACAGCACCTGATGGTGGAAGGGGACCCTGGCGAGATACTGGCCGACATAGTCCGCTATGAGCTCTGGCTCGACAGCGAACGGCAGTTTCCACTCAAGGTCGTGAGTTATAACCGAAGAGGCGAGCAGCTGGAAGCGGTGCGTCTGGAAGAGATATCCATCAACCCTGAACTGCCAGAAAACCTCTTCTTTCCCTGACCGTCATCGAGACACAGGATCGTCATGGCTGAGTTCCGGTTCGTTACGACCTGGCGCATCGGGGCGCCAATCAGCGACGTATATGAGGTACTCACGGATTCACCGCATTGGCCCGACTGGTGGAGCAGTGTCGCCGATGTGCGGCTGTTGGCTGCCGGTGACGAGGAGGGAATAGGGCGAGCGTACCGCTATACCTGGAAAAGCCGACTAGGCTATCGGCTGCGCTTCGACATTCGAGTCACCCGGGTAAAGGTACCCAGCCTGATCGAGGGGGTTGCCAGTGGAGACGTGAAAGGCGTCGGCAGTTGGCAGTTGGTCGAGGAGGGGCGCATCACCCGGGTGCGCTATGTGTGGGAAGTCCGTACGATGCGACGCTGGATGAACCTGTTCGCCCGGGTCGCCCGACCGCTGATCATCTGGAACCATCATGCCGTGATGCAGGATGGGGCCGAGGGGCTGGCGCAGCACTTGAACCGGCCTTTGCTGCAGGTGATGGACAATTGAAGGGATTGGTTGAGACAGGAATAGAAGTTGACAGATCCAGGCGGTATCTTCTCTCCCATGAACAAGCCAATGCGAGGCCTTCGTGTGGAGCCGGCCCCGAATGGACATGCTGGTTGGGTGATCGATGCGTTGGGTATTGTCCTGACAAGATCGCCTGAGACCCCTTTGACACAGCACCTTTACCGGGCCTTGCGGGGCTGGGTGCAGGAAGGGCGCCTGGTCAATGGCCAGCAATTGCCGTCCTCCCGGCTGCTCGCGCGTGAGCTTGGCCTTGGCCGCAACACGGTAATCGCAGCCTTCGATCAGTTGATCGCCGAAGGCTTTCTGGAGACTCGCCACGGTGCGGGCACCTTCGTCGCCGACCTGACTTTCGGTGAGTTGGCAGCCGAGGCTTGCAATGCCGGGTCGGGGCGGAATCAGACAGGGGCCCTGCCGGCTCTTTCCCGCCGGGGGGAGCAGCTACTATTGCGCAGTGGCACAGGGGCCGGGCGCCATCCGGCCTTTGCGCCCGGTGTACCGGCGCTGGATCGATTCCCACGGGAGATCTGGCAGCGCCTGCTGCGGCGTCACGTTCAGCGAATGCCTTCCGCCTGGATGGATTACCAGACCCAGGGCGGCGTGCCGGCCCTGCGCGAGGCCTTGAGCGATTATCTACGTTTATCCCGGTCGGTACGCTGCCGGCCCGAACAGGTTCTTGTCGTGCAGGGGGCGCAGCAGGGGTTCGAACTGATTGCCCGTATGCTCGGCGATAGCGGTGATCGGGTATGGATCGAAGAGCCGGGCTATGGTGGCGCCCAGGCTTGCTTTGCCTCCGCGGGCTTCGAGATGGTACCGGTGCCGGTGGACGACGAAGGGATGGACATCGCCGCCGCTCCGCACGGCAAGGCGCAAGCGGCTCCCCGTCTGATCTACGTGACCCCGTCCCACCAGTACCCCAGCGGCGTGACCATGAGCCTGGCCCGTCGTCTCGCTCTGCTGGAGGCGGCCGAACGGCATGATGCCTGGGTCATCGAGGACGATTACGACAGCGAGTTTCGCTACGGACAGCGTCCTATCGCGGCACTGCAGGGGCTGGTTGCCGATCCTCGGGTCATTTATGTCGGTACGCTGAGCAAGGTCATGTATCCCGGTATGCGGCTAGGCTATCTGGTCTTGCCCGAATCGTTGATCGAGCCTTTCCGGCGGGTCAATGCGCGGTTGCACAGGGAAGGACAGTATGCCGTTCAGGCCGCGTTGGCCGAGTTCATCAGTTGTGGACAATTCTCTCGTCATATCAGCCGGATGCGCGAATGCTACCGGGGTCGGCAAGCACGGCTTCGCGAAGCGCTGGCACCCGCCGTGGCGCAAGGGCTCCGTCTCTCGGAGGGGCTGGCCGGCATGCATCTGGTGGCCTGGCTGGACAGGCACGAGGATGAAAGCGCGCTGGTCGCCGCGGCGGAGCCCCAGGGCATCGGTCTCTCCCCTCTCTCTCACTATTATCTTCAGCCCCCGGGGCGACCAGGCCTGGTGCTGGGCTATGCCGGAGCCGACGACACCGAGATCGAGCGTGCCGGGAGCTGGCTGGCGAACGAGTGGTTGAAGCTGACGGGAAGGACCGGCTAGCGCGCTCCCCGCGCCATCAGGGACGAGAGCGATAGACGCTGCTGGCCATGGGCATCGAAATTGTCTGGCGAGAGCCAGCGTTCAAGCACGCCCTCCAGTCGCGGCCACTCATCGTCGAGAACGGAAAACCACGCCGTGTCACGGTTGCGTCCCTGGACGACGCGGTGCTGCCGAAAGATGCCCTCGAAGCGGAACCCCAGACGCTCGGCGGCCCGTCGTGAGGGTGCGTTGAGTGCATCGCACTTCCATTCGTAGCGGCGATAACCCAGCGCAAAGGCGTGCTTCATCATCAGCATCATCGCTTCGGTGGCGGCCGGGGTGCGCCGGAGCCATGGTGTGAAATGCAGGTTGCCGACCTCGATGCAGCCCTGCTCCGGCACGATATTCAGATAGGTGGCGAGACCTGTCGCCCGGCTGCTTGTCTGCTCGACGATGGCAAAGTAGAGCGGGTCGCGGCTGGCCGCACAGGCGCTCAGCCAGGTTCGATGAGACCCCGCATCCTCGAAGGGCATGCCGCCCGAATAGGTCCAGCGTGCGGCGGGGCTGTCGCCGGGTCCGTCCCCCGGCAGCAGGAAAGCCGAGTAAAGGTCCTCACCATGCCTGTCGGGAGACAGGGGCTCGAGCCGTACCAGCCGGCCCGGGATCGCCTCATGTCCGGGTGGCCTGGCGCCTTGCCAGCCCTCCACACCATCGCCTACCGGTTGACCGAAAGCATTGTGCGTTGTCATGGCACATCCTCCGCCTGGGGCTTGAGGGTTTCGGACTCGAGCGCCTGGAGATAATGCCAGAGCTGGCGAGCTTCGGGGGCCTGGCTGGCGCCAAGAGCTGCCTTCACGCCGTCCCGGTCCGCCTGTGGGCGATGAAGGCCGAGCTTGGCCTTGCCCTGCAACGTGTCCAGGCGAATCCGGAAGCCGACGACGCCGGTGAGCATCCCGTCGAAATAGGCCGTATCAAGCATGTCCGGGTCATCGAGCAGCTCAGGCTCGTGCCTTGCCAAGGTCCGGTCGAGCAGGGAGCGGGTGGCATTTCTGTCGAGCAGCTCAAGTGTGCCGGCGGCATGGACGGCGACGTAATTCCAGGTGGGTACGGCGGGCCTGCTGGCATACCAGGACGGGGAGATATAGGCGTGCGGGCCGGAAAAGACCGCCAGCACGCGTGTGCCGTCGAGCCCCTGCCAGTGCGGATTGGCGCGGGCAAAGTGACCGTAGAGGGTGCCGAGCCCGCCTTCGTCTTGCTCCAGCAGCAGTGGCAGGTGGGTGGCCTGCAAGGTGGCGTCGATCAATGTGGCGAAGCCGTGCCTGTCGATGAGTTCGTAGGCTTTGCACCGGCTCAGGCGCATGGAGTCAGGAACATGCATGGGGGCGTCTCTCGGTGAAGGTCGGGCCGGGGTCACTTCTGCTCCAGCAGCAGGCTGTAATGGTCGAAGATCAGGTCGCGTTGCCAGCCCAGTGACTCGTAGAGCGACTTGGCCGTGCGGTTCTCGATCTGGGTCGCCAGCTTGAGCTGCCGGACCCCATGGCGCTGCGCCAGTTCCTGGGCGGCCTTCATCAGGGCGCGGCCGGTGCCGAAGCGTCGCGCCTGAGGCGCCACGAAAAGATCGTTGAGAACCCAAAGCGAGGCCAGGCGAACGGTCGTAAAAAGCGGATAGAGTTGCACGAAGCCCTGCAATTGGTTGCCGCTGTCCTCCGAAACCAGTACGTGGGAGTCGCCAAGCTCGAGGCGCTGGGCCAGGAAGTGTCTCGCTGCCTCCAGATCGCTGGGCTGTCCGTAGAAACAGCGGTAGCCATCGAGCAGCTCGCTCAGTTGAGGCAGGTCATCCAGCCTGGCGGGACGAACGGTCATTGGGACTCTCCAGGGTAACGGCTCCTGACGAGTCGGAGCGCAGGGTCGATAGGGTGTGGTATCGAGTCTGGAATCCTCGTGGCTCCTTGTTAAGTGCCAGTTTTTGGAAAAATGAAAGAACCACTTCGGTTTCCTGTATCGAATGGCTGCCAGGGCTTGCGACCCCGGCCGGCAACCGGGTCCGAAAACCGCCGGAAAACGTGGCCTGCCCGGCTAGAATGGCGTCATGAACCTGACTCCTGAAACCTGCTACAAGGCGCTTCTGGCCCGCGACCCCCGCTATGACGGTCGCTTCTTCACCTGCGTGAAGAGCACGGGGATCTACTGCCGGCCGGTCTGTCCCGCGCCAAAGCCGAAGCTGGCGCACTGTACCTTCGTGCCCACGGCCGCTGCCGCGCAGAAGGCCGGCTACCGACCCTGCCTTCGTTGCAGGCCTGAAAGCGCACCGGATTCACCGGCCTGGGCCGGAACATCGACCACCGTCACCCGGGCGTTGAGGCTGATCGAGGAGGGTGCGTTGGATGAGGGCAGTATCGAAGCCCTGGCAGATCGTCTGGGGCTTGGCTCGCGGCAATTGCGCCGCCTCTTCACACGGCATGTCGGTGCGGCCCCGATGGCGGTGGCACAGACCCGTCGGCTCCTGCTGGCGAAGCAACTGCTGCACCAGACCGAGTTGCCTGTCACCGATGTGGCCCTTGCCAGTGGCTTTGGTAGCGTACGGCGCTTCAACGAGACCTTTCGGCGGCTCTATGGCCGGTCTCCAGGCTCGCTGCGTGGCAGGGGTGGGGCTGATACTGGCAAGGCCGCGGGGCCGGATATCTCCCTGCTGCTGCCGTATCGGCCACCCTACGACTGGCAGGCGATGCTGGATTTCCTTGCCAGACGAGCCATAAGGGGCCTGGAAGTGGTCGATGGGCAAGGCTATCGCCGCGCCATTTGCCTGGGGGCCGATATCGGCGAGGTTGCCGTGACCCATGCCCCCGCGGAGTCCGCGCTTCGGGCCTCGATCCGTTTTCCACGTTTCGATGTGCTGCCGGGGATCATCGCCCGGCTGCGACGTCTCTTCGATCTGCAGGCCGACCCGGAGGCAATACGGTACGCGCTGAGCCGTGACGAGCGGCTGGCACCGCTGGTACAGGCACGTCCTGGCCTGCGTGTGCCGGGTGGATGGGATGCCTTCGAGATTGCGGTACGAGCCATTCTCGGTCAGCAGGTCACCGTCGCCGCCGCCACGCGTCTTGCCGAGCGCCTTGTCGACCGCCTGGGGAGCCGTGTACCGGAAGGCACCTGCTCACCGGGGCTGGACCGCCTCTTTCCCCATCCCGAGGACTTCACCCAGGCGGATGTGATATCCGTTGGGATGCCGGGCGCCAGGGCCGCCGCCCTGGTGCAACTGGCCTCGGCATATCGTGAGGAGCCACGGCTCTTCGACCGGCGCCATGACCTTGACGAGACCATAACGCGCCTGCGTGGCCTGCCGGGAATCGGTGAATGGACGGCACACTATATCGCCATGCGGGCCCTGCAGGAGAGCGATGCCTTCCTGGCATCGGATGTCGCGCTGCAGCGTGTCATGGCGATAGAGGGGCGGCGGCCGAGCGCGCGGGAACTGCTGGCAATGGCTGATGCCTGGCGGCCCTGGCGCGCCTATGCGGTGATGCACCTGTGGCATGCCGATGCGGCATCCACCGGAACGGCCTTCCAGAAGGAGAACGTCGATGCGGCTTTACCATGATACCCAGCCATCACCGCTGGGAGACATGCTCCTTGTGACCGACTCCCAAGGGGTGCTGAGGGCCCTGGATTTCCACGACCATGAGGCGCGCATGCATCGGTTGCTGCAGCGTCACTACGGCGAGTACGCCATTGAGCCGGGGCGCGCACCCGACCTTATCCTCGAGGGGCTGACGTCCTACTTTGCCGGCGATCCCCAGGCCTTGGTGGACATTCCCGTGATGACGGGCGGTACCGATTTCCAGCGCCGTGTCTGGCAGGCGCTCAGGCAGATTCCAGCCGGTACCACGACCAGCTATGGCCAACTGGCGGCAGCGGTCGGGCGCCCCGGGGCCAGCCGAGCGGTAGGCCTGGCCAACGGCGCCAACCCGGTGTCCATTGTCGTGCCTTGCCATCGTGTCATCGGGGCCAACGGCACCTTGACCGGCTATGGCGGCGGGTTGCCGCGCAAGCGATGGCTGATAGAGCATGAGTGCAGCCACCAGCTGAGCCTGGTGCCGGAAAAGGCGTGACGGAACGCAGCGGTCGGTTCCCTTCGATAGGGAGGCGTCAGGAACTGGCCGTCACGCCATCCAGCAGCTTGGCCAACAAGGCGTTCAGGGTCTTCTGCTCTTCCCGGCTGAGGGTGGCAAGCGCCCTGGCTTCGTTCTCCACGTGCAACGGCACGATCCGGTCAACCAGCTCCAGGCCTTTCTCCGTCAAGGAGACCAGCGTACCCCACCTGTCCTCCGGGTTGGGCGCACGCACGATCAGTCCGGCCCGTTCCAATCGGTCCAGGCGATTGGTCATTCCCCCCGATGACACCATCAGGGTCTCGAACAGTTGGGTCGGACCTAGCGTATGGGACGCTCCTGACCGGCGAAGCGTGGCGAGCACGTCGAATTCCCCGGGCTGGAGGCCCTGAAAGAATGACTCCAGGTAGTGCTGGGCAGGTGCGGGTTCTGCCGGGCTCCGGCGCGGCGCTGTGCTCGCCGTTGCTGCAGCGCTTGAGCGGCATCCTCCCGAAGCGGCAGCCGTGAAGCCCAGAGGATCTCTTTTCTATCATGGCCCATATCCTCGAGGGTATGGTCATCGTAAGCCAGCAGAGGAAGAAAGCGCTGATTGAATCGCCGCCGCTGCAGGCGTGCCTTCATCCACTTCTCGATCAGCGCGATGAATCCCAATGGCGGCATGGCCGGCATATAGAGATCGGGCATGGGAGGCGTGCTGGCCACTTCCTGAGTGGCCTTGAATTGCGGATCGCGGGTATGGCCGAGGTCTGACATGACGAATCCCTCCAGGTGTGCCCGCCGGCGTGGCGAGGCATCCGGTGATGACGTTGGACGATTGAGGGTCGCGACCTCATGTGCAGCATGGATTCGAGAGTTCGATGAATCAAACGAAAAGGTCTACATTGATCGTTAAGATAATTTGAACGATGCGAGAATGCCGATGACCGCTTCCTTGCCAACCGGTGGTGCTCTGCCGCTGCTGGACACCGATGTGCTCCGAACCTTCGTGGCAATTGCCGAGAACGGCAGTTTTACGCGAGCTGCGCGACAGGTCTTTCGCACGCCATCTGCCTTGAGCATGCAGATCAAACGACTTGAAGAGACGCTAGGGCACCCGTTGTTCGTCAGGGAAGCGCGCCAGGTGCGCCTGACCCCGGAAGGGGAGGTCCTGCTGGGTTACGGGCGGAGGCTGCTGAAACTGAACGAAGAGGCTGTCGCCCGGTTTCTTGCGCCTTCACTGGCAGGGTCGGTGTGCCTTGGCACGTCCGATGACGTGGGCACGCGTATCCTGCCCGGGGTGCTCTGCCAGTTCGCTCGAACCCACCCGGCGGTGCAGGTCGATGTGGTTGTCGGGCGAAGTGTGGAACTGATCCGCCGACTGGACGAGGGAGAGCTTGACCTGGCGCTGGTGACGGCGGGAAATCCCGGTCAGGAAGCGTGGCGTGGCGAGGTCGTGCATACCGAGCAGTTGACATGGGCCTGCCGGGAGGGGGGCATCGCCTACCAGCGCTCGCCCTTGCCCCTGTCTCTGGCAAGCCATGGGTGCGCCTGGCGGGATACCGCGCTGGCCGCATTGGATCGGGCAGGCTTGCCCTATCGCATTGCCTACTCGAGTGAACACTGTGCCGGTCAGGAAGCTGCCATGCTGGCGGACCTGGCCGTGGCTCCCTTTCCGCTCAGCCTGGTACGGCCTCCATTGCGCCGGCTGGGGGAGGAGGCGGGGCTACCGCCGCTTGGCGATTACCAGGTGAGCCTCATTCGACGAGCCGGAGGAGGAGACGCCAGCGAGACGCTGGCCAGCCATGTGATGAGCGCCTTCGGTAGCCTGCGGCACTGAACGGGCGCGATCGCGCATGGCCGGCCTGCCCCATCGCCTGGGGAAGCCAGTGAAGCCGCTGGTTGTCGATTCGAAGAGCCCTCACTCGATCCATCAGCAGGCAGCGCATAGGCTGCTTCGCAACCGGGAGATTCCGACATGCAATACATGCTGATGTGCTGTATCGACGAAGCGCTGTGGAACGCGCTGTCGCCATCCGAGCGTGACTCCGTCATGGATGACTACCATGCCTTGCTCCAGGAGATGGTCACCAGCGGTCATTATCGTGGAGGGGCACGGCTGCAGTCGGTCTCCACGTCCACCACCTTGCGTGAACAAAATGGCAAGGTGGTCACGCTGGATGGCCCCTTTGTCGAAAGCCGAGAGCAGTTGGGTGGGTTCCACGTCGTGGAGTGCCGGGACCTGGACGAGGCCCTCGAGCTTGCGCGGCGCATTCCTCCACTGCGAGTGGGGGGCTCGGTCGAAGTGCGGCCGGTTGACCCTGCCTATCGCATGTGAGTGGGGCCGGCGTGAGCCTGGATGGCCTCTATCGGCAGGAGTATGGCCATGTCCTGGCCAGCTTGATTCGTCGCTTCGGCAACTTCGAGCTGGCCGAGGACGCCGTGCAGGCGGCATTCGAGGCGGCGATGGTGCAGTGGCCCGAACAGGGCTGGCCGCCGAATCCGGTTTCCTGGCTGATCGCCACCGCTCGCCACAAGGCCGTCGATCAGTTGCGCCACCAGCAAATGCGCGAACGCAAGAGTGAAGAACTGAGCCTGCATCTCTCGCTGCTGCTCGATCGCGAATCGGATATCGAGCCGCTGGACAGCCTGCGCCTGATCTTTGCCTGCTGCCACCCCGCCCTGGCACGGCCTGCACAGGTAGCCCTGACCCTGTATACCCTCGGGGGGCTGCGTACCGATGAAATTGCCCGCGCTTTCATGGTGCCGGTGCCGACCCTGGCGCAGCGACTGGTACGGGCCAAGGCCAAGATTCGTGATGCCGGCATCCCCTTCGAGGTGCCGCCCGACGAGGCCCTGGGAGAGCGGTTGGAAGCGGTGCTGGCGGTGATCTACCTGATCTTCAACGAGGGTTACGCGGCCAGCTTCGGAGACGACTGGGTGCGAGCCGACCTGTGCGACGAGGCCATCCGTCTGGGGCGAATGCTGGTCCGCTTGTTGCCGGCCGAGCGTGAAGCCCGTGGCTTGCTGGCGCTGATGCTGCTGCATCATGCCAGACGGGATGCGCGTACCGATGAGGCCGGTGAGATCGTGCTGCTCGAGGATCAGGATCGTTCGCGCTGGGATCGAGAGGCAATCGAGGAGGGAGCTGCCCACGCAGGATTGTCGCTGCGGGGCAGGACACCGGGACCCTACGCGCTTCAAGCCGCCATTGTTGCCCTGCATGCCCAGGCGCCATCGGCACAGGAAACCGACTGGCGACGCATCGCGGCGCTGTATAGCCTGTTGCATGGTGTTCAACCGACACCCGTCGTGGCGCTCAATCGGGCCGTGGCCATTGCCATGGCTGACGGATTGGAGGCAGGGCTCTCCCTGCTCGAATCGATTCACCTGCCTGACTACCACCTGCTGCCGGCCACCCGTGCCGACCTGCTGCGTCGGCTGGGCCGTCGCCAGGAGGCCGCTGCCCAGTACCGCGAGGCGCTGCGACTTGTCACCCACGGTGCAGAGCGGCGTTTCCTGCAGCGGCGCCTGACGGAGATGTTGTCAGGCCTGGAGTGACGTGACGCCTTCACTGTCGTTTTCCTGCAAGCGCATGTTCTGGGGTGGGTCCATCGAGTCCTCACGGGCAACCCAGCCGCGCTCGATGCCGATCAGCGCCCCCAGCAATAGCGCCACGGCAAGTTGTATGAACGTCTCGTTGGCGGTAATGAACTGGCTGGCCACGTCATCCATCACGATTTCCTTCCCTGGAAAGTCTCTCTATCCAGAATGGAACGTCGCGTCGTTCTGTACAATTCCAAGGCACTGGCGAGGCTTCGGCTGTCGCCGAATTCTTGTCGCGGTTCAGCCAGCCTTGACGGTGGCCGCGCACCGGATCGCAGGCAGGGCATGGCAGACACGAGGCGGGAGTGCCATTCTGAAGGGACGCCCACCTAGCCGTATGTCGGTGTTGAAGGAGACTTATGTCGTTGCCACTGTTCTGGCGCTACCTGGCGTCACTGTTACTCGGAGTCGCACTGATCGGCTTCCAGGCCGCGAATGCGCGTGAACTTGCCGCTGGGCCCGATGAGATGGTCGAAGTGGAAATCGCCACCGTGGGCATGGCGGGGATGGGCGGCCCTCCCGTTGTGCTGCTGCGTGAACCGGGGGCGCAGGAAGTGGTGCCTATTTTCATCGGTGTCAATGAGGCGGGCGCCATCCTGCGTGGCTTGGGTGGAGAGCGCTCGCCACGTCCCATGACCCATGAGTTGCTTGGTGATGTCCTCGATGGCATCGAGGTTACCCTGGAGCGGGTCTATGTCGATGCCATCATCGACAATACCTTCCTCGGCATGCTGGAGCTGCGCCTGGAAGGGCGCGACGAGCCCGTGCGCATCGATAGCCGCCCCAGCGATGCCATTGCCCTGGCGCTCTATGCGGGGGCCAGCATTCACGTGGCCCCCCGGGTGCTGGAGGCCGCTCGGCAGATCGAATACGAAGGGCTCGACGATCAGGTGGTGGCCGCGCTGGGCATCACGGTAGCACCGGCCAGCGACGACCTGCGCGAGGCACTTGGCTTGCCGGATCAGGACGGCGTGCTGGTCAATGACGTCCGTGGTCCGGCGGCGGAGGCTGGCATGGCCCCTGGCGCGCTGCTGATCGAAGTCAATGGTGACGTGCCGACTACCCCCATGCAGTTCCTCGAACTGGTACGTGACACCCCGCAGGGCGAAGATGCCCAGCTGCGCTACTGGCAGGAGGGTGAAGAGCAAGCGCTCGAACTCTCCACCGATGTGCCCTCGCCGCGTCCGGCGCCACGTCAGCGGCAGGATGCTCCGGGCATTCGTACCTGACCAATGCCCGCTGAAACCAGAACCACCGCCAGATGAAACGTCTGGCGGTGGTTCTGGTCGGCTCACGGTGGGGTTGAGGCCAGGAGACATATCGTGAAGGCCTTGGTCTACTTGCTGCGCAGCCGGGTCAAACCCTCCTGGGCGGTGGATGCGACCAGTCTACCGCTGCGATCGAAGATGCTTCCACGGGCCATGCCACGAGCCCCACCGGCCCAGGGACTATCCATGTCGTAGAGTAGCCAGTCATTGATTTTCACGTCGTGATGAAACCAGATGGCGTGGTCGAGGCTGGCGATCTGCAGCCTTGGGTCACGGAAGCGGATGCCGTGGGGCACCAGTGCCGTGGTCAGCAGATTGAAATCGGAGCTATAGGCCAGCAGGTAGCGGTGCAGGGCGGGGTTCTCGGGCAGCTCGCCGGTGAGACGGAACCACAGCCGCTTGCGAGCAGGCTGGCCCGGCTCGGCTTCGTCGCCGAGATGCAGAAACTCGATGGGATGACCGGGGAAGCGTTCCAGGTTGGCCCTGGGGGCCTTCGACAGGTCTTCCGGCAACGCCACGTCTGGCATCGAGATCTGGTGAGCCATGCTCTGCTCCATGCCGTGAAAGGACGCACTACAGAAGAAGATCGGCCGTCCCTTCTGGATGGCGGTGACTCGGCGAGTGGTGAAGCTGCCCCCATCGCGTACCGCATCGACCTGATAGACTACCGGGCGATGGGGGTTGCCGGGGCGCAGGAAATAGCCATGCAGTGAATGGACCTGGCGAACGGAGTCCACCGTTTGCGAGGCCGCCGATAAGGCCTGGCCGAGTACCTGGCCGCCGAACAGCTGCGGCAGGCCCAGGTCCTGGCTACGGCCGCGAAACAGGTTTTCCTCGATTTCTTCCAGGCCGAGCAGGGCGACGAGTTCATTCAGGGCGTCGGTCATGGGGGCTTCCTCAGAGGCATATCATACGGTTGTTTTAGGCATCAGGATAACGGAGTCCGGGCCGATGCGCAGTGACGAATTCTATATGCACCGGGCGCTGGACCAGGCCCGGGAAGGCCTGGCAGCGGGGGAAGTGCCGGTGGGAGCGGTGGTGGTGGACGCGGACGGCGAGATCGTGGGCGCCGGCTACAATGCGCCGGTGTCGGGCCATGACCCCAGCGCCCACGCCGAGATTCGTGCACTGCGCGATGCCGGTGAGCGGCTGGGCAACTATCGGCTCCACGATTGCACGCTCTATGTCACCCTGGAACCCTGCCTGATGTGTACCGGGGCGATCATTCATGCACGCCTTGCCCGGGTGGTCTATGGTGCCGCGGAGCCGCGCACGGGCATGGTGGAATCCAAGGCCAATCTCTTCGCCCAGCCCTGGTACAACCATCGCGTGGAAGTGGAGGGAGGCGTGCTCGCCTCACATGCGTCGAGACTTCTCAAGGCCTTCTTCGAGATGCGCCGCAGTCCGGCGGAAGATGGCGCAGGCTAGAGAATCGGCGACACGATGTCGAACAGCAGGCTGTCGTCTATCTCGCCATTAGGGAGTTCGTTGAGCTGGAGGTATTGCTGCTGGCTGCGGTCGACATAGGTCAGGATCTCGTAGTAGCGGCGAATGTTGCGCACGTAGATCACTGGTTCACCCCCGCGGGCATATCCATGTCGGGTCTGGCTGTGCCATTCGCGTTTCTGCAGCAGGGGCAAGGCGTCACGAACGTCGCTCCAACGATCCGGGTCGCCGCCTAGCTGCTCGGCAATCCGACGGGCATCATAGAGATGCCCCAGCCCCACGTTATAAGCGGCCATGGCCATGTACAGCCGATCTTCTCCCTGTATCGACTCGGGAAGGCGATCCTTGATCTGGCGCAGGTATCGGGCGCCTCCATCGATGCTCTGTGCGGGGTCAAGGCGATCCTTTACGCCCATCTCGCCAGCGGTAGGCAGGGTCAGCATCATCAGCCCCCGTACGCCGGTGGGCGAGGTGGCTTCGGGATCCCAGTGGGACTCCTGATAGCCAAGCGCTGCCAGCAGCTTCCAGTCGAAACCGGTATTGCGTGCCGCTTCCCGGAATAGCTCGGTGTAGGTGTGCAGTCTTTCATGCAAGTGGTCGATGAATACCCTGGCGCCGACGTACTCCAGATAGTCGTCGTGGCCGAAGTGGCGGGCGGCGAGGCTCTCCAGCATCCCTTCATTCTGCAGTTCCAGCAGGAAGCGGTTGGCTTCCTGCTGGAGCCCCAGGCCATCATGGGCCGGGAAGGCCCAGGCCATGGAGAGCGGCTTTCCCATCATGAAGCCACGCTCCACGCCCGGGAAGAACAGCCGGTTGACCCGGAACTGGTGGTCATACACCACGGCGGCATCCAGGTTGCCACTCTCCACCCGGCTCAGCAGCTCTGCCACTTCGACGTCCGACGACTCCCTCCAGCCGAGCTCGGGATGTTCGGCTTGCAGTTCGCGCAGGACAAGGTCGGAGCCCGAGCCGCGAATGGTGCCTATCTCAAGGCCGGCCAGGCCTTCCAGGTTCTTGACGGGTGGCAGACCGCGGCGGTAGACCAGCAGCGGCTGGAGGTCGAGTATGGCCCGGCTGAAGATGAGTCCTTCCTGGGTGGGGTCCAGCGGAAGCACGGCGGCGCCCAGGTCTCCCTGCCGGCGCACCGCATCCAGCACGCTTTCGATATGGTGGCTGGCGTCGAGTGTCAGGCTGACGTTCAAATGATTGGCGAAGCGTCGCATCAATTCATATTCAAAGCCGGCTGGGCCGTGTCGCCCTTCATAGTAGGTGATCGGCGTGTTGCGGGTGTGCAGGCTGATGAAATCGCGCTCGCGTATCGCTGACAGGAGGTCTTCCGGCGGGCTGAAATGACGGTAAGGTACCAGGCACAGCACGGCACCCAACAGCAGTAGGGCAGCGAGGTGCAGACGGCTCTGCAGGAGTCGGCTCGACGGTTCAGGCATTGAGTTGATGATTGGCGATGAGAGCTTCACGATAACGGCCTGGGCGACGACTGTCATCCGCTGCATTTCGTCCCGCCCCCGCTTTCCAGTATCATATCGGCTTCCTATGCCGCGCTGCGGCCCTTTCTCCGCTTGCTTCAGAGGCTCCAATACATGCTCGAACTTCGAGGCGCGCCTGCCCTTTCCGCTTTTCGTCATGCCAAGCTGCTGGCTGCCCTGCGCGCGCGGGTTCCCGAGGTCGAGTCCCTGCACGCCGCCTACGTGCACTTCGTGGATCATGACGACGAATTGTCCGAGGGTGAACTGGGTGTGCTGCAGCGGCTGCTCGACTATGGCACGAAAGCCGAAGGCGGGGCCGGGGAAGGCAATACCGAGGCCGAGGGCCAGCTGTTCCTGGTCGTGCCGCGAATCGGCACGCAATCGCCCTGGTCGTCCAAGGCCACCGATATCGTGCGCAACTGTGGCCTGACGCGGATCCGCCGGCTTGAACGGGGCATCGCCTATCGTGTTGCGCTGAAGGCGCCCATGTCCGAGGCGGCATTTACGGCAATCCTCGAGACACTGCACGACCGCATGACGGAAAGCGTGCTGGCCGATGCCTCCGATGCGGCCAGGCTCTTCGCTCACCATGAGCCCGCACCGCTCGGACAGGTGAATGTTCTCGAAGGGGGGCGTCCAGCCCTGGAGACCGCCAATGCGGAGCTGGGGCTGGCCCTGGCCGAAGACGAGATCGACTATTTGCTGGCGGCTTTCCAGGAGCTGGGGCGCAATCCCACCGACGTCGAACTGATGATGTTCGCCCAGGCGAACTCCGAGCATTGCCGGCACAAGATATTCAATGCCGATTGGCTGGTCGACGGCGAGGCCCAGTCGCATTCGCTGTTCAAGATGATCAAGAACACCTTTGCGGTGTCACCGGACGATATCCTCTCTGCCTACAGCGACAACGCAGCAGTGATCAGGGGCAGCGAGGCGGGGCGTTTCTTCGCCACTCCGCTGACCGGCAAGGCCGCCGAGCGAGCCGTCTACGGAACGCGGCACGAGCCAATCCATATCCTGATGAAGGTGGAGACCCACAATCATCCCACGGCCATTGCGCCCTATCCCGGCGCCGCTACCGGGGCCGGCGGCGAGATCCGTGACGAAGGGGCCACCGGCATCGGCGGCAAGCCCAAGGCGGGCCTGACCGGTTTCACCGTCTCCAACCTGCGTATTCCCGAGTTCGTGCAGCCCTGGGAGGCCTTCGACTACGGCAAGCCGGAACGGATGCAGTCGGCTCTCGACATCATGCTCGACGGCCCCATCGGTGGCGCCTCCTTCAATAATGAATTCGGCCGCCCCAACTTGGCCGGCTACTTCCGCACCTTCGAACAGGATGCCATGGGAGCCGGGGGAATCGAGCGCCGCGGCTACCACAAGCCGATCATGATCGCCGGTGGCTACGGCAATATCCGCGAGGGCCATGTCCTGAAGGGTGAGATCCCCGTCGGCGGCAAGTTGATCGTCATGGGGGGGCCGGCCATGTTGATCGGCCTGGGTGGCGGCGCGGCTTCTTCGATGGCCTCGGGTGTCTCTAGCGCCGATCTCGACTTTGCCTCGGTGCAGCGGGAAAATCCCGAAATGGAACGCCGCGCCCAGGAAGTGATCGATCGCTGCTGGGCGCTGGGCGACGACAATCCGATTCGCTTCTTCCACGATGTTGGCGCTGGCGGTCTTTCCAATGCCCTGCCGGAGCTGGTCAAGGATGGGAACCGCGGCGGATGTTTCGATCTGCGTGCCGTGCCCAATGCCGAGCCGGGCATGAGTCCGTTGGAGATCTGGTGCAACGAGGCCCAGGAGCGTTACGTGCTGGCGGTGGCCCCGGAAGACCTGGCTACCTTCGATGCGCTTTGCACCCGGGAGCGTTGCCCCTATGCCGTGGTTGGTGAGGCCACCGAAGCCCATCACCTGGAAGTACGAGACGGGCATTTCGAAAGCAAGCCGGTCGACCTGCCCATGAGCGTGCTGTTCGGCAAGCCGCCAAAGATGCAGCGCGAGTTCGCGCGTGAAAACCGCGAGCTCTCGGGCGTGATGCTCGACAACCTGGACCTGCGCGAAGCGATGGATCGGGTGCTTCGCCTGCCCACCGTGGCGTCCAAGAACTTTTTGATCAC
This sequence comes from Billgrantia endophytica, assembly GCF_002879615.1. Taxonomy (GTDB): domain Bacteria; phylum Pseudomonadota; class Gammaproteobacteria; order Pseudomonadales; family Halomonadaceae; genus Halomonas; species Halomonas endophytica. The sequence goes on from NZ_PNRF01000012.1 coordinate 173,516, forward strand.
CATTGGCGACCGCACGATCACCGGCATGGTCGCTCGTGACCAGATGGTCGGCCCCTGGCAGGTCCCGGTGGCAGACGTGGCGGTGACCACCGCCAGCTACGATACCCATGCAGGCGAAGCCATGGCCATGGGCGAACGCCCGCCGGTAGCCCTGATCGACCCTGCCGCCAGTGCGCGGCTGGCAGTGGCCGAGGCGATTACCAACCTGGCGGCGGCCCCGATCGCCAAGCTGGGCGACGTCAAGCTTTCCGCCAACTGGATGAGTGCCGCCGACCATACCGGTGAAAACCAGGCGCTATACGATGCCGTTCATGCCGTGGGCATGGAGCTCTGCCCGGCGCTGGGCATTGCGGTTCCCGTGGGCAAGGACTCCATGTCGATGCGCACCGCCTGGGAGGAGGACAATGCCGAGGAAAAAAGCATTACCTCTCCGTTGTCGCTGGTCGTTACCGGTTTCGCCCCGGTTACCGATGCCATGGCGACGCTGACGCCGCAGATCAACCTTGATCAGGATGAATCGGACCTGATCCTGGTCGATCTGGGCGGTGGCAGGAACCGTCTGGGCGGCTCGGCCCTGGCTCAGGTCTATGGCCAGGTGGGCAACGAATGTCCCGATCTGGACGACCCGGAGGACCTCAAGGCGTTCTTCGCGGTTATCCAGGGGCTGAACCGCGACGGCAAGCTGCTGGCCTACCACGACCGCAGTGATGGTGGCCTGCTGGTAACGCTGCTGGAAATGGCCTTTGCCGCTCATGCCGGCCTGGAGATCAAGCTCGACTGGTTGATCGATGAGCCTGCCGAAGCGGTGGATGCGCTGTTCGCGGAAGAGCTGGGCGCGGTGATACAGGTCAACCGCCAGTACACCGGGGAGGTCCTGGCGCAGTTCGCTGCGGCGGGTATCGAAACCTGCGGCGTCATTGCCCGGCCCCGCTACGACGACCAGGTGCGGGTGACGCTGTTCGAGGAGCCCTTGCTGGAGACCACCCGCCTGTTGGCCCAGCGTACCTGGGCCGAGACCAGCTACCGCATGCAGGCTCTGCGCGACAATCCCGACTGTGCCAAGAGCGAGTTCGACGGGCTGCTCGACGGCCGCGACCCGGGCCTGTCGGCAAGCCCCAGCTTCGATATGGGGGAAGCGGTCGATGCGCCGTTCGTCAACACGGCGCGTCCGGCCGTGGCCATCCTGCGGGAGCAGGGGGTCAATGGACACCTGGAAATGGCCTGGGCCTTTGATCATGCCGGTTTCGAGTCGGTGGACGTGCACATGAGCGATATCCTGGAAGGACGTGTCAGCCTCGACGCGTTCAAGGGGCTGGTCGCTTGTGGCGGGTTCTCCTACGGCGACGTTCTGGGCGCCGGCGGTGGCTGGGCCAAGTCAATACTGTTCAATGACCGGGCCCGGGAGCAATTCACGGACTACTTCGTCCGTGACGACAACTTCGCCCTGGGTGTCTGTAACGGCTGCCAGATGTTCGCTCAGTTGAGGGAACTGATACCGGGTGCCGAGAACTGGCCACGCTTCGTCCGTAACGAGTCCGAGCAGTTCGAGGCACGCGTGGCCATGGTCCAGGTGGAAAAGAGCCCCTCCATCCTGCTGGCCGGCATGGAAGGCTCGCGCCTGCCGATAGCCGTGGCGCATGGCGAAGGGCGTACCGAGTTCCGCGACAGCGCTCACTTGCGCAACATGCAGGGCAGCGCTCAGGTGGCCCTGCGCTACGTGGACAATTACGGCCAGGTCACCACGCGTTATCCAGCCAACCCCAACGGCTCCCCATCCGGCATCACGGGGCTGACCACTCCCGATGGGCGGGTGACCATCATGATGCCGCATCCGGAGCGAGTGGTTCGCGCGGTGGCCAATTCCTGGCGGCCGGCGGAATGGACCCGGGATGGCGCCTGGATGCGGTTGTTCCGCAACGCACGGGTCTGGCTGGGTTAAGTCGCCCGAGTCGGGCGGTATCATGCAAGGAAGAGGCGGCCCGCGGGCCGCCTCTTTCGTCAGAGTGCGCTTCGACTGTTCCCGGTCAAGCGTCAGGAAGCCTTCTTGGCCAGGTCCAGGCTGCTGCGCGTTGCCAGAAATCCATCAAGAACGGCATGTTCGGCCTGCTTCTGTTTGATGATGACCGACAAGGCGGGATAGAGGGCTGGTATGGCACTGGCTTCGCGCAGGTGCTTGTGGAAGCGAAGCGAATACTTGGCGTCGGCTATGGCTTGAGCCAGGACCTCGAGCGCTGTTCCCTGATCGCAAATGAAGTAGGGCTGAGCGCCGCGGGTCAGACCTGTGGATGCCATGGTCTGACTGGCAGGCGATTCCGCTAGGCCAAGCTGCCGGGAAACCCGCCGTAGCTCCTCGATGCGCATTTCGCATTGTATGCCTAAAGACGCCATCAAGCGGCTGACGGAGGTATCAAAGGTAAGGAAGCTGAAAGCGAGCTGGCGGTAGCGTGAAAGCTCGGTTTTCTCATGTGCCTCGGCGAGCGTCAACAGTTCATCCAGTACCAACACGAGCCTAGCGATCCTTGTTCTAGCTTCAGGCATGGTAGTGTCCTCTAAACGGGGTCGGAGTGGCAGCCGCTCTACTCCACCGAAGCATGCTGCCCACAACGTTGCCGTTTTACTCGATACACATCAAAATTCGACGACGCTTTGATGTGGTGCATGAGTCATTTCATGTTCTGAGTATGACGGAAGCCGGGTTCACCACCCCCCCTGTCCATGAAGCGGGTACGGCCTTCGTCTGATACGGCCCTGAATGCTCACTATAGACAAGCTTTCCAGAAACCTCCTTGCCGTTGGGGCAAGACAATTGTTTGAATATGTACCGTTGCGCTACCAACCAGAAACCAAGGGCAGGGAACGGCGATGACGACGATGGAGCACTTCCATGAGCGGGTGACGTTGTCCTTCGTGAATCATGTGGCCGAAGTTGCCTTGACTCGCCCCAGGGAACACAACGGCCTGGATTGGTCGATGATCGATGCCCTGCTCGAGGCCCAGGGCCGACTGGCTGGGCTCCATGATCTACGCGCCGTGGTGCTGGCAGGGGAGGGGGAGAGCTTCTGCGCAGGCCTCGATATGGCCGCGATCATGACTCAGCCTCAACGTCTGCCTTCGCTGCTGGCGGCGGACGGGCAGGGGATCAATCCGGTACAGCGACTGGCACTGGGGTGGCGTGAAGCGGGGGTACCGGTGATTGCCGCTCTTCAGGGGCATGTCTATGGCGGCGGCCTGCAGATCGCCCTGGGTGCCGATATCCGGGTGGCCCACGCCGAGGCAAGGCTGGCGCTGCTGGAGATCGTCTGGGGGATCATCCCCGACATGGCCGTCAGTGTCACCGCCAGTGACATTCGTGGCGACGTACTGCGGGAACTCGCCTGGACGGGGCGCAAGGTGACGGGAGCCGAGGCGTTGACGCTTGGGCTGGTGACTCGGCTGGCCGATGCCCCCCGCGATACCGCACGCGCCATCGCCGCTGCCATCGTCTCCCGTTCGCCCAAGGCGGTGGCGGCGGCGAGAGAACTCTTCGGCCAGGCACCCGGCATGTCGTTTCGCCAACGGCTGGCACTGGAGGCTCGTCTGCAGCGGGAGCTGCTGGGTGGCGAGGAACAGAGGGAAGCCGTTGCCGCCCGAATGGCCGGAAGAGAACCCCGCTTTACCTGAGCTGTCTTCAGCCCTGACGGTGGCGCCACGGGCGAGTAAGATGACGGCTCCCCGCCGCCATCTTGCCGTGCCATGTCTTCTTCTTCATTGCCCATGACTCCTTCGATACCTTTCCAGAAGCCCTTGCTGCGTCCGTATCAGCGGGAGGCGGTCCAGCGTGTCGTGGAGCACTTCCGTGCGACCGATGAGCCAGCGATGGTGGTGCTCCCGACCGGAAGCGGCAAGTCGCTGGTGATTGCCGAACTGGCGCGGCTGGCGCGTGGGCGGGTACTGGTGCTGGCCCACGTGCGCGAACTGGTCGAGCAGAACCATGCCAAGTACCTCGCCTATGGGCTGGAGGCGGATATCTTCAGTGCCGGATTGGGGCGCAAGGAGGCGGCGCGCCAGGTGGTATTCGGCTCGGTGCAGTCGGTGGTGCGCAATCTCGAGCGCTTCGATTCTTCCAGCCATGGCAAGGGACCTTTCACCCTGCTGGTGATCGACGAATGCCATCGGGTATCGCTGGAGACGGATTCCAGCTATCGCCAGGTGATCGATCATCTGCGCGAGTGCAATTCGCGCCTCAAGATACTGGGCCTGACCGCCACGCCATTCCGTCTCGGGCAGGGATTCATCTATCACCGCCACTACCATGGCATGGTGCGTGGCGATGCGGAAAGTTTCTTTCGCGACTGCGTGTTCGAACAGCCGCTGCGGCTGATGGTCAAGCAGGGCTACCTGGCCGAACCCCGAAGGATCGATGCCGCGGTCGAGCGCTACGACTTCTCACGGCTCTTGCCCTCCGCGTCCGGGCTGTTCCGCGAGGAGGAGCTCAACCGGGTGGTCGCCGGTAGCCGCGCCACGCCGGGCATCATCGCCGAGGTGATCGAGCGTGCCAGTGACCGCCAGGGGGTGATGATCTTCGCGGCAAGCGTGGCTCATGCCGAGGAGATTCTCACCTACCTGCCGACGCAAGAGGCGGCACTGGTCACCGGCAATACCCCATCTCGCGAGCGTCAGGCGCTCATCGATGCCTTCAAGGCGCAGCGGCTCAAGTACCTGGTCAACGTGGCGGTGCTGACCACCGGCTTCGACGCACCGCATGTGGACCTGATCGCCATCTTGCGCCCCACCGAGTCGGTCAGCCTCTACCAGCAGATCGTCGGTCGTGGGCTGCGCCTGGCGCCGGGCAAGACGGACTGCCTGATCCTCGACTATGCAGGCAACCCCTGGGATCTCTATGCGCCGGAGGTCGGCTCGCCCAAGCCCGACCCGGATGCCGAGCCGGTACAGGTCGAGTGCCCGAGCTGTGGCCACGCCAACCTGTTCTGGGGCAAGCGCGACGGCGATCTGGTCATCGAACACTTCGGCCGCCGCTGCCAGGGGCTTGTTGTCGATAGCGCCCGAACCCGCGCTGAAAGCACAACATCGACATCGGCGATGACGCAATGTTCGTTCCGCTTCCGCTTCAAAGTGTGCGAACAGTGCGGCGCCGAGAACGACATCGCCGCACGGCGCTGCCATGGCTGCCAGACGCTGCTGGTGGATGCCGATGATAAGCTCAAGGAGGCGCTGCGCCTCAAGGACGCGCGGGTGCTGCGGGTCAGCGGCATGCAGCTCGAAGCGACACACAACGGCAAGGGGCTGCCCAGGCTCAAGGTCACCTACCACGACGAGGATGGAGCGACGTTGTCGGAGTGGTTCGCCCTGGAAACCCCGGCCCAGCGCAATGCCTTCGCTGCGGTGTTCCTGCGCGATCACCTGCGTGCGCCGGGAGCGCCCTGGCGGCCGGACTCGCCAGAGGCGGTCGTCGGCGGGCAACGTCGCCTGCGCGCGCCGGACTTCGTCGTGGGTCGCAAGGTGGGCAGGTACTGGCAGGTGCGCGAGAAACTCTTCGACTATGCCGGGCGTTATCGCAAGGCAGATGCGGCGGAGTAGCATTGCCGGGAGCACTTCGTTCCTCCGGCTTGTTTTTACCCATTTGATTAGTTAGCCTAACGAATATTTTATGACGGGAGTCTCCCATGACGCTGGAAGAGGGTTTGAAACGTCTGGAGCGGCATATGTGGGATCTATGGCGCCAGCACTCCCAGCACAGTGGCAGCATGGAGCTGACCAACAGCGAGCTGGATTATCTCTACGCCCTGCTGTCGGCGCCCGAGGGGTTGCGGTTGACCGAACTGGCCGCCTTGATGCGGGTCAGCAAGGCCTCGGCCAGTGTCATGGTCAGCAAGCTCGGGGCACGCGGTTATCTGCGCAAGACCGCGTGCCCCGCAGACCGCCGCGCCACGCGGCTATACGCCACCATCAGGACGCAACACCTGGAGGTCGAGGAGCGGGATGTCTACGCCAGCGCCGCGGCGTCGCTGCGCGAGGCCCTGGACGAGGAAGAGGTGCGGGAATTGTCTCGCCTGCTGGAAAAGGCGAGTCGCGGCCTGAAATGACGAGTGGAACGCGTGATGAGAAGCGAATCGATCACTCGCGCCTATTGGCGCTATACCTTGCCTGCCGTGGTGGCCTTGGTGGTCAGTGGCACCTACCAGGTGGTGGATGGGATCTTCATCGGCCGTGTCGTCGGGGCACCGGGGCTGGCCGCCATCACCATGGCCTGGCCTTGGGTGGGGGTGCTGCTGGCGGCGGGCATGATGATCGGCGTCGGTATCGGCGCCCAGTGCTCGATCGCCCAGGGGGCGGGCAGGGCAGAGCGTGCGGAGGCCGTCCTGGGGCAGGGGGCATGGCTGTTGCTGCTGGTCGGGGGGCCGATCGGCGGCTTGATGCTGGCAGGTAGCGGGGCCTTTCTCTCCCTGCAGGGGGCGCCGGATGAGGTGCTGGCCCTGGGCCGGGACTATCTGCACGTGATGGGATGGGCCTCCCCCCTGGTGATGGCCAGCCTGGCGCTGCCCTTCTGGGTACGTAACCTGGGTGCGCCGAGGTTGGCCACCCTGGCCATGGTGGTGGGTGCCCTGGCCAATATCCTGCTCGATTACATCTTCATCGTATGGCTCGAATGGGGGTTGTACGGTGCCGCCTGGGCCACGGTGCTGGCCGAAAGCCTCGTCATCCTGGTTTGCCTGACCTTCCTGTCGAGACGCACGGGGTCGCTGCTGCTGCGCTGGCAGCCGTTCAAGCCCGGGCTATGCCGGGACGTGCTGGGCACGGGATTCTCCAGCATGCTGATGTACCTCTACATCAGCATGGTCGTGGTGCTTCACAACGTGCTGCTGATGCAGCATGGCAGCGCCGTGCAGGTGGCGGCCTATGCCATCGCCGGTTATCTGTTGGCGTTCTACTACATGCTGGCGGAGGGGGTGGCGAACGGCATGCAGCCGCTGATCAGCTACTTCCACGGGGCGCGCCGGGCCACCGCCATCAAGCGCGTGTTCCGGCTCGGGCTCTATAGCGCGCTGGGCGTCGGCGGGCTGATGACGGCTGCGTTGGTGGTGCGGCCGGCCTGGTTCGCCGCCATCTTCGTGTCCGGCGACGACGCCTTGCTGAGGGCGACGGTCTCGGGGGTTCGTCTACACTTGTTCGCACTCTTCCTCGATGGCTTCATCGTGCTGGCGGCATGCTTCTTCCAGGCCATGGGCCTGGGCCGGCAGGCGATCCTGATCACCTTGAGCAATATGCTGATCCAACTGCCCTTTCTGGCGGTGTTGCCACTGTTCCTGGGGCTGCAGGGCGTGTGGCTTGCCCTGCCTCTATCCAATGTGGTGCTGTCGTCGCTGGTGTTGTTCATGGTGGCGCGTCAATGGCGAAAGCTTGGGCGGCAAGAGCAGGGTGCCGCACTACCCGCTGTATAAGGCACTCGTGCGCTGTCTCCGTTGGCAGCGACTTGCTAAACTGGCCGACTAGACGAGGAGAGCGGCATAGGCGTGAGTGAGGCGATCGGTGCGGACGAGACCCAGGAAGCCCCCGCCGCCGAGCGGGCGGAGGCCGTCGCACGCCTGTTCAACGAGCCCATCACCGAGCTGCCTGAAGACCTTTATATCCCGCCGGAGGCGCTTCGGATATTTCTCGAGGCATTCGAGGGGCCGCTGGATCTGCTGTTGTACCTGATTCGCCGCCAGAATCTGGATATCCTGGCCATCGACGTGGCCGCCATCACGCACCAGTATATCGAGTACGTGGAGCTGATGAAGGCGATGGAGATCGAACTGGCCGGCGAGTACCTGCTGATGGCGGCGATGCTCGCCGAGATCAAGTCGCGTACCCTGCTGCCGCGGCCGCCCAAGGACGATGACGAGGACGACGAGGGTGATCCGCGCGCCGAGCTGATCCGCCGCCTGCAGGAGTACGAGCAGCTCAAGAGCGCAGCGGAGGCCCTGGCGGAGCTACCTCGCGTGGGGCGCGACTGGTTTCCGGCACGAGCGGCCTTGCCGCCCCTGCAGGCGCGTGTCATTCACCCCGACGTCGAGCTGGATGAGCTGCTTGGCGCCCTGGCCGGTATCCTGAGGCGTGCCGAACTCAATCAGGTGCATCATATCAGCCGTGAGGTGCTTTCTACGCGGGAGCGGATGCTGGCGATCATGGAGCGCCTGGGCCATGAGCACTACACCCCTTTCGAAGCGCTTTTCACGCTGGAGGAGGGCCGAGCCGGTGTGATCGTCACCTTCATGGCGATTCTTGAATTGGCCAAGGAGGCGATGATCGAAATCGTGCAGAATGCACCGCTGTCTCCGATCCATCTGCGTGCCCGGATACCCCGGGACGAGACGGATGAACCGGACTTCAGCGACGAGAGCGATGTCGAGAGTCCCTTCGCCGAGAAGGGAGAGATCGGCATGTCGGGAGGGAGCAAGACATCATGACCGCCATGGAGCTACCTGACAGCCTCGATGAGATTCTCGAGGCGGCGCTGCTGGCGGCTGCAGAGCCGCTGCCGCTGGAACGCCTGGAAACGCTGTTCGATGATGATGAGCGGCCGCCCCGTCGTGCCCTGCGAGAGGCACTGGCCCGTGTGGAAGGGCGGCATGACCGCGGTGCACTGGAACTGATCGAAACCGCTTCAGGCTTCCAGTTGCGTATAAGGCCCCGTCTCTCACCCTGGGTGTCGCGCCTTTGGGATGAGCGGCCGCAACGCTACTCCCGGGCGCTACTGGAAACCCTGGCGCTTATCGCCTACCGTCAGCCTGTGACGCGTGGGGATGTCGAGGAAGTGCGCGGCGTGGCGGTGAGCAGTTCGATCATGCGCACCCTGTCCGAGCGCGGCTGGATACGAGTGGTTGGCCATCGTGATGTGCCGGGGAGGCCGTCGGTCTATGCCACCACCCGAGCGTTTCTCGATGACTTCGGTCTCAAGACGCTTGATGAGTTGCCGCCCATGCATGAACTGAAGGGGCTGGCCGAGCCCTTTTTCGAGGATGAGGGATCGCCGCCGCCCGATGTGCTGTCTCGGGCCGGTGAGCAGGGCCCCGAGGGCGACGATTCCGAGCAAGTCGGCCATGAGCCGCACGATACCGAGGATGAGGCAGGCCGGGTAGCCGCTTCATCGGTTTCAGAGCAGCCAGAACCCCAAGATACGACGGCCGGGACGGCCGACGCGAGACACGCCGGGAAGGCGTCCAACAGGCCGGGACTCAGCTTCGCCGATCTCGAAGCGCGCCTGGCCGAACGTGCCCGCACCAGCGTCGATGATGATGGCGGAGCGGGGGCGGAATCCACATCCGAAGAGACGTCTGACGACCCATGACAACCACCACCGAAAAACTGCAGAAGGTCCTGGCACGCGCCGGGCTGGGCTCACGCCGCGAAATGGAAGCGGCCATCGAGGCCGGCCGTGTCAAGGTCAACGGCAAGCCCGCTACCCTGGGCGATCGCATCGAGATGCGCGACAGGGTAACCTTCGACGATCGCCCCGTCACCCTGCGTGGCGCCGAGGAGACGCCACGACGGGTCATCATGTACAACAAGCCGGAAGGTGAGCTCTGCACGCGCAAGGATCCGGAGGGGCGCCGCACCGTCTTCGAGCGTTTGCCACGTCTGAGGGGCGAGCGCTGGATTGCCATTGGCCGGCTGGATATCAACACCAGCGGGCTGCTGCTGTTCACCACCGATGGTGAACTGGCCAATCGCCTCATGCACCCCTCCACCCAGGTGGAGCGTGAATACGCCGTGCGGGTCATGGGTGAAGTGAAGAAGGAGCAAGTGGTAGCCATGGTGCAGGGCGTGATGCTCGAGGATGGGCCGGCTCGCTTTACCGATGTGCAGGAGTTCGGCGGTGAAGGCATCAATACCTGGTTTCATGTGGTGATCACCGAGGGTCGCAACCGGGAGGTCCGGCGTCTGTGGGAATCCCAGGGGCTGACGGTCAGTCGCCTGAAGCGGGTGCGCTACGGCAACATCTTCCTCGACAAGCGGGCCAAGGCCGGTGAGTGGGTGGAGCTCTCCCAGGTGGAGATCGACGACCTGGCGGAAAGTGCCGGGCTGCCGTCGCGCAAGGTGCCCGAGCTGACGCCCGACGAGAAGAATCGCTGGAGTCGTGACAAGCACAAGCGGCGGCCGGTACAGGCCATGCGCAAGCCGAAGACCCCGCGCAGCCGCTGAGCCGGCCTCCTGCGGGACGACAATGGCATTGGGAAAAAATCCTTGCTCTCAGGGAACTCGATCGGTAATATCTGCCCCCGTTCGGACGGGTCGTTAGCTCAGTTGGTAGAGCAGTTGGCTTTTAACCAATTGGTCGTAGGTTCGAATCCTACACGACCCACCATCCGAGCCTGTACGCTTGTTCGCAAGCGCCGGGTCGTTAGCTCAGTTGGTAGAGCAGTTGGCTTTTAACCAATTGGTCGTAGGTTCGAATCCTACACGACCCACCAGATTGTGAGAAAAGCGCCCTCGTTTCCCTGGAAGCGAGGGCGCTTTGCGTTACGCCTCCGCATCGGCAAACAATTGGTGCAGGGCATGCATTTGCGCGGCAATGTGGTCTAGAATAAGGGAATGGCCGAGGCAGCGAGAGACGCAGCCTTTGCCGCAGGCGCATCGCCCGCACGGAGCGTGTGACTCGCGATGTACCCGTTACATGCAGGGGGAGCCCCTGCCAGTCACAGTGGTAGACACGATGACGATCATGACTTCCAGAGCCGAGGTGCGTAGTCACCTGGCACGCGCCTATTGCCCCACTCGAATTCCTGCCGAAGATGGTGCTCGCGTCGCCGAGATCAAGCGGCTACTCCAGGAGCGGAATGCCGTGCTGGTGGCCCACTACTACACCGACGATGCGATCCAGCAACTGGCTGAAGAAACCGGCGGATGCGTTGCCGACTCCCTGGAGATGGCCCGCTTCGGTGCTCGCCATGACGCCAATACCCTGGTGGTGGCAGGCGTTCGTTTCATGGGCGAGACGGCCAAGATACTGTCCCCGGAAAAGCGCGTGCTGATGCCGACCCTGGAAGCGACCTGTTCACTGGACATCGGCTGTCCCGCCGACGCATTCAGTGCCTTCTGCGATGCTCACCCCGATCGCACGGTGGTGGTATACGCCAACACTTCGGCGGCGGTGAAGGCTCGCGCCGACTGGGTGGTGACGTCGTCGATCGCTGTGGACGTGATTGAACACCTACAGTCCCGTGGCGAGAAGATCCTGTGGGCACCGGACAAGCATCTGGGGGGCTATATCCAGAAGAAGACCGGCGCCGATATGCTGATGTGGGACGGTGCCTGTATCGTTCATGAAGAGTTCAAGGCCAAGGGGATCGAAGACCTCAAGGCCCTGTACCCCGAGGCCGCGGTGCTGGTGCACCCGGAATCGCCGGCGTCGGTGGTGGAGCTCGCCGATGTGGCGGGTTCCACGTCGCAGTTGATCAAGGCGGCCAAGGAGTTGCCCCACGACAAGCTGATCGTGGCCACTGATCGCGGCATCTTCTTCAAGATGCAGCAGATGGTGCCGGCCAAGACCCTGTTCGAGGCCCCCACCGCCGGCAGCGGTGCCACTTGCAAGAGTTGCGCGCACTGCCCGTGGATGGCGATGAACGCATTGGACAACCTGGCCGGTGCCCTGCGTGACGGCATGGGTGAGATCCACGTCGATGAAGGGCTGCGTCTCAAGGCGTTGAAGCCGCTGGAGCGAATGCTCAATTTCCAGCGCTGAGCGCCGCTGCGCATCGCGATTGCGCAACGGCTAGAACTTCTCCAGCGTTTCCCGATAACCGACGAAATCCTCGCGACGCTGTGCGATCCGACTGGCGGCGTTGGTGTCTCCGCTGCGCTCGGCCACCTGTTTCGCCACATCGAGCTGGTGTATGGCACGGTCGATGCTGCCGGTCAGTTGCATATGCTCGGCTCGGGCAAGGTGGCCCCACGCCTCGCGATCGCTGCGCCCGGCGGCTTCGGCGAGCAGGGTGAATACCTGAGGGTCCTCCGGGCGCCGGTCGGCCAGTTCACGCAGGATTCGATAGGACTCGTTGGGATCGCGCTGCAGCAATGCCTCACCCAGCACCCGCGTGGCTGGCATATGGCCGGGCATCAGCCGGAGCAGACGGCGGCTGCGTTCGATGGCATCGTCATAGCGGCCGGCGTCGAAGGCGACTTCCGCAGCGCTGACGGGTATCAGTGCCAGGTCGGGCAGTTCGCGTGCCAGGGCATCCAGGTTGCTCAGGGCAGCATCGGTGTCGCCTCTTTGCGCTTGGATGAGGGCGTCGAGGTAGCGGCTGGCCGTTTCGGGCGCTCCATCCTGCGCCATGCGTGTTGCAGCCTGCTGCGGGTCGCGCTGGTGAACGGTCAGCAGGGCCCTGGCCCGGATCAGGTGGTAGACAGGTTCGCCGTTGCGGGGTTCGGCGGGCCGAAGCTGCGCGGCACGGGATTCGGCGTCGCTGATTCGGGATTCGGTCAGGGGGTGAGTCAGCAGGAACTCCGGCGGGTTGCCGCCCTGTAGACTGGCCTGACGCTGCATGGCACGGAACATGCGTACCATGGCCTGAGGGTCGAAGCCGGCCTGGGACATGGCCTGCAGGCCGAGCCGGTCGGCTTCCTGCTCGAAGCGTCGTGAGTAAGCCAGTTGGTCCTGGATGAAGGCGGCCTGGGAACCCATGGCGGCCGCCATGCCCGCATCACCGCCACCGCTGGCGGCGATCAGCATGCCGGCCAGCATGGCGGCCATGACCGGGATCTGGGTCTGTTCGGCGCGAGCCTGACCCCGTGCATAATGGCGCTGGGAGAGATGGCCCAGTTCATGGGCCAGTACCGAGGCCACGGCGTCTTCTTCGTCGGCGAAGGCGAACAGCCCGGCATTGACGCCGATCACCCCGCCGGGAACGGCAAAGGCATTGAGCGTGCGGCTGTCTACCAGGGCCACCACGGTACGGGTATCGGTAAGGCCGCTGTGTGGCGTCAGCCTGGCCAGCAGGGACTCCATGTAATCCTGGACGATAGGATCTTGCCATTGCGGGGCCTTGGCCCGAAACTGGCGTAGCCAGGCGCGGCCGAGCCGGTACTCCTCACCGCTCATGGCCTGGTTGCTGCCGGTCAGGCTGGGCAGCCCATAGTCGTCCGTTGCGCTGGCAGGGGCGGGAAGGGCCAGCATCAGCACCGTGGCGCTGGCTATCAGGCAAGTTCGGGCGTTATGCAGCATGGCCATCCTCGGCATGAAGGAGCGGTCGAATCCTTATCCGACATTGATTCGGCCTGCAAAGTGCCTTTAAATTTCCAGGGTTTCGATGTGGCTTGCAACGGTAGCGCCATATCTTCTGCCGTCACCCTCTCCACATCCTTCAGCATTCTCCCGGGAGACACCATGGCTGTGCAACCAGATGACGTGCTCGATGCTTGCGGTCTGCCCTGTCCGCTGCCACTGCTCAAGGCCAAGCAGGCGCTGGCCAGGCTGGCCGTCGGCCAACTGCTCGAGGTCATGGCCACCGATGCCGGTTCCTGGCAGGATTTCCAGACGTTCGCCGATCAGAGTATCCATGAGCTGGTAGGCCGTGAGGAGCGGGACGAGGTCTTTCACTACTGGATTCGCAAGGGCGGGGAGCCTGTTACATGACACTTCGGCAGGTATTCAAGAGCTGGATCGACCACTATTTTTCCGACGAGGAGGCGGTGATCCTGCTGGTGGTGCTGGTACTGGGCTTTACCGCGCTGATCCTGTTCGGTCGTATGCTGGCTCCCTTTCTGACCGCCCTGGTCTTCGCATTCCTTCTGCAGGGTGGCGTCAATGCCCTGGTGCGACGAGGCATGCCGCACCTGTTGGCCGTCATTGTCATCTTCCTGGGCTTCCTGGGCGTGTTGCTGACGTTGGCTTTCATCCTGATGCCATTGATCTGGAACCAGTTGGTGGGGCTGGTGCAGGAGACACCCAGGATGTTTGCCAGTGGGCAGCAGCTCATCGACGATCTGCAGGAGCGCTACCCCCATCTGGTGACGCCGGATCAGGTGCAGGAGTGGATCGGCGTGGCGGGCCGCGAAATGACCCAGTTCGGACAGCGGGCTCTGACGCTTTCGCTGGCCTCCCTGGGCAACGTTCTGGCGCTGATCATCTATCTGGTGCTGGTACCGATCCTGGTCTTCTTCCTGCTCAAGGACCGGGAGCAACTGGTTGCCTTTACCCTTTCGCTGTTGCCCCAGAAGCGTATCCTGATGACGCGTATCTGGAATGAGATGGATGCCCAGATCGCCAATTATGTGCGTGGCAAGTTCATCGAAATCATCATCGTCGGAACCGTGGCGTTCTTCACCTTTGCCTTTTTCGGGCTGCCCTACTCGGCGCTGCTTGGCGTCGTGGTAGGCTTCTCGGTGCTGGTTCCCTACATAGGCGCGGCGGTAGCCACCCTGCCGGTTGCCGCCGTGGCGGGATTTCATTTCGGGCCGACGCATGACTTTCTCTACGTATTGATCGCCTATGGAGTCCTCCAGGCCCTGGACGGAAACGTCCTTGCTCCTGTTCTGTTCTCGGAAACGAACAACATCCACCCGGTGTCGATCATCGTGGCCGTCTTGTTCTTCGGCGGTATCTGGGGGTTCTGGGGCGTGTTTTTCGCCATCCCGTTGGCCACCCTGCTCAAGGCGCTGGTTTACGCCTGGCCGCGGGGTATCCACAAGCAGCATGATAAGAAGGCGGTGGAATCTCTCGGCGAGGAGTGATGGGGGGAATCCCTGTCTCGGGACAGTGCCGCCCGCCGTTGCGGGCGGCCGGTGGGTCAGCTCCCGGCGTACAGCGTCTGGGCGGCTGCGAGGACTTCCTCGGCATGCCCCTTGACCTTGACGCCTCGCCACTCTTGAGCCAGCTTGCCCTCGGTGTCGATCAGGAAGGTGCTGCGCTCGATGCCCAGATGCTCCTTGCCGTAGAGTTTCTTGAGTTTGATGACATCGAACAGGCGGCAGACGGCTTCGTCCTTGTCGGAGATGAGTTCGAAGTTGAAGCTCTGCTTGGCCTTGAAGTTTTCCTGGGCGCGGATGCCGTCTCGGGAGACACCGAGAATGACCGTGTTGGCCGCGTCGAAGGCCTCCTTGCGGTCGCGAAAGTCACCGCCTTCGGTAGTGCAGCCAGGTGTGCTGGCCTTGGGGTAGAAGTAGATCACTACTTGCCGCCCCTTGAGGTCGGAGAGCGTGATGGTCGAATCGCTGGTGGCAGCGGCGGTGAAGTCCGGTACGGGCTGACCGATGGCAAGCGTCATGGGGATTCCTGTCGTCTGGGATGGCCTTTTATGGAAAGCCTTCCGGGAAAAGTGTGCAAGGGCTAAGGTCCTGATTACACGAAACTCGGATGCGGCTGTCAAAGTCACCGGTGCGCGCCGCTGTACAGCCTTCGGCCGCCTGAGTACCATTTACCCTTTGGCATCGAGGGCCTGTCGACATTCGGCGCCCGAGAGCGGCATGAGCGGAGAGGAACGAAAGGATGATCACTGGCAGTATCGTCGCCCTGGCGACGCCGATGAAGGTCAATGGCGATATCGACTGGGAAGCGCTGCGCCGCCTGGTGGGCTTCCACCTCGACAATGGCACCGATGCCATCGTGGCGGCCGGCACCACTGGCGAACCGACCACCATGTCCTTTGCCGAGCACTTCGATGTGATCCGCGCCGTGGTGGAAGAGGTCAATGGGCGCATTCCCGTCATTGCCGGGACCGGTGCCAACGCGACATCGGAAGCCGTGGAGCTGGCTCGCTACGCCAGTGAGGTAGGGGCCGACTACTGTCTGTCGGTATGTCCCTACTACAACAAGCCGACGCAGGAGGGTTTGTTTCAGCACTTCAAGGCCGTGGCCGAAGGCAGCCGGCTGCCGGTGATCCTTTACAACGTACCGGGACGTACCTGTTCCGATCTCTACAACGAGACCGTGCTGCGCCTGGCCGAGGTCGACAATATCATTGGCCTCAAGGATGCTACCGGCAACCTGGAGCGGGCGGAGGAACTGATCGCGCGCCTAAAGGGTAGCGGGTTCATGCTCTATTCCGGCGATGACGCCACGGCCTGCGATTTCATGCTGATGGGCGGCCATGGGGACATATCCGTGACCGCCAACGTGACTCCCCGGGCCATGCATGAGCTGTGCACTGCAGCGGTGGCGGGGGATGCCGACAAGGCTCATCAGATCAATACGCGTCTGATGCCGCTGCACACCAACCTTGGCATCGAGTCCAACCCGATCCCTGTCAAGTGGGCTCTGCACCGCATGGGCCTGATGGAGCCGGGCATTCGCTTGCCCTTGACCTGGTTGTCAGAAAAGTACCACTCGACCGTGGGCGAAGCCCTGCAGCTGGCCGGAGTGATCGACGACTGATGAGTTCTGTCCGGTACCCGATAACCAGACTGCCCCGATAACACGATGCAAGGTGGATGCATGAATTCTGCGCTGAAATGGATGCCGCTGGTGGCGGTTATTGCCCTGGCGACCGCTGGCTGTGCCCGCGACGGCTTCTACGATGATCGCAACATCGACTATGTGGAGGCCCAGCGCAGCGAGCCCCTGGTCCTGCCGGAAAGCCGCAATGTTCAGCGCTACCGGGATGCCATGCCGGTACCCCAGGCCAGTGGGACACTGCGCTCCAGTGAGCGCTTCAGTGCGCCCAGCCCGGAGCGCCTGGCGACCGGCAGAACCGTAGAGCGTGATTTCGTCGAACGGCGCGAGATCGGTAGTGATCGTTGGCTGGTGGTGGGCGCAGATCCGGGTATGGTCTGGCCCCAGCTTCAGGATTTTGCCCGTGCTCGCGGCCTGCAGGTTCAGGCCAGCGATGATGCGCGAGGTGTGATGGAAACGACCCAGGGTCGACTGAGCGTGCGCCAGGGCCTGCGTGAGGGTGCCAGTGAGGTGCGGTGTGATCAGGCTGGACAGCCGCTAGCCACCTGCCTGGATGCATTGGAGCAGCATCTCGGTGCACGTACCGCCACGGCCAGTGCCACTTCCCTGGCGGGGCAGCAGATCTCCGGAGAGGAGCGCCTGCGCTTCGAGCAGCGTAGCGATGGCGAGTGGGTCGTTCATATCCCGCTGGATATCGACCGTGTCTGGGCCGAGCTGCACCATCAATTGGAAGCCGATTTCGCCGTGGAAGGGCAACGGGAACTGCTGGAGCAGAATCCTCAACGTCATGACTTCCTGGTGAGCTACATGACCGTCACCGAGCGCGGCCGTGGCTTCCTGCAGATCGTGCTCAGCTCTGACGTGCGCCAGACGCCGCAACAGATTCGACTGGTGCTGGAGTCTGAAGGAGCCGAACGGACGGTGTTGCGCGCCATCAACGAAAGCGAGCGGACGTTCACCGAGGCCGACGGCCGCGAGCTGCTGGAACGGGTGGCAGGCCTGCTGCGCTGATGAGCGTAGCGCTGCCAGCCGAGCCGTTGCCGGCCGCCTCCGCGGCCGGGCGGCTCTGTTTTGCCTCGTTGGGCAGTGGAAGCAAAGGCAATGGCACCCTGGTCAGTGACGGTGAAACCTGCGTCTTGGTCGACTGTGGCTTCGGCTTGCGCGAAGCCGAACGGCGGCTGGCCCGGCTGGGGGTCCACCCCCGTCAGTTGGATGCGATGCTGGTGACTCACGAACATGGCGACCATTTGCGCGGTGTGGGGCCACTGGCACGGCGACATGGCGTGCCGGTCCATCTGACCCCGGGCACCTGGTTTTCCGGTCGCCTGGGTGAGGTCCCCGGATTGCACTGGATCACCCCCCAGTCCCGCTTCGCTATCAAGAGTCTGGTCATCGACCCGGTCACGGTACCTCATGATGCCCGCGAGCCCGTTCAGTTTCGCTTCGAAACTCGCGGTTGCAGCCTCGGTGTGCTGACCGACCTTGGCCATCCAAGCGACCACGTGGCCGAAGCCTTCAGTGGCTGCGATGCGTTGATACTCGAATGCAACCACGACCCGCACCTGCTGCGGACGGGGCCCTATCCACCGAAGCTCAAGCGTCGGGTGGGAGGCAACTGGGGGCACCTGGCCAATGGGCAAGCGGCCGAATTGCTGGCCCGTCTGGGACTGGACCGCCTGCAGCGTATCGTCTGTTCGCACCTTTCCGAACACAACAACCGTGCTGAGCTGGCTCTCGAGGCCTTGACGCCACTGCTCGACGGTGATGCATCGCGCCTGATCGTTGCCGCACAGGATCACGGGCTGCACTGGCAGGCGATCAGCTGAATCGTCACTTACCATTGTCATGCGATTCCCTTTTCTGGAGACCTCCATGGAAAAGCGCCAAGAACTCTATGCCGGCAAGGCCAAATCGGTCTATGCCACCGACGACCCGGATCGCGTGGTCCTGCAATTCCGCGATGACACCAGTGCCTTCGACGGCGAGCGTATGGAGTCGCTGGCGCGGAAGGGCATGGTCAATAACCGATTCAATGCCTTCATCATGGGGAAGCTCGAGGCGGCGGGTATCCCGACCCACTTCGAGCAGTGTCTTTCTGACACAGAGAGTCTGGTCAAGACGCTGAAGATGATCCCGGTCGAGTGCGTGGTACGCAACATTGCCGCTGGCGGGCTGGTCAAGCGCCTCGGCGTGGAGGAGGGTCGCGAGCTTGTGCCTCCCACCTTCGAGCTGTTCCTCAAGAACGATGCGTTGCATGACCCGATGATCAACGAGTCGCTGGCCGAGACATTCGGCTGGGCCACGCCCGCGCAACTGGCCGAGATGAAGGTGCTGACATTCAAGGTCAACGACGTGCTCAAGCAGCTCTTCGCCGATGGCGGCCTGTTGCTGGTCGACTACAAACTGGAATTCGGTCTGTTCAACGGCAAGATCATGCTGGGTGATGAATTCTCGCCGGACGGTTGCCGCCTGTGGGATGCCAAGACACGCGAGAAACTCGACAAGGATCGCTTCCGACAAGGGCTGGGGGGGGTCATCGAGGCCTATGAGGAGGTTGGGCGTCGTATTGGCGTCGATTTTGGCTAAGTGCCAGAATGCATGCGACATGAAGGCGGCTTACGGGCCGCCTTCATACGTTTGAGAGCCATATTCTGCCCTGACAACCACCGCTTATCCTTTGGTCGCAATTCAGACTCTCGGGCAAATATTCCAACGGTAGGGTAAAACCCCATCCCGGCGGGCAAGGCCGAGCGCCGCACCGCTCCATAGACTCCTCTCCAGATGGCAACCGATTCCGACACGGCCATCGTGGAGAGATGAATGAACGCTTTCGAGCCAACCATGCGGGAGGGGCAGTCGGGCCAGATTGGCCGACGACAGCAGCGCGTCGAGGACGACGCCCTGCTGCGTGGTCATGGCTGCTATGCCGACGACCTGGCGGTGTCGCCGGGTACCTTGCATGCTGCCGTGCTGCGTTCTCCCCATGCCCACGCCCGGCTGGTCGGCCTGGACGTTTCTCCGGCGCTGGTCATGCCCGGCGTGCATGCCGTCCTCACCGGTGAGGATGTCCGGCGCTGGGCTCAGCCCTTTCCCGTCGGCGTGCGCCAACCCATGGAGCACTGGTGCCTCGCGGTCGACAAGGTGCGCTATGTCGGCGAACCGGTCGCCGTGGTAATGGCCGAGAGTCGTTATCTCGCCGAGGACGCCCTCGATGCCATTCGCGTCGACTACCAGATGCTGCCCGTCGCGGTGGATACCGAGGCGGCCATCGCTGCAGACGCCCCGTTGCTCCATGAGGGCGTCGGCAGCAACGTGGTCAGCGAACGTCACTTTCGCTATGGCGACCCCGAGCAGGCTTTCGACGAGGCCGTGCGTCGTGTCGCGCTCAAGGTGCGCGTGCCGCGTAGCTCCTGTACGCCGATGGAGTGCTATGTGGTCATCGCCGACTACGACGCCTCCAGCGATAGCTACGATGTACTCTCCAACTTTCAGGGGCCTTATGCGCTGCACTCGGTGATGGCTCGTGCACTCAAGGTGCCCGGCAACCGCCTGCGCCTGCGTACCCCACCGGACTCCGGTGGCAGCTTCGGCATCAAGCAGGGTGTGTTTCCCTATGTGGTGATGATGGGCCTGGCCGCACGCAAGGCCGGTGCTCCGGTCAAATGGGTGGAGGACCGTCTCGAACACCTGCAAGGTGCCTCTTCGGCCACCAATCGAGTGACCGAGATCGAAGCCGCGGTGACCCAGGATGGCCGTGTCACTGCTCTGCACTGGGACCAGGTCGACGACTGCGGGGCTTATCTGCGCGCTCCTGAGCCGGCCACCTTCTATCGCATGCACGGCAACCTCACCGGCGCCTACGCCATCGAGCATCTCTCCGTGCGCAACCGCGTCGCGCTGACCAACAAGACGCCCACGGGACTCAACCGTGGCTTCGGCGGCCCCCAGGTGTACTTCGCCCTCGAACGGCTGATGCAGCGCATCGCCGTGGAACTCGAGCTGGACCCGCTCGAGGTGATCCGCCGCAACCTGGTGCCGTCCGGGAGCTTCCCATACCGAGCTGCGGCCGGGGCGTTGCTCGACTCGGGCGATTATCCCGCCTCGGTGGAGCAGGGCGTTCGCGAAGGCGGCTTGGACGAGTTGCTGACGCGTCGTGAGGCGGCACGCCGCGAGGGGCGGCTCTATGGCGTCGGCTATACCGTGGCAGTGGAGCCGTCGATCTCCAACATGGGCTACATCACCACCGCCATGACGCCCGAGGAGCGGCGCAGGGCCGGCCCCAAGAACGGCGCGGTGAGCACCGCCACGATCAGCGTGGGGCCACTAGGCGACATCAGCGCTCATGTCTCTTCGACACCCCAGGGGCAGGGGCATCGCACCGTGGTGGCCCAGGTGATCGCCGAGGTGCTCGGGGTGCCGCTGGAGTCGATCAGCGTCAATGTCGAGCTCGATACCGGCAAGGACGCCTGGTCGATCGCCTCGGGCAATTACTCCAGTCGTTTCTCCGGCGCCGTGGCCGGGGCGGTCTATCAGGCGGCGGTGAAGGTGCGTGATCGCCTGGCCGGCATCGCCGCCGCCCAGTGGCAGGTGGAGGCCGCACGTATCCGCTTCGCCGAGGGGCAGGTGGGGGTGGTCGATAGCGAGTTGATGATGCCCTTTGGCCGACTGGCCGGCGCCACACACTGGGCGCCGGGCACCCTGCCCGACGAGGAGCCGGGTGGACTGCGCGAGACGGTCTTCTGGTCGCCGCCCCAGCTCGAGGCGCCGGATGATGACGATCGCATCAACAGCTCGCTCTGCTACGGCTTCATCTTCGACTACTGCGGCGTGGAGGTCGACCGCATCACCGGCAAGGTGAGACTCGACCGCTACGTCACCCTCCATGACGCCGGACGCCTGCTCAATCCGGACCTGGTCGACGGCCAGGTGCGCGGGGCCTTCGCCCAGGGACTCGGTGCGGCACTGATGGAGGAGTTTGCCTACGGCGACGATGGCAGCTTCCAGTCCGGCACCTTCGCCGACTACCTGGTACCGACCAGCGTCGAGGTGCCCGAGCCGCTGATCCTGCACAGGGAGACACCATCGCCGTTCACCCCGCTGGGTGCCAAGGGGGTCGGCGAGGGCAACAACATGAGCACCCCGGTGTGCATCGCCAATGCCGTGGCCGACGCGCTGGGCAGCGCGGACATCGAGTTGCCGCTGACGCCATCCAAGGTGCGCACGCTGATCGGCATCGAGGAGCCGCCGCGGCCCCAAGGAGTGGGTGAGGATAGGGCGGCTCCCGCCGCCGGTGGCGGCTCGCGGCTCACCGCCAGCGACTCGGTGACGCTGCCGGGCGGCCCTCAGGCGGTCTTCGACACCCTGCTCGATCCCGAGACCCTGCAGGCGATCATTCCTGGCTGCCATGCCCTGGAACTCACCGGCGACAACGCCTATCGCGCCGACGTCACCGTCGGTGTTGGGATGATCCGAGCGCGCTTCGATGCCCGGGTGGCGCTCTCCGATCTCGACCCACCGCACGCTCTGCGGCTCTCCGGGGCCGGCTCCAGCGCCATGGGCTCGGCGGAGGGCAGTGCGCGGATTCGGCTGACCGGGATCGAGGGCGGCCAGACGCGACTCGACTACGACTACGACGCCGCCGTGGGCGGCAAGGTCGCCTCGGTGGGCGGGCGCATGCTGCAAAGCGCCTCGCGGATGATCATCGGCCAGATCTTCGCGCGCCTGGCCCAGCGCATGGGCGGCGCCGCACCACGGCTGTCGCCGTGGCGCCGCCTCAAGGCCCTGTTCACTGGCCGGGGAGGTCGCTCATGAAGCCCGCTGCTTTCGATTACTGGCGCCCCGCGAGCCGTCGCGAGGCCTGCGAGCTGCTGTATGAGGGGGGAGACGACGCTCGGCTGATCGCCGGGGGCCAGTCGCTGATGGCGGTGCTCAACATGCGTCTGGCCCAGCCCAAGCGGCTGATCGATATCGCGGGTATCGAGGACCTGCACTATATCGAGCGCCGCGATGACCATCTGGCGGTGGGTGCCGGGGTGACCCAGGCCGAGCTGCTCGACTACCCCGGTCTCGCCGAGGCGGTCCCGTTGCTGACCCAGGCGATGCCCTGGATCGGCCACTGGCAGACCCGTAACCGAGGCACGGTGTGCGGTTCGATCGCCCATGCCGACCCTAGCGCCGAGTTGCCGCTGTGCCTGACCGCCCTGGGAGGCGAAGTGGTGCTCGAGAATCGGCGTGGCAAGTCGCGCCGAGTGGTGGCCCATGACTTCTTCCAGGGCGTACTGACCACCGACCGCCACCCCGACGAGCTGATCACCGAGGTGCGTTTTCCCTTGGCGAGGGCGGATGCGGCGTACCGCTTCGTTGAAGTGGCCATGCGCCACGGCGACTTCGCGATTGTCGCGCTGGCGGCGGTGATCGACGGCGATCGAGTCATCCTCGGCGTGGGCGGCGTCGCCGACCGCCCAGTGAGCCGCGAGCTCGACCGCCACGCCGACCCGAGCGAGGCCCTCAACGCCTTTGCCTGGTCCCTGGGCGCCGAGGACGATGCCCATGCCTCGGCGGCCTATCGCCGCCAGTTGATTCGTGAGCTCGGCCGGCAGTTGATCGCCGGCGGGCCAAGTGACGAGGAAACCGTTCATGCACGCCAGGGCTGACCAGCGCATTCGCGTGACCCTGACCCTCAATGGCCGCGAGCGCAGCGGCTATGCCGAGCCCCGTACCCAGCTGTGTGACTTTCTGCGCCATGAGCTGGGGGCCACCGGCACGCATGTGGGCTGCGAGCACGGCGTGTGCGGGGCCTGCACGGTGCGCGTCGACGATCGCGCCAGCCGCAGTTGTCTGATGCTCGCGGTACAGGCCGAGGGGCGGCGGATAGATACCGTCGAGTCGCTGGCAGGAGAGGAGGGCCTTTCCGATCTGCAACAGGCTTTCCGGCGCCATCACGCCCTGCAGTGCGGCTTCTGTACCGCAGGAATCCTGATGTCCTGCGAAGAGTTTCTAGGTCGTGTCACCGATCCCGGCGAGGCCCAGGTGCGCGACATGCTGTCGGGGCATCTGTGCCGCTGCACCGGTTACACCGGCATGGTCCGGGCGGTGCTCGACGTGGCCCGGGCGCGTCGCGAGGTGCCCCGGACCGATAGTGAACAGGAGAATAACGATGTTTGACCTTGGACGCAGTTTTCTCGCCGCGGTGGAGCGTCGCCCTCGGGCGGTTGCCATTTCCGATGGCCAGCTACGCAAGACCTATGCCGAATGGTTCGCCGATATCCAGAGCGTGGCCAGGAGCCTCGAAGCGATGGGCCTGGCCAAGGGGGATCGCCTGCTGGTGGTGATGCAGAACCGCTGGCAGATGGCGACCCTGCACTGGGCCTGCCAATTCGCAGGGGTCGTGGTCACCCCTCTCAACTGGCGATCCACGGCCCGGGAACTGAGTTACTGCATCGAGGATGCCGAGGTCAAGGCTCTCGCCTATGACGCTTCGGTGGCCGAAGCGGTGAACGGCTGTCCCGAGGCGCAGCGGCTGCCGCGCATCACCGCCGGAGGGGGCGAGGACATCGGTGCCCATGACTTCGATGCCCTGCTCGGCATGGACGGTGAGCTGGTGCTGCGCGCCGGTGCCGAGGATGTCTCGCTGATGCTCTACACCTCGGGTACCAGCGGCAAGCCCAAGGGCGTGCCACGCCGGCATCGCGCCGAGCGCGCCGCAGCGCTGGCCCATGTGGCCCAGAACCTCTATCGCCACGACGAGTGCACCCTCGGCGTGATGCCGCTCTATCACACCATGGGCGTACGCTCGCTGCTGTCGATGGCGCTGGTCGACGGCCACTTCGTCTGTGTGCCGAAGTTCGATCCTGCGTCTACTCTCGAGGCCATTGCGCGTGAGGGCGTGACCAATCTCTACCTGGTGCCGACCCTTTACCACATGCTCATCGAGCACCCCGGGTTCTCGTCGTCAAAGGTAGCCAGCGTCGACAAGCTGGGCTTCGCCGGCGCGCCGATGAGTGCCGGGCTGATGGCGCGCGTTCAGCAGGCCTTCCAGCCCAGCCTGTTCGTCAACCACTACGGCAGCTCCGAGATCTATACCTTCACCATCGACCAGCGGGCCAGCGACAAGCCGGGCTCGTCGGGTCGGCCGTCGCTCAACCAGCGCATCCGGGTGGTCAGGGTGGGAGCCGAGTCGCCTGACGAGATCCTGGGCGAGGGGGAAGAGGGGGAGATCATCGCCGACATGGCCGGCGACGAGGCCTTTCAGGGTTATTGGCACCGCCCCGATGCCGATCGCAAGGCGTTCAAGGAGGGCTGGTACTTCACCAGCGACACCGGCTACTTCGACGCCGACGGCGACCTGTTCGTCACCGGCCGGGTCGATGACCTGATCATCACCGGCGGTGAGAACGTCAGCCCGGTGGAGATCGAGAATGTGCTCTCTGTGCACCCCCAGGTGGCAGAGGTGGTGGTGGTGGGGTTGCCTGACGAGCAGTGGGGCGAGGTGGTCACCGCCTTCGTCAAGGCTCGACAGGCCATCGACGAGGGCGAACTCGACCGGCACTGCGTGGATTCAGGCCTGGCCCGTTTCAAACGCCCGCGACGCTACGTCTTCGTCGACGAGATTCCCAAGTCCCCCGTGGGAAAAATCCTGCGTCGCGTGCTGCGCGAACAGGACACCCCCAGCGCACAACCCCTCTGACTTGCAAACCGACAAGGAACCAAGACATGACTACCAGCGACGTGAACACCGTTCTTGCCAGTGACTTCGACGGCTTCAGGGTCCAGGTCGATGCTGAGGCCGAGCGCGCCGACATCATCCTCGGTCGTCCACCGCTCAACGTGATCTCGATGCCCCAGCGCGACGAGCTGCGCCGCGTGTTCGAGGCGCTGGACGCCCATGACGGCGTGCGTGTGATCGTACTACGCGCCGAAGGAGAACACTTCTCCAGTGGTGGCGACATCAAGGGGTTCCTCGAGGCCTCACCAGAACATGTCTCGAAACTGGCCGACAACGTGGCCGCCCCGGCGCGCTGCTCGAAGCCGGTGATCGCCGCCAACCGTGGCTACACCTTCGGCGTCGGCTTCGAGCTGTCGCTGGCCTGTGATTTCCGCATCGCCTCCGAAACGACTCTCTATGCCCTGCCGGAGCAGAAGCTGGGGCAGATCCCGGGTTCTGGTGGTTCGGCCCGCCTGCAGAAGATCATCGGTATCGCCCGGACCAAGCACATGGTGATGCGCGCCAAGCGCATCGGCGGTGCCCAGGCACTGGCGTGGGGTATCGCCACCGAGTGCGTGCCCGACGCCGAACTGGGGAGTGCCACCGACGCCCTGGTGGAGGAGCTGCGAGGCTTCTCGCCGCTTGCTCAGCGCACCGCCAAGCGACTGATCAACGACAACGAGGACGCCCCGCTGTCGGTGGCCATCGAGATGGAAGGACACTGCTACAGCCGGCTGCGCGCCTCCAGCGACTTCCGCGAGGGTGTCGAGGCCTTCCATGCAAAGCGCCGGGCCGTCTTCACAGGTAAATGACCGGTATTCCATGACATAACAACAACGCCAGGAGAATCCCATGCAAGCACACGACAACAATGGAGCAAGCCCCGTGCCAGCGGTTTCGATGGATAGCCGTCGACCGCTGCTCAAGGACCTGGCTCGGGTCTTTACCCTCAAGTCGATCAGTGCAGGCACCGTCGCGGCGCTGTTCGGTTGCTCGGGACCGGCGCTGATCGTGATCAGTGCCGCCGATGCCGGCAACCTGAGCAATGGCCAGACCGTGGCCTGGCTGTTCGCCATCTATTTCCTGGGTGGCCTGATCAGCCTGACCATGGCCTTGCGCTATCGTCAGCCGATCACCGGCGCCTACTCGATTCCCGGGGCGGCAATCCTGATCACCGCCCTGGCGACGATTCCCTTCACCGAGGCGGTTGGCGCCTTCATCATGAGCGGGGCGATCGTGCTGGCGCTGGGCGTCAGCGGGGTGGTCGGGCGCCTCATGCGCTGGCTGCCGATGCCGATCGTCATGGCGATGATCGCCGGCGCCTTGATCCGCTTCGGCATCGGCGCGGTGAATGCGGTAGGGGCCGCACCCTGGATTGCCGGAACGGCGGTGGTGGCTTTCTTCCTCAGCTCGCGCTTCATCAAGGCAGTACCACCGGTGCTGGTGGCGGCGGTGGTCGGCCTCGGTGTCGCACTGGCGATGGGAGCCGTACAACCCGCCGACGTGGATATCGCCTTCGTCGCACCGGAGTTCACCGCGCCGAGCTTCACCCTGGGTGCCTTCCTGGCCATCTCCGTGCCGCTGGCGGCACTGGTGATCGGGGCCGAGAATGCCCAGGCCACCGGAGTGCTGCTGGCCGAGGAGTATCGTCCTCCGGTCAATGCCATGACCATCATCAGCGGTGCCGGTGGCATGCTTGCCGGTCTCCTCGGCGGCCATAACGCCAACATCGCCGGACCGATGACTGCCATCTGCTCCTCCGAGCAGGCCGGTGACGACAGGAGCACCCGCTATGGTGCCACCCTGGTGAACGGCGTGCTGTTCTGTGCCTTCGGCCTGTTTGCCGGTGCGGCAGTGCCCTTCATCCTGGCGTTGCCCGGCGCGCTGATCGGAAGCGTGGCCGGTCTGGCGATGATCGGCGTGCTGCTGGCGGCCTTCCAGCATGCCTTTTCCCGGCATCGTGGTCATCAGATCGGTGCCTTCGTGGCCTTGGTGGTGGCGATGAGCAATATTAGTCTGTTGGGTATCAGCTCGCCGTTCTGGGCGCTGGTCTGCGGTATTGCCATCTCCCTGCTGCTGGGCGAGAAGACGCTCGATCCCGAGGCAGAGAAGACCCAGGTCGCGGACTGAGCGCGGCGGAGCAGGAGCAGCGTGCGATGCACGACCTCGATATCCAAGTGATAACCCAGGCGCTGGCCTGGGCTCATGAGGGCCACTCGACCTGGCTGTGCACGGTGCTTTCGACCCATGGGTCGTCGCCTCGGGCGCCGGGTGCGATGCTCGTCGCGCGGCGCGGTGGGCACCATGTCGGCTCGCTGTCCGGTGGTTGCGTCGAGGAGGCTTTCCTCGAGCGGCTCGACGCTGGGGGGTTCGAGCGACCGGTGACGATTCGCCGCTATGGCGAGAGCCAGGAAGAGCGCCAGCGATTCGCCCTGCCGTGTGGTGGTGTGCTCGAGGTATTGATCGAGCACCGTTCACCTGATGCCCCCTGGGTGGCGCATCTCGAGATGCTGCAGCTGGCCTTGCTGGGGCAGCGCCGCTTGAAGCGTCGGGTCGATGTCGAATCCGGTGCCTTTCGGGCTTGCTATGATAACGTTGCCGAGGGGCCATGCGTGGTGCGCCGGCCCGCGTCCGCCGACATACGCATCGGCCCCGTGCTGCGCTTGCTGCTGGCCGGTCTCTCGCCGGTAGCCGAGGCCTGCGCCCACTTCGCCCAGGCATTGGGCCACGAGGTGATCGTCTGTGACCCTCGTCCTGAAGCGCGTGAAGGGTTCAGTGCGGAAGGAGTAACGGTGGTGCCACAGTTGCCGTCGACCTTCATCGCTGCCGGGGGCTGCCATGCGGCAACCGCGGTGGTGGCCTTGACCCACGATCCGCGCATCGATGACCTGGCCATGATCGAGGCGGTGCGTACCGAGGCCTTCTATATCGGCGTGATGGGCTCGCGTCGGACCTCGGATGCCCGCGCCACACGACTGCTGCGTTCCGGAGGGCTAACCCAGGTGGATATCGATCGTATTCATATGCCGATTGGCCTCGATATCGGCAGCAAGGCCCCCGCTGAAATTGCTTTGGCCGTGGTAGCGGATATCGTGCGGGTCTACCATGGGAAAGCTCGCGATGCCCTCTGACTCCGTCGCTGCCCTTGTATTGGCGGCCGGTCGGGCGCGCCGCTTCGGCAACGACAAGCGGTGCGCCAGCCTGCCAGCCCGGGGGATGTTGCTGGCCGCTACGCTGGCAACTCTCAGGCCACATTTCGGTGAGATCCGGGTAGTGCTGGGTATCGAGGACGACCCCGCCCATCTGGGTATTGCCAAGGATATCGGCACTATTGTTGCTGTTGCCGAGACGGCAGAGCAGGGCATGGGGGCCAGCCTCGCGGCCGGCATTCACGCGCTGAGGGCCGAAAGCCAGGCCCTTGCGGTGGCGGTGATGCTGGGGGATATGCCTTGGGTCAGCAGGGAGAGCTTCGCTCTGCTGTGTACCCAGGCGAGCGATCGGGCGATCGTGCGGCCCTTCTATCGGGGGCAGGGTGGACACCCGGTGCTGTTCGGACGGTGTTT
This sequence comes from Billgrantia endophytica, assembly GCF_002879615.1. GTDB lineage: Bacteria > Pseudomonadota > Gammaproteobacteria > Pseudomonadales > Halomonadaceae > Halomonas > Halomonas endophytica. The sequence goes on from NZ_PNRF01000012.1 coordinate 202,149, forward strand.
CTGGGGCTCGCTCGAGCAACTGACCGGCGACGAGGGAGCCCGCAGTGTGGTGTGTCGGCATCGTGATGCCTGTATCGAGGTCGAGGTTCAGGACCCGGGCGTCGTGCAGGATGTGGACCGGCCAGCAGATCTGGACTGGGCAGGGGGTAGCGGCCGCTGAGCGACTTGCCATGCGACTTTGGTCTGCCTATGGCCGACGCGCGAGAAAGAGATGGTACGCTGATTTGCCGATGCCCTTACACTTCCACTGACGAGGACGTCATGTCGAGTGCCCACCGCATCTTGCATGGCGGGTTTGGACGCGTTGCCCTGCTGGACATGGATGAGTCGCTGGTGCCCCACGCCCATTCCGAATGCCATGTTTTGCTCAAGGTTTCTGGGGAGGATACTTACTTCTCGGTGCGCAATCGCCGGCTGCCGCTGACCGACAGGACGGCGGTGCTCGTTAATGCCTGGGAGCCTCACTTCTACGATCACCAGAGCGGTGCCGCCGACACACTGATCCTGGCGCTCTACATCGAGCCGAGCTGGCTATCGGCCTTGCAGCGCGGACTGGCGCTCAGCGGCCGGCCCGACTTCTTCTCCAGCCCCTGCATCGAACTGACGTCCCGGATACGGCATCATGCCGATCTGTTGATCGACGCCATGTTCTCCTTCGGGTTGGTACCTCAGGACAGGCTGGAAGAGTTGCTCTTTGATTTGCTGATCGGGATCACCGAGAAGCATTCCGACTGGCGTCATCTGGCCAGGTTGCGGGTTGGCGTTGCCAGCGACTTCTACGATGCTCGTATTCGCCGGGCGAGCCAATTCATTCTCGACTATCCACAGGGTGAACTGGACATGGAAGGCATCGCGCGCCAGTGCGGTCTTTCACGAGCGCACTTCTTCTCGCTGTTCAAGAAGAACACCGGCATGACGCCGCAGATGCTCGCCAATATCGGCAAGATGCAGATGGCGTTCCGCTGCTTGTCCGAGAGTCGTTCCGGCACCTTGGGTAACCTGTCTGAGTCCCTGGGTTTCTCCGAGCAGGGCCACTTCACGCGCTTCTTCCGACGCCATATCGGGGCCTCGCCCAGCCAGTATCAGAAGGTGATCGACAGCTACACACCCTCCAACTGAGGAAGGTCTGCTGATGACCTGGATCATGCTCTCAGGCGACGTCCACCACCGCCACGACCTGAATTCGAACCCGCTCACCTGTTGCTTCAGCGCGAAAGCGAACATCGACGTCGCGTAGCCGCACCCCGTAGATCCGTTCCTCGGCGCCGTTGCGGTAGGCCGGGCGCGGGTCCTGGGCCAGCACCTGGGTGATCAGCTCGCGCAGCGAGGCGCCATCGGAGCGTGCCGCCAGGGCGGTCTCCGCCTCGGCTGAGTAGCCTACCGGCAATTGGGGCGGTGCCTCCGGGGCGAAGCCGGCACTGGCCTCGGGGCGAGCCTCCACCCAGGGCAGGTAGGGCTTGATATCGAGTACCGGGGTGCCGCTGACCAGGTCGCAGCCACGCAGGTCAAGACGCACCCCGCCGCGGGTATCGATACCGGCCAGCTCCACCAGCGACAGCCCCAGACGGTTGGGGCGGTGGGTGCTGCGGCTGGCGAAGACCCCGATCTTGGCATTGCCACCCAGGCGCGGCGGGCGTACCAGGGGTGTCCAGCGCTCCGTGTCGTGCTCGGGACTGAGGTGGAAGACGAAGGTCAACCAAAGATGGCTGAAGGCCTCCAGGCCCCTGACCGACAGCGGATCGGAGAAGGGTGGGGCGAGTATCAGTGTGGCGCATGCCGCCGACGCCAGGCCGGGCTGACGGGGGACGCCGAACTTGTCCGGGTAGTCGCTCTCGATATGGCCGATGGCCTGCATCGAGAAGGGAGGTGTCGTCTGGGAGGGAATCATGCAGCGATTATGCCCGCCATTGGCGGGAACGGCGAGCTTGTGTAACCTTCGGGCCGGGGCTTTACTCTCAGGGCAGCAGGGGGATTCGATGACGATGAACGAAGTGTCTGCAGCAGGCCGAACTCCGCGGATCGTCTATCGCCAGGCGAAGGCGCGCGATGGTGCCGATCAGGCCGAAGTCTTCCATCATGCCATCATGCAGGGGGCGGCCTCACACTACAGCGTGGCGGAGCGCCGGGCCTGGGCGAATTCGCTTCCCCGGGAAGCCACCGCCTGGGTGGCCCGCCAGGCGCTCTATACCACGCTGGTGGCGGCCTGCGACGGCCGCTGCGTGGGCTTTCTGGAGCTGGACATTCCCCGATCCCGTATCGAGACGCTCTATGTCTGGCCATCGTTGGCGCGGCGCGGCATCGGAACGACCCTGCTGATTCACGCCGAACGCTTGTTGCTGGAGCATGGCCACGAACGGGTGACCATCGAGTCCAGCCTGGTATTGGTAGATGGCCTGGTTCGACGCAATTGGCGCGAACTGGGCGAGCAATGGGTGTCCCGCGACGGTGAACGGCTGTGGCGAAGGCAATTGGAAAAGCGTCTTTCCGCTATCGAGACCTGAGCCTCAGGTGGTGCCCGGATCGACAATACGCATCGACAGGTCGATGGCCTTGATGTCCTTGGTCAAGGCACCGCAGGAGATGCAGTCCACGCCGGTTTCTGCAATGTCCCGGAGGGTCGTTTCATCGACGTTGCCGGACGCTTCCAGGGTCGCCTGGCCGGCATTGCGGCGCACGGCTTCGCGCATGTCATCCAGTGAGAAATTGTCTAGCATGACGATGTCGGCCTTGGCTGCCAGGGCCTGATCAAGCTCATCGAAAGTCTCCACTTCCACTTCCACCGGCAGGTGGCTGGCAATGCGGCGCGCGGCCTTGATGGCCGAGGCGATGCCACCGCAGGCTGCAATATGGTTTTCCTTGATCAGGAAGGCATCATATAGCCCGACGCGATGGTTGTGGCCGCCACCGCAGGTGACCGCATACTTCTGTGCCAGGCGCAGCCCCGGTAGCGTCTTGCGGGTGTCGAGCAGGCGTACTCCGGTGCCTTCGAGAAGGTTCACGTAGGCGCGGGTGCGGGTAGCCGTGGCGGATAGTGTCTGCAGCAGGTTCAGTGCCGCCCGCTCACCCGTCAGCAGCCGACGGGCCGGCCCCTCGATCTCGAGGAAGCATTGTCCCGCTTCAAGGTGGTCACCATCGGCGGCATGCCAGCGCAGGCTGATGCTCACGTCAAGACGGCGAAAGACTTCCTCGACCCAGGCCATGCCGCAGAGTACCGCCGGCTCGCGGGTAATGACCCTGGCGCTTGCCCACAGCGACTCGGGAATCAACTGCGCGGTAATATCGCCGGGTCCGACGTCTTCTGCCAGCAGATGGGCAGCGCTGGCGCGGATCTCTTCGACAAGGGCGTCCTGATAATGCATGGCGGTCCTTTTCCTGTTCATGAAACGCATGTTCAAGGAGCTGCGAGACCGTCATTATAGGAGAAACAGCACCGAGGGCGTCAGGGGAGTGAGATGCGAATCGACAATGGCTGGCTTCAGGTGGCGCGTCAGGTGCCCTCACCCAATCAGGATCTACGACCCGAAGGGGAGGTGTCGGCGCTGGTGCTGCATTCGATCAGCCTGCCCCCCGGCGAGTTTGGCGGCGAGTCGATCGAGCAGTTGTTCACCAACCGCCTCGATCCCCAGGGCCATCCCTATTTTGCCGCCATTGCGCACTTGCGCGTATCGGCCCATCTGTTGATTCGACGCGACGGCGAGTGCGTACAGTTCGTTTCCTTCGATCATCGCGCCTGGCATGCGGGGCGCTCATGCTGGATCGACAGGGGGCGGGCGCGTCGAGCGCTCAACGATTTTACCGTTGGAATCGAGCTGGAGGGGAACGAGGTCACGGCCTATCGCGACGCCCAATATCGGGCCCTTGCGTCCGTGGCCGAGGCATTGATGGAAAGCTATCCGGCCATTACCCCATGCCGGATCACCAGCCATGCACGTATCGCGCCGTTGCGAAAAACCGACCCCGGCCCCGCCTTCGACTGGGCTTATCTTCGCCATTGTCTACGCTGGGCGTAAAGGCGACATGTTGTGTCGACCGCCACCTGAATGAATCATACGGTAGTTTTATTACATGCCACGAATATGCGTACAAGAGTTCGGCTGGTGACTCGTAACAGCTTGTGTTGCAATGCAATGTAGATATTGTGGAAAAACTTTCCATTCCATATGAATTGGCAGCGGGCCCACTTTACGGTATGTTCTACGCCATTCGTGGCATTCACGGCCACATCGTTCTGTAAAATGACTACAAGAGCCGCATGAAGAGCCGAATGGCGGCCCCGGATTTCCCCTGATCGTCAGTAGTGCGATACGCCCCCCATCGACACGCCTGGGGGCATCCTGACATCACATTGTCACTCGGAGAGACGTCTATGAGTCTGGAGGCAAGAGAAGATTTCGATCCGGTCGAAACCACGGAATGGCTGGATTCCCTGGAGTCGGTCCTGGATCGTGAGGGCGAAGATCGAGCCCGGTACCTGCTGACACGCCTGGCTGACCGGCTACGCCGTGACGGCATGCAGGCACCCTTCTCGGTGACGACACCGCATCGCAACACCATTCCGGTGCACCGCGAAGCGCCCATGCCGGGTGATCTTTTCATGGAGCGACGCATTCGCTCCCTGATCCGCTACAACGCCATTGCCCAGGTCATTCGCAACAACCGGGCCAACCCGGGGCTGGGCGGCCACATCGCCAGCTTCATGTCGGCAGCCACGCTGTATGACGTGGGCTTCAACCATTTCTTCCGTGCTCCCAATGGCGACTTCGAAGGCGATCTGGTCTATATCCAGGGCCACGTGGCGCCAGGTGTCTATGCCCGTGCCTACCTCGAGGGGCGTCTCACCGAAGCGCAGATGGACAAGTACCGCCAGGAGGTCGATGGCGACGGCCTGTCCTCCTATCCGCATCCCTGGCTGATGCCGGACTTCTGGCAGTTCCCCACGGTGTCCATGGGTCTCGGGCCGATACAGGCGATCTACCAGGCTCACGTGATGAAGTACCTGGACTCGCGTGAACTCAAGAACATGTATGACCGCAAGATCTGGTGCTTCATGGGCGACGGCGAGTGTGACGAACCGGAATCCCTGGGCGCGATCTCGCTTGCCGGCCGTGAAAATCTCGACAATCTGATCTTCGTGGTCAACTGCAACCTGCAGCGCCTCGATGGTCCGGTGCGCGGCAACGGTCGGATCATGGACGAGCTCGAGGGCGTCTTCCGCGGTGCCGGCTGGAACGTGCTCAAGGTGGTCTGGGGCCGGCTGTGGGACCCGCTCTTCGAGAAGGACAAGAAGGGCATCCTGCAGCAACGCATGGACGAGGCGGTCGACGGCGAATACCAGAACTACAAGGCCAACGGCGGCGCCTATACCCGCGAGCATTTCTTCGGCAAATACCCGGAAACCGAAGAGATGGTCAAGAACATGTCCGACGAGGACATCTGGAAACTCAATCGCGGCGGTCACGATCCCTTCAAGGTCTACGCGGCCTACAACGAGGCGGTCAATAACCCCAACGGTCGCCCTACCGTCATCCTGGCGCATACCGTCAAGGGCTACGGCATGGGCAGCGGGGATGGCGAGGCAGCCAACGAGGCTCACCAGGTCAAGACCATGGAGTATGAGGCGCTGCGGAAATTCCGTGACCGTTTCGGTATTCCACTCACCGATGAGCAGCTCAAGGAAGTCCCGTACTACAAGCCGGATGACGACTCTCCCGAGCTCAAGTACATGCATCTTCAGCGCGAGCGCCTGGGCGGTTACCTGCCCCAGCGTCGCAGCGACTTCGAGGCGCTCGAGATTCCCTCCCTGGATGACAAGATTTTCGCCTCCCAGACCGGTGGCTCCAAGGGGCGTGAAGTCTCCACCACCATGTCGTTCGTGCGTATCCTCAATGGCCTGGTGAAGCACAAGACGCTCGGCAAGCAGGTGGTGCCCATCGTGCCCGACGAGGCGCGCACGTTCGGCATGGAGGGGATGTTCCGCCAACTGGGCATCTATACCTCCGAAGGCCAGAAGTACGAGCCCGTCGACAAGGGCCAGATCATGTTCTATCGCGAGGACAAGCAGGGTCAGATCCTCGAGGAGGGCATTACCGAGGCCGGGGCCATGTCGGCGTGGATTGCCGCGGCCACCTCCTACAGTAACAACAACCTGACGCTGCTGCCGTTCTACATCTATTACTCGATGTTCGGCTTCCAGCGCGTCGGTGACCTGGCCTGGGCCGCCGGCGACCTGCAGGCGCGCGGCTTCATGGTCGGTGGTACCGCGGGACGGACTACCCTGAACGGCGAGGGGCTGCAGCATCAGGATGGTCATAGCCATCTGCAGGCTTCCACCATTCCCAACTGCCGTAGCTATGATCCGACCTACGGTCATGAGCTGGCGGTGATCGTCCAGGATGGCCTGAAGCGAATGTTCTCCGACAAGGAGAACTGCTTCTACTACCTGACGGTGATGAACGAGAACTATGAACACCCGGAACTCGAGGAGATACCTGCCGAAGACATCATCAAGGGCATGTATCGCCTGCGTGAGGTGAAGGGTGACAAGGGCCATGTCCAGCTGTTGGGCTGCGGCACCATTCTGAGGGAAGTCGAAGCGGCGGCGCGGATGCTGGCCGACGAGTGGGGCGTGGGTTCCGATATCTGGAGCGTTACCAGCTTCAATGAACTGCGTCGCGAAGCGCTGGGCCTGGAGCGGGAAGCGTTCCTCAACCCGGATGCGGAGCCGGCCAAACCCCACGTCACCCAGTGTCTGGAAGGACGCGAGGGGCCGGTGATCGCCTCTACCGACTACATGCGCCTGTTCGCCGACCAGGTTCGTGCCTGGGTGCCGACCGACTACCATGTGTTAGGGACCGATGGTTACGGCCGCTCCGATACCCGCGAGAAGCTTCGTTACTTCTTCGAGGTCGACCGTTACTTCGTGACCGTGGCTGCGCTCAAGGCGCTGGCCGACCGCGGCGATCTGGATCGCAAGGTCGTAGCCGAGGCGATCAAGAAATACGGCATTGATCCCAACAAGCCTAATCCGCTGACCAGCTGATTTCGGTGGCAAGGCGGGCCGTGGGCCCGCCTGTTCCAGGCACGATTTGGAAGGAGCGCGACCTTGAGTAGCGAAATTATCAAAGTTCCCGACATCGGTGGCAGCGAAGATGTCGAAATCATTGAAATCGCGGTGTCCGAAGGCGATGTCATCGCCGCCGAGGATACCCTGATTACGTTGGAGTCCGACAAGGCCAGCATGGACGTGCCCGCGCCCAAGGGTGGCAAGGTACTCAAAGTGCTGGTGAAGGAGGGCGATACCGTCTCGGAGGGCGATGACATCATCGAGCTCGAGGCGGAAGGGACCGACAGCGGGGCGGAAGAGGCGCACGAGGAGGCATCCTCCGAGACTGAACCTGCCGAGGACACCGAGGAGACGAGTGCCGGTGAGAAGCCTGCGGCGGCATCTGGCGGTGGCGGCAGCCGAACCGTGGAGATCAAGGTGCCGGACCTGGGTGGCTCCAGCGATGTGGAGATCATCGAGATTGCCGTGGCCGAAGGCGACGATGTCACTGCCGAAGACACCTTGTTCACCCTGGAGTCCGACAAGGCTTCCATGGATGTGCCGAGCCCGCACACCGGTAAGCTGATCACGCTGACGGTGAAGGAGGGCGATACGGTCTCCGAAGGCGACGTGGTCGGCACCATGGAGATCGGGGGCTCCGCTAGCGACGAGGCCGAATCGGCTCCGCCGAAGGCCGCCGAGGAGCCCGCAGAGCAGGCCGGGGCACCGGCCGAGGAAGAGGCCGAGGAAGAGGCGGCCGGCGGTGAACCCGAGCGCAAGGAGATACGGGTCCCGGACCTGTCTGGCGTCAGCGATGTCCCGATCATCGAGATTGGCGTGGCCGAAGGCGACGAGATCGACGAGGAGGATTCGCTGATCACCCTGGAATCCGACAAGGCTTCCATGGACGTGCCGAGCCCCTACAAGGGCAAGCTGGTCCAGCTTGCCGTAAAGGAGGGCGACAGCGTTTCCGAAGGCGATCTGATCGGCTACATCGAAGTGGCCGGGGCCAAGCCGGCAGCCGGGAAGCCGAGTGAGACGCCGTCCGAACGGAAGTCACCGGCCGCTTCCGCCAGGTCTGACAAGCCAGCGCCCGCCCCGTCGGGCACGCCGAGCCCCGAAGCACAGATGGCGGCGCACAAGCCGCGTGATGGCAAGCTGGTGCATGCCGGCCCTGCGGTGCGCATGCTGGCACGCGAACTGGGTGTCGATCTTGGCCTGGTGCGGCCCAGTGGGCCGAAAGAGCGGGTGCTCAAGGAGGATGTACACGCCTACGTCAAGCAGGCGATCGGCAAGGCACGGCCGTCTGCGGCGGCGGATGGCGCCGGCATTCCGCCCATTCCCGAGATGGACTTCAGCCAGTTCGGCGATGTGGAAGAGAAGCCCATGGGGCGCCTGCTCAAGATGGGGGCTACCAACCTGCATCGCAGCTGGCTCAACGTGCCCCACGTCACCCAGTTCGACGAGGCGGACATCACCGAGCTGGAAGCCTTCCGCAAGTCGATGAAGGCCGAGGCCGAGGCGCAGGGAGCCAAGCTCACGCCCTTGCCCTTCCTGGTCAAGGCGTGTGCGTTCGCGCTGGCGAAGTTCCCGCAGTTCAACGTCAGCCTGAAAGGCGATGGCGAGACCCTGGTCTGGAAGAAGTACGTTCACATCGGGGTGGCGGTGGACACGCCGGACGGCCTCATGGTGCCGGTGGTTCGCGATGCCGACAAGAAGTCGCTGATCGAGATCGCCACCACCATGGCCGATCTCGGCAAGAAGGCGCAGACCAAGAAACTCAAGCGTGAAGAGATGACCGGCGGCTGCTTCACGATCTCGAGCCTTGGCTCCATCGGCGGTACGGCGTTCACGCCCATCGTCAATGCCCCCGAGGTCGCTATCCTCGGCGTCTCCAAGGCGCAGATGAAGCCGATCTGGAATGGAAGCGACTTCGAGCCACGGTTGATGTTGCCGCTGTCGCTCTCCTACGATCACCGGGCCATCAACGGTGCCGATGCGGCACGCTTCACGGCCTTCCTGGCCGATGTACTGACCGACATCCGCCGACTGTTGCTGTAACCTTCCGCCCACGTGCGAACACTGGCGGCGCCTCCCCGGGGGCGCCGTCGGTGCTTCAGGGTTTCAGCGGCTGGAGCGTAGGGAAGACCAAAGTGCAAGTTGGAGGATAATTGGCTGAAAATGCTGGTGCTTTACCCAACTGACGGGGCCTTGCCAAGATACGCGTGGTTGTCTGGCCGCAGAGGCCCGGTTATCGTTCTTTTCCATTTCCTTACTCATCACAAGATTTACGACTCTTTCTAAGGGAGCAACCAGATGCGTTTGATCCTGTTGGGCGCCCCGGGTGCCGGCAAGGGCACCCAGGCCCAGTTCATCTGCGAGCGGTTCAACATTCCGCAGATTTCCACCGGCGATATGCTTCGCGCCGCCGTCAAGGAAGGCAGTGAACTGGGACTGAAGGCCAAGGAGATCATGACCAGCGGTGGTCTGGTGTCCGACGACCTCATCATTGCCCTGGTCAAGGAGCGCATCGCGCAGCCGGATTGCGATAACGGGTTCCTGTTCGATGGCTTCCCCCGCACCATCCCCCAGGCGGATGCCATGAAGGATGCCGGCGTGAAGATCGATCATGTGCTGGAGATCGCCGTGGATGACGAGGAGATCGTCAAGCGGTTGGCAGGGCGTCGTGTCCATCCGGGCTCCGGTCGGGTCTACCACGTCGAGTACAACCCACCCAGGGAGGCGGGCAAGGATGACGTCACCGGTGAGGCGTTGATCCAGCGTGACGACGACCGGGAATCCACGGTCCGCAACCGACTGGCCGTCTATCATGAGCAGACCGCGCCGCTGGTCGACTACTATCGGCAGTGGGCCACGGAAGAACCCGAGGCAGCGCCGGCCTATCACCGGGTGGAAGGCATCGGCAGCGTCGATCACATCACGACCCAGGTAAGCGAGGCGCTGGAGAGCTGACGGCTCCGTACCGTGGTTGTCACGATGGCCCGCTGGTGCGGGCCATCGTCGTTCGGTGTCGGCCGGCGTATAATGGTCGGCTCATTCCCTGCCATGACGTCCTGCTTCTATGCCTACCCTTCTGGCCCTGGATGCCTCCTCAAGTGCCTGCTCCGCCGCTCTGCTGCATCGACGGGACGGAGCCGAGGATCGACTGATCTCGCGTTTTGCGCTGACGCCTCGTGAACATACCCGGCGCCTGCTGCCGATGGTGGACGAGGTACTGGCCGAAGCCGGCATCACACCCGGTGAACTGGATGCGGTGGCCTACGGCCGTGGACCCGGCTCCTTCACCGGGCTGCGCATTGCGGCTGGCGTCGCCCAAGGGTTGGCCTACGGCCTGAATCGTCCGCTGATCGGCATCTCGACCCTGGAGGCCCTGGCACTTTGCGCGCATCGTCGGCACCAGTGCGAGCATGTCATGACGGCAATGGATGCACGCATGGGGGAAATCTACGTGGCGGCCTGGCGTTGTCATCGGGGCCGTACGGAGGCGCTTGCCCCTGAAGCGGTCATGTCGCCGGATCGCTTGCGACTGCCCGAAGGCGATGATCAGCGGGGCTGGGTGGGCGTGGGCTCCGGCTGGGCACTGTGGGACGGAATGTCGCCGGCGGTTCAGGCTGGCGTGGGTCAATGCTTCAGCGATCTGGAGCCGGCGGCCGAGGAAATGGTGCAGCTGGCAGCCCACGCCTTCGCTGCCGGTGAGGGAGGCGCGGCGCATGAGGTACAGCCGGTCTACCTGCGCGACCAGGTCGCCTGGCAGAAGAGTCGATGAGGCAATGAGTGCCGTATCGCCAGTGGTCGTGGAGGGGCAGGCGCCGGCCGGATTGGCGGCACGCCTGGGACTCCCGTCGGGGTCGGCCGGGGACGCTGAGCTGGTGCTGCGGCACGACGAGGCAGCCCTGGTCCTGACCGGTGACCCGAAGCGCTTCGGTGCGCCGCTGTCGGTCGATTTCGTCGCTGGCCGGGCTGCCCACCGGCGGCGTTTCGGTGGGGGCCGAGGTCAGCTCATTGCACGTGCCTGCGGCCTTGCCGCTGGCGTTACTCCCGATGTCATCGATGCGACCGCGGGGCTGGGGCGTGATGCCTTCGTGCTGGCCGCTCTGGGTGCCGAGGTGCTGATGATCGAACGGGTCGCCGCCATTTATGCGCTGCTGGAGGATGGCCTGGCCCGCGCCCGTGCCCATACCGATACTGCCGAGATAGCCGCTAGGCTGAGCCTGGTTCGGGGCGATGCCGCGTGTCAGTTGGAAGCCTTGGTGGCGGCGGGTGGCGTGGCACCTCAGGTAATCCACCTGGATCCGATGTTTCCCCATCGCGAGAAGTCGGCACTGGTCAAGAAGGAAATGCGGGTGTTTCGCCTGCTGGCGGGGGACGACGACGATTCGCCACGCCTGCTCGAGGCTGCCCTCGACGTGGCCACTCACCGGGTGGTGGTCAAGCGGCCCCTCAAGGCGCCACCGATAGCCGGTCCGGCGCCTCGTCATGTCATCGAAGGCAAGACCAGCCGCTATGACCTCTATGTGCTCCGGGCCCTGAAGGGCTGACCTGGCTCAGCCGCGGGCCACCAGCTGCAGCCGATGACGCAGCGCCGGGTCGAACAGGGCCCGGGAGCGTTGAGCGGCAGTCCGCAGGCGCTCGTCGAACCAGAGTCGCTCCCGTTCGTCCCATGCCCAGCCCTCTGCCTCGAGGCTGTCGATCAGGTTGGCGAACACGGTGCGGTCGAAGAATTCCGGCGCATCCCTTCCCGAGAGTAGTGCCAGGCGCTCCGCCATCTGCCGGCTTCTGTCTGTCAATGCCTCGCGACCCAGAGTGCCCGGAGGGTGGTCGAGTAGCGTCGACAGCAGCAGATATCCCCGTTCCAGGGAAGGTTGCATCAGTCTGCCCAGCAAGCGGAGCTGCTCTCCGGCTTCCAGGTCATCGGGGCGATGCCAGCCACTCCGGCCGCTTCGTAGCATGCCTGCCTGGCCGAGGCCGTCAAGCAGGGGTGGAAGGGCCTGCTGGAGTGGCGTCTTTTCCAGGAAAAGCTCCCGGGCGAGTATCGGCCAGGCGGGTTCGAGCTGGTCGAGCAGGCTGTCCAGGCTGTGCTGTGGGGTGTGTCGGAAGGCGAAGGCGAGCAGCCCTGTCAGGGCGAAGAGGTGCAGCACATTGTTGCGGTACCAGACCAGCAGGCTGGCCTGTTCGGGTGTCGCCACCAGAATGTCGCCCAGAGGGTGGGAACGCCGTTCCAGCATGCCCAGTGCAAGGACATGGTCGATCCAGTCGCTCGGTTCACCGCTTGGCAGGCTGACATGCTGTCCGCCCGGATATTGCCGTTGCAGGGTGGTGAGCAGGGAAAGCTGTTGTCTCATCAGGTCGATTTCGATGGCGTGGTGGGGAGTCGCCAGCATCACCAGGGCAACGAGATTGACCGGGTTGAGAGCCGCAGCAGCGTTGATTCGCGTGGCCAGTTCATTGCCGAGTCGAGGCACCGCTTCACCAAGCCAGGCCGGTTTGGGCTCCACCGCCGCGTTCTGCCAGCCAGGCACCATCCCGTCCAGATAAGGGTCAAGCTGCAGGGGCTCTCCGATGCTGACCGTCACCTTTCCGAAGGGCTGGCGCAATTGGCCAAGCACCCGCAGCAGAGCCAGAGGAGATTCCTTGCGCTTCTTGCCGCCACGTAGCTCTCGCTGGTAGCTGGAACTCTCGATGATCCGTTCATAGCCGATATAGACCGGGATGAAGGCCAGTCTTGTCTGGGCGTTGCCAACGGCGCTGCGGTGGAAGGAACGCAGGGTCATGGCCAGCATGCCGGGCCGTGGGACGAGCATGCGGCCGCTACGGGAGCGTCCGCCTTCGATGAAATACTCGAGCGGGTGGCCTCGGGACAGCAGGCGGTGCAGGTATTCGTTGAAGACTGCCGCATAGAGTGGCTTGTCACGGAAGCTGCGGCGCATGAAGAAGGCGCCGCAACGCCGTAGCAGCGGTCCGATCAGCGGCATGTCGAGGTTGCGGCCGGCGGCGATGTGCGGCGGCATCAATCCGTCGCGATAGAGCACGTAGGAAAGCAGCAGGTAGTCGATATGGCTGCGATGGCAGGGTACGTAGACGAGGGTATGGTCGCCGGCCAGGGCCTTGACGCGCGAAAGCCCCCTCACTTCCACGCCATCGTAGAGTCGGTTCCACAGCCTTCTCAGCAGGCCGTCCATGAAGCGCAGGACGGGATAGGCCATGTTGGAGGCGATCTCCCGGCCATAGCGCAGTGCACGGCGTTCGAGGCGCTGAGGGGAGCGCCTCTCGGCGATGGCGACCTCTTCGATGACCCGGCGCACTTCGGGGCCTCTTGCCACCCCTTCGATCAGGGTTCGACGATGCGAGAGGTCAGGGCCCAGCACCCGGGTGCGCATGCGGCGAAAGTGAATGCGCAGCAGACGAGCCGCCTTGCGGTTGGCCAGGGCGGGCCCGCGCTCATCCAGCAGGTCGCGCGGGTTTAGCGGGGCGCCGAAATGTACCTCCACGTTCTTGCCATTGATCAGCACGGAGAGGGCACGCCGCATTCGTCCGGTCAACTGCCAACTATCGGCGGCCAGCATCCGCCAGAAGCCGAAACGCTTGCCGGGAGCGCGCCCCCAGAACACGCTGACGGGGACCAGTTGCAGGCCAGCTTCCGGGCGGGCGTCCAGGTACGCCATTACGTCGAGGAGGGGAGTCTTGGGTCCTGCCCGGCGGTGCCAAAGACGCCGCTGCGTTGCCGGTAGGGCAACGATGGCTGGCAGGTCGATACCTTCGATCTTGCGACGCCCACTGGCTGGCGGCAGGCCATGATGCTGGCACAGAACATCCAGTAGAAGGGAATCGGACAGGGCGGGATGGGGCAGAACGTACAGCGTAGGCAGCGTCGGGTCCAGCTCCAGTTCCCGAGGCGCCGGCTCGATGAGTCGCGTGTCGACCCAGGTTTTGATCAAGCACCTCAGCGGGCTGCGCAGCGGGGAGAGCAGGGTATGTGCAAGGGCCATCCAGTTGCCTCTGCGAGGGGGGGAAGGCCAGTATAAGCCTGCCCGGGCATCCGGTCAGTCACGGATGCTTTTCCTTGGCGTGCAAACATGCGTCAATTCAGCGAGCGAAGTGCTCAGGGAGACGTGCCATGCATGGTGTATGGCGAGATGGCAATCGGTTCCAGCTGTTGGCGGAATCATCGCGCTTTCTGCCGGCGATGTTCGAGTCCATCGAAGAGGCACGCGATTCGGTGCTGGTGGAGCTCTATCTGATGGAATCGGGGCGGCTCGCGACGGCATTGATCGACGCTTTGGCGCGTGCCACCGGCCGTGGCGTGAAGGTTGCCTTGATGCTGGATGGTTATGGTGCGATGGGACTTTCCAATGAAGATCGCCTTCGCCTCGAGTCGGCCGGTGTGGCGCTGCGGTTGTTCAATCCGCTGGGTTTCCATTCCCTGGCACGCAACTTGACCCGGGACCATCGCAAGATCGTGGTGATCGACAGCCGTATCGCGTTTACCGGTGGCTTCGGTGCCGTCGATGAGTTTCTCGAGGCCTGGTACGAAGTGGCGGTACGTATCGAAGGGCCAGTGGTGGCGGATTGGATTCGGCTCTTTACCCGGCTTTGGGACTCCCCCATGACCCGTGGCAAGGGGCCGGCGGCGCTGGTGCGTGAGCTGACGCTGCAGCAGCGAGAGGATTATCGCGGCATGCGTGGTCGCGTGGTGTGGGGCCAGGGCTATCGCTACCAGGCCATTCGCCATTCGCTCTATGGTCGGGTCTCGTCGTCGCAGCGGCGAATCTGGCTTTGTACGCCTTATTTCGTCCCGACCTTCAGCCTGCGTCTGCGCCTGGTTCGGGCGGCCAGGCGTGGGGTCGACGTGCGCCTGCTCCTGCCGGGCAAGGACCATGATCACCCCGGCGTACGCTATGCCGGGCAGCGTTTCTACAAGCGCCTGCTTCGGGCCGGAGTCCGTATCTACGAATTCCAGCCCACCTTCATCCACGCCAAGATCTCGCTGGTGGACGACTGGTCGAGCATCGGGTCGTGCAATTTCGACCACTGGAGCCTGCACTGGAACCTGGAGGCCAATCAGGAAGTGGACGACGCTCGCTTTGCCGGTGAGGTCGCCACCCTGTTCGAACGCAACTTCAGCGCCAGCCATGAAATCCATCGCCACGAATGGGCTCGACGGCCACGCTGGCAGCGTTTCAAGGAGTGGTGGTTCGGCAGCCTGGATGCCTGGCTGACACGGCTGCGCTAGCGGCGCCCGCCCCTCTTGCCGTGATTGGCCGGCTTCTTCTTGCGCGGCATGGGCTTGGGCGACTCCGGTGGCACCCGGTAGTGCAGATAGAGATCCAGCACCAGCTCGGGAAGTTGTGCGACCAGGGACTCCAGTCGAGGCGTATCGGTGGCGAGGTCGGCCATGTCGGGTTCGTCGTCGAACAGCCCCGAGAGCGCCATGAAGGGCAGCAGCAGGGCGGCGACGTTCTCCTCGTCGTGCTCGAACCAGGTGGCTTCGTCCAGAAACACCCCCTCCATGAAGCCGGCGCACCAGTCCCCTATGGGCGTCTCTTCCGGCGGCACGCCGCCCAGGGTCGGCTCGAAAGGCAACTCCGGCAGCACGCCCTGCTCCAGGGTCTCGATGGCGTTCTGCCTGAGCCGTTCCAGCAGGCCGAGAATCTCGCTGCGTTCGGCATCACCCGCGAAGGTCGGCTCGCCGTGGAACAGCTCCGCCACCCAGGTGGTGGTGTCGATTTCCCGCGGCGCAACGGCCAGGGCCACCAGGTACCCATGCGCCGATATCAGATCCAGTGCGTCAGGGTCGACGCCATCGGAATCAAGAAATTCGTCGAGACGATCTAGCTCGTCATCCTCGAGCAGGGGCTGGGGCAGGGGCGTGTCGGACATCGGGCCTCTCGCTTGGCATCGGGCTGGAAACGGTGCGGGCTGGACGTCGCCGCGCCTGGCCGTCATTCTATCATTCCCGGCTGCATCCAGCCTTTTCTCTGGCATCACCCGGCGTCTCTCATGAACCACCCCGTACTTTCCCTGCTCCGACCGGCTCTACCCGATCCCGTTTCGACACGGTTGGAGCAGCTCGACGAGGCGGCATTGCACCAGGCCCTGCTGGAGCGTGTCGAGGCCGCCTGGCAGCTCTGTCGTCAATATCACCCTGACCTGCCCAGGCCGGCGGTATGGTGCGACCTGCGCGGAAAATGCGCTGGTCAGGCTCACTATGGCCGCGGTGGACTGCGCTTCAACCCGGTGCTCTATCATGAGAACCGCCATGCCTATCTGGTTGAAGTGGTACCGCACGAGATGGCTCACTGGCTGGTCCATCACCTCAGTGACGGGCACCGTGCCCGGCCCCACGGGCGCGAGTGGCGGACCGTCATGCGTCGGCTGTTCGGCCTGGAACCACGGGTAACCCACTCTTTCGATACGACCCGGGCAAGCCCCTCTCCCCATCGCTATGTCTGCTGCTGCCGTGAGCACACCTTCACCGCTCGCCGACACTCGCTGGCGCGGCGTGGCCGCAGTTATCGCTGTCGGCATTGTGCTCAGACCTTGGTCTATCAGCCGTTTGTAGAGCGCTGAATGACTCTACAACTTACTGAAATGGAAAAGAAAATTCCTGATACCAATGTCTAAGAGGAAGGCCGCCACAGGAGGTATATGCTGGGAAAACATCATGGTGCCGGCGCAGCCGACAATAACGCTGCCGGTGGTATCCACCGAGAGGGTGTATCTCCTGGAAGAGGCTAATCAATGACCGAACAGCAGAAAGTCCATCCGGTAAGCGACGACTTTGCCGCCAACGCCTGGATCGATAAGGAAAAGTATCAGGCCTTGTATCGGCAGTCCGTGGACGATCCCGAGGGCTTCTGGGCCGATCAGGCCAGGCGCATCGATTGGATCAAGACGCCGACGCGGATCAAGCATACCTCCTTCGACTCCCATAACGTCGATATCCGCTGGTTCGAGGATGGCAGCCTCAACGCCAGCGCCAACTGTCTCGACCGTCATCTGGAAACTCGTGGCGACCAGACGGCCATCATCTGGGAGGGAGACGACCCCAACGACGCCAAGCACATCACCTACCGCGAGCTGCATGCCAGGACGTGTCAACTGGCCAACGCCCTGAAGGAGCTGGGTATCGGCAAGGGCGATGTGGTCACGCTCTACATGCCGATGATTCCCGAAGCGGCCGTGGCCATGCTGGCCTGTGCCCGCATCGGCGCCGTCCATTCGGTGGTCTTTGGCGGCTTCTCGCCGGACGCCGTGGCACAGCGTGTCGTTGGCGCGAAATCCAGGCTGGTGATTACCGCTGATGAATCGGTCCGGGGTGGCAAGCATGTGCCTCTCAAGGACAATGTCGATGCGGGCCTGACCCGCCCGGGCACCGAAGTGGCCGAGAAGGTACTGGTGGTCAAACGTACCGGTGGCGAGGTCGACTGGAAGGAAGGCCGCGACGTCTGGTATCACGAGTTGGTCGACAAGCAGTCGACCGACTGCCCCGCCGAGGAGATGAATGCCGAGGATCCGCTGTTCATTCTCTACACTTCCGGCTCCACTGGCGCGCCCAAGGGGCTCAAGCACACCACTGGCGGCTATCTGACCTATGCCAGCCTGACCCACCAGTATATCTTCGACTATCAAGACGGAGAGGTGTATTGGTGTACCGCTGACGTGGGCTGGGTCACCGGCCACAGCTATATCGTCTATGGCCCGCTGGCCAACGGTGCCACCACGCTGATGTTCGAAGGGGTGCCGAGCTACCCGACCCATGGCCGCATGGGTGAGATCGTCGACAAGCACGGCGTCAACATTCTCTACACCGCTCCGACGGCCATTCGTGCCCTGATGGCTCATGGCGACAGCGTGATGGACTCCAGCCAGCGCGACAGCCTGCGCCTGCTCGGCTCGGTGGGGGAGCCCATCAACCCCGAGGCGTGGGAGTGGTTCTACCGGGTCATCGGCAATTCCAGGTGCCCGATCGTCGATACCTGGTGGCAGACAGAGACCGGCGGCATTCTGATTTCCCCGCTGGCCGGGGCCGTGGACCTCAAGCCCGGCTCGGCAACCCTGCCGTTCTTCGGGGTCATCCCGGGGCTGGTGGACAATGAGGGCAACCTGCTGGAAGGCGCCACCGAAGGCAACCTGGTCATCCTGGACTCCTGGCCAGGCCAGGCCCGTACGATCTGGGGTGATCATGATCGCTTTATCCAGACCTACTTCTCCACCTACAAGGGCATGTACTTCACCGGTGACGGCTGCCGCCGCGATGAGGATGGCTATTACTGGATCACCGGGCGTGTCGATGACGTGCTCAACGTCTCAGGCCACCGTATGGGGACCGCCGAGATCGAGTCCTCGCTGGTAGCCCACGAGGCCGTGGCCGAGGCGGCCGTGGTCGGCTTCCCCCATGACATCAAGGGGCAGGGGATCTATATCTATGTGACCCTGACCGAGGGTGTCGAGTCCAGCGACGAGCTCAAGAAGGAGCTGACCCAGTGGGTGCGCAAGGATATCGGCCCCATTGCCTCGCCGGATGTCATTCAGTGGGCACCCGGCCTGCCCAAGACACGCTCGGGCAAGATAATGCGCCGTATCCTGCGCAAGATCGCAGCGAACGAGTGTGACGGGCTGGGCGATACCAGCACCCTGGCTGATCCGAGCGTGGTGGAAGAGCTGATCGAGCATCGCGCCATCCGCTGAGGCACCGTCCAGACAGGATCGTTCTTGCCGGCCCTGGTGGCCGGCTTTTCGCTTCCGCGGCCGGTCAAGGCGAAGCCTCGATCGCCTCGATGAGCCGTGGCTTGCTCATGCTGCTTCGGCCGGGTATGCCGAGCTGCCGTGCCCTTTCATAGAGCTCATTCTTTGACAGTGACGTCAATTCTGTGACAGAGGGCGTCTTGCCGGTCCTCTTCGCAGCTTTCTCCCCTGCTTTTTTTCCGGCCTTTTTTCCAACATGGGAGGCGCGCTCTTCGCTCCTCTTGCGGCTGGCTGAAGCCGGCCCTTTGCGCTCGCTTCTTCGCTGGGTGTCGCGCCTGGACTCGTCGCGCGACTCGGGAGGTCGGCCCTTTTTCAGGCTCTGTTTCAATACCTGCATCAGGTCGATGACGTCTCCGCCCTGTTCCACCTCCTGTTCCACTTCCTCGAGGCCGATGACATCTTCGTTTCTGTCGAGCTTGTCGTGGATTCGCGCCAGCAACCGCCGGCTATGCCGGTCATCGAGGTCTTCCCGCGCCAAGGTATCGGCGGCAAGGGCTTCGATAGCCTTCTCGAAGTGACGGACGCGGCGTTTCTCGACGCTTACCCCGGTGGGCAGATCGAGCGCCTCGGGTGAGCGCAGTTCCTCGGGGAAGCGGAGCACCTCGGCACGCAGGATGCCTTTTTCGGCAATGATGGCCACCAGGTACTCCTTGCCGCGCATGACGAAGGTGGCAATGCCCGCCCGGCGAGACTCTTCCATGCTTTTCGCCAGCAGCCGATAGGCCTTGGTGATGCCCTTGTCCGGCGTCAGGATGTAGGCTCGCTGGAAATGGATCGGGTCGATCTCGTCCAGCCCGGCAAAACGCTTGAGGTCGATCTCCTGGGACTTCTCGGGCGCCAGTTCATCGAGCTCACGATCCTCGACCACCACGAACTCGTTCTTTCCCACCTCATAGCCGCGGATCAGCTCGCTGTTTTCCAGCGTGCGTTCCTCCTTTTCGCAGAAATAGCGCCGAGCCAGTGGGGTGCCTTCCTGGTCGACCATGCGCAGCGTGACCGGCTTGGCGCGGTTGGCGGAATAGAGATTGACCGGCAGGTTGACCAGGCCGAAACTGATGGTGCCCGACCAGAAGGGCCGGGGTCCGCTACCCTGAAACCTGGCGTGCTGCCCCTTGTCTTGCTGCTTGTCGCTTTCCGGCCCTTCACGCTTTTCCCTGGAACGCGTTTTCCGTTGGCGCTTGCTAGGCACGCTTGCGCTCCTTCTTCAGACTGGCCTCCAGGGCCTTGGAGAGATCATCGGAGGGCTTGCGGCGGCGGATGGGAGTGATGTTGACACTGTCCCCACGCTGCTTGGCCTCGATCAGTTCCAGAACTCGGGCGCGGTATTCATCACGATACGAGTCAGGCTCGAAAGGGGCTTCCAGCATGTCGATCAGTTGCCTGGCCATATCGAGCTCCTTGCTGTCGAGCGCCTTGCCGCCTGGCGGCTCGAGAGCATCCATGGCAATCACCTGTTCGTTGTCGCGCAGGGAGATCAGCATCGGTACCCCCCGATACAGGCGCAGCGCCCCGATATAGGCCTTCTTCCGCATGACCCAGCGGGCCAGCCCTTCCTTCCCGGTGTGATCGAGTGCTTCGATCAAGGCGCAATAGTCCTCGTCCGACCCATCGGGGCCGAGATAGTAAGGGCGGTCATACCAGCGATGGTCGATCGCTTTCGGTGGCAGGAAGCGGATCATCTCGATGTCTCGGGACGGTTCGGGTTCCAGGGCCTCGAGTTCCTCCCTGCTCAGCAAGACCAGGGTGCCATCGTCGGTCGGGTAGGCTCGCTGGGTCTCGCGATAGGGCACCACCTCGTCGGTGTCGGGGTTGATCATGGCCTGCTTGACCGGTGAGCGGTCTTTGTCGTGGAGCAGCCGAAAGTGCACGCTGCGATCCTGGACGGCAGAGTAGAGTTTCACGGGCACGTCGGCATCATCGAAGCGGATCACGCCTTTCCACATGGCTCTTGGTGGCATCACGATGTCTCCTCGCGGCATTCGGGACAGACGGTCTCGCGCTCGTCGAGCCGTTCGATGACACAGGTCGGGCAGATCGGTCTATCGCAATGGATGCAGTGATAGCCCGCTTCGTAATGGAAGGTGCGCAGGCAGAACTGGCAGGTTTCGGGGCCGGATTCCAGCCACCAGGGCGTGTCGTTCACATTCACCTCCTGGCTTCGTGGGCTCATGGCAAGCCGACGGTCTTGCGCAACTGGGCATCGAGTGGTCGCGCGGCCTCGGCAAAGCCCTCCCATGGGTCCCGGCGAAGTGCCGAAAGGCGGCGGCGCAGGTTCTCGACGGTGTAGCGATCGGCGCGGAGGGCCGCGTTGAGCTCATCCCAGCGAACCGGTACGGCCACCGGGGCGCCTTTGCGGGCACGTACCGTGTAGGAGGCGACGGCCGTGGCGCCACGACCATTGCGCAGGTAATCGATGAAGATGCGGCCTTGCCGCTTGGCCTTGGACATGTTCGTCGTCAGCCGTTCCGGATCGTCCTTGGCGTGCCGCTGGGCGACGGCCTTGGCGAAGGCCTTGGTCTGGTCCCAGTCCGCCTCGGGGACCAGGGGCACCACGAGGTGCAGGCCCTTGCCGCCGGTAGTGCGCACGAAGCTCTCGAGTCCCAGCGAACCCAGCCGCTTTCGAAGCGTGTCGGCGATACGCAGGATCTCCTTCCAGGGGATACCCGGGTTGGGGTCCAGGTCGAAGACGAGGCGATCGGGGCGCTCGAGATCGTCGATACGGCTGCCCCAGGGATGGATTTCCAGCGCACCGGCCTGGACCAGGGCAACGAGATCGGCGGCCGTTTCCACATAGACGTATTCCGCGCTGCCGCTCTTCTCGGGAATGTCGAGGCGAGGGACACTGGCAGGTATGGCAACTCGAGGGTGCTTCTGGAAAAAGCACTCGTCGTCACGACCCTGGGGGCATCTCACCAGTGACAGCGGCCGCCGGGCCAGGTGGGGCAGCACCCAGTCCTGGACCGCCTCGTAGAAGCGGGCCAGGTCGAGCTTGGTCAGGCCCTGCTCCGGGAACAGGACGCGGTCGGGATTGGAGAGCCGCACACCCAGCAGCTGTATTTCATCCTTGCGCGTTCGCTTCGCGGAGCCTCGTGTACCCGAGGGCTCGCCATCGTTCGGCTGCGCCTTGCTCTGCGCGGGGCTTTTCACCTTCTCCTTGGTAGCGGTCATGCGAATTTCCTCGGGGTTACGGTCCTCTCGGAGCCCACGAAACGCCGGATGACGCAGCCGCCCATCCCGCGTACGTTCGGTAAATTCGACTTCTATCACCAGGCTGGGGCGTACCCAGTGGACCTTGCGGGTATCGGGGATCGGGCCATTGAAGGGTGATACGGAGACTTCCCTCTCCTGAAGGGAGGCGCCCAGCGTTTCAAGGAGCCGGCTGTTGAAACCCGTGCCGACCCGTCCGGCATACTCGAGTCGGCCCTCGGCATCGAAGGCACCCATCAGTAATGACCCGAAACCACTGCGTGAGCCGCCCGGCTCGGTATATCCACCTACGACGAATTCTTCATGGGTGATGCATTTCACCTTCAGCCAGTCCTGGCTGCGCTTTTCCTGATAGGTGCTCGAGGCGCGCTTGCTGATGATGCCTTCGAGGCCCAGCTGACAGGCCTGATCGAAGAACGCGGCTCCCTGGGAATCGATGTGGTCGGAATAGCGTATATTGCGACTACCGATGAATCCGGCCGCCTCGTGAAGCTCGGCCAGGGCCTGCTTGCGCTCGATGAGCGACACCGCGCTCAAGTCATGGCCATCGACATGGATCAGGTCAAAGACCTGATAGACCAGTTTCGCGGTGCGGCCGTTACTGAGCATTTCCTGCAGATGGCGAAAGCTGCTGGTACCGCTTCGTGACATGGCCACGACCTCACCATCGAGCAGGGCCGACTCGACCGGGAAGGCTTCCAGCAGACGGGCAAGCTCGGGAAAGCGGTGCGTCCAGTCCTTGCCGTTGCGTGTCAGCAGTTGCGCATTGCCGTTCTCGATACGCGCAAGAATTCGGTAGCCATCGAGCTTGATCTCATGGATCCAGTCGTCATGGTTCGGAGCCTTTCTGGCCAGGGTAGCGAGCTGGGGGCGGGGGGAGCGTGGCAGGGGAGCCTTGCGCGCGCCTTTCAGGGTGCCCGGGTCGGTGATTACCCGGTTCGGGTTGTTGCTTCGCGAGGACCAGACGTGATCACGGTCCTCGGCGATCTGCCGCATGCTGCGTCCGCTCATGATACTGCTGTCGTCCTCGACGCTGACGGCGGTGTCCTTGGTTTTGTCGCCCTTGCGTCTGCCGTCGCTGCGCTTGATCATCAGCCAGCTCTTGCCGCTCTTGTCCTGTTTTTCCTTGCCTCCGCGCAGGCGAGTCAGTGTCCAGGTGCCGCGCAACCTCTCTCCGTCGAGCTCGAAGTCGATACGGTCCTGCTTTTGCTTGCCCCTGGGCGTCCAGCCACCCCGGTCCCAGATCATGACCGTACCGCCGCCGTAGGACGTCTCGGGAATGACGCCTTCGAAGTCGCCATACTCGAGCGGGTGATCTTCCACCTCGATGGCCAGGCGTTTCTCTCCAGGTTCCAGGCTGGGCCCTTTGGGCAGGGCCCAACTACGTAGCACGCCGTCCTGCTCAAGGCGCAGGTCGAAGTGGTCATGGCTTGCCGCATGTTTGTGCATCACGTAGAGGTTGCCCGAGGCATCGGCGGCTTGGGTGTCGCCGACGGGCTCGGCGGTGCGTTCAAAGTCGCGCTTGCGGCGATACTCCTTCAATTTCTCCATTGCCCTTGTCCTTGAGCCATTCGAGAGCATTCATGATGTTACCTCCTGTAGTCATCGGCTGATGATATCCGGACCGGTCATGCACGGGCCAGAGACAGCAAGTGCTCATCGCCAACTCAGCATAGCTTCGACATAGTTGGTGTCAAACTGGCGGAGCAAGGTAACTATTTAGTGAGTATATGGGCAAGGGTGGCCTGAACGGTCAGGGAAACATGCTGTGTTATAGACTAAATATCATGATGTGACGCTGTGGCGTTGTCTCTTTTTTGCCTTTTGTGTTGTCGGGGTTCGAAAAGGTAAAGATTCGTCTTTTCCATGGAACCTAAGTGGGCTGCTCCCTATCTTGATGGGGGAAGGATGAAGCAGGGCCATACCGATCAGGTTGGTTCTGCCACACTGTCATGGAGATAGATGGGATGAAGCGGAATATTTTTGTCGTGGCACTTGAGGAGCAGCAGCGCAAGGAGTTCGAAACCGTGCGCCACTCCGATCATTTTGAAGTGCATGGCTTGTTGGACGTCAAGACGGCAGTGGAGTCGGCCCACTTTTCTTTCAATGAACTGCTGGGCCAGGCACGCAAGAAATTGATGAACTTCGAGGGTTCCATTGATGCCATCGTGGCGCAATGGGATTTTCCCACCAGCGTTATGGTTCCCATCCTCTGTAGGGAGTACAATATTCCCTCCCCTTCAGTGGAAAGCGTATTGAAGTGCGAGCATAAATACTGGAGTCGAGTCGAGCAGGAGAAAGTGGTGCCCGAAGTCGTGCCGAAGTTTTGCGGCGTCGATCCCTTTTCTGAAAACCCTCTCAAGCAAGTTACGCTGGATTACCCTTTCTGGATCAAGCCCGTCAAGGCATTCTCATCGCATCTCGGCTTCAAGATCAAGAGTGAAGAGCAGTTTCATGCCGCCATTGAAAAGATGCGCGATGGCGTTCGACAGCTGGGAGACCCGTTCAACGAGGCACTTCGGTATGTTGTACTCCCACCCGAAATTCAGGAAATGGATGGTAATTCCTGCATTGCCGAGGAAATTATTTCGGGTGTTCAGGCTGCTCCCGAAGGCACCGTATTTCGTGGTGAGTTCAACGTGCATGGTATTATTTCACAGCCTAGTTCAGAGAGCAGCGATGCTTTGTATGACAGGATGGAATATCCCAGCAACCTGCCGGAAAAAGTTCATCGCAGAATGATCGATGTCAGTAAGCGATTCCTTGATCACATTGATTATGATAATGGCTGCTTCAATGTCGAATTCATGTGGAATGAAGAAACAGACAAGCTGTGGCTGATAGAAGTCAATACGCGTATATCCCAATCGCATAGTGAGGTCTTCATCATGGTGGACGGCATGTCCAACCATGAAGTGGCAATTGATATAGCTCTGGGACAGCGGCCTTCCCTGTCCAATCGCCAGGGACCCTATCCTGTCGCGGCCAAGTGTTTCATTCCTTACGACGATCAGGATGGCGTGGTGAAGCGCGTCCCCAGTAAAGAGGAAATCGAAGCCCTGAAGGAGCGCTTTCCCGGCACCATGGTCAGGCTCGATGTCCAGCCTGGCATGCGGCTGGGAGAGCTCATGCACCAGGATAGCTTCAGCTACCGCCTGGGAACATTATATGTGACGGGTGAAGACCATGATCAGCTCGAAGAGCGTTATAAGGCCTGCCTGGAAGCGCTGACGTTCGAGGTCGAGCCTCTCCAGCAATGAACCCAAAGGAGGAGTCGTGCCAATCGTTGATTCGTACCCCTACAAGGTTCGCGAAATAGAAAACGTCTTCATCCCCATGCGTGATGGGGCGCAGCTGGCTGCTCGTATCTGGCTGCCCGAGAAGGCCGAGAGTCGGCCGCTGCCGGCGATCGTGGAGTACATCCCTTATCGCAAGCGCGATATTACGCGAGGGAGAGATGCGTCCAACCATGCTTACCTGGCCGGACATGGCTATGTCTGTCTCCGTGTCGATATGCGTGGCAGCGGTGATTCGGATGGCGTGATCACAGACGAATACACGCAGCAGGAGCAGGAGGACGGCGTGGACGCCATTGCCTGGATCGCCAGGCAGTCCTGGTGTGACGGCAATGTCGGCATGATGGGCATTTCCTGGGGTGGCTTCAACAGCCTTCAGGTGGCGGCCAAGCAGCCACCTGAACTCAGGGCGATCATCAGTCTTTGCTCGAGTGATGACCTCTATGCCGACAACATGCACTACATGGGGGGATGCCTGCTGGGCGACAACCTGTCGGAGGCGACTGTCATGTTCGCCTTCAATACACTCCCCCCCGACCCCCAGATAGTCGGTGACCGCTGGCGCGACATGTGGTTCGACCGCATGGAGGGGAGCGGGCTATGGCTCGAGCCATGGCTCGAGAACCAGCGGCGCAACGCCTATTGGTCGACGAGTTCGGTCTGCGAATACTACGCCGATGTCAAATGTCCCGTGTATGCGATAGGCGGCTGGGCGGATGGTTTCACCAACACCGTGCTGCGCCTGATGCAGCACCTGGAGGTGCCGCGGAAGGGGCTGATCGGCCCCTGGGGGCACAAGTATCCCCACCAGGGCTTGCCTGGCCCAGCGATCGGTTTTCTGCAGGAAGCCGTACGCTGGTGGGATTACTGGTTGAAAGGTCAGGACAACGGCATCATGGAGGAGCCCATGCTGCGCGCCTGGCAACAGGACAGCGTGCCACCCGACACTTCCTATGAGGAGCGTCCGGGGCGCTGGATCGGTGAGTCTGGCTGGCCCTCGCAGAATGTCGAGGCGAAACGCTATCCATTGGGCCCCTATACGATTGCGTTGGGCGAGGGCCATGGAGACGCCCATCGAAAGCAACGGGAAAGCCAGCGTGACAAGAGCCTGGCGTTGCAGTCACCCTTGAGTGTCGGTCTGTTTGCGGGGAAGTGGTGCTCCTATGCCGCCACGCCGGACCTGCCGGGTGACCAGCGCGAAGAAGATGGCGGAGCGCTGGTGTTCAGCAGCCGGGAACTGGAGGAGCCACTCGATATCTTCGGTGTGGCGTCACTGGACCTGGAGCTCTCCGCGGACAAGCCCCAGGGGATGATCGCCGTTCGGCTATCGGATGTGGCGCCGGATGGCAAGGCGACTCGTGTCACCTACGGCCTGCTCAACCTGACGCATCGCGACAGTGATGCCCATCCCGAGCCGTTGGTCCCTCATCAGCGCTACCGGATAAAGGTGCCGCTGAATGGGATAGCCCAGCGCTTTCCGGCGGGTCACCAGATCAGGGTCTCTGTCTCGACCTCATACTGGCCACTGGCCTGGCTGCCGCCCGAGCCGGTACAGGTGGATATCTATCCTGACACGTGTTCATTGACGTTGCCCGTGCGCACACCCGGTGATGAAGATGCGCGCTTGCCCGCTTTCGAAGCACCTGAAGAAGCCCCGGCCCTTGCCGTCACGATGATAGCCCCCAGCGAGCACAACTGGTTACTGCACCGTGACCTGGCGGGCAAGGAATCCGTGCTGGAAGTCGTCAATGACCAGGGGCACTTCGTGATAGACGACACCGGTACCGAGGTGAGGCGCAGTACACGGGAATGGTATTCCACCGTCAATGACGACTTTACCTCGGCACGCGGTGAAACCTATACGGAACGGGTTTTCAAGCGAGATGACTGGAACGTGGAAGTCTATACCCGGACGGTATTGAGCTGTACGGAAGAGCATTTCCATGTGCATGCTCAACTCGATGCCTATGAAGATGATTACCGTGTGTTCTCGAAGAATTGGAAAAACGTGATACCAAGAGACCATCTCTGATCCTGTAGAAGGGCTGGTCTTCAGTGGGCGACCCGAGGTGAAGCCATCGTCCAGCTTGCTGCGTCAGACAACGCGTAAAAAAACCCCGAGGCGGTTCCCGGGGAGGCAAGGGTTGGCCAAGGAGAAGAGCTATCAAGTCTTGGCGCGAAGATCGCTGTCTTCGGAACGCGCCAGGAATTGCCGGGTGGTTTCGTCAAGGTGTTGGGAGAGCCACTCTGCCATGGCTTCTTCCTCCTTGAGGATACCTTGGCAGATACGGGCGATCTCCGGTTTCGAGGCCTGTTCGGCCGTCTGGATAAGCGCCTTGTAGCTGGCTATTTCGAAATGCTCGAAGGCATAACTCACTATGGACCCTTTGACGACTTCATCGCTTGCCAGCATGCCGCCCACAGCCTGGCCGAACGCCGTCAGCTTTGCCCCCACGTCTTTTACCACGGAAGGATCGGTACCCAGCAGTGAGATACAGTCTTCCAGCTTTTCGGCTTGCCCCTGTGTCTCGATCAGATGCTGCTCTATCCTGGCTTTCAGCTCCGGATAGTGCTCGAGCCGCTTGGCCTGGGATTCCAGCATCTTTTCTGCCTGCTTTTCCATGGCGTGTGCGTCGCGCAGCCAATCTTCGAGATGTTTCGGGGTTTGCGGTTGGGTGCCCATGGTATCCATCTCCTTTGTCACGATAATGTCATTCGCCAATGACCACGGCGGATTGATTGACTCTTCCTGAGCTCCGGCATTGGGTCGAGTTTTGGTTCCTGGCACTTCTAGTGCCCTGTTCCTTGACTGAATGAGTTTCCTTGCTCCATCTCTTTACTTTCGGATCAGCCCTTCCCGAAATGCCCCGGATATCGGAGTTGGTTCCACGACGATGCATTTTCATGCCTTTCCTGCATCGACGTTAGGCCATGAATTTTCCGGATAGCCATCGAGTCGAGCGACGACTGTACTCAGGTAAACAGGCCGTCAGGAGATCACGCGTATCCTGATGGCCTGATTCAGATAGCCCGAAAAATGGCTAAAGGTGCTTTACGCAGCATCACGCAGCATCGGTCAGCGACCTTGACTCTTGCCGCCTTTCTGGCCGGCTTGTGATGCCTTCTTCGGATCGTTGGCGAAGTTGCCGCTGCTTTGCTGCCCGCCCTTCTTGCCGGCTTCAGCGGCTTTCTTCGGGTCATTGGCGAAGTTGCCGGGGTTCTGATTGCGCTGTGACATGATGAGTATCTCCTTCATTAGTCGGCAATGTGCTACTTGATACATGACTACTTGATGCATAGCTTGAACACGTAGAATTGCCTACTTCCTTGTTGCCGATCACTCGGCGCTACTGGCCTGGGCCATTGTAGTGAAAGATAGGAGTCGTTCGAGGCGTTCCTCAAGGAGGTTGCTGTGTCCAAGTGAAAAGAAAGGTTGCCTCAATGCCGGCCCGGGAGTCGGTTCATATTGTTGAAGATCGACGACCTGACAAGAGCGCCCGGTCGAGTGTCCCGGCAAGCTTCCTGTCAGCATGGTCAGGATCTGAGACAGGCTTCCCAAGGTCAGGTATTTGACACCCCTGCTCTCGGGAGGAGCAAGCGTGAGTGAAGTCGCGATGACGCCTGGCCTGAAGATTGTTGACAAAAGTGGCCTTGTGCTTGGGAAAGCCTTCGCGCATGGGGTAACATGCTGTCATTGATAGATAGATGAGCCCAGTGTGTCGGCCGTAGGCCCACTGCTCGAGGAACCGGAGGAGAATCCATGGCGTTCGCCCAGAAATTCATCGTTGCCGATGACCATCCGCTGTTCCGTGCAGCCCTTACCCAGGCGCTGCGCCAACTGGCGCCTCAGGCCGAGATCGTCGAGTCCGATACCATGGCGGCCACCAACGAGGTGGTCACTCGCCACCCCGACGCCGACTTGATACTGCTGGACCTGCACATGCCAGGCGCCCACGGTTTTTCCGGCCTGATCCAATTGCGCGGCCAGACCCCCGACATCCCGGTCGCCGTGGTGTCCGGTAGTGACGAGCCATATGTGGTGCGCCGTGCCATCGACTACGGCGCCTCGGGCTTCATTCCCAAATCCTCATCCCTCGCTTTGATCGCCGAGGCAGTCAGCGATATCCTCGATGGCGAGGTGTGGCTGCCGAAGGAGCTGGCCGACTCTCTGGGTGATTCCAATGAGGAAGAGACACGTTTCGCCGAGGCGATCGCCTCGTTGACGCCCCAGCAGTTCCGGGTGCTCAACATGCTCACTGAAGGGCTGCTCAATAAGCAGATCGCTTATGAATTGAACGTTTCCGAGGCGACGATCAAGGCCCACGTCACGGCCATTCTTCGGAAACTGGGTGTGCATTCCCGCACCCAGGCGGTCATTGCGGCGCAGAAGCTGGAAGTGGAGCCGCCCAAGGTCGAGTCCTGACGAGAGGCGTTGCGCGCGAACCGGACGGCCCGGTCGGATGATCGGGCCGTCCGGTTCGTATCGTTTCATTCCTCCTGTTTGTTGACCGCTCGGCTGGCCTGCAAGGTACGGGTGAGCAGAGCACGCAAGGCAGCAGGGCGTACCGGCTTCTGCAGCAGATGATAGCCGCTGCGCCTGATCTCCTCTGCGACTTCCTCGGTGCGGTCGGCCGTGATCACGATGCCCGGTATGGCATTCTGCAGCCGTTCGCTGAGGGCTTCAAGGGCCATCAGGCCGGTCACTTCGTTATCCAGATGGTAGTCGGCAAGGATGGCATCCGGCTCGCCGTCCAGGTGGCGCAGGATCGACTTGGCTCCGCCGATACTGGTGGCGGTGAAGACATCACAGCCCCAACCGGATAGCATCGCCTTCATGCCTTCGAGGATCAGGGTCTCGTTGTCGATGCAGAGGATACAGGTACCGGCGAGCTTGTTGCCGGCGCGCCGAGTGGTTGCCTGGCCTGCCGAGACTTCCTGGGGGCGGGCTTCGACAACCGGCACGCTCACCGAGAAGACTGTCCCGAAGCCTTCCCGGGATCGTACCCGGATCGGGTGATCGAGCACGCGGCTCATGCGATCGGCAATCGACAATCCCAGCCCCAGCCCCTTTTCACTCTCCTTGTGTCGCGACGCCTGATCGAGCCGACGGAATTCCTGGAATATCTCGGACTGCTTGGATTCGGGAATACCCGGACCGCTGTCCCACACCTCGATGCTGAGACGGTCGCCCTTGCGCCGACACCCCAGCAGTACTCGTCCCTCCTGGGTGTAGCGGATAGCATTCGAGAGAAAATTCTGGATGATTCGGCGCAGCATCTGGGGGTCGCTGTCGACCCACTGTCGGGTTGGAACGACGTCGAGATCGAGGCCCCTGTCTTCGGCCATGACCTCGAACTCGGCGTGGAGTGGTTGAACGATATCGGCGAGGGCGAAGTGGCTGCGTCGTGGTGTCAGCGCCCCGGCATCCAGTTTGGAAATATCGAGCAGGGTACCAAGCAGTTCTTCGGCGGCTTGCAGTGAGTTGTCGATATGGCCAATGGTGCGCGTCATGTCCTCGGCCACGTTCTCCTGGGAGAGGGCCGACGTAAACAATCTCGCGGCATTCAATGGTTGCAGCAGGTCGTGGCTGGCGGCAGCCAGAAAGCGTGTCTTGGAGGCGTTGGCGTCCTCGGCCACCTGCTTGGCCTGACGCAGCGCCTGTTCGGCTTCGGCCCGTACACGGTTTTCCTGGCGCAGTGCGGCGTTGGCTTCGGACAGTGCCTGGGTGCGCTCCCGAACACGTTCTTCCAGGGTCTCGTTGGTCTCCTTGAGGGCGATCTCCGCCAGGCGGCGCTCGGTAATGTCCTGATAGAGAGAGAAGAAACCGAGAATCGCACCGCTATCACCAAAGTGCGGCGTGTACGTGACCAGCATGTAACGTATGCCCTCGGCTCCTTGCATCGAGACCTCGAAGCTCACCCGCTCACCAGACAGGGCACGGCGGATCCAGGGAGCCCGCTCACGAGCCATCTCACCAACGATTACCGTATCCACGTGCCTGCCGATGACCTCGTTACGATCAATGCCGAAGGCTTGTTCATAGGCGCGGTTGGTAAAGAGGTAACGGCACTCCTTGTCGAAGTAGGCGATCAGTGCCGGCACATTATCCGTATAGATGCGGATGTTGTTTTCGGAACGAATCAGTGCTTCCTCGATTCGCTTCTGCTGGGTGATGTCCTGGTAGGTGTAGACGAAACCGCCTCCCGGCATGGGGTTGCCCTGTACCTCCAGTACACTGCCGTCCTGACGATAGCGTACGTAACGGTGCGGCTGGCCATCGCGGATGTTGTCGATCAGCAACTGAACATGCTCCTCGGGATCCCCCGGGCCGTATTCTCCGTTGTGGGCGTTGTAGCGGAAGATCTTGTCGATCGGTGCCCCGACTCGAATCAGGTGGTCCGGAAAGCGAAACAGCTCCAGATAGCGCTGATTCCACACCACCAGTCGCAGATTCTGGTCCACTACGCTGATGCCCTGGTTGATGTTCTCGATGGTGGCTTGCAGCAGGGCTCGGTTGAACTCCAGAACCTGAGAGGCTTCATCGACGATGGAGATCACATCCGAGATACCGATGCCGCGTCCCTGAAGCGCGGAGTTGACGACGATACGCGCCGATGACGCCCCCAGTACCGAGGCCAGGAAGCGTTCGGTGAACTGAATCACGTCGATGGAGGCACGGGCTCCCTCTTCCAGGGGTTTTCCGGTACGCCGGGCGTAGTCGTCGAAGGCACGCTGTACCTGGCCTGCCCCCAGGAAGCGTTCACAGAGCACCTGCAGGTCGCCCACGGTAGTGGCGCCGGTCCAGGGACGATTGATGGATGTCTGGCGTGTCTCGACGCTATCGACGAACAAGGAAGCCTGGATACGCTCGACGACTCGCTGTGACGTGATCTGGGAAACGAAGATATAGCAGAACAGATTGAGTCCCAGCGAGAGCATGACGCCGTGAGTGAAACCGTCGCCGAAATTGAGGCCAAACAGGGCAGTGGGCATCAGCCAGGGGTGACCCAGAGGCCCGCCATCGATCCAGTGGGCCGGCAGTACGCCGGCCTGGATCATGGCAGGCATCAACAGGCTGTACGCCCAGATGGCAAAGCCGGCGTTCATGCCGACGACGACCCCCAGCCGATTGCCGCGTTTCCAGTAGAGCCCACCCAGCAGGGCCGGGGCGAATTGCGCCGCCGCGGCGAAAGAGAGCATGCCGATGGAGGCCAGGGAACTGAATTCCCCAATCAGATGATAGAAGCCGTAGGCCAGGGCGAGAATGGCACAGATGGTGATGCGCCGGGCCTGCAGGACCAGGCGACCATAATCTCGAGGGCGTGCATCCAGCCAGCGTAGACGGAACAGGAGCGGGATCACGATCTCATTCGAGATCATGATGGACACCGCCACCGTGGCCACGATGACCATGCCGGTTGCTGCCGAGAAACCACCGATATAGGTGAGCAGGGTCAGCCACTGGTTACCGGCTGCCATCGGCAATGCCAGCACGAAGGTGTCGGGCTCTACGGAGCCATCGGGGAACGTGGCCAGGCCGGCGGCGGCAATGGGCAATATGAAGAAGGCAAATGCCAAGAGATACAGTGGAAACAGCCAGCGTGCCTTGGTGGCGTCGTCGGGATGGGTGTTTTCCACGACCGTCACGTGAAACTGCCTAGGCAGGCAGAAGATAGCCAGCATGGCCAGGAGCGTCTGGGCCCAGAAACTGCGACCGAAGTCCTGGTCGATCAATTGGCGCTGCAGTTCGAGCTGTGTATCGGCACGGCTCAACAGATCGCCCAGTCCGCCGAACATGCCCCATGTCACATAGGCGCCAAGTATCAGGAAGGCCACCAGCTTGACCAGTGACTCGAAGGCTACGGCGTGTATCAAGCCTTCATGGTGTTCGGTAGCGTCCGTGTGTCGAGTGCCGAAGAGAATGGCGAATGCTGCCATGACGATGGCGACGAAGAAGGCCGTGTCGGCGAAAAGGGGGGCGTGGGTAATGTCCGTCGCGTCGGTGAGTAGGGCGAAGGAGGTCGATACCGCCTTGAGCTGCAGCGCGATATAGGGCAGGGTGCCGATCAGGGCCACCAGGCTGGCGAAGGCCGCCAGCGATTGGGTCTTGCCGTAGCGAGAGGCGATGAAATCGGCAATGGAGGTAACGTTCTGGCGCTTGGCCACGCGAATCATCTTGGCCAGCACTGGCCAGAAGAGCAGGAAGGTAAGGATGGGCCCCACGTAGATGCTGGCGAAGGACCAGCCGGAGGTGGCGGCCTGGCCGACGGCGCCGTAAAAGCTCCAGGAAGTGCAGTAGATAGCCAGGGCCAGGCTGTAGATGATCGGCCGGCGGCGACTGGCACCATGCTGTCGTGCATGACGGTCGCCTCGCCAGGCGATGGTGAACAGCACGGTAATATAGAGCAGTGATACGGCAATCAGTAGCCAACCGGCAAACATGCACTCTCTCCCTCGGGTCTGCGCCCATTCTATGGCAATGACGGTCGGGAGGGCAGCAAGTCGATGACCAGGGCAGCAGGAAGCCGGGCGTCAGGATCGAGATGGCCGGCCTACCGATGGCAAACCGACGATGGGTAGGTGCTGTCGGACTCAGGTATCGCGACAGACCGCCTGATACAGCGGAGTATCGCTGTCGACGCTACGCAGGGCAGAGAAGCGGGGCTGGCGCTCTTCGCCGATAAGCGGCAGCTTTTCCTGTGAGGTGCAGTTCATCAGGAACGCCTGATGCGTCAATCGGTCCACGTAATCCTTCTCGAAGCGATAGAGCATGAACTCCACCAGCAGTTGATCGTCTGCCTCTCTCGGCACCATGCTGCTTCGATCCACCACGCTGAAGGCCGTGGTCATGGGAAAGAAGTACGTCCAGGGGCGCCAGAAGGCTCCACCCTCCTCGGTGGATACCACCTGGGCCGTGGCCGGCAGTTGCCCCTGCTTGTGGCTCAGCCAGGAGTACTCGTAGTGAATCTGGTAACCCAGCATGCCCAGGCCGGCGAAGGCCGGAATGACCCAACGGGGCAGGCGCTTGCCGCTGATCAGCCGCAGTAGCAGGCCAATGCCCGCGGCTCCCAACCCGGCAAATATCGCTGCAACCAGATGCCATATCATAGTGTACCTTCCGAAAGCAGTCGGGCTTCCACCAGGAAGCCCGACTTGGTTTTGATTCCACGACAGCCTTGCTGTGTCAGGAATCCATTATGGCTTAGTGGTCAACCGCACCGCCAGCGCCTTTGGGATAGCGAACGCTTTCCACCAGGTCCTGGATTTCCTGCGGAGGCTCTTCGGTTGCATAGGAGACACCGAAGGCAACGGCGAAGTTGATTATCGCGCCGATGGCGCCGAAGGAGAGCGGCGAGATGCCCGCGATCCAGTTGTCCGGCGTGTTGGGCAGCATGTTGGTGCCGGAGATGAAGAACCAGCCCAGGTAGGTGAATAGATACAGCAGGGTGGTGATCAGGCCCGCCAGCATACCGGCAACGGCGCCCTTGCCGTTCACCCGCTTGGAGAAGATGCCCATCATCAGTGCCGGGAAGAGCGAGGCCGCAGCGATACCGAAGGCCAATGCCACCGTCTGGGCCGCAAATCCGGGCGGGTTCAACCCCAGGTAGGTAGCAAGCAGGATGGCGCCCCCCATGGAAATTCGCGCCGCGAGCATCTCGCCCTTTTCGCTGATATTGGGGTTGATTGTCTTCTTGATCAGATCGTGGCTGATTGCCGAAGATATCGCCAGCAGCAGGCCCGCTGCGGTGGAAAGCGCCGCCGCAATGCCACCGGCTGCCACCAGGCCTATGACCCAGCCCGGCAGGTTGGCGATTTCGGGGTTGGCCAGTACCAGGATGTCGTTGTTGACTTCCAGTTCGTTACCCTCCCAGCCACGGTCTGCGGCCTCATCGGCGAAGGCGGGGTTGGCGTCGTTGTAGAACTGGATGCGACCGTCATCGTTCAGGTCGTTGAAGGTGATCAGGCCGGTCTCTTCCCAGGTGCGGAACCACTCGGGGCGCTCCTCATACAGGATCGGCTCGGCCATTGCCTCTTCATAGTTCACGACCTGGCCGGCAGCTTCCGGGTAGACGGTTGTCAGCAGGTTTAGGCGTGCCATGGAGGCCACGGCGGGAGCGGTCAGGTAGAGCAGGGCGATGAAGACCAGGGCCCAGCCGGCTGACCAGCGCGCATCGGCGACTTTCGGTACGGTGAAGAAGCGGATGATGACGTGGGGCAGACCGGCGGTACCGATCATCAGCGACAGCGTGAACAGCACCATGTTCAGCTTGTCGTCGACATCGGCGGCATAGTCCTGGAAGCCCAGTTCCACCAGTACTTCGCTCAGCTTGGCCAGCAGCGGTACGCCGGATTCATTGTGCGTACTGAACATGCCGAACATCGGAATCGGGTTGCCGGTGAGCTGCAGGGCGATGAACACGGCCGGAATGGTATAGGCGATGATCAGTACCACGTACTGCGCCACCTGGGTGTAGGTGATGCCCTTCATGCCACCGAATACGGCGTACAGGAAGACGATGGTGGCGGCGATCCAGATGCCCCAGGTGTTGCTGACTTCCAGGAAGCGTGAGAAGGCGACGCCGGCGCCGGTCATCTGCCCGATGACGTAGGTCACCGAGGCCACAACCAGGCAGACGACCGCCACAAGGCGCGCGGTACTGCTGTAGAAGCGATCACCGATGAAGTCGGGAACGGTGAACTTGCCGAACTTGCGCAGGTAAGGTGCCAGCAGCATGGCCAGGATGACGTAGCCACCGGTCCAGCCCATCAGGAAGGAGGAGTTGGCGTAGCCGCCGGTTGCCAGCAGGCCGGCCATGGAGATGAAGGACGCAGCCGACATCCAGTCGGCAGCGGTGGCCATGCCGTTGGTAACAGGGTGGACACCGCCGCCGGCGACATAGAAGTCCTTGGTCGAGCCGGCCCGTGACCAGATCGCAATGCCGATATAGAGGGCAAAGGAGCCGCCCACGAACAAGAGGTTGATTGCAAATTGACTCATTCCGGCTTACTCCCCAAGTCCGAATTTTTCATCGAGCTTGTTCATTTTCCATGCGTAGAAGAAAATGAGTCCGATGAAAGTAAACATGGACCCCTGTTGGGCAAACCAGAAGCCCAGGTCGGTACCTCCGATGGGAATCCACGCGATCATGGGACGTAGCAGGATGGCGAAGCCATAGGACACCAGGGCCCATACAATCAGACATCCTGTTATCAGGCGAACATTCGCTTTCCAGTACGCAGCAGCATTGGATTTATCATCTGCCATAGTGTTGCTCTCCAATTGTTTTTCAAGGTTGGGAAGTTGCAAAGAGAGATTGATGATTCATCAGGGATACCCCACGGAGGCAACCGTTAATTGGCACCTCGACGATGGCGCCGGCAAGCGCCTGTTTCTGATCTTGATCCCGCGCCCAGCCACACTTCCCACCATGTCTCTTGCCTGATGTCGAGGTATCTTACCGACGTGCGATTGCCCTGCATGATTCAA
The DNA here is from genome assembly GCF_002879615.1 of Billgrantia endophytica. GTDB lineage: Bacteria > Pseudomonadota > Gammaproteobacteria > Pseudomonadales > Halomonadaceae > Halomonas > Halomonas endophytica. The sequence continues at coordinate 238,948 of NZ_PNRF01000012.1, forward strand.
TGGCAATATTGGTCAATAAGTGCAGAAAATAAATCCCAGACTTTGGTATCATGAGAAAACTGTGATTAAACGTATTGTGTTTTTTCTACTTATTTTCAGTATGATACGGATTCCTTGCTGGATGATTTCCCAGCATCTTCGTCCAGGTATAGGACGATTGTCTAGAACGGGATCTTATAGGACTTTTGTCTATTTGTTCGGTGCATAGACTATTGTCTAGGAGGGCGTGTGGGACCATTGTCTAGCCGGTAACATCTAGGACGATGGTCTAGGTTATGTGTGAAAAGCCGATCTTGTTATCCTGCTTGAAGCATTCTCAGCACAGGTAGCCACCAAGGAGGCGCTGAGGAAGTTCCTGCAAGCTCCGGTGCAGGGAACATGCCTTGCTGTCTGTGCGGCGGAATATGTATCGAAACGTATGTGGCGAAGTGGAAACGTAGGTGGCAAAGGCAGCAAGGCCACTCATTCGCTGCAGGTGCTGTTGGCCAGAGACGGCCAGCGAGGGCAGCAGTATATGGTCGATGTCGATCTCTCCCAACCGCCGTTCACCTTTCTTGATGATGAGGGGCGCGATCGTGTTCGCAGCGGTATCGACCTGGCGTATTTCGATCGTGATGAAATCATCCTCGAAACCGGCCAGCCAGGCGAGTTCGTCTTCCTGATCCACAAGGGAGAAATCGCCGAGCTGGATACTACCCTGCCTGGCGCCCGTGAACGCATAGGGCATTACACCTCGGGCGATCTGTTCGGTGCCATCAGCATTCTCAACGGCAAGAGCCGCTATCGCTTCCGGGCCGAGCAGGAGAGCCTCTGCTACCTGTTGCCCAAGGCGCTGTTCCTGACACTCTGCGATGACTATCCCCCGTTCGCTGAATTCTTTCGCCAGACGCTGGCCCACAAGGCACGTCTGCTGACCGAGCAGCGTGCAGAGGGGGGAGTGACCATGGCCGGCTTCATGCTGGCCAAGGTCAGTGAGTGCATGCGAGCCCCGCTTTGCGTTGGCCCTGAGTCGACCATTGCCGAAGCGGTTGTCACGCTGCATGACAGCCATGCCGATAGCCTGCTGGTCGAAGGCGAGCAGGGTGCCGGAATGGTCACCAAGACCAACCTGCTTGACGCCCTTGTGCTGGAGGGGAGGGAGCAGAGCAGTCCTGTGCAGGATGTCGCCCGCTTTGAGCTGGTTACCGTGGGGCCGGACCAATACCTGTTCGAGGTGTTGGTGATAATGACCCGCTTCAAGGTGGAGCGCGTCGTGGTCATCGAGCAGGACAAGCCGGTCGGCGTGGTCGAGTTGACAGACGTGCTCAGCTATTTTTCCAGCCGCAGCTACGTGGTCAGCCTGCAGGTCGAGCAGGCCGACAGCCTCGATGTCCTGTTCCGTGCCAGTCGTCGTACTCCTGAACTGGTCAAGGCGTTGATGGCACAGGGGGTCAAGCTTCGCTTTGCCATGGGTCTTCTCGCGGCGCTCAACGGTCGCATCATGTCGAAGGCCTGGGGCTTCCTGATCGATGAGCGGTACCACGGGCAGAGCTGCCTGATGGTGATGGGCAGCGAGGGACGGGGAGAACAGATACTCAAGACCGACCAGGACAATGGCCTGATCCTGGCCGATGACCTCGAGTGGCCGGATGTGGGCGAGCAGATGCAGCGCCTCACCGAAACGTTGATCGAGTTGGGCTACCCACCCTGTCCCGGCAACATCATGGTGTCCAACCCGGAATGGGTGGGAACCGTATCCGAGTGGCGTGAGCGAATCGCCCGCTGGGCCCAGGCTCGCGATGGCGACAGCCTGATGAAGCTCGCCATCATGCTGGATTCGCATGCCGTGGCCGGTAACCCGGCGCTTCTGGACCGGGTGCGAGAGGCCCTCTTCGAGGCGTGTTCCCGGGACGAGATATTCCTTTCCTATTTTGCCCGCACGGCGCTGCGTTTCTCTACGCCGCTGACCCTGTTCGGGTCCCTCAAGAAGCCGCAGCACGGCATCGACATCAAGAAGGGCGGTATCTTTCCCATCGTGCATGGTGTGAGAACCATGGCTCTGGAACGGCGGATAAGGCCCACTTCGACACTGGAGCGTCTGGAAGCGCTGGCGGCCGATGGGCGCCTGGAAGAGCGGGTCGCCGAGGACCTTGCCGAGGCACTGTCGCTTTTCACAGAGCTGCGTCTGAAACAGCAACTGGAACGGCTGGATGGCAATGTCATCAGCAAGAGCCCCGATCGCGTAGTGGTCCAGCAGCTGTCATCGCTCGAGCGCGACCTGCTGCGTGAGGCATTGCACATCGTCAAGGATTTCAAGCAGAGCCTGTCGCAGCGCTACCACCTGGAGTATTCCTGAAGGCGGGTAGTCAGCGAAAGGCAGGGCAGGCAAGAACGGCAGGAGGAGCAGAATGTTTCGAGCACTGCGTCGGGCCAACGACCGACGTCGCCATGCCGATGGCGAGTATGGCTGGCTGTTCCATCCTTACACTGGCGACGAACTCGTGGCCATCGATTGTGAAACCACGGGTCTGGACACGCGTATGGCGGAGCCAGTCTCCATCGCCGCGGTGAAGGTGCGTGGCGATCGTGTGCTGGCCAGTGAGTCGCTGGATCTGCGCCTGAAGCGGCCGGCATCGCTCACTGGCGACTCCATTCGCATTCATGGTCTGCGCGGTATCGACCTGGATGATGGCGAATGCATCGATGAGGCATTGGCGAAGCTGTTGGATTTCATCGGCAATCGGCCGCTACTGGGGTGGCGGCTCGATTTCGACCTGGCGATCCTCAATCGACAGCTCCGGCCACGCTTCGGCTTCGATCTGCCCAATAGTGGCATCGACGTGGCACAGCTCTACCATCGTCAGCTGCGACGCAGCGCCATGGAGCCGGAACCGCCGGCGTCGCGTTTCGATGACGTGGCCCAATCGTTGGGTGTCCCCGTGATGGGGCGCAATACGGCCTTGGGTGATGCCGTGACCACGGCATTGATCTACCTGCGGCTGGAGCGAGGCGTGATGCAGGCCCGTGAGGCGTGATTCGAGCCTGCGCCTGCGTCGCCAGGCTGCACAGGCGATGGTAGGATGGCTCCCGTCATCCACCACACGCCCTGGCAGCGCCGTGACCATGCAAGACGCCATGACCTTCGATCCCCTCGTTTCCAAGCCCCAACGCCTGGAGACCGCTTCCCGACCATCCGGAGAAGAGGTTCGACCCCCTCTGGATGAGCTCGACGCCAAGGGACGGCGTGAGTTCAACAAGCTTCAGAAGCGCCTGCGCCGCCAGGTAGGCCATGCCATCATCGATTACGGCATGATCCACGAAGGCGACCGGGTCATGGTGTGTCTGTCGGGCGGCAAGGACAGCTATACCCTGCTGGAAATCCTGCGCAGCCTGCAGCGCAACGCACCGGTGAATTTCTCGCTGGTAGCGGTCAACCTCGACCAGAAGCAGCCGGGCTTTCCCGAGCATGTGCTGCCCGAATACCTGGACGGCATCGGCGTCGACTATCACATCCTCGAGCGCGATACCTATTCCGTGGTCAAGGAAAAGACCCCGGAAGGCAAGACCACCTGCGCGCTCTGTTCGAGGCTGCGCCGCGGCTCGCTATACGGCTTCGCCGAAGACATCGGAGCCACCAAGGTCGCCCTGGGCCATCATCGAGAGGATATACTCGAAACCCTCTTTCTCAACCTGTTCTTCGGGGGCAGCCTGAAGGCCATGCCGCCTAAGCTGCTTTCCGATGATGGCAAGAACATTCTGATCCGCCCCCTGGCCTATTGTCGCGAAGCGGATATTGTCGAGTTTGCTCGACTGATGGCGTTTCCAATCATTCCCTGCAACCTGTGCGGCTCCCAGCCCAACCTGCAGCGCCAGGTGGTCAAGGAGATGCTGGCCGAGTGGGAAGCCAAGCACCCCGGTCGGCTGGAAAGCATGTTCAAGGCGGTAACCAACGTGGCACCGTCGCAACTGGCTGATCGTGACCTGTTCGACTTCGCGGGTCTCGAGAAGGCGCAGGCAAGGCGGCAGGCTGGCCGTATCGACGTGCTCGACCTGACACGCGGGGACTGAGCCGGCCCGGTTGCCGAATGCTTCCGCTCGAGTCGACATCATTTCCCCAGAAAAAAACCCGATAAGGAAATGGCCCACCGAGCCTTGCTCTGTGGGCCATTCGCATGGGGGAGAGGCATGGCATGCTATCTGGTCAATGTTCTTCCTGGGCTTGAGCGAGCAGAGCCTCCAGATTGAGAATATTCACTTCTCGACCGGAAACTTCGACCAGCTCTTGCTGTTGGAAGCGGCCCAGGATTCGGCTCACTGTTTCGACTGCCAGCCCCAGATAGTTGCCGATGTCGGCACGGGACATGGAGAGCCGGAAGCTGTACGGCGAATAGCCGCGACGCCGGAAACGATCCGACAGGCTGGAGAAGAAACTTGCCAGGCGCTGGTCGGCGGTCTTGCGCGAAAGAAGACGCATCATGCGGCGGTCGTCACGCAGCTCCTTGCTCATGCTGCGATAGAGCTGGCCGCGGAGTTCGGGCAGCTGTTCGGAAAGCGAGTCGAGACGATCGAAGGGTATCTCACAGACCGTTGTGGTCTCGAGGGCGATGACGCTGCCGGGATAGGCCTGCTCGTCGATACCGTCCAGCCCCACCAGCTCGCTGGGCAGGTAGAAATTGGTGACCTGATCGTCGCCGGAGCCCTCGGTGGTGACCTGCTTGAGGCTGCCGGAGCGTACCGCAAACACGCTGTTGAAGGCATTGCCCTGGCGGAAGAGGGATTCACCCTTCTTCAGAGGTGCGCGTCGGCGAATAATGGCATCGAACTGCTCGATATCCTCGAGCTCGAGTGCCAAAGGCAGGCACAGCGAACTAAGGCTGCAGTTCTGACAACGGGTTTCGTGCAGTAGCGAACGCCGCTTGCCGACCGCGTTGGCCGCATTGACAGCCATGTTCACCTCCTTGACCGGGATCATTGAGGTATTATGGAGCATTCTTTCGTCCGGGAAAACGCCGGTTGTGACGATTGGACGCAGAAGTCCTCTTTCGCCATGGTGAAAATGGCGCTCGGCTAGAGTATTCGCGAGTAATGAGGGCCTTTGTGTCGTGGCAAGCGGTCGTCGAAAGCCATGGCCAGGTGGCGGATCAAGAGTCTCCCCATGGGGGTGGCGACCAGATGGTTGCCCTGGCGTGTGATCAGGCCGTCTCGTTCGGGCTGCTCCAGTCTTGCCAGCGCATTTGCCAAGTAGCGCGGCGCATCGATGGCGAACACCTCGCCCAGGCGGTCGAGATCCAGCGCCATGTCGCACATCAGGCGCTCGATGGCGTAGCGACGCACCTGGTCATCGAAGGTCAGGCGAATGCCACGTGCCGTGGGAAGACGACTGGCATCCAACGCCGATTCGTAGGCGTCAAGGCTGATAGGGTTCTGGGCATAGACATCGTCGATGCGTGAGATCGCCGACACCCCGAGACCCACCAGATCGCACTCGGCATGACTGGAGTAACCCTGGAAATTGCGCTGAAGCGTATTCTGTTGCTGAGCCAGGGCGAGGCTATCGTTGGGTCGGGCAAAGTGATCCATGCCGATATGGATATAACCGGCCTCGGTCAACATGGCGATCGTGGTGCGCAGAATGGCCAGCTTCTCTTCCGCTCCGGGAAGATCCTCTTCCCTGATGTGCTGCTGGGGCCTGAAGCGGTTGGGCAGATGCGCATAGTTGAAGATGGATAGTCGCGCCGGCGCCATGGCGATGACCTGCTTGAGGGTGTCGGCGAAGCTGTCGCGGGTCTGGAAGGGCAGGCCATAGATCAAGTCGAGGTTGAGCGAACGAAAGCCCAGGCGGTCTGCTTCATCGATCAGCACTTCGGTCAGTATGCGCGGCTGTATGCGATTGACGGCGCTCTGCACCTTGGGGTCAAGGTCCTGGACGCCGAGACTCAATCGGTTGAAGCCCAGGGCCTGCAGATGACGCAGTGTGAATACGTCGGCTTCGCGCGGGTCGATCTCGATGGCGTAGTCACGGTCTCGGGCACCCGACAGTCCGAAGCGGGCATCCAGTCTATCGATGAGGTCGCTCATCTGGTCGAGGCTGAAGAACGTGGGTGTCCCACCGCCCCAGTGCAGTTGAGCCACTTCCCGGCGGGTATCCAGATAGGGTTTGACCAGCACCATTTCCCGATCGAGCCGGGAAATGTAGGGCTCTGCCAGCCGGGTATCCTGCGTCATGATCGTGTTGCAGGCGCAGTAGGAGCAGGGTTGACGGCAGAAAGGGATATGGATGTATAACGACAGTGACTTGCCGCCGCCATTGCTGCGTGCCAGTGCAGCCTGATAATCCTGTGCGCTGAAGTCGTCGCGGAAGGAGAGCGCGGTTGGGTATGAAGCATAGCGCGGGCCACTGGTATCGTAGCGGCGCAGCAGGGCCTCGTCCCAGGCGAAAGGATCGGCCATCGCTCGATGTACTGACATCGCGGGCACGGACATGAAGGCACTCCGGCGTCTCGTTAGGTGTCTTCATGCTAGCGGTCCGGTCTGATCAACGGATTGAGCTGCGTCAAGCGAAGTGATGATGCCGAAGCGTTGGCCACCGGTTTGTTCAGTGTGGCAGCAGTGAAGCCAGCTGCCACAGGGCAAACGCAATGATCGACAGGGCCGCGACGGTGCGGGTCGCCCGATGTCGAATCAGCGAACCAAGCTGACGCGCGGCGAAGCCTGTGACGAGAAGAGCGGGCAGGGTGCCTAGCCCGAAGGCACCCATCAACAGCGCACCACGCAGCGGATCGGCCATGGCCAGGCTCCAGGCCAGCATGGAGTAGACCAGTCCGCAGGGGAGCCAGCCCCAGACGGCGCCCAGGGCAACGGCCTGGGGCACCCTCACAACCGGCATCAGGCGCTTTCCAACGGGCTCCAGATGACGCCACAGGCGTTTACCGACGGCTTCGACCTTGAGTAGCCCCCTCCACCAGTTGGCAATGTAGAGCGCCATCAGAATCAACATCATGGCGGCAAATACCTGCAAGGCTATCCTCGCAGCCGGCGAGAGCGCCAGTACGGTGCCCAGCGAGGCAACCAGTGCGCCAGCGGACATATAGCTGAGTACGCGGCCCAGATTGTAGCCAAGCAGAAGCCCCGAGAGCCGCGCCGGACTGCGCATGCTGGGTGGCACGGCAAAGGTCAGGGCGCTCATGATGCCACCACACATGCCGATACAGTGGGCTCCGCCGAGCAGGCCGAAGACGAAGGCTGCCACCAGGGGGGGGAAGCCGAGTCCGGTAGGATCCATCAGTGCCCGGAACGTCCGCTGTTGTCCGGGCGATTGTCGGTGCTGGAGTCTGGGGAGTGGGCGCGAGAGGCCTCCTGACGTCGAGCGCGTGCTTCCGACGTCAGGTCATTGTCGTCCTCATCGAACAGGATACGATGAGCGGGTCCTTCGAGATCCTCGAACTGGTCGTTCTTCACGGCCCAGAAGAAAGCCCAGACGGCAAGTCCGAGCAGGATCAACGACAGGGGAATGAGCAGGTAGAGAATGGTCATGCAGTCACCAGGCGGCCGGGAGGTGGCGGTACGGGCGGCGGTGCCAATTGGAACCGGGTCAGGCGCAGCGCATTGCCCACCACAACCAAGGAACTGGCCGACATGCCAAGAGCGGCTACCCAGGGTGGCACGATACCGATGGCGGCCAAGGGCAGTGCCGAGAAGTTGTAGCACACCGACCAGATCATGTTCTGGCGCATGATACGCCGTGTGGCGCGGGCGATTTCGATGGACTCGACGATACGCATGAGCCGGGGACTGAGCAATACCGCATCGGCACTTGTGCGGGCCAGGTCGGTGGCGCCGTTCATGGCGATCGACACGTCGGCCCCTGCCAGAACCGGCACGTCATTGATGCCATCGCCGATCATGGCGACTTTCTCGCCGGATGCCTGGCATTCGCGGATGCGTGCCAGCTTGTCTTCCGGGCTGGCTTCGGCCTGCCAGGACGCGATACCAAGGGCCTTGGCCAGGTCCTCCACGGCACTGGCGTTGTCGCCGGAGAGCAGCTCGACGTTCAGTCCACCTGCCTGGAGGGCAGCCACGACAGCGGCCGCATCCTCCCGGACCCGGTCGTGAAGGGCGAACCAGGCGCGCGGCTCCCCCGCCTCGGCGAGCAGCAACCACTGACCCGGCCCCGGGGCCTCGAGGCCCTGCTCCGGCGCGGCGAACTCGGGACGGCCCAGTCGCCAGAGCCGGTCGCCAATGGTGCCCTCGACGCCCTGGCCGGTATGGCTCGTCCGCTCGCTGGCCTTGACGGTGGCCTGGCGCCAGGTGCGGAAGGCCCGGGCAATGGGGTGTTCGGAGTGGGCCTCCAGGGCCGCCGCGAGGACCCGCGCACGATCCGCCGACAGGCCGCCTATTGGACGGGTCTCGAGCAGTTGCATCTCGCCGCTGGTCAAGGTGCCGGTCTTGTCGAAGATCACCCGGTCCACCTGGGATAGCGACTCGATGGCGTCGGCTCGGGTAATCAGCACGCCGCGGCGGCGCAATTGACCGTGCCCGGCGGTCAGTGCCGTGGGTGTGGCCAGCGCCAGGGCGCAGGGACAGGTCACCACCAGCACCGAGAGGGTGACCCATAGGACTCGCGAGGGGTCGATGAACCACCAGGCAATGGACACGCAGGTGGTTACCAGCAGCAGCCGCAGCACGAACAGGTGCGACATGCGGGCGGCCATCTGGGCCAGGCGGGGTCGACTGGCGAAGGCGCGATCGGTGAGGTCGACGATACCGGCCACCCGTGCCTCCCTGCCGGCATGGGTGACCCGCACCACCAGCGGGCTCTCGATGTTCTGGCTGCCGCCGGTAACGCCGTCGCCCACCCGACGCGTCACCGGGAGGTATTCGCCGGTGAGCATGGATTCATCCAGGCTGGATTCGCCCTCTTCGATCACTCCATCGGCGGGAACCCCATGGCCGGGTTTGATCAACACCCGATCGCCGGCGGCGAGTTCACTGGCGGGCAGAATCCGCTCATCCCCCTCGTCGGTCAGTCTCACCGCCGACAATGGCAAGGCACCGGCCATGGCGTTGCCGGTGTGGCCACTGCGGCGTCGGGCACGCGCTTCCACGTAGCGCCCGAACAGCAGGAAGAAGGTGAACATGGCCACCGAATCGAAATATACCTCGCCGGTGTTGGTGATTACCGCATAGCCGCTGGCCAGATAGGCACCGCCGATGGCGATGGAGACCGGCACGTCCATGCCCAGCACTCGGGTACGCAGGTCACGCACCGCATTGCGGAAGAAAGGCATGGCCGAGAAGAATACGACCGGCGTGGCGAGAGCGAAGGAGAGCCAATTGAACAGCGCCAGGAAGTCGTCGCTGATCTCGCCGGGGTCGGCGACATAGATGGGAATGGAGAACATCATCACCTGCATCATGCCCGCGGCAGCCACGATCAGGCGGCGCACGTTCATCCGCTCCTCGAACTGCAGTCGTTGCTGGGCGGCATCCGGCTCATAGGGCTGTGCGCCATAGCCGATGGCGGCCATTTCGGCGAGGATGCGAGAGAGCTTGAGCCGCTGGGGGTCCCAGGTCACGCGTACTCGATGGTGGCTGAGGTTGACGGCACTGACGCTGACGCCTTCCAGTGCATTGAGGCGGTGCTCTATCAGCCAGGCACAGGCCGCGCAGGTGATGCCGTCCACTGCGAGGGTGGCATGGACCAGCCCGCTGTCGCCTTCCGTGTGCACGAACTCACGCTGCAGGCCCGGGTCGTCGAATACCGCCCAGGTCTCGGCCTTGACTGCCTGCCGATCGTCGGGGCGCTCGGGTAACTCGGTACGAAAGCGGTAGTAGCTTTCCAACCCGCCATTGACGATGGCATGTGCCACCGCCTCGCAGCCCGGACAGCATAGCGGGTGCGCCTGCTCGTCGAGGACGATCGACCAGGGCGCCCCCGCCGGGACCTGGCTGCCACAATGGTAGCAGTCGACCGTGCCGGGCTCGGAGGCCATGGCATGTCGGGCCGACTCTTGCCGGGCCGTCTCTTGTTGATTCATGGCCGCTCGGGGTGGTGTATCGATGGGATGGACATCAGCCGCGGTCCGCGATGCCCGGGGTCAGGCGGAATTCGTCTTCGCTGGGAAAACTGCCCTCGCCGACCAGGCGCCAGGCCGGCTCGACCGCACTGGGATGCAGTTGCAGATACCAGCGATAGCGCAGATTGTCGGGCGCCTGGCCCAGGTAGCGCCCTTCGCGCACATGCTGGAGCGACATCTCCTGGTCGCGATCACCCTGCGTCGGGAAGATCAGCTTCAGGTGTAGCGTATCGGGGCGTTCGTCGCCTTGCAGCTGTACGATGATATCGCTGGTCTGCGGGTCGATGCGCAGGTCGGCCGACAGGTTGAGGTCATGGGCGCGCTGCTGCTTGGCCAGTACCATGTTGATGGCGCGACCGTGCTCATAGTAGTCCTGCTGCACCAGGCCGTCGGCCGTGCGAACCGCCATTACCGCCAGCGTCGAGCTGCCGAAGATCGACGTGAACAGCAGGCCGAGCAGGAACCAGGGCCAGAACTGCTTGTACCAGGGGGAAGGGGTCGTCATGGTCATCTCCGTGCTTCACCGATAAAGCGAGTGTCTCGCTCAAGGGCTATGCGTTCGTTCTGTTGGGATTGCAGGTTCAATTGTATTGGGTGGCTGGGGCGCTCGAGCACCTCGGGGTCGGCGGTCACCTGGACGGCGAACAGACGAGAGGCTCCGGCCGGGACACGCAGCGCATCGGTATCGATTTCCAGGCCGGGCAGGCCGCTCACTTCAAGGCGGAATTCGTGCTCCTCACGGTCCTGGTTACGCACTGTCAGAGTGTAAACATTGCTGATGCGCCCCTCTCGTGTCATCTGGAACAGCTGGCCACGCTCGCGCTCGACTTCGAAATCCAGCGGTATCCGGTCGCTCAAGGTCCAGGTGAACAGGCCGATCATGACCAGCAGCGCCGCCAGATATCCCATCAGCCGCGGGCGCAGGATGCGCGATGGCTTGCCCTCCAGGGTATTCTCGGTGGTATAGCGGATCAGCCCCCGCGGGTAATGCATCTTGTCCATCACGCTATCGCAGGCGTCGATGCAGGCGGCACAAGTGATGCATTCATATTGTAGGCCGTTGCGAATGTCGATGCCTGTCGGGCAGACCTGGACGCAGAGGTCGCAGTCGATACAGTCGCCGTATCCGGCGTCCCGCGCCTTCTGATGGTCGAGACTTCTCTTGCGGGCACCACGAGGTTCGCCTCGGTCTGCGTCGTAGGAGACGATCAGGGTGTCGGCATCGAACATGACGCCCTGGAAGCGGGCATAGGGGCACATGTAGATGCAGACCTGTTCACGCAGCCAGCCGGCGTTGAGATAGGTGAACACCAGGAAGAAACCGGACCAGAAGTAGGACCAGCCGTGGGCCTGCAGTGTCGGCAGCTCCACGACCAGTTCCCGGATCGGCGTGAAATAGCCGACAAAGGTGATGCCGGTCGCCAGGGCAATCGCGAGCCAGACGACATGCTTGGTGCCCTTGCGCCATGCCTTGTCCAGGGTCATGGGCTGCTTGTCGAGCTTCATGCGACGGTTGCGCGAGCCCTCCAGCCGATGCTCGACCCAGATGTAGAGAAAGGTCCAGACGCTTTGCGGGCAGGTATAGCCGCACCACACGCGGCCGGCAAAGACCGTGATGAAGAACAGGCCAAAGGCGCAGATGATCAGCAGCCACGACAGCAGGATGAACTCCTGGGGGTAGAAGGTCGCGGCAAGGATATGGAATTCCCGGCCCGGCAGGTCGAACCAGATCAGCGGGCGCTCATCCCATTGGACCCATGGCAGGCCAAAGAAGGCCAGCATCAACAGCCAGTTGGTGAAGCGGCGCAGGCGCTGGAACAGTCCCTTGATCTCACGCACATAGATATGGCGCCGACTGGCATACATCTCCTGCTGGACGGCCGCTCGCGGCTCGTGGTGCCCCACGGGATCCAGGGTCACGTCGCGGGTGGGTATCTTTTCACTCATGGCGGACTCGTGGCGGGGGTAGGCTGCCCACGGAAGGGAGGCAATGAAACGAATTCATTGTATCGAGGCATCGATACCAAGAGAAAAGGTGCGACCCCAGGCCGCACCCTTGCCTCGCCGTTCGGGAGCCTGCTCAGTCGCGGAAGCGCAGGCTGTAGACGTAGGCGGCGACCAGGTGAACGCGCTCTTCACCGATATAGGCTTCCTGGGCCGGCATGTGGCCGTTACGACCGTTGCGCAGGGTCTGGCGAACCGAGTCGGCAACGCTCTGCCCCGGTGCCTGATAGAGCCAGGTGTCGTTGGTCAGGTCGGGCGCGCCCAGGGCCTGGTTGCCACTGCCGTCCGGCGCGTGGCAGGCGGCACAGACCGAGGCATAGACCGCTGTCCCCTGCTCGGCACGATCGGCGTCATGCTCGAGGTCGGATAGCGCCAGGACGTGCTGCGTCACGTTCTCGATATTGTTCTCGCCCAGCTGTTGCCAGGATGGCATCAGGCCATTACGGCCCCTGGCCAGCGATATCATGATCTGTTCCGGCTCGCCGCCGTAGAGCCAGTCATCGTCGGTCAGGTCGGGGAAACCGTAGCCCCCCTGCGCATTGGAGCCGTGACACACTGCACAGTTGTTCAGGTAGATTCGCTCGGCGACCTGCATGGCTTCCTCATCCCGGGCCAGTTCCGGGATCGGGATCTCCTGGTACTGGGCAAAGATCGGCGTGAAGCGCTCCTCGGCACGGGCCACTTCCTCTTCCCACTGACCTTCCTGGGTCCAGCCGAGCAAGCCGGCAAAGTTGCCGAGTCCCGGATAGAGCAACAGGTAGCCGAGCGAGAACACCACGGTGCCCACGTAAAGCTGGAACCACCAGCGGGGCAGGGGGTTATCGTACTCCTCGATCTCATCGGCGGCGTGGCCGGTGGTTTCCACGTTGCCATCGGCATCCGGCACCTTGTCGGTTTTCCGGTTGGCATAGAGAATCCAGAAGGCGAAGGCAATCGAGCCCAGCGTGAGGACGATGATCCAGGCGCTCCAGAACCCGGAAAGGGAGTCATCCCAAAGATTGTTCATGCGTTTCTGTCTCCCTTGTTCGTACGGGAATCGCCATTGCCGTCCTGCTCGCTGCTGGAGCGGGGCGAGGCGCTGCTATCACGGTTTGGTTGCGCGTCATCTTCGGCGAAGGGCAGCTGGGCCGCTTCATCGAAGTCCGGCTTGCGACGCCGGGAGTAGGCCCACCAGGTGATACCGAGGAAAGCGATGATCAGCAGAAAAGTGATAATGCCGCGAAAAGTGCCGGTATCCATGATCAACGGGTGCCCTCGAGCACGGTGCCCAACTGCTGCAGGTAGGCGACCAGGGCCGTAATCTCCTGCTGGCCTTGTACCTCGCGTGTGGCGTTCTCGATATCTTCGTCGGTATAGGGCACCCCGAGTGCACGCAGCGCTTCCATCTTGCGCGGCGTCGCGTTGCCGTCGAGAGTGCGCTCGAACAGCCAGGGGTAGGACGGCATGATCGATTCGGGCACCACGTCGCGTGGGTTGTACATGTGGGCGCGGTGCCAGTCGTCGCTGTATCGGCCACCTACGCGGGCCAGGTCCGGTCCGGTACGCTTGGAGCCCCACAGGAAATTGTGTTCGTAGATGAACTCGCCCGCGACGCTGTAGTGGCCATAGCGCTCGGTTTCGGCCCGGAAGGGGCGGATCATCTGTGAATGGCAGCCCACACAGCCCTCGCGACGGTAGACGTCGCGGCCTTCCAGCTCCAGCGCGGTGAGCGGACGCAGGCCGTCGACCGGCTCCGTGGTCTGCTTCTGGAAGAAGAGTGGCACGATCTCGGCCAGGCCGCCAAAGCTGATCACCACCAGAATCAGCACGGCGAGCAGGCCAACGTTCTTTTCGACAATCTCGTGTTTCATTGGTGTCGGTATCCCCGGTTGCTCAGACTGTCTGTGGAATCGGCTGGCGAGAGGCTTCGCTGCGCTTGATGGTCATGAAGACGTTGAAGGCCATGATGAACATGCCGATGATCCAGAAGAGGCCGCCGATCAGGCGTACGATGTAACCTGGGCCACTGGCCTCGACAGACTCGATGAAGGTGTACATCAGGGTGCCGTCGGGGTTGATGGCGCGCCACATCAGACCCTGCAGGATGCCGTTGACCCACATGGAGGCGATATAGAGCACGGTGCCGATGGTCGCCAGCCAGAAGTGCAGGGCGATCATGCCCACCGAATACATCTCGGTGCGGCCGAACAGGCGCGGAATCAGGTGGTACATGGAACCGATGGTGATCATGGCTACCCAGCCCAGCGCGCCGGCATGGACGTGGCCGATGGTCCAATCGGTGTAGTGGGACAGAGCGTTGACAGTCTTGATCGCCATCATCGGCCCTTCGAAGGTGGACATGCCGTAGAATGACAGGGCAACCACCAGGAAGCGCAGGGTCGGGTCGGTGCGCAGCTTATGCCAGGCGCCGGACAGGGTCATCATGCCGTTGATCATGCCGCCCCAGGAGGGTGCCAGCAGGATGATCGACATGACCATGCCCAGCGACTGTGCCCAGTTGGGAAGGGCGGTGTAGTGGAGGTGGTGCGGGCCGGCCCACATGTAGATCATGATCAGCGCCCAGAAATGGACGATGGACAGTCGATAGGAGTAGATCGGGCGTTCGGCCTGCTTGGGCACGAAGTAGTACATCATGCCGAGGAAGCCGGCGGTCAGGAAGAAACCGACCGCGTTATGCCCGTACCACCACTGCACCATGGCGTCGATGGTGCCGGAATAGACGGAGACGGAATACATCGCAGTGACCGGAAGCGCCGCGTTGTTGACGATATGCAGCACGGCCACGGTCAGGATGAAGGCGGCGAAGAACCAGTTGGCCACGTAGATGTGGGAGGTCTTGCGCTGCTTGACGGTCATCAGGAAGACGATGGCATAGCTGACCCAGACCACGGCGATCAGGATGCTGATCGGCCATTCCAGCTCGGCGTACTCCTTGGTCGTGGTGTAGCCCAGCGGCAGGGTGATGACGGCCGAAACGATCACCGCCTGCCAGCCCCAGAAGGTGAAGGCGGCCAGCTTGTCGGAGAACAGCCGCGTCTGGCAGGTGCGCTGCACCACGTAGTACGACGTCGCCATCAGGGCGGAGCCCCCGAAGGCGAAGATCACGGCGTTGGTGTGCAGCGGGCGCAGACGGCCAAAGCTCGTCCACGGCAGATCAAGATTCAGTTGCGGCCAAACCAGCTGTGCGGCAAGGATGACACCGAGGAGCATGCCCACGATGCCCCACACCACTGTCATGATCGCGAACTGCCGAACTACCTTGTAATTGTAGGTCGGGTGCTCTAATGCTGTGCTCATGTCAGGTTCCCATCGAACGCGTATCGAGAGCCAGCTACGACTGATGTCACGGCTGACGCTCCCGGTTGGGTGATGCAGGTCAGAAAACAAGACGGATTCTAGCGCAGCCGCATCACAGACTGAAACACGCCCAAGGGCGAAACTTGCACAGGAGTTTGACCGGTGTCGGACTTTGCACGACTAGATCGGGTAGCAATCTCTTTGGTACGCCTCCGTGAACACCTGCTCGAACGTGAGACGGGGCGCTGGTGTGTCGAGGGGCTGGGTCCGCTGGAAATCAAAGGTGATGGAAGCACCGGGCGTTTGCTGATTGCCCACGGGGCGGGGGCTGGGCAGGGGTCATTCTTCATGAGTCAGCTGCGTACCGCTCTGGCTGAGCATGGTGTCCAGACCCTGGCGATCGAGTTCGCCTACATGCAGCGCATGCAGAAAGAGGCAAAGCGCTTTCCGCCTCCGCGTATTGATCGGCTGGTGGATGAATTGAACGCCTGGTGCGACATTCTGACACATCAGGAGTTGGGTCCTTTCTGGCTGGGCGGGAAATCCATGGGCGGCCGTGCCGCCAGTCTGCTGGCCGCCCGCGACCAGGCAGCAGGATTGATTCTCTGTGGCTACCCTTTCCATCCGCCCGGCAGGCCGGAGAACCTGCGCCTGGCCCATTGGCCGCTGCTCACCTGTCCGACCCTGGTCGTTCAGGGCAGCCGCGATCCTTTCGGCAGTCGCGAGGAGGTGATGGAATACGACCTGGACGAACGGGTACGTGTGCACTGGCTGGAGGATGGCGACCACGATTGGAAGCCGCGGCGGATTTCAGGTCACACCCAGGCGGTGCTGATCCGGGAGGGCGCCGTCGCGATCGCGGGCTTCATGCAAGAGTATCGGGACGCATGAGAATGAGCGATGCCGCGGGCTGAAGCAGGGCCTGCCCCGGGGCGTCAGGCGCACCCGCCGGATGCGGGATGGCGTGTGGAAAGGCATTGACAACCAACCGTATCCCTGTAGAATTCAGCGCCACGTGACCGGGGGTGGTTAGCTCAGCTGGGAGAGCACCAGCCTTACAAGCTGGGGGTCACAGGTTCGAACCCTGTACCACCCACCATCGCTCTCGAGCGATACCGATCATGTAGGAAGCACGCAGCGGACCGGTAGTTCAGTTGGTTAGAATGCCGGCCTGTCACGCCGGAGGTCGCGGGTTCGAGTCCCGTCCGGTCCGCCAACTGTTTCTGATGTCGTAGTCGTTTTTGTGGACCGGTAGTTCAGTTGGTTAGAATGCCGGCCTGTCACGCCGGAGGTCGCGGGTTCGAG
>NZ_PNRF01000012.1:255658-331351 GCF_002879615.1 Billgrantia endophytica
GGTTAGAATGCCGGCCTGTCACGCCGGAGGTCGCGGGTTCGAGTCCCGTCCGGTCCGCCACGATGACTAGGCACGCTGTATCCAGGTAGAGAATCGATTTGCGGTATCCGTGGGTGATTAGCTCAGTTGGTTAGAGCACCAGCCTCACATGCTGGGGGTCACTGGTTCGAATCCGGTATCACCCACCACGCGGACCGGTAGTTCAGTTGGTTAGAATGCCGGCCTGTCACGCCGGAGGTCGCGGGTTCGAGTCCCGTCCGGTCCGCCAACACGATATTCCAGACCCCGAGCCGAATGGCTCGGGGTCTTTCGTATATGTACGGTTTTCCTTTCCTGTCTCCTCTTGCCCTCCTGCTGAGCTATGCTGCTTTTCGCCTCATTGCGCATCATTATCTTTGCGCATCTTTCCTGGCTATCATACAGTTGTTTGAAAATTACCGTGGCTTGACCAGCAGGAGGAGTTCGGCGTGCGCTACCCTCATCTCTTTCGTCCGCTCGACGTGGGCCATCTGACACTACCCAATCGGGTATTGATGGGCTCCATGCACACCAACCTCGAGGAGGCGCCCAACGGCTTTTCCCGGCTGGCGGCCTTCTATGCCGAGCGGGTCCGGGAGGGCGTCGGGCTGATCGTCACGGGCGGCATCGCCCCCAACGCCGAGGGCGCCGTCTTCCAGGGGGCGGCAACCCTGGCGCGGAGCGAGCAGGTGGCGAATCATCGCGGCGTGGTCGAGGCGGTTCATGCCGAAGGCGGTCATCTCTGCATGCAGATCCTGCACGCCGGGCGTTACGCCTACTCACCGGATCTGGTGGCGCCGTCTCCGATCCAGGCTCCGATCAATCCGTTCGCACCCCGGGAGCTGACCGGGGCGGAGGTCGAGGAACAGGTCGCCGACTACGTGCGCTGCGCCACCCTGGCCCGGGAAGCCGGTTACGACGGCGTCGAGGTGATGGGGTCCGAAGGCTACCTGATCAACCAGTTTCTGTGCCTGCGTACCAATCACCGCTCCGATGAATGGGGCGGGGTTTTCGAGAATCGCATGCGCTTTGCGGTCGAGATCGTCAAGGGAATCCGCGAGGCGACGGGTGATGAGTTCCTGGTCATTTTCCGCCTGTCGATGATCGACCTGGTGGAGGACGGCAGCACCTGGGAGGAGATCGTGACGCTGGGGCGTGCCGTCGAGGCGGCGGGCGCCAACTTGATCAATACCGGCATCGGCTGGCACGAGGCACGGGTGCCCACTATCGTGACCAGCGTGCCGCGGGGCGCTTTCACCGAAGTGACTCGCCGGATGAAGGCCGAGCTCAACGTTCCGCTGATCACCACCAACCGTATCAACATGCCCGACGTGGCGGAAAAGATACTGGCCGAGGGCCATGCCGATATGGTTTCCATGGCGCGTCCCTTTCTGGCCGATCCGGCTTGGGTGACCAAGGCAGCCGCGGGACGCGGTGAGGAAATCAATACCTGCATCGCCTGCAACCAGGCGTGTCTGGACCATACCTTCCAGGGCAAGCTGACGTCCTGCCTGGTCAACCCCCGGGCCTGCCATGAAACGGAGCTGATCATCTCCCCGGCCGAGGCGGCCCGTGACATCGCGGTGGTGGGCGGTGGTCCGGCCGGTCTGGCTGCTGCACTCACCGCCGCCAGGCGTGGTCACCGGGTCGTGCTGTTCGAGCGTACCGGAGAGCTGGGCGGCCAGTTCAATCTGGCCCGCAAGATCCCCGGCAAGGAAGAATTCGACGAGACCCTGCGCTACTTCAAGGTCATGCTGGACAAGCACGGTGTCTCGGTGCGTCTCAACGTCGAGGCGGACGTCCAGACGCTGAGGAGCTTCGATGAGGTCATCCTCTCCACCGGCGTGCGCCCTCGCCAGCTCACGTTGCCGGGCAGCGATCATCCCAAGGTACTCAGCTACCCCATGGCCATTCTGCATCCCGAGCGGGTGGGGCGCCGGGTGGCGATCATCGGAGCCGGAGGTATCGGTTTCGACGTGGCCGAGCTGTTGACCCATGTGGGACATCCCGCCCTGGATCGCGACGCCTGGTGTGCCGAGTGGGGAGTGGATCTCGAAGTCTCGAGGCGGGGGGGTATCGCGGCTCCACAACGACCCGCTTCGCCGCGTCAGGTCTTCCTGCTGCAGCGCAAGTCCTCCAAGCCGGGCAAGGGGCTCGGCAAGACCACCGGCTGGGTACACCGGGCCTCGTTGAAGCATCGCGGCGTCGAGATGTTGGCGGGCTGCGACTATGTCGGCATCGACGATGAGGGCTTGCATATCCGCGTGGATGGCGAGCCAAGGGCATTGGAGGTCGACACTATCGTGGTCTGCGCTGGCCAGGACCCGGTACGCGAGCTGCTCGAGCCGCTCAGGGAGGCCGGCGTCTCGGTACACCTGATCGGGGGCGCCGACGAGGCGGCCGAGCTGGATGCCAAGCGCGCCATCGATCAGGGCACGCGGGTGTCCGCCGGGCTTTGACAGGACCACTTGCCTGCGTCAGGCCAGGGGGAGGGTGCCGGGGTGATCAGGCCGGCCTTTCGTTGAATCGGTGAGCGATCTGGCCTTGGAATCGGGTACCGAGCCCCGTCCCTCATCGGCAAGTCATGAACACGACGAAGCCCCCGGTCTGCCCCGGGAAGCCGCCGGGCTTCATCCTGACAGCGTTTAATGGCGCGCACTTTCTCTCAACGAACCCTCTGCAATCCCTGCGTTCTCATGGGTAATTACCCAGTGCGTTGACAGTTTTACTGCCCGTATTGCCCGGAAGCTGTCTAGGCTGATGGGTAACCCATGTCGGTCATCAACGGGTCGGTGGTCGGCGGGGTGAGCAAACAGGAGGCTTCGATGAGCATCTTCGATCATGTGCAAAACCGCTTCTCTCGTGTCCAGCAGGAGGAAATGTCCCTGCAGGAATACTTGGAGCTGTGTCGCGAAGACCCCATGGCCTATGCCAGTGCTGCCGAGCGCATGCTGCAAGCCATTGGCGAACCGGAGGTAATCGACACTGCCAAGGATTCACGTCTCTCGAGGATATTCTCCAACAAGGTGATTCGCCGCTACCCCGCCTTCGCGGAATTCTATGGAATGGAGGAAGCGATCGAGCAGATCGTCGCTTACTTCCGGCATGCTGCCCAGGGGCTGGAAGAGCGGAAACAGATTCTCTATCTGCTTGGCCCGGTCGGCGGCGGCAAGTCATCACTGGCGGAACGTCTGAAATTGCTGATGGAAAGAATTCCCTTCTATGCCATCAAAGGCTCCCCGGTGTACGAATCACCGTTGGGACTGTTTTCTCCTGAAGAGGATGGGGAGCTGCTGGAGAAGGAGTACGGCATTCCGCGTCGTTACGTGAAAAGCGTCATGTCACCCTGGGCTTCCAAGCGTCTCAGGGAGTATGGCGGCGATATTTCCCAGTTCAAGGTGGTCAGGCTTTACCCATCGCGACTCAACCAGGTCGCTATTTCCAAGACCGAGCCCGGTGACGAGAACAATCAGGATATCTCCTCTCTGGTGGGCAAGGTGGACATTCGTCAACTGGAGCTCTATTCCCAGGATGATCCTGATGCCTATAGCTTCTCGGGCGGCCTGTGCAAGGCGAACCAGGGGTTGATGGAATTCATCGAGATGTTCAAGGCGCCGATCAAGGTGCTGCATCCGCTACTCACCGCAACCCAGGAAGGAAATTACAATCCCACCGAGGGCATGGGGGCGATTCCCTTTGAAGGCGTGGTGCTGGCCCACTCCAACGAGAGCGAGTGGCAGGCGTTCCGTAACAACCGCAACAACGAGGCCTTCCTCGATCGGGTCTATATCGTCAAGGTTCCCTACTGCCTGCGTGTCACCGAAGAGATCAACATCTACAAGAAACTGCTCGAGCATTCGTCCCTCGATCAGGCCCCCTGTGCACCGGATACCCTGCGCATGCTGGCGCAATTCTCGGTACTGTCGCGGCTCAAGGAGCCGGAAAACTCCAGTGTCTACTCCAAGATGCGGGTATACGATGGTGAAAACCTGAAGGATACCGATCCCAAGGCCAAGTCGATCCAGGAATATCGGGATGCGGCCGGGGTGGACGAGGGCATGGACGGGCTGTCCACGCGCTTCGCCTTCAAGATACTCTCCAAGGTGTTCAACTTCGACAATCACGAGATTGCCGCCAACCCGGTACACCTGTTGTATGTGCTCGAACAGCGCCTCGAGCAGGAACAACTGCCCAAGGAAACCTTCGAGCGCTACCTACGGTACATCAAGGAATTCCTGGCGCCACGCTATGTGGACTTCATCGGCAAGGAGATCCAGACCGCTTACCTGGAGTCCTACTCCGAGTATGGGCAGAACATCTTCGACCGCTACGTGACCTACGCCGACTTCTGGATCCAGGATCAGGAATACCGCGACCCCGAGACCGGTGAGCTGTTCAATCGACAGTCTCTCAACGAGGAGCTCGAGAAGATCGAGAAGCCGGCCGGTATCTCCAACCCCAAGGATTTCCGTCACGAAGTGGTCAACTTCGTGCTGCGGGCCCGTGCCCAGAACAATGGCATGAACCCGAGCTGGCAGTCCTACGAGAAGCTGCGGGGGGTGATCGAGCACAAGATGTTCGCCAACACCGAGGAATTGCTGCCGGTAATCTCGTTCAATGCCAAGGCCTCTACGGCAGACCAGAAGAAGCACGAGGATTTCGTGGCCCGCATGAAGGACCGTGGCTACACCGAGAAGCAGGTGCGACTGCTTTCCGAGTGGTACCTGCGGGTGCGCAAATCGCAGTAACGGGCGCAGGCCTGGGAGGGTCGCCATGACCTATTTCATCGATCGACGCGCCAATGCCAAGCATAAGAGCGCGGTCAATCGGCAGCGGTTTCTGGATCGCTATCGAACGCATATCAAGCGTTCGGTGGAAGAGGCGGTCAATCGCCGTTCGATTACCGACATGGAGCGAGGCGAGAAGGTATCGATTCCTGCTCGCGATATCTCCGAGCCGGTATTCCAACATGGCCCGGGAGGCAAGCGAACCATTGTCAGCCCCGGAAACAAGGAGTTTGTCGAAGGAGATCGTATCCGTCGTCCCGGTGGGGGCGACGGTGGAGGCGGTGCCGGCGAGGGAGGATCCTCCAACCAGGGTGAAGGCATGGACGAGTTTGCCTTCACCCTGAGCCGTGAGGAGTTCCTCGATTTCGTTTTCGATGGTCTGGAGCTGCCCCATCTGGAGCGCAAGGCATTGGTGGATCTCGATGAGGTTCGCCCGGTACGCGCCGGGGTCTCCCGAGACGGAGTGCCGGCACGTATCAATATCGTACGCTCCATGCGCGAGGCCTATGCGCGGCGCATTGCCATGCGCGCGCCCATACGCAGGGCGTTACGCGAGGCCCTGGAAGCGTTGGAAGAGGAAGAAAGCAAGGATCCGGTGCTGCGCAACCCGGCGCGTATCGCGGAGCTCCGGGCAGAGATCGAACGTCTGGAGAAGCGTCTGGAAGCGGTGCCCTACATCGATACTTACGACCTGCGCTATAACAACTTGATCAACCAGCCCCAGCCGTCGAGCAAGGCGGTGATGTTCTGCGTGATGGATGTCTCGGGGTCCATGACCCAAGCGCACAAGGACATCGCCAAGCGGTTTTTCCTGCTGCTCTACCTGTTTCTGGAGCGTAACTACGAAAAGGTAGAACTGGTTTTCGTTCGCCATCATACGGCAGCCAAGGAAGTCGACGAGGAGGAGTTCTTCTATTCCCGGGAAACTGGCGGAACCATCGTTTCCAGCGCCCTGACGCTGGTCGACGAGATCATTTCCAAGCGGTACCCGCCGGGACAGTGGAATCTCTATGTGGCACAGGCTTCCGATGGAGACAACTGGGACGATGACTCAGTCACCTGCCGCGAGCAACTGGTCAAGACCCTGATGCCGCGCTTGCAGTACTACACGTACGTGGAAATCACCCCCCATGCACACCAGGCGCTATGGGAGGAGTATGAGTCGGTTGCCGCCGAATACCCCGAGCGTTTTGCCATGCGACAGATCGTCGAAGCCGGCGATATCTACCCGGTCTTCCGCGAGCTGTTCAAACGCCGAGTCTCGCACTAGGTCTTGGTGCAGCGAGTTTGGATGGTTTCAGGCAAGGCTTCATGCGGATGAGGAGGCACCATGACCCGACGCAAACCCATCGCCACCGGTTCCGACTGGAACTTCGAGGTACTGGAAGCCTACGAGAGTGAGCTGGCTCGTCTGGCCGACGAGTATCGACTGGATATCTATCCCAACCAGATCGAGATCATCACCACCGAGCAGATGATGGATGCCTACGCCAGTGTCGGCATGCCGGTGGGCTATCACCATTGGTCGTTCGGCAAGCAATTCCTTGCGGTGGAGCAGGCATATCGCCGTGGTCAGATGGGGCTGGCCTATGAGCTGGTCATCAACTCCGATCCCTGCATCGCCTACCTGATGGAGGAGAATACGCTGATGATGCAGGTATTGGTGATGGCCCATGCCTGCTATGGACACAATTCCTTCTTCAAGGGCAACTATCTGTTCCGTACCTGGACCGACGCCAGCTCGATCGTCGACTATCTGGTGTTCGCGCGCAAATACGTCGCCGAGTGCGAGGAGCGCCATGGCGTCACGGCGGTGGAGCAGTTGCTGGATGCCTGCCATGCGTTGCAGAACTATGGGGTCGACCGATACAAGCGACCCTCACCCATTTCTGCCGAGGAGGAGATGCGACGGCAGAACGAACGGGCAGAATACCTTCAGGCGCAGGTCAACACCTTGTGGCGTACGATCCCTGACAGGAAGCCCGCCGATGCGCTCCCCGACGGGCTGGATACCGAAGAGGACCCCCTGGGTCTGCATGGCGGAGGGCGCTACCCGCCGGAACCGCAGGAAAACCTGCTGTACTTCATCGAGAAGAATGCCCCGCTGCTGGCCCCCTGGCAGCGTGAGATCGTGCGCATCGTGCGCAAGCTGGCCCAGTACTTCTATCCTCAGCGCCAGACCCAGGTCATGAACGAGGGGTGGGCGTCGTTCTGGCATTACACCCTGATGAACCGCCTCTACGACGAAGGCCTGGTCGATGAAGGCCTCATGCTGGAGTTCCTGCAGTCGCACACCGCGGTGGTCAATCAGCCGGGCTTCGACAGTCCGTACTACAGCGGCATCAATCCCTATGCGCTGGGCTTCGCCATGTTCAGTGACATCAAGCGCATGTGCCAGGACCCCACCGACGAGGATCGCGAGTGGTTTCCCGATACGGCAGGCAGTGACTGGCTCGACGTCGTGCACTTTGCCATGCGCAACTTCAAGGATGAGTCCTTCATCCAGCAGTTCCTGTCACCCAAGGTGATTCGTGACCTCAAGCTGTTCACGGTAGTGGACGACGACCAGGAAGACATGCTGGAAGTGGGGGCGATACATGACGAGCGAGGCTACCGTCGAATTCGGGACTCCCTGGCTACCCAGTACGCCCTTTCGGTGCGTGAGCCCAATATTCAGGTCTACGCGGCGAATATTCGCGGGGACCGCTCGCTCACGTTGCACCACGTCCAGGACAGCCGGCGCCCGTTGGCACGAAGTGTCTACCCCGTGATGCGCCACCTGCACCAGCTATGGGGATTCCCCGTACGAATGGAGTCGGTCCTGGAGGACGATGGCGTCGCCCGACGCTACCAATGGCCACTGCCCGACGAGGAAGCCAAGGGGCATTGATCCGGAGCGCGCGATGTGGCCGGGCCAGGACCCGGTCACATCGAGAGCCAGAGTATGACTGTGCCGCCGCGAGCGGAACTCGCGCACGGCCGGGTTTCAGTCCATGGGGGCCCAGGATTGGCACCACCCCCTGGGCTCGACGCTGTGTTGCGGGAACAGCTGGCAGCCCTCGGTATCAGGCTCGAAGAACATGCAGTTGTCGCAATACTCGCCTTCTTCGTAGGCGGGGTGATCGCTTGCCTCGTCGGCGACTTCGACATAGTTCAGGGCCTGTGCCTGCTCATCATTCGGATCCAGGCGCGGTAGTGTCTCGGCGAAGGCCTGTTTCGACAGGATGCCGGCACCCAGGGGCAGTGCAGCCACGCCCAGAAGGGAGTTGCGCATGAAGTCACGACGGCTCTGATTGGCCATGGGGTCTCCTTTCTCGTCACGGTCCTAGGAATCTTGTATGGCAATGCGGTTCGTTTTGCCTTGCATGCAGCCTGCTGGTAGTCGTCCACCAGGCTTCGACAGGACCATACCCGACGAGTTCGCTATGCTCTAGCAAGCAGAGGTGAAAGTTTGTATACCGATCAAGGAGGATGTCCATGTCGATCTTCACCCGATTCGACTCGCCACTGGGTGAGATACTGCTCATTGCCGATGGCGCCGGGGGCCTTCAGCGCCTGGCCCTGGATGCCAAGACAGAGCCGGATCCCGACCCAACCACGGCCCACCGGGACGACGAAGCGCTGCGCGACGCCAGTGGACAGGTTCAGGGCTACCTGGAGGGGCGGCGGCGCAGTTTCAGCCTGACACTGGCGCCCGGTGGTACGGAGCCCCAGCGTCAGGTCTGGTCGGCCCTGCTGCGCATCCCCTATGGTGAAACCCGTACCTACGGCGAGCTGGCTCAGCGTCAGGGGGGCGACCAGGCCCCCCGCTCCATCAGCGCCGCCAGCAACGCCAATCCCTTGCCAATCCTGATTCCCTGCCATCGCGTAGTGGCCACCGATGGCCCGGGAAGTTATCGCTGTGGCGTTGCGCTGAAGGAGCGTCTACTGACCATGGAGAGGGAAGCGGCTCTAGCACTCGCCCGGCACATTGGCTAGGGTGGAGTGATCACTGCAACTGCAAGGATGCTGTCATGCCGTGGATCAAGTTCCTGCATATTGCCACCCTGGTGTGCTGGTGTGGCGTATTGATCTACCTGCCGGCGTTGCTGCTGTCCAGCGCCCGAACGCGAGAGGTTTCGTCCTTCGATGTGCCAGCCTCTGACGTGCTTCGCTTTCTTTTCACTCACGTTGCCACCCCGTTTGCCCTGCTGGCGATCATGAGCGGCACCCTGCTGTTCATCGTTGCTCAACTGACAGGGGGCTGGCTGGTGCTCAAGCTGGTCGCGGTATCCGGAATGGTGGTCTGTCATGCGCTGTGCGGCTGGTTGATCGTGCGCCTGGAGCGGGGGAGGCGGCGTGGCCTCATGCCGGCGAGCGCAGGCATTGCCACGCTGGTTTCGCTGCTGATGCTGACAGTGGTCTTGTTGGTGCTGAGCAAGCCGTTCGATTGAGGTTGGACAAGGAGAGTCACGATGCGACATTGCGCCTGGTACGAGCGTCCCGACTCACTCGTCGAGCTCCACCCCCACCGCATGATCGTAGACCAGCATGCCACCGAGTATCCCCGCCAGGGCGATCAGACCCGCCGTCAGCAGCGACAGTGCAATGCCCCAGGGCAGCAGATCGACGGGGTCCTTGAAGCGCCACAGCCAGTTGAACGAGGCCACCGACAGCATCATGACCGCCAGGATGGCATGGCACCAGCCGGTGATCAGGTTGCGGATACGCGTCACCGTTATCAGATCGATGAGTCCGGCAATGCTGGCGACCCAACCGCCGAGCGCCCCGACGCCGGCCAGCCACAGGCTGGCGCGTGCCCAGAACCCGTCCTCGGTATAAAGAAAGCCAAGGTCGCTGGCGACCACGAGCATCAGACAGGCAATGGGGAAGTGAATCATCACCGGATGCAGGGGGTGTCCGGCGATGGCGGCGCGGCTCTTGATCGAGCGGGAGTGTCGGGTATCAGCCATGTTCGCGTCCTTTGCGATCGGGTGACGATATCATTGCACATTCAACGCCCCTGGCCTGGCTGGGTCAACCGACCGAGGCGGGTCGCCTGTTGGGCCCTGCTGCTGGTCCTGCTGGTCGGTTGCGGCGGCGAGATGTCGATCCTCGACCCCTCCGGCCCGGCGGCCCATGCCCAGTTCCGGGTGTGGTGGGCCATGCTTGCCGTCAGCGTAGCTGTCTCTCTCGTACTGTTCTCTCTCTGGTTGTATACCTTTCGGCGCAGGCCACAGCCACGGCGCACCGCGTGGCAGGAGCAGCGCATCATGCTGCGCTGGGTGCTGGGCGGCGGGGTGTTGCTGCCCGTGGTCAGCATCGTGGCCCTGCTGCTGCTCGGTGCGCCCACGGGCAGAGGCATGCTGCCGCTGCCCTTGCCGGGTGGGGAGGAGGTCGAGTTGATCGAGGTGGTCGGCCATCAATGGTGGTGGGAGGTCCGCTACCCCGGAGACGAGGATCAGAACGACGTGGTCACGGCAAACCACTTGGTGATGCCGGCCGGAGAACCCGTCGATTTCCGCTTGATCAGTGCAGACGTCATCCACGCCTTCTGGATTCCCCGGCTCGGCGGCAAGCGGGACATGGTGCCCGGCCGCCACAGCACGATTCGCCTCGAGGCCGACGCCCCGGGTGTGTTCGGCGCCCAGTGCGCCGAATTCTGTGGTGCCCAGCACACCAATATGTTGCTGCAGGTGGAAGCGGTAGAGCGTGACGAGTTCGACGCCTGGCTGGCCGAGCGTCGCACCCCGCCGGAACAGGTCGAGGACCATGACCAGGCGCGGGAGGCGTTCGGTGAGCATTGCGCCAGTTGTCACCGCGTTGAAGGCCTACCCGACGAGTTCGCTGTCGGCGGCCGGGAATACGACATGGAAGGCCCCGACCTCAGCGATATCGGCTCGCGCCCTACGCTGGGCGCCGGTGTGTTGCCCATGGAGGAGGGCGCCATCGCTTACTGGTTGCAGCACCACCAGACGCTCAAGCCCGGCAATCGCATGCCGCCCCATGACCACATCGATATCGAGACGCTGGAGAACATCGGCGCCTGGCTGGAGACATTGGAACCATGAGCGATACGGAAAACGCTTCGTTGTCCCCGGAAGCCAGAGAGCTCCATGATGGCCTGGACAGGGTCTGGGGCAATCCGCGCGGGCTCAGGGCCCTGACCGTCGTCAACCATACCACCGTCGGCCTTCGCTTCATCATCACCGGAGCGGTGTTCTTCCTGATCGGTGGGCTGCTGGCGATGCTGATCCGCACCCAGCTCGCTTTTCCCGACCAGGAATTCATGTCCCACGAGACCTACAACCAGGTCTTCACCATGCACGGCACGGTGATGATGTTCCTGTTCGCCATTCCCATCCTCGAGGGGCTGGCGATCTACATGATCCCGAAGATGATCGGGGCCCGCGACCTGGTCTGTCCCCGTCTGACCGCCTTCGGTTACTGGTGCTACCTGTTCGGTGGCATCATCCTGACCTCCAGCCTGCTGCTGGAGATGGCCCCGGCAAGCGGCTGGTTCATGTACACCCCACTGAGCAGCGGCGAATACTCGCCGGGGCGCGGATCGGACTTCTGGCTGCTCGGTATTACCTTTGTCGAGATATCGGCGCTGTCCGCCGGGGTGGAGCTGGTGGTGTCGATCCTGCGCACGCGTACCCAGGGCATGGCGCTGCACAAGATGCCCCTGTTCGCCTGGTATATCCTGGCCATGGCGCTGATGATCGTGGTCGGTTTTCCGCCGCTGATCCTGGGCAGCATCCTGCTCGAGCTGGAGCGTGCCACCGGCATGCCGTTCTTCGACGTGTCCGGTGGCGGCGATCCGGTGCTCTGGGCGCACCTGTTCTGGCTGTTCGGCCATCCCGAGGTCTACATCATCTTCCTGCCGGGGGCTGGCATCGTCTCGACGCTGATCCCCGTTTTCGCCGGTCGTCCCATCGTCGGCTATGGCTGGGTGGTGGCGGCGGTCATCATCATGGGCTTCGTCAGCTTCGGGCTCTGGGTACACCACATGTTCACCCTCGGTATTCCACAGTTGGCGCTGGCCTTTTTCTCCGCGGCGAGCATGCTGGTGGCGATTCCCACTGCGATCCAGATATTCGTCTGGCTCTCCACGCTATGGCTGGGGCGACCGGTGATGAAGTTGCCCATGTTGTGGATCGTGGGCTTCCTGGTGATCTTCGTCCTGGGTGGGCTGACCGGGGTCATGCTGGCCCTGGTGCCGTTCAACTGGCAGGTCCACGACACGCATTTCGTGGTTGCCCATATGCACTATGTGCTGGTCGGCGGCATGCTCTTTCCGCTGATGGCGGCGCTCTACTACTGGCTGCCGCAGGTGTCGGGTCGCATGCCTTCCGAACGCCTGGGGCGCTGGAGCTTCTGGCTTATCTTCCTTGGCTTCAACACCACCTTCCTGGTCATGCATTGGACGGGGCTGCTGGGCATGCGCCGTCGGGTCTTCACCTACGACGCCGATATGGGCTGGGGTCTCTACAACCTGATCTCGTCGGTCGGCGGCTTCATGATGGCAGCCGGGATCGCCCTGCTGCTTCTGGATATCGCGCTGCATTTTCGTTTCGGCAAGAAGGCTTCGCAGAATCCGTGGAACGCCGACGGACTGGAATGGGCCATGCCCAAGCCCCCCACGGCCTACAACTTCGTCAGCCTGCCGGCAATCGAGACACGCCATCCGCTGTGGGAGGACCCGGAGCTGCCGCGCACCATCGAGGAGGGGCGCCACGGCTTGGCGAATATCGACCATGGTCGGCGCGAGACCTGGGGCACCGACCCCTTGACCGGCAAGCTGCGCGAGACCATCCATCTATCCGGCAACTCCTGGCTGCCGCTGTTGGCGGCTCTGGCCCTGGCCGTCGTCTGCATCAGCCTGCTGGTGCGGATCTATCCGCTGGCGGCTGTGGCGACGGTCGTTTCCATCGTGATACTGCTGCATTGGTCGTGGGTGAATGGAGCCCATCCCAAGATGGCGCCGGATGCCACGGTAGCGCCCGGTGAGCCGCCGCTGCATTCGCGGACCATGAATGGGCCCGGGGTGTGGACCATGTCGGTCTCCCACCTGGCCAATGGTTCGCTGTTCCTCTCGCTGCTGTTCGGCTGGTTCTACCTGTGGACGGTGGCGCCCGAGTGGCAGATGCCGGCTACCTCGCCGCTTTCGATGCCGATGTTGGTGGCCGCGGGCGGTGCCCTGACGCTGGGTACCCTATGGCTGGTGAAACTGGTGCGCAGGCTGCGCCAGCACGACGATACCGGGCTGAGCGGTGGCCTCTATTTCGCAGCGGCACTCGGAGCGCTGCAATCGGTGCTGCTCGGGGTGGTCATCTGGCAGGCGGACCTGGCCCCCACCGAGACCGCGCACGACGCCACCCTGCTGGTCGCTCTGCTCTACGTGCTGATTCATGCCCTCCTCGGGGGGCTTCTTTGCCTGCTGCAGGGGCTGCGCGTGGGTTATGGCTATGTCAGCGCCGAGGTGCCCTACGAACCCGTGGTGGTGCTGCGTCTGTGGAACTACAACGTGGTGGTCTACTGGATCCTGTTCGTTGCCATCTGGGGCATACCGACGCTGCTGGGGGGGGGATGATGAAGCATCTGCTGAAACTGACGCACCCGATTCACCTGGTTGGTGGTGTGACCCTGTGGGGTATCTGGTTCGTGGCGATCTATGGTGGCCTCTCGGTGGCCTGCTCGGTGGCCCCGCCAGCCGCCGAACAGGATACCCTGACCGGCATCAACGTCGTTATCGGTATCTTGACCCTGGTGGTTGCCGGGCTGCTATTGTGGTTGGCTTGGGCCAGCGTGGGGGCAGCACGCAAGACGTCCCTTCGGCGCGAATGCTACTTCGCATTCACCTCGGCGGGGGTCTACCTGTTCTCGGCGATGGGAACCCTGTTCGTCGGCATCCCGGTGATCTTCCTGCCACCCTGCCTCTAAGGGGAGGTCCGCCAGAAGGGATAGGGCAAGCCGATTCTGCCCGCGCCGGCAGCCTGCTATACTCGCGCCATCGACGTATCGCCCTGTCGGGCCGGCCATCATCAAGGAGAAGAAATCATGCAGAATGCCGTGATCCTGATCAATACCGACAAGGGGCAGGTCAAGACGGTGGCCGAGCGTCTCGCCGATGTCGAGGGAATCAGTGAAGTCTACTCTACCTGTGGTCGCTATGACCTGGTGGCCATCGCCCGTACCCGTGACTTCGAGAGCCTGGCGGAACTGGTTACCGAGCGGCTCAACGCGGTCGAGGGGATCCGGGACACCGAGACCCTCAATGCCATGCAAGTGCACTCACGTCACGATCTCGAGACCATGTTTTCGCTGGGCTGGTAACCCGGCTTTTCTTTTCTTTCCACCTGTCCGCACAGCGCAGACCAGCGCCGGGCGACGGTGCCGTCACGGTTTCTCTGCATGGCCACAACACGCTCAAGGGCGATACGCCGACGCTCCCCGCTCTCGCACTGGCGCCGGCGGTCGAAACATTTCGGCATTACCCTGGTTTTCGTTCTCGTCGGCAGCGGCCTCTGGTACACCCAGGAACAGGAGTATCGCGACCAGCTTAGCTGGATGGGCGTGCCTACCTGGGAGAGTCTGACGCCCTTGACCGTCCATCGCGTACTGCGCAACGACGGCTTCCTGGTGGGCTGGTCGGATGTGCGGGTCAATCCGCTATGGGTCAGCTACCTGCTGCATGAGGTAGAGGATCCCAGTGCCGGCCCCAGGCCCGATTTTCGCCGCGACTGGCGCACCCTCTGGCCGATTGCGGTCGACAGTTACTTCGGCAGTGGCTATGACCGGGGGCACCTCGCGCCCAACTATGCCATTGCGGTGGTACATGGACGCGATGCCCAGCACCAGTCCTTCCTGATGAGCAACATTTCGCCCCAGCGGCCAGACCTCAACCGCCGCCTGTGGCAGCGTCTCGAG
Source organism: Billgrantia endophytica (assembly GCF_002879615.1). Taxonomy (GTDB): domain Bacteria; phylum Pseudomonadota; class Gammaproteobacteria; order Pseudomonadales; family Halomonadaceae; genus Halomonas; species Halomonas endophytica. Next base: position 270,376 of record NZ_PNRF01000012.1, read on the forward strand.
GAGGTGGTGATCGATCATTTCGTGCCACGCTTCGGTGTCGTGCAGGTCATTACGGGGCCCGTATTCCCCGAGCGCTTCATGGACAATGTCTTCAACCGCGTCGGTCTGGTCGAGATACCGGAAGCCTTCTACAAGATCATCGTCGTGCCAACGGAGGAGCCCATGGCTCTGGCCTTCATCATGCCTCAGGAGGTGAGAGGCGATGAGCCACTGGATGACTACCTGGTGAGCATCGACGAAGTGGAGGCTCGCACGGGGCTGAATTTCTTCCCGAGGCTTCCCGACGAGGCGGCCTCGATTCTGGAAGGGGAGGTGGTGGCCGAGGGGTGGGCGCTGGATGAGGTGACTCGATTGCCGGGGCGCTTCCAGTAAACAGGAAAAACCGCGATCAGTTCGCGGTCTTTCCTGCCGATTCTTGCCTTCTCCAACCTTCGCTCGTTGATGGCCAAAGCTTAGAACAGGTAAAAGTAGCCGATACCCACCCCGTACTGGATATCCTCATCGACCAGCGGGCTGTCCGTGATCGTGCTGCCCATGCGCGTAGCCCCCATGTCGAGGAACACGGCGTGCTTGGGCGCCGGCTGCCAGTCGATGCGCAGGCCGACCCCAGTGTTGACCGTGGAATCTCCCTCGTAGGCGGTGCGCCAGGTCCGTGCCTCGCCCGGTGTCACCCCGTAGTAGTAATCCACGTACTTGCTGTCCACCCATTCGGCTGTCAGCCGCGGCGTGAAGCCGAAGGCACCCGCTGCAAAGCGACGGTCGATCTGTAATTTGGTGCGTGTTCCCTTGCTGTTATCCATCGCGTCGGCAAGGACTTCGGCCGACAGGTTGGCGACATCGGTGCGCCAAGTGGCCACGCCTCCCACCCAGACACTGCTGTCGCGGTCGCTCATGCCCTCGAGATACGACGAGTCGTCCGATTCGTAGCCCTCGCCGATGTATCGCCCACGCAGCCGGAACGAGACCGGCCCCAGTGATGGGAGCTTCACATCCACGCCGGGCCCGAACACGTGGACCCACTGGTTCTCATAGGTGATCAATGGCAGCCCGCGCACGCTGTCGTCGAAATCGCGATAGACCTGATAGTTGATGCCACCGGCCAGGCCGATGGCCCACTGTGAGTCGCTGCTTTCGGCACTGGCCGTGCCCTGGTCCGGCGCGGCATCGGCGGTTTGCGCCGACGCAGGGGACATCGAGAAGGTGCTGGTGGCAAGGATCGCCAGAGCAGTGGGCACCGTTCGAGTGCGCTTGCGCAGGAGCGGAGAGGTGTGTGGTGTCATGGGTCCCATCATCCGAGGAAGAACACAGGAAATGCCGCCTCCCGACCGGACATGACAGCGTCTAAGCCTCATCGAACCTGCATTGATGAACCAGAAGGGCCTTAATGAACGATCGATCATTAGTGATCGTATCGTACTAATGAACGATCGGCCAGTAGATCCACGCCATCTTGCCGGGACTCCCCAGTCGGCTCGCGGCCTAGGAGGGCCGCAAAAGCATGGACAGCAGCTTGCGATGCGCGTCCTTCACGGCCTGCACTTCTCCCGCTGCCTTCTCCTTGTCCAGGACCATCTGCGCAACGGCCGAATAGACGACAGGTGCCATCATCAAGCCGAAATGCTCGGTCAATGGACTGGCCTTTATCTTTCCTTCCGCGACAAGCCGGTCGACGAGCGCCTGGCGATCGATGCGTGCCTGCATGTTCGCGGCGCTCCACTTGGCGAGCAAGTGAGGCACCCGGTGGCCTTCGGTGATGAGAAGCCGGGTAATCGCGATGGTATCATCGGTCAGGCCACCGTAAGCGGAGCCGATGAGGCGATCGACGAATTCCTCGGCGGTCTGCACGTCTTGCATTCGACTCCAGTTGCCTTGGGAGCGGCGCATCAGGTCCTCGAGGAGCGTCTCGAACATATCGTCCTTATTGGCGAAGTGAACGTAGACGTTCGCCTTGGAGATGCCCGCCCTTCGGGCGATCCTGGAGATGCTGGCGGCGGTGAAGCCCAAGGCATTGAATTCGACCAGTGCGGCCTCGAGGATCTGCTGGCGGCGCACTTCTGGAGCCAGTCGTGTCCTCTTCTTCGTGGGCTCGGGTCTGGGGGAGGGGAGGGAGTCTTTCTGCTTCATCTGGCACGCCAAGTGATCGTCGTGCCGCCTCGTCCGCGTGACCGCTAACGACGGCTACTGACTGGATTGAAGAGCCTTGAAAGGACATCTTCCTCTTCGCTTCGGCATCGTTCAAGTCCGTGGACCTGGATAGCGGGCGTTACGGCGCCCGGCCCGCTAGCGTGGCTTGCAGCGGCATGCGGTGGCCGACACTGAAAATGAAAAAGCCCGCTTTCGCGGGCTTTTTCATTAGCTAGAGACCTTTGTGGCAGTCTCTAGCACCAAATTTGGTGCCCAGGAGAGGACTTGAACCTCCACATCCTTACGGATACTAGCACCTGAAGCTAGCGCGTCTACCAATTCCGCCACCTGGGCGCATCATGCCTATCGTTTCTGTCTGCTCATCTGCCGTCGTGGTCGCCAGGCACTGCCGGTTACGGCAATGGTGCCCAGGAGAGGACTTGAACCTCCACATCCTTACGGATACTAGCACCTGAAGCTAGCGCGTCTACCAATTCCGCCACCTGGGCGAACACGAACGATCTCGAGCTGACAAAGAGCGCGGGAGAGACCTCCCTGATACCGACCGGCAACGGCGGGTATCGATGGTGCCCAGAAGAGGACTTGAACCTCCACGTCCTTACGGACACTAGCACCTGAAGCTAGCGCGTCTACCAATTCCGCCATCTGGGCAGGCGACGCGTATCTTACCCAATTTCCGGCTCAATGCAAGGCCGTGAAGGCGCCAGATGCGATAATTCTATGGATGCTGGGCGCCATGTCACCGACCATGGTTGGGTAGTTCCCCGGCCAGCGCTATACTGCGCGCATGACAATACACTCCAATAGCAGGATTCTACGCCCGCGGCGCACTGCCAGCGCCCTACCGAGAACGCTGTCCCCGATGTTGCCAAGGATGCCCTACGCATGACCCACTGGACGCTCAGCGACGACCCGCACGCCAGCCGCGAGGCCCACAAGTACGACAATCCCGCCCCGAGCCGTGAGTACCTTCTGGCTCGGCTGGAGGAGTACGGCAAGCCCATCACCCACGAGTCCATGAGCCGCATGCTGGGTCTCGATGACGAGGAACTCCAGGAGGCGGTACGCCGCCGCATGGCAGCCATGGAGCGCGATGGCCAGGTGCTTCGCAACCGTGGCAATGCCTATGCGTTGATCGACAAGCTCGACCTGGTCAAGGGCAAGGTGCTTGGCCATCGGGACGGCTTCGGCTTCCTGCTGCGCGAGGACGGCAAGAAGCCCGACCTGGTGTTGCCGCCCAGGCAGATGCGACGTGTCTTCCACGGCGACTACGTGCTGGCCCGAGTCAGCGGCCGCGATCGGCGTGGGCGCGACGAAGCGACCATTGCCGAGGTGCTGGCGCGCAATACCCAGACCATCGTCGGCGTCTATCGGGAGAACACCTCGGAGTTCGGCGTATTGATTCCCGAGAACCCGCGTGTCACCCAGGAGGTGATCATTCCCCACAGCGCCTGTGGCGGGGCGAAGGATGGCCAGGTCATCTCGGCAAAGATCGTGCAGCAGCCCGAAACCCGGGTGCAGCCGGTAGGGGAGGTGGTCGAGGTCCTCGGCGAGCGCATGGACCCCGGGATGGAGATCGACATTGCCATCCGCAGCTATGATATCCCCGCGGAATTTCCCCCCGAGGTACACGATCAGATCGCCGGGATGTCGGCCGAAGTGGCCGAAGAGGACAAGCGTCACCGCATCGACCTGCGTGACGTGCCCTTCGTCACCATCGACGACGAGTCGGCCAAGGACTTCGACGACGCCGTCTGTGCCTGGAAGACCAAGTCCGGTAGCTGGAAGCTTCTGGTCGCCATCGCCGATGTGTCGCATTACGTGCGTCCGGGCAGTTCCCTGGACCAGGAGGCGATCACCCGGGGCAACTCGGTCTACTTCCCCGGCCAGGTCGTACCCATGTTGCCGGAACTGCTCTCGAATGGGCTCTGCTCGCTGAATCCGCGTGTCGACCGATTGGCGCTGGTCTGTGAAATGAATATCTCCCAGTCTGGCGCCATCAGTCGCTACCGCTTCTATGAGGCAGTCTTCCAGTCCCATGCACGGCTGACCTACAACAAGGTTTCCGCGATTCTCGACAAGCGGGACCCTGCCGGGGACGAGCTGCGCGAGGAGTATCGCGAACTGGTGCCTTCGCTGGAAAACCTGAATGCCCTCTACCGTTTGCTGCGCGAGGCTCGCGTGGCTCGAGGTGCCATTGACTTCGAGACGACGGAAACCGCCATCATCTTCAACGATGAACGCAAGATCGAAAAGATCGTGCCGCGGTCGCGCAATGACGCGCACAAGATCATCGAGGAATGCATGCTGGCAGCCAACGTGGCTACCGCGCGCTTCCTCGACAAGCATGACCTGCCGGCCCTCTATCGCATCCACGAGCGTCCCTCGCCGGAACGGCTGGACAAGCTGCGGCTGTTCCTCAATGAGCTGGGGCTTTCGGTGGGAGGCGGCGACCAGCCGACGCCACAGGACTACCAGGCGTTGGCCGCTGCCATCAAGGGCCGCCCGGATGCCGACATCATCCAGACGGTGATGCTGCGCTCCATGAGCCAGGCGGTCTATTCGCCGCATAACGAGGGCCACTTCGGCCTGGCCTACCCGGCATACGCCCACTTCACTTCGCCGATTCGTCGCTATCCGGATCTGCTGGTTCACCGGGCGATCCGTTCAGTGATTCGAGGTCCGCGCCAGACCGCTACGGTGCTGCGCGCCGAAGGCGGAAAGGTGGAGCCGCCCAGCAAGTGGTGTCCCTACACCTTCGAGCAGATGCTCGAACTGGGTGAGCATTGCTCGATGACCGAGCGGCGCGCCGATGACGCCACACGCGATGTCGAGGACTGGCTGAAGTGCGAGTTCATGTCCGACAAGCTGGGCGAAGTCTACGAAGGCACCATCGCTTCGGTAACCCAGTTCGGCATCTTCGTGCGCCTCGATGAGGTGTATGTGGAAGGCCTGGTACATGTCACCTCGCTGCCCTCGGACTATTACCATTACGAGCCCGAGAAGCACCGCCTCAAGGGCGAACGCACCGGCATGAGCTATCGGTTGGGCGATGGGGTCACCGTGCAGGTGGCGCGCGTGGACCTCAATGACCGCAAGATCGATTTCGCGCTGGAGGATGAGAAGCCTCGGCCGAAGCGCCAGCCTCGCAAGCGCCGTGGTGCCAGTGAAGAGACGCCTGTTTCTCCTCCCGCTGGAGGCGTCAAGGCGGATGCCAAGGGCGGCAAGCGCCGCCGCGGCCCCCGTAAACCCAGGGCGCGTAGCTGATGGTGGCAGGACGCAAGGCGCCTGGGCACGAGCCCAGGGGGCGTCGGGATGTGGGGAAGCGCCCGGACCGGCAGGCTGCCGGGGCTCCGGGAGGTCTCGATGCGGTCTTCGGGGTTCATGCCATGCGTGCGCTGCTGGATCGAGGCGAGACCCCAAGAGAGCTCTGGGTGCAGGAGGGCGATGCCGGAAACCGTTTGGCCGAACTGGTGGAAATGTCCCGCCGGGGCGGGGCGCGGGTGCAGGTCCGTTCCCGGGGCGAGCTCGACCGGCTTTCCCGGGGAGCCGCCCATCAGGGCATCGTGGCCTTCTGCTCCCCACTGAGTGCCGAGGACGAGGCCTCGCTGTGGTTCAAGCTGGAAGCCTGGCCGTTCGAGTCGCCTCCACTCTTCCTGGTGCTGGATGGCGTGACCGATGTCCACAATTTCGGCGCCTGCCTGCGCAGCGCCGATGCCGCCGGTGCCCACGGCGTGATCGTGCCCAAGGACAGGTCGGCTCCCCTCAACGCCACGGTGCGCAAGGTGGCCAGCGGTGCGGCGGAGAGCGTGCCTGTCTATCAGGTCACCAACCTGGCTCGGGCCCTGGCACGGTTGAAGACGCTGGGCGTATGGGTGCTGGGCACTGCCGGAGAGGCGGAGGTCGGCCTTTTCGATGCCGATTTCACCGGCCCCGTGGCACTGGTCATGGGAGCCGAGGGCAAGGGCATGCGACGACTGACACGCGAAGCATGCGACAGCCTGGTCAAGCTGCCCATGGCGGGAGCGGTGTCGAGCCTCAATGTTTCCGTTGCGGCCGGCATCGGCCTGTTCGAGGCGGTGCGTCAACGTCGTCAGGGCCAGGCCTGAGCATCGCCGCGCCGCACGCTCTTGCAAGTGGGGCCGGAGCTCACTAGAATGCATGCGCCCGTTCCTGTGTGAGCGGGCGTTTCCATTTGACTATCACTCCTTGCTTCCCCTGAGCGACGATCGTTCTCACGAGGAAGCTGCCAACCCGCAAGGAGATCACATGCGTCATTACGAAATCGTGTTCATGGTCCATCCGGACCAGAGCGAGCAAGTGCCGTCCATGGTCGAGCGCTACTCCAGCATCGTCACCGAAAGTGGCGGCACCGTGCACCGCCTGGAGGACTGGGGTCGCCGTCATCTGGCCTACCCGATCAACAAGATCCACAAGGCTCACTACGTGCTGATGAACGTCGAGTGCAACGGCGAGACTCTCGATGAGATCGAGAACATCTTCCGCTTCAACGATGCCATCATTCGCAGCCTGGTGGTGCGCTGCAAGGAAGCCATCACCGAAGCGTCGCCAATGATGAAGCCGGCGGACGACAAGCGTGTTCGTCGCGACGAAAAGCCGCGCAGCACCGAAGAAACCGAAACTGCCGACGCCACCTGATCCGCACGCCTGAAGGAGTCTTTACATGGCACGTTTTTTCCGCCGCCGCAAGTTTTGCCGTTTCACCGCCGAGGGTGTGAAGCAGATCGATTACAAGGATCTGGACACGCTCAAGGCCTATATCACTGAAACGGGCAAGATCGTACCGAGCCGTATCACTGGTACCAAGGCCCGTTACCAGCGCCAGCTGGCTACCGCCATCAAGCGCTCGCGCTATCTGGCTCTGCTGCCCTACACCGACAGCCACCAGTAAGCCGCAAGCCGATGTTGCCGATCGCTCGCTGGTTGATGCGAGGCACGCCCTATGCCGCCGGTGGGGCTGCTTTGGCCGCCATCATTCCCTGGCTGTTCTGGTTCGGCGCCGCCATTGTCGCCCTGGCGACACTGCGTCGCGGCCTGGCTCCAGCGGTGCCGGTGCTGGTGGCTGCCGCCGTTCCGGCCGGATGGTGGTGGGTCCAGGGCGATGCCATTCCACTTGCCAGCGTACTGCTGGTCACGCTGATGGCGGTGGTGCTGCGAGCGCGCATGCGCTGGAGCGAAGCTCTCATCGTAGGCACTGTGGCCGGGGCGGCCATGATTCAACTGGGCGTCTTCGTGCCACCAGGCGGTACCGGACCGCTGCTGGAGCAGCTGCGCCAGGGGTCGTCCGAAGTCGATCGCATGCTCACCGAGCTGACCCGGCAGGGATATGATGCCGAGGAACTGGCCACGTTGCTGATCGGTGGTATCACCGGCCTGATGGTGATGGTCGCCGCGGTGGGTTGCCTGGCTCTGGCTCGCAGCTGGCAGGCCGGGCTCTACAATCCCGGTGGCTTCCGGCAGGAGTTCCACGCCTTTCGCCTGACGGTGCGTGAGCTTGGGCTGCTGGTGGTGCTGGGTGTCATTGGCATGGTGCTTGGTATCCCGTCACTCGGCATGCTGGCCTGGGTGCCATTGTTGGTGGCTGGTATTGCTCTGGTGCACGGCTTCGTCGGTGCGAAGGGTATGAACGGGTTGTGGCTGATCGCCTTCTATCTGCTGCTGATCACCACTTGGCCCATGATTCTGATCGTGCTGCTGGCGGCCTTCATTGACGTGTTCGCGGACTTCCGCGGCCGTCTGGCCTCCCGTAGCGACTGACAAGAGGTTCACGAGATGGAAGTCATTCTGCTCGATAATATTGGCAAGCTGGGCGGCCTGGGCGACAAGGTCGCCGTCAAGCCTGGCTACGGCCGTAACTACCTGGTTCCCTACGGCCTGGCCGTGCCGGCAACCAAGGATAACGTGGAAGCCTTCGAGGCTCAGCGCGCGGAGCTCGAGGCCCATGCCGCGGAGCGCAAGGCTGAAGCCGAAGCCCGTGCCGCCCAGCTCAACGAAATCGAGCTGTCGCTGGTTTCCAAGGCCGGTGATGAAGGCAAGCTGTTCGGTTCCATTGGTCCGCGTGACCTGGCCGAAGCGCTGGCCCAGGCTGGACTCGACGTCGCCAAGAGCGAAGTTCGCATGCCGGATGGTCCGATTCGCCAGACTGGTGAGTATGACATCGACCTGCATCTGCATGCCGAAGTCGATGCCACCGTTCGCGTAGTGGTCGTGGCCGAGTAAGGGAGCGCAGCCAAGCAGCAAGGCTTGCACCTTACGATGTGCCGGGGCGCGGGGAGACACTCTCCCCGCGCCCTTGTTTATATGGCGAGTGGCGAGATTCGCGACCGGAAGCGGTCGCGGACTTTGTCGTATCGAGAGGTAGGGCAGGCTTCGGCCATCGGGTAGAATGGCACGGCCCTTTTCCATCAAGGCTGCCATGTCATGAACGACACCCTCGAGCTCGATCAGGAAACCGCTGCCCTGAAAATGCCGCCCCACTCGCTTGAGGCGGAGCAGTCGGTGCTGGGCGGCCTGATGCTCGACAATCAGGCGTGGGACACTGTGGGCGAGCGTCTGGTCGCGGATGATTTCTACCGTTACGAGCACCGCCTGATCTTCAACGCCATGACCGGTCTGGCCGAAGCCAGCCAGCCGCTGGATGTCGTTACCCTGTCGGAAGCTCTCGAGGGACGAGATCAGCTCGATACCGTCGGTGGGCTCGCCTATCTGGCGGAGCTGGCCCGCAATACACCCTCGGCCAGCAATATTCGCGCTTACGCGGACATCGTCCGCGAACGCGCCACCCTGCGGAAACTCATCCGGGCGGCCAGTCAGATCGCCGATGGTGCTTTCAGCCCCCAGGGCCGGCCTGCCGACGAACTGCTCGATGAAGCCGAGCGCCTGGTTTTTCAGATCAGCGAAGAGCGGCCCAAGTCCGGCGGCCCCATCGGCATGAGCGAATTGCTGGCCAAGGCGGTGGACCGCATCGATGAGCTCTTCAACATGCAGGGCGAGATGACCGGCCTCTCCACCGGTTTCCGCGACCTCGACGAGATGACCTCGGGCCTGCAGCCATCCGATCTGGTGATCATCGCCGGTCGACCCTCGATGGGGAAGACCACTTTCGCCATGAACCTGGTGGAACACGCGGTCATCTCCAGCGACAAGCCGGTCATGGTCTTCTCCATGGAGATGCCCGCCGAGTCACTGATGTTGCGTATGCTCTCCTCGCTGGGGCGTATCAACCAGACTCGCGTGCGTACCGGCCAGCTGGAAGACGAGGATTGGCCACGGTTGACCTCGGCGGTGAACCTGCTCAAGGACAAGCAGCTCTTCATCGATGATACGGCAGCGCTTTCGCCCAACGAGATGCGCTCACGCATTCGTCGCCTGGTACGCGAGCACGGCAATATGGCGCTGGTCATGATCGACTACCTGCAGCTGATGCAGATACCGGGCTTCAACGAGAACCGTACCGGCGAGATTTCGGAAATCTCGCGCTCGCTGAAAGGCATGGCAAAGGAGTTCGGCTGCCCGGTGGTGGCGCTCTCCCAGCTCAACCGCTCACTCGAGCAGCGGCCCAACAAGCGCCCGGTCATGTCGGACCTGCGCGAGTCCGGTGCCATCGAGCAGGATGCCGATGTCATCGCCTTCGTCTATCGTGATGAAGTCTATAATCCCGACAATCCCGACAATCAGGGCTTGGCCGAGCTGATCATCGGCAAACAGCGTAACGGTCCCATAGGGACGGTACACATGGCCTTCATCGGCAAGTACACCCGCTTCGAGGACCTGGCGCCTGACAGCTATGGCGAGACATTTGGAGGCTGATCGTCTGCCCGGCCTTGAGCCTGGGGGTGGGCACCGTATAATGCCGACCCCCGACAGATCATCACCAGGAGGCAGCATGGCAAGCGGATTCAGGCGCGGCAAGCAGCAGCGCGCTCCCAAGCTGGAAGCGCGCGGCGAGCTCCAGTCACTGGAACGGGAAGGGCCCTTCAAGGAATGGCTAGGCATGCCGGACCTCTATCGCTTCCACCTGACCGTGGACGGCGAGGCCTATAGCTACCAGACCGAGGACGCCGAACTGGCCGTGGCGGTGGGGGACCGTGTGATATTCCGCTACAAGGAAACCAGGGCGGGCAAGTGGATTGACCGTCGCTCGCTGGCCAAGGCCATCGATCCCGCCGATTACCAGTAGACGGCACGAGGCAGGCTGCCGAAGCATGGTCTGCCTTGTCGTGCATCTGCCACAAGAACGACTGCCGCACGCGATTTCAGGGAACTCTCCTGCTGCCCGATAGTCATAACTCCAATATGCTACTGTCATGCTAATGCTATCGGGCAACCGCCATACTGTGCCCGATGGCATCTATATATCCGCAGTTGCTGTCCACTACACATGACATGGAGGAGCCATGGACTTCGACGAACTGAAGGCCTTTGCAGGCAATCACGACAATTACGAGATTCGCGTCATTACCCATTCCGGGAGCCACTGTTACCAGGTGGAACTGGAGGATGTGGAAGGTGCCCGTCACATGCTGACACGGCGCGGCAAGCCAGTGGTGTTTCGCTCTCTGGAAGATGTCTATCTGGAGCTGCAGCGTGCCGGAATCCATCGTGCCTTCCTGGTGCAGCATGTGCCCCAAGACGAGATGGTCGGCCGTGCGGCTCACTATCGGGATCCCTTGTCCTCACGGATGCCACTGGTCTTCTGACCGGCTCTGCCCCCTCTCTTTCTATTTCCCCTACTGCCATTCCCTACTGTCCCGTCATCCCTTTCCAGGGGTGGCATTGCCTCGTTGTCGATCATTGGCTCACCTCAAGCTATACAAAATATCTCCTCAGTACAGCTTTCTTGCCCCTTCAAGCCCCCTTGCCTGATAAACTGTCTCCTGTCGTCTGTCGCGCCGACCAGAATTCGTCATCGACCAGAAGGAGCACCGTGCATGACCTCAACGGGAGTGGAACCTGACCAGCCCGGCATGGGGCGGCTGGCCCATGCAGCAGTCGACCATCCGCCTGTGGCGAAGCGGAAGATCGGGGTTTTGCTGGCGAATCTCGGCACGCCGGATGCCACCGACTACTGGTCCATGCGACGCTACCTCAACGAGTTTCTCTCCGACAAGCGTGTGGTCGACTATCCGGGCTGGAAGTGGCAGCCCCTGTTGCAGCTGATCATTCTCTCGCGCCGCCCCTTCAGCTCGGGAGAGGCCTACCGCAGCATCTGGAACACCGACAGGAATGAAAGCCCGCTACTGACCATCACGCGCGACCAGGCCCACAAGATCGCCGAGGGGCTGCATGCCACGTATGGCGACCAGGTCGTGGTGGATTTCTGCATGCGCTATGGCAACCCCTCCACCGACAGCGTACTGCGCCGGATGCAGGCTCAGGGCTGCGAGCGTATCCTGTTCTTCCCGCTCTACCCCCAATACGCCTCACCTACCACTGCCACCGCCAACGATCAGGCCTTTCGCACCCTGATGACGCTCAAATGGCAACCGGCGTTTCGCACCGTGCCCGCCTACTTCGAGGAGCCGGCCTATCTTGACGCGTTGGCCGCTTCGGTGGAGGAGGCCTATGAGGCTGCCGAGGCCCGCCCAGAGGTGCTGGTAGCCTCCTACCATGGCGTGCCGAAACGCTATCTCATGGAGGGCGACCCTTATCACTGTCAGTGCCAGAAGACGACGCGACTGCTCAAGGAGCGGCTGGGCTGGAGCGACGATGCGATCGTGACGGCGTTCCAGTCCAGGTTCGGGCCGGAAGAGTGGGTGGGGCCGGCGACGGTCGAGTTCGTCGCCGAGCTGGCCCGGCAGGGCAGAAAGCACATTGCGGTGGTATCACCCGCGTTTTCTGCCGATTGTGTGGAAACCCTCGAGGAGATCAACGAGGAGATCAAGGGGAGTTTCCTGGCCGCCGGAGGTGAGCGGTTCACCTATGTGCCATGTCTCAACGATCGGGATGATCACATCCAGGCACTGCTCGGGATCATTCGCCGCGAACTGTCGGGCTGGTGCTGAGCCGGGCAGGGGCAATCGAAGTGGATGCAAGAAGGGCTGCCGAACGGCAGCCCTTCTTGCGTGAGGCCTATGAGCTTGTCTGCTCGGGCTTCAGGAACGGCGCGAGCGCTTGGCCTTGCGGGACTTCCAGGGATGCCTGGCCCGGGCCGGTCGCGCCACGCGGCTTTGGCCAACGTCCTCGTCGCGGAATTCGGGAACCGAGCCGCGAGTACCGGTGGTGAAGCGCAGGTGCATATGCAGGCCGGTCTTGGCCAGCATATGGCCGGTGACGGGAGCGGTGATGAACAGGAACAGGGTGATCAGCAGCTCCTGCACGTGCAACTCGCGCTGGGTGATGGAGAAGTAGACCATCGAGGCGATCAGTATGCAGCCAATCCCCAGGGTGGTGCCCTTGGTGGGGCCATGCAGGCGCATGAAGAAGTCCTTGAACTGCAGCATGCCCAGCGAGCCGGTAAAGGCGAAGATGCCGCCGGTCACCAGCAGGAAGGCAATCACGCCCTCGGCAATCACGTAGAAGGTCATGTCGTGTCCCCTATTCGATGATATCGCCACGCAGCAGGTAGCGGCAGATAGCCATGGTCCCGATGAAGCCCAGCATGGCGATCAGGATCGCCGCCTCGAAGTAGGTCTTGGTATTGAGCCACAGACCCAGCAGCACGATCAGGGCGATCGAGTTCACGTACAGGGTATCGAGCGCCAGAAGGCGGTCGGGGACGTCGGGACCGATGGCGAGCCGGTAGACGTTCATGGCCATGGCCAGCACGATCAGGGTCAAGGTGATCCACAGGGCGGTATCTAGCATTCGAAGATCTCCTTGATCGGTCGCTCGTAGCGATCCCGGATTTCTCGGATCAGGGCCTGTTCGTCGTCCATGTCCAGTACGTGGATCAACAGCGAGGAGCCGTCGAGGCGAATATTGGTCGACACGGTGCCTGGCGTCAGGGTGATGGTGTTGGCCAGCAGGGTGACGGCCAGACGATCCTTCACCTCCAGCGGGTACTCGACGAAGCCGGGATGCGGTTCGCGCCTCGGCAGCAGGATCAGCAGGCTCACGTGAATGTTGGCCTTGACGATGTCGTGGAGCACGACCAGCACGAACCAGGCCAGCTTGAGCGGATGCCTGACATGCGGCAGCGGCTCCCAGAATCGCTGGGTCAGAAGCGGAATGCCTACCGCCAGGGTGAGCCCCAGCAGGACCTGACCGGGAGCGATGCTACGGACCATCAATAGCCACACCAGCAGCAGCACCAGCGATAGTGTGGGGGTGGGCAGGTAACGTCCCAGGGCCTTCATGGCGCTTCTCCCTGTGTCTCGTCATGCGGTAGCCGCGGAAGCTGTGCGAGATCCGGGGCGGTCCCGCCCTCCAGCAACTGGTGAATGACCGCCTGTGGGCTGGCGAGCTGTTCCGCGGTGGCCTGGGTGTAGTGGCCGATGGGGCCGCCGAAGGCGACCAGCACGGGGACGCTTGCCAGCAGCCATATCACGCCGGCAAGTTGGGTCCGGCCGACCTTGCCGGCGACGACCTCGCCCTTGTAGCTGGCCCAGAAGAAAACCGAACCCGCGCGGGACATGGCGATCAAGGCGCACAGTCCGGCCAGCAGCAGCAGCGGCCACAGCCATAGCCGAGCGCTGCCTTCCACGGCTTGCATCAGCATCAGTTTGCTGATCGACCCGGCCAGTGGGGGCAGGCCTGCCACGGCCACCGCGGCCACCAGGAAAAGGCCGCCGAGCAGGTGGCGCTGATGCAGGCGTCGGGCACGAACCAGGCGCGTGCCGGCCTTGCCACGCTGCTGTCCGATGAGCTCGGCTATCAGGAACAGGGCACCGCAGATCAAGGTGGTATGGGGCAGGTAGTAGAGCAGGGCGGTAGTGGCCTCTGTCGTACCCATCGCCACGCCTGCCAGCAGCGTGCCTACCGAGACCAGTACCAGATAGGCGATCAATGGGCGCAGGTCGCGCGCCGCCAGCACACCCACTCCGGCCAGGGCGATGGTGGCCAGCCCGGACCACCACAGCCAGGTGGTGATGTGCGCGGCGGCCGGAGTCTCGACGAAGATCATCGACTGCACGCGCAGGATGGCATAGAGCCCCAGCTTGGTCATGATGGCGAACAGCGCGGCCACCGGCGCCGGGGCCGCCGCATAGGTGCGCGGCAGCCAGAAGTAGAGCGGCAGCAGCGCCGCCTTGAGGCTGAACACCACGATCAGCATGAGCGCGCCGGCGGTGACAAGGGCGGCCTGATCGCTGCCCATCTCGGCGACGCGGTTGGCCATGTCGGCCATGTTGAGGGTGCCGGTGGCTCCGTAGAGCACACCCAGGGATATGACGAATAGCGCCGACCCGGCCACGTTGATGACCACGTAGTGCAGGCCGGCCGCGACCTGTTCCTTGCCACCGCCATGCATCAGCAGGGCATAGGAAGCGAGCAGCGTGATCTCGAAGAAGATGAAGAGATTGAACAGGTCGCTGGTGAGGAAGGCGCCGTTGAGGCCCATCAGCTGGAGCTGGAAGAGGCCGTGGAAGTGGCTGCCTCGGATATCCTCGCCGGCACAGGCGAAGAGCACGCAGCCCAGTGCCAGCGTTGCGGTCAGGACCAGCATCAGTGCCGAGAGACGGTCGAGCATCAGCACGATACCGAAGGGGGCCTGCCAGTTCCCCAATGCGTACAGGAGCAGCTCGCCGCTGGCAGCGCGCCCCAGCAGTACCAGGCTGATGAGTAGCAGTGCGCCGGTGAGCGCCACGCTGAGGCGGCGGTGAAAGCCGTCCGGGGCTTTGCCGGAGAGCAGCAGGATCAAGGCACCGATCATCGGCATCAGGATAGGCAGGATGACCAGATGTTGGCTCATTTGGCATCCCCTGCTTCGCCCTGCTGCCCATCCACGTGGTCGGAGCCCATTTCACTGCGCGCACGGATCGCCAGGATGACCACGAAGGCCGTCATGGCAAAGCCGATCACGATGGCGGTGAGCACGAAGGCCTGGGGCAACGGGTCGGTCGGGACGGTCGACTCGCCGATCACCGCGGCGGCATGGGTGTTGAGGCCGCCAGTGGAGAACAGGAAGAGGTTGACGGCATAGCCGAGCAGCACCAGGCCGATGATGACGGGAAAGGTGCGGCCCCGCAGCAGCAGGTAGGTGCCGCTGGCGATCAGCACGCCGACGACGAGTGAGAAGAGGGCTTCCATCAGCGTTCCTCCATGCGTGGGCGGTGGATCGTGGTGACCCGGCCCAGGTTGATCAGGATCATCAGGGTGGCGCCGACCACGGCAAGATAGACTCCCAGATCGAAGAGCATTGCCGAGGCCAGCTCGATCTCGCCAAGCAACGGAACATCGAAATGGCCGAAAGCCGATGTCAGGAAGGGATAGCCGAACAGCCAACTGGCCAGGCCGGTGGCCACGGCGACGGCCAGCCCGGAAACGGCCACCGCCGAGTAGGAGACAGGCAACCGCTCACGGGTCCACTCGTGGCCGCGGGCCATGTACTGCAGGACCAGGGCCACTGCGGTGATCAGGCCGGCGATGAAGCCGCCTCCCGGCTGATTGTGGCCGCGCAGGAAGATGTAGACCGACACCAGCAGGGCCAGCGGCAGCAGAACCTGCGCTATCACGGCAAGGATCAGAGGATAGCGATGGCGCGACCAGCGGATGCCTTCCAGGTTGCCCGCCGGCATGAACAGCTTCATGCGGTTGAGCAGCTTGAAGGTGGCCAGGCCGGCCAGGGTCAGCACAGTGATCTCGCCAAGGGTGTCGTAGCCGCGGAAGTCCACCAGGATCACGTTGACCACGTTGGTGCCGCCGCCGCCGGGCACGGACTCGCGCAGGAAGAAATCGGCGATGGTCAACGTCTCGCGGGTCAGCAGGGCGTAGTTGAGCATCGCCACCACGAGTCCCAGGGAAACGGCGAGGAGCAGGTCGCGCAGGATGCGCCGTCCCGATACCAGCAGTGGCGGTCTCTGGGGCAGGAAGAACAGGGCCAGGATCATGAGAATCATCGACACCACTTCCACCGACAACTGAGTGAGGGCCAGATCCGGGGCCGAGAAGCGCACGAAGGTCAGCGATACCGATAGTCCCACCACCGAGAGCATCAGCAGCGAGACGAGCCGCCAGCGGTGGCTCAGTGCACTGCCGATGGCGCCGAAGATGATCAGCACCGCGCCGAGCACCACCATGCCATCGATGGGCTGGACCCCCAGTTCGCCGGTCAGGGCATCGAGCTGGGACAGGCCGATGCCGGCCATGAGCAGGGCGCATAGGATCAGCAGGGCCTGATAGCGCTGCAGGGAACCGTTCTCCAGTCGTAGCGTGAGCCACAGGGTGGCCTTGATCAGGCGCAGGGTGGCGGCTTCGAAGAGCAGGCCGGCATCGCGGGCGGGGAACAGGGCGGCGATGCGGGCGAAGCGCCGGTGGTGGTAGAGTACCGCCACACCGCCGGCCACTGCAGCCAGGCTCATCAGCAGCGGCAGGTTGATGCCGTGCCATAGCGCCAGGCTGAAGAGCGGGGTGGTATCGCCCTGCACGGCCAGGCTGGCGGCATTGACCAGCGGCGCGGCGAGGGTCATCGGGAACAGGCCGATCAGCAGGCTCATGGCGGCCAGGAACAGGCCGGGAGCCAGCATACCGCGGGCTGGGTCGTGGGCCTTCAAGGGGGGCTGGGCCTTCTGCTCGCGTGTCAGCTTGGGTTCGGCAAAGAACAGGCTGTAAATGAGCCGTAGCGAATAGGCCACCGAGAGGATGGCGCCTACCATCACCAGCATGGGAATCAGGGCGCTGAGGGCGCCGAGCACATTGTTGACCAGGCTCTGTTCGAACAGCATCTCCTTGGACAGGAAGCCGTTGAATGGCGGGAACCCGGCCATGGCGGCGCCAGCCAGGATCGTCATGGTACCGGTGAGCGGCATCATTGCCCACAGTGCTCCCAGACGATCGATGTCACGGGTGCCGGTTTCATGATCGATGATGCCCACCATCATGAACAGCGCCGCCTTGAACGTGGCATGGTTGAGGATATGGAACACGGCGGCGACGATGGCCAGCGGGCTACCCAGACCGAGCAGTAGCGTGATCAGGCCCAGGTGGCTGACCGTGGAAAAGGCCAATATTCCTTTCAGGTCGCGTTCCAGAAGGGCGAACCACGCGGCATAGAGCATGGTGATCAGGCCGACAAGTGACAGGACGACAGCCCACAGGGCGGTATCGCCAAGCGCCGGGTTGAGGCGGGCCATCAGGAAGACCCCGGCCTTGACCATGGTGGCCGAATGCAGGAAGGCCGACACCGGCGTTGGAGCCGCCATGGCGTGGGGCAGCCAGAAATGGAACGGGAACTGGGCCGATTTGGTGAAGGCGCCAAACAGTACCAGTGTCAGGATCAGCGGGTAGTGAGACGAGGCGCGTATCACGTCGCCGGCCGCCAGCACCTCCCCAAGGGCAAAGCTGCCGACCGACTGGCCGATAAGCAAGATGCCGGCCAGCAGCGCCAGACCTCCGGCGCCGGTAACGGTGAGCGCCATGCGCGCGCCGCGTCGGGCATCGCTGCGATGGCCCCAGAAGCCGATCAGCAGGAACGACGAGATACTGGTCAGCTCCCAGAAGAACCACAGCAGGAGCAGATTGTCGGCCATGGCGATGCCCAGCATGGCTGTCATGAACAGCACCATGTAGGACAGGAAGCGGCCGTCGTCTTCCTCGGCCGATAGATAGTAGCCCGCGTAGAGCAGGATCAGGCTACCGATACCCAGGATGAGCAGCGAGAAAAGCAGCGTCAGGCCGTCAATCCGCAGTGCCAGGTCAAGGCCTAGCAGGGGGAGCCAGGGTATCTGTAGACTGACCACGTTGCCGGCGATCACCGTCGGTGCATGCAGCAGCACCAGGCCCAGGGCGAGCAATGGGGCTATCAGTGTGGCGGTGACGCAGGTCTTGCGGCCATAGCGGGAGGTCATCACCGGCACGACGATACCGACGATGGTAAGGAGGGGAATCCACAGCAGCGACATGGTGGTCCGTCCATTCTGGCGGTGGGTCGGTGGCATCGCACCACAGCAGGAGGTTCCGTCGTGGCGTAGCGTGCCCCCGAATACCACACGAGCTTATTTGTAGCGATCGAGGATCGTCAGGGCCGACCTTGGGCACGAATGAAAAAGCGGAGGTAAATCGCTATACTAGCCGTCCATTTCGCTTTGAAATCAACGCTTGCCGTAGCCAGCCGCGGCGCAGAGTTTATAGCTTTTGCAGTGCAATAAACAGCCTGAAGCGGCCGTTGGCGCTCATCCATTGGGCGTATTCTTTCGACAAGATGATGGTTTCTTGATCTGGTACGCTATCCAAGTGCAGTCGCCCTGAAGGGGGTTGACAAGACGGACCCGCCGGCTGCCTGACGAACCTGGCCAGGTGGTGGTCATGCCGCCAGGCCCGGACGAAGAACTGAACAGAAGGGAACTGCATGATGCAATTTGCCGTGCTATCGGGTTTTGTGCTGGCCGCCTTTGCGCCTCTGCTGCATCGTTGGTTCGGCGGGAGCACTAGCTTCGTGCTGGCGGCCTTTCCTGCTGTCCTGGCCCTGTGGTTCCTGGGGCAGGTGCCGGCAATAATGGATGGCGAGGTGCTGGGGTTCGCCCTTGAGTGGGTCCCTTCACTGGGCATGAGCCTGACCTTCGTGGTGGATGGATTGTCTCTGCTGTTCGCCTTGCTGATCACTGTCATCGGCACCTTCGTGCTGATCTATGCCGGCGGCTACCTCAAGGGTCACCCCGACCTGGTGCGCTTCCATGTGGTGATCCTTGCCTTCATGGTGTCGATGCTCGGCCTGGTCCTTGCGGACGGGCTGGTCACGCTGTTCGTCTTCTGGGAACTGACCAGCATCACCTCCTACCTGCTGATAGGCTTCAGTCACGCCGACCTGGAGGCCCGCAAGTCGGCCAGGCAGGGGCTGTTCGTCACCTTCGCTGGTGGCCTGGCGCTGATGGCGGGGCTGGTAATGCTGGGCATCGCCGGTGGCAGCTGGTCGCTTGTCGAGCTCAATGGCATGGGTGACGCATTGCGCGAGCACGACCTCTATACGCCCCTGCTGATCTGTATCCTGTTGGGCGCTTTCACCAAATCGGCCCAGTTCCCGTTCCATTTCTGGTTGCCCAACGCCATGGCCGCGCCGACCCCGGTGTCGGCGTATCTCCACTCCGCGACCATGGTCAAGGCGGGCATTTACCTGCTGGCCCGTTTGCAACCGAGCCTGGGGGGAACCGAGATGTGGGTGGGCATCCTCTCGGTGGTGGGTGCGCTGACCATGTTCACCGGTGCTTTCCTGGCCATTCGCCATACCAATATCAAGAAATTGTTGGCCTACTCCACGGTCATGGCGCTGGGCACCCTGACCATGCTGCTGGGTATTGGTACCGAAGGCGCCTTGATCGCCTTCGTGACCTTCCTGCTGGCGCACTCTCTCTACAAGGGAGCGCTATTCATGGTGGCAGGCATTCTCGATCACGAAACCGGTACCAAGGACGTGACGGCCATGGGCGGGTTGCGTCCGTTGATGCCGGTTACCGCCTTGGTGGCACTGGTTGCGGCCCTGTCGCTGGCCGGTGCCCCGCCCTTGTTCGGCTTCATCGCCAAGGAGTTGATGTTCGAGACGATCCTGGGGGCGGAAGCCTATCGCTGGCTGGTCGTGTTGCTGGCCTTTGCCGCAGCCTTTCTGACCATCGCCGTAGCAGCCATCGTGGCCTTGCGCCCCTTCTTCGGCGAACGCCGCCCAACCCCTCGGGTCGCGCACGAGGCGCCCGTATCGATGCTGGTTGGGCCGGCCGTGCTGGCTCTGCTGTCGCTGCTACTGGGGCTGCTACCGGTGCTGGCGGGCATGGGGCTACTCACCGCTGCTGCCTCGGCGGTGATCGGTGAGCAGGTCACGGTGACGCTGGCGCTGTGGCACGGCATCAACCTGCCGCTTGTCATGTCGCTGGTCAGCCTGGCCCTGGGTTATATGGTCTTCCGCCGCTGGGATCAGGTGCGGGCCCGGCTGGCAAGGCTGGACCCACTGATGGCGCGAGGCCCCGAGGCGGGCTACGAGGCCTTGATGGACTGGGTGGCGGTGGTCTCCGGCTGGCAGACCCGGATCCTGCAGAATGGGTACATGCGAAACTACATCATGGTGACGATACTGACGCTGATTGCGCTGGTCGGTAACTCGCTGCTGCTGCGCCATGCCCCGGAAATCGTCTTTCGGCTCGATGTACGTTTCCATGAAGTGGTGGTGGTAGGCCTGATGGTGATGGGTGCCTTGTTCGCGGCCATTTCCCGGTCGCGGTTGGGCGCGGTGGTCTCGGTAGGCATCATGGGGTTCTCCATCGCTCTGACTTTCATCCTGTTCAGTGCGCCGGACCTGGGTATCACTCAGTTGCTGGTAGAGACTCTGACGGTCATCCTGCTGGTACTGGTGCTCTTCCGCCTGCCACGCTTTGCCAGCCTGTCGACTCCGCTGGAGCGGGTGAGGGATGTCATGGTGGCGGGTAGCGTCGGGGTGCTGATCACCCTGCTCATACTCACTGCCTGGGGAATCGACCAGTTCGTTCCCATTTCCGGCTACATGGTCGAGAACAGCGTGCCGCTGGCTCATGGGCGCAATATCGTCAATGTGATTCTGGTCGACTATCGGGCGCTGGATACCCTGGGTGAGATATTCGTGCTGGCCTTGGCTGCGATCGGGGTCATCGCCATGCTCAAGCTGCGAGCCGCGGAGAAACCGGGCAAGCCGGCATCACAGGAGAAGGAGTCGGCCGATGGTTAAGTCCGGAACGCTCATACTGCACACCGCGGCACGTGTCCTGATGCCGTTGCAGCTGTTGTTCTCCCTGTTCCTGCTGCTGCGTGGGCATGATGAGCCCGGCGGTGGCTTCATCGCCGGACTGGTGGCCGCGGGGGCCTTTACCCTCTACCTTTTCGCCTTTGGGGTCACGGCCACCCGGGAGGTGCTGCGCATGGTCGACCCGCGAGACCTGGTTGGCCTTGGGTTGCTGTTGGGCATGATCTCGGTATTTCCCGCTTGGTTCATGGGCCAGCCCTTCCTGACCGCCCAGTGGTGGACCATCCCCGGCATCGAGTTCAAGGCATCGACGCCGCTGATTTTCGATATCGGCGTGTACCTGACCGTGCTGGGGTCGGTGCTGGCCATGGTCATGACGCTGATGGAGGTGGACAAGGATGAACCCTGAACGCCAGCCGGGCACTGCGACTGCTATCTCGCCAACTTGCCAGGGAGGTTTCCCATGGAACCGATAATGGCCGTGGCCATCGGCATCCTGTATGCCGCAGCGATCTTCCTGATGCTCCGCCGTTCAATCGTCAAGCTGGTGATTGGCCTGATACTGCTCTCCAACGCGGCGAACCTGCTGATCTTCACATCGGCCGGAATGACCCGCGGGGCACCGCCGCTGATCCCCGCCGGCCTGGCTGCACCGCTTGGCCCGGTGGCCGACCCGCTGCCTCAGGCGCTGGTATTGACCGCCATCGTGATTGCCTTCGGCGTGCTTGCCTTTGCCGTGGTATTGATTCGCCGTGCCTACGAGATCGTCAAGGCCGATGACCTGGACAAGATGAAGGATACCGATACGTGAGGCCCGAAGTTGCTCTTCCCGTTCTTCTGCCGTTGCTGTCGGGCGCGGTCTCCCTGCTGTTCTGGCGCTCGCGCCCCATGCAACGCTTCATCGCCGTGGCCGGCAATGCCGCCCTGCTCGGCGTTGCGCTCTGGCTGCTGGTATCGGTCGGCCGTGACGACTATGTGGTGATCCAGATGGGCGGCTGGCAAGCCCCCTTCGGCATTACCCTGATCGCCGACATGCTCAGTGCGGTGATGATCCTGCTGACCGGCATCATTGGCCTGTCCCTGGCCGTCTATTCGCTGGCTTCCACCGGGCCCGGTCATGAGCGCTTCGGATATTATCCGTTGATGCACATGCTGCTGGCTGGCGTGTCCGGTGCTTTCCTCACCGGGGACATCTTCAACCTCTACGTCTGGTTCGAGGTGATGCTGGTGGCCTCCTTCGCACTGCTGATCCTCGGTGGCGAGAAGGCGCAGATGGAAGGCGCCATCAAGTACGTGACCCTTAACCTGCTGGCCTCCGTGATTTTCCTCACCGCCATCGGGCTGCTTTACGGCATGGTCGGCACCCTCAACATGGCCGATATCGCCCAGCGTCTGGCGGTGGCCGAGCATCGGGGCATGGTCGAGGTTCTGGCGGTGATGTTCATGATCGCCTTCGGCATCAAGGCGGCGGCCTTTCCCCTGTTCTTCTGGCTGCCGGCTTCCTATCACACGCCGCCTGTGGCGGTATCGGCGCTATTTGCCGGCCTGCTCACCAAGGTGGGGGTCTATTCGCTATTCCGGGTCTTCACCCTGATCTTCGACCAGACCCTGGGCTACACCCAGGACCTGCTGATATGGGGTGCGGCCCTCACCATGGTCACCGGGGTATTGGGGGCGGCGGCGCAGTTCGAATTCCGCCGTATCCTGTCATTCCATATCGTCAGCCAGATCGGTTACATGATCCTGGGGTTGGCCCTGTTCACCCCCCTGGCCATTGCCGGGGGTATCTTCGCGGTCATGCACAACATCGTGGTCAAGACCAACCTGTTCCTGATCAGCGGCATCACCCGGCGCATTCAGGGCACTTACGAACTCAAGAAGATGGGCGGGCTCTACCGTGAACGCCCCTGGCTCTCGGTAGCCTTCTTCCTGTCGGCCTTTTCCCTGGCCGGCATACCCCCGCTGTCCGGCTTCTTCGCCAAGTTCGTGATCGTGCGGGCCGGTATCGAGGCCGGAGCCTATGTCGTGACCGGAGTGGCCCTGGCGGTGGGGCTGATGACCCTCTATTCGATGGTCAAGATATGGAATGAGGTATTCTGGAAGAGCCTGCCGAAGGACAACCTGGTGCCGGTGGAGGAAACCGTGGTGGGGGACGACAGCCGCATGGTGCCACCTAGTCTTTGGCTGATGTATCTGCCCGTAGGAGTACTGGCGCTCTTTGCCTTGTTGATCGGGATCTTCGCCGAGCCGTTGATGGTCATCATGAACCAGGTCGGCGATCAGCTCATGAATCCACAAGGCTATATCGAGGCGGTGCTGGGAAGCGATGGCGGCGTGGATGATGCTCTGGTCGAGGCGCTGAACCGGGAGGAGACGCCATGACAGGTGCAATCTGGAACCTGCTGCTGGCCCTGGCCTGGGTCATCCTCAGTGGCGATTTCACGGGACTCAACCTCGTGATGGGGCTGGTGTTCGGCTACCTCACCCTGGTGCTCATCGAGCCGCAGGTGGAGGCGCTCAAAGGCTATCCGGCCCGGGTGCCGAGGATAGTCCGCTTCATCGGCTTCTTCATCAAGGAACTGCTGCTGGCCAACTTCAAGGTGGGCTTCGATATCCTGACGCCGCCCTGGTACATGCAGCCCGGGGTGATCGCCATGCCACTGGAAGCCCGTACGGAACTCGAGATCACCATGGTGGCCAACCTGATTTCGCTGACACCGGGCACCCTGAGCCTGGACGTCTCCGATGATCGCAAGGTGCTCTACATTCACGCCATGTTCCTCGACGACGAGGAGGAACTGCGCCGCAACCTCAAGGAAATGGAATACCGTGCCCTGGAACTGTTTCGCTGAGCCTGGCCGCGAGGTGTCGCCATGCAGACCGTGATCCTGATCAGCCAGGTGCTGATGGGTCTTGCCCTCATCCTGGCCTTCGTGCGCGTGGTGCGAGGTCCGAGCCTGCCCGACCGGGTGGTGGCGCTGGAGCTCTTCGCCAGCATCGTGGTGGGCATGGTGGGGCTTTATGCCATCGCTACCGGGGTGTCGAGTTTCCTCGACGCTGCCATCGTCATCGCCCTGATGGGCTTTCTGGCGGCGATTGGCTTCGCCCGCTTTCTGGAGCGTGGGGGGCCGCGCGATGATTGACTTCATCAAGGGTACGCTCATGCTCTCCGGTGCGATCTTCACGTTGCTGGCGGCGATCGGCATCATACGCCTGCCGGACCTGCTGACCCGAATGCACGCCACCACCAAGGCCGCGGCCCTGGGGGTGATCCTGATCATGCTGGCGGTAGCGTTGCACTTCGGTGAGGTCGGGGTGGTGGCACGCGCCTTCGCGATCATCGTGTTCATTATCATGACCGCCCCGGTGGCGGCCCACGTGATCGGTCGGGCCGGTTACTTCGTGGGTTCCAAGCTGTGGTCCGGTACCGTGAAGGATGAGCTTCGCCCCAACTACGACCCGTTGACCCATGAGCTGAAGAGCGGTCTTGAGACCGAGGCCAATGCCGTTCATCAGCCCAGGGAGAACGATACGCCCTGATAGGGCGAAGGTGGACAGGGCGTCGTTTACAGAAATCGACGATTCCGGGGCTGGGCAGGCTGGCCTGGCGCCCGCTTCTGAGCCATCATCGGTGGCATTCGATGCCAAGGAATGCCGATATCATGATACGCCATGTTTTTCCCGCCACTCTCTTGATAGCAATGCTGGCGGGCTGCCAGAGCAGCCCGGTTCAGGAGGCTTTCGCCGCTGACCCGGAAGCCAGTGCCGGGTCGGAACGGCAGACCAGCGCCGCCCGATCGTCAGCCCCCGAATCTCCTGCCGACAGTGAAGCCGCTTCACCGGCCGACTTCGGTGACTGGCTGGAGGGCTTTCGACGCGAAGCCCGGCAGGAGGGGATCCGTGACACGACCCTGGCACGTGCGCTGGACAATGTGCGCTACCGACCGAGGGTGATCGAACTGGATCGCTCGCAGCCGGAGTTCGTGCGCCCCATCTGGCAGTACCTGGACAGCGCCGTGTCGAACACCCGGATCAACCAGGGGCGCTCCAAGCTGGCCGAGCATCGCGATACCGCGCACCAGATGGAGCAGCGCTACGGCGTCCCAGCGGAAATCATCGTGTCCATCTGGGGGATCGAGAGCAACTACGGCGGTAACTTCGGGGACTTCTCCACCCTCGATGCGTTGGCGACGCTGGCCTTTGACGGTCGCCGGCGTGACTTTGCCCGGGGCGAGCTGCTGGCAGCCTTGCGGATCATCGACACGGGCGATATCCCGCCGGAGCGCATGGTCGGCTCCTGGGCTGGCGCCATGGGACATACGCAATTCATACCCTCGAGTTTCGAGGCTTACGCCGTGGATGGCGATGGAGACGGCCGCCGCGATATCTGGGGCAGTATTCCCGATGTCATGGCTTCCACGGCCAACTACCTGGCGAGAGCCGGCTGGCAGGCCGGCGAACCATGGGGGATCGAAGTCCGGTTGCCGGATGATTTCGATTACGCCCAGACGGAGCTGGCGACGCGTCGCACCAGTCGAGACTGGGCCGAGCAGGGCGTGCGCAGCGTCAGCGGGGATGCACTGCCCGATTTCTCCCAATCCTCCGTGCTGGCTCCGGCCGGAGCGCGTGGCCCGGCTTTCCTCGTAGGCCCCAACTATCGGGCTATCCTGCGCTACAACAACGCCACCAGCTACGCGCTGGCGGTAGGTACGCTGGCCAACGAGATTGCCGGACGCGGTGGCATTCAGGCCAACTGGCCCCGCGACGAAGAGCCGTTGTCTCGCAACCAGGTGCGTGAGATGCAGCGAGCGCTCAATGACCGTGGCTTCGACGTGGGGACGCCCGACGGGGTCATGGGACCCAACACCCGCAGCGGGTTGCGCCAATACCAGCGTTCGATCGGCGCCACACCCGATGGTTTTGCCACCGTGCGGTTGCTGGAGCGGCTGCAACGTTGACCAAGCGGCGACGCCTCACCCGGAAGGGTGAGGCGTCGTCAATCATCTGGCTGGACGTCACGGGCACTGATTCAGTCGCGACGGCTCCAGTCGTCCAGGGTCTCGCTGATCGCTCTTCCGGCACGCTCGGCGCCCTGCTGGGTGCGCTCCCAGGCGCTCTCGGCCCCCTCGCCGATGCGGTCGGCACCTTCCCGGGTCTGGTGCCAGGCGCTTTCGGCACCCTCGCCGGCCGTGTGCCAGGCATCACGTGCGCGTTGCCGGGCCATGTCCCACCACTGCTGGTCATAGCGCGGCATGGCGTCAAGCGCCTCTTCATCAGCGTCGACGATCACGTCATGGGCGGTATCGCCATCCTCTTCATGGGTGACCAGCCGGTAGTGGGCATTGGTGATGACCAGGTGATCGCCATTCTGTCCTATCGTGGTGTCCGATTGCACCACCAGCGCGTGGACCTGCATGTCATCACCGAGCAGTATGTCAACGACAGCGCTGGGCTGACTGTCCGGGGCGGCCTCGAAGTGAACCTCGGCGTCGAGGATGGTCCTGGCCGAATAGAGGCCTTGGGGATCGAACTGGGCCTGGGCCCCGATGGTGAGCCCGGCGACCAGCATGCCGACGGAAGCGGCCAGGGTCGTCCTTGTCAAGCGGCGCTGTGTCATAGGATGTCCTCCTTTTCCTCGGTGACCCGTTCAGTGTAGCCGATGTGAGAACATGACTTCCTCACGCCGCCGGCCTGCTGGGCTTCGGTCAGCGAGAGCCGTGGAACCTGTCAGGCGCGGCGAGGTCCATCTAGGCGATCCATCAATAGGGAGTCCATTCATGAAAGGAAGCATCCTGCGTTACCCATTCAAGCGCTGGGCGAGCGGACGGCTGGGCCTGGCAGGCGCCACCTTGTTGCTGCTGGCAGCCGGCGCGTCCCAGGGCGCTGCTGCCGACGACAAGACGGTGTTCGGATGGGTGGAGAAAGGGACGCTGGAGCCTTGGGGAGTCGAGGTGAAGGCCAAGCTCGACAGTGGCGCCCTCACGTCCTCTCTCGACGCTCGCGACATCGAAACCTTCGAGAAGGAGGATGAGGAGTGGGTGCGCTTTCGCCTGGAACTCGAGGACGAGTCGAACGGTGAGACCTTCTCCGAGGTCCTGGAAATGCCGGTCTATCGGGACATCCGGGTGCGTGGAGCCGGCGGACGGGACGAGCGTCCCGTGGTGCTCATGAAAGTCTGTATGGGCGACACCATCTACGAGGAGCAATTCAGCCTTCGTGACCGTGGCGAGATGCACTATCCGCTTCTGCTGGGACGCCGCTCCATCGGGCATCTGGGCCTTCTCGACGTGACCCGTACCTTCCTCAACTCGCCGGAGTGCGGCGAGGACGCCGCTGTGATGCGCTACGAGGAGGAGGAAGAGGATGAGTGATGCACTTCCTCCCACACCTAGAAGAGCCGGGCGAGCAGGGCCGTGACCGCCGTTTCGACGCGCAGAATACGCGGTCCCAGGTGAATGCCTTCACAGCCCGCCTCGAGTAGTCGCTCGACCTCGAATGGTATGAATCCACCCTCCGGGCCCACCAGCAGGAGGGTGGGTTCGTTGATGCCGCGAGGACATGCTCGTGCCATGCCGGGATGCGCGAGCAGGCCGCGCCGCCCCTCGATCAGCGCCGGCAACTGCTCCTCGACGAAGGGGCGGAAACCCTTGGCCAGCGTTACCGTGGGCATCACGGTGTCCCGGGCCTGCTCCAGGCCCAGCACGAGATGGGCAAGAATCTTCTCCGGCGCGAGCTCGGGCGACTGCCAGTAACTCTTTTCCACCCGCTGCGTGTGCAGCAGCGTGACCTGTTTCACGCCGAGCGCCGTGAGGTGCTCCAGGCTTCTGGCCAACATGCGCGGACGCGGCAGCGCGAGTATGAGGTGCACCGGCAACGGCGGCGGTGGCGGAGCGTCCAGGGCTCCCAGGGAAAAGCAGGCTTCCCGGTCGCTCAGTGACATCAGCTCGCCATGGCCGATACCGCCCCCTTCGACGCCCAGCGTGAACCGGTCGCCGACTCTTGCCCTGTGTATCTCCTTGAGGTGGCGCAGGCGACGGGGGTCGTGGATACGTGCCAGTCGGCTGTGTTCGATCTCTTCGGGAGCAAGCAGTATCAAGTTCATCGGGTCTCGTTATGCCGGTTCGATTTGCAAGGGCCGTGGCGCGGTGCACAATAGCATCACAGGGCAAGTCTGCCTTTCATGACGAGGAGTGCCACCGTGCGCGTGATTCGCAAGTATGCCAACCGTAGGCTCTATGATACGCAACAGAGTCGCTACGTGACGCTCGAGGACCTGCGTCGTCTGATTCTCGACGAGGAGCCCTTCCGGGTCGAGGATGCGAAGTCCGGGGAAGATCTCACCCGCACCATCCTGTTGTCGATCATCATCGAGCAGGAGCAGGCTGACGGGGAGTCCGAGGTTTTCTCGAATGACCTGCTGGCGCAGTTCATTCGTGTCTACGATATGGCACAGCCCCTCCCCCTGGCACGCTACCTGGAGCAGGGCACGCAGCTGATGCTCGAGCAGCAGAAACGCATGCAGGACCAGTGGAAACAGGCCATGCGCCACTCGCCCATGGACCTGATGCGCGAGATGGCCGAGGAAAACATGCGTTTCTGGCAGAAGACCATTGGCCAGGGCCAGGCCAATGCCGATGAGAAAGACGATGGAAAGGATGATGAGAAGACGGACGACGAGCCCGGGAAGTCCTGAGCGGGGCGGCGTCGGCGTCGGCTTTCTGACATAATGCCGCGACGTTTTCCACGCCCGTTTTCACGAAGCCGGGCGTTTTGCCAAGCCAGGCTTCGTCAAAGCCCGGCTTCACCTAGTCAGAGATAGGTAGTGTAACGGATGAAGGTTCTGATCATCGGCGGCGGTGGCCGCGAGCATGCCCTGGCCTGGAAGGTCGCCCAATCTCCTCGCGTCGAGGGGGTCTTCGTGGCGCCCGGTAACGCCGGGACGGCCCGGGAGCCGGGGTTGACCAACGTCGCCATCGATGTGGACGACCTGACTGGCCTGTTGGCATTCGCGCGGAAAGAAGGTATCGAACTGACGATCGTCGGTCCCGAGGCGCCGCTGGTGGCGGGTGTGGTCGATCGCTTCCGTGAGGCGGGTCTTGTCATCTTCGGACCGACTCAGGGCGCCGCTCGACTCGAGGGGTCGAAATCCTTCACCAAGGACTTCCTGGCTCGCCACGCCATCCCCACGGCGGCCTATCGTACCTTCACCGACGTCGAGCCGGCACTCGCCTACCTGGCCGAGCAAGGCGCGCCGATCGTGATCAAGGCCGACGGCCTGGCGGCGGGCAAGGGCGTCATCGTCGCCATGACCCTGGCCGAGGCCGAGGCGGCCGTGCGCGACATGCTGGAAGCCAACGCCTTTGGCGACGCGGGAGCGAGAGTGGTGATCGAGGAGTTCCTCGAGGGCGAGGAGGCCAGCTTCATCGTCATGGTGGATGGCAAGACCGTGCTGCCCATGGCGACCAGTCAGGATCACAAGCGGGCGCTGGACGGTGACGAAGGACCCAATACCGGCGGCATGGGGGCGTACTCGCCAGCACCGGTCGTGACCGACACGGTATACGAGCGGGTCATGGAACAGGTCATCATGCCCACGGTATCCGGCATGGCGGCAGAGGGGCACCCCTATACCGGCTTCCTCTACGCGGGCCTGATGATCGATACCGACGGCAACCCCAAGGTCATCGAGTACAATTGTCGCTTCGGCGACCCGGAAACCCAGCCGATCATGCTGCGTCTCCAGTCCGACCTGGCCGAACTGTGTCTGGCGGGGGCCCGGGGGAGGCTGGCCGGCCAGACCTGCGACTGGGACCCGCGGGTTGCCGTGGGCGTCGTGCTGGCGGCGGGCGGCTATCCGGGAAGCTATCGGAAGGGCGAGGTCATCGACGGGCTCGAGGCCGCCGAAGCGACGGGCTGTAAGGTCTTTCACGCCGGAACGGCCGACAATGGACGGGGCGAGGTCGTCACCGCGGGCGGTCGCGTACTCTGTGTCACGGCGCTGGGTGACGGAGCCTCCCAGGCACGAGACATGGCGTATGAAGGCGTTGCATCGATTCAGTGGGCCGATGTTCAGTACCGTCGCGACATTGCATTCCGGGCGGTTGCCCGTGAACGTCAAGCCGATTGATGACGGCAAGGCAAAACGATCGACAACACTATCAGGGAGCGTGAATGGATCGGATCACAGTGGAGTTTCCTCGAGGCGTCTGGCGACATTCGCATACCCTGAGCGTTCGCATCGGCGACATGAACCATGCACGGCACCTTGGTCATGACACGCTGATATCGCTGCTGCAGGAAGCGCGAGCGGCAGCCCTCGTCACGCTGGGCGTCGATGAACGGAATATCGGGGGATATCCCGCGCTGGTGGCCGAGCTTGCCGTGCAGTATCACTCCGAGACCCGTTGGCCGGATATGCTGGAGATCGAAACGGCTATTCCGGTACCGGAAGGAAAGGGGCTGCGGGTCTTCCATCGAGTGACGCATCGCGCCGACCGGCGCCTGGCGGCGACCGCGATGCTGACGCTGCTGCTTGTCGATCCTTCCCGTGGCGGTAAGGTGGTGCCATTGCCGGAGTGTCTCGTATCCCGTCTGGCATCGGGGACGAGCGCCTGATGAAGGGAGTATCCGATGTCTCGTGAGTATCCGATCATTGCCGTGACCGGCTCCTCCGGGGCCGGCACCACCACGGTGAAACGCACCTTCGAGCGGATGTTTGCCAGGGAAGACGTCCATGCCGCCAGCGTCGATGGCGATGCCTTTCATCGTTATACCCGGGATGAGCTGGCGCGCATCTTTCGTGAAGAGCCCGAGCGCAAGGATGAACTCTCGCACTTCGCGGTGGAGGCCAACCTGCTCGATCGCCTCGAGGCGCTGTTCCAGGAATATGGCGAGCAGGGCAGCGGTACCTTCCGGCACTACATCCATGCCGAGGACAAGCAGATGATCGAGGCCGGCTGTCAGGTCGGCACCTTCACCGAATGGCAGCCGCTACCCTGTGGTACCGATCTGCTTTTCTATGAAGGGCTGCATGGCGGGCTGGTCACCGCCGAGCACGATATCGCCCGGCATGTCGACCTGCTGGTCGGCGTGGCCCCGACCATGAACCTGGAATGGATCCAGAAGATCGACCGTGACATCAAGCTTCGCGGCTACTCCCAGGAGGCGGTGATCGATACCATCCTGGGGCGCATGGGCGACTATGTTCGCTATATCCAGCCGCAGTTCTCGCGCACGCACATCAATTTCCAGCGCGTCCCCACGGTGGATACCTCCAACCCCTTCGAGGTGCAGGACATACCCAATGATGCGGAGTCATTCGTGGTCATCCGCTTTCGCGACCCCTCGACCGTGGACTTCCCCTGGTTGCTGGCGATGATCCAGGACGCCTTCATGAGCCGCCCCCATACGCTGGTGGTGCCGGGCGCCAGGATGTCATTGGCCATCGAACTGATCCTGGCGCCGCTGGTACGCCATCTGCTTGCCCAGCGGCGCTTTCGCTGAACCCTTCCTCCTCGACCCAACCGCCGCCATACTGACGCGCAACATGACACGACAGGAGCGCGAGACCGATGGATTGCCTGTTCTGCAAGATCGTCAACCGCGGGATTCCCGCCGATATCGTCCATGAGGACGAGCACGTGCTGGCGTTCAGCGATATCAACCCCCAGGCGCCGACGCACATCCTCATCATACCCAGGCAGCATATCGCCACCCTCAATGACATCGAGATGGCCGACCTGGCACTGATGGGCCGACTGCAGTACACCGCAGCCAGGCTGGCCAGGGAGCGGGGCTTCGCCGAGGATGGCTACCGGGTGGTGATGAACTGCAATGACCATGGCGGCCAGACGGTCTATCATATTCATATGCACCTGATGGGCGGTCGACGCTTTACTTGGCCGGCTGGCTAGCCGGCGCTTTGCGGTGAAAATCGCGCGCGTCGAGGCGTTCGACGCATCAGGTGCATACCAGGGGCGCCACCTTCAGGGTGGCGTTGCGGTATCCATGCCGAGGTATCCAGGCGACCCGTGCCTGGGTTGGGCCCGCTACCAGTCTTGACGGCCAGTTCTGTAACAGGGAGTGACATGAACCGCAAGCTTACCCGAGCCGACACGATGATCCATCAGTTCGATACCGTGCTGCGCACCCTGCTGCCCCATGCGGCGCGTTCCTCACGCCCCTCGCCGGTCGCGCCGGATGTGCAGGATGACGAGATGACAGTGGAAGAGCGCCGCCACTCGGAAGGGTTGATGCGTATCAATCACACTGGCGAGGTCTGCGCGCAGGCGCTCTATCAGGGGCAGGGGTTCACCGCCAAGCTGCCCCGGGTACGGGAGCAGATGGAGCAGTCCGCCCAGGAGGAGATCGACCATCTGGCATGGTGCGATGAGCGCCTGCAGGAGCTGGGCGGCCATGCCAGTGTGCTCAACCCGCTATTCTATGCGGCGTCCTTCGGGCTGGGCGCGGTGGCCGGTGTGGTGGGTGACCGTGTCAGCCTCGGCTTCGTGGCGGCGACCGAGGAGCAGGTGGGCAAGCACCTGAACGAGCATCTTGAAACCCTGCCGCCCGGCGATCATCGCTCCCGTGCCGTGCTACGGCAAATGGCC
Source organism: Billgrantia endophytica (assembly GCF_002879615.1). Classification (GTDB taxonomy): domain Bacteria; phylum Pseudomonadota; class Gammaproteobacteria; order Pseudomonadales; family Halomonadaceae; genus Halomonas; species Halomonas endophytica. Next base: position 302,947 of record NZ_PNRF01000012.1, read on the forward strand.
ATCGACGAGGCCCACCACGCCCAGCTGGCGCTGGAAGCCGGTGGAGCCCGCTTCCCCGCGCCGGTGAAGTTCGGCATGTCGCTGATGTCCAAGGTGATGACCAAGAGCGTCTATCGAATCTGAGCGTTTGCCATGAGCGTTGATATCCACCCGCGCTTCATCGATATCGCCCGAGGCGCAATACCCTGCCCGCTTCGCTCCTATCTCGCCCTCCACGTGTGGCGCCACATGGACGCCCCGCCGCCATGACGGCAAGGCATCCGCACATTCAGGCATCCACGATGCTGTAGGCGTGGGTGATTTCGACGCCACCCTTGGCCAGCATGATGGAGGCGCTGCAGTACTTCTCGGCAGAGAGTTCCACGGCGCGCTTGACCTGGCTCTCCTTGAGGTTGTGACCCGCCACGGTGAAATGGACGTGAATCCTGGTGAAGACCGCCGGCACGGCGTCGGCGCGTTCCGCTTCGACCCGGGCCACACAGTCCGTGACCGACGCGCGGGCCTTCTCGAGGATCTCCAGCACATCGAAGGAGGCGCAGGCGCCCATCCCCATCAGCAGCATTTCCATGGGGCGGGGCCCGGTATTACGGCCTCCATGTTCGGGCGGGCCGTCGACGACCACGCTGTGGCCACTGCCGGATTCGGTCACGAACTGGCGACCGTCGGTCCACTTGACGCTGGCTTTCATTGGCAAGGCTTCCTCATCGAGACGGGTTCAGTGGTGGGCAGGATAGCATCCAGGGGATCTTGGCTCAGCCCGACAGGGTCCGTAATCGCCGATCCAGGCTGGCGAGTCGCTGAGGGGTGCCCACATCGACCCAGGCACCGCGGTGAAGAGTACCACCGACACGTCCCTCGGCCATCGCCTGACGCAGCAGTGGCGCCAGGGCAAAGACGCCGGGTGCATGCTGGGCCGCCAGTGCCGGGTCGAGCAGGCTGATCCCGGCGAAGGTCAGGCGCGGTTCGCCCTGCTCACGGACCCTTCCGTCGCTATCCAGGTGGAAATCGCCATCAGCATGATGGTCGGGATTGTCGACCAGCACCAGATGGGCAAGGTCATCACCCAGGGCGGGCAGGCTTGTCGGGTCGAGGTCACTCCAGATATCGCCATTGACCAGCAGAAAGGGCGCCTGGCCGAGAAGCGGAAGCGCCTGGCGAATACCGCCCCCGGTTTCCAGCGGCGTCTCCTCGCGACTCCAGGCGATGGTGATGCCGAAAGAGGAACCGTCCCCCAGTGACTCGATGATCTGCTCTCCCCGGTAGCTGACATTGATCACGACCTCCACGATCCCGGCTGCCCTGAGCCGTTCCAGGTGATGCACGATGAGCGGCTTGCCGGCCACCGGCAGCAGCGGTTTTGGACAGTGGTCGGTCAATGGCCGCATGCGTGTGCCAAGCCCGGCGGCCAGGATCATTGCCTTCATGACGAGCTTCCCGTCTGGATGCCCTCGGTGGCCAGTCTTTCCTCCAGGGCGGGGCGGAAGGTGCCGGTCAGCCAATCGCGGAATTCATCGTGACCGGGCAGCTCTGCCAGGCTGTCTTCCAGGTGGTGAAGGAAATGCGGTAGGCGCTGGAGGTAACCGTCTCGACCGTCACGCAGGGTCAGGCGGCAGAAGATACCCAGCACCTTCAGGCAACGCTGCGCCGCCATGGCCTGCACTTGTTGGAGAAACGCCTCGGCGGAAAGGGTGCTCTGAAGCCGGCCGTCCGCAATGGCGGACTGTCGGAAGCCCTCGACCCAGGCGGCGAAACGCCCGGATGGAAAGCGGCAATAGCGTCCGCGCAGCAGCGAGATCATGTCATAGCTGATGGGGCCGGCCACTGCGTCCTGGAAGTCGATCAGGTAGAGGTCATCACCGTGCACCATCAGGTTCATCGCATCGTAATCGCGATGTACCGTGACCACGGGCTGCATGAGTGCCATCTCGATCAGTGTGTCACGCAGGGCCTGCCAGCTCGGCGGTCTGGCCATGTCGAGCCATTCGCCGAGGCACCAATCCGAAAAGAGATCGAGCTCCCGGCCCAGGAGTGCGGCATCATAGGCGGGCAGGTCATCGGGAGAGGCACTGTTCTGCAGTTCATGCAGTAGAGCCAGCGCCTTATCGTGCCAGGCCAGGGTGGCGGGGTCCGTTTCTCCTTGCAGGTGGGTTTGCAGCGGTTCGTCACCCAGATCGTCGAGCTCGAGAAATCCCTGCTCCAGGTCGGTGGCATGCAGCCGTGGCACCGGCAGGCCACCAGATCGCCAACGACGCGCAATGCTGACGAAAGGGCGGCTATCTTCCTGTTCGGGGGGCGCATCCATCAGTATGCGTGTGGTGCCGTCGGGCAGGCGCAGCCGGAAGTAGCGGCGAAAGCTGGCATCGCCGGCAGCCAGATGGAGATGAAGCGACTCGGGGGGAAGCCTGTGCCGCTCGGCCGCCCAGCGGCGCAGGGCGTCGAGTCGCGTCGGGGTATCGGCCTGGGTCATGCTGGCTCCTTGCTGGTTGACGCCCGTTGGGCTCCGCCGCATGCTGAGCGACGCATACGACAGGCTGGGTGCGGTCTGTATAATACCGATTCTCTTCGCCAAGGACATCGAGGGACCATGGGCAAGCGACATGCAGGAGCGGCAATGGCCGTCCTGATCACTTCCGGCCTGACGCTCGGCGCGCAGCAGGCAGTAGCGCTGGAGCCGTTGCCGGCATGGCAGATGGATTGGCACCCCTGGAGCGAGGATCGCCCCGCCGAGGCGCTGTGTCGCGGCGTCTACGTGATGCCGGCCTATCGCCTGCCCGCCACCGATGACCCCGAACAGGTGCGAACCGAGTCGGACAGTGCCCACTACGGTGAGGATGGCGAAACCATACTGGGCGGCGAGGTGATACTTCGGCGTGGGGAGACCCAGTTGGAGTCGCCGCGAGTCAATGTGCCCTCTTCCCGGGAGCAGGCCTTCGCCGAAGGGCCGCTGGCGCTTCGCGACCAGAACCTTCTGGTGAGGGGGCAGGCTGCCGAGTTTTCCCTGGTCTCTGACGCCGCGAGCATCGACACGGCCCACTATGTCATTCACGACCAGCGCCTGCGGGGCAATGCCCTGCAGCTGGCTCGCCTGGAAGACGGCCGCTATCGGCTGACATCGGCGAATTTCACCACCTGCGATCCGGGCGATGACCTGTGGCGGCTGGTGACGAACGACCTGGTGCTGGACCGCGAGAGCGGCTTCGGGACGGCGCGCCATGCGCGCCTGGAGCTGGGGCGGGTGCCGGTGTTCTATTGGCCATGGGTTCGTTTCCCCATCGACGACCGCCGCCAGACCGGCTTCCTCTGGCCGTCGCTCGGCATCTCCAGCGATGCCCTGGACTATGCCCAGCCGTTCTACTGGAACATTGCCCCCAACCACGATGCCACCATCACGCCGCGCTGGATAACCGATAGGGGCCTGCTGCTGGGCGGCGAGTACCGCTACCTGTTTCCGACCGACGCCGGCCAGGTGGAGGGCGCCTATCTCTCCAGTGACGGTGGCGGTTCCAGCGACGACCCCAACGATGCCTCACGACGCTATGAGGGCGAGGACCGCTGGTATATCGACTATCAACATACCGGTCGCTTCGACGCCCGTACTCGCTACGACCTGCGCTATGGGGCGGCCAGTGACGGTCGTTATTTCGACGACTATGGCAGTGTCTTCGGCGACGACCCGACCAACATGCCGCGCCTGGCACGTCTCAACTATCGTGGGGATGTCTGGAACCTGGATGCTCGTGCCCAGGGCTTTCAGCGCCTCGACGACCCGCTGCGGGACCGTGACAAGCCCTTTTACCGCCTGCCCGGCCTGACCGCCGATGCCCGCTGGTCGCAGGCTGGGGGGTTCTACCAGCAATGGCGTTCCAACTACACTTACTTCTGGCGCGACGTGGACCGCAACAACGTGCCGTTGCGCGAGGCTGCCGTCGGTTCCCGAGTACATCTGTCACCCGCTACAGGTTGGCGCTTCGACGAGAGCTGGGGCCATTTGGAGCCGCGAGTCGAGTGGCTCGCGACGGCCTATGACCTCGACTACGGCGATCGCGACACGGACCGCGACACCGGCCTGACCCGCAACGTGCCGGTCAGCACCATCGACGGCGGCCTGGTGTTCGAGCGCGAGTTGGAACTCGGCGGGCGCGATTATCGTCAGACATTGGAGCCGCGGGCCAACTACGCTTACGTCCCGGCCCGTGACCAGAGCGAATTTCCCGACTTCGACAGCGATGAGCGCGCCTTCTCCTGGAATCAGCTCTGGTCGCCGCATCGCTTTTCCGGTTCCGACCGGGTCGGCGATCTGAACCGGCTGTCCCTGGGCGTAGAGTCTCGATTGCTCGAGGATGCCCGTGGTCGTGAGCGTTTGTCGCTGGGTGTCGGCCAGGCGGTCTATTTCGACGACCGAAACATCGACATGGGGGGCGACCCCAATACGCTGCCTTCGCCCAGCGTCGATGACGGAGAGCGGTTATACCAGGCCACCCGGGACCGATCACCGCTGGTGACACGCCTGGACTGGCAGATAAACGAGCGCTGGAGTACAGGCTACGAGTGGCTCTATGACGATAATCGACAGCGAACCGAGAGAACCACGGTGAGCCTGCGCTATCGCAATCCCGCCGGGCATGTATTGAACCTCGGCTATCGTTGGCAACTCCAAGGATTCGACCCGTCCGGGGATGACGAGGATCGGTTGGGTTATGACCGCGAGGAGTATGATCTCTCCTTCGCTTATAAACTCGACCCGAGGGTGGATTTGATCGGCCGCTTCATCTATGACCACACCAACCGACGCAGTCTGGAGCAGCTTGCCGGTGTGCAGTGGAACGACTGCTGTTATGGCGTGCAACTGGTATGGCGTGAATGGGTCGATGACAATGATACCGCCAACACCATCGAGGACGACTTCACCGAACGCGGTCTCTTCCTGCGTTTCGTGTTCAAGGGGCTCGGTGGCGTAGGCGGCGATGCCGGCGAATATTTCGAACAGGCCGTGCCGGGCTACCGCGCCACCGCTTTTTGAGCTGGCCCCAGCGGCCCCATACGAGAGACTTCATGAGAGGAAAGAATGACATGCGCACTCCGCGAATCGCCACTCTGGGCGCTAGCCTGGCATTGGCCTTGTGCCTGGGCACCTTGCCGCTGACCGCCCAGGCCCAGAGCTTCCAGTCGGTGGAGCGGCAGTCGCTTGACCGCATTGTGGCAGTGGTCAACCAGCAGGCCATCATGGAGAGCCAACTGGCCGATCGGGTGGAGCAAGCCCGCAGCCAACTGGCCGGACAGGGGCAGAGTCTTCCCTCCCAGTCGGTGCTGCGCGAGCAGATGCTCGAGCAGATCATCGTCGAGGAGATCCAACTGCAGATGGCATCGGATGCCGGCCTCAATATCGATGACACCGAACTCAACCGCCAGATGCGCGCCATCGCCGAAAGCAATGGCATGACGCTGGATGAGTTCGCTGACGCCGTCGAGGCCGATGGCCTGACGATCGCCTCGGTGCGCGAGGAGATTCGCCGGGAGATGCTGATGCGTGAACTGCACCAGAGTCAGGTCGGCAACCGTGTCAACGTCAGCGAGCGCGAGGTAGAGCGCTTCATGGAACAGCAGGGCGGCGGCATGAGCCGTGAGCAGGCTCGCCAGATGGTGTTCCAGCGCAAGGCCAATGAGGCGCTGGAAGCCTGGATCCAGGAGATTCAAGCCGACGCCTTCATCGACAACCGCCTCTCAGCGTCACGTTGATGACCCTGCCGGCCCACGGGCCGGTGCTGGCGCTCACCACGGGAGAGCCTGCCGGCATCGGCCCGGAATTGACTCTGCTGCTGGCAGCCGGCAAGGCGCTGTCGGCGCGTGTCGTGGCGGTCGGGGATCCGCAGCTGCTGGCCGAGCGGGCCGCCATGATCGAACGGCCGGTCGAACTGCTGGAGCTCGCGCCGGGCGAGCCGGTGCCGCCCCCCAGGGCCGGATTGCTGCCGGTCTGGCCGGTGGCACTGCGTGAGCCGAGCCTCCCTGGCCGGCTTGCCACCGCCAATGCTGGCTATGTGCTGGAAACGCTGGACGTGGCGGTCCGGGCGTGCCTCGCGGGCCATGCCGGCGGCATGGTGACGGCACCACTGCACAAGGGTGTGGTACTCGATGCGGGTCATGCCGGTTTCACTGGACACACCGAGTACCTGCGTGATGCCTGCGGCGTCGACGAGGTGGTCATGCTGCTGGCGACCGGCAGCGCATTGCATGCCCGAGAAGCCGGCTGGCGGGGGAATGCCGCGCTCAGGGTGGCCTTGGCCACCACGCATCTTCCGCTGAGAGAAGTGGCCGATGCGATTACCGAGGCACGACTCGAGCGGATCCTGCGAATTCTGCATGCCGACCTGCAACGGTGGTTCGGCGTGGCAAGGCCCCGCATAGCCGTGTGCGGCCTCAACCCTCACGCCGGTGAAGGCGGGCACCTGGGTCGTGAAGAGCTGGACGTCATCATCCCCTGCCTCGAGCGCCTTCGCGAAGATGGCCTGTTGCTCGACGGGCCGTTGCCGGCGGATACCCTGTTCACGCCGCGACACCTGGCAGAGGTCGATGCCGTGCTGGCCATGTATCATGATCAGGGCCTGCCGGTACTCAAGTATGCCGGCTTCGGCCGGGCTGCCAATATTACGCTGGGTCTTCCATTGGTGCGCACGTCCGTGGATCATGGCACGGCGCTGGACCTAGCCGGTCGCGGTATTGCCGACCCGGGAAGCCTGTGCGTGGCGGTGGAGCTGGCTGCCGACATGGCGCACCGCGGTTCGATGGTTTCATCATCCTGACGAACGATCAAGACAAGGACACTTTCATGGCATCGCGCCCGCCGGTCCACCGCGCTCGCAAGCGCTTCGGCCAGAACTTCCTGCGTGACCCCGGCATCATTTCGCGTATCGTGCGCGCCATCGGGCCTCGCCCCGGAGACCGGCTGGTGGAGATCGGACCCGGGCAGGGTGCTCTGACGGAGCCTCTGATCGAGGCCGCTGGCGGGGAGCTGGAGGTGATCGAGCTGGACCGGGACTTGATCCCCGGGCTGCGCGTGCAGTTCTTCGACCACCCCGGTTTCGTCGTGCACGAAGGGGATGCGCTGAAATTCGATTTCCGTGCGTTGCGCGGCGAGGGCGAGCCGCTGCGGGTGGTGGGTAACCTGCCCTACAATATCTCCACCCCGCTCATCGGGCATCTGCTCGAAGCCGGCAACGCCATTGCCGACATGCACTTCATGCTGCAGAAAGAGGTGGTGGAGCGTCTGGCGGCCGGGCCGGGTGGGCCCGACTGGGGACGGCTCTCCGTCATGGCCCAGTACCGCTGCCGGGTCGACGCCCTGTTCGTGGTGCCGCCCGAGGCCTTCGTGCCCAGGCCCAAGGTCGATTCCGCCATCGTCAGGTTGACGCCTCATGCCGAGCTGCCTTATCCGGCGACCGATGAGACCTTGCTGTTCAAGGTGGTGCGCCAGGCCTTCGGGCAGCGGCGCAAGACGCTACGCAACAACCTCAAGGGTTGCATCGATGCCGATGCCCTCGTGGCACTGGGTATCGAACCTTCCCGTCGCCCACAGACCCTGACGATCGAAGAGTTCGTGCGTATCGCCAATCACCTGGCCGCAGCGGAGGTGATGTCATGACCCAGGCCCCCATGGATCGCGAAGTCCTCGTCGATGTGGAACCCGCCTTTCGTGACGATGAATCGTCGAGCGAAGCGTCTCGCTATGTCTTCAGCTATACCGTGACCATCCACAACCACTCCCCGCGAAGCATGCAACTGTTGGCCCGTCACTGGAAGATAACCCAGGGCAGTGGCAAGGTGCAGGAAGTTCGTGGCAAGGGGGTGGTCGGGCAACAGCCGATGATAGGCCCGGGCCAGACCTTCCGTTACACCAGTCGTGCCATCCTCGACGGGCCGGTCGGTGTGATGGAAGGAGCCTACACCTGTGTCGATACCGCCAGTCAGCGGCCTTTCGAAGTGTCCATTCCTCCGTTCCGGCTGGCCGGGCCCAATCAGGTCCATTGACGCAGGGGAGGCGACATGACGACTTACGCCATCGGCGACATCCAGGGCTGTCACGCAGAGTTCGTCGAACTGCTCGAGCGGCTCGAGTTCGATCCCCGCCACGACCAGCTGTGGTTGGCCGGGGATCTGGTCAATCGCGGGCCGGCTTCCCTGGCCTGCCTGCGCGAAGTGCGATCTCTCGGCGAGTCGGCCGTCACCGTGCTGGGTAACCACGACCTCCACCTGTTGGCGGTGGCCCGGGGCGGTGTCCCGCTCAACCGAAAGGATACCCTGTCGGCCATACTCGCAGCGCCGGATCGCGAGGCGCTGCTCGACTGGCTGCAGTCGCGGCCGCTTCTCGTTCGCCAGGCGGGAGAGGGGCTGGCCGATGATGTCATGACGCATGCCGGCCTGCTACCACAGTGGTCGCCCAAGCAGGCCGAATCCCTTGCCGGCGAAGTGGAAAGGCAGCTTCAGGGCGAGCAGGGCGGGGCATTCCTCGAGCGTATGTACGGTAATGAGCCAGCCTGCTGGGATGAGGCGCTGTCAGGTATCGATCGGCTGAGAGTCATCGTCAATGTCCTGACTCGCATGCGCTTCATCGATGCCAGGGGCTGCCTCGACTTTGCCGCCAAGGCGGGGCTTGGCAGCGCCCCGTCCGGTTTCTCCCCCTGGTTCTGCTATCCGCGCAGCGATGATGCCCGCCTGATCTTTGGCCACTGGGCGGCGCTGGAAGGCCAGGTCCCCGGGGCTCGGGTCTGTGCCGAGGCGCTGGATACCGGCTGTGTCTGGGGCGGTAGTCTCACGGCATTGAACCTCTCCACCGGCGAGCGCATCGGCGTGCCCAGCCGCCAGCGCAACTGACACCCTCGACACGGGAGGCCAGATGGCTCTCACCCCCTTTCAGCATTTGGATATCGGTACTCTGGCAGAGTGGTTCTCCACCGAGGAGGCCTTCACTCTGGTGGATATCCGGGATCCAGGCAGCTTTTCGAACGGGCGCATTCCCGGAAGCCGGCATCTGGATAACGACAGCGTGCCGGCACTTCTCGAATCCGCTCCTCGGGAGCAGCCGCTGGTGGTGGTCTGCTACCACGGCCATTCCAGCCAGCAGGCGGCCGCATGGCTGTCTGGGCAGGGCTTTTCCGAGGTCTACAGCCTCGATGGGGGCTTCACCGAATGGCAGCATCGTCACCCGGGCCGGGTGGAGCGCTGAACCATGACGACGAGGCGTGACCGATACCTCGAAGGGCTCGAGGTCTATCAGGTGGGCGGTGCCGTTCGTGACGCCCGGCTTGGCTGGCCGGTACAAGACACCGACTGGGTCGTGGTGGGGGCCACGCCGGAGCAGATGCAACGGCGCGGGTTCCGGCCGGTGGGGCGTGACTTTCCCGTGTTCCTGCACCCCGAAACCCATGAGGAATACGCCCTGGCGCGTACCGAGCGCAAGTCCGGGCATGGCTATACCGGCTTCGTGGTGCATGCCAGCCCCGAGGTGACGCTGGAAGAGGACCTGGCCCGACGGGACCTGACGATCAACGCCATGGCCGAGACCCCCGAGGGCGAGCTTGTCGATCCCCACGGGGGGCTCGGGGATCTCCAGGCGCGCGTGCTGCGCCATGTGTCACCGGCCTTCGTCGAGGATCCGCTGCGCGTGCTGCGCACCGCCCGGTTTCTTGCCCGCTATGCCGGGCTCGGCTTCATCATTGCCGACGAGACCCGGGGGTTGATGCGTGAGCTGACCGAAAGCGGTGAGCTTGCTCACCTGGTGGCCGAGCGGGTGTGGACCGAAACCGAGAAGGCTCTGGGCGAGCCTCGGCCGGCGGTCTACTTCCGTGTGCTGGATGAGTGCGGCGCCCTGGCCGTGCTGTTTCCGGAGCTGGCGCAGGACGCCGGTATGCTGGACGCGGCACTGACCCGGCTCGACCGCCTGCCTGACAATGTGATGCTCGGGGAGCGGGCCTGCTGGCGCTGGGCACGCCTGGTCGAGCATCTCGACGAGCCTTCCCGGGCCGCCATGGCAGAGCGCCTGCGCTTGCCTCGGCGCTATCGCGACCTGGCGCGGCAGGCAGCGCTGACGAGAAGGCTGTGGAAACGGCCTGAGCCCGATGTGGCAGAGGTCCATGACTGGCTGGATGGCATCGATGCCTGGCGACGCAGCGAGAGGGTGCCGCCCTTGCTGGCGTTGATGAGCCTGGAAGCCCCGGCGCTTGCCGGGGAACTGGAGCGAGGCTGGTCGGCGGTGTCACGGCTCTCGCCCAGGACCCTGGTGGTGGAGGGCTTCGAGGGCGGGGCGCTGGGCGAGGAGCTGGCCCGACGGCGTCGGGCCATACTGGCGGAAGCACTGGCGAGCCGGTAGCGGCATGCTCCCGGGCAAGAGTGTCACCGCACTGCCCGAGGTTTCCAGCTGAACTCGATCGGCCAGAGGCACTGGTCGGCAGCATTGAAGCTGGCCCACAGCTGGGCGTAGGGGCGGCCATCGAGAGGATGCGGAGTTTCCGGCAGCAGTTCGGCCAACGGCTGCAGCACGAAGGCGTGGTGAAGAATCTCCTCCCTGGGTAGTGCAACGCCATCATGGATGCCGGTGAGCTCTCCCACCGTCAGCAGATCGATGTCCAGGGTGCGAGGGCTGAACTTGGGGCTATCCTCGCGACGACCGTTCGCGAATTCCAGTCGCTTGCACCAGGCCTGCAGTTCACCCACCGTCCAGTGGCTCTCGAAAGCGACTACCAGGTTGAAGAAATTACGTCCATCCTCGAAACCCACCGGCTCACTTTCGAAGATCCTTGAGACGGCCAGGGTGCCGAACGTGGCCGACAATGCGTCCAGGCAGGTCCGCACGTGATGGTCACGATCGATATTGCTGCCGATGCTGACGCTGATCAGGGCCATCAGCTTCCCTCCGCACGGGTGCCCCGCTCGATGCGCACCCCGACGGCGGCGGCGGCGGGTACGGCGCCTGGCTTGCGAACGGTCAGGCGAAGCCAGGGGATGGCGAACTCGTCACGCAAGGTGGCGGCAAGATGTTCGCAGAAGGTTTCCACCAGGGCGAAGTCGTTCTCGGTGGCAAAGCGGGTGATGCGTTCGCTGATGGCGGCATAGTCGAGAGCCTGGGCGATATCGTCGCTGGCGGCGGCAGGGCGGATATCGGTGGCCAGTTCCAGGTCCAGCAGCAGCCGTTGAGTGATGCTGCGCTCCCAGGCATAGACGCCGATCACGGTGTCCACCCCGAGCGACTCGATCAGTACACGATCCATTGAGGACTCCCCGGCCGGTAGTGGGATGCGGTGGCATCCCCGATTGGCGCCTGATTGTACGTGAGCCGAAAGGCGTATGACAGTGAGCCGGTACTGTCCTCGGAGGGCCTGCACTGGCAGAATTCAGCAATGGGCTTTGATGGAGGCGCGCACGGGTGACGTCGTTCGAGTGGCTATTGCCACTGATGCTGCTGGGCTATCTCTCCGGCTCCTGGTTGGGCGCACTGATCGTGTGCCGGCTGGCGGGTGTGCGTGACCCACGCCAGGAGGGCTCCGGCAACCCCGGGTTCTCCAACGTGCTGCGCCTGCACGGGCGGCGGCTGGCATTGGCGACCCTGCTGCTGGATACCGTCAAGGGAATGCCGGTGCTGTGGCTGGCTCTCGTTCTGGGCATGCCCCCCTGGGCCCAGGGGGTGGTGGGGCTGGCGGTACTGTTGGGGCACAGCTATCCTCTCTGGTCACGCTTCCGCGGCGGCAAGGCGGTGGCCAGTGCCTTCGGCGTGATGGTGGTGCTGACGCCCTGGGTGGCACTGTGCTGTGCGCTGCTGTGGATCCTGCTGGCCTGGCGGGTAGGTACGGCTGCCGTGGCGTCGCTTGCCAGTGCGGGCCTTGCCCCGCTGGCCAGCATCTGGCTGGCGCCGGACTACGTTGGCGTGGTGCTGGCCTTCACGGCGCTGGTGCTGGTGCGTCACCTGCTCAATATTCGTCGTTTGCAGAAAGGGGACGAGCCCAGCCTGCGATGAAGACTGCAGGCCTGCCGAGGCTCAGGCTCATCGAGGTGCGGCCAGGGTTTCCATCGGCCAGCGCGGCGTGGCTTTCATGATACCGATCTCGTCATGTTCACCGGCCAGCAGCCGCTGCGCTCCCACGTAGGCGATCATGGCGCCGTTGTCGGTGCAGAAACGGCCACGCGGGTAGAAGGCTTGCGCGCTGCGTTTGTCGGTTTCACGCTCCAGTCGCTCGCGCAGGCGCACATTGGCGCTGACCCCACCTGCCACCACCAGCCGTTTCAGCCCGGTGTCGTCCAGCGCCCGGCGACACTTGATGACCAGCGTGTCGACCACGGCTTCCTCGAAGGCCCGGGCCACATCGGCGCGGGCCTGGTCGTCGAGCCCACCCTCCTGTTCCAGTTTGCGCAGAGTGGTCAGGGTGTGGGTCTTGAGCCCCGAGAAGCTGAAATCGAGACCGGGGCGGTCGGTCATCGGGCGTGGGAAGCGGAAGCGGCCCGGATCGCCTTCCTCCGCCAGCTTCGCCACACGAGGTCCGCCCGGGTAGTCGAGCCCCAGCATCTTGGCGGCCTTGTCAAAGGCCTCGCCGGCGGCATCGTCCACCGACTCGCCCAGTAGCCGATAGCATCCCAGCCCCTGGACTTCCACCAGTTGCGTATGTCCGCCGGAAACCAGGAGTGCCACGAAGGGAAACGCAGGAGGGGTCGGCTCCAGCATGGGCGCCAGGAGGTGCCCCTCCATGTGATGTACGCCCAATACCGGTATCCCCAGCGCCCGCGCCATGCCATGGGCGGTGCTGGCCCCTACCATGAGGGCCCCGACCAGGCCGGGGCCGGCGGTATAGGTAATCGCGTCCAGCTCGGTGCGTGTCACGCCGGCCTCGTCGAGAACCTGCTGAATCAGCGGCAGCAGCCGACGGGTGTGGTCCCGCGAGGCGAGTTCGGGCACGACGCCGCCGTACTCGGCGTGCATGGCGACCTGGCTGTAGAGGGCATCGGCCACAAGGCCAAGCTCGGTGTCGTAGAGGGCAACGCCGGTCTCGTCGCAGGAGGTTTCGATGCCGAGTACTAGCATGATGCGGGCTCGCGGAAGGGGAGAAGACACCATTCTAGCAAATCGTCTTGTCGCGGACCGCCGAAGGGTTCTGTAAAGAGCAACCGGCGTGCGTCGGTCGAGCCGGCGTGTGCCGAGATGCAGCGGGCGACTGACTGAAGGGCTGCTGGCGCCGCCAGCCCGGGGTGTCGAAAGTGGCAGCAAGGAATTTGCAAAGCGATGAACTGGCGTCTAGAATACTGTGCGCTGTAGGACTGGGTCGTGCATCCAGGGGCGCTTCCGCCTGCTAGTGCCGCTTTTGACATCGGTGGCGTGCTGCCGATCTCATCGTGGCGATCGCGGAGGTTGTCCAAAGGGGGTGTGCGTACAAACCGAACTCAAGAAATTTTAAGGTAGGTGAGTGCTTAATGCCTTCTGTCAAAGTACGTGATAATGAGCCGTTTGACGTAGCGCTGCGTCGTTTCAAGCGTTCCTGTGAAAAAGCCGGCATTCTGTCCGAGGTTCGCCGTCGCGAGCACTACGAGAAGCCGACTGCAGAGCGCAAGCGCAAGGCAGCAGCTGCGGTGAAGCGTCACGCCAAGAAGCTCCAGCGTGAGCGGAAGCGTTTCGAAAGGCTTTATTGATCCGTACTGTGGGGTGGTCGAGGCGTATTGCGTCGGCTGTCCTGGAAGGATGACCAAGCGGCCGCCGGCGGGTGGCCGTTTGTTTTTCCGCCTGAGTCTGCCACGCCCTTTATCCGCCTGTCCCGTTCGGAGGTGGCGATACCCGCATGGCCGGTCAGATACCGCAGCGTTTCATCGATGATTTGCTGGCCCGCGTCGACGTAGTCGAGATAGTGGGCGAGCGAGTGCAACTGAAAAAGACCGGGCGCAACCATTCCGGCCTGTGCCCCTTTCATCAGGAAAAGACGCCGTCCTTTACCGTTAGCGCCGACAAGCAGTTCTATCACTGCTTTGGCTGTGGCGCCCATGGCAATGCCCTGCGCTTCCTGATGGAGTACGACAACCTGCGCTTTCCCGATGCGGTGGAGCAACTGGCTTCCCGGCTCGGCATCGAGGTGCCTCGCGAGGGCGCCGACGATCCGCGCGCTCAGGCTCGGGATCGCAAGCGTCAGGAAGGGGTCAATCTGCTGGAGCTGTCGGCGAGTTTCTTTCGTGAACGGCTGAAGATGCCGGAGGGGAAGGGCGCCCGGGACTATCTGGCGACGCGTGGCCTCTCGCCCGAGATACAGACTGAGTTTGGCATCGGCTACGCGCCGGATGACTGGGAGGCTCTCAAGCGCCACCTGTCGGCGAGGGAGATCCCCGAGTCCGTCCAGATCGAGTACGGTCTGCTGGTGCATCGCGAGGAGAGCGGGCGAACCTACGATCGCTTCCGCGACCGGGTGATTTTCCCGATCCGCGACATTCGAGGCCGGACCATCGCCTTCGGCGGCCGGGTCCTGGGGGATGCCAAGCCCAAGTACTTGAATTCACCGGAAACACCGGTGTTCCACAAGGGGCGGGAACTCTACGGGCTTTTCGAGGCGCGTCAGGCCAACTCCCGGATGGAGCGCTTGCTGATCGTGGAAGGCTACATGGACGTGGTGGCGCTGGCCCAGTTCGGGATCCGCAACGCCGTGGCGACCCTGGGCACATCGACCAGCGAGGACCATCTGTCGCGCCTGTTTCGCATGGTCGACGAGGTGGTGTTCTGCTTCGATGGCGACCGGGCCGGGCGTCAGGCCGCCACGCGGGCGCTCGAGACCGTGCTGCCACAGATGATCGATGGCCGCCAGGCTCGGTTTCTGTTCCTGCCCGAAGGGGAGGACCCGGATACCCTGGTGCGGCGTGAGGGCGCAGAAACCTTCGTCGATCGGATTGCCTGCGCCAGTCCGCTATCGGAGTTTCTCTTCGACCAGGCGGCGCGAGGGCGCGACCTGGCGCGTATCGAGGATCGTGAACGCTATGCCAGCCAGGTCCTGATGGCAATCGCCCAACTGCCGGATGGGGTGTTGAAGTCGTTGCTCCTGAATGAACTTTCTCGGCGCACAGGAGTCGATCAGGCGCGCTTCGAAGCGCTGATGGCGCGCGCCGAGAGTGGCTCGAGGCAGCCTGCCGAGGCGGAAGTGGCGCCCGTGCCGGCGGCGCCTTCCCCCTTGAAAGGGCCGGGGGTTGCCGCGCGATCCGGTAAGGCGTCGCTGGGATTGGTGGCACGAATCCTTCAGTTACTGGTACATGAGCCGATATTGATAGAACGCCTGCCGGAAGACGACGACTGGTACCCCGAGGGGGACGCGGATGTGCCCCTGTGTCGCGAGGTGGTACGCCTGCTGCGTGCAGGACGCTATCGCAGCGCCCAGGTGCTGTTGGCGCACTTTCATGGTAGTGAGCAGGGGCAGCGGCTGGCGGAACTGGCGAGGCGTGAATTGCTGATTCCTCGCGGGGTCCGGGCGGATGAGCTCGATGGGCTGATCGAGCATTTCCGCCGGCATCAGCAGCGCCCTTCTTGCCAGGAGCAGATCGATGCCCTGTTGACAAGACAGCGCAGTGGCGAACGGCTTTCGCCTGAGGAGCGTCAGCGCCTGATGGCGCTGCTGGCAGAGCTGGGAAGTTGATGGTGGCAGGTCAGGGATGACGAAGGAAATTGGTAGTGGGGTTGAAATCTCTTCTACCATCACCACATAGAGAGCACGACCCGGACTCCGGCGCCAGCATAACCGGATAAATTAACACACCTGAGCGGTTGAGCAAATGAGGCGAACTGGCGGGCAGGGGGTATTTCCCGCTATACTGTTCGGCTTCATGAGTTTTCTCCACCCCAGCGCTCAGGTGCTTCATTCTTCTTCGTCGAGATAGGGTTTCTATGGCTGGAAATGCGCAGCAGCAGTCACGCCTGAAGGAGTTGATCGCGCGCGGCAAGGAACAGGGCTACCTGACCTATGCCGAGGTCAACGACCACCTTCCCGAGGATATCGCCGATCCCGATCAGGTGGAAGACATCATCGGCATGATCAATGACATGGGTATCAGCGTCGTCGAGGTGGCACCCGACGAAGACACGCTGATGATGTCCGATCACTCCGCTGACGAGTCGGCCGCCGAGGAAGCGGTGGCGGCACTGGCCGCGGTAGAGAGCGATGTGGGTCGCACCACCGACCCGGTGCGCATGTACATGCGTGAAATGGGAACCGTCGAGCTGCTGACGCGTGAAGGCGAGATCGAAATCGCCAAGCGTATCGAGGAAGGTACCCGCGAGGTCATGTCCGCATTGGCCTGGTTGCCCGGGGCGGTGGATTCCATCCTCAAGGCCTACGATGCCACCCAGGACGAGGAAGCGCCAGGGCGCCTGTCCGACCTGTTCTCCGGCTTCATCGACCCCGACGAGGGCATTCCGGGCGTCGCCGAAGCGGAAGTTCCCGAAGAGGAGCTTCGTGACGACACCGAGAGCGAGGGAGACGACGAGGCCGACGACGAGGCCGAGGAAGAGACCGTGGGCGGTCCCGATCCCGAGGAAGCCAAGGCGCGCTTCGAGCAGATCCGCGAGCAGAACGAGCTGGTACGCCTGGCCATCGAGACGCATGGTCGTGCCAGTGCCGAAGCCCGGGCCGAGATGACTCGCCTGGCCGAGCTGTTCTCGCCGATCAAGCTGGTGCCCAAGCATTTCGAGCGCCTGGTCAACCAGGTGCGGATCAGCGTCGAGCAGGTGCGTACCCAGGAAAAGGCGGTCATGCAGCTGTTCGTCAAGAAGGCTCGCATTCCGCGCAAGACCTTTATCAAGGCGTTTCCGGGTAACGAGTCTCGCAAGGGCTGGCTCGACGACTTCATTGCCAATCATGGAAAGTATGCGGATCGCCTTGCGCCCCTTCGTGGCGACATTCTGCGTTCCCAGCGCCGGATCGCCTTCGAGGAGGATATGGTCCAACTGGCGGTGCCCGAGCTCAAGGAGGTCAACCGCAGGTTGTCCATTGGCGAGGCCAAGGCACGTCGGGCCAAGAAGGAAATGGTCGAGGCCAACCTGCGCCTGGTCATCTCGATCGCCAAGAAATACACCAATCGTGGTCTGCAATTCCTGGATCTGATCCAGGAAGGCAACATCGGCCTGATGAAGGCGGTGGACAAGTTCGAATACCGCCGCGGCTACAAGTTCTCGACCTATGCGACCTGGTGGATTCGTCAGGCAATCACTCGCTCCATCGCCGACCAGGCGCGCACCATTCGTATCCCGGTGCATATGATCGAGACCATCAACAAGCTCAATCGCGTCTCGCGACAGATGCTGCAGGAAATGGGGCGTGAGCCGACGCCGGAAGAGCTGGGTGAGCGTCTCGAAATGCCCGAGGACAAGGTGCGCAAGGTGCTCAAGATCGCCAAGGAGCCGATCTCCATGGAGACGCCCATCGGCGATGATGACGATTCCCACCTGGGCGACTTCATCGAGGACAGCACCATGTTGCTGCCGGTGGACCTTGCCACCGGAGAGGGGCTGATCGAGGCCACGCGCAACGTGCTGGGCGGGCTCACGGCCCGTGAGGCCAAGGTGCTGCGGATGCGCTTCGGTATCGACATGAACACCGACCATACCCTCGAGGAGGTTGGCAAGCAGTTCGATGTCACCCGCGAGCGTATCCGTCAGATCGAGGCCAAGGCGCTGCGCAAGCTGCGTCACCCGTCGCGCTCCGAGCCACTGCGCTCGTTCCTCGACGAGTAAGCGCGCTTCTCGCACGGTCTGGTATGAAAACCGAAAACCCCGCCGGCCGCGGGGTTTTTGTATGGTGTGCCAGGGTGATGGCTGATCCCCAATCCGGCAGGCGCCCTGGAGTGTGTAGCTTGTCTAGGGAGAGTGGCCTGCCAGATGCCAGCGCCGCGCCAGCAGTGTGAGCTCGATGACGGCGATCAGTATCAGCGCGTAGCCGAACAGCTCGACCACTTCTTCCGCCGCGTCCTTGAAGGTGCGCACATAGCGTTCCTGCAGCACGGCTTCCCAGAAGGCACTGCGTCCATAGAGGCGTGAGAACACATAGGTCGTCAATACGCCCGAGGCGAACAGGCCGAAGGAGAAGCTGTTGGCGTAGCTGGCGAACTCCACCACAAAGCGGCGGTGCTCACGAATCACCCAGAACAGGATAGGCACGATGAGCAGCGTCACCAGCACCTTCCAGGTGTGCCGGGCCACCCAGGTGTCCAGCCAGTAATCCTGTTCGCGGATCAGCGAACTGAACACGAAGGCGAACATCAGCAGGGTGACGGTGGGCAGCACCTTGAGTACCATTCGGGTGTAGAGCAACAACAGCGAGGCGCTCAGCAGCAACACGCTCTGGGTCAGTTCGGTAAAGCCATACTCCGAGAAGCGGATCTCCTCGCGGCCCATCGCCTCGAGATAGGCACCCTGGGCCAGCGCGGCAACGAACAGGATGTAGAGAGCGGCCCTCACACAGATGGCAGTGAAGCTGATCGGCCAAGGCTGGCCAGCAGGAAGCTTGTGGCGCATGTGTGGTTCCGTCCGTTGGTTACATGCAAAAGTGTATGTATTGTAGCGCCACCTCCCGCTGTTGCCTATCGGGTCGTATGGTTCCTGCTCAGGACGCAGTGGAACGCCCGGCTTCCTCGACTATCCAGTCATGCACCGCGGCGACGCGACGATCGTCCAGTGCACCGCTGGTGTGTACGATGCCGTAGCGCTTGCCGGTTGGTATTCGCTGGGGAAAGGGGGCGATCAGGGCGCCCGTTTTCAGCTCATTGGTGAGCAGCGCCTGACGAGCGATGGCCACACCCATGCCGGCGATGGCGCCCTCCATGGCCAGTCGGTGGCGATTGAAGGTGTAGCCGCGTCGCACATTGATCGGTATCGCTTCTGCCTCATGCAGGTAGTGCTCCCACTCGGCATAGGGGTGACCGCCGCGCCAGGCGGTGACGTCGTGCAGCAACGGGTACCAGGCCAGGTCGCCTGGCTGACCGAGGGCCGGTCGGTGTCGCAGTAGCGCGGGCGCGCAGACGGGGAAAATCACTTCCTCCATCAGTGGTGTGATGGAGAGCCCGGGGTAGTGCCCGTCATTGAGGTCGATGGCCAGATCGAACTCGCCCTCGCGCAGCGACAGGCTGCTGTCCTCGGCAATGATCTGCAGCTCGATATCGGGAAAGCGTGCTTGCAGCCGTGGCAGGCGTGGCATCAGCCATTTGCTGAGAAAGGCAGGTACGCTGCGCAGTCGTATGATGCCGCTCATCACGCCACTGCGCAGTCGCTTCACCTCGAGACCGACCGACTGGTAGGCCTCTTCCACCACGTCGGCAAGCCGTTGCCCTTCTTCGGTCAGCTCCAGGCGGCGCGGCAAGCGACGAAACAGCTTGAAGCCAAGGCGTGTCTCCAACTGCTTGATCTGCTGGCTGACGGCTCCCGTGGTCACATGCAATTCTTCGGCGGCGCGGGTGAACGAAAGGTGGCGCGCACTGACGGCAAAGACTTTCAGCCAGGCGTGGGTCTGGGCGTGCAGTAATCGGCTCATGGTTTAGCTATTCTATAGTCAAGAGGAGTTATTCTCGTTTGTCTGGTGCTCACCAAGCGTCCACCATAGTGTCATGAAATGCCTGAATGGCAATTGTGTTTAGTATGGCTCATGTATTCGGGCCGTGACCGACTGGCCGCGACGACATGATCGGCAGGGCCGGTCTCTGAGGTGTTCCGATGGCAATCAGCGTATTCGACCTGTTCAAGATCGGCATTGGTCCGTCCAGCTCCCATACGGTAGGGCCGATGCGTGCCGCCTACGATTTCATCCAGGCGTTGCGCAAGCAGGACCTGCTGGAGCGCGTGACGCGTGTCGAGGTACGACTCTTCGGTTCGCTTTCCGCAACCGGCAAGGGCCATGGCACCGATCGGGCAGCGATCATGGGGCTGATGGGGGAGCGGCCTGACCGGATCGACCCGGCCATTGTCGCTCCTTGCCTTGAAGAGCTCTTCGAATCCAATACGCTGCTGCTCGACGGCCGTCTTTCAATTCCCTTTCTCTGGGCGCGTGACATGCAGTGGAACGACGAGTGCCTGCCCTATCATCCCAACGCCATGACGCTGATTGCCCATGGTCATTCGGATGAACGGTGGCGTAACACCTTCTATTCGGTTGGTGGCGGCTTCGTGATCGACGAGGCACAGGCCGAGCGGGGAGAGCTTGACGCCGACACCACGACCTTGCCCTATGACTTCAATTCCGCCGCCGAGTTGATGGCGCTGTGCCGTATGCATGATCTGCGGATCAGTGAACTGATGCTGGAGAACGAGAAGGCATGGCGCAGTGAGGACGAGGTGCGAGCCGGCCTCTGGCAGGTCTGGGAGGCCATGCAGGCCTGCGTCGAAACCGGTCTTCAGAAGGAGGGCGTGCTGCCGGGCGGGCTCAATGTCCGGCGCCGTGCCGCAACGCTGCACCGTCACCTGTTGGCAGCGGAGGATGACCCCTGTCTGATCGCATCGACCTTCTCGGCCATGGACTGGGTCAATGTCTTTGCACTGGCGGTCAATGAGGAGAACGCTGCCGGTGGCCGGATGGTCACCGCCCCGACCAACGGTGCTGCCGGGATCATACCGGCGGTGCTTCACTACTATATGAGGTTCAAGTCCGGCGCCAGCGAGCGCGACGTGGTGGATTTCCTGCTCGCCGCCGGCGCGGTGGGCATCCTGTGCAAGAAGAACGCTTCCATTTCCGGTGCCGAGGTAGGGTGCCAGGGTGAGGTCGGCTCTGCCTGTGCCATGGCGGCGGCCGGGCTTGCCGAGGTCATGGGTGGCAGCGTGGCCCAAGTGGAGAATGCCGCTGAGATCGGTCTTGAACACAACCTGGGGCTGACCTGCGATCCGGTAGGGGGGCTGGTACAGGTACCCTGTATCGAGCGTAATGCCATCGCCTCGGTAAAGGCCATCAATGCGGCCCAGATGGCACTGCGAGGTGATGGGGAGCACTTCATCTCTCTGGACAAGGTGATTCGTACCATGCGCGATACCGGCCGTGACATGCAGGCAAAGTACAAGGAAACCTCCCGTGGCGGCCTGGCGGTCAATGCCATCGAGTGTTGAACGTTCAAAGACGCTTTCGTATCAACCCCCTATGCTGAATCCACGCGATGCCCTATGCGGCATCGCGTTTTTGTTTGCAAACTATTGCCGTGAGACCTTTCTACTCCATTGGTCGAGTTCAACGTTTCAGGTGTTGCCCCACGGGTATCTCTCCTCTAGCTTACGTTAACGTAAAGGTTAGAGGCGCCGGTTGGCACTGCGGCCGCCGCCTTCACGACAAAGACAACAAATCAGCGCGAATCGCCAGCGGCGATCCAGAGAGGACGTCATGACCCAGGAGTTCATACTGGAAACTCGCGGGTTGACCAAGCAGTTTCGTGGCTTCACCGCCGTGGACGATGTCAATCTGCAGGTTCGGGAAGGACATATCCACGCCTTGATCGGCCCCAATGGAGCCGGCAAGACGACCGTTTTCAACCTCCTCACCAAGTTCCTGCCGCCAACCCGCGGCGACATTCTCTATCGCGATCAGTCGATCACGAAGATGAAGGCCAACGAAATCGCCCGGCTGGGCCTCGTGCGCTCCTTCCAGATTTCCGCGGTGTTTGCGCACATGACGGCGCTGGAAAACGTCCGGGTGGCGCTTCAGCGGCCCATCGGTACCTCGTTCCACTTCTGGAAGTCCGAGCGGACCCTGGATCACCTCAATGATCGCGCCATGGAACTGCTCGAGCAGGTGGGGTTGGCGGATTACGCCGACGTGCTGACGGTGGAAATGCCCTACGGACGCAAGCGGGCCCTGGAAGTGGCGACCACGCTGGCCATGGAGCCCACCCTGATGCTGCTCGATGAGCCGACCCAGGGCATGGGGGCCGAGGATGTCGACCGTATCGTCGAGCTCATCCGCCAGGTGGCGAAGGGGCGTACCGTGCTGATGGTGGAACACAATCTCAGCGTGGTGAGCCGGCTGTGTGACCGGATCACCGTACTGGCACGCGGCGCCGTATTGGCCGAGGGCGACTACAAGGCCGTATCCGCCGACCCGCGTGTCAAGGAGGCCTACATGGGCACCGAGGCAGTGGCAGAGGAGGCCGGAGCATGACTCAACTGGCCGAGCAGCCCGTTGCTGCCCCGCATCGTGAACATGCCGATGCCGACATGCTGCGGGTCAGCGACCTGCATGCCTTCTACGGTGAATCCCATATTCTCCATGGGGTCGACTTCAACGTTAAGCGTGGTGAGCTGGTGACACTGCTTGGCCGTAACGGTGCCGGGCGAAGCACCACGCTCAAGTCGATCATGAACATGGTCGGCCGGCGCACCGGCTCGATCCTGATCAACGGGAACGAGACGCTCGACATGAAACCGCACCGCATCCCCAGGCTGGGTGTGGGCTACTGTCCCGAGGAGCGTGGCATCTTCGCCAGCCTCGACGTCGAGGAGAACCTCCTGTTGCCCCCCACCGTGCGTTCCGGTGGCATGAGCCTCGACGAAATCTACGACATGTTTCCGAACCTCTATGAGCGTCGTCGCAGCCAGGGCACCCGCCTCTCCGGTGGTGAACAGCAGATGCTGGCCATGGCGCGCATCCTGCGCACCGGCGCGCGCATGCTGCTGCTCGACGAGATCACCGAAGGCCTGGCACCGGTTATCGTCCAGACGCTGGGCGAGGTGCTGGTCAAGCTCAGGGACCGCGGCATGACCATCGTGCTGGTGGAGCAGAACTTCCGCTTCGCCGCGCCGCTTGCCGATCGCCACTACGTGATGGAGCACGGGCGCATCATCGAGGAGATCTCGGCGGCCGAACTGCCTTCGAAACGCGATCACCTCCATACCCTGCTGGGGGTCTGAGCGCGAGGCGCCCAGCAGCCGGTTTACACGGGCCGCTTCGGCGGCGATATCACAACCATAATTGCAGCTTTCGTTACCACAACCGAAGGAGCGACGCCTGCAGAGCAGGAATCGCCACAACAACAAGCAGCCCCGTGGGGCTACGGAGACGAAAATGACCTTCATGAAGAAGACTCTCGCCAGCAGCATCGCCATCGCCGCCGCCACCGCTCTGGTCGCGACCTCCGCCCAGGCCGAGATCAGCGACGGTGAGGTGCGCATCGGCTATCTGGCCGACATGTCCGGTACGTACCGTGACCTGGCCGGTCCGGGTGGCCTGGAGGCCCTGCGCATGGCCATCGAAGACGTCGGCGGCGAGGTCGCAGGGGCACCGATCGAGGTCTTCAGTGCCGATGACCGCAACAGTGCCGACGTGGGCGCCAATACCGTGCGCGAATGGATCGACACCCGCAACGTCGACCTGGTTGCCGGTCTGGTCGCCTCCTCGGTGGTCATTGCCGCGACCCGCGTGATCGCGGAGAACGATGGCCTGGGCATCGTCTCCGGCGCGGCGGCGTCCAGCATCACCGACGAGCACTGCACGCCGAACCATATCCATTGGGTCTACGATACCTATCCGCTGGCCAATGGTACGGCCAGGGCCATCGTCGAGCAGGGCGGCGATAGCTGGTTCATGCTGACGGCCGACTACGCCTTCGGTCATGCCCTCGAAGGCGACGTGACGTCGGTAGTGGAGGAGAGTGGCGGTGAGGTCATCGGCCGTGTGCGCCACCCGTTCCCGACCGACGACTTCTCCTCCTATATCCTCCAGGCCCAGAGTTCCGGCGCCGGGATCATCGGCTTGGCCAATGCCGGTGCCGATACCGTCAACGCCATCAATACCGCCAGCCAGTTCGGTGTGGTGGAAGCCGGCCAGCAGCTCGCCGGCCTGCTGGTGTTCCTCAACGACGTCCATGCCATGGGGCTCGAAACCACCCAAGGGTTGCTGCTGACCACCGGCTGGTACTGGGACATGGACGACGAGAGCCGCGAGTGGGCCGAGCGCTACTACGAGCGGGTGGGTCGCATGCCGACCATGGTTCAGGCGGGCATCTACTCCAGCACCCTGCACTATCTCAATACCGTGGACGAGCAGGGCACCGATGACCCCGAGATCATTCGGGCGGCCATGGCGGAGAAGCCGGTCGAGGACTTCTTCTCCCGCAATGGTTACATTCGCGAGGATGGCCGCATGGTGCACGACATGTATCTGGCCCGGGTAAAGACCCCGGAGGAGTCCAGTGGTGAGTGGGATCTCTACGAAATCCTGGCCACCATTCCTGCCGAAGAAGCCTACCGGCCGCTTTCCGAAAGCCAGTGCCATCTGGTCCAGAACTGAGCGGTGCAAGACACGGCGGCGGCCCCTGGCCGCCGCTCCTCTGACGGCGAGGAGAACCTAACATGACGATGATATTCGGGGTGCCGTTGGCGGTGTTCATGGGCCAGCTGCTGCTGGGCCTGATCAACGGTGCCTTCTATGCCTTGCTGAGCCTGGGCCTGGCGGTGATCTTCGGCCTGCTGAAGATCGTCAATTTCGCCCACGGGGCGATGTACATGCTGGGTGCCTTCGCCACCCTGCTGGGAATGCGCTACCTGGGTATCAACTACTGGGCGGCGCTGCTGCTGGCACCGCTGTTCGTGGGTCTGCTGGGGATGGTGATCGAGCGTCTACTGCTTCGCCGTATCGGTCACCTGGACCACCTTTATGGGTTGCTGCTCACCTTTGGCCTCGCACTGATTTTCGAAGGTTCGCTGGTCAATTTCTTCGGTGTGTCGGGGGCGCGCTATCCGACACCGGACGCCCTGCAGGGCGGCTACCAGTTGGGCTTCATGTTCCTGCCCATCTATCGCGCCTGGGTATTGCTGGCGGCTCTGGTCGTCTGTCTGGGCACCTGGTTCATCATCGAGCGCACGCGGCTTGGCGCCTACCTGCGGGCCGGTACCGAGAACCCCGCCCTGATGCAATCCTTCGGCGTCAACGTACCGCTATTGATCACGCTGACCTATGGCTTCGGTGTGGCACTGGCCGCCTTTGCCGGCGTACTGGCGGCACCGCTCTACCCGGTTTCTCCGACCATGGGGTCCAATCTGCTGATCGTGGTCTTCGCCGTGGTGGTCATCGGGGGCATGGGCTCGATTCTGGGCGCCATCCTCACCGGCCTGGGCATGGGCCTGATCGAAGGCCTGACCAAGGTGTACTACCCCGAGGCAGCCAACACCGTGATCTTCCTGGTCATGATTCTGGTGTTGATGCTCAGACCCGCCGGGCTCTTCGGCAAGGAGGCATGACATCATGGCCACGACTCAAACCCTGACCCCTGCCATGGAACGCCAGCGTCGCGCCAACCTGCGCCGCAATGCCTTCTATCTGGCGTTGATCGCCATCGGCCTGGTCGCTCCCCTGGTGGCCTATCCGGTGTTCCTGATGAAGGTGTTGTGCTTCGCGCTGTTCGCCTGCGCCTTCAATCTGCTGCTCGGCTATGCCGGCCTGCTCTCCTTCGGGCATGCCGCTTTCCTGGCCACCGGGGGTTACGTTACCGGCTACCTGCTGTCGAGTCATCCGGGGCTGACGCCGGAGCTGGGCATTCTCACAGGCACCGCCGCGGCTGTACTGCTGGGCGTTGCCTTTGGCGCCCTGGCCATTCGACGGCAGGGCATCTACTTTGCCATGGTAACGTTGGCGCTGGCGCAACTGATGTTCTTCTTCTACATCCAGGCGCCGTTCACCGGCGGTGAGGACGGCCTGCACGGCGTGCCGCGAGGGCATCTGTTCGGCGTCATCAGCCTGCGCAGCAACCTGGCGATGTACTACTTCGTGTTTGCCATCTTCCTGTTCGGTTTCGCCATCGTGCAGCGTGCCGTGCACTCGCCCTTCGGCCAGGTGCTCAAGGCGATTCGCGAGAACGAGCCGCGGGCGATATCGCTGGGCTACAACGTGGATGCGTACAAGCTGCTGGCCTTCGTGATCTCCGCCGGGCTGGCGGGCCTGGCCGGATCCACCAAGACCGTCGTCTTCCAGTTGGCGTCGCTGACCGATGCCCACTGGCACATGTCGGGCGAGGTCATTCTGATGACACTGCTGGGCGGTGTCGGCACCCTGTTCGGCCCCATCGTGGGTGCCGGGCTGGTGGTCAGCCTGCAGCACATGCTGGCGCAGTCGCCGCTGGGCAACTGGGTAAACGTCATTCTGGGCCTGATCTTCGTCATCTGCGTGCTCAGCTTCCGCAGCGGCATCGTGGGTGAAGCCATGAAGATGTACCGCAAGAACTTCAAGTGACCCTGGCGACTTGCCGCCAGGCCCGCTCATGAATCGCTCTTCGGCGCCCTGCGGGGCGCCTTCTGAGCCTTTGTTCAAGATGGCCGTGTTTCCTGGGGGGCCGGCAGCACCTCACCTATGTGTGTCACGAGGTAATCGATGAACTGGCGGACCTTGGGTGAGCGATGACGATGGCGAGGGTAGACCGCCCACACGGCGGTGTCGCTGTGGTGGTAGGCATCGAGTACCGACACCAGTTCGCCCCGGGCCAGGTGCTCCTCGATGTAATAGTCCGGTAACTGTGCGAGCCCCAGGCCCTTCAGGGCGGCATCGAGCAAGGCCGGTCCCGAGTTGGCCTGCCAGGCACCTTCGACCCTGATTTCCCGGCGGACACCCTCCACATCGAATCGCCAATGGTCTCGAGAGCCGACCAGGCAGCGGTGGTGGGATAGCTCGGCGAGAGAGTGGGGCTGCGGGTTGCGAGTGAAATACTCCGGCGAGGCGACCAAATATTCGCGGCGCTCGCAGATTCGTCGAGCGATCAGCGTCGAATCCTTGAGAGCGCCCATGCGGATGGCGATGTCGTAGCCCTCATCGATGATATCCACCTGTCGATTGGTGAAATGCATGCGCACATCCAGTTGGGGATGCAGGCAGAGAAAATCATTGATGAGCGGTGCGATGAAGCGCTCGCCAAACGTCGTCGCCGAGGTCAGCTTGAGTACGCCACGTGGACGAGCCTGGAGGTCATTGATGGCCGCTTCGGCTTCCCGGAAGCCATCGAACAGGTGATGGCAGTGCTCATAGTAGAGCGCTCCGGCATCGGTCAGACGAATCTGGCGAGTGGTACGGTAGAGAAGGGTGGTGCCCAACTGGTTCTCCAACTGGCTGACCAGGCGGCTGACATGGGAGTTGGAAACCTTGAGCTGGCGCGCTGCCGCAGCAAAGGTGCCAAGTCGCACGACTTCCACGAAGGCTTCGATTCGATCCCAGCGCTGCATTGGTGATCTCCGGCATTGGCTCGGCATTATTGCTCACTAGCAACAATGTAGTGTATTTGGTGCAGGTAATCCCGTGCCATGTCATGACATAGACTACGGTCATTGCATCAATGTCATGAAGGAGCGCCCCATGAAATCACGTGCCGCCGTCGCCCTGGCTGCCGGCAAGCCGCTGGAGCTTGTCGAGATCGACGTCGAAGGGCCCAAGGCCGGCGAGGTGCTGGTTCGTATCGCGGCCACCAGCGTCTGCCACACCGACGCCTTCACGCTCTCCGGCGCCGACCCGGAGGGGCTGTTCCCCTCCGTGCTCGGCCACGAGGGCGCCGGCATCGTCGAGGAAGTCGGCCCCGGCGTCACCAGCCTCAAGCCCGGCGACCACGTCATTCCGCTCTATACCGCCGAGTGCGGGCAGTGCAAGTTCTGCCGCTCGGGCAAGACCAACCTGTGCCAGGCGGTGCGCGCCACCCAGGGCCAGGGGCTGATGCCGGATGGCACCTCGCGTTTCTCGCTGGAAGGCAAGCCGCTGCACCACTACATGGGCTGCTCCACCTTCAGCGAATACACCGTGCTGCCCGAGGTGTCGCTGGCGGTGGTCTCGCCGGAGGCCCCGCTGGACAAGATCTGCCTGCTCGGCTGTGGCGTCACCACCGGCATCGGCGCGGTACTCAACACCGCCAAGGTGGAGCCTGGCTCCACCGCGCGGTGTTCGGCCTGGGCGCCATCGGCCTGGCGGTGATCCAGGGCGCGCTGATGGCCAAGGCCAGCCGCATCATCGCCATCGACGTCAACCCGGACAAGTTCGAGCTGGCCCGCCAGTTCGGCGCCACCGACGTCGTCAATCCCCGGGAGCACTCGGACCCGATCCAGCAGGTGATCGTCGACCTCACCGATGGAGGCGTGGACTACTCCTTCGAGTGCATCGGCAACGTCAACGTGATGCGCGCGGCGCTGGAGTGCTGCCACAAGGGCTGGGGCGAGTCGGTGATCATCGGCGTGGCGGGGGCCGGCGAAGAGATCTCGACGCGGCCGTTCCAGCTGGTGACGGGCCGGGTGTGGCGTGGCTCGGCGTTCGGCGGCGTGAAGGGCCGGAGCGAGCTGCCGGGCTATGTGGAGCGCTACATGAACGGCGAGATCAAGATCGACGAGTTCATCACCCACGACATGCCGTTCGAGACGATCAACGAGGCCTTCGACCTGCTGCATGCCGGAAAGAGCATCCGTACGGTGCTGCACTATTGA
>NZ_PNRF01000001.1:0-93482 GCF_002879615.1 Billgrantia endophytica
GAGCCTTCATCATCCGTAGGTACTGGTGGCGACAATGGCATTGCCAGGCGCGGTACTGATGCCGTCGTCGCCAGTTCGACCAGAGCAGCATGTGTGATAAAGTCTGGTTTCCCCGCATGAACCAGCGATTCATCAATCGCCGGAGTTCAGGTAAGGTCCAGGCGATACGCGTCACGGTGTTTTTTTTCCTGCGGAATGGCCTGCCGCATGGCGACCAGCAAAGCGTGCGCCAGAAGCGCCAGGGTGATATGGCGATGCCAACTGCCCCAACGCCGAACTTCATAGTCATCCAGCCCACATTCCCCCTTGGCTATCTGGAAGCCTTGCTCGATTTTCCAACGCTGACCGGCAACCCGCACCAAGGTATGAATCGATGCCTGCTCTCGCGGGGCAAAGACCACATAGTAGGCCCGCTCGTCCGGCTATGAGCGGCTGCGTCGGATCAGCAGATAATGCCCCCAACGACGATCCTCCTCGTTGAGTTGGAGGCGCATCAACGGTGTCAACGCCCACTCGTACCATCGTTCTCCCTTGCTGCCAGCGCCGGCAGACAAGGTCTGCCACGCATCATCAGGCAGGGCCGCCATGCTCTCATCAGCCCGGGTGTACTGGAAGCTCTTCCACCACAAGGGTTCATTGCAAGCCACTTCCAGAACAAAGGGTTGCGATCGCTGCTCGAGCCAGAAGCGCAGGCGGCGATTGCCTCCGTAGATGCTGTCTCCTGTTACCCAGGAGGCCGGCGTGCCGTGATCCAGGGCACGCTCCAGCATGCGACGAGCAAGCTCCGGTTTGCTGGCAAATTCGACGTCATCGGGAATCCCGGCACGCCGGCAACGATGGCGATCCTCGGTCCAGGACTTGGGCACGTACAGGGCGCGATCCAGGAACGCATGCCCAGCAGGACTGGCGTAGAGAAGAAAGACCCCAATTTGGCTGTTTTCGACACGCCCGGCCGTGCCACTGTACTGGCGCTGTACGCCGACGGAGTGCTGGCCTTTCTTGATGAAGCCGGTCTCGTCCAGCACCAGCACACTCTCAGGATCGCCCAGCAACTCGATGACCCATTGGCGAAGCCTATCCCGCGCGTCATCCGCATCCCAGCGCGCCCGATCCAGCAGGTATTGGACGCCATCAGGAGACACATCGCCCAACCATTCGGCGAGTTGCCAGCCATTCTTGCGCTCACATCGGCTGAGCAATCCTTTGATATATCCCATGGCCCGCTCGCGGGTTTCCGAGCGAGGAAAGAGCGGTCCAAGTCGTTGGGCCAGGTCATCGAAGCGGTCGACAATGGCGGTTTCTAGTGACGGCATATCTCATCCACGAAAACGTTAGGATTCAAGATCATGCAGTGTAGTCAAATTTAGCTACGGCTGTAGTACTAGTCTATACCGGCAAGTGCGAAACGACGAGTCGCCTGACGCGTGTTCTCAAGCAGACAGGGTTGAAGGTGGCTGTGCTGCGCTTGAGCGTTGACACCAGGTCGAGAAAGGCATCGAAGTCCGGCTCAATAACCCCGAGTTGGTGAAGCCAGGCCTTGATCTCCTCGACTTCCCGACGGTCGCGTTCATGTAGATCGGTTGGAACAACTACACGCTTCAGCAGGCGGCGCGCTTGCCATGGCGTATCGGACAGCACTGGGCGGTTGCGTGGTGTTCTTCGGCTACACTGAAACCTCGCAGACCGACTGCATGTGGTTGATGGCCAGCAAAAGCGCCGTAGCGCAGAGCACGTCCGGGGACATCCCCGAACCGGGCCTGGATGCGCTCAACATTGATGGCGAATCGGTCGAGATGGAATTGGTCAGGCAACTAGTCGCTTGAACCCAACCCCTCTTCGGAGGATTTTTTTAGCACACTCAGTAATGTGGAGGTGTCATCACCCACACAACTACTGTTCTGGTCTTTCCCGGATTCCTGTATCTGTGCGGTTTCGATGAGTCGAAGTGAAAACTATCCCCTTCGCAGAGGAGGAACACTTCTGATTCAATGGTGAGCTCTAACTGTCCCTGATCCACGTACCCAGCCTCTTCTCCATCATGGGAGTACAGCTCATCTCCAGAGCTTCCTCCGGGCTCAAGGGTACATAGCAGAAGCTCGAGCTTTCCAGACAGTGTGGGAGAGAGAAGCTCATCACGGATTCCCGACTCGAATTTCAAGGAACGGCGCCTGGAGGCGCGTACGACAACAGCAGCCTCAGGTTCCTCATGCCCTTCTGGGTCGGGAAAAAACCAGTTGATGCTTACTCCGAGGATACGTGCAATCACATTCAGTGATCGAATCGATGGGGTTGCATGCTCGCGCTCGAGCTGACTCAAGTACCCAACAGACAGGCCCGTTTCAAGAGCGAGGTCCTGGAGAGTCATTGACTTTGCCTTTCGCAGTTCACGCATGCGCGATCCAATGATTGGTTGCGTCTCGCGGGGCCTATTAGCTGGGAAGCAGTAGGCCTTCTCCTCGGGATCCGAAGTAGGTTTAGAATATTTCATCAAAATTACACCGCTATTTTTTTGACATGAGCGAATTTTTCAGCAATAAATTATAGCAGGGTTGGAGGGTGAGGTCACCATCCTCCAGTAAAGCACGTCCTGCCTTTCTGCAGGCTGCCACAAGGAGCAACCGATGGAGCGGCTTGAATTCAACGGGAAGGCGATTCTTGCTCGAGCAGGGGCTAGCGGTCCGGCCATGATGATATGTGCTACGGCACTGATGGCTTTCCAGGACTCCTTGGTGAAGCTGATGAGTGCAGACCTCCCGCTCTGGCAGCTATTCCTGGTCAGATCGTTAATAGCTCTCCCTGTGCTGTTAGTTCTATCGGGTAAAAATTCCGGCCAGGTTCTGCGGGCGGCGTTTTTACCTTGGGCTCTCATTCGGTCATTCTTTATTGTAGCGATGTACATTGCTTTCTATGCAGCTCTACCAGTTCTCGACCTATCCGTTGTGGCTGCGCTCTATCATGCGGCACCTGTTCTCATTGTTCTGCTTTCGACAATATTTCTACATGAATCAGTTCGTCTTGGACAGGCCATTGCAATAGGTTTGGCATTCATCGGGGTTCTCATAGTCGTTCAACCTTCGGGTAATGCTTTGACTATAGCTGTAATCATTCCGCTTGTTTCAGCCCTTTGTTATGCGATTGCTGCAGTAATGACCAGGTCCAATGTAAGTGATGCTGGTCCATGGGCTCTAACCGTATCCATTAATATCGTTTTTGTAGCTCTCGGAGGTTCAGGAGTTGCAATTTTGGCAATTGTAGACCCGGCGCCAGTCTATCCATTTCTTACACAAGCATGGATACCGCTGAGTAAAGAAATTATAGGTAGCCTATCTGCACTCGCAGTGATATCAGTAGGGATTCATTTAGCCCTGGCAAAGGCATATAAAGCTGGACCTATGGCGGTAGTTGCAAGCCTTGATTATTCATATCTTTTATTTATTGCGCTGTGGGTATTTGTATTTTTTGGATCTGTCCCAGAGAACATGGTTATCTTTGGTTCTATTCTCATTGCTGCTTCTGGTATATGGCTCACATTTGGGAATCAAGATAATTAGAAGGCAATGGCTGAAATAAACATGTGGTGCCAGGAAGAAGATTTAATTAAAAGTGAGATTTCCAAGAGAGACTGAATTAAAGGTTTTTCATAAACCTGTAGGGTGCGTGGAGCCTGTGGTTATTTATGAGTTTTATTATATTTATAAATAAGATATTGTTCTTAAAATTACGCAGGAGGTCGTGATGGCTCTTAGCATTGAATCCTTGAGAGCATTTCAAGCTGTCGCCGAAACAGGAAGTTTCACGCGATCAGCAGAAAAAATATGTAAGACTCAAGCAGCTGTTAGCCTTCAAATTAGACAGTTAGAGCATTATCTTGGAAAGGACTTGTTTCTACGTGAGCGCAGTGGCGCAAAATTAACAGAGCATGGTAGAGTTTTGCATAAATACGCATCTAAGATCTTGTCGGCGCACTCAGAAGTAATATCCAGATTGTCTCACCCAGAGCCGGTAAGCACAATCCGCTTTGGAATACCTGACGACTACAAACTAACTTGCCTGCCTGTTTTACTCTCATGCTTCAATGAGGTCTTTCCAAATGTAATAATCGAAGCGGAAATTGAAAGCACGTATGAACTAGAGCAATTGCTTGATAGGGGAGAGCTCGATCTAGCAGTTATTACCAAGGCTTTAAGTGAGGGTGAGCAAGGTGACAAATTTATGGTAGACCGCCTCATCTGGGCATCGGCAATAGATAGCAAGGCTTATATGGAAAGGCCATTGCCATTAGCGATATATACTAAACCATCACAGTTTTATGAGTGGGCCATTTCAACATTGGATGCTGTCGGTGTAAAGTATCGTACAGCTATATCAAGCTCAGATATCACAACTCTACATGCAGCGGTTTCGGCGGGCTACGCAGTTGCTCCAATGTTAGAGTCTGAAATATCTATTGGTCTAAAACAGTTAGATGTATCAGACGGTTTGACTTCATTGCCTACTGTGAAAGTTTGTCTTGCTTATCCTAAGGGCTCCTCTTCAAATGTTAGTCGGAAACTTGCAAACCTCATAGCCGATGACATTTCAAAAATTATTGGCCGAAAAGTGAGTGAAGTGAAAAAATGCCGAAATTCTTTTGCTAGAAAATCACTTGGCAATGATGTCGCATACAAGCTACAGAATTTTCAATGATTCATTCTCATTTTGTTCCCAATAGCAATAGCCCCATTATTTTGATGAGGTTAAAGCATAGAATGGATCTCCTACAATCATGACAAAATTACCACACCTTTTGTAGGTGCAGAGGATAGTTGCATTTCCGGGAAGGTGTTAATAATAACTTGTCAAGTCTAGGTTCTTGTCTGAAAAGTCTGCACGCAAACAACGGTCTATGCAGACCAGGCATACCACCGCCCGGAAGCTGCTGGCGAGCTTGTCGTAGCGTGTGCAGATGCGGCGTAGTTCCTTGATCCAGCCGATGCACCGCTCAATGACGTTCCTTTCCCAGCAACGCGGTTTGTCAAAACTTCTGAGTGTCCTTGGTCGTGGTTTTCGACGCATCTTGCGTCTAGCGATGATCGGCTTCATTCGATGGCGGTCGCAGTACTGGCGGAGGAAATCACTGTCATAGCCCTTGTCTGCCACGATGCAGCGATAGCGCTTACGTGGACGTCCCACCGGCCCAGGCAGGTGGACGTGTTCCATGGCCGGCACGAAGTGACGGGTATCCGAATCCTGCCCCGGTGTCAACGTCAGTGGCCAACCATGCCGATCGCAGACCATGTGATCTTGGGCGTCAGGCCGCCTCGGCTCTGCCCCAGTGCATGGTCTACGGGTTCGTTCGATCCCCTTTATTGCCGCCTCCCGAGAACAGCGCACGTGGCCCGGATTAACGTAGAGTCGATCATCCAAGTATAGATCCATCAGTCCGTCTTCACGCAACTTGAGATGGAGCTGATCCAGGACCGCCTCGAAAGTGCCATCATCTCGCCACTGCGGGAACCGGTCATAGACCGTCTTCCACAGACTATACCGTTCCGGGAGGTCGCGCCACTTGGCACCAGATCGCAGGATCCAGAAGATCCCGTTTACCACTTGACGGTCATCTCGGCGGGGGCGCCCATTGGCTGGGAGGGCGAGACAATGTCCTCGATCATCTTCCAGCTTTGATCAGAGAGTTCGTAGCATCCTGCCATGCTTCACCTATGCAGCTGCTGAGGCATGAATAATATTAGTAAATTCGGCTTTCGGATAAAACCTAAGCTCCAGTGATATCGCTGTCTGACCATTGTGGTAGCTGGATGGGATATCTATGTCCTCAAAATATCCGCTGCTGCGATACCTAAGGTAAAAGGTGTTTCTACATGCATAAGAAATTTTTATAGAGATAAAAAATCCTTGAGATCCTTGTTGAAAAAAATGAGTTACCCTGAATGTGAGAGTCAGGTCATAAGGCGTCTATCTTGCTGGTCAGAAATATAACTAAGGATGGTAATGGAGGTGCAGATAATGACACGTGTAGGTTTTATTGGTACCGGAAACATGGGGCGACCAATGATCGACAAGCTTCTTGAGGCTGGATATCCAGTAAGTGTCTATGATTTCAGAACTGAATCAGCAAGAAGTGTTATCGAAAAAGGTGCTGAATGGCATGACTCTCCACGTAGTGCGGCAAATAACTGCGACATTGTAATTACTTGCCTACCATTACCTGAGGATGTTTATGAGAATATGGTTGGTGATGAGGGAGCTCTAGCTGGTATGAAATCCAGCAGTGTGTGGATCGATACATCAACAACTGACTATCACAACACTCTAGATGTTGCCAGCCAAGCGAAGTCTCAAGGAATTTATTCGTTAGAGGCACCGGCTAGCAATTTATCGCATATGGGTGTTGATTTCGCCAATGCAAGTTTTTTTGTAGGTGGTCCATTGGAAGCCTATAAGCGTTGCGAAATAGTATTGAATGAAATGGGTGTAGTTTCATTTCACGTCGGAGGTATTGGTCAAGCACAATCAGTCAAACTCTTGACAAATTTGCTTTTCTATACCGCAGTCGTCGCAGTTGGAGATGCTTTACTTCATAGTAGATTTGCAGGGGTACCTGCCCATCAAGCATGGAAGTGTTTCGTTCGTTCCCCTGCTAATTCCGTAGCCATAGAGCAATTTGCACCATTTCTACTAGATGGTAGCTTCGATAGTTCCTGTAGTCTAGAGATTGCTGTAAAGGACATGGCTCTAACCGTTCAAATGGCTGATGAACTTAAAACACCTATGCCACTAGGTCGAGTGATTGAGTCGCGTTACAGGCATGCAGGGTTAAAGTATGACCGTTATGACAATCACCTTCGTGTGGTTGAAGCGAGACATACGGGTAATGGGGTCCACTTGAAGGTACCCGGGTATAGTGCACCCTCAAAGTATGGAATCGATCCGTCTTACCCCATTGATCAAGAGTTCACCACTGACCAAGTCGGGCGCGTTAAACCAAAGCGCGAGCATCAATTTCCACTTAATGATATTCCGCTTGATGATGACCAAGTGAAACTTCTCGATACGCTGATAGATGACTTGGTTTATGTCAATCGCCAGATCCTTGACGAAGCATATGATCTTGGCCGAGGAATGGGATTAAAGGACTCCCTTATCTATGACGTAGTTACATGGAGTGTAGGCGCCTCTAATTGGTCTGACAGTTTGATGGATGAATGTGGAAATGAACTCATGTCAGAACGAAAAAAAACAGCTGATGAAATAACAAGCCCTAACCTTACAGCCCTTTTCGCAGACAATTTATAATTTTCCTTATTTGTAATGGATGTTCAGGAATATAGCTTAATCACAATAGGTTTATAGGTGTGTTATGGATGCTTTCCCCAAAATATCTCTACAGAAACTTTCTTCTTCTGAAATGCGATTAGATGAGCTCGATATTTTATACTCGACCTGTCAGAACTATGGCTTCTTCTATCTAATAGACCATGGTTTATCAGAGAAGAAAATAAAAGACACTATTAAAGCGTCTTATGATTTCTTTAATCTTCCTAAATTAGTGAAAGAACGATACAATCACTCTTCCCAGGGCGTTTTTCCTGCTACTTCTCGTGGGTATACCCCGTTGTATGGAGAGATTCTTCACCCTGGTGAAGGTAATGATCCGAAGGAGATTTTCGATGTTGGCATCGAGAATGATAGTTCAGGTCGTCCCTTTTTAGGGCCGACAAACTTGCCGGACAATGAAGTTGCTCCTAACTTTTCTAGATTTCTGTTGTCGTTACAGTCGGACATCATGGATGATGTTGTTCCTGTGCTTGGGAAGGCTTTTGCAGAAATTCTCGGCATGGATTCCGATTGGTTTAAAAGACATTTTAATTCTCCTACACTTCTTCAGCGTGTGATTCGTTATCCACCTAATAATGGGGCTGCAGGTAAGCACACAGATAATGGATTTTTTACACTACTTCTTCAAGAAGATCTCCCATCATGCTCATTGAAGGTATGGTTCAAAGATCATTGGGTGTCTGTTCCTAGTCTCCCTGGAAGTCTTATAGTGAATCTTGGCGACATGCTTCAGGAATTAAGTGATGATAGATTTATGAGTACACCTCATCAAGTTGAGCACAATGGGGGTACAGATAGAATTTCTCTTCCATTCTTTATATATCCAGACATCGATTCTCGTCTTTCTTCTCCGAGTGGGAAAAGATCATTTGAAGTTGCTGAGGTAATGTTGAGCAACTTTCTATCTATCTGGGAAACCAACGATGGGGCTGGCCGTGCGATTGAGTTGCAGTAATTATTTACATACACATACAGAGTGATTGAGATATGTTGGAACAAAGCGATTTTTGCAGCCAAGACAACGATAGAGATGAATGGCGGGCACGTA
Organism: Billgrantia endophytica; assembly: GCF_002879615.1. Taxonomy (GTDB): domain Bacteria; phylum Pseudomonadota; class Gammaproteobacteria; order Pseudomonadales; family Halomonadaceae; genus Halomonas; species Halomonas endophytica. Next base: position 8,384 of record NZ_PNRF01000001.1, read on the forward strand.
TTGATCTTGCGGCGATGTTTCGTTTGGCAGATTACTATGGTTGGTCAGATACGGTATGGGGACATATTAGTGCCAGGGCACCAGGTACAAAGGATAGCTTCCTAATGCACCGTTTTGGACTTCGTAATCGCGAAGTATGTGCATCTAACCTTATCAAGGTTGATCGTGATGGATGTGTTATAGATGGCCCGCGTGATGTAAATGTTGCTGGTTTTGTTATTCAGAGCGCTATCCATAGACACCATCCTGAAAACCATTTTGTATTCCATACTCATGCTCCAACTGCACTTGCGGCTACCGCCTTTCGTGATGGGGTGCCTTTTCTAGTGCAAGATTCAGCAATGCTTTATGGCAAGGTTCGGTATCATGGCTGGGAGGGTGAGTCAGTCGATCTTGGTGAGCGAGAACGGATCGCCGAAAACCTCGGAGATGGAAAATGTCTCATCATGCGTAATCATGGTTTTTTGACAGTGGGGGCTACCGCTGGTGAAGCATTCATGAATATGTACTATCTTGTCCGCATGTGTGAGGTTGCCCTTCGCGCCTATGCTAGCGGCCTTCCTCTTGATGAGGCTACACCTGAGCTTTGGTCTCTTGCGGCGGAGCAGTATAAATCTTTTCCCCCTGGACACTATGAGTGGCCGGCCCTGTTAAGGGTATGTGATGAACTTGATCCGACTTACAGGAACTAATGTTTATGACTATTTTTCTAGATCAGGGTGCTGTCCCCTCGCAATCTAATGCTGGTGCTGGGCATTTACGTGTGGGGTACATTGGTCTCGGTCAAATGGGCCATGGTATGGCTGCCAATATTCTTCGCGCTGGCCATAGTATTTTTGGGTATGATGTTGACCCTAAGGCCATGTCTACATTCAGAAGTATTGGAGGGGTAACGGTAGGCAGTGTGCGTGAAGCTGTAGGTTCTGTAGATGTAGTGATTACGTCACTCCCAGGTCCTCAACATTTGGAACAAGTCGCTTTATCAGAAGATGGCTTGCTCAATTCCGCCCAAGTAGGGACGATCTGGATTGATTGTAGTACTGTTGATGTTTCCACTGGCATACGTCTTCGTGATGCTTGCACTCAGGCCGGTATTGAAATGGTTGATGCACCTGTGACAGGAGGAGCGGAGCGTGCATCTAGCGGAGATCTGACTGTTCTTGTCGGTGGCGATGACGACATTGTTACACGACTTAATTTTCTCTTTAGAGGCTTTGCTAAAAGAGTTCACCACCTAGGACCATTTGGGGCTGGATATGCAGCTAAGTTGTGTCAGTTGCATTTGAACTATCTCGTTGCCACTGGGGTCGGAGAAGCTTTTCTCATGGCAGCTCGATTTACAGTTGATGTTAAAGAGTTATATTTAGCTCTGCAAAAAAGCTGTGCGCAAAGCTATGTTCTTGACCATCATGTGCCCCAGTTGCTTGCAGGAGACTACGACGAGTCCTTCAATTTAGGCCTTGCTGTAAAGGATTTGGGGCTGATCTGTGATTTGGGTGAAAGTACTGGTGTTGAACTTTCGCTCGGTCGATTGGTTTATAATCGATACAAAGAGGCGCGAGATAAGTACGGTGATACAGCGCCCCATCTCAGTATTATACGCCTATTGGAGGATAGCCATCATCAGTTAATTCGCCCTATGAGTAATATGGAGGTGGTGGAGTAGCGCATAATTATAAGCTTGTGCCATTAACTACCGGATGAATGATGTTTTTTCTGCGCCGTCATATCTTGAAGTCAATTTTAAGATTTTTCTAGATGATGCGGGAGAAAATATGTTATTCGTGACTTTCTCATCTTGTTGTGGCTGCTTTAATCCATCGGGCGGATTGTTTGATGTTTTTTAACAAACTGGAGTTTAGTTTTGTCCCAAGTCTCGCTATATACAGCTTTAATAACTGCTATTGTCTTTGAGGTGCTAGGGACGTCTGCTATGCAGGCGGCACAACATTTCTCTAGGCTTGTGCCAACCACACTTATGGTGGTTTGTTATGCTATAGCATTTTACACGTTGTCCTATACACTTCGCTATATCCCAGTCGGTATCGCTTATGCACTCTGGAGCGGTCTTGGTACCGTCTTGATCTCATTAGTCGGTTTTGTAGTTTTCGGACAGAAAGTAGATATGGCGGGTATTTTGGGGCTTGCGCTTATAATTGCGGGCGTATTAGTGCTCAACCTTTTCTCCAATTCAACACTACACTGAAGATGGCGCCTGACAAGCAGACGTTTCAGTCGGGCCTTGAGGCGTGGCAGCTGACTCAGTTGGTACCGAAAGGTGTGCATGTCCATGGATAGGCACCTCAGAGGACCTTCACCTACCAAGGTAGCCTTTCACACCCAACAACGGGGACATAGCCTTTAGATAAGGCTTCATGGCCCTTGCGGAACGCGGTCTCATCCACGGACAGAAAGCGCACATCCAGTGAGTCCTCGTTTCCAGGCCTCGCTTGACCGCATGCCTCATGATGCCGTCGATAGCTGTCCAGCTCAGCTTCAGTTGCCGACTGACCGCTTGTATCGATGCGTCTTTCAACCAGCGGATCACGAAGGCTTCAAAGAGCGCGGTGTAGAGGCTGTTACCCTCTGCCCAAGGCACCTGGATCGTCAGGCAGCCATGCTCTGGGCAACGAACACGAGGCACATCCGCTACTACCTTGGTCTGGAACTGACAGGTGTCCAAATGTCGCCACTGACGGCGTCGCTTGTCGTATCTCGGGGCGAGTCGACCGCACTGGGGACAGCAAAGGCCGGTAGAGGCATCACACTCGACGTGGACTTCGACCAAACCACTGGTCTCATCCAGCTCCACATCGCTGACCCACCAGGGGGAGGAAAGGCCGAGAATACGCTGTAGAGCTGATGCTGATGCATGGTGCCCCTATCAAGATACGTTCATGACAGGGACTATGGTGTAAGAAATCGACACCTGATGGAATCAACACCCACTACATTGGATGATGACACCAATATATACAGTGTTTTGGCTTGCCGTTCCAACCAACAATTACCAATACCTTGCTTCCCGGTGGCAGTAAGACGCTTGACAGCTGGAAAGGCACCGCTAGCATGAAAAGCGCAGTTGCTGTCGATGACAGACTTGGAGGTCTCGACCGGCTCCAACGGGGACGCCCGAGGTTGCTGCACATCTCATCCCAGTGCAGGCGCTTGATCTTCGAATGGATCACCCAAGTTCGCCAAGCATCCAGTGAGCGGGCGCTGTCTCCGGCGGTCGGATGCCTCTTCACACTACCACCCATCTAGGGAGCCTTCCCCTTGTGGGCAAGTCTCCTCATGACATGAGGAGATCATCATGAAAAGCGGGCAACCTTCATTGGCGTTGACATAGCCCTGTATGACGCGCTTCTCGCCATTGAAGTACCTGCCGAGAAGGCTCGTCATGTCGTCAATGCGTTGGAGGATGATATGCAGAATCTCGCGACCAAGTAGGATCTCTATCACCCCGAGCAGCGAGTGACGTCTGCGATGTACCGTGCTCTGCTGTTTCAAACCCTAACCTTGGGCTGGCCTGGTGGTCGCCATCGTCAAACTGCTGTAATCCCCACGCCGCTTGGCGTGACTAACCCCACCCACCATGGGAATCACGGGGGTGCGAGGCGTCATAGCGTCTGACCAGTGCACCGTTGGAAGGCATGAACGGTCTGTTTCAAGTGGCAAGATCATGCGCGAGAGGCTGCCAGAATGAAGCCAACTTCCATCGTCATGATCTACGGACTGGCTGCTAGATAGGGCTCCTGCTAAATCCACATGAAATGTCGAAGAACTCATTTCCTCTGTGGTAGTTGAGTCGTTTCGGCAGTACCTATGAGTCTATTAATTTAATCATCCGAAGATGTTATAGGTAGAAGGTTGCCATCTCTGGTGATCAGCTGTAATAGGGATCAATCTCTATCCCGCTGTTTCTTATATCTGTATGTTCTTTTAGGCTACTTGCTATGACCGTGGGCAGTAATCCAGTGCCAATTCTCCGTCTGATAGCTTGATGTGACTCTTTACTGCAGTCCAGAAGACCATAGTATATAGTTTCATGTGATGTCCCAGTCCCTGCATCAAGCACATCTAATTTCCAGCCACTTCTTCTTACTATCCTAGCCATCAAAGCATCGACAACGACTTCAAATTTGTCAATTTCTTTAGCTAACCCAAACTCAATCATGCCGAGGAAAAGGATCACGGTTCGGACATCTATAGTGCCTTTGGTCCGAGAAGTGCCTTCATTTATGGGTGTGATAAAAAAGCGCGAGGCTTCCCAAACGCTGGTGGTTTCGGTTTCCTGTAGTGTAGACGGAGCTTTAAGCCACTTGAGCGGACCCGATAGGAGGGTCGGTACAGTAGAGGGGCGCAACCTCACACAGCTGGTGACGGAGCTAGCATTCAGGGTGTATAGATATACCGAGTCATGATTGTCATATTTATCACATTCGAGGTCGCCTCCATCATAACTTTCAATATCCCATTTTCTTCTATCGATAAAGGCGTTCTTACGTGAACGGTATATTTTCTCCAAGGTGGCCTTATCAAGATGCTCATATTTTTTTACATATACTTTGTAATTAGTAAGAGGTCTTGAGTTTACTGGTTCTTCTTTGTCTAATGGCATGCGATTCCCCTGTATATCTAGTGTTTAAGTTTTTATTGAAAATACAGGGTCAGGGCTAAGGGAAGTCACTGTCTCTTGGTACAGTGGTTTTTCTTGATAAATTATACTAATGCTAATGCTATTATAGATATCTTCATTTCCTGTATTAGGGAAACGCTGAACAATTCAGCATCGGGTCTGTGAAGCTGCCCAAGAACAACTTTTCTGCTCCCCCGAGTTCGACACTCCCAGCCCGGTTTTGGCCTGAAATCGACCTTTGCAGTCTGAGAATTCAGCGACTTAGTGCATTCCGGTCGAATCTTTTGTAGTGACACGTTTTTTCTTGGTTCCTTGCCAGCAGCTCAGTAGGCGGTCCATGGTGGTGACATGTTTGTCAAAGTCACCACATCCGGGCCGCGCCGCTACGTAAAGCTCGTCGAGTCCTACCGCTACAGGCCGGCAAGCCGCGCCAACGTGTCATCGCCACGCTGGGTCGCCTGGAGGCCGTCTCGGCCGGGGAATCCAGCGCGTTGATCAATGGCCTGCTGCGCGTAACCGGTCAGCCCACGCTTGAAGAAGGCACCGGCGAGACCGACTTCGCCCCGGCGCGTTATGTCGGTGATCCCTGGCTACTGACGTCGCTCTGGAAAGAGCTCGATTTGGATAACGCCTTCCGATGCGTGCTGCGCAGCACGCGGCAGTTCGATGCCGACCGTGGCCTGCTCTCCCTGGACAATCTGACAGCCCTGTCCGCCGTGCGCATCTAGGGTGCCCTCTGGAGTTCATCCTGGCGGTGCCGGGGCGCCGTTATGGCGAGTTCGATGACTTGCTAAAGGCATTTCATCAGGCGCACTGCCAGGATGCCGATCACGAAGCCTATGGCGAGATGGCATGGCAGGACCATCGGCTGATCGTGGCGCACCGGCCAGAAGTTGCCCAGGTGCAGACGGCCGCACGCGATCAAAAGCTCGAGGCCCTGCAGGCCGATGCTCGCCAGTGGTTCGAGAAGTTGGATAACCAAGACGCCGGACGTCGCTACCGGGACAGACAGCTCTCCGATGCCGACGTCACTGCCAGACTCTACAAGGCCGTCTCTGACGCTCACCTCGAGCATATCCTGAAGGTCGACCTGACGGCCGAGAGTAAGCGTTCATCCTGGGACGTCCTGCCATCCCACTGAATTTCGCCCTACAGTAGCCTCCCACTTCCCAACAAGAGGTTACTTCCATGAGAAAGCACCGCACGTCGGAACAGTGGCAGGCCCTGGTTGATCAACAGCATGATTCCGGCTTGTCAGCCACGCAGTTCTGCAAACAGCAGGACATCGGCTACGCCAGTTTCTGCAACTGGCGCAAGCGCCTGTCGGATCAGCCAGCCGGTGAGGCGCCTGGCTCTGATGACGCAAGTTTTCTCGACCTGTCCTCACTGATGGATGCATCGTCATCGTCCGGGGCAGGCTGGAACATTGTCCTGAGCCTCGGCAATGGCGTCGAATTGCGGCTGAGCCAGAACGGATGATCGGTTTGGATAGCCAGGCTCGGATCTGGCTGTGCACCGAGCCCACGGACATGCGCAAATCCTTCCGGGGATTGAGCGCCCTGGTTCGCAATCAGCTCAGGCAGGATCCGCTTGGCGGCCACTATTTTGTGTTCGTCAATCGCCGCAAGACCCAGATGAAGATGCTGTACTTCACCCTGACAGGGTATTGCCTGTGGGCCAAGCGTCTGGAGCAAGGGCAGTTCCGCGTGCGCCCGTCCACGTCTGGCCAGCGTGCCTTGACTCTGGCCGATCTCCAACTGCTGATTGACGGCATCGAAGTGCAAAATACCGTCAATTCAAGCGGTTTCGAGGCGCGTAACGGGCCTGTCTGCGGTATAATATAGGCCATGAATTCAACGGCCTGTGCCTCCCGTTCCTACACACCTTCCTCCCCGGCACTGGCCGAGGAGAATGCCCTGTTGCGAGAGCAGTTAGAGGCCCAGACAGAGACCATCCAGCAACTTCAGCATCAACTGGACTGGTTCAAGAAACAACTGTTCGGCCCCAAGTCCGAGAAACAGGTGTATGACCCGCCGGAACAGGGTGGCCTATTCAACTCCGGTGCAGTGCCCCGTCCCGAGACGCTTTCCGAGGAAGAGGCTCGCCCGGTTCGAGCCTATCAGCGGGGCATCGGCAAGAAGCAGCGGGACGACGACTGCCTGAATGACACGGGCCTGCGCTTTACCGCCGATGTGCCGGTGGAAGTTATCGAGCAACTGCCGCCGGAGTTGACCGGTTCGAACGCCAGCCAGTACGCCATCATCGGCACCAAAACGACCTACCGGCTGGCCCAACGAGCCTCCAGCTATGTGGTACTCAAGTGCGAGCGACCGGTATTCCGGCGCAAAGGGACTGACAACAAACCGGTGACACCACCTGCGCCATTCAACGTCCTGGACAACAGCCTGGCCGATGTCAGCCTGCTGGCCGGATTGCTGGTGGATAAGTTCCAGTTCCACCTGCCGCTGTATCGCCAGCACCAGCGTATTCAACAGGCTGGTATCACCGTCAGTCGCAGCACCCTGACTAACCTGGTCAAGCGGGCCGTCGATCTCCTCTGGCCCATTGTGGATGCCCAGACCGACAACGTCCTGCGCAGCCGGGTGCTAGCCATGGATGAAACGCCTATCAAGGCTGGCCACCAGGGCCGGGCGGGGCCACAAAAAGGCAAGATGAAAGCCGGGTGGTTCTGGCCACTGTACGGCGATGCCGACGAAGTGGTGTTCACCTACTCGAACAGCCGGGGCCGAGCCCATATCGAGCAAGTACTGAACGATCATTACCAAGATCAATCGCAAGAGTGTGATCGTGTTGGACGAAGATGGCTCCAAGCAGTACAAAGTCTCGCCGGGCTTGCTCAGGCCTCTACGCGAGGTGAAGTAAGTTCCCTACGTCGTGGAATGAACGCTTACGGCCGAGACGTTCAACTACGTGCTGGATCAGCGTGCGTTGGATCGCGCCAGGACGATGGATGGCAAGCTGCTGCTGGTCACCAACATGGTCGATCACGATCCGTGGGAGATCGTGAAACGCTACCGGTCTCTGGCCAACATCGAGCGCGGCTTCCGGGCGCTGAAGAGCGATAGCGAGATCGCGCTGGTCTACCATCGGCTACCGGATCGTATCCGCGCCCACGTGCTGATCGGCTTCCTCGCTTTGGTGCTTTACCGGGTGCTGCGGATGCGGTTGAAGGCCAGCGATCACCCGCTGTCACCGACGCGGGCGCTGGACATTGCCCGCAAGATCCAATTCCACCAGGTCCTGCTTACCCGTCGCGAGACCTGACCAAATTGAAGCCTGAACAACGCGACCTCTTCGAGGCCATTGGCCTGCCGGCATCTACCGCATCCCGCTTGTAGTGCCAATTTTGATAACGCGTTTCCAGGCTAATCAATAGCTTACACCTCTATTCTATCGAACTCCGGGGGTCGCTACTAGCTACTAGCTACTATAAGAAGACAGATACTGCGACTAAGTCGATAATGCGAAGACCGATAGGGTCATTATTTACTGACATTTTCTTCTATTTTACACGACAACATATATGGCTCTGCTGTTCTACTGTCCTAAAGTACAGGGCAGCCTGTTTTTTTAATTTTTCATGTCTACACTTAAAGTTATACATTCTGTTATTGTTTCACAACAGGTCTGTTTTGGTTTGTAGTCTCTATAGTTTAATCCTCTAAGGGGCGTATCTTTGAGCATAAAAGCTCAGACTGCCACAATGACATACATTTCATAAGAAGGAGGGTGGCATGATTATAGCAATGTCATTTTGCCAAAGAGGATGGAAGAGTGACGTCCGCGCTAGGATGATCAAAAAGTATATTACATGTGAATCGACTTATTTTTCAAATAAGATCCCATAGCTAGGTTAGTCCTCAAGGCTATATTTAACTAATGGTGGAGTTGGTCAATGTCAATGAAACTAAGAAAAGTTTCGCCAAATGTTGGAGTTGAGGTAACAGGTGTTGATCTAAATGAGTCATTATCCGAAATTGATTATGTTAGGCTTGTGTCTATTTTGGAAAACACTGGCCTTCTGATCGTACGTAATCAGGATATCTCGCCTAGATCGCTGATAGATTTTACCAGATATTTTGGCAAGGCCTGTGCCTACACACGGTCAAAATTCGAGCTTGAGGACTATCCGGAGATACTTGTTTTATCCAACATCAAAAAAGATGGTAAAGGCATCGGGAGCCCAGTCAGCGGCCGCGCTTGGCATATCGACGGGCACTACCTTGACGAATTTCCTCGCGCGACGATCCTCGCTATGAAAATCCTGCAGAAAGAAGGCGGGAACACTCATTTCGCCAATATTCAGGCCGCTTGGTCCAGTCTGCCCGAGGAAGTGGCAAATCGGGTCAAAACGCTTAAAGCCACGATCAGCCGGGTTAAAAGTCGAGAGTACAATTACCCAGAACGTGGTCCAGCAACGCCGGAAGAAGTCGAAGAGTGGGAAGACGTCATACATCCAGTTCTCATACGCCATCCGGTGACAGGTCGTGCTGGCCTAGGTGTTGGTGGAAATGTCCCGTGGGATATTCACGGGATCGATGACGTTTCTGCGCTGTCACTGATGACCTTTCTGCAGGAATGGACGATCCGGCCAGAATTTACCTACGAACATGTCTGGCGTGAAGGCGACGTGATCGCCTGGGACAACTGGACCGTCATGCACAAGGCATCGCCTTATTCTGGAGAAAGACTGCTATTTCGAACTACTGCCTTTTGAACTCGGTATCCTATTATGAATGAACCGTTTCCGCTGTTTTTTGTCAACGCCAGTGATGTGCTTGGCCGTTATTCAGAGGTCGACAAAAATGCAAGCCTTATATCCGAGCGTTACCCGGTAGCTCAGTTCCCGACCATTCTCGATATGTGCAGTGGGGTTGGCCATTACTCTTATGCATTTGCTACGCACGGATATTGCGTTACTGGAGTAGAGCTTTCCGAAGATCAGGTAGCCTATGCCCGTACCAACAATGCACATACGAATGTAGAATATCTGGTTGGATCGATGGAAGAATCAGTTGGATCCTCTCCTTTTTCGCTGCTCACGAACACCTATTCTAGCTTTGGTTACATGGTGTCTTTGGAAAAAGATCAAGAGGTATTGTGCAACTGGTTCAACCTTCTTTCCATAGGTGGTGCTCTAGTTATGGAACTCACAGATTTTGAACGCGTCAAGCATGTTTTTGCGTATCCATGTGCACATAAGGAAAGAGTTACGAACAGCGTTCGAGAAGAACTCTGGATGGATTGGGGAAATCAAATTCTCACCGTGCGTTATAGCCAAAACGACAAAGTCTATAAAAGCCAGACACGAGTTTACGCGAAAAGCCAATTAATCTCAATGTTGCGAGACGCCGGCTTCACCGATATCCACACATACGGAGACTTTGCACAGGGATTAAAGACACCCGAAAAAAGGTTGATAATCGAATGCAGAAAATGAACCAAAATATCGGAGTGATTGTCGATGGGTATTCCACTGGAGGTCAACTCGCTTCGGCACTGAAATCGCTCGGCTACAGAGTGCTAAATATCATGTCCACTGGTAGCATCATTGTCGAAGAAATTTCCAGCAGTCTGAATAATGAAAACTTCTTCGATACATGGTTTTATGACGGTGACCTTGATAGCCTCGTCGCACGGTTGGCTGAGCTTCGCCCTCAATTCGTTGCTACCGGTTTTGAGTCCGGTGTTCCATTAGCCGAGACCCTTGCCGACCGCCTAGCCCTCCCGTCCAACGATAGTAACAAGCCAGGCTATCGTAGCAATAAGGCCCGCATGGGTGAAGGACTGAGAGATTCCGGTGTCCCCTGTGCAGAACAGATTATAGTTTCTTCACTGTCTAACATGACCCGAGAGGCGGTCGACGCAATCGGCTATCCCGTCGTCGTTAAACCCACAGAAAGTGCAGGAAGTGATAGTGTCTTTATAGCTCACACCTATGAGGGGGCACTCGGACATATCAAAACTATTCTAGGAAAAAAGAACCGTATCGGTCGCAACAACACGGAAATTCTGGTTCAGGAGTTTATTCAGGGACAGCAATATATCGTCAATTCTGTCTCGCTGGATGGAGAACATTTCATTACCGAGATATGGAAAGATATTCGTACCCAAACCATCAACGGGCAGGTTCTCTACGATCATGAACACCTAGTCGATTTGAAAGACCCGGTCAGTCAACAATTAACGGACTATTTGAAAGCCTGCCTTGATGCATTGGGTGTCCGCCACGGTCCAATTCATGCAGAGGTTATTCTTACCATGAAGGGACCGCTGCTGGTTGAAGTTGGCGCGCGTTGCCAAGGGGGTATCCTAGGAGAAACTGTGTGCAAGGCGATCGGTTTTAGCCACGTCACCCTGACTGCTGCACTGCATTCTGATCCGAACAGCTTTATCGAAATCGTCCGCAAAATCTCCTATAACCCATGTATCATGGTAGTGTCGCTGAATTCATTCCGCTCTGGCGTCGTCAAAAAAACGAACTATCAGGAACTATTGCAGAAGCTTCCATCCTTCAGCGCGATCATGTCGATGCCAAGCGTTGGAGAATACGTCCCAAAGACACGTGATTTATTCACATCTCTCGGAGCAATTTATCTCGTTCACGACGACTTCAATATTCTAAACTCAGATCTTGCCACGATCCGCTCTCTTGAAAAATCGAATTCCTTCCTTCAACTATCGGAGAGCTAGAATGACATTAAACAGATTTTATCCTGACGGAAACGAAAACTTCGAATGGTTCCCGGATGAGCGTTTGTGCGAAGTAAAAATGGAGCTAACGTTTCCTGAAAAGTATTCAATCTTAGGCCCCGTAGTCGGAAAAATCGAAAAACTCGTAACCATGGCTAGCGTCCAAGGTGATGGAAAATTGGATGATGCGGGTCTGTTAGCCCTTGCCGACTCCTTTGATGAAGCTGCCAGCCTGTGCAGCGGTGATACCTCCGAAAGTTTGAGGATAAAGGCAAATTCTCTGCGCACTGGATATAATATGGTTAGCATCAAGGAACTGAATGCACTGGATGATGACCTTTCATTTGTGGGTGGCAATATATCTTCCTGGTACGGTAAACATCCTGGTGGTTTCGCCACCTGCTTCGTCAGTCTCGACAATCCAAAACTTACTGCACTTTGTGACTCTGTCGGCGGCTTTCTCAACATGCTGACGGACTATATCGCGACGATCAACAAGCGCCTTTTTCTATCTGAAGTTCCCAGATTTATTGCCTGCGATCTTGTATTCATGGCAGGTGAGGGCGCCGGACATCCCAAGCACATCGCTTATTTTCTGCCAGAAGACGAAGGCTTCAAAAACTCGCCCATCAAAAAAACCCACTATTTATCAAATGTTCACCAAACTCATATTACCAATATTTCCAAAGATCTTCTGAGAAAATTTACTCGCCATAACTATAATGGTATCGATACCCTAAGTCTTGGAGCCTTAGGTGTTCTGAGCCATGAATATGGCCATTTCTTAAAGTTACCTGAAACAAATTTTCGTATCATTAGCCGTTGGGATCGCTGGTCTTCGATCATGTATCAGGAGATCGCTGCTGACGTCTTCGGATTTCTAATTCTGGCCGAGGTTTGGGGGCCTACACTCGGCTACTATCTCCATGAGACATGCACATATTATCTCGGCGAGTTGATGCGCTATGTCAATCGTGGTTTCGGAAAGTTCCCTGACTCCGACGGAATGATGTTCCAGCTTAACTATCTTCTCGACTTCTCAGCGATTGAGCTGTGTGAAAATGAGACAAGACTACGAGTTACGGATCCGCAAATAATGGTGGCCGCCATGCGATCACTGGCGCGTTGTCTTATCGAATGTTTGTTCAAAAATGACTGCGATTTACTCAATGATTTTAACCAGCGTTTTGGAGTAAGTTCAATAGCAACAGATAAGCTAGGTGGCTTTCTTTTCCAGCTAAATAAGAGTCCGGTGACTTCGGTTGCTTATTACAATTCCGGCCTTTGACACCTTAAATAAAGGACGTAAAATGAACGATAATATTTTTCCAACTTTCTACAAATCCTCATGCAAGTGCGAAAACAAGAGCGTTTTCCAGATTTGGGAAGAGGGCGCTGCATATAAGGATTCCATCACACCCTCCGTGCATGTTTGGCACTATCGCGACCATATCCTGCGTCAGATTATCGGTCATGCGACTGAAGGTAAATCCATCCTATCCTTAGGCTGCGGAAACGGTTTTGTCGAGGGGCTTCTTGTGGATATGGGATACAAGGTTAATGCCATTGATCTGCACGATGAGGCCGTGAAATTTAGTCGAGAGAAGGGCGTGAATGCAGTTGTAAGGAATTTTTATGACTTGGGCAGAAGTGACATAAAAGGTGTGGGTTGCATCTATGCCGATGGCTTCATCGGTCACCTTTATAACGAGAAGAAAAAAATCTCGCCATTTCTCGATCATTTGGAGTACGTCATCGGCGATAAGGATATCTATTGTGTACTTTCCAACGATGCCCCTCTGGATCTCACTCTTGAAGTTCAACGACATGAAGCCGTACCGGACTTCTGGTACATTAGCATCGAGTACCTGACCGATGTACTGAAGAAACGCGGATTCGAGGCAATTTCTTCACAATACTATTTCTATGATCGTCCAATCAGTGGCACTCGGCGCCGGATGATCGTATCTTTCTCGGTAAAGAAGCGCTGATATGGACAATAAAATTGTACCCAACCATGTACTTCTGGCTATCGACCGCATTCGTGCTCGCTTTGAAACACCTTTTTTTCTCTATAATGCTGCATCAATTCGGACGCAATACACGATGCTAGTCTCTGCCTTCGATGGGCTGCCTTTTCAGCAGTATTTCGCGGTTAAGGCGTTGCCTAACCCTACTATCCTACGCATGCTGCTTGATATGGGAGCCGGCTTTGATTGTGCCACAATGACAGAGGTACAAATGGTCCGAGCGCTCGGGGCAGAAAAGCTGGTCTTTACATCCAGCAACTCATCTATCGAACAGTTTGCCATCGCTGAAGCAGAGGGCGCGAGATTGACCATTGATGACCTACATTTGTTGGAGCGACTGCCACGAAGAGCAACCCAGACTAGCTTGCGTATCAATTTCGGTAACAGCTGCTCAGACAACATCATTGGGGGTGCAAGGTCGAAATTCGGTATGACCCCAGATCAAGCGCGACAGGCTGCCATGCAGCTGAAGGCCAACGGTATTACCTCGATCGGTTTGCATTGCATGGATAGCGCCAACCACACCGACTCAACCAAGAAGACACGCGAAGCAATCGACCTGATCACTTTCGCGCGGCAACTTGTTGACGAAGGCGGGGTAGATATCTCTTCGTTGAATTTTGGCGGAGGCCTCGGCATTCCCTACCGCCCCAACGATACAGCCTTTGACGTCACCGATTATGCATTGAAAATTCGCGCAGCGCTTACTAAGTATTTTTATGTCATTCCTGATCTTTCCATGGAGTGTGGCCGCTTCATCACGGGGCCTTCAGGATATCTCGTGACAGAGGTAACAGGAGTCTACCGCAAACCTCATTCGGTCATCGGGCTGAACGTCAGCACCGCTGCCATGCCACGGGTTAGCATCTATCCTAATGCATACCATCACGTTTCCTTACCCGGTGCAGCCGGGACCGAATTGATACCAACCGATGTGGTCGGCTCGATGTGCGAAAGTATGGACAAATTCTGCGAGGCCCGACCTCTGCCTATGCCGCACCAAGGTGATCTTTGTTTGATACATGATGTCGGCGCACACTGCATCTCCATGTCAAATAATTATAATGGAATGCTCCGGCCACCAGAGTTTCTTATGGATAATAGCAGTATATACATGATATCTCGTGCAGAAAGCTTTCAAGATGTGACGTCCCGCTTTATCAATATGGAAGTGAAAGAAAATGATAAAATTGTTGAAAAAGCTTGAGCCATTTATTGAAGAAGGGCTGTCAGGTGCTGCTTCAATCTCGGCATGCGAAACTTTAAACGCTAACCTTAAACTAGGCATCGAGGCATTAGGCACAGGGAGGATACGGGCAATTTGGCGGAGTGAAGATGGTTGCTACCATGCGAACGAATCCGTAAAACGACTGATTCTTGCCTATTTTAAAACCGGAAAGAATGAACCATTTAATATTTCCCGTTTGAGTGACGGTTTCGATTGTATCCAGCTCCGCTACAAAACCGGAGATGAGCTCTATCTGCAGCAACATGGAATACGCATCGTGCCTGGTGCGATCGTGCGTGAAGGTGCCTTCCTTGGAAAAAATACCGTCATGATGCCCTCTTTTGTCAATATCGGTGCCTATATTAGTGAAGGAACCATGGTTGACACTTGGGCCACTATAGGTTCTTGTGCCCAAGTTGGAAAGCGGGTCCATATTTCTGGTGGAGTAGGTATCGGTGGCGTGCTTGAACCCATTGGTGCGCAACCAGTGATCATCGAAGATGATGTCTTTATTGGCGCAAGAAGCGAAGTGGCTGAAGGTGTCATCATCAGACGTGGTGCCGTTTTAAGCATGGGCGTATATATCGGAAAATCTACTCCTATTGTCGATGCGAAGACCGGAAAAAAATGGATAGGGTATATCCCTGAAAATGCCGTCGTTGTACCGGGTGCAATAGATGTATATGGTACTGGAATTTCAACTTATGCTGCAGTCGTCAAGAAATATGCTGACGATTCGACTCGCAGCAAGCTGAAGCTAGATGATACCTTTCGCGGCGAAGCAAGATCTCTCTAAGACTGATCTACCATGATAGCTCATAAATGTCCATTTATCCAATGGAACTCAGTGATGACGGATCAATCGCCTTGGTAAGGTGGCAGCACTCATGTGATCATCATGGCACACGGGCGCGATAAGTATCTAGTAAGGATCAGGAATGACCAAGACCACCTATGCCGACCTTCTACAAATTTCGGTCCCGGTAACGCTTGTCCAATTTACGGCAAGCCTATTGCTGGTGACAGATACCTTTATGATCAAAACCTTTGCCCCCGAAGCACTCGCTACGCTTGGCGGCGGCAACGGAATTTTTCTCTTCGCTCAGTTTTCTGTGGTTGCTGCTATGTTTTCTATCGACGGCTATATTGCCTTTGCTGTCGTGAGGGATGATCCGGAAACTCATCGGGAAATTCTCGGTACATCCATGTTTCTCGCGATTATTCTCGGCCTACTTTGTGTATTTGCTGCAGCCATTCTTTTTCTGGGATGGCAGGGCGGTGACAAGCGGCAAATCGCGATTTATATCCTCATGATGTCCCTATCGTTGCCATTCTTCCTTGTCTTTCTCGTGTTCCAGAAGTTCTGGATCTCGCGCGGTGAGTCCATCCAGATGTTTCAGATCAACCTCTTTGGTCTCGCTTTGAACGCGCTGGCCGATGTAGTACTTCTCCACCTCCTACTGACCGAACCCGATAGCGCCCTCTCGATCGCCCTTGCGACCGTGGTCTTACGCATGTCAGCGCTTACGGCCGTCCTCTGGTATACACTAGCCCGACTTGGAAAGGCCGACACCTTTCGAATATTCCTCCCTACACCACATGGTCGGACCTTGCGCAAACTCTCCAGCCTGAGTTTATCCACCGGGCTAAACGGCGTTCTGGATTCGGCGACTATGCTACTGCTCAGCCTCGGGGCCATCCATTATGGCACCTACGCGATGGAGATTAGCCAATATGCCATAACCCTTAGTCTGGTGCTGTTTCCGCTTTATATCGGTATTGGAAACGCTGCCACAATCCTCGTTGGCGGAGCGCTTGGTCAGGGTCAGCTATCAGTTGCCCGCATAATCGCTTGGCGCGCCCTGAAGCTCGCTAGTCTTTTTGCCGCTGTTGCAACCGCGTTGATCCTCGGCACTGTGCTCACCCGATACGCAAGGATTGAAACGGAACTTGCCTTGGTCCTGCTCTGCGTCGCCGCCTATCAATGGGCAGATGCGATTCAAGCCGTCGGGGCCGGTATCCTGCGTGCCTCCAATTTCGGTACGCCTCAGGTGCTTGCCAATGCGCTGGCCTTTTATGGGGTCGGGCCGCTCATTTTGGTCATCTGTTTGTTGCTAAATTTTGAATTCCTCGGGCTGTGGGTGACATTCTCTTTGGCCATAATAACAACAGGTTTCTTCCATTATCTCCTCTACCTAAAGTGGTCGTGGCATTGGATTGAGAGTGATGCAGGGAGTCAACATTCTTAAATGTCCCCTAGTTTCGGGTCGGTCGCTAAGTTCTGTTTACCCTAACTTGATCTTCAATGACAAGTTCAGAGCAGAATTCCTGACACACATTGGTTCCTGTCGCTGGGCGATGCATGTTACAAGATTGAAGCTTGGCGGCAGGACCACAATCAAATCAGGCCCCATTCTTCTTTGGGCTGGCTCACCCCAACGGCAAAAAGTTCAGAATTTCCAATGAAGATCGGCCCTGATATAGGTCGAGGGCGGAGTCTGTCATCATGATGACAGCACAGTCTTCAGCGGAGATGTGGTAATAAAGATGGGTCATGGCAACACGATACCGATGGATCAGGTATTGCGTTTCCAGCTCACACGGCTCAAGCCTTTACTAAACCCATATCGCGGGCCGGTTTGCAGATGGAAATACCGAGTTCATGGATCTGATCGTGACACTCGGGGTGCAAGAGTACGCGATTATTTAGCGTGTCTTTACCACCCTGAGTACGAGGGACCAAGTGATGATCCTGCCATCCGCTCTCCCGTGTTATAGGGTGATGGCAGTGGGAACACAATCCCCGCTGTTGTCGGTATAGACGTGCCACGACGCGGCGGTATTGCAATGAGTGCATCATCCTCTGCGCACGCAACGTTTCGCCTTCCCGTTCCCATGCCGGATCAAAAGGGTTGTAGGCCCCTTTGATTTTGGCATGCCGCTGGATCGACGTGGCGGACAGCGGGGCAAGCCTGACGTACTCCAGGTCACCCGTGATCGCATCACGTCGTTCATAGGCAAACTCCCAGTGCCGGTTGCCCAGGGTGTGGAAGTATCGCTTCCTCACCCATTGAGCTCCCTTCTTCTGATGTCGCCGCCTTGCCCAGCGCCACAGCAAGTACCAGATCTTCGCGTCCAGGCGATGGAACGTTGCCTTGGCCACAACGGGCTGGTGATATTGAGCCCATCCCCTTAGTACCGGTCTTAGCCGATAGATCAGATGCTCCTGGCTGCCCCCATGGTGACGTTGTATGATCTCCCGAACCTTGCTGTAGAACGCTCGCACGTTCTTCTTGCTTGGTTTGATCAGAAGCTTCTCGCCATATTTACGGAAGTTCCAACCGAGAAAATCAAACCCCTGGTCAATCGATACTATACGGGTCTTTTCCTGAGCGAGTTCCAGGCCGCGGGCGGCCAGGAACTGCTCGACCCACGGACGGACTTCCTTCTCCAGTATCTCTGGGTAGGAATACCCAGCGGGCGCTGCTTGCCATTGGCCTTGGGGATAAAGACCCGCCGAAGCGGGGACGCCCGATACCCCCGGCGCTCTAGATCTTGCGCGGCCTCCCATTTTGACTGCGGTGTGGACCAGCGCTTGCCATCCACACCGGCTGTCTTATTCCCTCGGTTTTCCGTCACACGACGAACGGCCAGGAATTTGGCCGATGTCGAGCGTGTCAGCATCCGTTGGAGGGCTTTCACCTTCCTCCAGTTGCTGTTCTTGCAAGCCTTCGCAATCCGAATCTGCATCTCCCGCACCGTCCGCTGCGCACGACACCAGTCGATCTGGTGCCAGTTCTGCGGACGGTGGGAAAGCGCAGACATCGATTGTTCCCGATGCTCTACCATGCTGCCTTCCTCTCCGAGGATTAGGGCTATCTCAGCCTTCATGCGATGAAAGACCAGACGGAAGTGGGCTCGCTTTTGCGCCAGGTGATGTCTCAACCCGTATTCCGGTGATTACAGCCGGACATTCGCTTTCTCCGTCCTCCCATACCCGCACTGCCAACGGCGCACCTTGCGGATTGCTTGCCCAGTAGGCAGCAATACGGGCTTACCACGTTCCTTGACCATCACACGACTGGGTTAGGACCTGCCTATTCGCCGGTGACCCTTTGCGACGACGTGCCCCCACTATAAACAGGGGCATCCGGCCACATACCGTTTGGTCAATGCCTGTCAGCAGCTTTGGCATCCTGAAATTAACGACGTTTATCGACAGTTCACTTGCGTTGCCCATGCCAGCCAGCCTAGCGCCTCACCCCGATGCAGCTTCGAGGATCGCCACCGCGACCTCACGGCAGCGGCAGACACCTTGCGGTGGGCTACATTCCAGAAGAGCTTCAGACAAGTCCGTTACCAGAGATGCCTGTCTTCTTGGGCTACTGCTGGTCGTACAGCAGGTCAAACTCCACCCGAGAAACGACCTTCGGATGTTTGACAATGACGGTCAAAGCTTCTAGTTTTATCTTTTCATAAATCCCCTCATGCTATTGATTTATATAGATAAAAACCAACGTGTCGCACTCACAAGTACTTCTTGAAACTGCCCACCGCGATATCCACCACTAATCCGAGCAGCACGGCACTGGGCAGCAGGATCAGCAATGGATGCACGCTGACCGGCAACGCCAGGTAGATCACCCAGGGCAGTACCGCCAGCGGTATAAGGCTGGCTTTCGCGCGATGGTAGACAAAACCGGACTCGCGACCGGCGCCGATGCGACGGATGTCCCGGCGGACCAGGCCATCGATCAGGCCGACGAAAGCAGCCATCACGAACAGCGGCAATGTCAGTAGCAGTACCAACAGGCGCACGAGGAAGACCAGGACGATGAAGGCCGCGGCGATCAGGTAGCTTTCGAGGTAGACGTAGGTCTGGCTCAGGTAATAGCGCAAATCCCGCGCCTCGCCGCGGCTGCCTGAGCTGGCCTGCGTCGACGCCTCGCGCATCCAGTCTAGCAATCCTGTTCTGATGAACAGCCAGTCGTGGGCGCGTTCGACGATCCGATGCGTGGTACGCCCCGGTTCCTGTATCACGACGCTTTGGGTGAAGTGGCGGGAAAGTTGGATCAGTTCGTCGTCGAGCATGCCTTGCGCGTGGCGCCATCCCTGGTCCTGCCAGAACAGGTGCATGCCGATGCATTCGATGATGATGCACAGCAGCAGCGATCCGCACAGCACGCCGAAGAGACGCAACGGCAGTGTGATGACACGGGCGATAAATCCCTGCTGCCGGGCCTGCTGGCGCTGGGCGGCGGAGGCAGGATCAGCCATGGTGTGGGCCTGCTGTTGCCGGGGAGGTAGCCGTACCGACAAGGTGTCTGAAACCGTCGATCAGGTCGTCGGGCAGGGGAGCGTCTTGCAGTCCTGGCAACGCCTGGTTGTTCCACCAGTCGCCGGCCTCGATAGAGTGCCGGCGCATGGTGGCTGCCATTTCCTGCAAGTCGCGTGGCATGGCCTCGTCGGGGTCGGGGGCCGGCAGTGGCATGCGGATCTTCCACAGGTTGCCGCCTTCGATGAGGGCGAAGCATTGCCCCTTGGGCAGGCCGACCACGTGAGCCGGTTCGATCAGCGGTACGCTCGAGGTGGAGATGCGGTCCAGGGTGTTGCTGGTGAAGTCCGTTTTGCCGTGAGGGTCGGAGCTATCGGTAGCGCCGCTCATCAAGGCGGTGGTGTAGACCTCGACCTTGGGCAATTGCTGGGTCAGTAGCTCGGCCGTGGATGTCTCACGTACGCGCAGCATGAACAGGTTGTTGAAGTTGCCGACGATCTGGCCCGCCTTGGCCCGGTTACCGATGCGCGCCTCGATATCGCTCAAGGTTTGGGTGTACGCCGTGATCTGCAGCCCGGCGCCGCCGCCCTTGTTGACCATCGGCACGAATTCGTCGCCCAGGAGTTCGTTGAACTCATCGGCATGGACGTTGATCGGCACCTTGGTGTCGGCTGAGGCACCTGGCAGGCCATCGTCCACACCGAACTTGTAGATGTGCCCGGCCACCGACACCAGGTCACTGAACATCGAGTTGCCCACGGCGGCGGCGACCTCGGCGTCCGACAGGGCGTCCAGGCCGACGTAGACCACCGCGCGCTTCCTGATGATCTGCATCCAGTCGAAGATCGGCCGGGGATCGTCCAGGTCGGAATAGTTCGGTGCCAACAGTTGCGCGGTCTTGCCGGTGGTGAGCTTTTCCAGCAGTGGCAACAGGCTCGCCACGATCTTGTCGAAATAGGTGCGGTCATAGCGCACCGCCGAGCGTAGGCCGTCGAGCACTGGGTCGTAGACACGTACCTGGGACAGGTATTGCTCGATCGCCACCACGCGCTTCTCGCGCCCGATCATGTTGCGGGGCATGTTCTTGTCGTTGAGTGTGGCTTCGAGCTGGACGATCACGTCCCAGGCCTTGGGGTCGGTCCTGGAGAAGAAGTGCGCCGCGTACTCCATGAACAGCGCGTCGATGTTGATGACGTGGCGCTGGATCAACAGGTAGTCCGGGCGCTGCCCCAGCTCGACCAAAGCGCGGGCGATGATGTTGACGAAGCGCCAGGCAAACTCCCTAAAAGCAGCGCTGTCGCCTTCGCCTGAGAGTTGTCCGGCGATACGTGAGGCGACTTCGGAGATCCGCCCGAACCGGCCCACCGCGTTGTAACGTGCCGAGATGTCAGGCCAGCCCAAATGGAAGATATAGAACTCGCCCTCGCGTCCGGCACGCTTGGCCTCGACGTACATGCGCTTGAGCAGGTCGGCGTCACCCTTCGGATCGAACACGATCACCACTTCGTGCTCGCCAGCGGCGTTCTTGCGCCGGATATCCTGAGTGATGAACAACTCGGCCAATCGGGTCTTGCCGACCCGGGTGGTACCCAGCACCAGCGAGTGGCCGACGCGCTCACCCAATGGCAAGGTCACGTCGGTCTCGTGGGGTTCGATGCCGTGCAGTCGGGGCATGCCGCCCACCGGCGGCAAGGGCCGGGTTGGGTTGAGTGGGCTGTCCCAGGCGGTCAGTCGCGCCAGTGTCGGTAGCGGGGAGGGTGCGAACTCCAGTTGCTCCTCCAGCCGGCGGGCCAGTCGATGGAGCGGGGGAGGCTCGACGTAACGGCGGAACTCCGGCCGGTAGGTCTGCATCAGCCGGTGGGTGTGGCGTTGCTCCCAGCGGAAACCGCGACCGATGAACAGCCTTTGCTGGCTGACGGGCACACCCCGGCTGGTCATCACGTAACGGGGCAGGCGGCGGATGTTGCGGCGGTAGCGCAGGATCGCCAGCGCGTCACGCAGGCGGATGGCACCGAAGGCAAGGAACGTCAGCGCGCTGCCGACGCCGAGTGATGGGCTTAGCGCGAGCGACCACGGTGCCACCAGGCACAGAAGCGCGGCGATGGCGCAGACCGCCACGGTGTACAGCTCCACCGCTGGCCGCAGCAGGACCTCGATCGAGTGCGGTTGGGCCATGGGGCATGCATCACTGCTCGATGCCGGTGGCGGTGATCAACACTGGGTAATGGTGCAGCCCCAGGCGTGCGGCCAGGTCGTCGCCGGCGACCGGTGAGAGCGTCAGGCCAGAGGCTGAGCGGCGTAGCGCCTCCAGTTCCGCCTGGGATTCGACATTGACCACCAGCCCCACGGCGCCCAGTTCGCGCAAGATAGGCAAGCGCTGTTCGAGCCAGGCGTGCGAGCGGTCATCGCTTCCCACCAGAAACAGCGGCGTCAATCCCGGCGCCTGGATGACACGGCGTTGTACGACGCCCGGTGACAACGACACCGAGCGCACTGGTAGCATGTCGGCTTCATTACCCCCTTCGCTGGGCCTGGCAGGTGCCGATACTTGTGGTGGCGTCGCTGGTGGTGGGCTATCGGGCTGCGGGTTCAGGGCCTGGTAGTAAGGCAGGGCCGAGGCGCCGCCGTGATCTTCGACCACGATCAAGGGCGGATCTGCTGAGGCCGGCAGGGTGAGCCAGGCCAGCAGCAGTCCGACGAACAGGCGGGGTATGCGAACATAGGGGGTCATGGTGGGTGTGCCTCTTGGGTGGCGGTGATTTGCCTGCCGAGTACGCGCTCGAGGTGCTGGCCGACACTGCGGCGGTAGCGCGCGGCGGGCTCGCCGCCCGCCGGACGGTGGTAGCGCCCCACCGCCAGCAGCCAGTCGCCGCCGGGGGTGTGCTGCTCGCGCAGGATCTCGGCGGCAATGGCGAGGTTGCGATAGGGATCGAGCAGGTCGCAGGGTTCGTCGTAACGCCCGCGCTGGTAGCCAAGGTTGATCTGTCCCAGCCCGGCGTCGATGCGGGTCGTTGGCACCTCGTGCAGGGCGTCGTGCAATCCGGCGCAGGCGTCGCCACGGGTGGCGAAGCGCTGCGGATTACCGGCGACGTTGAGGGTCCAGGGCCAGGGGAGGATGCGGCCCCGGATGGTGGTGCCGCTCTCTTGCAGGGCAACGGCATAGAGTACCGCCGATGGCACGCCGGCCCGGTACGCGGACAGTTGATAGGCTGGCGGCGGCACTTCTCCGATGGAGGCTTGCGCGCCGGGCGGCGAAGCGCCGGCACCCCCGGCCAACAGTGCCCCCGCCAGCAGTAGTCCGAGGCGAGTCAACCAATGGAGGTGAGCCGCTATTGCCGCTGCCATTGCCCATCCACCTCGTGTACCACGGCCGGCAACTCACCCGGCAGTCCAAGCGACAGCCAGCGCCCGCCATCGTGATTGAGCGTAATTGTGCCAGTGCGCACCCGGGCCGGGTCGATGCCGACCCGCGAGGCCCAGTGGCGGATGTGGGCGTCGTCCTGGCGGCTGCCGACCATGTAGATGTCGATCTCGGTACGGTCGGCGTGCAGTCGTTGGACGAGTTGGTCGCAGGCGGTACAGGCGTCCCTGACGAACACGGCGGCGCGCTGGGCACCGGCATCGGGCGTGGCGAGGGCGGCGCTGGGCAGCTCGACCCGTGGCATGTCGGGGTGCAGGCGCTGCCAGGCAGCGTCGTAGGCACGTTGATAGCTCAAAAGTTTCTCGACGCGCCGGGCCTCGGCCTGAACCTGCAGTTCGGCGTAGCGGCGGCGTTCCTCGTCGGAGCGGGCTTCGATACCGAGCGCGGTCAGGGGATCCAGGTCGGGCGAGTAGACGCCGATCGGCCCCTGCATCAGCTCCCGGTAGCGTGCCCATTCCTCGGTGCTCAGTCCCCAGTCCTGTGCCAGGCGTTCGTCGTCGTGAACCTCGGCGGTCTGCCGGATCTGGCTGTGGGTGGTGTGGTCGTCGGCTTCGGTGGTGTGCTGAGCGGAGGCAGGGGCGGTGCCCAGGGCCAGGCTGGCGATGGCCGACAGAAGCAGAGGACGAAGAGAAGGGCGGTGCGTCATCATGGTTGGCACGCTCATGGCACCACCTCGTCCAGCAGCGTGGTGGATGCCGGCGTCTCGGGAGCCTTGCCTGTGGTTCCGGGCGTGCGCACCCGGGCATCGTTGTCGGTTACTGCGCCGCACCTTGATACGGGGGTAAAGCACACGCGCCGGGCCGCTTCATCGACGTGCAGATCCCAGGCCGGGCCGGCCAGAGTCGCCAGGGCGTCATGCAGCATTAGGGGGCCAAGTTGGTAATGCGCCGCCGGCAGCGGCAATGCCTGGAGATCGTCCGCCGTGCCGGCGCAGAGCCGGTAGCCGGTACGTCGCAGCACATGGCGCAGCGCATCACCGACGGTGGCGTGCGAGGTGTTGGGAATGGCGACATTGATGACTTGCAGCAGCAAGTCATGCTGGGCGGCGGACGGGGCGAGCTCGACCAGGGTGTAGCGGCCGTAGCGGGCTACTGGAATCAGTTTCGGTGTGAGTGTTGGTGCCAGGCTGGCCGGCGCTTCAGGCACTTCTCTGGACAGTTCTTCAAGTGGTTCAGCTAGCGGTGGAGGCTCCGTCGTGACGCATCCAGACGCCAAGGCTGCAGCCAGTATCAGGCTGACAGCGGGCAGGCTCCCACCCAGGCGCAAGGGACAGAGGAAGTGATGTGGCCGGAGCTGTGGCATGCGTCACGGTTCCCAGGAAGATGGAACCGTAACCTTCGCAACCGATGGCCATCTCTGCTGTAAACAATCGGCACCAACAGGTCACCTGATTGATGTGAGGAGGCGCCAATAGCGGTACGTGATCACGCAAAAGTTATTCGATATTCCCTACTGGAGCCGGACCGGATCTGATGGACATGGCATTGCAGTGCCTGAAAGCTTTCATAGGTTGCCATCAGAAGCCTTTCGTACTCACAGAATTTCGGTCAAGTTCATATCAGGGTGGTGGTGCTCATGACGATGGTTTCCTAGAGATGGCACACCCTCCCGGTACTCGTCCTGGCAGATCAACAAATCGAGCTGCAGACCATATGTGCAACCACATGCAGGTTTTCGGATGTCACCGCTTCGATGGGCGGAACACCCCCCAACAGGTCATACGGTTGTAGGAGTGCATGGTAGATCTGCCATGAGTCGACACTACGGACCGTCTGTTTGAGCACGGCCTGAACCAAACGGCGCTTGAGCGGGTCGAGCTGCCAATCCGGAACTCGCTGCCCTCGATTCCCCAGACTGATCGACAGCAAGTTACCGGCCTGGATCTCGTAGGTGATCCATCGCCGCGATTTTCCTGCTAGTTTGGCGTACTCGGATACTGGCAGGTTGTGGGGCGCCTCCAGGATGTCAAGCAGGATCATCCGTTCGCGCTGGGCGTTGGAGATGGTCGGTTCCGTCTTGGGGGGACGTACGGCGGACAGTCGTTGAACCGGGACAGGCACTTGCGATGGCGCCTCTTGGGGCTTGGACAGCACCAAGGTCGGCGTCACGGCAATCGATGGCGGTCCCTGCCTGTTCGGTTCTTCAGCGGCCACCGGGACATCCTCCAGGCGGATGGTCAGGAGGTCGCTGGCCGCTTTGACCTGGCCTTGCTCGAACAGATCCAGCCTGTCGGCCCAGTCCTGCATCATGCGGCGGCGCTGCTCGACGTACTTGGCATGGTTGTAGGTCCTTCGGACCTGGTTCGGATCGACGTGGGAGAGCTGCGCATCGACCCACTTCTCGGGATAACCGAACTCGTGCAGCGCGGTCGAGATGGTGGCGCGGATGCCATGGCCTGTCAGCCGGCCGTCGTATCCCAAGCGCTTCAACGCATGATTGAGGGTGTTCTCGCTGATGCGCTTCTTCAGATCCTTCGCTCCGGGGAACAGATACTTCTGCGCGGGCTTCATTCGGTCGAGCATGTGCCGAACGATCTCCATCGCCTGCGCCGACAGCGGCACGATGTATGGCGGGATGTCTTCCGTCCGCAGGTTCTCCTTCTGCATCTTCAGCTCCAGCTGCTTCACCACATCCGGCGGGATGATCCACAAGCCGTCATCAAGGTGGAACTGGTCCGGCGTCGCCAGTCGCAGCTCGCCGGTCCGTACCCCGGTCAGGAACAGCATCCGCACGCCGAGTTGGGTCTGCAGTCGGCCGGGGTACTTGCGCAGCAGGCGCAGGAACTCGGGCAACTCGGGTATGCGCAGGAAGGGGTTATGGCGCACGGGTGGCTGGGGCATGGCGACAACGTCCAGGTCCGAGGCCGGGTTACGTTCCAGGTCGGGCACGACCACCAGGGCGTACCGAAACAACTGGTTAAGCCAGGTGCGCACCTTCTCGGCCACCGACGGCGCGCCGCGCTTCTCGATGCGACCGACGACCTCGAGCAGGTCGGCACGGGTGATGTCGTGGATCGACCGTCTGCGCAGTGCCGGCAGTACGTCGTTTCCAAAGATGCGAGGGATCAGCGAGAGCGAGGTTTGCCGTCCCTTCTTGAGGCGACCCCGTTCGCGAAACTTGAACCACTTCTCGTAGACCGCCTCGAAGGTGCTCTGCTCAGCCTGGGTGGCGATGCGCCGATCCTTCACGCGCTGACTCTGGGGGTTGATGTCCTTGGCCACGAGCGCCCGCGCCTCGTGGCGGCGGGTGCGGGCTTCGCGCAGGCTGATCTCTGGATAGGTCCCGAGGGACATTCGCTTCTGCCGCCCCAGCCAGGTGTAGCGGAAATGCCAGGACTTCGTGCCCGTGGCCGAGACAGCCAACGAGAGACCGTCGAAGTCCGGGAGGGTATAGTCCTTTCCGGTGGCCTTGGCTTGCCGGACGACCATGTCAGTGAGTGCCATGTCTGCTCCTGAACAGAGTCAGGAGTCAGATGCTCATCCCATCGCTCGCTCGGCTCCAGCGACAATCCGGGCTCGAACCCAACCGCTTAGATGGACTACTGGATGGACTAATCTAGTCCAGCAGTGGGTGGATTTCAGTGAATATCACTGGACGACTGTCTGGAAAAAATTCTTTGATGACAGTGGATTATGGAGCTCGGTGGATTTCCATGGAAGCTGGGCTGGAGCGGGTGAAGGGAATCGAACCCTCGTCTTAAGCTTGGGAAGCTTCTGCTCTGCCATTGAGCTACACCCGCGACAGGTTTTCGATAGTAAACTCAATGTTTTAGCTGACGCAAGCTGTCTCGCGCTTTTTCACCGACAAGTGATTGTTTCTGCCGTTTTTTCGCGTGTTGCCATTGGGCGGGGGATGGCAGCCGTCCGTGTTTGATGCGCCGCCTGGCGTGCGGTGAAGAAAAATCGGTGGTCAAGTGAGAACTTTTTCCTTTCCTGCTGTCCTATGGAGTACAGACAACAGCGCGATGGCAGTCGCTAATACTGTTGTTCTGGCTCGCAGTTTCGATCTTGCCGCCCATGGTTCCATGTGGCGGCTTTCTTTTTGTGCGTCACCCTTTTTGTGTGTCACTGAGAGCTGACGACTGTTGCCGGCACGCCTGAAGAACACGCCTGCCAGGAAGAGCGGGTGCCGGCGCGGCACTGGGTCCGGCAAGGTGACCGGGTGCGGTTGTCGAGACAGGGGCGATTCGTTGCAACGGGTCTCGTGGATCAACTATGCCGCATACGGAGCACTGCGATCAACACGTCACGACGGGTCACGATACCAATCAACCGCTCCTGTTCGACAACCGGGAAGACCTTGGGTTTTGCGCCCAGCATTTCCTGGGCCAGGTCCGTGATGCTCTTGTTGGGCGAGACGGCCAATACCTCGTGACGCATCAGCTCTCTAACCAGTGGCGCTTCGTCATTGAGATAGGCGCTTTCCAGCAGCTTTCCCAGCACATCCTGCTCCGAGATGAATCCGATGAGGTGATCTTTCTTGTCGACGACCGGTACGCCAGGCAGTCGGTGCAGGGCCAAGCCTTCGGCCAGGGTGCGAACCGAGGCGTCTCCAGTGACCCGGTAGCAGTCGCGGGACATGATATCGCGAACGATGGTAGGGGCTTTGTCGTGCATGAAACTGCCTCCTTGTCCGAATGGTTCAGAGCATGTCATGCGTTAAGCATAGACGAGCGGCACGCAGGGAAGGGGCTTTGCCAACACTTTTTCCAACGTTGCTATAGCGTTGCGCAGGAACCCGCCTCCAGAGTCCGACTCCAATACCTATACTGGACTGGCGCTACCCGAAGCGTATGCGGACCTTCGAACGAAGGGTCCTGCTGGAATGGATCGCTGATGGATGGAGAAAGGTCGCAGAGGAATTGTCAATGGACGCGCGGGAATACATGGCAAAAAAAGGGATTGCCCAGGGGCGTGATGAAGAGCGCCCCAATACCCTCGAGGAGAAGGCTTGGCAGCGGGCTCGAGAAGCCGGTGGTCACCAGCCTCGGGCCGGCACCCCCTACGATTGGGAAGACTGGGAGAGATATCACGGTGAACTGGCCGAGGGAGCCGAGGCCATCGAGCAAAAGATCGACCGCGAGGCGCATCGTCATGCAATGGAGCGCGGCTCGACAGGCGGTGTACAGCACTTCACCCCGACAGTCGACATGCGGCATGACCCGCCAAAGCCCGACGATGAGAAAGACGACATCGCGGTTGCTTCTCCCGGCTTGCGACGGGCTTTCCTCGGGCTCGGGGTGTTGGCGCCTCCCGTGGCGGTAGGGCTCTCCCATGGCGGGGCAAGGCGTGTTGCAACCTGCCTGATACTGACTCTGCTGGGCTGGCTTCCGGGTGTCGTCTATGCCATGCGGTGGATCAGGCATGCGGCACGTTGACCTTTACTTTTTGGCGAGCGCACTCCACAGGAGGGCGCTGAACAAACACTTGCCTGCGCAGTGAGTCTGTTTCCACGATTCGCGGCGAGGATGCGGTGGAATCGGAAGAGGAAAGCGAGGCGTCAGGCACAAAGACGGGGCTGGAACGTTGAAGGCGGCACCGTTGCCGGTATAATCGCCGTCAACTATTGTTCTTCCTGGGGTTGACCGTGGGCTATCTGATAGGCGTTACCGCACTGTGGGCCTTCTCGTTTTCTCTGATCGGTGCCTATCTGGCCGGCCAGGTGGACAGTTATTTTGCCGTGCTGGCGAGGGTGGCCCTGGCCGCCGTGGTATTCCTGCCGTTCCTGAGGCCGTCACTGCTGCGCGGGCCTCAGCGCATGGCGCTGATGGGGCTTGGCGCCATCCAGCTTGGCGTGATGTACATCTTCTTCTATCAATCCTTCCTGCTGCTTTCAGTGCCGGAGGTATTGCTGTTCACCATCTTCACGCCGCTCTACGTCGCCTTGCTGGACGATGCGATGTTCGGTCGTTTCACGCCGTTTCACCTTGTCACCGCGGCATTGGCGGTGGTAGGGGCGGCTGTGATCCGGTTCGAGGGTCTCGACAGCGGCTTCTGGCTCGGTTTTCTGGTCGTGCAGGGAGCCAATCTCTGCTTTGCCCTGGGCCAGGTGGGTTATCGCCGTCTCTCCGCCGAACTACCACCCTCCTTGCCGCGGCACAGCGTCTTTGCCTGGTTCTACCTGGGCGCCTTGATGGTGGCCCTGCCGGCCTTCGCCATACTGGGCAATGCCGATGCCATGCCCAGTACCGGACTGCAGTGGGGGGTGCTGGCATGGCTTGGGCTGGTGGCCTCTGGTATCGGCTATTTCCTGTGGAACCTGGGGGCCACCCGGGTGGACGCCGGAGCGCTGGCCATCATGAACAATGCCTTGATCCCGGCGGGGCTGCTGGTCAATCTGGTGATATGGAACCGTGACGCCGACCTGGTGCGCCTGTCTCTGGGCGGGGCGATCATCGTTGGCTCGCTGTTCCTGAATGAGTGGTGGCTCCGTCGTCGCGCGCCTGCCACCGCCTGAGTGGGTTTGCCCGGCCAGTGGCCAGTGGCCATAATGGCCGGCCGTGATCGGAGAGGCCAGGGCATGCAAACCTTCAAGAATATCGGTCTGATCGGCCGCCTGGGCAGTGCCAAGGTGGTCGAGACACTCAAGCGGCTGATGCATTTTCTCGATGAGCGGGACTATCACGTGATCATCGAGGATCGCACAGCCACCGTGCTGCTCGATCATGGGCATCCGGAAGCCAGCCGCCGTACGCTCGGAGAGCTGTGTGACCTGGTCATCGTGGTGGGGGGGGATGGCAGCCTGTTGGGCGCGGCCCGGACCCTTTGCCACAGCGGGACCCTGGTGCTGGGCGTCAACCGTGGCCGACTGGGCTTCCTGACCGATATTTCCCCCGATGAGCTGGAAGAGCGTGTCGGCCAGGTCCTGGCCGGACAGTACGAGGTCGAGGAGCGCTTTTTGCTCGACGCCGAGCTCTACCGGGACGGCTCCCTGGTCGGCAGCGGTGATGCGCTCAATGAAGTGGTGCTGCATCCGGGCAAGGCCGTGCGCATGATCGAATTCGAGCTGTTCATCGATGACCAGTTCGTCTACAGCCAGCGCAGCGATGGCCTGATCATGGCGACTCCCACCGGTTCGACGGCCTACTCGCTGTCCGGTGGAGGCTCCATCATGCACCCCAAGCTGGATGTCATCGAACTGGTCCCCATGTTTCCCCATACGCTTTCGAGCCGTCCCATCGTCATCGACGCGGCGAGTGAGATTCGCGTGCATATCGGCGAGACGAATCAAACCTATCCACACATCAGCTGCGATGGGCAGACGCGTGCCGTGGCCAAGCCGGATGACGTGCTGGTCGTGACGCGCAAGCCACAGCGTGTACAGCTGGTACATCCGCTTGGTCACAACTTCTATGAAGTCCTGCGCAGCAAGCTGGGCTGGAGCAACCGGCTGGGGGACTGACGTGACGAGACAGGCAGCAATCGAAGGCTACGACCTGATCGGCGACGTGCACGGCTGCGGTGCCACGCTGGGCGCTCTGCTGGAAACGCTCGGCTACCACCAGCGTGCCGGCGTGTACTGCCATCCCCGTCGACGGGTGATATTTCTGGGAGACCTGATCGATCGTGGCCCCCGCATCCGCCTGGCGGTGAACATCGCCCGGCGCATGGTCGAGGAAGGGGAGGCCCATATCGTCATGGGCAATCATGAATACAATGCCCTGGCGTATTGTCATCGGGCGCCGCGCCGCTTTGGTCGTGAATGGCTTCGCGCCCATTCGCCACGCCACAACCGCATCATCAAGGAGACGCTGGACCAGTACCGCGATCATCCTGGCGAGTGGGAAGACGTTCTGGCCTGGTTTCTGGATATCCCGCTCTTTCTGGAACTGCCGGGACTGCGGGTGGTTCACGCCTGCTGGGACCAGTCGCTGATCGATGAGCTGCGTCGGACCCATCCCGATGGCCGTATCGACGAAGCCTTTCTCGAGGCCTCGGTGGACCCCGGCACCCAGGCTTTTCGGGTGCTGGACCGGCTCACCCGCGGTTCCCATATCCCGCTGCCGAGGGGCGTCGAGATCCACTCGGGCGATGGGTTCACCCGGCGCAGCTTTCGCGCCCATTTCTGGGCTCGCGAGCCCAGAACCTGGGGCGATGTGATCTTCCAGCCGGATAACCTCCCCGATGACCTCGAGGAGCGGTCGCTGACCGACACCGAAAGGTCCCGGCTGAGCTACTACGGGCCTGAACAGCGGCCGCTCTTCATTGGCCATTACTGGTGTGAGGGAATCCCCGCCCTGCCTGCGGCCAATATAGCCTGCCTGGATTACAGCGCCGTGAAGTTCGGGCGATTGGTCGCGTATCGCTGGAGCGGTGAAGCGCACCTGGATGCCAACCACTTCGTCTGGATCAGAGTGCCCCCCGAGGAGCAGGCAAGGCCAAGGCCCTGGGAAATCGACTTCGATTGAGTGTCCGGCCTGCCTGCGCCTGTTGGTTGCAAAGCATTACAATATTTTTTTCAGGGGGCGTGAACTTCCTGGCGCTGGACCCGTCTGAGTAGGTGTTCCCTTGAATGATCCCTTGCTCTTGTCCGGCGGCCCCCTTCCGCCGGACTTTTTCTGTGCCCCGGTTTTGTTCGCCCGTGGCTCTGGTTGGCCGCCAGGCGGATGTTTTTCACCAGGCCGCCATTGTGATGCCCGGCTTATCAAAGCAAGATTCCTGTTAATGAAGCCTATTCAGGGAGAGTTCATGTATCGCGTCATGCTGTTTCCCCACGATGCCGATGTCGGGGACTTGCGCCGTGCGCTGTGGGCCCATCGAATCGGTCACCGATTTACCAATGAGGAGGAGGGTCAGGTGCTGTGGCTGGCCAACCCCACCCAACATGATGCCATGATGCAGCTGCTGTCCCGCTGGCAGAGGGGCGAGACACTCATGTCGGAGCGGCGCCGCCTCCCCGCAGGCGGTGCTTCGCTGGCGATTCCGTTTCGCCAGGCGCCGGTCACCGCCACGGCCCTGGCCGTGTCATTACTGGTATTCGCCCTGATGTGGCTGTTGGGCGATATCGTGGTGGCTGTCTTGACCATTGTGCCGATCGGTATCGCCAACGGTGGCCTTGCCTTCGGCAGCCTTGGCGATGCGCTGGCCACCGGGCAAGTCTGGCGGTTGCTGTCGCCGGCCTTCCTGCATTTCGGCTGGATGCATCTGATCTTCAACATGATGTGGCTGTGGTATTTCGGTCGTCAGGTCGAGGCCTTGCATGGCCCGGGGCGCATGCTGATGATCCTGCTGGTTGCCGGCATCGGGGCCAACCTGGCCCAGTACGCGACCGGCACGGTGCTGTTTGGCGGTATGTCCGGCGTCGACTATGCCCTGCTGGGGTATGTCTGGCTGATGTCCCGGCGCGCGCCTCACAGCGGCTTCTTCGTACCGCAGATGCTGGTGGTGTTCATGCTGGGCTGGATGGTCTTCACCATGACCGATGCCGCCGGTGCCGTAGGCTTCGGTAACGTGGCCAATGAGGCCCATCTGGGCGGGCTAGTCGTTGGCCTTGCGCTGGGCTGGTATTATTCCGGTCGAGCCCGCCGCCATTGAGCGCCTGTTGCCACCTTTGAGAGAGTGACCCATGAGCGATATGACCTTCGAGCGCATGATTCAACAGATGACCCCGGTCATCTACGACAGCCTCAAGCAGGCGGTTGCGCTGCGCAAGTGGCCCGATGGGCGAAGACTGACCAGCGAACAGACCGAGCTTTGCCTCGAGGCGGTGATGCGCTACGAGATGGAGAACAACGTACCCGAGGCGCAGCGGGTCGGCTACCTGGAACAGCGTACCTGCGGCAGCGCCAGCAGTGGCGCCGATGTACCACCCGAGCTGGCGGGGCTGGCGCGGGATGCCACCCGTGGTTGAGGTGTCCTTGATCGAGGCTGACGCGTCGCCCCGGGGGTGCCTCTCCAAGATGGCCATCGTTCCCGGCGAGCCGGTGCGCTATACGCTGCGTGCCGGTGAGCTGCGGCTGGACCTCAATTCCCGGCTGGGCCGCCCCCTGCGGTTGGAATGGACCGGTGCCATTGCCTGCACGCATTGCGGACGCGCGACGAAGAAGAGCTTCGCCCAGGGATACTGCTACCCCTGTTTCAAGAAATTGGCCCAGTGCGATACCTGTATCGTCAAACCGGAAACCTGCCATTTCTTTGCCGGCACCTGTCGCGAGCCGGAGTGGGCCGAGCGCCATTGTTTCCAGCCCCATGTGGTCTATCTGGCCAACTCTTCCGGTCTCAAGGTGGGCATTACCCGAGGCACCCAGGTGCCGACGCGCTGGCTAGACCAGGGGGCGATTCAGGCCTTGCCCATACTGCAAGTCGACACCCGCCAGCAGTCGGGTGTCGTCGAGATGCTGTTCAAGGAGGAGGTGGCCGATCGCACCAACTGGCGGGCCATGCTCAAGGGCGAGGTCGAGCCGATGGACCTGTGTGCCGAGCGGGATCGGCTGCTGGCACGCCTGGAAGGGGGCTTCGCCAACCTGCATGAGCGCTTCGGCGCAGAGGCCATCCAGGTTCTCGATGTGCCTCCGGTTGCCTTCGACTATCCGGTGCTCGAATTCCCGCGCAAGATCGTCTCGCACAACTTCGACAAGCAGCCCGTCGTGGCCGGAACCCTGCTGGGCCTCAAGGGGCAATACCTCATTCTCGACAGCGGCGTGATCAACCTGCGCAAGTTCACCGGTTATGAGGTGGTGGTCGGCTGAAACGGGGCGGCAGGCGGCTCGTCGAAAGGCTATGCTTGTGCTTCCCATACCAACCGGCCAGGCAAAGGACCATGTACCGACTGCATATCGCCAACAAGAACTATTCATCGTGGTCGCTGCGCCCCTGGGTGCTGATGCGTCAGCTCGAGATCCCGTTCGAGGAATGCTTGACGCCCTTCGATCCCGGTACGAGTTGGGCCTCGTTCCGTACTTTCTCGCCTTCGGGCCTGGTTCCGTGCCTGGAGGATGGCACACGCCCGGTCTGGGATTCGCTGGCTATCATCGAATATCTGGCGGAGCGCCATGCCGGCGTCTGGCCAGCCGATGACGAGGCCCGCGCCTGGGCCCGCTGCGCCAGCAGCGAAATGCACGCCGGGTTCTCCGCCCTGCGCGGACAGTGCTCCATGAACTGCGGGGTGCGGGTCAGGCTCCATGACGTGTCGCCGTCCCTGGCGCGGGACCTGGCCCGGCTCGATGAACTGTGGCAACAGGGGCTCGAGCGCTTTGGCGGCCCCTTCCTGGCGGGGGAGTCCTATACGGCGGTGGATGCCTTCTTCGCCCCGGTGGCATTCCGAATACAGGGGTTCGGACTTGAGCTGAGCGAGACCTCGATGGCCTATGCGTCGACATTGCTCGCTCTCCCGAGCATGCGGCAGTGGCTGGGCGAGGCATTGGCCGAGCCCTGGCGTGAAGCGGACCACGAGGCGGAGCTGCACAGGAGTGGCACCGTGCTGGAGGATCTGCGCCAGGCGCCTTGATGCCTTCTCCTAAAGACGACGAGACGAGGACACACCCGATGGCGGACAGGATGCGTGCGATGCGATTGCATGTCCCCGGCCAGCCGCTGGTGCTGGACCGGATTCCTCGCCCCGAGCCTGGAACGGGAGAGGTTCAACTGCGGGTATTGGCCTGTGGGGTCTGCCGTACCGACCTCCATGTGGTGGACGGTGAACTGACCGACCCCGTTCTGCCGCTGATCCCTGGTCATGAAATCGTCGGGTCCATCACGGCGTTGGGGGAGGGCGTTGGGTCCCTGCAGGTGGGCGATCATGTCGGTGTGCCCTGGTTGGGCTGGACCTGCGGTACGTGCGATCACTGTGCGGCTGGACGGGAGAACCTCTGCGCGAAGGCCCGTTTCACCGGCTATACCCGCGAGGGTGGCTACGCCGAGTACTGCGTGGCCGATGCCCGTTACTGCTTTCCCCTGCGCGGCATTCAGGCCGCCGCCGACGCCCAGGCGGCAGCCCCTCTCCTGTGTGCCGGTCTGATCGGCTATCGGACCTGGCGATTGGCGGGCGGTGAGACCCCACGACGCCTGGGAATCTATGGCTTCGGTGCCGCGGCGCATATTCTCGTGCAACTCGCTGTGGCCAAGGGGCAGTCCGTCTACGCTTTCACCCGCCAGGGGGACATCACCGCGCAGGCTTTCGCCCGGCGACTGGGCGCCGTATGGGCGGGCGGGAGCGATGAGACACCTCCCGAGCCACTCGACGCTGCGCTGCTGTTCGCCCCGGTTGGCGAACTGATACCCATCGCACTCTCCCACGTGCGACCGGGAGGAGCGGTCGTGTCGGGCGGCATCCATATGTCCGATATACCGTCCTTTCCCTACCGACTGCTGTGGGAGGAGCGCAGCGTCGGCTCGGTCGCCAACCTGACACGACGCGATGGCGAGGAGTTCCTGCCGCTGGCGGCACGACTGCCGATACGCACCGAAACCCGGGCCTATCCGCTGGAAGAGGCCAACCAGGCGCTTGCCGACCTGCGCGAAGGGCGTCTGACCGGCGCGGCCGTGCTGATGCCCTGAGCCCGCGGCCTGAAACAGGGCTCGCGCTTGCCCATGTGGCCTCAGTCGAACAGATCGCCCTGGTCGCGTGGCGGACGAAAGACCGTGGTGTCCAGCCGCTGTGCCGATCGTACGGCGGGTATGTTGAACCCCAGGCGTCGGCATGCCCGATCGAAGCGCTGGGCCAGCAGGTCGGCAAACACCCCCTGTCCGCGCATGCGCTTGCCGAAGCGGGCGTCGTAGGCCATTCCTCCACGGCACTGACGCATCAGGCTCATCACCTTGCCGGCCCGCTCGGGGTAATGGGCATTGAGCCACTCCTCGAACAGCGGGGCCACTTCGTGAGGCAGGCGCAGCAGCGTCCACCCGGCGCAATCGGCGCCGGCCTCCCGGGCTGCGCCAAGCAGCCGTTCCAGCTCATGGTCGGTCAGCCCGGGTATCACCGGCGCGATCAGGGCGCCGACCGGTATGCCGGCCTTCGCCAGCCGCTCGATGGTCCTGAGTCTGGCGCCGGGTGATGCGGCCCGGGGCTCCAGGGTACGCTTGAGATCCGAATCAAGGCTTGTCAGGCTGATCATGACCCTGACCAGTTTCCTGCCGGCCAGCCCGGTCAGAAGATCGAGATCGCGCAGGATCAGGGCGCTCTTGGTCACGATCGTGACGGGGTGGCGGCACTCGAGCAGGAAGGCCAGGAGCTGGCGTGTCGTTTTTCGCTCGGCCTCCAGGGGCTGGTAGCAGTCGGTATTGCCCGACAGATTGATCGGGCGGCAGGTATAGCCCGGCTTGCACATCTCCTCGCGCAGCCGTTCTACCAGACCGGTGCGGGCGATCAGTCGTGTCTCGAAGTCCAGTCCGGGAGAGAGGTCCCAGTAGGCATGGCTCGGCCGCGCGTAGCAGTAGATACAGCCGTGCTCGCATCCTCGGTAGGGGTTGAGGGAGCGGTCGAACCCCAGGTCGGGCGAGTTGTTCCACGAGAGGGCGCTGCGCGAGCGTTCGTCGCTCACCACGGTGGCCAGCCGGTCGGGCGTGGCCTCCTGCCACCAGCCATCGTCTACCGTTTCGCTGCTGGTGGGGGCGAAGCGATTGTCCGGATTGAAGGTCGCCCCGCGGCCCTTGCGTCTCATCGTTTCGGGATGGCTTGTCATTGGATATTCCTGTGAGAAATCTGTATTTATATACAGTATAGAGGGGTCTGGCCACTTCGCCAAACGGCCTTTTCGCTGGTCACCGTGAAGGCAGGGCTTGGCCAGCGGGGACGGTTTGGTTAGGTTGAAGGGATGACCATGCCTCCACCCACCCAAGCGAATGAGTCAGCCGAGGTGCTCTTCTCGGTACAGGGCCTGTGGTGCACCAGCTGCGCCCTGGCCGTCGAGGCCCGGCTGTCGCGCCTGCCCGGTGTCCAGTCGGCAAGCCTGCACTATCCCAGCGCGACGCTGCTGGTATCGGGAACGCACGACGCACTGGACGAGGACAGGCTGGCGGCTGTGGTGCGTCGGCTCGGTTATCGTCTCGCGCCTCCAGAGGCGGCTCGGGATGCCGAGGCGCGCCTGGAGGCGGAGAGCCGTTACCTGTCATTGCGGCTGATGGTGGCGCTCGCCTTCGGCATGTGGACCATGCTCGCCTCGTTGCTGATCTATGCCGGCGCCTTGCCCCATGCCGGGCTCGAGCAGGTGATGGCCTGGGTTTCCGGTGCCTTCGCGGTACCGGTGGTCGGCTATGCCGGCGTGCCGTTCTACCGTGCCGCCTGGCGTACGCTGCGAGCGCGCCGGCCCGGCATGGATGCTCTGGTCACCCTGGGAGCGCTAGGGGCCGTCGGCGTTTCCCTGTGGCTGCTTTACCGGGGCTCGGCTGAAGTGTATTTCGACACCGCCGTGATGCTGATCCTGCTGTTGCTGGCGGGAAGGCTGGTGGAAACCTTGTGTCGTCACCGCGGCCTGCGTGCCCTGCAGGCCCTGCATACGCCTGTCGGGGAAGTCGCCCGCTGGGGCCGGGGGGCCTGGCAGGCCTGCGCCGTGGAAGAGGTGGGTGAAGGCGATCGTTTGAGGGTGGCGGCGGGAGAGGTACTGCCACTGGACGGCACCCTGTGTGACGAAGAGGCGCTGCTCGACCTGGCTCCACTGACCGGCGAGAGCGCGCCGCGGCGTTTTCTCCCGGGAGAGGCCATGGCGGCCGGCTGCCGCAACCTGGGGCCACCGCTGGTGCTGGAGGTCACGGCGGTGGCGGGTCGGTGTCGCCTGGACAAGCTGCGGGAAAGGATGTGGTGGCAGCAGGCACGCAAGGGCGAATTGCAGCGCATGGCCGACCGCTTCGCGGCCTGGCTGAGTCCGCTCGCCGTGGTGCTTGCGCTCTTCACGCTCGGTGTCGCATGGCTGGCCGGGATGCCTCAGGAGGAAGCGCTGGTGCGGGCGCTCTCGGTGCTGGTGGTCGCCTGTCCCTGTGCCGTGGGGCTGGCGATTCCCCTGGCGGGGCTGGCCGGCAGCGGCCGCGCCCTGGCCCGAGGCGTGGTGTTCCGCGATCCCGGAGCTTTCGAGATGTTCGCCGATATTCGCTCTGCCGCCTTCGACAAGACCGGCACCCTGACCCCGGGGGAGCCGCAGGTCATTGCCGTGACCGTGGCATCTGGTGTCGATCACGTCTCGTTGGTTGGGCTTGCCGCGCTGGCAGCCCAGGGCAGCCAGCACCCGCTGTCCCGGGCCTTGTGTCGGTACGCCCGGGACCAGGACGTGCAAGGAGCGGGCGAGATGCGGCAGGAAGACGAGAGGCGGGGTCAGGGGCGCCGGGTCGAACTGGTCGACGGCCGTGAGCTTCTCCTGGGTAGTGGCTCATGGTTGAAGTCGCTGGGCATCGAGATCCCGTCGGGAACTGACGAGGCAACAAGCGAGGTGGCGCTGGGGGTGGACGGCCGCTGGCTGGGGACCTTTTCCCTGGGGGAGGCCCCACAGCCCGGCACCCGGGAGACGCTGGCCCGGCTACGAGAGGCCGGGTTGACCCTGGCGCTGATCAGCGGTGATCGTGGCCCGGCGGTCCAGCGTTTTGGCCGGCTGGTCGGCCTGGGCCCCGGAGAGTGTTACCCCGACCGGCTTCCCGAGTCGAAATCCAGGCTGGTCGCGGCGATGCCGCAGCCTTCGCTCTATGCGGGGGACGGTATCAATGACGTGCTGGGAATCGCGACGGCCAGTGTCGGCGTGGCGCCGCTGGGCGCCAGTTCCGCCGCCCAGGAAGGCGCCGCGGTCGTGCTGTTGCGTCCGGGAATCGGCGGCGTGGAAACCGCCTGGCAGTTGGCACGGCGCACCCGGCGGGTAATGCGCCAGAACCTGGTGCTGTCGGGCCTCTACAATGCGCTGGCGCTGGGGTTGGCGGTGAGCATGGCGATTCCCCCCCTGGTTGCCGTTCTGGCCATGGTGGCGAGCTCGCTGAGCGTCATGGCCAATTCGGCAAGGTTGGGATGGGGTGGTCATGAGGAGCCAGCCGATGCCCGGGGGGCCTTTGGCGTGCCGGGTGAGCCACGGGTCGACGAACCGACGCTGAAAGCCAACCGGGCGGCCTGATGCCCTGCGCGGCATCGCCCGGGCTTGCTATGATGGGCCCTGTTTTTCCCATGCCAACGATGGATGCATTGCATGCTCGCCGATACTCTCGCAAGTCTCCAGCCCATCGACAAGACCATCGCTGACCGGGTTCTCGCCCACCTGAACCGGTTGACCAAACCGCCCGGCAGCCTCGGCCGGCTCGAATCCCTCGCCGTTACCCTGGCCACGATCACGGGGGAGGCGTTTCCGCGGGTGACACCGCCAGGCGTGCTGGTCTTCGCCGCCGACCACGGGGTGGCGGCCGAGGGCGTTTCCGCCTTTCCCCAGGCCGTTACCGGCCAGATGGTGGCCAACTTCCTCGCGGGTGGTGCAGCCATCAACGTCTTCGCCCGCCAGATCGGTGCTCGCCTCGAGGTGATCGATGTCGGGGTGGCTGCCGAGCTGCCCGGCCAGGCGCCCGAGTTCGTCGATGAAAAGGTTCGCTTCGGTACGGCGAACTTCGTCGAGCGGGATGCCATGACCCGTGCAGAGGCCGAGCGGGCTGTCGAGGTGGGCATCCGAGCCGCCAAGCGAGCTATCGAGGGCGGCTGCCGTTGCCTGATCGTCGGTGAGATGGGTATCGCCAACACGACGGCAAGCAGTGCCCTGCTGGCGGTATTGACCGGTGAGCCGGTGGCGAACCTGATCGGACCGGGCACCGGCATTCCCGAAAGCCGCCTGTCCCACAAGCAAGCCATCATCGAACGGGCCATCCGTGCCAGGGCGCCGGATCGCCAGGACCCGATGGATATGTTGGCCAAGCTGGGCGGGCTCGAGATCGCCGCCATGACGGGGGCTTACCTGGGCGGTGCTTCCCGGCGCCTGCCTCTGCTGGTGGATGGCTTCATCGCCACCGTGGCGGCGTTGCTTGCCTGTCGTCTCAATCCGGTGGTGCGCGACTACCTGATCTTCGCCCATCGTTCCAGCGAGCCTGGGCACGTCAAGGCATTGGTGGCACTGGGTGGCGAGCCATTGCTGGACCTGGAGCTTCGCCTGGGTGAAGGCACGGGAGCGGCCCTGGCCTTCCCCCTGTTGACGGCGGCGACCGGCATGCTGGCTGATATGGCGACTTTCGAGGCCGCCGGGGTCGCCGGTGGCGAAGGGACATGATCACAGAACCGTTCTCGCTCACGCTGTTCGTTTTGCTGGTGGGGGCGATTGCGCTGGACTTGTTGATCGGCGATCCGCCTCGGCTCCCGCATCCGGTCGTGGGAATGGGGCGTGTCATCGTGATTCTGGAGCAAGCCTGGAACCGCGGCTCGTCCACGGCCCGTCGGCTCAAGGGAGCATTGCTGACCCTCATCGTGGTGACCGGCGTCTACGTTCTGGTTTGGGGCCTGCTGGTGGTATTGGCCCGTTTGCATCCAGTCCTGGGTCTGGCCGCGGAGCTCTGGCTGCTCGCCACTGCCCTGGCCATCAAGGGGTTGCGTGACGCCGTGCTGGAGGTGGCCAGGCCGCTGGCCGGAGGAGACCTCGACAGCGCCCGGCAGGCGCTTTCGATGATCGTGGGGCGCGATACGGCAACTCTCGGTGAAGCCGATATCACCCGGGGCGCGGTGGAAACGGTGGCCGAGAATACGGTGGACGGCATTACCGCGCCATTGTTCTGGGCACTGCTGGGCGGTGTGCCCCTGGCGCTTGCCTATAAGGCAATCAACACCCTGGATTCCATGGTCGGCTATCGCAACGAACGCCATGGGGATTTCGGCTGGGCATCGGCACGGCTCGACGATCTGGCCAACTGGATGCCGGCGCGCCTGACCGCGCTGGCCATGTGGCTCGCGGCGCTTGCCGTGCCCGGGGCGCGCACCGGGGGGGCGCTGGCTGCGACTATTCGGGAGGCGCCTCGCCATGCAAGCCCCAACAGCGGCTGGTCGGAGGCGATGGTGGCCAACCTGATGGGCGTGCGGCTGGGTGGAACCAACCACTACGCCGGTGTGGCCTCGCACCGTGCCACCCTGGGTGAGCCCTGGGAACCGCTCGACGTTGGACACATCGGCCGCGCCATCCGCCATATGCATGGTGGCTGGATGGTCTTCGTGCTGTTCATGGCACTGGCGGTTCTGTTGCAGGAGTGGTTGGCTTGAGCCTGGATGACGATCGCTGGCCGCGCCATGGTGGGCAGGCGGCGGCACTGCTGGCGCGCTTCGGCCTGCCCCATGACCAGCCGCTGATCGACTTCAGTGCCAATCTCAATCCGTTGGGCCCGCCGGCCTGGGTGCCCGAGCGGCTGGCCGAGCTGGCCGCCGGCCTGGCGCATTACCCCGACCCGGGCTACCCGAGGGCGCGCGAGGCGATCGCCCGACACGAGGGCGTCGCCGTGGAGCAGGTGCTGCTGACCAACGGCGGGGCAGAGGCGATCTTTCTCACGGCCGCCCTGCACCCCGGGGGACGGGCAGCTGTCCTCCAGCCGAGTTTTGGCGAGTATACCCGGGCCTGTGCGGCCCATGGCCTGGCGGTCTCGTCTCTCGCCATGACGGCACCCGATTTCCGGCTCGACCCGGAAGCCGTCGAAGCACGGCTCGGCGACTGCGACCTGCTGTTCCTTTGTCGGCCCAACAATCCCACCGGAACCCTCTCCCCTTGGATGGCCGTCGAGACGCTGCTGGGCATGGCGCGGCGTCAGAATTGTCGGGTGGTGATCGACGAAGCCTTCATCGATTTCGTCGATGCACCGGGGGAGCGGCTGTCACCGCTGCTGGCGGGATTCGACAACCTGATCCTGCTGCGCTCGCTGACCAAGCTCTATACCTTGCCAGGACTGCGCCTGGGCTATGTGCTGGCTGGCGAGGAAACCATGCGTCGGCTTCAGGATCACCAGCCGCCCTGGAGCGTGAACCATTTGGCGGCGGAACTGGTGGAAGACCTGCTGGCCGACGAGGATTTTCTCGTTCGTACCCAGGCCTGGCTGCGTGAGGAGCGTCCGCGATTTCAGTCCCGCCTCGCGTCGCTGGGGCTCGAAGTGATGCCGAGCCAGGCCAATTTCTGCCTGGTACGCCAGAATACCGGCCCGGCAGCGGCCGATGCGCTGCTGGGGCGGCTGCTGCATGCCGGCATCCTGGCCCGCCATACGCATGATTTTTCCGGCCTCGACGGGAGTTGGCTGCGCCTGGCGCTGCGCGGACGGGCCGACAACGACCGCTTGTTCGCGGCGCTGGCGGCAGAGATCTCGCCATGATCGCCTTTGTCAGCGGTGGTGCCCGCTCGGGCAAGAGCGCGGTGGCCGAACGCCTGACGCTCGATGTACAGCAGCGGCGTGGTGGTCCACGCGTCTACCTGGCCACTGCCATCGAATCGGATGGCGAGATGTCGGCACGGATCGCCCGCCACCGGCGTGAACGCGACGATGGCTGGATCACGCTCGAGGCGCCACTGGCGCTGGGTGAGGCGCTTCCTGCCGTACCGGAAGGCGCCACTGTACTGCTTGATTGTCTGACCCTCTGGTCCAGCCGGGCACTGTACGAGGGTGGGCTCGACGAGGCGGGTGGATACGCGGAGCTGACGGAGCTGCTTCGTGTGGCGAGAGAGAGGCGAATCGCCCTGGTGGTGGTTTCCAACGACCTCAACGAGGGCCTGCCGCCCCGGGACGCCGAAACCTGGCGCTACCTGGCCTTCCTGCAACGGCTGCATCGCCGGCTGGCCGCCGAGGCCGAGTGGGTGATCGAGGTGGTGGCGGGCCTGCCCATCGAGTGGAAAGCCCACGGGGAAGCAAGACGATGAAAGAGGCGGGATATGGGCTGCTGCTGGCCATCCAGTTCCTGACCCGGCTGCCGGTACCGGTCGAGTGCCCCTGGACCCCGACCACCAGCCGCTGGGCCCTTCGCTGCTATCCCCTGGTGGGGCTGCTGCTGGGTGCGATACTGGCCGGCGCCGCGGCACTGCTCCGGGAGGTGTTCCCCGTACCGCTGCTGGCGCTGGCGTTGCTCAGCCTGTGGGTGGCGCTTTCCGGCGGGCTGCATCTGGATGGCCTGATGGATGTGGCCGATGCCCTGGGCAGCAACGCGCCGCTGGAGCGGCGCTGGGCGATCATGAAGGACCCCCAGGTGGGCAGCTTCGGTATGCTGGCGCTGATATTCCTGCTGGCCTGGAAGGGGGCCTTGCTATGGGCCTTGCTGGAAGCCGACGTCGACCTCATGGTGGTGATGGTGATCCCCGCCATGGGGCGCTTCGGTGCCGTGCTCCTGCTGTGTCTTGCCCCCTGCGCGCGACGCGAGGGGCTGGCCTGGGCCTGGCAACGGCACCTGGAGCACCGTGATCTACTGCTGTCGGCAGTGCCGTTGCTGCTGATTGCCTGGTGGCTGACGGGCTGGCTCGTGTTGATGGCTGCCTTGCTGATATTCCTGCTCGGCCATGGCCTGGCCATGACCCGCGCGTTTCGCGGCATCAACGGTGATATCGTGGGTGCCGGCATCGAGGGAGGAGAAGTATGGCTTCTGCTGATCGCCTGGATCTGGTGGTCGTCCGCCATGGGTTGACGGCCTGGAACCGTGAGCAGCGCTACCAGGGGCAGCGCGATATCCCGCTGTTGCTGCCCGATGCCCTCGAGGGCATGGACCGATTGCGGGACAAGCTGGCCGGAGAGCGTTTCGACGCCGTGTATTGCAGTGACCTGACGCGCTGTCGTCAGACCCTGGCGCATGTGCTGGACGTCGACAGCACCCCCGCTGAGCCGCGCCTCGATGCTCGCCTGCGCGAGCTCGACTTCGGTGCCTACGAGGGCAAGTGCTATGTCGAGCTCAAGGATGAACCGCTTTACCGCGCCTGGATCGACACCCGCGGCGAGCAGCCTCCTCCCGGTGGCGAGTCGACGGCGAATCTGCGCCAGCGGCTCGATACGTGGCTGGCTGACCTGTTCCGTGCCGCCGAAGCCGAGGGGCACCGGCGGATACTGGCGGTGAGCCATGGCGGTGTGATTCGCGAACTGCGACGACGCTTCGAGGCGATCGACTTCTGGGACGGCAGCGTTGGCCAGGCCCAGGGGCGGCAGCTGACGTTCACGCATCAACGGGGGGATTGGCTATGCAGCTCTTCATCGGCGGTGCCTGTGCCGGCAAGCGTGATGTCGTAAAGGCGCGTTTCCCCGCCGCTGGCTGGCATCGCATCGAGGCCCGCCCGGGCCTGAATGCCTGGCAGGACCGGGTCGTGGCCGGCATGGACCTGGTGCTGACCGGCTGGCTGGACTGGCTGGATGCCGCCCTGGACGTTGAGCCCGCCGATGACACGCTTCGGAGCACCATGACAGAAGCCCTGGATGACCTGTGCCATGCCGAGCGCGAGCAAGGCTTCCAGGTGGTGTTGATCCTGCCGGAGATAGGGCGTGGCATCGTCCCGATGGACGCTCGGGACCGGCGTCTGCGTGACCTGGCCGGCTGGCTGGCGCAGGACGCCGCCGTACGAGCCCGGCAGGTGTGGTACGTGCGCCAC
The DNA here is from genome assembly GCF_002879615.1 of Billgrantia endophytica. GTDB lineage: Bacteria > Pseudomonadota > Gammaproteobacteria > Pseudomonadales > Halomonadaceae > Halomonas > Halomonas endophytica. The sequence goes on from NZ_PNRF01000001.1 coordinate 53,157, forward strand.
GGCCTTGTCCAATCACTGCGCGAGATCAATACACCGGTCGATGGACATTGACGCACCCCGGTGGGATTGCTAGCTTACGCGCACTCTCAGGTGCTGGCGGTAGGTGCTACCGCCAGTGAAACGGGAAGTCGGTGCGCTTCAACAGCCAATCCGACGCTGCCCCCGCAACGGTAATCGAGAAAAGAACGGCTATTACGCCACTGTGCTTCAGGCACGGGAAGGCAGCCGCTCGGGAAGCCTGGTTCTTGCCAGATACCGCTTCCGCTCGTAAGCCCGGAGACCGGCCAGGGAGTTCATGCCGGGTTGCGGTGGGCTACCTCGAGGCAGGGCAGGCGCCGCCGTTCTCGTTTTCCTTCCCCCTCGATCCCTTGCCACCCCGGCGACTGCAATAGCAAAAAAGTCGTGCGGGTGAGTACGGCGAGCAAGGGAACGACATGAAAATTGGAAACAATGCCTCCCGTGGCCTGGCTGCCTTCAGCCTGGCCGCACTTCCACTGGCCGTCCAGGCCCAGGCTCAATCTCAGGCCCTGGTCGATGTTGCCACCGACGATGCTTATAGCCTCAATCCCGTGGTGGTTACCGCGGCGCTGGCGCCGCGTACGGCGGACCAGAGTCTCTCCTCGGTTACCGTGCTCGACGAGGCCGCCCTGCGCCGCCAGGACCCGGTGAGCATTCCCGATCTGCTGCGTGGGCAACCGGGCGTGGATGTCACCTCCAATGGCTCTTTTGGAAAGAGCAGCGGCGTCTATATCCGCGGTACGGGGAATGAGTCGACGGTGCTGATGATCGACGGTATCCGCCTTCGCTCCGCTACCGACGGGGGCGCCGCCTGGCAGTATCTCGACCCGCGCATGTTCGACCGGGCCGAGATCGTGCGCGGCCCACGGGGCAGCCTGTATGGCGCCGATGCGGTGGGCGGGGTGGTGCAGCTGTTTACCCCGGAAAGCGATGAGGATGCGCCGCAACCGCGGTTCTCGTTCGGCGGCGGTTCCTTCGACACCCAGCGCTACAGCGCCGGCCTTTCCGGGGGTTCGGGCGGCACCCGCTACAGCTTTGCCGGTAGCCATTTCTCTACTGACGGTACGCCGATCCGTCGCGGTGGCGAGGACAAGGGCTACGATAGTACCGCCGGCTTCGCGCGGCTTGCGCACACCTTCGATAACGGTGCCGAGGTCGGTGGGTTGGCGTTGCGGGCCCGAGGCACCAACGAATACGACGGCGGTGAGAACGACTTTGTCCAGCAGGTCGCCGGTATCTATGGCGAGCTACCGGTGTCCGATATCTGGCGCAGCCGCCTGACCCTGAGCGAGTCGCGTGACGAGTTGGATGACAGAGCTGCTGCCAGTGACTGGGGGCCGGCCAGCACTTCCACCATCAATACTCGCACTCGCACTGCGCGTTGGGAGAACACCCTGACACTCGATGCGCACGAACTGGTGGCCGGCGCAGAATACACTGGGGATCGCGTATCGGGCACCACTGACTTCGACGAGAACAGCCGTGACAATGTTGCTGCCTTCGCCCAAGGTCTGTTCGACTTCGCTCCCTTCGCGGTGCAGGCCAGTCTGCGCTACGACGACAACGAGGCCTACGGTGACGAGGTGACCGGGGGCCTGGCGCTGGGCTACGACGTGGACGGCCACCATACCCTGCGGGCCAGCTACGGTACTGCTTTCAGGGCACCTACCTTCAATGATCTGTACTGGCCATTCGAGGATTTTGGCGACTGGGGCTCTTATGCCGGCAACCCGGATCTAAGGGCGGAAACCTCCAAAACCCTTGAGCTGGGTGCACGTGGCAGGTACCAGCATCATTTCTGGGACCTGGCGATCTATCAAACCGTGGTCGACGACCTCATCGCTACGGAAACCGTGAATGGTGATAGCAGACCGACCAACATCAATGAGGCCCGCATCCGTGGCGTCGAGCTCTCCAGCGGGGTGGAGATCGATGATTGGACAGTGGCCGCGGCGCTGACCTACATCGATCCGGAGGATCGCGAGACCGGCAATCGTATTCAGCGCCGTGCCAGCCAGAGCGCCCGTTTCGACATCGACCGCGCCCTGGGCGAGTGGTCGCTGGGCGGCTCCTGGGTGGTGCAGAATCACCGCTACAATGATGCCGCCAACGAAGATCGCATCGGTGGCTTCGGGCTGGTCAACCTGCGCGCGGGCTGGGAGTTCGCCCCCATGTGGTCGGCGCGCCTGACCGTCAAGAATGCCTTGGACAAGGAGTATGAAACCGTCCGTGACTATCGCAACGCCGGTCGCGCGGCCTTTGTCAGCGTGCACTTTGGGCAATGATGGGCGCCAGGCAGGCGGGGCGGCCATGCGCCTCGCCTGCCTGGCGCTTGCGCTGCTGCCATGGTTTGCCGCCGCGGCCCGGTCCGAGTCGGTCTGCGCCGTCGATGACAGCGGCCGCGAGGTATGCCTCGAGCAACCGGCCACGCGTATCGCCACGTTGTCGCCGGGCGCCACCGAGCTGACCTATGCCGCCGGGGCGGGGGAAAGGGTAGTCGCCGTGGTCGCCTACAGCGACTACCCGCCCGAGGCCAGCGAGGTCCAGTCGGTGGGCAGCCATACCCGGGTCGACCTGGAAACCCTGGTCTCGCTGACCCCGGATCTGGCGATCGGCTGGGTCACCGGCAATCCCGTCGAGCAGCTCGAGACCATCGAGGCACTGGGCGTGCCGGTGTTCTATATCGAGCCGCGGGACGTCGAGGGGGTGGCCAGCGCCATCGAGCGCCTGGCCCATCTGGCCGGCACCGGGACTGAGGGGCGGCGTATCGCCAGCGACTTCCGCCGGGGCATGGCGGCCCTGGCCGAGCGCTATGCCGACGTCGAGCCGGTGGCGACCTTCTATCAGGTGTGGGACGAGCCGCTGATGAGCGTCAACGACGAGCACCTGATCGGCCAGGTGGTGGCGATGTGCGGCGGTGTCAATGTGTTCGGTGATCTCGCGCGGCTGGTGCCGCGCATCGATGACGAGGCGGTGCTGGCCGCCGACCCCGAGGCGATCGTCGCCGGCGGCATGGGCGAGGAGAACCGCCACTGGCTGACGCATTGGCGGCAGTATCCGAGCCTGACCGCGGTGACCCGCGACAACCTGTTCTTCGTGCCGCCGTCGTTGATCCAGCGGCCCACGCCACGACTGCTGGAGGGGAGCCGCCTGCTGTGTGAGAAGCTCGAGGTGGCCCGTGAGCGTCGTTGAACTCGGCGCACGGGCCATGGGGCGCCCGCGCCGCCTGGCCGTGCCTCTTGGCACGCTGACACTGGCGGCGCTGACCGCGCTGGTGCTATCGCTGACCATCGGTAGCGCCAGTGTCGCTCCGGAGGCGCTGTGGGCGGTGCTGCGCGGCGAGGGAGACGCCTTGTCGCGTACCCTGATTCTCGAATTGCGTCTGCCGCGTTCGCTGTCGGCTTTCGCCGTGGGTGGGCTGCTGGCGATGGCGGGGGCATTGATGCAGGTGCTGCTGCGCAACCCGCTGGCCGATCCCTATGTGCTGGGGCTTTCCGGTGGTGCCGCGGTGGGGGCCCTGACCGCCATGCTGGCGGGACTCGGCGGGCTGGTGATCTCCGGCTCGGCGTTCGCCGGGGCGCTTGCCTCCACATTGCTGGTATTTGGCCTGGCTCATGGGACCGGCAGCTGGACGCCCTCACGGCTGCTGCTCACCGGGGTGGTGGTGGCGGCCGGCTGGGGAGCGGTGATCACCCTGATGCTGGCGGTGAGCCCCGCCGAGCGGTTGCCGGGCATGCTCTATTGGCTGATGGGCGATCTCTCCTATGCCCGTACTCCCTGGCCACCATTGGCCCTACTGCTGATCGTCTGCCTGCTGGTGATCCCGTTGGGACGCAGCCTCAACGTGCTGGCGCGCGGTCCGCTGCAGGCGGCGGCGCTTGGCGTGGCGGTGAGGCCGCTGGAGTGGACTATCTACGTGGTGGCGAGCCTGCTGACCGCCATGGCGGTCACCACCGCTGGCAGCATCGGTTTCGTCGGTCTGGTGGTGCCTCATATGTTGCGCCTGGTGCTGGGCAACGACCAGCGCCTGATTCTCCCAGCCTGCGCCTTGGCCGGCGGTACGCTGCTGGTGCTGGCCGACACCCTGGCCCGTACCATGATCGCGCCGGAGCAACTGCCGGTGGGGGTGATCACCGCGCTGTTGGGCGTGCCGACCTTCCTTTACCTGCTCTACCGGAGTCGCTGATGAGCCGCCTGGATATCCGCGAACTGGTGATCGACGTGCCCGGGCGCGGCGATGGTTCGGCCCTGAACCTTCGCGTCGAGCCAGGGCAGGTGTGGGGGGTACTGGGGCCCAATGGTGCCGGCAAGACCACGCTGCTGCATACCCTGGCCGGCCTGCGGCCGGCACGGCGAGGCGATGTGTGGCTGAACGATCGTCCGCTGGCGACCATGCGCCGACGCCATATCGCCCGGGCGCTGGGCCTGGTGTTCCAGGACCGCCAGGACGGCTTTCCCGCCACGGTACGTGAAACCGCCCTGATCGGCCGCCACCCGTATCTGTCGCCATGGCAGATGGAAGGCGGCGATGACCTGCGCCAGGCCGAGGCAGCGCTGGAGCGCCTGGACGTTGCTCATCTGGCCGATCGTCTGGTGAGCACCCTTTCCGGCGGTGAACGGCAGCGGCTGGCGATCGCCACGGTGCTGACCCAGGCTCCGGCGCTATGGCTCGCCGACGAACCGACCAACCATCTCGACCTGCACCACCAGACCGCCGTGATGGAATTGCTGGCCGAACAGGCGGCGGCGGGCCGCGCGGTCATGATGTGCCTGCACGACCTCAATCTGGCGGCACGCTGGTGCGACCATCTGCTGCTGCTCTATCCCGACGGCAAGGCGCGCTGGGGCCCCCGCGAAAAGATGCTGGTCCCGAGCTCCCTCGAGCGTCTTTATGGCCAACGCCTGGCCACCGCCGAGATCGACGGTGCCCCCGTCTTCGTTCCTGTGAGGTGATATGACGACCATAACGATTCGCGGTGACTCCCACGCCGCCCTGATCACTGCCTCCGGGTCGTTTTTCCCCACGGACCCCTGACCGCCACTGATGACAACGCCAGGAGACGAGACATGCGAGACAACGCCAAGACCCCCGAACGCCACGCCCAGCGCATGTCCGCCAAGCAGAAGATCATGCAGGAACGCATCGCCCGTGCCGACAAGGAGCAGGGCGTGCTGCTGGTGCTCACCGGGCCCGGCAAGGGCAAGAGCAGTTCCGGCTTCGGTATGCTCGCCCGAGCGCTGGGCCACGGCATGAAGGTCGGCGTGGTGCAGTTCATCAAGGGGCGTAGGGAGACAGGCGAAGAGGCATTCTTCCGTCAGTTGCCGGGTGTCGATTACCACGTCATGGGGGAGGGGTTCACCTGGGATACCCAGGACCGCGAGCGCGATATCCAGGCCGCCGAGGCCGCCTGGAAAATCGCCGGGCGCATGCTCGAGGACCCGAGTTTCGACCTGGTGCTGCTCGACGAGCTCAATATCGCCTTGCGCTATGACTGTCTCGACCTCGACCGCGTGCTCGACGACCTCCAGGCGCGTCCCGACATGCAGCATGTGGTAGTGACCGGGCGCTACGCGCCGCAACACCTGATCGAACTGGCGGATACCGTCACCGAGATGAAAGTGGTCAAGCATGCTTTCAAGGATCAGGGGGTGAAGGCGCAGAAGGGCATTGAATTATAACCCGTGCCGCACTGCGACAGGCTTACGGCGACGGTCTTGCGCTCGTACTGAAGTGGGAGGCGAACATTGCTACGCTTTACATGATCCCAAGACATAGGGGGACAGGATGAGCATGCGTGCGATCAAGGGTGATATCACTACCCTGAACGTTGACGCCATCGTCAATGCCGCCAATACATCGTTATTGGGTGGTGGTGGCGTGGATGGGGCGATTCACCGTGCTGCCGGGGCCGAGCTCTTGCAGGAATGCCGGCAGCTTGGAGGCTGTGCGATAGGAGATGCCAAACTCACCAAGGGGTATCGTCTGCCGGCGAAGTATGTGATTCACACCGTGGGGCCGGTATGGCGTGGCGGCAAACATGACGAGCCTACACTGCTGGCTTCCTGCTATCGGCGTTCGCTGGAGGTCGGCTCCGCGGTCGAGGCAGCGTCGATCGCTTTCCCCGGTATCAGTACCGGAGTTTACGGCTATCCCATCGCCGATGCGGCACAGATCGCTGTCACGACGGTGAGAAACGCATTCGAAGAATGGGGCGCCACTCCATCCGTGCTGTTCTGCTGTTTCTCGGACGTGGACCTGGACGTGTATCGAGCGCTGCTCGATGATCTGAAGGGATAGCCGTGCTTCCCTTCAGTTGGTCGAGCTCGCCGATACCGTTACCGAGATGAAAGCGGTCAAGCACGCCTTCAAGCATCAAGGAATGAAGGCGTAGCAGGGCATCGAGCTATGAGATTCAGATAAAGAGAAGAGTATTGATGATCATGAATACGATCATGCTAAACGGAGGAACCATGAGCATGTATGTTAATCAGATTTTTATTTTTGTCTAGAAGTGTCGTGGTCGTTGAGAGTTTTCTTGAGACAGACAAGCCTCGATCGATTGTCGCATGTGCGTGACCAACGCCATCAGTTCGGAGGTTCTCCCGTCCCATCGGTCTTGGCATTCGCCGAGGTAACCGCGTCGAGCGATGTCGAGCAGGGCGGCCTGCTCGCTCGGCAGCCTGTCCATCGCCCAGCGTGCCGCGATATCCTTGGGAGCGATGTCGCCGGTCGCCGCCGTCAGCCACATGCGGGCGAGGGTCAGCACCACGTTGCGTTCATCGCCTTCGATGTCGTCGAGCAGGCTGGGCAACGACTCCGCGAGCGCGCGGCGGATGTCCTCGGCCGGTACCGGGTCGAGCAGTCTCGAGGCGTCGGGTCCCAGCAGGGTGATACTGTCATCCCGCGCTTTCTTCAGCACGATGGCCAAGTCGGGATCGTGCGTGGGGGGAGGGATGTGTCCCGCCTCGAATGCCTGTCTGAGCCATTCGCCATAGACGAACTCGGCGCTTGGTGGGTACCGCCAAGGCGTGATATCGGTCAAGCGGACGATCGTCAGTTCGAGAGGGCGTGCAGACGTTTCGATATCCACCCGGCCGGATATCGTCATCAGTGCCGCCACGAGCTGCTGGCGCATCTCGTTCGTCAGGCCCTCCTCGACGATCACCAGCACGTCGACATCGCTGTCGGGTCGCAATCCTCCCATGACTGCCGAGCCGAAGAGATACGCCGCGATGGCCGAATCGTCGAGGAAATGGCGTACGGCACGGAGGGCATGGATAGCTTCCTCGGGAAGCGTATTGCTCTCTGAAGGGTAGTGGGAGGGAGGCGTCATGCGTCACCGAACTCCTTGGCGATACGAATGGCGTCGGGGCATTGCTCGTCCAACGACTGCCGGTACTTGATGCAGCCGCGCATGAACTGGGGCCATTCGGGGACCTCCAGGCTGGGCGGCGTCTTTTCGGGTAGCAGTGACCAGAGCGCGGGGTGGTGCCAGCATAGGTCGTGACCGGTGCTGTCCCGGTGGTCGCGAATGCCGGCCCTGAGCTTCTTGATTTCGTCGATGAGCGCTTCCCGTGTCATCGAGTCCAGATCGTCGTCCATACCTCATCCCTCATACTTCATACCTCAAGAAAAGCCGAGCATATAGGCTCTGAGCTGCCTCTCTTCCCGCATCACATGAATGATCAGGACGCTATCTCCATCTTCACGATAGAAGATCCGGCATGGCGGTGCGACGACCTCCCGGTATACGGATGCGGGTAGCTCCGGCGGCGTCCTGCCCGACGTGGGGAAGGTTGCCAGCCGCTCGGTGATGCTAAAGACCTCCTCGACGAGCTTGCCTGCCGCGGCGGGGTTATCCACGGCGATGTATTCCGCAATGGCGTTCAGTTCGGTAAGGGCGGGTTCCGTCCAGACTATGTCAGCCATTTGCGCATTTTCTCTTTCGCCTCGGCTTGAAGAGACGTTCGCCCTTCCAGGGCCGCCCGTTCACCTCGTGAAAGTCCTTCCAACAACGCCAGGCGGCGCTGCATGAATTCGTAATCCTGTACATCGACGAGGTAAGCGGAAGGCTTTCCATGCTCGGTGATCAGTACCGGTTCCTTGGTACTATGCAATTCCGCCAGGATCGCCGTGGCTTGGCGTTTGAGGTTGGTCACCAACTCGACTTTCATGGGGCTCACCATAGGGAAAATAATAAGTGATACTATAGTGTTACTCTCAGGTATGTTGCAATCAACCAAACAGTGATGGGATGGTCTCTTGAATGGCAACACTGATGATCCAGGGTACCACTTCGGATGCCGGCAAGAGCACCGTGGTGGCGGGGCTGTGCCGGGTGCTGGCCCGGCGCGGGGTGTCGGTGGCGCCGTTCAAGCCGCAGAACATGGCGCTCAACAGCGCGGTGACCGTGGACGGCGGCGAGATCGGCCGTTCCACGGCGCTGCAGGCGCTGGCTTGCGGGCTGGAGCCGCACAGCGACATGAATCCGGTGCTGCTCAAGCCCCAGACCGACCAGGGCGCCCAGGTGATCCTGCGTGGTCGCGTTTACGGCAACATGGAAGCCCTGGACTACCACCTCTTCAAGGCCGAGGCGAAGCGGACGGTCATGGCGGCCTGGCAGGCGCTGTCGAGCCGCTATGACGTGGTCATTGCCGAGGGGGCGGGCAGCCCGGCGGAGATCAACCTGCGTGAGCACGACATCGCCAACATGGGCTTCGCCGAGGCGGCGGACTGCCCGGTACTGCTGGTCGGTGATATAGACCGAGGCGGGGTCTTCGCCCAACTGGTGGGGACGCTGGAGCTGCTCAGCGAGAGCGAGCGGGCCAGAACTCGAGGCTTCATCATCAATCGCTTTCGTGGCGATATCGGCCTGCTGGAACCGGGGCTCGACTGGCTCGCTGCCCATACGGGCAAGCCGGTACTGGGCACGCTGCCCTATCTGCAGGGGCTGATGCTGGACGCCGAGGACAGTCTCCAACGGGAGAACGGGACACAGGATCGGGTAGCGTTCAGGATCGTGGTGCCGGCGCTGCCGCGAATGAGCAACCATACCGACTTCGACGCATTATCCCTGCATCCCGGGGTGGCGTTGAGCTTCGTGGGGCCGGATCGGCCGGCCCCACCCGCTGACCTGATCCTATTGCCGGGCAGCAAGAGCACCCGTGCCGATCTCGATTGGCTGCGTCGCCAGGGTTGGGAGGCGGTTATCCAGCGCCACCTCCGCTACGGCGGCAAGCTGCTGGGCATCTGCGGTGGCTTCCAGATGCTGGGTACCGCCATACACGACCCCCATGGGCTGGAGGGCGAGCCGGGAAGCAGCGAGGGGCTCGGCCTGTTGGCCATGACAACCCGTCTGGTACCGGGCAAGCAGCTGCACAATGTCACCGGCCGACTCATGCTTGGGGAGAAGGTGCCTTTTCAAGGTTACGAGATCCATAACGGTGTGAGCGAAGGCAGCGCCCTGGGCCGGCCGTTGCTGCAACGGAAGCCTGGCGCTGGCAAGGGCGGGGATGAGGGGGCCATCAGCCCTGATGGCCAGGTCGTGGGTAGCTACGTCCACGGTATCTTCGACCACCCCGAGGCGTGTGATGCGTTGCTGAATGCATTGGGAATGCGGCACGCCGCGGCCGCAGTGGATCGCGATGCCCATCGACAGCGCTCTCTCGATCGCCTGGCCGATGTCATGGAATCGCATCTGGAATCGGATTCACTGGCACAGCTGTTCCGGCTCTGATCGCCGCCTTGTCTCAATTGCCGTTCGTTGGTGGCGTTGTTCTTTAGTCGATAGTCAGTGGAAGGCCTGAACCCCGGCCAAGTGGCGTCGCGGCATCTTGTCGGTTTCCTGACATTGACGTAAACGGTAGTGAAACAGCGCCTTTCCTGTCGACAATATTGCCCTATCTTCCTCGTTCTGGCCCTCGTAAATCCCTGTATCAATCTGTTATGCCTTGATTCTGTCAACAATGAGGCGGGCTTGCCTTTGGCCAAGGTCGTATGTTCGCGACTGCAGCATCCGCGTAAAACCGCTCCATGCCAAGAAGAAGAACACAACAGGATCACTCATGATCAAACAGGACCATTGAGGAATCGACGTGCTGCCGAAACGTGAATATGGCCAGGAACATCCCTACTGGCCGATGGGGCCCTTCAAGGTCCGCCTGCCCTTCATCCATTTCCGTTGGGAAATACCCGAAACCGTCCAAGCCATGGTGATGTTCGTCATCTCCCTGGGCATGATCCCGTTGCTGGAACAGTACCTGGGCGTGCCCTATGAGGTGGCGCTGGCCTTCGTGGTGGTCTGTGGCATCGGCTTCATCCTGCCGCCGCTGCTGGGGGTGCCTTTCATCGCAGGGTGGATCACGCCAGCCATTCCCGTCGTCTTGCTGTTCATCGGCGATTATGAGCCGGGCCCCGAGGCCATTCGTGCCATGGTGGCACTGCAACTGATGGTCACCGCGATCTTCCTGTTCATGGCGGTGACCCGGCTTGGCACCAAGCTGGTCGACAACGTGCCGGCCTCGATCAAGGCGGGTATCCTGCTGGGGGCCGGCATTGCGGCCATCAGCGGTGAGATCACTGCCGGCGGCAGGCTCTACAACACGCCAATCTCGCTGGGCATCGGTGGGTTGATCACCCTGTATGTGCTGTTCTCGCTGTCGTTTCGTGATATGGCCGAGAAGTATCGCTGGGCGCGTAATATCGCGGCCTACGGCATGGTGCCGGGCATGTTGATCACCATGGCGATCGGCTGGGGAGTGGGTGAGTACCCCATGCCCGAGGTCGAGTGGGGCCTGGCCGTACCTGACTTCGCTGGAATCTGGGCCTACCTGCCGTTCTCCATCGGTGCGCCTGGCCTCAGCCTGATGGTGGCAGCGATTCCGACGGCGATCATTGCCTATATCATTGCCTTCGGCGACATCATCGTTGGCCAGACCCTGATCAAGCGTGTCGACCACTTGCGTCCCGATGAGAAGATCGAGGTGGACGTCGACCGCGTGCATCTGGTCACCGGGCTTCGCAACCTGATGCATTCGTTGCTGGCCCCCTATCCGGGCCTGGCCGGTCCGCTGTTCACCGGCGCGATGGCTACCATTGCCGAGCGTTATCGCTACGGGCGCCGAGCCATGGATACGATCTACTCTGGCACCGGGGTGTTCTGGATCGTCGGGTTCTTCGCGCTGTTCCTGCTGCCACTGGTGACCGTGTTCCGCCCGGTGCTGCCCATCGCACTCTCCATCACCCTGCTGATAACCGGTTATCTGTGCATTGCGGTGGCGGTGGAGCAGATCAAGAATGCGACCGCCATGGGCGTGGCGGGGATCATGGGTGTCGTGCTCGCCACTCATGGTGCCGCCTGGGGTCTGGGTATCGGCCTGATTCTCTATTTCCTGATCGAGCACCGCGCACGTGGCGCTCGCGAAGTGGAAGAACAGGAACCGATCCAGGTCGAGGACGACATGCCAGTCGAGGAGGAAGCAGCTATCGAGCCACGGCCCTCTTCTTCACGCTGAGGCGCTGCGCCGGCAGGTAATCGAAGGCGGGCCGACACCTGGGTGTCGGCCCGCCCTGTTTCCAGGCCCCTGGTTTACCGGTTTGCTGGCTGGTCGGGCGCGATCGGCAGGCGACGCTTGTGCTCGGTCCTGCGATAGGTCGATAGGATGACTTCATGGGCATGGTCGCTGACGGGGCCCCCTTCAAGGAAGTCATCGATCTGGTTGTAGGAGACACCGAAGGCGTCTTCATCGGTCTTGAGAGGTGCGAGTGACTCCAGGTCAGCGGTGGGGGCCTTTTCCACCAGTTCCCGTGGCGCTGCCAGGGCATGGCCAAGCGCGCGCACCTGGCGCTTGGTAAGCCCCGTCAGCGGCGCGACATCGCAGGCACCGTCTCCATGCTTGGTGAAGAAGCCCATCAAGGCTTCAGCTGCCTGGTCGGTACCGATCACCAGACCGCCGCGGGCGCCGGCAACGGCATATTGGGCAATCATTCGCTGGCGTGCCTTGATATTCCCCGAAACGAAGTCACGGTGGCTGGCATCCTTGAACTGCAATCCGCTTGCTTCCAACTCTTCCAGCATGGCGTCGCTGGTATCCTGGATGTTGGTGTTCAGTATCTCATCCGGTTGAATGAACTCGAGGGCGCGTCGGGCATCGTCGGCGTCCCGCTGCTCACCGTAGGGTAGACGCATGGCAATGAACGTGGCTTCCTGGCCCCTTTCACGCGCCTGCTCCACGGCCACCTGGGCCAGGCGTCCTGCGACCGTGGAATCCACGCCGCCACTGATACCCAGGACCAGAGCCGTCAGGCCGGTTTTCTCCAATTGACGGCAGAGGAAATCCTGCCGACGCTGGATCTCTTCCTGCGCGTCGATGACCGCGCTCACCCGGAGCTGCCCGGCGATCCTGTGCTGCGCTTCATTGTAGAAATTTCGGCCAGTCTCGCTCTGTTCCACCGCGTCACTGAGGCAGAGATGATGAAAGTGTGGCAGGCGCTCCAGGGAATAATGGGCCGCCGCGAGTCTCACCTCGTTGCGCTCGCCATTGAAGCGGCGGGTTTCACAGAAATGGTGTATCTGGTTATCATGGCGAAAGGCCCAGGCGAAGCAGATCGTGCCGACCGGGGTGCCGTCGTCACTTCCCCCTGGTCCGGCGATGCCGGTATTGGCTAACGCGACATCGGCCTCGTTATTGTACAAGGCGCCCAGCGCCATCTCCTTGGCCACTCGCTCACTGGTGAGGCCGAACTCATCGATGGTGGTGAGCCGCACGTCAAGATATCGATTTTTCGATTTTGGAGAGTAGACGGCCAGGCCGCAGTCGATCTCCTGTCCGCTTCCCGGGACCCGGGCCAGTTCCGAGACGATCAAACCGGCCGTGCAGGATTCGGCTGTGGCCAATTTCAGATCATTATCAATAAGATAATCGACAACTCTGTCAAGCAGTTCCATTGCTTTTCCTCATGCTTTATCGCTAGGCTCCACGGTACCCTCGGGGGCTGTTCTCCCATAGCCTAGAATAATCTCTCCTCTTGCCCAGAAAAACGGCAGGTCGGTTTGACGCGCTGGTACTCGAGCGGGCCGGCCATGGCCTCGACCCGAGGAATCATCGTCCTGGCGGTTCCGGCGGGGGAGCGATGCCGGCGAAGCGTGATGGATCGTCGGTGATGGCGCTATCGACACCCCATGTCCAGTGGCGCACGAAGGCGGCAGGGTCGTTGGGGGTGTAGCATAGCAGCCGATAGCCGGCGTCCTTGATCTCTCGGGCTCGCGTGGCATTGAGGCGTGTCCAGTCGGTATGCAGGCTGAAGGCCTTCAACGCTTCACACCGGGGTTGCCATTCCTGGGGCACACTCTCGGTGAGCACGCCAATGGGAAGGCGTGATGCATCGGCCAGCGTTCGCGCATGCGCGAGTGCGGACAGGTCGAAGGAGGACAGTATCATCTGCTCGGGAGGCAAGGATGCCAGCAGGCGGGGTATGACCACATCGGCCAGTTCGGTGGCGCTGCGGTTGCGTCCTATCTTGAGCTCCAGGTTGACTCCCATCCCCAGGCTGGACAGCAGTTCCAGCATCTCGTCCAGCGTGGCCATGCGTTCGCCCCGGAAGGCATCACCGAACCAGGCTCCGACATCCAGTTTCCGGGCTTCTGCCAGGCCAAGCCGGGCAATCTGTCCATGGCCATCCGAACAGCGTTTGAGGGTCGGGTCGTGCCAGATCACCGGAGTCCCGTCGCCAAGCAGTTGTACGTCGAGTTCCACCCAATGGAAGCCGGCCTCGAAGGAAGCTCTCACGGCAGCCAGGGTGTTCTCTGGCGCATGTGCGGAGAGGCCACGATGGGCGATCAGGCGGGGTAGGACAATGTCGGGGTGAGGGGGCATGAGTAGCTCCGGTAGGTCATCCTGGCCATTGAAACAGCAACGTGTGACAGGATAGCGATTCTCGGCACGTGTGACACGGGCGAAAGCAGCCGGGACTATGCTAGTCTTGCGGGCTTTCAACGATGCAGCGAGGCAAGGCATGAAGGTGATTACCCCTGAGCGCGAGGAACAGCGCGATGCCTGGCTGGCACGCCTGTGTGCCGATATCTATGGCAGGGAGGCGGGTCTTTCGCCACTGGTTACCTTTACCGGCACCCGGCAGGTGCTCTTTGCCCACGAGGCTGCACGGTTGTGGGCACTGGCCGACGACCAGGAGCGACCCGGAGCCCTGGCGCTGCTGGTGCTTGACGAGTCCGGCTCCGGAATGAGCCTGGCACTCAGCGCCTCGCCGGGCGGGGATCGTGAAAGCGAGAGACGGCTGATCCGTGAGCTCGTACTCAAGGCACCGCTGCGGGTCGAGACTGGCGATCAGGACGCCGAGGCCTTCTACCGGCGCTGCGGCATTACCCGCTGGTTCGCTGCGCCCGGCGGCCGTCGAATCGGCCTGGCCCAGAAGCACCCTGCCCAGAGCGTCGACGACATCATTCCGGCCCTCGGCTACGATGATGCAGCGATACTGCGCCGCTTCAAGCACGATCCGCATTTCTTCGAACGGGAGAAAGCGCTCTTTGTCGCTGCCTTGGCGGCTTTTCCCGATGGAGCGTGAGTAACGGCCAGGCGGCAGGGCCAGGTGAGAGGATGATCGAGGACGAGGTATGTCGGGGTCTCGTCGGCGATGGCTTGACCCTCGGGGCAATCGGCGTTTGGATGTGGGCTATCTCCAACCAATGTTTCAAGGAAGAGTTGCCATGGCAAAACGCATCCAGTTTGCTCAAACCGGTGGTTCCGAGGTGCTCGAGTTCATCGACGTCACCCCCGCCGAGCCGGGGGCGGGCGAGGTCCGGGTCAGGAACCAGGCCGTCGGCCTCAACTTCATCGATATCTACTTCCGTACCGGGCTCTATCCGGCGCCGTCGCTGCCTTCCGGCCTCGGCACCGAAGGTGCGGGCGTGGTGGACGCCGTGGGCGAGGACGTGACGCATCTCAAGGCGGGCGACCGGGTCGCCTACGCCCAGGGCCCGCTGGGGGCCTATGCCGAGTACCACGTGTTGCCCGCCAACAAGGTGGTGGTCCTGCCTGACGGGGTCGATGTGGAAACCGCCGCTGCCTGCATGCTCAAGGGGCTGACGGTGCAGTATCTGCTGCGACAGACGTACCCGCTCAGGGGAGGCGAGACGATCCTGTGGCACGCCGCGGCCGGTGGCGTCGGTTCCATCGCCTGCCAGTGGGCCAGGGCCCTCGGCGTGAAGCTGATCGGCACCGTGAGTTCGCCTGAAAAGGCCGTACTTGCCGAGCAGAACGGTGCCTGGGCGACCATCGACTATACGAAGGAGAACGTGGTCGAGCGTGTTCGCGAGCTGACCAATGGCGAGATGTGCGACGTGGTCTACGACTCGGTGGGCAAGGACACCTGGGAGACTTCGCTCGACTGCCTCAAGCCGCGCTCGCTGATGGTCAGTTTCGGTAATGCCTCGGGCGCGGTAGAGGGAGTCAACATCGGCATTCTCAACCAGAAGGGGTCGCTGTTCGTGACCCGGCCCAGTCTCAATGGCTACGCCGATACCAGGGAACGTCTGGAAATGATGTGCGATGACCTGTTCGGCATGCTGAAGGGTGGTGAGATCAAGATCGATACTGGCCAGAAGTACCCGCTGGCAGAAGCAGGAAAGGCCCAGGATGCCCTCCAGGGCCGCAAGACGACGGGTTCCACCATCCTGCTGCCCTGATACGTCTTCGGGTTCTTCCTTGCCGACGCCTGCCTTCCCGAAGGTGGGCGTTGTCTTGTGCGACAGCCGGTCCGTCGGCCGTGTCGGCATCCCCGGCCCTGATCATTCGTTGCTGACATAGGCGCCCATCTCCCGCATTCGCGACTCAAAGCTTGCCACGTTGTCCACCAGGCCGTCGGGGCCGAAGGCCACGCATTCCGCCAGCAGCACTTCGATCAGCGTGATGGCGGAAAGAATAGAAGGGAAAAAGTGCGGCGTGGCATTGGCCACGGTGAAGGTGATGGCGGCGCCCGGTACCAGTGGAGAACGCAGTGTGTCGGTTACCACGATGGGGCGGACGCCATTGGCCCGGGTGATATCGAGGGCGCGCATCGTCTCACCGCAGTAGGGTTCGAAGCCGAAGGCAACCACGACATCCTCCTCGCCGAAGGCCGCCAACTCAGTGAGAAGCCCCCCTTCCTGGCCGCGTATCAGCTGAATGTTGGGCATGGCGATACGACCCACGTAGGCAAAGTGATAGGCGCAGGCGAACGTATCGCGAAAACCGACCACGGCGATTTTCTCGGCGCCGAGCAGCATCCTCGCTGCGTCGCGGACCCGGGTCTGGGTATCCGCGGTGAAGAGACGGCCAATATTGTCAAAGGCCGCATCGCCTACGTCGAGAAATACCTGATCGTCGGTCTGGCTTGCCAGGTTTCGCAGATTGCTGGCGCGTCCCGAGAGCTCCACCGGTCCGGCCTGCACGGCGGACTGGAACACGTCGCGAAACTGTTCATAGCTGTCGAAGTCCAGCCGCTTTGCCAGGCGTACCAGAGTGGAAGCTGTGACCCGCGCTGCGGAGGCCGATTTTCGAATCGACTGGAAGGCAATTTCCACGGGGTGCTCGAGCACATAGCCGGCGGCCAGCTTCAGTTGAGGGCTGAGCTCTGGGTAGGCGGCGGCCAATTGCTGATTCACGGCATCGAGACCCGTCGGTGGATTGACCTCGCCATCCGATGGTCCAGCACTGTGTGGTTCATGTTCCAGCACGGTGGTCTCCTGCGTTTGAGTGCCTGGCCCATCACATGGTGTGGGCGACGATACCCGCCGGCACGTAGTGTAACGCATGGGTTTCGTTAAGGATTGAAACAATCGTTTCCTGTTCGTTGCTTTTGCGGTACATGCGTATTGACGGCATGGACTGTCTTGGCTAGGATGCGGATAACACAAATGTGCTATGAATTTTTTATAATGTCACGCTTGTTTTCGGAAGGATTGCCCATCGCTCCCATCATGGAACATGCCTTCTGCCACCGTTCGACCGCGAGAGTGCCCGCTTCGTCCATGAGTCAATCAAGCCCTGAAACCCTGACTATCGCCCGCCAGGGCGCCGTCATGGAAATCCGCTTCAACCGTCCGCACCGTCTGAATGCGGTGGTGGAAACCCTCTATACCGAGCTGCTGGCTGCACTGGCCGCCGCCGAAGCGGACAGCGACATTCGTGTCGTGATCCTCACCGGCGAGGGTCGAGCCTTCTGTGTCGGTGCCGACATGAAAGAGCATGGCGGTGCCCGGCGCACCCTCTACCAGCGTCGTCAGTACCTGCAGTTGGGCAACGATGTGTGCGAGGCGATCTTCCGGCTCGATAAGCCCGTCATTGCGGCCGTCAATGGCTATGCGTTGGGAGCGGGTGCGGAAATGGCCGTCTCGTGCGACTTCATCGTGATGGCCGAGGATGCCCTGCTTGGCTTTCCCGAGACGAGTATCGGCACCTGCGTGGGTGGGGGCGTTTCAAAGACTCTGCCGCAACTGATAGGGCTGAACATGGCGCGGCAACTGCTATTCACCGGCAGGCGTATCGATGGGAAGGAAGCCGAGCGCATCGGGCTGGCCACCTCGAGCTGGCCCCGCGAAACGCTGTTGAGCGAAGCCCATCGGCTGGGGAGCACCTTGGCGGGGCAGGCGCCTGTCTCCATCGCCATGCTCAAGCGTCTGGTCAACCAGGGAGGCCATACGGATCTGGAAGGGCAACTGCAGCAGGAACTGGACGCGGTATTCACCTGCTCGACAACCGACGACTGGCAGGAAGGCGTCGATGCCTTTGCCGAGAAACGCAAACCGAATTTCAAGGGCCAGTGACAGGCCAGGGTAATCGAGACATGAATCCCATTGAAGGACATCTGCCAATCCGCAGCCCGCTCCATGACATCCTTGCGCCCGCCGGCATTGCCGTGATCGGCGCCTCGAACGATCCTACCAAGCGCGGTTACAAGGCCATGGTCGGCCTGATCAAGGATGGCTACCGTGGTGACATCTTCCCGGTCAATCCCAAGGCCGACATGGTCCTGGGCGTCAAGGCCTGGCCATCGGTGACGGCCATTCCCGGCAATCCGGAACTGGCCTTGATCTGTACGCCGGCTGCCTCGGTACCGGGTCTCGTTGCAGAGTGCGGGCGCCGTGGCATCAAGGGCGCGATCATACTGGCCAGTGGTTTTGCCGAGGTCGGTAGCGACGGGGCAGCACTCGAGCGCGAGATGATGGCCAAGGCCGAAGCGCACGGCGTGCGGATCATCGGTCCCAACACCTCGGGCGTGTTCAACCTGCACCACCGGGTCAACCTGTTGGCGCTGGACAATGTCAAGCCCGGCGATGTGGGGATCATTTCCCAATCGGGCAACATGTTGCTGGCACTGGCCCTGGAGGCCCAGCACAACGGCCAGGTGGGCTTCAGCACCTACGTGGGCCCGGGCAACCAGAGCGATATCGGCTTCGATGACTACCTGCGTTATCTGGGCGAAGACGAAAATACCCGGGTCGCCACGCTCTATGTGGAAGGTTTCCGCGATGGCCGCAAGTTCCTCGAGGTCGCCCGTGATGTCACCGCCATGAAACCGGTGGTGGTCTACAAGTCCGGCTCCACCGAGGAAGGGCAGAAAGCCGCCAGCTCGCACACTGGGGCGCTGGCCGGCAGCTATGCCATGACGGTGGACCTGCTGCGCCAGGCCGGGGTCAGCGTGGTGCAGTATTCCGACGAGATCCTGCCCGTGGCCGAGGGCCTGGGCCTGCTGCAGAAGGCCCGCGGCAAGCGGGTGGCGGTGATCTCCGATGGCGGCGGCCAGGCGACCATCGCCTCTGACCGCCTGGCCGAGGCAGGGCTCGAACTTGCCGCGTTGAGCGAGTCCACGCGGCAGCGGCTGCGTGACGTGCTGTTTCCCCAGGCGTCCACGGTCAACCCTGTCGACGTGGCGGGTTCCACCGATGCCAACCCATCATTGCTGGCGACCTGCATGGAGATCGTTGCCGAGGACGACAACGTCGACAGCGTCTTTCTCGTCGGCATGTTCGGCGGCTACAGCATCCGCTTCGCCGAGTCGTTGATGGGTGACGAAATGCGCGGCGCCGAGGCCATGGTAGACCTTGCCAGGTCCACGACGAAACCGCTGGTCATCTACAGCCTCTATACGCCGATCAAGCCGCCGGCACTGCGCCGCCTGCACGAGGCCGGGCTGCCGGTCTACGCTTCCATCGAACAGTCGGTACGCGTGCTTGCCGCACTGGGCGAGCGCGGCCAGTACCTGGCCCAGAACCAGCGGCAGGTGCGTGAAACGGCGCTTGCGCCCAAGCCGGAACTGTCCGGCCTGTTCCAGCGGGCGCAGGCGGAAGGCCGCGACCTCTTCGAGCACGAGGCCAGGCAACTGCTGCGTGAGCACGGTATCGATGTGCCCATGGAGCGGGTGGCCAGGAGCGAGCCGGAGCTGGAAGCCGTCGCCGGTGAGTTTGGCGATGTCCCGCTGGCGATGAAGGTGGTCTCGAAGGACATCCTTCACAAGTCCGACGCCGGTGGCGTCAAGCTCGGCCTCGTCGGCGAGCAGGCCCTGCAGCGGGCGCGTGCCGATATCCTGGATTCGTGCCGGATCTACGATCCGGACGCCGTCATCGAAGGCATGCTGGTCACTCCCATGGCGAGGAAAGGGGTCGAGGTGATCGTCGGGGTGGTACGCGATCCCATCTTCGGCCCGGTGCTCATGTTCGGCCTGGGAGGGGTCTTCGTCGAGATACTCGAGGACGTGGCATTCCGTTCCATTCCATTGTCTCGCCATGACGCGGCCAGCATGGTCGAGCAGATCAAGGCGAAGAAGATACTTGCCGGCGTCCGCGGTGAGCCGGCGGTCGACAAGGAGGCGTTGATCGACCTGCTGCTCACGGTATCGCGCATTGTCGAGGCCTATCCGCAGCTCTCCGAGCTGGATCTCAATCCGGTGATCGTCCATGCCGATGGGTATGCGGTGGTGGATGCCCGGGTTATCGTGGAGCGCGACACCCAACATACGCTTCAGTACAAGGAGTCCGTTGCATGAGCGAGCCCTCGTCCCAGTTGCCCGGCCTGCAGGATGCCCGGCTGTCACTCGAAGGAAGGGTAGCGACCCTGACCCTGGATCGCCATGACGTCCGTAATGCCCTGACCGGTACCGCGCTGGTCGATGACATCGTCATGGCGGCCGAATGGGTCAACCAGTGTGACGACGTGTCGGTGCTGGTGATCACGGGAGAAGGCTCGGCTTTCTCGGCCGGCGGTAACGTCAAGGACATGGCCAGCCGCGGTGGCGACTTTGCCGGTGACGTGGCCGAGGTGGCCGCACGATATCGGCGCGGAATCCAGCGTATCCCGCTGGCGCTTCAGTCCGTGGAGGTGCCTGTCATTGCCGCGGTCAATGGCCCAGCCATCGGTGCCGGCTTCGACCTGGCCAACATGGCCGATATCCGCATCGCCTCGAGCAAGGCGAAGTTCGGTGAAACGTTCCTCAACCTGGGCATCATTCCCGGCGACGGGGGAGCCTGGTTCATGCAGCGTCTGATCGGCTACCAGCGCGCTTTCGAGCTGACGCTGTCCGGTCGCGTCATCGATGCCGAGGAGGCGAAAGGCTACGGCATCGTGCTGGAGGTCACTGAGCCCGATGCCCTGATGGCGCGTGTCGGAGAGCTTGCCGCGCGAATCGCTGCCCAGCCACCCAGGGCGACCCGGCTGACCAAGAGGCTGATGAAGATGGGGAGCCGGATGGAGCTCAAGGACTTTCTCGATGTCTGCGCGGTGTTCCAGGGAATGTGTCACAACGAGCCGGAACATCTCGAGGCGGTCAATGCAATGCTGGAGAAGATGGCCAAGTAGTTCATTCCATTGATTCCTCGGGCCCGGCTTCGGCCTAATGCCACCTCGACATCATGTTGCCCAACAAACGCTCCTTCGTTGCGTACAGTGCCGTGGTGCAGGCGTACCAGCGGCTATGGTCGACCTGTCAATCGGGTCTTCGAGCAGACTCAGGCCCTGTGGCATCAGCAGCGCCGCGCCGCATCCCCACTGGTGCGGGCTGACGCTGCTGGGCGCCGATGGAGTGGTCTGGCGCAGCCCCGATTCTCCAGAGAATCAGAAGGCATTCGCACGCACGTTGCAATGCCCAAGGGGAAGCGAGCGACCCGCAAGTTCGCATGGTGTGCCAGACCCATTTAGTGACGGGCTCGGTTTGGAACCACCCCTCCAAGGTTCAGAGCCTAACAGCCGCTTGAGGCTCACTAGTTTGACAGTAGGGAGAGTGATACGCCTTGACGCGAATCTTGACGTTGTGGTCGAAGACGTGTTTGACCGTAACGAGTAAATACATTGCTTAGGCTCCAGTTATATTGCTTACAACCAGGCTGTAGACACATCACCATTGTGCAGCAATACGAATACGCCAGTTGCGATAGCCGCTAAATATTATCCAAAGAAGTAGAAAGGCTGTAATCGCCAATATGGTCCCGCTGATCGGCCGTTCGATGAAGGTCATGAGATCGCCGCGGGAGATCAGCATTGACCGACGGAAATGGTTTTCCATGAGTGGGCCAAGCACGAACCCCAAAAGCAGCGGTGCCACGGGAAAGTGAAGTATTCTAAGTGTGTATCCCAGCACGCCGAAGGCGATTACCACCCAAATCTCGAAGATATTATAGGTGGCTGTATAGACGCCTATACAAATGAATACGAGGATTGAAGGATAAAGTAGATGGTAAGGAATCAGCAGTACCTTGACCCAAACCCCGATCATTGGAGCGTTTAGGATAACCAATAAGATATTACCAATCCAAAAACTCATGACGACACCCCAGAAAAGATCCGGCTCCTGTGTCATGAGCTGTGGGCCGGGAGTTATTCCATGCATAATAAGTGCCGCAAGCATGAGCGCCATGGTTGCGCTGCCGGGAATGCCCAGTGATAAGGTAGGAATAAAAGCAGTCTGATCAGCAGCGTTATTTGCAGCCTCGGGGGCAACCACTCCCTCAATCGCCCCCTTACCAAACCGAGAAGGATCTTTGGCTACGCGTTTTTCAATCGCATAGGACATAAAAGAGGCAATGGATGAGCCGGTTCCGGGTAAAGCACCCATAATCGAACCAAGCCCAGCGCCTCGAAAAATAGGTAACCATGATTCCTTTCGTTCTTGGGTGGAAGGAAATATTGCCTTCCACTTGAAGTTAGATTTATCAATTAACGTCATTTGGCTCTGTCGCGCACTGGCTATAATTTCCGACACACCAAATAAGCCCATCGCAAGAGCAACCAAGCTGATGCCATCCGAAAGCTCGGGAATGTTGAAAGTGTAGCGTCCAACAGCGGTATACATGTCAAGGCCGATTCCCCCCACGATTATTCCCACCATCACCATGGCGAAGCCTTTGAGAAAGGAGCCATCCGATATGCCTGTCGCGGCAATCAAGCCCAATACCATTAAGGAAAAATACTCCGGCGATCCAAGTCCAAGGCCAATTTCTGCGACCATCGGAGAAAACAACATGAGCAGCAGAATTCCGATCGAACCACCGATGAAAGATGCAGCTGTTGTCATCAGTAGTGCTGCACCGGCACGACCGTTCTTCGCCATCGGATAACCATCGATGCACGCTACAGCACTTGCAGTCGTTCCTGGAAGATTTAACAGAATCGAAGCTGTGCTGCCTCCGTAAGACGTGCCGTACCAAATGCCTGCAAGCATAATAAGAGCTGCGGTGGGTTCAATATGAAAAGTAATTGGCAGCAGCATTGAAATTGCCGCGATAGATCCGATTCCAGGAATCATGCCTACCACGGTGCCCAGCGTTACACCAACCAGACAATAAAAGAAGTTCGTGGCTGTCAGTGCATTGCTCAGCCCGATCTGGATATTGGTGAAAAGATCCATGTCGTAGTCCTCAATAGGGCCAGCGTGCCATTGTTAATGTAAGTCCAAGACCTAAATAAAATATTAGATAGGACATTAGAGACAAAAAGAGGGATGTGATAATTATGGAAATAGGGCTAATTTTATGTTGTCCCAGAGTAGCAGTCGCCACGAGCATCATGATCGCTGGTACAAGTCCAAATTTAGGCAAAATCAGACCAAACAAAATGAGAGATGCCGTAATAGTGATAAGAGGCCTCCACTCAATCGCATCGAGTGTACCCGGGCGGAACAGTGCAGGAATAAAAATACCGCTTCCGGAAGCTGCCAGAATAAAGCCTGCACTTATTGGGAAAAACCCTGGCCCCATTCGCTGCAGCGTCCCAACCGACATGGTCATCAGGCCATATATCACGACGGCGGTGCCGAGCAGGGCCATCAACCCTCCACCAATAAGGTCCCTGTAGTCTCTATTGTACATAATTAAACTCCTGAAGTTGATCTCGCCTTTACAGGGCGAGATCAATTGCAGTGCTCTTGACGTGATTATTGGAGGTCGAGATCAACGTTAGCGTCAAGTTCCTGCCAACCCTCAATTTCGGAGTTTAGGCGGTTCGCTAAATCTTCACGGGTTCCACCAATGAATTCTGTACCTTGGTCCCGAAACATCGCGTGTAGGCTTTCATCCTGCAGAACGGCGTTCATTGCAGCATTCATCTCGTCGAGAACAGCATCTGGGGTGCCAGCAGGTGCAAACATTCCGTTCCAACTTGTGACATCGAAATCTTCAATAGTCTCGGAAACAGTAGGCATGTCTGGGAATACTGGCGAGCGTTCTAGCGAAGTCACTGCAATCATGCGTAGATTGCCAGCTTGGACTTGTGGCATGGCCTCAACTATTTGATTGATACCGGCATGCACGCGACCACCAGCAACATCCAGGGCTCCCTCGGTGCCAGAGGGGTAAGAAATAGCTGTGATTGGAATACCTGTTCGGAAAGACAGTAATTCCGCAGCCAGTCGAGGGGCTGTCAGCGGACCAGAATTAACCATGTCAAGCCGCCCAGGATTTGCCTCTGCCCACTCCAGCAAAGCTTCTATAGAGGAGATTTCGTCAGGTAAGGCTGGCCCTAATATCACTCCATAAGGCTGAGTGGCAACCGGAATCACTGGATCGAGCAGCTCGCGTGGATCGCCGGGCCCAATCTCCGGTTGAAATGCAAAATTACTCGATAGTGATGGAGTACCGATCAAAAAGATTGACCCATCGGTGGCGGCACGTGATACATAGTCCACAGCGATCATTGTCGAACCACCTGGGCGGTTTTCAACAAGCACTCTGCGACCCAGCTCATCTGACAGCCTTTCAGCTACCGCACGCATGACGGTATCGACACCACCACCGGCCCCGAATGGAACAACAAGCGTCACGATATCAGCTCGCTGGGCTGAAGCCGGCAATATAGAGCCGATGGTCACTGACAAACCCAATAACACTGCCATGATGGTTCGACGCAACAGGGGCCTAATGGTTGAAGAATAGCTAAATTTCATTTTCTTTCTCCTTCTTGTTAGAAATGAACTGGCGTTTTGTACTAAAAGTAGCGCTATCATTCTCGATAGTGTCTGCTTGATAGCATTTCCGGGAAGATATTCTTCCTTTTTCGCCCTCCTTGTTGAAAATGAACTGGTATTTCACCTAGAAAGCAGCGTTATCATTCTCAGCAGCAGCCTGCGTAGATAGCATGGCAAGAGAAATTTCCCGCCGTACGACCTCTATACATCTATCTATGTCGTCATCCGTCACGGTAGAGCGCAGGGCCGTGATGGCTGCAGCACCGACGAATTCCCCATCCGCTTCAAAAATGGGAAGCGCTGCAGAAACGAGGTGCTCGTTTTTTTCACCGCGTGAAATATAGTAGTTATTGGTGAGCACAAACTCAGCCTTTTCCGAGTCCAGATCGAAACCTGAATATGCTGCCAGGACATGCGCTGCTGCCCCACCTGCGGACATCGGTACAGAAGCACCTACATCAACGAAATAACGAAAATCCCGTTTCTGCCGATCCCTGATCAGACATACGCGTTGATCCCCAGACCGAATAAAAAAAGCGGCAGCCTGGCCGGTCTCAAGCGCAATATTTTCTACCGTTCGCTCAAGGCGCGTAACGATATTGGAAGTGCTGCGAAAAATTGCAGCCAGACGTAGAGTCGCAGGGCCTGGCCAGTAATAGCCGTCTTCACTTTTTTCCAGATATCCGTAGGTAACAAGCGTCTTAAGAGCACGCAGTGTAGTGGCTTTGTCCAATCCTGACTGTGCAGCAATATCGCGCAGCTGCAAACGGGGCCGCTCAAGCGAAAAACAGTTCATCAAATGCAAGCCACGGTCCAGCACACCCGAGGGAGGCACAGTGTCATTTCCGTTGCGGCTCTTACTTGACAGATTCTTCATTAGCGTGTTTCATCCAACAGGAGTTTTATTAAATGATATGCGTTTCACTCAGTGAAAAATTAGCAAAGGAGACATTCGATGTCAAGTCACTACTACGACCCGTCCGATGCCAAGCACCGCATGGAAATGTCCAAGCTCGCTCCTGACGACTTCAACGCCTGGATGGCCCTCAATTCCATCCCAGCGTCAACGACTGGAGCCCTGAGTCCAAAGATGCGTGAGATTGTCGCAATCGCCGTAGCCCATGCGACCGGATGCCCTTACTGCATTGAAGCGCACGTCAAGAAAGGCAAGGCTGCCGGCGTTAGCAAGCAGGAGATCGCCGAAGCGATATTACTGGCTGCTGCCCTCTGCGCTGGAGCTGCGGCTGCTCATGGCGGGCTAGCCATGAAATTCTATGACCAGGAATAAAAGAGAGATAGCAAACTAAATTGGAGAGGGAGGACGGCGGCGTGACGATTTCCGTATTCGACATGACCACGATGCAGCATCTCTGGAGTACCCCGGAGGTGCGTGAGATCTTTTCCGAAAGCAACAAGCTGCAAAAATGGCTGGACTTTGAAGCTGCGTTGGCTAGAACACAGGCGAAATTGGGAATCATTCCAGAAAGTGTGGCCAGGGAAATCACTGAGTCAGCCAAGGTCGAACTCCTTGATATCGGCGCGATGGCGGCCGAAATTCGCCGCGTCAAACACACCGTCGTCCCTTTCCTTAAAGAGATCCAAAGGCATCTCAGCAAAGAAGCTGCCGAATACCTGCATTACGGAGCTACGACACAGGACGTAGTGGATACCGGATTGGTGCTTCAACTCCATCAAGCCCACACGATCATCAAAGACCTAGTTGCTGATATTGGCCAAGAACTCTTACGACTTGCAATTGAGCACCGAGATACGATCATGGTTGGACGTACTCATGGTGTTCAGGCCCTTCCGATCACCTTCGGCCATAAATGTGCGATCTGGCTTGATGAAATGGCTCGTCATGCCGAGCGTCTAAAACAATGTGAACAGCGCGTGTTTGTTGTCATGGCGGTGGGTGCGGTTGGCTCCCAAGCATCGTACGGCTCCAAAGCGACCGAACTTGAAAAAGGAATAGCCAGCGAGCTTGGGTTGGCCGCATCAGACATTAGTTGGGCACCTTCCCGCGATCGATTGGCCGAATACACTAACTTGCTCGCTCTGATTGCGGGAACACTGGGCAAGATTGGCAACGAACTATTTAATCTTCAGCGCAATGAATTTGCCGAAATTGAAGAAGGCTTCACCGAAGGAAAACTCGGCTCATCAACGATGCCACATAAGCGTAATCCCGTGGCCGCCGAAAACGTTGCCATGTTATCGCGCAGCGTACGCTACAATGCAGCCATGATGGTCGAGGCTATGGTTCAGGAGCATGAGCGAGATGGCATTGCCTGGAAATCGGAATGGAAAGCTATTCCGGAGACGGTCTTAGTAACCAGTGCAGCGCTATTTCAGACCGTAAACCTGCTCAAGGATCTGCGCATCGATGCGCCTAGAATGATGCGCAACATGGCGATAATGAAGGGCTACCTTCTTTCCGAGAAAGTTATGCTTGAACTAGGCAAAAAGGTCGGTAAGAGCACAGCTCATGAATGGCTCTATGAAGCATCGATGTTGGGTATCGAGAATGGGCTGAGCTTTGCTGATTCCCTCGCTGCTAATCATGAGATTTCCGGCACATTCTCAGCTAGTGAAATCGAAGATATGACACGGCCAGAATTATACCTTGGCACCATAGGGGACCAGATCGACAAAGTCGTTGCCCGCGAAAAGCAAGCCAACTGGCTTCGACCCTCAGGAACCTAAATGGGATCACTCTGTCCAGATGACCCTTCGCATCATTCCGGACAGAATCTCACCCAGGAGTTCTCCATGCGCACTACAACATCTCCTCTTATCGATGCTGGTTGGCTCAATTCCCATCTCAGCGCACCTGATGTGATCGTTCTGGATGCCAGTTGGTATCTACCAGCTCAAAATCGCGATGCTGAACTTGAGTTTCTGAATGGTCATATTCCCGGTGCGGTGCGTTTTGATTTTGATGAACGGTTCGCCGACATTTCTTCTACATTGCCACACATGCTTCCTACAGTTGAACGATTTACACAAGAGGCCTGCGCATTAGGTATCAAGAAAGACAGTCGTATCATTATTTATGACGGCGCCGGTATATTTGCAGCTCCACGAGCTTGGTGGATGTTTCGTGCCATGGGCCATGAAGCGGTTGCCGTGCTCGATGGTGGCCTGCCGGCATGGAAGTCCACAGGTGGGCCGCTCGAAACAGGGCCTGAGAAGCCACGTACCAATGGCGATTTTTTAGCTACTCTCG
Source organism: Billgrantia endophytica (assembly GCF_002879615.1). Classification (GTDB taxonomy): domain Bacteria; phylum Pseudomonadota; class Gammaproteobacteria; order Pseudomonadales; family Halomonadaceae; genus Halomonas; species Halomonas endophytica. Next base: position 80,849 of record NZ_PNRF01000001.1, read on the forward strand.
ATCGCCGCTGGGTTCGCTCAGCCAAAGAGGTTAAGGCTGCTTTGGAAACGAATTCAGCAACGGTTGTTGATGCCCGTTCAGCAGCGCGCTTCAGCGGCACTGAACAGGAAGCCCGTCCGGGACTGCGCTCTGGCCACATGCCTGGCTCCCGCAATCTTCCTTTCGACCGATTGCTCAAGGACGGTCGCTATGCAGATGCCGAAATACTGAAAGAAGCATTACGCGATACCGGAATCATACCTGGCCATCCGGCAATCGCATCGTGTGGATCGGGAGTCACAGCTTCCATCATCGCACTTGCCGCCGAAGCTGTGCTGCAACAGCAGGTCGCGGTTTACGACGGTGCCTGGGCAGAGTGGGGCCAGACCTCTCGCCCCGACCTGCCCGTCGCAACCGGAGGGGACTGACATGGACGTCCCGCTTCTCGAGCCACTTGCCCGGTTCACCTCGGACTTTCACATCTCCGATCGCCCTGCAACGAGCGATGAACGACTGTTCACAACCATATGCGATTGGTCGAGCGCGCTTCTTGCCGGCCTCGGGCATCCTCTTTATCCATCCTATCTCACCGCGCTCGCGCCAATTTCCGGAGAAATTGGTCCGGCCAATATAGTAGGACAGCCACACGGTTATACCATTGCCTCAGCCGCTGCGGCCAATGCCGCGATCAGTCATTTCTGGGAAGTTGACGACGCTCACCGCGAATCTACCACTCACCCCGGTATTACCGTCATTCCAGCGGTGATTGCCCTCGCCCAGGCATTTCCCGAGATCCCCACCAGCCGTGTACGCAGCGCTATCATTGTCGGATATGAAGCCGTGCTCAGGATCGGATCATTCTTAGGCAGTGATCACTACGCCGTCTGCCACACGACAGCTACGGCAGGCACCTTCGGCGCAGCTGCGGCATCGGCTCATCTGCTAGACCTTGATGTAGATCGCACCTTGTGGGCCTTTGGGCATGCGGGTACCCAGGCGCAAGGACTCTGGCAGCTCCTCGATGATGACGCCAGTGAGGCAAAGGGATTTCATGCGGCAGTCGCGGTGCGCAACGGTATTTCCTCGGCGATGATGGCTAGGGCAGGAATCAAAGGGGCCACCCGTATCCTCGAAGGCCGGCGTGGCATGCTGGCCGCCTGGCACCTCCGAAATTGCGACCTGGACTGGCTGCGCCCCGGCGACAATAGAATGATCGATACGGTCACCGTCAAGAACTGGCCAACCTGCGGACAAATGCATTCGACACTCGATTGCGCCGTCCAGATCTATGAAGCCGGCAGTTATGCCGTACCTGACATCATATCGGTAAATGTGGAAATACCGAAAGCGTGCACCGATATCGCCGACGTTCAGGTGCCGGAGACCCTGAGCGCGGCCAAGTTTTCGACGAGCTTTTGCGTGGCAGCTACCCTTGCCGGCCGCAAGCCCGACCTCCAAGGCTTGCAGCCGACATTGCTGGCCGATACAGAGGTACGCAATCTCGCCAGTCGGGTATCGCTAACGATCGATCCTGGTTTTTCGGCACGCTTTCCTCGCGAGCGCCCCGCCAGAGTAACAGTCACTCTTGCTGACGGTAACATACTCTCAGCCGAACGAGCCTTTCGGAAAGGCGATCCCGAAGCCCCATGGACGCGCAGCGATTTGATCGCGAGAACACGCGATGTTCTCGCTCTGGCCGACCGATCATTGGATGTGGATACACTCATCGATTGGTGTGATCGGTTTGCTGATCCCAAATGCTCCGAGTGGTCACCCAACCAACTGTTTTCTCTCGCTAATCTATCTACCCCTTTACACGAGGCTATATCATGACGCCAGCCCATGCAAAAGCATCTAACGCCATACTGCCCGAAGGGTTTGCCCAAGCGCTGGCTCATGTCTGTTCGAAAAACACCCTCATTACCGATTCCGATAGTATGCAGCGATTTCTCATTGAAGAGCGCAGTCTGTTTACCAGCAATGCCGAGATCGTTGTGGCACCATCGACGGCCCAGGAAGTCAGTCGCATCATTTCGCTTTGCGCGCAATGGGAAGTGCCAGTCGTTCCACAGGGAGGAAATACCGGTCTGGTTGGAGGAACAGTTGCCGGGCGCGGCGAGGTTCTTATGTCCCTGCAAAAGCTTAATCGTATTTTGGAGGTCGACGCTGAGAACTTCACGATCACTGTCGAAGCCGGCTGCATTCTCGCCGATGTCCAGAAGGCCGCGAGCGATGTGGGATGTTTCTTTCCCCTCAGTCTGGGTGCAGAAGGAAGCTGCACGATAGGCGGCAACATCGCCAGCAATGCCGGTGGCATCGGGGTGCTCAAATATGGTAATACCCGTGAGCTGACGCTGGGACTTGAAGTCATTTTATCCGATGGGCGTATCTGGAACGGCATGCGTCCACTATACAAGGATAATACCGGTTATTCGCTAAAGAATCTTTTCATTGGTAGTGAAGGATCGCTCGGTATCGTCACCAAGGCAATTCTAAAGCTCTATCCGGCACACATTCAGCGCAAGAAGGCCTTTTGCGCGCTCAATTCGCCGCGTGATGCTCTTACCCTGCTGGCGCTGGCACGCAAGCGCAGCGGAGACGATGTTACGGCATTTGAGCTAATGTCTCGGTTTTCGCTGGAGATAGTCACCAAGCATACAGACAATAACGAGCCGTTCTCGGAAAGCTATCCGTGGTATGCGCTTATCGAATTTTCGACGTCTCGTACCGGTAATGATCTTGAACTCTTATTCGAGGCCTTCGCCGAAGAGGCATTTGAAACCGGGCTCATTCTTGATGCGGTCGTAGCCCAATCCGTGGACCAGGAACAACGGCTGGCGGCGCTACGCGAGTCCATCCCCGAAGCACAGAAGAAAGCCGGAGGCAGCATCAAACATGACGTTTCTGTACCTGTATCGAAAGTCCCTGATCTAATCGAAAAGGCAAGTGCGGCCGTACTGGCTCTAATCCCAGATGCCAAGATTTGTGCGTTTGGCCATGTTGGCGATGGCAATGTACATTTTAACGTCACCCAACCAGATGGTGCCGATAGGAAGGTTTTCCTCGAACGCTGGGATGATGTGAATGCAGTAGTTTACGAGGCCACCACTCAATTAGGAGGATCGATTTCAGCAGAGCACGGTATCGGCCTACTCAAGGTTTACGAAATCAACCATTACCGTGATCCTGTAGAGGGCGAGCTGATGCGAACCATCAAGGCTGCATTAGATCCATATAACATCATGAATCCGGGGAAACTCGTAGCCTCTTGAACCTCCACTTTCCCTTCTATCAAATGAAAGCGCTGCCTACGATAACATAGTATCCAACCGTTACCTGCCTTATCCATCAAGGGTGATTATGCCGAACCGCGGATCACCGCTTGTCTACGATCAGACGTTGTGCTGCTAATTCTGAGGCAGTAGCATCGTGGACCTGGCTGGCTTTGTGCGTTGGCAGTCGTTCCAGCACGTCCCTCAGGTAGGCATACGGCTCGTGGGCGTTGAGCTTGGTGGAGTGGGTCAGGCTTATGATGTTGGCGGTAAAGTGCCCCCTATCTCGATGGCGCAGATGTGTCCGTTATCGAAAGTGCTGGATTTTCACTCGGTCCACTGTTGTGCTTGATGCATGCACAGTGACAGACAGGTGGAAGGAATGGCCGACAGCACTTTAGTCTTCGTCGTGCTCGGATTGACGCTGGTCGCATTCGTGTGGGGCCGTTTCCGCTATGACCTGGTAGCCCTCTCGGCTCTGCTGGGTTCGGTGATGCTGGGGCTGGTGCCGGGGGACGAGGCTTTCCTGGGCTTCGGCCATCCAGCGGTGATTACCGTGGCCGCGGTGCTGGTGTTGAGTCGCGGCTTCGAACGCTCCGGCGTGGTAGACGTGATTGCCCAGCAGGTGCTCAGGGTCGGCAATCGGCTTTTTTTCCAGTTGACCGCCCTGACCGGTACCGTGGTGGTGCTGTCGGGCTTCATGAACAACGTCGGTGCCCTCGCGCTATTGTTGCCGGTGGCCATGAGACTGGCTCGCGAACACAACACCTCGCCGTCATTGCTGCTGATGCCATTGGCCTTCGGCTCCCTGCTTGGTGGTATGACCACCCTGATCGGTACCCCGCCCAATATCATTATCGCCAATTACCGTGGCACGGTTCTGGGGGAGCCTTTCGGGCTGTTCTCTTTTTTCCCCGTTGGGGCAACGACAGCGTTGGCGGGCCTGGCCTTCATATTGCTGGTGGGGTGGCGGCTGGTGCCGCAGCGGGCCGGAAATGCGTCCACCGAGGAGATGTTCGATACATCCAACTACCTGGTCGAGCTCACGGTCGATGAAGACTCGAAGGCCAATGGCTGGACCTTGCGTGAGCTGCAGCGCGAACTGGAGGAGACCCTCCCGGTGTTGGCAGTGGTGCGTGGTGAACAGCGCCAAACCGGGCATGCTTTCCTGGGAGCCCTGCGCGAGGGAGATGTGCTGTTACTGGAGGCCGGCCCCGAGGAGATGAAGCTGCTTGAAGACAAGGCGGGTCTTCGGGTCGGGCTCGACCCGAAGAAGGAGGAAGCGACAGTGCAAGGGGCGGCGGAGGCGGAGTCCGTCCAAGCCGAAGCAGGGGATACGACGTCGCAGCGTGCCATGGCTGGAAACCGGGATGGAAAGACCGGAAAGGAAAAGAAGAAGGGCATCGATACCGAAGGGCTGGAACTGGTCGAGGCGGTAGTGCGCAATGACTCGATGATGATCAACCGTAACGTGATTCAACTGCGACTGCATAACCAGTACGGCATGCACCTGGTCGCGGTGGCTCGTGACGGTAGCCGCCTCAAGCAACGCCTGCGTGAGATCCGGTTTCGTGCCGGTGACGTTCTGCTGCTTCAGGGCGGCGAAAGCCATCTCGGCGAGAGCCTGGCAACGCTGGGCTGTCTGCCATTGGCGAGCCGTAATCTAAACTTGGGGCAGCCACGTTTGCTGGTGGCTTCCCTCGCCATCTTCACCCTGGCGATCATCGCTATCCTGCTTGATTGGTTGCCGGCCGCGGTGGCGCTCTCCCTTGCGGCCTTGCTCTCGTTGCTGATAGGCGTGCTGTCACTACGTGACGGCTACCAGGCGGTTGATGGGTCCGTCATTGTCCTGTTGGGGGCGATGATTCCCGTGGGGGAGGCGCTGGAAACCAGCGGAGGTGCGGCGCTGATCGCCGAAAGTCTTCTGAATCTGGGCAGCCAGTGGCCTCCCGTTCTGATCCTGGTGGGGCTTTTCGTGCTCACAATGATGCTGTCGGATATCATCAACAACGCGGCGGCGGCGGTGCTGATGGCGCCCATTGCCGTTGGCCTGGCCAACGGCTTCGATGTGTCGATCGATCCCTTTCTGATGGCGGTGGCCATCAGCGCTTCCTGTGCCTTCCTCACGCCTATCGGGCACCAGTCCAACACCCTGGTGATGGGCCCGGGCGGCTATCGCTTCGGTGACTACTGGCGCATGGGGCTGCCGCTGGAGCTGGTTGTGCTCGCGGTGGCGATACCGATGATACTGTTGGTGTGGCCGTTGTAGGGACTGGCTGGCCCTGACTGAACGACACGTGCCGGGCACGGAGCAAAGGAAACGCCCTGGCCCCTTTGAACTGGCCCCGGGAAGTTGGACAGTCAAAAGAGCCAGGGCCGTTTTCGTGCTATGCCGGGTCTGACAGGTCAGGCGGCGTTATGGCGAAGGATCTTCGATTTGTCGGTAGCGAAATCGTCGTAATCGAAATCGTCGACGCTGAGCATTTCCAGCACTTCCGCCTCGAAGCGGCGCATGAAGACCGCATCCGCTTCCGTAATGAGGCCTGCCTCGAGACCCGCCTCGACACGCTGTTCGGGATGCAGGGCATACATAGGCAGTTCGCCCTTGGCGAAGGCCTTGTTGAGCGTGCGGTAAAGCACCTCGGCCCGGTCATATTCGCCCAACAATGCGTTGTAGTGGGCCAGGGGGTTGTCCTTGGCGCCATCCTGGGCGTCCCAGGTATTGCGCAGCAGCTTGGTGCGCAAGGCGGTATCACGTGAAACCGCCTGGGCGATTTCACGGGTCAGGGTGTCGTGGGGGCGTTTCCAGCGGCGTCCCAGCGGCATCACCACGACGCGCAACATGCCGGCCAGGCCGCGGTTGGGCATGTTGTCCAACAGCTCATCCAGTGCCTGCTCGGCACGCTCGAGCAGGAAGGTGCAGCTGTAGTGGAGCAGTGCGGCCTCGCTCTCGACCTTGTCGCCTTCATGCCAGGCCTTGAGCACCATGGATGTCAGGTAGAGATTGGACAGCACGTCGCCGAGGCGAGCCGAGAGCAGCTCTCGCTGTTTCAGGGTCGAACCGAGGCTAGCCATGGCCGCATCGGCACAGAGCCCGAAACCGGCGGAAAGTCGTGCCATGTCCTTGGCATAGGGGGCGGCGATTTCATCGAAGGGCACCGCCCCCTTGCCGATTCCAAGGCCCATGGTGAAGGCGCGAGCGGCGTTGCCGAAGACCAGGCCGGCATGACCGAAGAAGGCATGATCGAAAGCCTTCAGATCGTTGGCCTCCATGGCCGTCAACTCCTCCAGTACGTAGGGATGGCAGCGAATGGCACCCTGCCCGAAGATCATCAGGTTGCGGGTCATGATGTTGGCGCCTTCCACGGTGATGGAAACCGGATTACTGCTGTAGCCGATGCCGATGTAGTTGCGTGGTCCGAGGGTTACCGCCTTGCCGCCGTGGATATCCATGGCATCGGAGAGCGCGGTCCGCTGGAATTCGGTGAGCTGGCTCTTGAGAATCGCCGAGGGTACCGACGGCTTCTCGCCGTGGTCGATGGTGTTGGCGGTCTGGTAGACCGCGGCCTGGGCGATGTAGCCCAGGGCGGCCATGCGTGCCAGGGGTTCCTGCACGCCTTCCATTTCGGCCACTGGAACATTGAACTGGCGACGCACCCGGGCGAAGCCGCCGGTCCAGCCGATGGCGTAGCGAATGGTACCGCTGGCGCCGGAGGGCAGGGTGATGCAGCGTCCGATGGCAAGGCATTCCACCAGCATGCGCCAGCCCTGTCCGATCATCCCGGTGCCGCCGATGATGGTATCCAACGGTACGAAGACGCCCTTGCCCCTGATCGGTCCGTTGAGGAAAGGGCTGCCGATGGGGTGATGGCGGCGGCCGATCTCCATGCCGGCGGTGTTGCGGGGGACCAGGGCCAGTGTGATACCGCGGTCCTCCTCCTCGCTCAGGAGGCGGTCCGGGTCGAACAGCCGGAAGGCGAGCCCGACTACGGTGGCGATGGGAGCCAGGGTGATCCAGCGCTTCTCGAAATCGAGGCGCAAGCCGAGCACTTCCTTGCCATCGATGACTTCCTTGCACACCACGCCGATGTCCGGCAGGGAGGTGGCGTCACTGCCGGCACGGGGGCCGGTCAGGCCGAAACAGGGAATTTCGCGCCCGTCGGCCAGCCGCGGGAGGTAATGCTCCTTCTGTTGCTCGGTGCCGTACTTGAGCAGCAGTTCCCCCGGGCCCAGGGAGTTGGGCACACCCACGGTGATCATCAGCATTTCACTGACGGTCAGTTTCTGCAGCACCATCGATTGTGCCTTGGCGGAGAAACCAAGGCCGCCATACGCCTTCGGAATGATCATGCCGAAGAAGCCTTCCTTCTTGAGGTATTGCCACAGCTCCTCGGGCAGGTCGGCACGCTCCTTCGCGATCTCCCAGGCGTTGCACATGCCGGCGGCGACCGAGCACTGGTTGTCGATGAACGCCTGCTCCTCTTCGCTCAGGCCGTCGTCACGGTAGTCGAGCAGCTGGTTCCACTGGGGGCGGCCGGAAAAGAGCTGGCCGTCCCAGGCGACGGTGCCGGCTTCCAGTGCTACGCGCTCGGTATCCGAGACCTTGGGCGACACGTTCTTGAACATGGCAAACAGGCGTGGGGAGAGCCAGTGGATGCGCAGCGCGGGCAGGCCGGCGACGGCGACGCCGGCGGCACCGATCAACAGGATGACGCCCAGGATCGGCGACCCCAGCAACAGGCCGGCCAGGCCGAGCACGGCCAGTACCGCCAGGGCGGGCATAGCGCCAGCTTCGCGGCGCATGATCACCAGCAGTCCGACCATGGTCAGCAGGAGCAGTATCAGAGTGAGCATGCATCGTCTCCGTATGGCGTTTAGAACAGTCGTTTGAATCCCCCAGCCTAGACTATCTCGCCGGATGTGACTAGCCCTCTCTGTGTAGCAGCTATGCCGCCCGGGTGCATGCAGGGCGCCCCGCAGGGCGGGGCGCTGATGGCGGGATGGGTGGGCTCAGTCGAGCCGGCGTTGAGGCTCGTGACGAGCCGGGGAATCACCGGCCACGTAATAAGGGGCTCTCGAGGGCGGCAGCGGTGCACGGCCACGAATACGGTCGGCGATCTTCTCGGCCAGCATGATGGTGGGAGCGTTGAGGTTACCGGTAGGAATCACCGGGAACAGAGAGGCATCCACCACGCGCAGCCCCTCGAGCCCGTGCACCCGACCCTGTCCATCGACGACAGAGCGTTCGTCGTCTCCCATTCGACAGCTCCCGCACGGATGGTAGGCGGTCTCTGCATGTTCGCGTACGAAGGCATCGAGCTCGGCATCGGACTGCATGTCCGGCCCCGGCGATATCTCGGGCCCCCGGTAGGGGTCGAAGGCTGGCTGGGCGATGATCTCGCGGGTCAGACGGATGGCGTCGCGAAACTCCTGCCAGTCCTTTTCCTTTGCCATATAGTTGAACAGGATGCTGGGTGACGCCATGGGGTCGCGGGAGAGCAGCCGAATCCTCCCGCGGCTGTCCGAGCGCATGGAACCCACATGTGCCTGAAAGCCATGTGCCTGTACCGCACTCTTGCCGTTGTAGCTGATGGCGATCGGCAGGAAGTGGTACTGCAGGTTGGGCCATGCCTCGTCGTCGTTGCTGCGGATGAAGCCTGCCGCCTCGAACTGGTTGCTGGCGCCGACGCCCTTGCCGAACAGCAACCACTCGGCGCCGATCTTCGGCTGGTTGAACCATTTCAGGGCCGGATAGAGGGAGATGGGTTGCTTGCACTCGTATTGGATGTACATCTCCAGATGGTCCTGGAGATTCTCTCCGACGCCGGGAGAGGCGTGCACCACCGGGATGCCCAGTTCTTTCAGTTGGCCGGGGTCGCCTACCCCCGAGCGCAGCAGTATCTGCGGCGAGGCGATGGCACCGCCACACAGCAGAACCTCGCGCCGAGCCACCGCGCGCCGATCCCGGCCGCGGTGCAGGTAGCGCACGGCGACGGCCCGTGTTCCCTCGAACTCGATGACATCGGTGGTGGCATGGGTCTCGATGGTCAGGTTGGGCCGTGCCTTGGCGGTGTCGAGGTAGCCCCGGGCGGTGGATGCGCGCCGTCCCTTTGGGGTGACGAAACGGTCCATGGGGCCGAAGCCCTCCTGCCGGTATCCATTGACGTCCGAGGTTTCCGGATAGCCGGCCTGGACAGCGGCGTCGATAAAGGTCCGGTAGAGCGGGTTGTTGCCCGGCCTGGGCGTGGTGACACTGACCGGGCCGTCGCCGCCGTGGTAATCGTCAGGGCCGATGTCACGGCACTCGGCCTTGCGGAAATAGGGCAGGCAGTCGGCATAGGTCCAGTCTGCCAGGCCCGGCAGGCTCGCCCAGTTGTCATAGTCGAGGGCATTGCCCCGGATATAGCACATGCCGTTGATCAGCGAGGAGCCACCGAGCCCCTTGCCACGGCCACACTCCATGCGCCGGCCATTCATGTGTGGCTCCGGGTCCGTCTCGAAGGCCCAGTTGTAACGCTTGCCCTGCAAGGGGTAAGCCAGTGCTGCCGGCATTTGCGTGCGGAAGTCGAAACGGTGGTCGGGGCCTCCGGCCTCGAGTAGCAGCACGTTGACCGCCGGGTCCTCGGTGAGGCGGGTGGCCAGCACGTTGCCGGCCGAGCCGGCACCGATGATGACGTAGTCGAATTCATGAATCTGGGACATGACATCTCTCACTGATAACGCCACGGAAGCGGCCTGCTTGCATGTGCAAGAAGAGTCGGCCCAAGGCTGGCGCGGCTGGCTGTCGCGAGGGGCGCCGGGGACAAGCCCCGAGCGATCCGGTTAGCTGTCTTCGCTGCCTCCTAGAACACCGACTCGAAGGGCCCCATTTCCACCTGTATCGACTTGGTCTGGGTATAGTGGGCCAGTGTCTCGATGCCGTTCTCGCGGCCCACGCCGGACTGCTTGTAGCCGCCTACCGGCATCTCGGCAGGGGACTCTCCCCAGGTGTTGATCCAGCAGATGCCGGCTTCCAGACGATGAATGGTGCGATGCGCCCGGTTCAGGCTCTCGGTGAAGACGCCCGCGGCAAGGCCGTAGTGAGTGTCGTTGGCCCGGCGGATCAGTTCCTCGTCGTCGTCGAAGACGAGGATCGACATCACCGGGCCGAAGATCTCCTCGCGGACGATGCGCATTCCGTCGGTGCAGTCGGTGAAGACCGTGGGAGCGGCCCAGGCACCCTTGGCAAACGAGTCCCCGGTCATCGATTCGCCGCCAATCAGTACACGGGCGCCTTCCCGCTTGCCCAGTTCGATATAGGAAAGCACCTTCGCCTGGTGCCCGAAGCTCACCAACGGGCCGAAGTTGACGCTGGGGTCCAGGGGGTCGCCGGCCCTGATTCGGGCCACGCGCTCCTTGATCTTCGTCTCGAAGGTTTCTTTAGCGGCGCTTTCCACGAAGACCCGGGTACCGTTGGTGCAGATCTGGCCGCTGGAGTAGAAGTTGGCCATCATGGCCGCATCGGCGGCACGATCCAGGTCGGCATCGGCAAAGACGATCATCGGCGACTTGCCGCCAAGCTCCATGGTCACGTCCTTGAGCGTCGAGCCGCCGGCAGCGGCCATGACGTTCTTGCCGGTACCGACTTCACCGGTGAAGGAGACCTTGTCGATGCCGGTATGCTCGGTCAGCATCGCGCCCACGCGACCATCGCCGTGAATGACGTTGAACACCCCATTCGGCAGTCCGGCCTCGGTGAATATCTCGGCCAGTCTCATGGCGGTCAGCGGCGTCACTTCGCTGGGCTTCAATACCACGGCGTTGCCGGCCGCAAGCGCCGGCGCAGCCTTCCAGCAGGCGATCTGGATGGGGTAGTTCCAGGCGGCGATGGCGCCGATCACGCCGAGTGGTTCACGGCGGGTATAGACGAAGGAGTCCGGCCTGAGAGGAATCTGGCTGCCCTCGATCGCCGGTGCCAGGCCGGCATAGTATTCAATGACGTCGGCTCCGGTGGCGATGTCCACGGCGGCGGTTTCGCTGATGGGTTTCCCGGTATTGCGGGTTTCGAGTGCTGCAATCTCGTCATTACGCTCGCGAAGCAGGCCCACGGCCCGGTTCAGGATGCGACCACGGGCCATGCCGGACATGGCAGCCCATTCGCGTTGCCCCTTGCGGGCCGCCGCGACGGCGGCATCCACATCGGCCTGCGAGGCTTGCTGTACCTTGGCGAGAAGGCTTCCATCATATGGGTTGAGCACGTCGAAGGTTTTGCCTGAGGTGGCCTCCACCCGGCGGCCATCGATATAGAGTGTCTCGGTGTCCAGGGTTGCCATGGTGTCTCCTGTCAGGAAGCGGTAGCCGGTTCGTGGTCGGCCAGTAACTGCTTGAGGTGGGTGTGAGCCAGGCATCGAGCGTGTTCGGCATCCAGCCCCTCCGCAGTCAAAGCGCCGCGCAGCCAGAGGCCATCGATCATTGCGGCCAGGCCTCGGGCGGCATTGCGGGCCTGCTCACGCGGCATGAAGCGTCGGAACTGGCTGCAGAGATTCGAGTAGAGTCGACGGCCGTTGACCTGCTGCAGCCGCTGTAGCTGGGGCTTGTGCATGCTGCTGGCCCAGAACGCCAGCCAGGTCTTGGCCACGGGCCCGGAAACCTGGCTATGATCGAAATTGCCGTCGATGATGGCGCCAATGTGCGCATGGGGAGAGCTGTCGGGCAGGGCGCGGCGGCGAGCCGCCACCGCTTCGCCGAGGTCGCTCAGTATCTGGCGCATGGTGGCTTCCAGCAGCCCGTCCTTGCCGCCGAAGTAATGGCTGATGATACCGGCGGAGACGCCCGCGTGACGTGCAATGCGGATGACGGTCGTATCCGCCAGACCGACTTCGTCGATGGACATCATGGTGGCGTGGATCAACTGCTGGCGGCGAATCGGTTCCATTCCTGTCTTGGGCACCCGAGAACTCCTTTATCCTTTACTTGTGCGGCCTGGACCCGCTATATCGAGGTTGCGTTCAAGATTGCCATTCTTTTATTGAACGTTCAATCAATAAAAAGTCGGCGCCCAGCCAGGCTTGCCAGTTCACTTTGTATCGGGCATAATCTCGCCCCGTTAACCGGTAGTCGAAACCAACCGGTACGTCAAAGGCTACGTAGCTCAGCTGGTTAGAGCACATCACTCATAATGATGGGGTCCCCTGTTCGAATCAGGGCGTAGCCACCAGAACAGTAGCGAACGCCCGTTCGGCACCATTTGAGCGGGCGTTTTGCGTTGTGGGGCAAGCAGCTGGCTCGAGGGAATCTGTCCTTGACCTTGTCGGAGTGATCCGTATACTACGCCCCGTACTTGAGGCCATTCCTCGATAGCTCAGTTGGTAGAGCAAGTGACTGTTAATCACTGGGTCGCAGGT
>NZ_PNRF01000001.1:93532-145637 GCF_002879615.1 Billgrantia endophytica
TGGTAGAGCAAGTGACTGTTAATCACTGGGTCGCAGGTTCGAGTCCTGCTCGAGGAGCCAGCTTCACTCCCGAGGCATCAGGTACACTGCAGCAACCGGCCATTCCTCGATAGCTCAGTTGGTAGAGCAAGTGACTGTTAATCACTGGGTCGCAGGTTCGAGTCCTGCTCGAGGAGCCATCCAGCGCCAAGCGAAGGTCGCTGCCTGCCGCAGCTGCATGACCTCGTCTTCGTTACTATCCTCTTCTTCATTACTATCCGATGTTCCTGCTTCCGGCACTTCCGCGCCAGCCCCTTTCGGCCAGTTTCCATCGATAAGTCCTTGGTAAGTTCTCTTCGATTGGCTGGCAGGGAAGGGCAAGCATGGACGGCGGGAAGATTCCCCTCCGGAGCGAGCCCGGAGGGGAGGGGGTCAGAACCGAGTCGCCAGCCGCCGCCGGGTAAGCTCGGCATAGTCGGCAAGGATGGCGGCCGCTTCGGTCACCTGGACCCGTTCCACGGGCTCGTCTTCATCGCTATCCTCCTCGCGAGCGTCGATCAACTCTTCGAGAGGGTCGAGGCCCAGCGCTTCGCGACGTTGATTCTCCAGCGCAAGCTGCTCGGCATCCCTGGCCTCCACTTCACGCTGTCGCAGCTCGCGGTTGAGGCTGACACTGGTGTGTTCCTCGCGAAGCCGTCGAGCCAGTTCGGCGCGGCGCTCCAGGTAGACGAAGTTGGGTTGTATGTCGGCCCGCTCACGATGCCGCGAGCGCAGGGTTTCCATGTATTCCCACGGTTCTCCGTAGAGTCGGTACTGGACCTCTTGCACGGTGTCCCACTCGAGTGCGTTGTCCAGGCTGCTCTCGCCGATCCGCTCGGGGTCCACCAGGTCGGGGAAGAGGATGTCCGGTTCAACGCCACGGTGCTGGGTGCTCTCCCCGGAGATGCGATAGAACTTGGCGCGAGTGAGCTTGATCTGACCATGGCTGAGGTCGCTCAGGGTCTGGACCGTACCCTTGCCGAAGGTGGCGTTGCCGAGTACCAGGCCGCGACCATAATCCTGGATGGCGCCAGCGAAGATCTCCGAGGCCGAGGCGGACAACCGGTTCACCAGTACCGCCAGGGGGCCGTCATAGAGGGTGCCGGTCTCGGTATCGCCATAGAGGCTGATACGACCACGTGCATCACGCACCTGCACGGTGGGGCCGCGATCGATGAAGAGGCCGATCAGGGAATTGGCTTCCTGTAGCGCTCCGCCGCCATTGTTGCGCAGGTCGAGCATGATGCCGTCGATGCCTTCGGACTTGAGTCGTTCGACTTCACGGGCGACGTCCCGGGTGGTACTGCGGAATTCCTCCTCGCCGGCCTGCCAGGCATCGAAGTCGACGTAGAACGTGGGGATCTTGATGACGCCGATGCGCTTGGTGCCGCCTTCCTGCTCGACCTCGATCACCTCGCCTTTTGCCGCCTGATCCTCGAGGTTCACGGTGTCGCGGGTAATCTCGACCTCATGGGAGCGGGTCATGTCCACGGCTTCGGCTGGCACGACTTCCAGGCGAACCACGGTACCCTTGGGGCCGCGAATGAGGTCCACGACCTCGTCCAGGCGCATGCCCACCACGTTGACGGTGTCGTCACTGTCCTCCTGGCCCACGCCAACGATGCGGTCGGCGGGCTCCAGCACGCCGGCTCGATCGGCGGGGCCGCCGGGCACCAGGCTGGAAACCTCCACGTACTCGCCGTCGGACTGCAGCATGGCGCCGATGCCCTCCAGCGACAGCCGCATCTGGATATCGAAGGACTCGCCCTGACGGGGAGACAGGTACTCGGTATGTGGATCGATGCTACTGGTCACCGCGGCCATGAACAGCCCGAAGACATCCTCGCCATTGGTCTGGCGAAGGCGTGACAGCTGACCCTCGTAGCGCTGCCGCAGGTTGGCTTCGACCTGCTCGTCATCCTGGCCACTGATGTCCAGGGTCAGGGCCGCGTTCTTGAGTCGCTTGCGCCACAGCTCGTCCAGTTCGTCTTCACTGTCGGCCCAGGATGCGTCGCGCCGATCGATCTCGAGACGCATGTCGTTGTCATAGGTGAAGTCCAGTCCGTGGTCCAGCTTTTCCAGCAGCCACTCGAAGCGAGACTCGGCCCGGTCATGATAGCGCTGATACAGCTCGTAGGCGGGGGCGAGATTGCCTTCGAAGACCATGTCGTCGATGCGATCTTCCAGGTGTCGGAAGTCGTCCACATCGTGGCTCAACAGGAAGGCCCGCTGTCCATCGAGAACGTCGAGGTAGCGCTCGAAGGCCAGGCGCGACCATTCATCATCAAGGGGGGCATCGGAATAGTGGCCATAGCGTAATGATTCGGCCACCTCCACCGATGCCTGACGCTGAGCGTCGCTGGGCTGAATCTTCGCCCATGCCGCGTTGCTGGTCAGCATCAGCAGCACCAGCAGAGTGACTGAATGCCGGAAAACGGCTGTCAGGCTCATCAATGAAGGACTCCTGGTTTCGTGTACACTTCCTTCCCTAGACACGCGCATGGCTTGCGAGTTGCGTAAGGCCGATGTGGCATTGTAGCAGTTGTCTCGTCAACCACGACCCCCCTGAAGAGGATTCACATGTCTCGGGAAGCCCGTCTTGAGCGGTTGCTCGATTTTCTGCAGCGTTCTCCTACCCCCTGGCACGCCGTTTCGGCCATGGCCGAGCGCCTCGAGGCCGCCGGCTTCCGCCGGCTCGACGAGTCGCAGCCCTGGGAGCTGTCTGCGGGGGAGCGGGCCTACGTCACTCGCAATGATTCGTCGATCGTTGCCTTGCAGTTGCCCCGGGCTGGGCTCGACGCCCTGCGCATGATCGGCGCCCATACCGATAGCCCCGGGCTGCGCCTGAAGCCCAACGCCGGCCAGGTTTCGGCCGGCTGGTTGCAGCTGGGTGTCGAGCTCTACGGTGGGGCGCTGCTGTCGCCCTGGTTCGACCGCGAGCTTGGCCTGGCGGGCCGTGTCCACCTGCGTCACGCCGATGGGCGGATCGAGGGATGGCTGCTGCGCGTGGAGCGCCCGGTGGCCATCATCCCGAGTCTGGCGATCCACCTCGACCGCGACGTGAACAGTGGGCGTCCCATCAATGCCCAGACGCAGATGGCGCCGGTCTTCCTGCAGGGCGGCGAGGAAGCCGATCTGCAGCGGCTGCTGCTGGAGTGGCTGGAAGCCGAACATGGCATCCGCGATGCCGAGATCCTCGACTTCGAGCTGGCGTTCCATGATATTCAGCCGCCGGCGAGGATCGGAGTGCAGGGTGAACTGATTGCCAGCGCCCGCCTCGACAACCTGCTCTCCTGCTTTATCGGCCTGGAGGCCTTGCTCGAGTCCGATGGAACCCAGGGCGCCTTGCTGGTAGCCAACGATCACGAGGAGGTCGGCAGCGCCAGCGCCTGCGGCGCCCAGGGGCCGTTTCTCGGCGATGTGTTGCGGCGGGTCAATGCGCAGCTCGGTGAGCCCGGCGACGAAGGCTTCATTCGGCTGATCCAGGCTTCGCGCATGATTTCCTGCGACAACGCCCACGGTCTGCATCCCAATTTCCTCGACAAGCACGATGCGGCTCATGGGCCGGCCCTGAATGGCGGGCCAGTGATCAAGGTCAATGCCAATCAGCGTTACGCTACCAACAGTGCCACCTCTGCCCTCTTTCGCGGCCTATGCCGCGAGGCCGGTGTGCCCGTGCAGACCTTCGTGACCCGGGCCGACATGGGGTGTGGCAGCACCATCGGGCCGATCACCGCCACCGAGCTTGGAGTGCCGACCCTGGATGTGGGGGTGGCGCAGTGGGCGATGCACTCGATCCGCGAGACTGCCGGCGCCCTGGACGTGGAATACCTGACGCGGGCGCTCATGGCCTTCTGCAATCGTGCCGAGCTGGCCTGAGCGACGTGCGAGAGGCGCCGGGGGCAGGGCGAAGAGGAGGTCCTGCGCCAGGGATGGCGTCGGTAGCGTACAGGGATGTATTTACAGCGCCTCCTCGCAGGCCTGGTCCCGGAGCTCAAATAGCGAGGATGCTGGTCGTACAAAACCCCCACGCCTGGGGGCGCCGGGGGTTTTTTCGGACTCTGGTGGCTACGCCCTGATTCGAACAGGGGACCCCATCATTATGAGTGATGTGCTCTAACCAGCTGAGCTACGTAGCCTTCTAGCGGGGGCAGATCATACCGACAAGCATATGGTGCGTCAATTATCTTGCCGCCGATGTATGCGTATTTGCCCAAGGGACAGTGGATCGGATAAGAAGATGTTTTCCTGGGCGCCAACCAGACAGTATGCGGAGAGTCATGAAACCACACCATTTGTCATCACGACCCGCCGCCATGTGGATGATCGCCAGCATTCTTGGCGTGGCGGCACTCCATTGGATCCAGGTGATCGCCGTGCCGATCGCCTTCTCCCTGTTCCTGATCGCGCTCGTATGGCCCATACATGACAGGCTCACGGCACTGACCCGTCAATGGGTCGCGCTGACGGTGTCGGTGCTGTTGTTGATCTTGGTGATGGTGGGGTTCTTCCTGGCGACCGGTTACGGCATCAATGCCATCACCAAGGGTCTTTCACCATACGCGCCGCGCATGCACGAAGTCTATGCGGCCGTTGCGCACTGGCTGGAAGGGCAGGGCATGCCGCTTTCCCCCGCCCTGGCCAACCAGATCGGCCCCGGTTGGGTCTTCGGGCTACTGCAGGGCGCGGCGACACGTATCAACGCTGTCGCGGGTTTTCTCACCCTCATCCTGATCTTCCTGATATTGGGGCTGCTGGAGGTCGCCGACGTTCGGAGTCGCTTGCCTCACGCCTTCGGTGACGCCACCGCGGCGCGGCTGGCGGAGGCCTGCGGGGAAACCGCCTGGAAGTTTCGCCGCTACATCCTTGTCAGAACCTTTATTAGCGTGTTGACGGGGCTGCTGACCTGGCTGTTCGCGCTGCTGGTGGGACTGGACCTGGCCGGCGTCTGGGGCGGGCTGGCATTCGTGCTCAATTACATTCCGTTCATCGGGCCGATCATCGCCGTCATCCCGCCGGTGATCTTCGCCTTCGTCCAGTTCGAGCCCTGGCTGTTGCCGCTGCTGGTGCTGGCTGGGATGACCCTCATCCAGTTCTCGCTGGGCAATCTTCTCGAACCGCGTCTTGAAGGCCGCGCACTTGCTATCTCGCCCTTCGTGGTGGTGGTGTCGGTGTTCTTCTGGGGGCTGGTATGGGGCATTCCCGGTGCCTTCATCGGGGTGCCCCTGACGATCGCATTCGTCACCGTCTGTCACCAATTTCACGAGACCCGCTGGATAGCACGGCTGCTCACGCCAAGGATGGAGCGACAGGAGGTTGCGGAACGCGATAGTGAATAGGCGGTCTGCGATGGCGCCCAACCTGTTGAACCGCCAGTTCACGGTGGCGGCACCGAATCGGGCCTGGGTGGCCGATATCACGGCGATCTGGACACTGGAAGGATGGCTCTATCTGGCGGCGGTGCTCGACCTCCACGATCGGCAGTTGGTGGGCTGGGCGATGGCCGACCACATGCGTACGCAGCTGGTCCTGGACGCCTTGGAAATGGCGGTAGGTCGCCGGCAGCCCGAGAGAGGACTGAGCCATCACAGCGATCGCGGTAGCCAATACGCGTCGCACCAGACGCCGAGGGAGATTGAATTGGCAGCTGCGGCTTGAAAATGTGTTCGCTCTGACTTGACCAGAACATTACCCGGAGACGCCGGGAAATGTCCACGGTGCGGGCGTGCACCTCAGAACAAGTTTCTTAGTCGTATGCCGAGCCGCTCAGCCGCGCGGACCATATGCATTTGAATGTAATAGGCTGCGCCGTCCGGGTCGCGCTGCAGCATCGCTTCCAGAATTTTTCCGTGCTCCATAACAGGTTCCCAAAGCCTTTGATGACGAGAAAAGGGAAGAATCTGACTTTGATGGAACACCTCTTGGAACTTTTCATAAAGGCTTGAATATACGCGGTTGCGAGAAAAAATCATGATCGAACGATGAAAAAGACAGTCATACTCGCCGCTTGCAACCAAATCGAGAGCCTGAATGGCTTTCTTGTAGTTTTCATGCAGCTCCTTCAATTCCTTCAGCTCGCCTTCGGTGGCCTGGAGCGTCGCCAGTCGTATCGCCGATGCCTCGGTGAAATAGCGAAATTCGTAAACTTCTTCCAGCTTGAATCTTTCCGAAAAGCGCCAGTTTCCTATGGGCTGCATATCATCGTCACTGTTATACGTGACGAATGTTCCTCTGTTCGCTTCCGTGCGTACGAATCCAAGCGCTTCGAGAGTGGACAATGCCTCACGAAGCGAGGCGCGGCTGACATTTAAATCTTCCGCAAGAACTCTCTGTGCAGGCAGCTTTTCCCCTGACTTGTAGACATGGCGACGAATGAGGTCCTGAATGGCCCTTGCCGTCTTCTGTGGAACCGGGTCACTACTGCCTTTCTTGCTCTGTTCCATTGAGTTTTCCGATGAATGCCGAGGGTCCGTGTGTCAAGGATAGATATGCCGATCTTATCGGCATGCCGGATATCCCGGGAATGTTCGATTCGATGGATATGTTTGGTTCAAACGAGCCTGGAGATCGTGGGTGTTCGAGGAAGAGCGACATGAACCGCTACCGGGCCTTTGGATACCACGAAACGAAAATTGTGTCAATCTGTTTTCAGGCGGTGGTTTGTTAGTTGCAAAAGATTTTCTTGTGTAATTCGTGCCTGACGCCAGGGCGAGGCGGACGGTACCCGTTCGCATCATGCCGAAGCCATTTCAATGGCATGTTTCAGTGCGTCGCCGGACATCCCCGCGCCCAGGAGAATGGCCAGCAGTATTCTCGCCTTGATGCCGCCCAGATCTCCGGCAAATACGGCGCCGGCCCGCGAGAGGGCAACTCCGCCGCTGATGCCGTAAACGGGAGCCACGCGGCCACGTGGACAACGCGAGGCAATGACGACTGAGACACTGGCGGCGATGGCTTGTTCGATGCCATTCAGCACGTCGGGCGTCACGTTGCCGCGGCCGAAGGCCTCTATCACTATGCCTCGAGCGCCGCTTTCGATGGCACAGTCGATAAAGCGCCTGTCGCTGCCCATGGCCAGCTTGACGATGTCCACCCTGGGCTCGATCGCTCCATTGGGAAAAGTTGCTCGAATCAGTGGGGCGCGATGAAAAAGGACCGCGTCCTGGTCGATCTCCCCGAGTTTGCCATGTTCGGCGGACTGGAATGTGTTTAGCTGCGAGGTGTGTGTCTTCGTGACATCTCTTGCGGCATGAATCTCGTGATCGAAGACGACGAGAACGCCCTTCCCCTGACTGCTCCCGTCTGCTGCGACCCTGATCGCGTCGAGGACATTGCGTGGGCCATCCGGCTCGAAATCGTCGGCGGCTTTCTGGGCGCCGGTAAAGACGACCGGCTTGGAAGCATCGAGAAGAAGATCTGCCATGTACGCCGTTTCTTCCAGAGTGTCGGTGCCATGCGTGACCACCACTCCCATGATGTCCTTTCGTTTCAGCAAGTCTCCGATCATTCGAATCAATTCGAATGCTCTCTCGAGGCTCATCATATAACTGCCGATGCTGGAAAACTCGAAAGTCTCCACAGGGATACTGGGAAGCCGCAGAGCCGCTAGTTCCTGAAAGGGCTCGCTGGAGTTGCCAACGCTCACCTCTCTCGTTTCCGGTTTGAAACGAGAGGCAATGGTCCCCCCCGTCGATATGATTACAACTTTCTTCATTCGGAGTTCCTCGTCTCGGGTGTCGGCATGAGCGGCCCATATCTACCATGGCCGGTCATACGATATGTTATCCGGTCAGACCAAATCAAGAGGCGGCGCTCCACTCTCGTGGACGAAATGGTGAAAATCCATGAAAATTTTGTTTTAAGTTATTGATATACAATATTTTTTATGCTATTTTTGAGTAGTATCGGAGGTAGGGCTTGACATGTGGAGGGGTTGCTATAGGATGAAATTATGGTCTGACCAATGATGGCCGTTTGAATTCGCTTCTGGTCGTCGATTTACAATTACAAGTGTTAGAGCAAGGAAGATGGACCCATAGAGACTTCATGCGGACGCTGCTTCGTCACCATGCGTTATTAGTGCATGAGCTCTTCGGGATGACGAGAAGTTGTACGAGACTTGCCGCATCGCCTTTTTGGCTTCCATGGATTGTTCAAACAAAAAGTTGAGATGTCATGAATAAAGCGAACCACAGTGCCGATCGTGAAAACCTTTCAGCAGCCTTCAATAGCATCCTTAACAGGTTGCTCAAGGAGACCAAGGCCAGTCGTACGACGCTGCGCATCGACTTGCCGCAGGCCGCTTTTCATGTGGACGACCCGGCAGGCGAAGCCTTGGAGCCAGGGATCAAGCCGCTCTCGGGAGAGACTGCGCTGGATCAGCGGAAACTGGACACGGTGGGATGGCTCGAGCGGCACAGGGAGATACTGATTCAAGCGTCTTGTCTGAACGTCTCCCCCGCGCCTCCGCAAGCGCTCATGGATATCTACGGCGTCAAGGCGCAGATGCTGGGGCCCGTCATTCGAGATGAAGAGCTGGTGGGGTGGGTCTCGGTACATGAGAACAATGCCACAAGAGAGTGGACGCCCGAAGAAGTGGGCTACTTGAAACAGGCCGTTCAAGAGATCCATGAAATTCTGGATTCTAAAAAAACCAATAATTGAGCAAGCGACTTTAAGTGAGGATATTTTTATGAAAATGGTTCGATACGCTACGTTGGCCGCTGCACTGGGCTTTTTGGGAATGAGTGGGCTGACTGCTGCCCAGGAAGTTACGCTGAGGGCTTCGGGGAGTTTTCAGCCCGACCACTCCAGCAGTCTGGCAATGGAGAGATTTCGCGATTCGGTAGCCGAAAGAACCAATGGCGAGGTTCGCATCGACCTCTTCCCTTCCAATCAGTTGGGAGGCGCCTCGCAGCAGGTGGATCAAGTGCGTCGTGGCTCCATTTTCATGTCTTGGTCGGGCCCATCGTTTTGGACGGGCGTGGTGCCGGAGATAGAGGCCCTGTCCCTTCCGTTCGTGCTGCCCGACCCGGAAAGCGCTTTCAACCTCGTGGATGGTCCCCTGGGGGGTATCTTGTCCGAGGGGTTCGAGGAACGGAACGTCATCGCTCTGGGGTGGGGGGATCTCGGTGCGCGTCATGTGACCAACTCTCGCAGGGCATTGAACTCGGTCGAAGATTTCAATGGGCTCAGGATCCGCATGCAGCCCAACGAGGTGCATCTGAGCACGTTCCGCGCACTTGGCGCCAATCCGGCGCCGCTCGATATCGCGGAGTTGTTTTCCGCGCTTCAGCAAGGCGTCATGGATGGGCAGGAGAATCCTTACAGCATCACCCTGACGAATCGCTTCCAGGAGATACAAGGCCACCTCTCCGACACCGCCCACTTCTACGATTACGTGGTTTACCTGGTGAACAAGGAGGCATTCGAAGGCCTTGATCCCGAGTACCAGGAAGCGATCCGCACCTCCATGGAAGAAGCCATCGAATGGCAGCGCAGCTACAATCAGGAAGCTAATGAGGCGGCATTGGAGGAACTCATCGAGGCCGGCATGACCTTTACTCCCATCTCGGATGAGCTGCGCGACGAAATGCGTGAAATGACGAGTGGTGTCATCGACGATGTCCGCGCGCGCATTGGTTCCGACTTGGTCGATATGGTCCTCGAGGAGGCCGGTGTTGAACAATAACCCCAAAGATTCCAAGTCTCCTGCGGCATATACTGCCGCAGGACTTTTTCTCAATCGCCTTCTCGACATGTTGGATGAGGCCGTATCCCGTGTGGTCATCGCTTTTCTGGCCGTACTCGTTACGGTCGTTTCCGCGCAAGTCGTATTGAGGTACTTTTTCAACTCCTCCATAGACTGGGCGTGGGAGTTTTCCCGGCTCTGCTTCGTGGCGGTGATCTTCTTCGCCATTCCCTTGGCTCTCAAGACGAGGGGGCATGTGGGAATAGATATCTTGCAAAAATGCCTTCCTCCTCTTGTTCAAAGGGGACTTATCATCGGATTGAATGTCATAGGAATTTTCTTGATGATGGTCGTGACGCTCGTAGGAGCACGGGCGACCATGTCCACTTGGGATCAGACGCTTTCGTCCCTGCCCTTGAGCAGCGGATGGTTCTATATTCCGGTGTTGTGGGCGGGATTCCATTGCTCCTTGCATTTTGCTGCGCAAAGTCTCGACTTGGCTCTTGGTGGTGAGCTGCCAGCAAGCTTCGTGGAAGAAGTGAAGGAGAGGATGGAGTCATGATCGCCGTCGCTATCGGACTTTTCGTGTTGTTGGCGTTGCTGGGCATGCCTCTTGCCTTCGCCATTGGCGCGGCTTCACTCGCGGGGCTCTGGTATGGAGAGATGGGATTGTCCATTCTGCCGGAGCGCATGCTGTATGCCGTGGACTCCTTTCCCCTGATGGCGATTCCCTTCTTTATCTTGGCCGGGGAGCTCATGGTCGCGGGCGGGGCGATGAACCGCATCGTATCGCTTGCCAATAGCTTGATCGGGCGTGTGCGTGGCGGGTTGGCGCATGTCACCATTCTTTCAGCCATGGGGTTGTCGGCCGTTTCGGGAACTGCCATCGCGACGGCGAGTGCCCTCGGTTCCACGCTGGTGCCCAGCCTTTCCCGGTCCTACGATAAGAAATTCGCTGCGGGTGTCGTAATCGCCTCTGCCAATCTCGGGCCCATCATTCCTCCCAGTGCAGGCATGATCGTCTATGCCATCATGGCGGGCCCTTCGGTATCGGTTAGCGCACTGTTTCTTTCCGGGGTATTGCCGGGAATTCTGCTCGCCATTCTCATCATGGGTTACGTTTCCTGGGTGGCATGGCGTCGCGATTATCCGCCCACCGGCGACCCTATCAGCCTCAAGCGGATCCTGTACGAGTGCCGCCGCGGCCTGGTCATCATCCTGATGCCCGTCGTTATCATCGGCGGCATCATCAGTGGGGCGTTTACCGCGACGGAGGGGAGTGCGATTGCGGTTCTGTACGCCCTGTTCATCGGCTTTGCCGTGACACGGGAATTGAAGATAAAGGATATCCCTGGCGTGCTCCTCCGCGCCGCCGTGACCTCCTCGATCGTCGGGGCGCTGATTGCCTTCGCTTCAACCATTACCTTCCTGTTCACCATCGAGCTCGTTCCGCAGACGCTTGCCGAATGGCTGCGCGGCGTGACGGACAACAAATACCTCATGTTGGCCCTGGTGATGCTCATTCTGGCCGTGGTGGGGATGTTCATTGAGGCGAATGCCGCTTTCATCATGCTGGTTCCCCTCTTCGCGCCATTGGCGATCGAGTATGGGCTGGACCCTCTGCACTTCGCTTTCCTGTTCGTGCTAAACATCGTGATCGGGTCCATCACTCCGCCCATCGGCGTGCTGCTCTTCGTCATGTCCGGCATAAGCCGTCTTTCTATTGGGCAGGTCGTGTCGGCCGTCTGGCCGTACGTGATACTGCAGTTCGGTTTTCTTGTGCTTTGCATGTTCTGGCCGGCGCTGGTGACAACACTTCCGAGAATGTTTGGGTTTTGACAAATGAATGCAACCGACTCACTGAATGTGCTTGTGACTGGCGTGTCCGGCATGCTGGGCCGCAGTCTCGCCATGAGACTAGCCACTTCGGGCCACGAGGTTCTAGGCATGGATATTCACCCTTGCGATTTGCAGCACGCGAGGATAAAGACGGAAGTTCTAGACGTCAGGGATCTCCATCAACTGTATAGGCTCTTAAAAGATAGCCCACCCATTGATGTCGTCGTGCATGGAGGCGGCATTTCAGGCTCCATGGTACTGAAGGATCGGCCTGCCGAAGTGGCGGATATCAATGTTGGCGGGACGATGAATCTCTTGGAAGCGATGCGCCTGTATGGGATTCCCCGGATCGTGCAGTGCTCTACGATCATGGTCTACGGAGAAGTGGAGGAGGGTCCCGTGGACGAAGAGCGTTCCCTGGCACCGACCAATGTATACGGGGCGACCAAGGCCGCATGCGAGGCATTGATCACCAGCTACGTGGCTCAGTTCGGCATGTCCGCCGCGCTACTGCGCATCGCTCATGTCTATGGGCCTGCCAGGAAGACGTATTGTCCGTTGCGGGCCATGATCGAAGGGGCTCTCGACAAGCGCGACGTGAGCATGCATGAGAATGCTGGGGCGAAACGGCAATTGATCCATGCCGACGACGTCGTGCATGCAATGGAACTGGCGACGCTCGACAGGAACCCCGGGCGAGTCGTGGCGAATATCGCGCCTGGAGTGGAGTGGCGGATGGATGAGGTCGCAGAGATCGTGCGCGGAGAGATTGGGCCGCTAGCTGTCGAGTTTGGCAATGAGGCGATAAAAAGGGAGTACCTGACCGCACCCCTGGCGATTGATCGAGCGCGCGAACGCTGGGGCTGGTCTCCCAAGGTGTCTTTGTCTGAGGGTGTCGCCGATTTCTTGCGTGCCGGGCAGTGAATGAGGTGCGCACCGGACACCTAAAACGATGCAATCGACGGGGTGACCCTTCCCCGCAGACACAACCAGACAGGAGATCGACAATGTCCAAGAAGGAAATTTTCATCGCGATCGGCGTGGATGTGGATGCCGTGGCCGGTTGGCTGGGCTCATATGGCGGCGAGGACTCTCCGGACGACATCTCCCGGGGCCTGTTCGCGGGCGAGGTCGGTGTGCCTCGCCTGCTCGAGCTGTTCGAGCGCTATGACATCACCACTACCTGGTTCGTGCCGGGCCACTCGGTGGAAACCTTCCCCGAGCAGATCGCGGCGGTGGCCGCTGCCGGTCATGAGCTGGGTGTGCATGGTTATAGTCACGAGAACCCGATTGCCATGACGCCTGAGCAGGAAGAGGCAGTCCTGGACCACTGTATCGAACTGATCGCCGACGTTTCGGGCAAGGCGCCTACCGGCTATGTCGCGCCCTGGTGGGAGTTCAGCCCTGTCACCAATGAGTTGCTGCTCAAGAAGGGCATCAAGTACGACCACAGTCTGATGCATGACGACTTCACGCCCTACTATGTTCGGGTCGGCGATAGCTGGACCAAGATCGATTACAGCCAGCACCCCTCGGCGTGGATGAAGCCGCTGGTGCGCGGTCGGGAAACCGACCTGGTGGAGATTCCCGCGAGCTGGTACCTGGATGACCTGCCTCCCATGATGTTCATCAAGAATTCCCCCAATAGCCACGGTTTCGTTAACCCCCGCCACCTGGAGGAGATGTGGCGTGACCAGTTCGATTGGGTCTATCGTGAGATGGATTACGCGGTATTTCCGATCACCATCCACCCCGATGTCTCCGGACGCCCCCAGGTCTTGCTGATGCTCGAGCGATTGATCGAGTATATGCACAGCCATGATGGCGTGAATTTCATGGCCCTGGATACCATTGCCGACGATTTCATCCGGCGCTTTCCTCGCCAACGTTGAGGCCGTCCCGGCGATCTTCGGGCGGCTCGTCCGATATGCAGCCTTTCAGGAGGGAACCATGTGTGGACTCTGCGGCTTGCTGGACGGTGGCGCCCATTGGGGCGATCCGCTGACCGGCTCCGGGCGGCCCGCCCGTCAGCAGCGCCTGAGGCGGCTCCAAGCCCTGAATCGGATACTGAGCCACTATCGTTTGACGCTGAGCGACTTCCACGGAAGCGGTTTTCTGCTAGCCAGTGCCACCGGCAAGCAGGTCATGGTCGCCAACCTCGACGACCTCTGGCACCGGGTCGAAGCGCTCTGCGGACGCCATCCCGACCCGCTATCCGCCGAGCTGCTGGCCCATCTGGCGGAGGAAGCGAGCCCATGAGCCGATTGCTTCCCGACATCGACTACGGGCCTCTCCCGGTGGTGGTGCTGACGGGCTTTCTCGGGAGCGGAAAGACCACGCTGCTGCGGCGATTGCTCGCGGAACAACCGCTCGGTGAAACGGCGCTGCTGATCAACGAGGTCGGTGAGGTGGGCATCGACCACCGTCTGGTCACCGAGGTGGCGCCGGAAACGCGGCTGTTGCCCAGCGGTTGCGTCTGCTGCTCGATTCGCGGCGAGCTCAAGGAGGCGCTGCTGGAACTGCTCTCGCTACGCCAGACGGGCCGGCTGCCTCCCTTCTCTCGTATCGTGCTGGAGACTACCGGCTTGGCCGACCCGGCGCCGGTACTGGCCACCCTGAGCCACGACCCGCAGTTGCGTCATCACTTTGGTCTGGCGCGTACCGTGACTCTGGTGGATGCTCTCAATGCTCCCTATCAGGAAGGCTCCCAGCCGGAGTGGCTGGCCCAGGTCGCCGCCGCCGACCTGCTGCTGCTCGGCAAGGACGATCTGGTCGACGAGATGGCCGGCGGCGCGCTGTTGAAACGCCTGGGAGAGCTCAACCCCACTGCCGAGCGTGGATTGGCCGCGCAGGTGGCATCGGGCGACCCACGCCTGCTGCCCAAGCGCTTCGATGCCGGGCCCGGGCCTCGCGCGGACGGTGCCCAATGGCCGCTCATGCTGCGCCGGGCGGCGGACACTCTAGGCGCTGCCCCCGGCGTTTCCGGGCGTCACGCCCGGATCGTCAGCTTCGTTCTCGAATTCGATGCCAGCCTCGAATGGGACCACTTCGCGCTATGGTTGTCGCTTCTGCTCAACGCTCACGGGGACAAGGTGCTGCGGGTCAAGGGAATACTGAACCTCGGACCGGGGGAGCCTCCGGTGGCGCTGCATGGCGTTCAGCATGTGCTTCACCCTCCGCAACACTTGGCCGCCTGGCCCGATGATGATCGTCGTTCGTTGATAGTGTTCATCACCCGCGGCCTGGCCAAGCCCGAGATCGAGCACTCACTGCGGATATTCCTGGCCGCGCTCGGGACCCCGGTGAGCGAGAGACGACGGAGTCCCTAGGAGGGTTCCTGAACGCAACGCCCGCGTGGACAGAAGCGCCATGATCGCCACCGGACGGTGCCAAGGTAGAATGAGCGGCGTCATTCCACTGACCTTAGCCAGGTCTCGCAGCGAGAACTGCCGGAACCCCATCACGTGTTTGATGATCCCGAAGACCGGTTCCACGGTATGTTTGCGCAATGCGTAGGGCGTTCGGCCTGCCCGCGTATTCAAGCGGTGGGCCATTTGCTCAACAGGGTCCTTACTCGATGGCGCCGGCGGATCATCCTTGTCCGCCGATTCGGCCCGCTGAGTTAGCGCTTTCACCTCGGCCTTGAACTGGGCCTCCAGCTTCTTGGCATGGCCGTACGACAGCAACGACAATCTCTACTCGGAGGCGCTGCTCCGGACCTGCAAGTACCGGTCCTGCTACCTCGTTGACGGGGTCGCGACGGTCGACGCGGTGCGTGGCCGGCTTCGTGCCGTGGTACAACCACGAGCATCGTCACAGCGGGATCCGCCTGGTGACACCGGCCCAGCACCATGCCGGCGGCGATGCCGAGGTGCTGGCCAAGCGGCACGCCATCAATCAGGCAACTCGCGAGGCCAACCCCCGCTCGTTGGAGCGGCAAGACCCGCAACTGGTCGCCCATTGGCACCGTCTCACTCAACCCAGAGCGGGAACTTCAGGTCACTGTATTGCGGGGAGAAATACCCCCACGGTTGAACACGAGAACCCCCAACGCTACCCCCTGAATTTTTCAGGGCTGGGTGAACAATAGGAACGCTCCGCAGACCGTATTTTTTCACAATCCATTGATTTTAATAAACTTTATCTATCCATCGATGCTGCTGAACGTTCCTGAGTTCAGAAAAAATCGTCAGACGTTGAAGCGGAAGTGGATCACGTCACCATCCTTGACCACGTATTCCTTGCCTTCCAGCCGCCACTTGCCGGCATCCTTGGCGCCCTGTTCGCCGCCCAGGGAGATGAAGTCGTCGTAGCTGATGACTTCGGCACGGATGAAGCCTTTCTGGAAGTCCGTATGGATCACCCCGGCAGCCTCCGGTGCGGTGGCACCGATCTTGACCGTCCAGGCGCGCACTTCCTTCACGCCGGCGGTGAAATAGGTCTGCAGGCCGAGCAGGGCGTAGCCGGCACGGATCACCCGGTCGAGCCCCGGTTCTTCCATGCCCATCTCGTCGAGAAACATGGAGCGTTCTTCATCGTCGAGTTCGGCGATCTCGGCCTCGAGCTGATTGCAGACCGGCACGACAGCGGCACCTTCCTCGGCGGCAATCTCATTGACGACATCGAGGTAGGGATTACCCTCGAAGCCATCCTCATTGACGTTGGCGATGTACATGGTCGGCTTGAGCGTCAGAAACCCGAAGCTCTTGAGCTGACGTTGCTCTTCATCGCCGAGGCCGACGCTTCTCAACGGCAGGCCTTCCGCCAGGTGGGGCTGGATGCGTTCCAGGATCGCCTTGGTGGCGATGGCTTCCTTGTCACCGCCCTTGGCGACTCGCACCAGGCGCTGGATGGCACGCTCGACGGTATCGAGATCGGCCAGGGCCAGTTCCATGTTGATGATCTCGATGTCGGCCCGTGGATCGACCTGGTTGGCCACATGGATGACGTTGTCGTTATCGAAACAGCGCACCACATGGGCGATGGCCTGGGTTTCGCGGATATTGGCCAGGAACTTGTTGCCGAGCCCCTCGCCCTTGGAGGCGCCTGCCACCAGGCCGGCGATATCGACGAATTCCATGGTGGTGGGCAATATCTTCTGGGGTCTCACGATCTTCGCCAGTGCGTCGAGGCGCGGGTCCGGCATCGGCACGATGCCCACATTGGGCTCGATGGTGCAGAAGGGAAAGTTCTCGGCATCGATGCCGGACTTGGTCAGGGCGTTGAAGAGCGTGGACTTGCCGACGTTGGGAAGGCCGACGATACCGCAGTTGAAACCCATGGTGTTGTCCTGAAAGTGGTGTCAAGAAGACGTTGACGAGTCGCGGATCAGCCCTTGAAGCCGTGCAGGCGGCTCATGGCTCGGGCCCAGTCTCCGGCAATGGCCAGTGGCAGGGTGGCCAGGCATTCGCCGATGGCGCCGCCGATGGCGCCTAGCTCGGTCTTGCCGGGACGACCCAGAACGTAATTCGTGACCTGGCGGGAATCGCCGGGATGGCCGATGCCGATACGCAGACGATGAAAGCTCTTGTCGTTGCCGAGGGCGCTGATGATATCGCGTAGTCCGTTGTGCCCGCCATGGCCACCGCCTTGCTTGTAGCGGGCCGCTCCGGGCGGGATATCCAGCTCGTCGTGCGCGACCAGCAGCTCATCCGGTGCGATCTTGTAGAACTGGCACAGCGCTGCAACGGCACTGCCGCTGCGGTTCATGAAGGTGGTGGGTTCGAGCAGATGCAACTCATGACCGTCGAGCTGCACTTTCGCGTAGAGGCCCAGAAACTTCTTTTCCGGGCGAAGTTCCGTACCGGCCTGGCGCGCCAGTATCTCCACCAGCCAGGCGCCTGCATTATGGCGGGTCTCGGCGTAATCGGCGCCGGGATTGCCCAGCCCGATGATGGCTTTCACCTGGGGCATGTGCGGGGTCTCCAAACGAAACAAGCGCCGCAGCGCTTGATAGGGTCGGAAGGGGCCGCCGCAGGGGCGGCCCCGACAGGGCCGGTTACTCGGCCGAGCCTGCGTCTTCCTCGCCTTCACCTTCCTCGCCTTCGGCCGCTTCGCCGCGTACCTTGGGCTTGTTGATGCTCAGCACGGCGTTGTCATGGTCGGCGCCGTGGGAGAGCTCGACCAGGGTGACACCGGCCGGTACCTTGAGGTCGGAAAGGTGCAGGGTGGTGCCCAGCAGGATTTCGGAGATATCGACTTCCAGGAAGTCGGGCAGATCCTTGGGCAGGCAGCTGATCTCGATTTCGTTGGAGAGTACGTGCAGTTCGCCGCCCTCGTCCTTGATGCCCTTGGACTTCTCTTCACCGACCACGTGCAGCGGCACGCGAATGGTGATCTCGTGGGTAGCGTCCACGCGCAGGAAGTCGGCATGGGTGACCAATGGCTTGTACGGGTGGCGCTGCAGGTCGCGAACGACGACCTGCTCCTTCTTGCCGTCGACGACCAGGTTGAGCACCGAGGAGAAGAAGGACTCGTCTTCGATCGCCTTGTAGAAGGCGGCCTTCTCGACGGAGATCGGCTGAGGTGCCTTCTCGCCTCCATAGATGATAGCCGGCACCTGGAGGTTCTCACGACGCAGGCGGCGGCTCGCACCTTTCCCCAGGTCGTTGCGAACGCTGGCATTGAGGATGAAATCAGACATGGTATTGCCTCTTGCTTGAGATAAGGAAATCACGGCAGCCCGCGACCTGGCTCCGTGTTTCCGAAAGCCCCGTGGGGCACTTTTCCGGCACCTGGTTTCCGATGAGAGGTCTCAGTGGAACATGGCGCTGACGGATTCTTCGTTGCTGACACGGCGGATTGCCTCGGCAATCAGCCCCGCGACGCTAAGCTGACGGATCTTGCCGCTGCGCCGGGCGACGTCGGACAGCGGGATGGTATCGGTGACGACCACTTCGTCGAGCACCGATCCGGTGATGTTGTCCACTGCCGGTCCGGACAGGATCGGGTGCGTGGCGTAGGCCACGACGCGGCAGGCGCCGTGGGCCTTGAGTGCATCGCCGGCCTTGCACAGGGTGCCGGCGGTATCGATCATGTCGTCCACCACCACACAGGTCCGGTTCTCGATCTCGCCGATGATATGCATCACCTGGGCCTGGTTGGCCTGGGGGCGACGCTTGTCGATGATGGCGAGATCGGCGTTGAGCTGCTTGGCGATGGCACGGGCCCGGACCACGCC
The DNA here is from genome assembly GCF_002879615.1 of Billgrantia endophytica. Classification (GTDB taxonomy): domain Bacteria; phylum Pseudomonadota; class Gammaproteobacteria; order Pseudomonadales; family Halomonadaceae; genus Halomonas; species Halomonas endophytica. The sequence continues at coordinate 112,261 of NZ_PNRF01000001.1, forward strand.
GCCCACATCGGGGGAAACCACCACCAGATCATCGTAGTTCTGGCGTTCGATGTCATCGAGCAGGATCGGCGAGCCGTAGACGTTGTCTACCGGGACGTCGAAGAAACCCTGAATCTGGTCGGCATGCAGGTCCATGGTCATGACCCGGTCCACGCCGGCCTTGACCATCATGTCGGCGACCACCTTGGCCGAGATCGGGACACGAGCCGAGCGAACCCGCCGATCCTGACGAGCGTAGCCGAAATAGGGCACCACAGCCGTGATACGGGTGGCGGAAGCACGACGCAACGCGTCCACCATCAGGATCAGCTCGAGCAGGTTGTCGTTGGTCGGCGCGCAGGTGGACTGCAGAATGAAGACGTCCTTGCCACGAACGTTCTCGTTGATCTCGACCGCGATTTCGCCATCACTGAACTGCCCCACTGTGGCATTGCCCATTCGGGTGTCCAGACTCTCGGCGATCTTCTGGGCGAGTTCGGGATTGGCATTCCCGGCAAAAACCATCAATTTTGACACGCGCATCCACCTATGCAGTGTTGGGAGGCTCTCGGAGTTCATCGGCGTTCGGCACCTCTTCCGCAGCGACCGGCAGGTCGCGAACCCCGGGAGGCTCCGCGATCAACCATCCAGAGCAGCATGTAGCGGGGAGAGATTCAGGCCGCGAGCCTTGAATGCCGTGAAACGACAGGGCAAGTTGGTCAATATGCGTTTTGCCTCGGTTTCCGAGTCGACCCAGGCGAAAACACACGCACCGGTGCCGGTCAGCATGGCCGGTGCGCGAGCGCCGAGCCAGTCTAGCACTTCTGCGACTTCCGGATAGAGCAGCCTGACCGTCGGCTCGCAGTCGTTGCGCCAACTGGACGCTCCCCCCTGCAGTGCGCGCGCCATGGTAATCGGGGGGGTGTTACGTGTCAATTGCGCTGCTCCGAACACTGCCGCTGTGGGAACCGGGATGCCGGGATGAACGACCACGAACCAGGGGGTATCCAGCGCTACCGGTGTCAGGCGCTCGCCAATGCCTTCGGCCCAGGCCGAACGGCCGCGCACGAAGACCGGGACATCGGCACCCAGGCGAAGGCCCAGCTCGGCCAACCGGTCTTCATGCAGCCCGAGGCCCCACAGTCGGTCCAGGCCCAGCAGCGCCGTGGCGGCGTTGGAGCTGCCGCCGCCCAGACCGCCCCCCATGGGCAGGCGTTTCGTGAGACTCATGTCCACACCCGACCGGCAGCCCGTCTCCGACTGGAGCAGTCTGGCGGCACGCACGACAAGGTTCTGTTCGGCGGATACGCCGGGCAGGGATGGTACCAATCGAATCTCGCCATCCCGGCGCAGGGTCAGGGACAGTTCGTCACCGTGGTCGAGAAACTGAAACAGGGTTTGCAGCTCATGGTAGCCGTCGGGGCGCTGTCCAGTGATGCGCAGCAGCCGGTTGAGCTTGGCTGGAGCCGGCAGCGTCAGGGTATCGGTCGTCATTGATCAGTCGTCGTGAGCGGGGCGCCAGTCGGTTACCACCAGGGTCACCCGGAGGTCGTCATATTCCATCATCATGCGGCGTGGCAGCCACAGCGACTCGACCAGGACCCAGTCACGGTATTCGATCTGCCAGCCGTCCTGCGCCAGATGTCGAGGAAAGCCGAGCTCGTCGTTATCGAGGCGATATTGGCTGTGTTCCGCGGGCAGCCCACGGACCCAGTCGGAGAGTGAGCTGACCGGTAGCGACCAGCCCAGCTGCCGCTGCATGAGCGCTTCGGGTGTCTCGGCCTCGAAACGCCCCTCGGATGTGGTCAACGAGAAGCGACCTTCCCGGCCTTCCAGGGTGCTGCGCCCGCTGCCGAAGGGGCCACTGATGAGCAATCGGTAATAGTGAGGGTGCTGGCTCCAGTCGAGGTTGGCGCTGGTGGATTCATCCGGTGTGCGCAGACCGGCCTTGCCGGCCAGCATCCAGGTGTTCAGTTTCTCCAGGCGTTCCTGTTGCGCTTCCCATTGGCCGGCCTCGCGGTCGCCGTCCGGGGCTGGCATGCGGCCGGCGCAGCCGGCAAGCAGGGTCAGGATCAGGCATAGAAGTATCGGTCGCAGGGCGGTGGCGTGGAGCATCATGTCGGTGTCTCGCTTGCTGGGGCGTTGCGGTGTCAGGGTGCCAGTTCGGGGATGCGTTCGAGCAGTTCATCGATGACGGGGTGGGCGTCGAAGCGCCGTAGGGCCTCCTCGGTTATTGCCCTGGCTTCGTCGCGGCGGTCGAGCTCCCACAGTACCTCGGCCAGGTGGGCGGCAACTTCCTGGTCGGGCATGGCCGCATAGGCGCGTTCCAGCCAGGGCAGGGCACGTTCCGGGTCGCCGAGTCGATAGTGGACCCAACCCAGGCTGTCCATGATCGCAGGATTGCCTGGCTCGAGCTCATGGGCGCGCTCTATCAGTTCGCGGGCTTCGTCAAGGCGCTCTTCGATCGCCATGTCTGCCAGGGTATAGCCCAGGGCGTTCAGTGCCATGGCGCTGTCGGGGTCATGCTCGATCATGCGACCCAGGTCGCGCTCCATGGCCTCGAAGTCGTCAACCTCCCAGGCGCGCATGGCACGCTGGTACAGCAGCTGCGCGTCGTTGGGGGTGCGGGCCAGTTCGCGGTCGAGCAGGGTATCCGCTTCCTCGGATCTGCCCGCTTCATCCAGCAGCTCGACTTCCAGGGTGATCAGGTCGTTGAAGTAATCCTCATGGCGCAGCCGTTCGATACGCAGGAAGGCACGGGCATCCAGCAGGCGATCATCTTCGACCAGCATGCGGGCAGCCCGGAGCCGAGCGGCCAGGAACTCGTTGCCGGGTGCCACTTGGCGATAATAGAGCAGGGCATTGTCGACCTCGCGCTCCGTCTCGGCAATGACGCCGAGCAGGTAATACGCCGCAGGGGGCGGCCGTTCACCGCTCACCATGGGCAACAGCAAGCGGCGGGCGGCTTCCAGGTGGTCATCATCTACATAGAGGCGCGCCAGGGAGATGCGCAGCTCACTGTTGTCGTCGTGCTGTTCCAGCAGCGCATCGGTATGGGCCTCGGCGGCAGCGACATTGCCCAGCTTCAACTCGGCCTGGGAGAGCAACAGCAGGAAGCGGGGATCATCCGGTGCGATGGCCAGGCCACGGCGGGACATATCGCGGGCCCTGGTGTTGTCGCCAGCCTCCAGCGCCAGGCGGGCGCGTGTCATCCACAGGGCCGGCAGTTCGGAGTGGTCGCGAGCCAGGGAATCGAGGCGAGCCTCGGCACGTCGTGTCTGTCCTGTGGCGGCTTCGAGTATGGCCATGGCCAGTGCCGCATCGTAGTACTGGGGATGGCCGTCGGCGCCCGGGCGTTCAAGGTGAGCGGCCAGACGCTCCCTTAGCGGTAACGGAGCGACACCGGCGTCCAGAGCCATCTCCATGAAGAGAGTCAGTTCGCCATGTGCGCCCTGCTCGACCAGGTTCAACCGATACTCGAGTGCCGTCACCCAGTCGCCGCGCTGCAGAGCCAGCCCCGCCAGCAGGCGAAGGGGAGGCTCTGCAAGCGGTGCGAGCTCATGCCAGCGCTGGACAGCCTCCTCGAGCAGCAGGGGGTCGTTGCCGAAGCGGGCGGCAAGCGTGGCGCGTTCGGCAAGGCCGGAGGCCTGGTAGCGCTCGGCCATGGCCAGATAACCCCGAGTGGCCCGGTGATAGTCGCCACGCTGGCCGGCCAGCTCGGCGGTCAGCAGTGTCGAGAGACTATCGGCATCCAGCCCTCGCTCGATGGGAGGCGCCGAAGCCATGGGGTCGGCATGGGGAGCTTGCTGTGCCATGGGTAACCCCTGGCAACCACCCAGCAGGGTAGCGAGGCCAAGGGTCGCCAATCCATGGCGAACGGAGCGTGTCAGGGTTGCGGGCATGCGTATCTCATCCGGGATGCCGAGATGCCAGCATACCGGGTCGAGCCCAGTGGGCAAAGGGAGGATGCCTGAGGCAGTCGGTGGGTAACGTCCTCTCCCTTGCCATGCATCAATAGTGGCCGGGTGGGTTCATGGCGCCGGAAGCGCAAGGCTGTGGTAGAATGCAGCGCCGCAGAGGTGGGTTTTTCATACCTGATACCGCCGGACGACATCACGCGAAGACGCTTAACGCATGACGCTTCTTGCCCTTGGAATCAACCACAAGACGGCCACCGTCGCGGTGCGCGAGCGGGTTGCCTTTACGCCCACTCAGCTGGAGTCGGCGCTGACCCAGCTTCGCCACATCCCCCAGGTGCGCGAAGCCGCCGTGCTGTCTACCTGTAACCGTACCGAGCTGTATTGCGTTACCGAGCCCAGCGGTGAGCGCATCATCCTCGACTGGCTGAGCCACTTCCATGGCTTGCCGGTGGACGACCTGACTTCCTGTGCCTATCACTACTTGGACAACGATGCCGCCCGACATCTCATGCGAGTGGCCGTAGGACTGGATTCGATGGTTCTGGGTGAGCCGCAGATTCTTGGCCAGCTCAAGGATGCCTATCAGTCGGCCCGCCAGGCCAGCGGCCTTGGCGGTGAGCTCGAGCTCTTGTTCCAGCACACCTTTTCGGTGGCCAAGCAGGTACGCACGCGAACCGGTATCGGACAGAATCCGGTTTCCGTGGCATACGCGGCGGTGAGCCTGGCCAGCCGCATCTTCGACGATTTCGGTCGCTCCCGGGCGCTGCTGATCGGTGCTGGCGAGACCATCGAGCTGGTGGCGCGCCATCTGCGCGAAGCCGGTGTGCGTGACATGGTCGTCGCCAACCGGACCCGTGAGCGCGCGGAAGTGCTGGCCAGCGAGTTCAATGCCGAGGCGATTTCGCTCAACGAGATTCCCGATGCCCTGGCCCGCTCGGATATCGTCATTTCGTCGACGGCCGCTCCCTTGCCGATTCTCGGCAAGGGCATGGCCGAGCGCGCCCTGAAGAAGCGTCGCCACCGGCCGATTTTCATGGTCGATATCGCCGTGCCGCGGGATATCGAACCGGAAGTCGGCGATCTGGACGATGTCTTCCTGTATACCGTGGATGACCTCAACGAGGTCATCCAGGAGAATCGGCGCCACCGGCAGGCCGCCGCCGATCAGGCCGAGTCGCTGATCGAGCATGGAGTCAATGTCTGGCTGCACGAGCGGCGGATTCGAGGCGGCGGCGGGCTGATCCGTCGCTTCCGGGACCAGGCCTCGGAGGTGCGTACCCACTCCGAGCAGCAGGCGCTGGCTCGCCTGGCGCGAGGCGAGGACCCGGAGACGGTGGTTCGCCTGCTGGCGCACCAACTGACCAATCGCCTGCTGCATCGCCCCACGGTCGCCTTGCGTGAAGCCTCCGGCAGCGAGCGTCGTGATCTGCTGGCCGCTGCCGAATCGCTGCTGCTGGACCCCTCTTCCACAAAACCCTGACAGGACACGCCATGAAAGCGACCTTGCGCCAGCGTCTCGATACGTTTGTCGAGCGCTTCGAGGAGCTTGCCGCCTTGCTGGCGGAGCCCGAGGTGATCGCCGACCAATCCCGCTTTCGCGACTATTCGCGCGAATACGCTGAACTCGAATCCCTGGTAGACGCCTGGCGTGATTACCGGGGCACCGAGGTCGATCTGGCGGATGCCGAGCAACTGGCCGAAGACAGCGATGCCGAGATGCGCGAGCTCGCCGGAATGGAACTGGTCGAGGGGCGCGAGCGTCTCGCGGCGCTCGAGATTCGACTAAAGCGGCTGCTTGTGCCCAAGGACCCGGACGACAGTCGCAACATCTTTCTGGAAGTGCGCGCCGGCACCGGTGGCGACGAGGCGGCGCTCTTCGCCGGAGATCTATTCCGCATGTACTCCCGCTATGCCGAGAAGCGTGGCTGGAAGGTCGAGGTGGTCAGTGCCAGCCACGGCGAGCAGGGGGGGTACAAGGAAATCATTTCCCGGGTGAAGGGGGAGGGCGTCTATGCCCGTCTCAAGTTCGAGTCCGGGGCCCATCGCGTGCAGCGTGTACCGGCCACGGAATCCCAGGGGCGCATCCACACCTCGGCCTGCACCGTGGCGGTGATGCCCGAAGCCGATGCCGTCGGCGACGTCGATATCAATCCCAATGACCTGCGCGTGGACACCTTTCGCTCCAGCGGAGCCGGCGGGCAGCATGTCAATACGACCGATTCCGCCATCCGTCTGACGCACCTGCCGACCGGCGTGGTGGTGGAATGCCAGGAGGAGCGCAGCCAGCACAAGAACCGGGCCAAGGCGATGTCGCTGCTGGCGGCCAGGCTCAAGCAGAGCGCCCATGACAGCCAGCGGCGCGAGCAGGCCGATACCCGCCGTTCCCTGGTGGGCTCGGGTGATCGCAGCGAGCGTATTCGAACCTACAATTTCCCCCAGGGCCGCCTGACCGATCATCGGATCAACCTGACGCTCTACAAGCTTGGAGAGGTCATGTCCGGTGAACTCGATGAAGTGATCGAGCCGCTGATCCACGAGCATCAGGCAGAGCAGCTCGCAGCCTTGCAGCAGGAGGGATGATGCGGCTCGATACCCTGCTGGTTCGTGCGGCTGAGCGGCTCTCGGAATCCGGTTCGACCAGCCCGAGACTGGATGCCGAGGTGCTGCTGGCCCATGTGCTGGGTGTCGATCGAACCTGGCTGTATACATGGGGTGACAAGGTGGCGCCGAGCGGTGAGCGGGCCCGCTTCGAGGCGCTGGTGGCGGCCCGGACCGAGGGCCACCCCGTCGCCTATCTGATCGGCGAGCGTGAGTTCTGGGGCCTGCCGCTGGCCACCTCTTCCCACACGCTCATTCCACGGCCTGATACCGAAACCCTGGTCGAAATCACGCTGCGGCTGGCCGATACGGCTGAGGGGCGCCTGCTTGACCTGGGTACCGGCACCGGCGCCATTGCACTGGCCTTTGCCAAGGAGCGTTCCAGCTGGCAGGTGACCGGTATCGACCGGGTGGCCGAGGCGGTGGCACTTGCCGAGACCAATGCCGAGCGACTGGGCATGGCCAATGTGCGTTTTCTGGTGAGCGACTGGTTTTCGGCACTGGGAAGCGAGCGGTTCGAAATGATCGCCGCCAATCCGCCCTATATCGCCGAGAACGATCCACACCTTCGACAGGGGGATGTGCGCTTCGAGCCGCTCGGCGCGTTGGTGGCCGGCGATGATGGGCTGGCCGACCTGCGCCATTTGTCCCGGGCCGCCTGGTCACATCTCGTTCCCGGCGGACACTTGGTCATGGAGCATGGTCATGATCAGGCCGCGGCAGTGTGCGAACTGCTGGAGGGGGCCGGGTATGTCGAAATCGGCAACTATCGGGATCTGGCTGGCCAGGAGCGGGTAACCCTGGGGTGCAAGCCGAAGCGTTGACGGCGGTTCACTGGAGACTACGGCACTCGCTGTGGTACATCTATTCAGGAAATCTTTCCGACTGTCGTCATGATCTTGACGCTGAACACCACTAGTGTGCCGCGATGCCGCTGATTTTCAGGTCGATCTACTGGCATGGCGATATCGTTCTTCCACCGACCGGTTTAACCAACAAGACAATGAAAGCCAAGACCCGCTCGCTCGACCGTATCGATCTCAACATCCTGCGCTGCCTGCAGGAAAATGCCCGCATCTCCTACGTGGACCTGGCCTCCCAGGTCGGGCTTTCCACGACTCCCTGCCTGGAGCGCGTCAAGCGGCTCGAGAAGGCCGGCGTCATTCGTGGCTACAAGGCCGTGCTCGACCCGCGTGCATTGAAAGCCAACCTGCTGGTGTTCGTCGAGATCAGCCTGGAAACCCAATCCCCCGCGGTTTTCGACGAATTCCGTCGTGCCGTGGCCAGGCTGCCCCAGATTCAGGAGTGTCACCTGGTGTCGGGGCAGTTCGACTATATCCTCAAGTGTCGAATCCCGGAGATGTCGGCCTATCGTCAACTGCTCGGCGACGTGGTGCTGACCCTGCCGGGCGTCAAGGAATCCAAGAGTTACGTGGTGATGGAGGAGGTCAAGGAGGAGTTCTCGCTCTACGTGCCCGATATCGAGGAACTGGAGGGCAAGTGATCCCATGAATGACGAGGCATTGTTGCGCTACAGTCGCCAGATCATGCTGGAGGCGATCGACATCGAGGGCCAGGAGCGTCTGCTGGCCTCGCGCGTGCTGGTTGTCGGCGCGGGAGGGCTGGGTTCGCCGGTGGCGCTCTACCTGGCCGCGGCGGGAGTGGGGCGGTTGACCCTCGCCGATGCCGACAGGGTCGAACTCTCGAACCTGCAGCGCCAGATCGCCCACGGCATGGTGGATCTCGACCGCAACAAGGCCGAATCGGCGCGTGAGACGGCCCTGGGTCTCAACCCCGGCTGCACGATCCATGTGTTGACCGATCATCTGGAAGGGGCGGCCATGGACGACGCGGTGGCGAATGTCGACCTGGTGCTGGACTGCACCGACCGGTTCTCCAGCCGCTACGCCATCAACGCTGCCTGCCGCAAGGCGGGGGTGCCGCTGGTCTCCGGTGCGGCGATTCGCTTCTCGGGACAGTTGGCGGTGTTCGATCCTCGCGATCCCGAGAGTCCCTGCTACGCGTGTCTCTATCCGCCTGGAGAGGGCGGCGACGAGGAGCTGCGCTGCGCCGAGAACGGCGTCGTGGCCCCGCTGGTCGGATTGATCGGCTGCTTCCAGGCGCTCGAGGCGATCAAGTGGCTGAGTGGTGCCGGCAGGCCGCACCGGGGCCTCTCCACCTTCGACGGGATGAGCGGCCAGTGGCGGCACTTCCAGGTGCCCCGGGACCCGGCCTGTCCGGTATGCGCCACGCGCTGAGGGTTCGCATATGGTCGACCTTGCAGGGCTGAGGCTGGGACAGGTCAGCGATTTCGATATTCGTCTGGTCCGGGTCTTCAAGGCCGTGGTCGAGTGCGGCGGGTTTTCTGCTGCCGAATCAGCCTTGGGCATCAGCCGGCCAGCCATCAGCCAGCATATGAACGACCTCGAGAAACGCCTGGGATTGAAGCTTTGCCAGCGTGGGCGTGGCGGCTTCGCCCTGACCGAAGAGGGGCGCCAGGTCCATGAGGCGACCCTGACGCTGCTGGCGGCGCTCGAAACCTTCCGCACCGAGGTCAACGGGCTTCATCGAAGCCTGCGCGGCGAGCTCAATATCGGTTTGACCGACAACCTGGTCAGCATGCCGCGTATGCACGTTACCGATGCCTTGGCCGAGCTGAAGGTGCAAGGTCCGGATGTACGCATCAATATCCACATGGAGGCGCCGGACAGTATCGCCAAGGGCGTACTGGATGCCCGCCTGCACGTGGGCGTCGTGCCCGAGGTCAACCTGCCCGCCAGCGTCGTCGTCCGGCCCCTCTATGACGAGACCCTGCGGCTCTACTGTGCCGACCGTCACCCGCTCTTCCAGATGGCCGATTCGATGGTGAACGAAGAGAGGCTTGTCGAGCACGAAGCGGTACTGCCAGCCTACCCGCTGCCCGAGGCCGCCCGCGAGGCGCATGCCCGGTTGCGTGGGACGGCAACCGCCTCCGACCGGGAAGGGGCGGTCTTCCTGATTCTCACCGGCTGTTACATCGGCTATCTGCCGGACCACCTGGCATCACCCTGGGTGGAAGCCGGGCGATTGCGCGTGCTCTGTCCACAATCCTGTACCTACCGTATTCCCCTGGTGACCATTACTCGCCGCGACCGGCGCCCCCATCGGGTGCTCGAGGTCTTCCTGGCGGCGGTTGGCGCCACGCCTTCCTGACGGTGTTGACTTGACACCTCGGCTTGGTGGGGATGCCCATGTGGCGGCGGATTGGACCGAGTGTTGAAAGATTCGTTAGTGGATACAGCAAGGACCGCTTCATGGCCAGCATCACGACTCTCGATATTCCGGCTTCCTACTACCGCGATACCATTGCGGTCAGTCTCGGCGCCTGCCTCCCACTGGAAGGGGAGCGGCGGACGGATGTCTGTGTGATCGGTGGCGGCATCACCGGTTGTTCCGCCGCTCTGCACCTGGCGGAACGGGGTTATTCGGTGGTGCTGCTGGAGTCCCGGACACTGGGTTTCGGTGCTTCCGGGCGCAGCGGCGGGCAGATCCTGCCGGGCCTGGGCACCGATATTGCCACGGTCGAGCGGGCATTGGGGCGTGAGCGGGCCCGGGAAATCTGGCAAATGAGCCGCGAAGCGGTGCGATTGACCACCGGCCTGATAGAGCGGCACGACATTCCCTGTGATCTTGCCTGGGGCTATCTCCATGCCGCCGTCAAGCCGCGTCACGTTCGTGAACTGCTCGATTTCCGGGATCGCATGGCCCGGGATTACGGATACGAATCGCTGGCCTGGCTGGAGGGGGGCGCGTTGCGTGACCATGTGGTCACCGACGCGTATCGGGGGGCGCTGTACGAATCGGAAGGCGGGCACCTGCATTCGCTCAACTATACGCTGGGCCTGGCGCGGGCCGCGCAGCGAGCGGGCGTGACGATCCACGAGAACACTGCCGCGCACAGCATACGGCACGGCCAGCCGGCTCGTGTCGTGACCGGTTCCGGCTGCGTTACCGCCGACTATGTGGTGGTGGCAGCCAATGCGTACCTGGGCAGGCTGGTGCCCGAGCTGGATGGCCGGATCATGCGGGCCGCCAACTACATGGTGGCCACCGAGCCGCTGAACGAGGCGCGGGTCGCCCAGGTGCTGCCGCGCAACGATGCCCTGGCTGACGCCAATTTGGTACTCGACTACTATCGTCTTTCCGCCGACCGACGACTGATCTATGGGGGCGAGGTAAGCTACGATGGACGTGAGCCAAGGGGGTTGCGTGCGCGCATGGACGCCAAGATCGCCCGGCTGTTTCCCGTTCTCGAGGGGGTGCGCATCGACTATCGCTGGGGTGGCGATGTCGCCATCACCCTCAATCGTGCGCCGGACTTCGGTCGCCTGGGGCACAATCTTTATTATGCGCAGGGCTATTCCGGCCACGGTATGGCCCTGGCGGGGTTGGCGGGCCGGCTCATGAGCGATGCCATTGCCGGGCAAAGCGAGCGGTTCGACGTCTTTGCTGCCATGCCCCATCGTCGCTTTCCCGGTGGTGAACGCCTGCGCACCCCACTGCTGGTACTGGCAACGGCCTTCTATAAACTGCGCGACCGACTATAACGAACGAGCCCGGGACGGGCAGGACAGAGGTTCTCATGAAAGATCTGGAAAGCTGGCTCAAGGAGCGACGCATCACCGAGGTGGAGTGTCTGGTCAGCGATATTACCGGTATCGCCCGCGGCAAGATCACCCCCGTTTCCAAGTTCGTGGCCGAGAAAGGCATGCGCCTGCCGGAAAGCGTACTGCTGCAGACGGTGACCGGTGACTACGTGGAGGACGATCTTTACTACTCCCTGCTCGATCCCGCCGACATCGATATGCTCTGCAGGCCCGATATTTCCGCCATCTATCCGGTGCCCTGGGCGCTGGAACCCACGGCTCAGGTCATTCACGACTGCTATGACAAGATGGGCAACCCCATCGAGCTCTCCTGTCGCAACCAGCTCAAGCGAGTGCTGGCGCTCTATGCGGAGCAGGGGTGGAAACCCGTGGTGGCACCGGAAATGGAGTTCTACCTGACCCGCCGCTGCGAGGACCCCGACCTGCCCCTGCAGCCGCCCATTGGACGCAGCGGGCGTCAGGAGACCGGGCGGCAATCCTTCTCCATCGATGCGGCCAACGAATTCGACCCACTGTTCGAGGACATGTACGACTGGTGCGAGGCCCAGGGACTGGATATCGATACCCTGATCCATGAGGAGGGCACCGCCCAGATGGAGATCAACTTCCGTCACGGCGATCCTTTGATGCTGGCCGATCAGGTGTTCCTGTTCAAGCGTACCTTGCGCGAGGCGGCGCTGAAGCATGATGTGGCGGCCACCTTCATGGCCAAGCCGGTGACGAACGAGCCCGGTAGTGCCATGCACATTCACCAGAGCGTGCTGGATGCCACGACAGGGCGCAGCATCTTTGCCAATGACGATGGCACCATGAGCCGGCTGTTCCTGCACCATATCGGTGGACTGCAGCGTTTCATACCCGAAGCGCTGCCGCTGATGGCGCCAAACGTCAATTCCTTCCGCCGTTTCCTGCCCGACACCTCGGCGCCGGTCAACGTCGAGTGGGGCGAGGAGAACCGCACCTGTGGCCTGAGGGTGCCCGATTCCACGCCCCAGAATCGCCGTGTCGAGAACCGTCTGCCCGGTGCCGATGCCAATGCCTATCTGGCCATTGCGGCAAGCCTGCTGTGCGGTTATCTGGGGATGATTCAGGGTCTCAACCCCTCCGCACCGGTGCAGGGAAGGGCTTTTGAACGGCGCAACATGCGGCTGCCTTTCACCCTGGAACAGGCACTCGAGCGCATGGAGAACTGTGCCGAGTTGGAGCGCTACATGGGTCACCGGTTCGTGACCGGCTACGTGGCGGTCAAGCGGGTGGAGAACGAGAACTTCAAGCGGGTGATCAGTTCCTGGGAAAGGGAGTTCCTGCTGTTGAGCGTCTGAGTACGCATGACGACACGGTTACCGCTCGATGGCCGGAATCGACCTCGGGAGGCGGTAACACCTTGGTGGAGATGAGCCTGGGCGCGGGGTGGCCGGGCAGCCAAAACAATGTGAATCATATCGCGAAGAGGTGCCATGATGTCCTGTCAACGCAAGCTGTCCCTGGCCGTGGCCTCACTGACGCTGGCCGCTACGGCGGCTCAGGCCAACGAGGTACGCGTCTACAACTGGTCCGACTACATCGCGCCGGATACCCTGGAAAAATTCACCGAGAAGACCGGCATCCGCGTCATCTACGACGTCTATGACAGCAATGAGGTGCTGGACGCCGCCATGCTGTCCGGACGTTCCGGCTACGACGTGGTCATGCCATCCAACCACTACCTGACACGGCAGGTCAGCGCAGGGGTCTATCTGGAGCTGGACCATGACAAGCTGCCCAACATGGAGAACCTCAACCCGGAACTGATGGACGATCTCGAATTCATCGACCCCGGCAGCCGCCACTCCATCCCCTACATGTGGGGCACCAACGGCATCGGTTACAACGTCGAGCGGGTGGAGGCGATACTCGGCGAGGATGCCCCCGTCGATTCCTGGGCGCTGCTGTTCGATCCCGATATCACGACGGCGCTGAACGAGGGCGGTTGCGGCATCTCCATGCTCGATTCCGGTGACGAGATGCTCTCTCCCGCGATGGCCTATCTGGGGCTGTCGCCGCTTTCCGAGGAAACCGCGGACCTGGAGGCGGCAGGCGAACTGATCGCGGCGGTGCGCGACAACATCACCTATTTCCACTCTTCGCGGTACATCTCCGATCTCGCCAACGGCGATATCTGCGTGGCAGCCGGGTACTCCGGCGACATCTTCCAGGCCGCCGATCGCGCCGAGGAAGCCGGGCGTGACTTCACCATTGCCTACTCGATTCCCAAGGAGGGCGCGGCGCTGTGGTTCGACATGATGGCGATTCCCGCCGATGCGCCCAACCCGGACAACGCTCACGCCTTCATCAACTTCATTCTGGAGCCCGAGGTCGCCGCCGCCATCACTGAGTACGTCGTGTACGCCAACCCCAACGTGGCCGCCAACGAGTATCTCGATCCGGATATTCTCAACAACACCTCCATCTATCCCGATCAGGAGGTGATGGACAATCTCTATGTGGAGGAAGAGAAGCCGCTTGCGGTACAGCGAATGCGCACCCGTACCTGGAACCGCGTGAAGTCCGGCATCTGACAGCGACGTGCCGGCCTTTGGACCGGCCACCCATCCGTTCGCCCAACAGGAGGCGCTGCGATGCCCCAATCCCCCCTGCACGAGTCGGCCTCGGTTCGGCGTGTCGATACGGCGATGCCTGCCGCTGCGGGCAGGCCACGGCCCGCCCGTGAGGAACCGCTGATGGAGATACGCCGAGTCAGCAAGCGCTTCGATGGTGTGCTGGCGGTGGATGACGTCACGCTGTCCATCCGCCGGGGCGAGATATTTGCGCTGCTGGGCGGTTCCGGCTCCGGAAAGTCCACCCTGTTGCGCATGCTGGCGGGGTTCGAGAAGCCAAGCGAAGGGCAGATCGTTCTCGACGGCGAGGACATCACGACCATGCCGCCCTATGAGCGGCCGATCAACATGATGTTCCAGTCCTATGCCCTCTTTCCCCACATGGACGTGTCTCGGAACATTGCCTTCGGCCTCAAGCAGGACCGGTTGCCCAAGTCGGAAATCGATGGTCGGGTGGCCGAGATGCTCAAGCTGGTGCACATGGAGGCTTTCGCCCGGCGCAAGCCGCATCAGCTTTCCGGTGGCCAGCGCCAGCGCGTGGCGCTGGCCAGGTCGCTGGCCAAGCGACCCAAGCTGCTGTTGCTCGACGAACCCATGGGGGCGCTGGACAAGAAGCTGCGCACCGAAATGCAGCTGGAAGTGGTACGGATCCTGGAGCGGGTCGGGGTGACCTGCATCATGGTGACCCACGACCAGGAAGAGGCCATGACCATGGCCGACCGCGTGGCGATCATGTCCGACGGACGGATCGCCCAGGTGGGGACCCCCATGGATGTCTACGAAAGTCCTGCGAGCCGCATGGTGGCAGAGTTCGTCGGCACGGTGAATCTCTTCGAGGGGGAGATCGTCGTCGACGAGGCCGACCACTGCATCATCGACAGTATCGGGCTTGGCCGGCGGATACGCATCGGTCACGGGGTCAGCACCCTGGCGGATGAACGGCGCGTGTGGGCGGCCATTCGCCCCGAGAAGACCTGGCTGAGCCGTGAGCGCCCCCCCGGCGACTACAACTGGGCAGCCGGCATCGTGGAGGACATCGCCTACCTGGGGGGCTTCTCGGTCTATTTCGTGCGAACCGAGCAGGGCCAGTTGGTAAAGGCCAGCATGGCCAATACCGAACGCCGGGGGGAACGGCCCCGTTGGGACGAGCCGGTCTTCATCCACTGGGACGACCAGAGTGCCATCGTGCTGCATGACTGAGCCCCGCACGACGGGCCGTGGACACCGGGGGAAACCTTCATGACCAACGCCATCCTTCGCCTGCGGCGGTTGCTCAGGCCTCGCCGCGGCTGGGTCATTGCCGTGCCGCTACTCTGGCTGACGCTGTTCTTTCTGCTGCCCTTCGCCATCGTGCTCAAGATCAGCCTGTCGGAGGCGGCCATTTCGGTGCCGCCCTATGGCGCCATTCTCGAATACGGTCACGAGACCCTGAACATCGTCGTCACCGTCGGCAACTATCTCTTTCTCGCCTCGGATTCGCTCTACGTCTCGGCCTACTGGGGATCGGTGAAGATTGCGCTGCTGGCAACGGTGCTGTGCCTGTTGCTCGGCTACCCCATGGCCTATGCCATGGCCAGGGCGCCGGCCCACTGGCAACTGGTCCTGCTGCTGCTGGTCATGCTGCCTTCCTGGACCTCGTTCCTGATTCGCGTGTATGCCTGGATGGGCATCCTCAGCAACAACGGACTCATCAACAACCTGTTGATGTGGGCGGGGCTGATCGACTCGCCGATTCGCATGTTGAACACCAACTTCGCGGTGATCCTGGGGATCGTCTACGCCTATCTGCCCTTCATGGTGCTGCCGCTGTATGCCAACCTCACCCGGCTCGACCGCTCCCTGCTGGAAGCCGCCTCGGACCTTGGTTCGCGAAAGGTGAACACCTTTCTCAAGGTGACGCTGCCGCTGTCCATGGGCGGGATCATAGCCGGCTCGATGCTGGTCTTCATCCCGGCGGTGGGGGAGTACGTGATCCCGGAGCTGCTGGGTGGGCCCAATACCGTGATGATCGGCAAGGTGCTGTGGGAGGAGTTCTTCCATAACCGCGACTGGCCGGTGGCCTCGGCGCTGGCCATGGTGATGCTGGCGATCCTGATCATTCCCATTGCCCTGTTCCACCGCTACCAGTCACGCGAGCTGGAGGAGCGAGAGTGAGGAAGCCATCCTTTACCACGGTGATGCTGATTGTCGGTCTGGTGTTTCTCTACCTGCCGATGCTCATCCTGGTGATCTACTCCTTCAACGCGTCACGCCTGGTGACCGTATGGGCCGGCTTTTCCGGGCGCTGGTATATCGAGCTGTTCAGGGACCGGCAGATTCTCTCCGCGGTCTGGACCAGCCTGCGCATCGCCTTCTTCTCGGCGTCCATGGCGGTTTGCCTGGGAACGTTGGCCGCCTTCGTCATGACCCGCTTCTCGCGCTTTCGCGGCAAGACGGCGCTGTCCAGCATGGTCACCGCGCCGCTGGTCATGCCCGAGGTGATCACCGGCCTGTCGCTATTGCTGCTGTTCGTGCACATGGCGCAACTGATCGGCTGGCCGGCGGATCGCGGCATGGTCACCATCTGGATCGCCCATACCACGTTCTGCAGTGCCTACGTGGCGGTCGTGGTCTCGTCGCGGCTGCGTGAAGTGGATCTTTCCATCGAGGAGGCGGCCATGGATCTCGGAGCGAGGCCGGTCAAGACCTTCTTCCACATCACCCTGCCGGTCATTGCGCCGGCGCTGGCGGCGGGCTGGCTGCTGGCCTTTACCCTGTCGCTGGACGACCTGGTCATCGCCAGCTTCGTCTCCGGCCCCGGTGCCACCACGCTGCCCATGGTGGTGTTCTCCTCGGTGCGGCTGGGGGTGTCGCCCAAGATCAATGCGCTGGCCACGCTGATCATCCTCGCCGTGTCGCTGGCGACCTTCATTGCCTGGTACCTGATGCGCCGAAGCGAGGCGAGGCGTCGCCTGGCCATGCGGCAGGACATGTCAGCAGACAGCTGATGAAACACTCCAGATCGATCGAGAGGTAAGAGCATGGCACTCAGCCCGGTCAACGAGCATGTGGCCTCCTATTATGCCGCCACGGCCAACAGCGCCAGCAGGCGTCCGGCCCTGGCCGAGGATATCGACTGCGATGTATGCGTGGTGGGCGCCGGCTTCACCGGCATCTCGGCGGCGCTTCACCTTGCCGAGCAGGGGCGCCGGGTCGTCGTGCTGGAGTCGGCGCGGGTCGGCTTCGGCGCCTCGGGGCGCAACGGCGGCCAGATCGTCAACGGCTACAGCCGGGACATGGATGTGATCGAGGCGAAGTACGGTGCCGAGACCGCCAGGGCACTGGGGGACATGGCCTTCGAGGGCAATCGCATCATTCGCAGCCGCATCCGCGAATACGACATAGCCTGCGACCTGAAGGATGGCAACCTGTTTGCCGCCTGCAATGCCAGGCAGATGCAGGGGCTGGTCGAGCACAAGGCGCTCTGGGAGCGCTACGGAAATCGCGAACTCGAGCTGCTGGAAGGCGAGGCCCTCAAGCGGGAGGTCAATTCCGAGCGCTATGTGGGTGGGCTCGTCGACCACTCCGGGGGGCATCTGCATCCGCTCAACCTGGTAACGGGACAGGCCTCGGCTTTTGAGACGCTTGGCGGGAAGATCTACGAGCAGACGCCGGTCATCGAGGTGAGCCACGAGGAGCCCGTGACACTGCGGACCCCGGGAGGCGTCGTGAAGGCCGAGCGGGTGGTGATGGCCGGCAATGCGTACCTGCAGGGCGTCATGCCGGCGCTGGAGGGCAAGTCGATGCCCTGCGGCACCCAGGTCATCACGACCGAACCGTTGCCGGAAGCCCAGGCCCGCGAGCTGATACCCCACGACATGGCGGTGGAAGACTGCAACTATCTGCTCGACTACTACCGGTTGACCGCCGACGGGCGCCTGCTCTATGGAGGCGGCGTCAACTATGGTGGCCAGGATCCCGCTGATATCGAGTCGGTGATCCGGCCCAAGATGATGAAGACCTTTCCCCAACTCGCGGGGGTCGGAATCGAGTATGCCTGGAGCGGCAACTTCCTGATGACGCTCAATCGGCTGCCGCAGTTCGGCCGGATCAATCGCAATGTCTACTATGCGCAGGGCTACTCGGGGCATGGCGTCACCTGCTCTCACCTGGCAGGACGCCTGATCGCCGAGGTCATGGGTGGCGAGGCGGGGCGATTCGATGCGTTCGCCGGGCTGCCCCATCTGCCTTTCCCGGGGGGGCGCCTTCTTCGGGTGCCGCTCTCGGCACTGGGCGCCTGGTATTACGCCACTCGCGACCGCCTGGGGTTCTAGCAGACAGAGCGCAGACCTGTCGCCATCCGCTGACGCCTGGTCAGAAATTGTGGAACCGGGCGGAGAGCGATCTCTCGCGCCTCGCGGCAGCGTATACTGCTCCTCATACCCTCCGACGGCGCAGGATGCGCCGTCCCTCATCGCACCCAACCGCACATCGACCGGAGCCGAACCCATATCATCGGCAAGGCGCCTGTGCGCCACCCTGGAGGTGACAGATGAACAAATCAATCGTGGTAGGTGCGACGCTGGCCGTGTTTGGCCTTGGTGGCCTGGCGTTTGGTGCCTGGCAGGTCCAGCAGCAGCCTCAGGAGAGCGGCCCTCACTATGCCGACATCGTCGGCATGGAAAGCGTGACACGCCGCATCGAGACACCCCGTGAGGTGTGCGAGGACGTCGTGGTGAGCCAGGCCGCGCCGCGGCAGCCCAGCCGTGACCCGCATCGTATCGCCGGTGCGGCCGCCGGGGCCGTCGTTGGCGGCCTGTTGGGCAACCAGATAGGGGGCGGCAGCGGCAAGACGCTGGCTACCGCGGCCGGTGCGGTAGGCGGTGGCCTGGCTGGGCGCGAAGTGCAGGGGCGCATCGAGGCCAATCAGGCGCCCCAGTACTACACGACCACGCAGAGGCAGTGCAACACGGTGATGGACTCCCGCCAGGAAATCATCGGCTATGACGTTACCTGGCGCTACGGCGAGGTGGTGCAGACCAGCCGTGTGGAAAACCCGCCGCAGGGTGATCGCGTGCTCATCGAGGAGGGCCGGCCCCGCTGGGACAGCCCGGTCACCAACGAAGGCTGATGGCTCTCTGCAATGAGGGCTGATGGCTCCCTGACGATTACGCCTCGGCACAAGCCGGGGCGTCATCGTTTTCGCTAGACGTGGCGCAGATACCAGCCGTACTCCAGCTGACTCACTTCCCGCATGGCCTGGGCTCGCTCGGCGCGACGATTGGCGATGAAGACCCGCATGAAGTCATGGCCGAGCGCCTCGCCCAGTACGGCGTTGGCTTCGAGCATGTCGAGCGCCTGCTGCCAGCTATTGGTCAGGCTGGGTGGGAACTGGTCGTAGGCATTGCCCATCACCGGTGGGGGCGGTGTAAGCCGTTGCTGGATGCCATGGTCGATACCGGCCAGCAGGGTGGCCAGCAGCAGGTAGGGGTTGGCATCGGCGCCGGCTACCCGGTGCTCGATGCGACGCGACGCATCGGGCCCGGAGGGAACACGCAGTGCCACCGAGCGATTGTCGAAACCCCAGGTGGGTGCCATGGGCACGTAGAGCCCCGGCTGGAAGCGTCGGTACGAGTTGAGATTGGGCGCGCAGATGGCCATGGAGGCCGGCATCAGCTCCAGCAAGCCGGCGATGGCGTGTTGCAGGGTCGAGGAGCCGAGCGGGCCGCCATCTTCGCTGGCAAAAACGTTCTTTCCCGCATCGTCCAGCAGGCTGACGTGCACATGGGTGCCGTTACCGGCTTCCAGCCCGTAGGGCTTGGCCATGAAGGTGGCCTCGAAGCCATGGGTCAGCGCGACCCCCTTGATCAGGCGCTTGAGAAGCACGGCGCTGTCACAGGCTTCGAGCGCATTGTCGCAGTGCATCAGGTTGATTTCGAACTGCCCCGGAGCGCACTCCTTGAGGGCCGTATCCAGCGGCAGGTTCTGCACGCGGGCCGCGGACTGGGTGTCGTCGAGGAAGTCGGCGTACTCATCGAGCTCCTGGATCGAGTAGAGCTGGCTCTGGGTCGCGCGCTCACCGCTGCAGGGTGAGCACGGCGGCTGAATCAGGCCGCCGGCGGTTCGGGCCCGATCCACCAGGTAGAATTCCAGTTCGACCGCGACTACGGGGGTCAGGCCGGCTTCCTGGAAGCGATTCAGGACCCGCTTCAGGACCTGGCGCGGGTCGGCAAAGAAGGGGGTTTCATCGGCTTCGACCATGGTCATCAACAGCTGCGCCTGGCGGCCCTTGCGTAGCCAGGGGACGGGCATCAGAGAGCCATGCAGCGGACGGCAGACGCGGTCGCTGTCGCCAATGGCAAGCCCCAGGCCGGTCTCCTCTATCGTATTGCCATTGATATCCAACGCGAAGACCGACGCCGGCAGGTTGACCCCGTCGCGGCAGACCTTGCCCAGGTTGGTGCTCGGGATACGTTTGCCGCGCATCACACCGTTGAGATCGCTGATCAGCAGGTCGATGCTGTCGATATCGGGGTGGCGCTCGAGAAAGTCCCGAGCCTGATCGGCGGTAAGCGACGACATGGTGCCACCTGTTCGGTCGGTTTCATTGTTGATGCGTGATATCTTTCCGGCACCCATCGTGTGTTGTCAAATACTTTACGAATTGTCTTGGCGGTTCGGTACGCTTTTTATTGTTACCTGTTTATTTTCAATAGATTGATAAAAAATTCCTGATTGCCGTTGCTGAGCCTGGATTTTGGTCTTGCGTATGCTGGAAAGATTAATCAACGCCGGCGGGCACGAAGGCGCCGCGTCCGGCGGGTGAGCGCAGGATCTCCACGTCCACCCGATACAGGCGGCGTATCGCTTGCGGCGACAGCACCTCGGCCGGCGGGCCGTCGGCTTCGATACGGCCTTCGTGGAGCAGGGCGACGCGGGAGGCGCAGGCCAGCGCATGGTCGGGGTGGTGGGTGGTCTTGAGGATGCCGTAGCCGTCGGCGGCAAGCCGTTCGAGGCGTTCGAGCAGACGCATCTGATGGCCGAAATCGAGGCCGCTCACCGGCTCGTCCATGATCAGCAGGCGCGCTCCCTGGGCCAGGGCGCGGGCGATCAGCGTGAGTTGACGTTCACCGCCGGAGAGTTCGGTATAGGGCCGCTTGGCCAGGGCACCGATACCGAGCTGGTCGATCGCCGCCTCTACCGCCGCGCGGTCGGCCTCGCTCGGCGCGGCGAAAGGGCCGTGGTGTGGCAGACGTCCCAGGCCGACGACTTCGCGCACGCTGTAGGGGAAAGGCGCGGCATGAACCTGGGGCACGTAGGCGATGCGCCGGGCCAGGGCGCGCCGCGACAACGTGGCGAGCGGCACGTCGTCCAGGCTGATGCCGCCGGCGTGGGGTCGCAGCAGGCCGAGCAGACAGCGCAGCAGCGTGGTCTTGCCGGCGCCGTTGGCTCCGAGTAGGGCGAGGATGTCGCCAGGCGCCAGGGTCAGGTCGACACCATCGAGCACCTTGCGCTGGGCGCGGCGGAACAGCAGCCGGCTGGCGCGCAGGGCGCCCCGCTGTGCCGCCATCAGCTCCAGCCCTTGCGCGCGCGGCGCAATACCAGCAGGAACACCGGGATACCGAGCAGTTCGGTGACGATGCCGATGGGTATCTCGCTGTCGGTCAGAGCACGCGCCAGCAGGTCGGCGGCGAGCAGGAAGCTTGCCCCGAGCAGCGCCGAGGCGGGCAGCAGCAGGGCGTGGCCGGGGCCGCACAGCAGCCTGGCGACGTGTGGCACGATCAGGCCGACCCAACCGATCATGCCGGCCAGCGAGACGGTCAGAGCGCCGAGCAGGGTGGCGCAGCCGATCACCACGTAACGCACCGCCGTGACCGGTACCCCAAGGCTGCGCGCCTCGTCGTCACCCATTGCCAGGGCGTCCAGCCAGCGTCCGGCGGCGCACAGCGCGACGATCGCTCCACCCATCGGGATCGACACCCACAAGGCATCGCGGATATCCACCGAGGCCAGGCTGCCCATCAGCCAGATGACGATGGCCGGTAATTCGTTGTAGGGGTCGGCGACATACTTGATCACCGACAGCAGGGCGGCGAACAGCGCGCCGGAAATGATGCCACCGAGCACCAGCATGACCAGCGAGCCTTGACCGAAGGCGCGCGCGATCATCAGGGCCACCGCCACCGCGATCAGGCCGCAGCCGAAGGCACTGGCCTGCACCAGCAGCCAGCTGCCACCGAACAGCATGCCGGCCGCCGCCCCGAAGGCCGCGCCGGAGAGCACGCCGAGCAGGTTGGGTGAAACCAGCGGATTGCGGAACACGCCCTGGAAGGCGGCGCCGGACACCGCCAGGGCGGCGCCCACCAGGATCGCGGCGAGTACCCGTGGCAGGCGGATTTCCACCAGCAGGTTATAGAGCAGGTCGTAGCGCTCGGGGTCGAGCAGCGGCCAGCCGGCGGCACTGGCGAAAAAGCGCAGGACATCCGCGGCGCTCAGCGGATAGCGCCCCGAGCCAAGGGCAACCAGAGCGGTGGCAACGAGCAGTAGGACGAGCATCGGTAGCAAGGTGAGCGTGCCACGGCGCGGTGTGTCGGCCACGCTTGGAGGCACCGGTCGGGCGAGGGGCCGGGTCATCGGCGCGCCCTGGAGAGCGGGTATGACGCCGGGGCGAGGGGCATGGCGAGATTCAGGCATTCGTGGGGGACGGTGGGGAGGATGAATCCTCGGGTCATGGCGAGCGGTCCTCGTGTCGCGGGTGGTCCGGCATTCGAGATGGGCCGGTCGCCATTTGAATTGCATATAGCCTGCCAAATGCCGGCGATGTCTCCGAAAAAGCCGCCCGTGCTGGTCACGGCGAGGGTAGCGGTCGCAAATCGCTCCATCATCGGGACAGGAATCCGACATTCGCTTGTCGAAGATCTTACATTTTTATATAGCAATGTAGATAACGAAACATTGTTGCTGGAGTGGGAAGATGTCGTCGAAGCAGTGGGATTGGCTGACAGTGGGGCTGCATGAATGGCGATGTTTCACCGGATTGGGTGTCGCTGCTCCGTTTCGCTATATATTGGTATGCATATTGCAATGACCCTTGCCACTCAGAGGATCTCCGCTTTCGTGCGCAGGAGGCAACATGCTTTTCTCACTCATTCGCTGTACTCGCCATGGTGTCGCATTCTCGCCATGGTGTCGCATCCCCGACGGGGTATCTCGCCCCTTGCCGTCCAGCGTTCGCCGGTCGCGGCGCTGGTCCACCCTGGCCGTCGCCTGGATCGGCCTGACGCTGACGTTCACCGCTCAGCAGGCCATGGCGCGGGAAGTGACCGATATGCTCGGGCGCACGGTGCAGGTACCCGAGCGCATCGAGCGCGTGCTCGGTGTCGCACCGCCGATCACCGCGTTGCTCTACGCGCTGTCGCCGCGGCACGTCATCGGCCTGAACCTGCCATTCCAACCCGGCGACGAGCACTTCGTCGATCCGCACCTGACCGAACTGCCGCTGGTCGGTGCGATGCTCGGCCATGGCCGGCGGCTGCAGGCTGAAACCGTGCTCGAACTGCGTCCGGATGTGGCCATCTCCTGGGGTGGCTCCGTGCCTCAGGCCAGCGTCGACGAAACCATCAGGCTGTTCGAGCGTGCCGGCGTGCCGGTGCTGTTCGTGAATATCGATACCCTTGCCGACTGGCCGGCGGCGTTCGAGTTCGTCGGTAGCCTGATCGGTTACGAGGCGCGCGCCGGAGAACTGGCCGCCGAGGTGAATCGTGCGCTGGACACGGTGAGTGCCGCGGTCGGTGACATTCCGGAGGCGCAGCGTAAGCGGGTGTACTACGCCCAGGGCATGGATGGCCTGGCCACCGAGTGTCACACTTCCTTCCACGTCGAGCCGATCGAACTTGCCGGTGGCTACAATGTGCATCGCTGCCAGCAGAGTTCGTACGTCGGTATGGAACTGGTGAGTCTGGAACAGGTGCTGGCCTATGACCCCGAGGTGATGGTGGTTCAGGAGCCGGGGTTTTTCGCCCGTCTCAATGGCGCCGATGGCCCCGGTGCCTGGCGCAACGTACGCGCGGTGCGCGACGGTAATGTGCTATTGGTGCCACGCCGCCCGCTCAACTGGCTGGATCGGCCGCCATCTTTCATGCGCGCACTGGGCATCCGGTGGCTCGCCAGCGAGCTTTACCCGGAGCGCATGTCCTTCGATGAGCGCGGTGCGCCCCGCGACTTCTACACGCGTTTCTTCGGTGTCACGCCAAGCGATGCCGCTCTCGATGCGGTGCTGGCCGTGGAGCCGGCGGCCGAGCCGTCCGGCCATCACCACCATGCGGCCGAGCCGTCCGGCCATCATCGACATTGACCCAAGGAAAAGCGCATCGTTTCCATTGAGAGAGCCAAGTGCCATGGGCGTGGCCAGCGTGCCGCCAGGGCATGGAATTTCAAGGTGGTCCGGCTCGAATCGAAAGATGCCGCTAGCAGCAGTTTTCTTCCAACCAGGTCAACATATTGAGTGCCTCGGCATCTTCGCACTCCTCGAAGAACTCGTAGATCTGGTTGATGTTGGTGTGAATCAGGAACAGGTCGTCCGGCTTGGGGCCGGATTTCGGATGCCGTTTGTTCAGAAAGTAGTCCCAGAAGGGGGATGCGTAGCGTGGGTCAGCGGCATGTTTTTCGATGATGGCCATGATTCGGGCGGCGTTACCGTCACAATCGATACCCTTGAACGTGACATAGCGATCGATTGTCGCGTTTTCGTCGTTGTTGAAACTCATCGGCTTCGTCTCCCATTGTCCGTAGGCCGCCATCGGCGTGCCTGTCGCGCATGCCACGCAACGCTTGTGCCAGACTAGGAGGATGCATCCAGTTCAAGGAACAAACCCTGTCCGACATCAAGTTAGTGGCACGATTCGCCATGCGAACGTGCCGACTTCTTGTGGGCCGCATACGGCTGAGGTGGTGGATACGGGGATGGTGGCGTGAGGGATATGTCGCAATTCCGACAATTGTCATGTCCGCCGGTGGGTCGCTTCACAAATCACTGTGGCGCAGCGATGATTCGCGTAGACATTTATTCAGCATTTTCCTAATCCCTGACAAAAGAAACCGCGATGGACACCTCCATCATCGGCCTGCGTGGCCGCTCGAACGGCACGCTGGCGGCGGCCGCCGCCAGGGCGCTCTCGTCCAGGGCCCGATGGCCGCTGCTCCTGGTCACCCGCAGCGTCCCAGGCTGGATGTCCCCGCTCTCGGTGATACTGAAACTGACGATCGGAACTCCCTCGACCCCGGCCCGCCGGGCCTCGGCGGGGTAGGTGAGGTTGTCCTGCACCGTCCGCCGCAGGTTGCGTAGATACTCCCGAAGCAGGTTCGCCTCCTGCTCCTCGTGGCTGATGGTCTGCTGTAGCTGCTGAAGCTCGGTCCCCGATCTGGCGTCGGCGTTGGCGGCCGACTGAACCGGCGGAGTCGGCTGGGCTGGCGGAGCCGGCTGGGCCGAAGGTGCCGCCTGGGCCGGTGGCGTCGGCTGGGCCTGCGGTGCCGGCTGAGCCGGTGGCTCCCTGACCTCCTCCTGTCGCGGGGGTGGCGGCGATGGTGCTTCCTCCTCCACGATCACCGGCCCGCTGTCCTGGGTTTGCTCGACCGGCGGCGGTGGCTCGGCGACTTCCCGAGGGGTTTCGGCGACCTCCGGCGGTGGCTCGACGACCTCTTGCGGTGGTTCGATGACCTCCTGTGGTGGCTCGACGACCTCCTGCGGCGGCTCGACGGCTTCCTGCGGCGTCACTTCGGCGACGGCTTGCCGCGCTTCGACGGCCTGTTGCGCGGCTGCGCTGGCATCGGGTTGCTGCTCGCCCAACACTCTCTCATCCATCTGCCGTTCGGCGATCATGCCATAGACTTCCAGCAGCAGCGTGTCCCGCTCTTCCGGCTCGGCCCCGAATGGGTCGAGCAGCAGGAACGGCGCGGCCAGCCCGGCATGCAGGGCCAGGGACAGAACGATGGCACGGGACAGCCCGAGGCTTCCAGGGGCATCCGATACCCGAGCCTTCCCGTGCTCGTCCGGCGCCAGATACAGGCCCGCCGTCATGGACAGGGGCCATGGGCCGAGCTTCGAGGGAGCCATGGTCTTTTCCTTTCTAATGACGGGTTTCGGTCTGTACGGCGACCTGGGTGAAGTCGAGTCGCTTCAATAGATCGACCACGTCGATGAAGCTCTGCAAGGCGATCTCACGGTCGGCGCGGACGAGGAACGGCGTCTCACGATCGAACGTCTCCAGTTCGACGGCGAGGCTCTCGGCGGTGGAGGGGGTGCCGTTGAAGTGGATCTCCCCCGCCATGTCCAGCTCGATGAGCTGTGCCTGGTGCGCCTCCTCGGCCACGCTGTCCGACACCTGCGGCAGGTCGATCGGAATCCTGCCGGTGGCGATGAAGCTCGAGGTGGTCAGAACGATCACCAGCAGCACCAGCATGATGTCCACGAGGGGGATCACGTTCATGCTTTCAAAGGGCTTTTCGTCCATTCTCGATCTCCCATTCGAGGCTGATGACCTTGGCCTTGCGCAGCAGGGCGTTGTAGAGCACCACCGCGATCAGCGCCACCAGCAGGCCGGCCGCCGTCGCCTTCAACGCCAGGGCCAGGCCGGTCATGATCTGCCCGGTATCCATCGCGGCGTCGAGTCCCATCTGGTAGAACGTCAGCATGATGCCCATCACCGTACCCAGCAGTCCCAGGTAAGGCGCGTTGCTGGCGATCGAGGCGACGATTGTCAGGCGCCTCGTCAGCAGCAGCTCCAGTTCCTTGATATCCCGTAGTTCGCTGAGGTCGAGCTTGCGGTAGAACGCCGCCCGTTCGAAGAACACCGCCACCGCGACCACGTTTAGAAGCGCCAGAAGACCGATGATGCCGTATTCGACCGCCGCCCCTAACCATTCCATGCTCATTGTCGTTTCCCCCTGATCGTTCGTTCCGGGCGGCGCGCCCTCGGCTCGCCGCCGCGTCCTCGGCTGTTACAGTTCCTGCTCCTCGCAGTCCGGCCCCTCGCAGTCGTCGATCTCCAGGTCGTAGATCACGCCATCCACCTCGATTTGCTGGATATTGGCCGAGAAGCTGGCGGGAGTGGTGTCGTCGGTGCTGCCGCCATCGGCATCGATTCTGGCGTTGAGCAGGCCCAGCGCCTGGGTGCTGTTGCCCTCGAAGCCGCGTTGCACGCCGGTGGCGGGCGGCGTGAGCTGCCGGGCGGCCTGGGTGGCGGTGGTCAGCGAAACCTGCATGCGGCCATCCAGGCCGCCGTCGGCGATGGTGCCGCCGTCCCCTATCGGGGTGGTGGGGTTGGCTGGGCTGACGGGAGTGCTGCCACCACCCGTGCCAGGATCGCTGCCGCCACCGCTCGTACCGGGGCCGCTGCCGTCGCCCGTACCGGGTGCGTCCCCATCGCCCATATTCGCAATCTCTTCTCTGACGGTGTCCAGATCCTTGCTTCCGCTGGTCAGGTCATCGACATGCTCGAACTCGGCCGCCGTCAGGCCATGCGCGCCGTGGTGCAGTTGCGCTGGCGTCAGCCCCAGGGCATCGGCGATGGGCGTGCCACCGCCGCCGCCATGGTGGCCGCTGTGGTCCGGGATGACGCCACTGCCCCTGCCCTCGGTGACCAGCCCGCTGGTTTCCTGGTTCCAGTAGTTGTTGACCGAGAACACCCCCTCCCAGTACGCCGTATAACCGGAGAATCCGCCCAGAAGTTCCGTTCTCCCGGATTCCGATGTCACCCGGCCACTGGAATGCGAGCGGGCGACCACCCCGCCGTTGCTGCCGATGAAACCACCGGCACCTACGGCATGACCGTACAGATTGTCCAGCGACGCATAGGCACCGCCAAGACTGCCATCGAGCAGGTGAACATCGCCGGTCGCATAGCTGTCGTAGACATGCCCGCTGATCCCCGCGTTCACCAGGGCGCCCAGGAATCCGCCGACATAATGGGTGCCGGTGACGTTGCCGGTGGCGTAACTGTTCTTGACGTCTCCAATGTTCAAGGTGCCGGCGAATCCGCCTGCGGAGACGCCCGAGGCGACGCCAGACTCATTGGTGGCCGATACGTTCCCGGTCGCATAGCTGTTCTGCACGTCGGCGGAGAGTTCTCCGGTAAAGCCGCCCACCCTTGTATAGCCTTCCGTAACGATATCCACTCTGGAATAGCTGTTGTCCACATAGCCGGTAATGGCGCCAGCCATGCCACCGACACTCCCCGAGTTGCGATTGATCAGGTCATCGTCTCTGAAGGGTGTGGTCTGCCGTGCGGAAATGGTTCCAGTGGTGAAAACGTTGTAAAGCGATGAAACCCGGCCCGCCAGGACCCCTATCTCCAATACCCTCTGTTCGGCGACATCGATGGCGGCGTCGACCAGCCCCAGATTGCTTACCCTTGCCCGCCCCAGCATCCGGTTGCCCGCCAGGGTACCGCCGGGATTGGTCGCCTGGTCTTCCCAGCCGGTCTGTCCGCCGCCGAGGATGCGCTCGAACAAACCGCCAGTGTCGGACGTAAGGTTCGATATCATATGACCGAATCCGTCCAGGGCCCCGGTCAACGTCCCATCTATGGTTTCCCAGTTGCCCAGCGGTCCGAGGTCGATATCGCTGCCTAGTACATAGTAGCCGCCTAATGATTTTTCGAGACAACCCTCGGGATAATTGCATTGCTTCGAAGAGTTAAGACGCGAGTCGTAAGCGGTCTCCCCATAATCGGCTTCGTAGGTAATCGTCAACTCGTTTCGGAGTGAATCGAGTTCCTGCGCAGTGTTGATGACCCGGTACTCGATCAGATCGTTGCCTTCGCCCATCAGCACCTTGCCTGTGCTGTCGAAGTTGATCTTGCCCTTGAAGCTATCGTCGTTGTTGCCGGCCTCGTCCTTCCCGAACGACATCTTGACGCCATTGAAATTGATCTCGAATTGCGGATCGATGATGAGGTCGGCTGCGTTGTCGTACTGGTTTAGCGTTTCGAAACTCCTGCCATGCGACAGGGTAAGGCTTCCGGCTCCCGTCACCGTGAGTTCCTCGCCCACGTTGATACTTCCCGGGGTGTGGAAGGCAAGGGTGTTCGAAGACCAGTCGATTTTATCGTCGATATCGATGTCGTGTTCCAGCGACTCCAACCGCACGTTGGCTTTCGCAAGAGCGCTCGAAAGCGTTTCACCACTCATGCTGCCATTGCCGCCGACCTCGATGGCGGCGGCCGCGACGCGCCAGGAGCCATTGTCGCCGGATGGCCCGCTGGCATCGATGAGGGTGGCATCGGCAACGCGTACGACCTCACCGGCAAAGGTTATCTGGCCACCAGGCGCATCACTGGACGATACGTCGAACGTGCCCGCCGCCGCCACGCTGCCTTGGGAACTACCCCGCGCGAGATTGCTCAGGCCGCCATCGACCGTTAGAGAAGCACCTTCCCCGGCGGCGAGAACGATCGTTCCACCCGATGCGACGATGTTGCCACTGCTGGCCGCATTGCCACCGATGAGGGCGGCATGGCCCCCATCGACGATGACGATATCGCCTTCGTTGATGACCGCCGAATCGCCACCTTCGGCCACGAAGACATGGTGGCCGTTGTCGAAATCCTCATTCGTGAGATTCAGGCTGCTGGCGACCAGCCCGGCGACGTTCACCTGGGAGCGCGCGCCGAACAGCACGCCGTTGGCATTGAGAATGAAGACCTTGCCATTGGCCGTGATGGCCCCTTCGATGATGCTGGTCTCGTTGCCGATGACCCGGTTGAGGGTGATGGCGGCGGCGTTGGGTTGGTCGAAGTTCACCAGCATCGATTCGGGAACCGAGAAGGATTGCCAGTCGATGATGGCCTTGTCGGATGCTTGATGGATGCTGGTCACCGTCCCTGTCTGGCTGATGCTGGCCACACCGCTGACTACCGTGCCACCTTGAGGGCCACTACCGGCGCTGGCGCCGGGGGCGTGGACGAGCACGGTGCCGGTCGCGCCATCCAGGGTGTAGTTGGCGCCGCTCTGCTCCAGGCTCAGCCCCAACAGGTCGGTGAGCGTGCGCAGGCCCGGCTCTCCCGCTGGCAGCGCGACCGAGCCGCCGAGCGCGATCGAATCGCCGTCGGCGAGATTGGTGACCACCAGGTCGGCGGACGAGATCATGTCGCTGCCATGGGCGAGCGAGCCGCTCAGGTGGAGCGCCGCCGGCACGATGTCGCCATTCGCCGTCGCGGTGGAAAGCAGGTAGTTACCGCTGTCACCGCCGCCCAATACGCCTTCCACCGTCACCAGGATGTCCTGGCCTACGTTGCGGTCGGCGAATGTGGCCGAGGTGTGCGCGATGGTCACCAGGTCGCCGGAGACGACGCCATCGAGTTCCCAGTCCGCGACCGAGGCCTCGACACCGCCGTCGTAGACCTTATCGGCGATGGTGTAATCCACCGTCAGCGTCTTCGGGGTGATGTTCCCCGTCGCCGTACCGCTGCTGGAGGCCACATAGTTGCGGGTTTCCTGGTCGCCATAGGCGAACGCATAATCGAACTCGACTTCGATGCCCTGGCCCACGTTCCTGTGGGCGAAGCTCGCGGAGCGGAAGATGGCCGACACCTCCTCTCCGACGATGCCATCGATCTCGCCGCCGATCACGATGGCATCGAGCGTGCCGTCGTATACCTTGTCCTCGACACTGGCCCCGGTGACCGTCACCACCTTTGGATCGACGGCGATGTGTCCCAGAAGGGTCGAGTAGGCGGGCGACGCGAGAACCCGCGATGCCGAATGCACCCCCGCATTGAGGCGCGCATAGGGAGACAGCAGCGCCGCATCGATAGCGTCGCTATGGAACGCCGCCGCCGTATCGCCCCACTGCAACCCCGAGAAGACCAGCTTGCCGAGAATATCGTCGTCGCCATACTCCAGCGAGGCGGTACGGCGCACGTACACCAGCATCATCCGTAGAAGGGGACGTCCATCGCTGGAGGAGGCCCAATAGGCACTGTCGAAGCCTGCGTAGTTCGTCAGGTCCCTGGCCTCGGCTTCGCTCAGCTTGACGGCCTGGCTGTCGCTCAGGCCGTTGTTGTCCTGCCAGTAGGCATTGCTGATCGCTCCCCCCGACACGACGCCGACGAAGCCTTGGGCCGTTCCCGAATCGGTGCCCTGAACGCTGCCGGTGGCGTAGGCGTCGTGTATCGTCGCCGCATTGGTCCCGGCGAACCCCCCGACCCGTGCCAGATTCTGTGCATTGAAATCAGAACCCGTGACATTCCCCGTGGCATAGGCATTGCTCAGTTCGCCCAACTCGTTGTTGCCCACGAATCCACCAGCGGTTTGCCCCGTCACATCTCCCGTGGCATAGGCGGTGTCGATCTGCCCTCCCGCCCTGTTCAAACCTGCAAACCCGCCAGCCGTTGCCCAGGCGCCCTCGTCGCCCACCGACCCGGTGGCATATGACTGGGTGATCGTCCCTACGTTGCGACCGACGAAGCCGCCCATGTTGATGGGGACAAAAGCGGCGGTGCCGGATATATCGCCCATGGCATGGCTGTTTATCACCAACGATCCGGCACCATTCTGACCGACCAGCCCGCCAACCGCGATTCCAGAATCATTGGTGATGTCAACGTCGGCATAGCTGGCAGCAATGAGTGAAGATGTGTTGGCTTCGCCAACGAGGCCGCCACTGGCTATTGCCGATGCAGTTCGTATGGCGACATCTCCCGTTGCGAAGGCATTGACCAGACGCGTGTCACTTATCTGGCCCGCAAGCAGTGTTCCATGAAAGCGTATCCCCGAACCGGTTGCCGTCAGGTTGCCGTTCCTGATGCCGATATTGCTGATGTCACTGCCATAGGTATATCCGAACACGCCGTTCTGTGAGAAATTGACGTTCTCCAGAACATGGCCCAGGCCATTGAAATCTCCCTGGAAGCGGACGGTCAGCCCTGCTCCGGTTCCAATCGGGTCGAACGCCGCCAACCCGGAAAAGTCGATATCGCTTCCCAATACGTAGCGAGCATCCGGATTGTTCAGGTCGTTGCGCATCAGATCGAAATCCGCCGCGCTGGTGATGACATGGTATTGCTTCATGTCGGTCGCCGTTCCCATATGAACGGTACCGTTACCACTGAAATCGACCTTGCCGGAGAACTCCCCGGTGGCGCCCTGGGCGGTATAGAGACCAAAAGGCGCGGCCTCGTAGAATCCACTGGTATTGGTGCCCTCGCCGTAGGTGGCGACCAGGCTGGCTTCGTCGGTGGCGGTCAATACGCCATTGACCAGAATGTTCCGGGCGGAGGTCAGGGTCAGGGTGTTCCGGTACCAACTGATGTCGTCATTGACGACGATGTCGCCGTCGGTGGACAGCACCTCGAAATCGCCCTCGGTGGCCAGATAATTGCTGATGAAGCTACCCCGCAGGTCGCCGCCGGCGCCGATGGTGAAGTCCATCGGATCGATCAGCCAGGTACCGTTCTCGCCGTGCTCGGCGCGGGTGGAGATGGTGGCGCTGTCGCCGATCCTCACCGTCTTGCCGGAGGTCTCGACCAGGCCGCCGTTGCCGCCCTGGGTACCCCCTTTGGCGGAGAAACCGCCCTGGGCGATAGTCTCGCCGTCGGACCAGACGACGATGCTGCCGCCGTCGCCGTGGTGCGTGGCATCGGCGCTGAGGGTGCTGGTGGCGTCCACCGTGGCGCTGCGGGCGTGGGGCAGGTCGCCGCCGCCACGGTAACCGCCGCCGATCTCGATGCTGCCACCGCCCGTGGCGCCGGAAACGTCCAGGGTGGCGCCGCTCAGGGCGATATGTTCGCCGCTGACCTGGATGCCGCCGCCGCTGCCGGTATCGCTGCCCGCGTCGAGGCTGCCGGCGATCTGGACGCGGCCGCTGTCGCCGCCTTCGAGCACGATCTGGCCATTGCGGGTTTCCAGGCTGCGGGCGCGCACGATGCCTTGCTGGTTGACGACGTTGTTGAGCAGGCTGTCGGCGGCGCTGGCGGTGAGCAGTACACGACCACCGTCGGCCTGGATCAACTGGCGGTTCTCGACCAGCGCGTCCAGGGCCGGCTGGTCGATCTCGACACTGAGCAGGCCGTCGCCGGCGAAGTCCAGCGTCATGGCGTCACCGGCGGCCAGGGCCACGCTGCCGAGCTGGGCCTGAATCACCCCCTCGTTGCTGACCCGGCCACCGAGCAGCGCCACGGCGCCGCCGTCGTGGGCGGTGATGGTGCCCTGATTCAATACCTCGGCGGCGTTGCCATCGGCATCAGCCTGGAAGCGGTAGTGGCCGTTGAGGAAGTCCTCGTCGCGGATATCCAGGGTGGACGCCACCAGGCCGGCGGTGTCGACTCGGGCGTTGGGACCGAACAGCACGCCGTTGGGGTTGACCAGGAACACCTGGCCGTTGGCGTCGAGCTGGCCCATGATCCGCGAGGCATCGCTGCCGAGTACGCGGTTGAGGGCCACCGAGGCGCTGCCGGGCTGGTCGAAGGAGACGCGGTGGCCCTCGCCGATGTCGAAGCTGTCCCAGTTGGCGATCAGCTTGTCGCTGGCCTGGGCGACGCGCAGGTGCTGGGCGCCGGGGGTGGAGATCGTGCCGCTGCCGTGGACGATCTCGCCGCCGCTGGGCAGGTTGGCGCCGTGGGCGGTGCCGGCGAGCAGCAGGCTGGCGGCGAGCAGGGAGCCGC